>CAZDWZ010000011.1:0-149257 GCA_964509425.1 uncultured Bdellovibrionales bacterium | reverse complement strand
TGTTCTTCAACGGAACTGCTGAAGCAAACAGTGACGTCGAAGTATTCCTCGACGGCCTTTCGATCGGAACGGTAGCTGCCGACGGCGCAGGCCTCTGGTCGTTCGACCACACCGGCTTCACGCTTCCGGATGCGACCTATCTCGTCACCGCAACGGCGACGGATTCCGCAGGAAACACCTCGGCTCCAAGCGCTCCGTTTACGGTTGTGGTTGATACAGGGACCCCAGCGGCACCGGTCGTCACCTCGATCACGACCGATAGCAATCTCGTTGACGGCATCACGAACGACAATACGCTCCTCTTTAACGGAACCGCTGAGGCAAACAGCCTCGTTGAGGTATTCCTCGACGGAGCGTCGATCGGAACAGTAGCCGCAGATGGCGCAGGTCTCTGGTCATTCGACCACACCGGCTTCATGCTGCCGGATGCGACGTATCTCGTCACCGCAACGGCGACGGATACGGCTGGAAACACTTCGATTCTGAGCGCGCCGTTTACGGTTGTTGTTGATACTGCGACCCCAGCGGCACCGGTCGTCACCTCGATCACGACGGACACCGACGTGGCAGACGGCATCACGAGCGACAACACCCTGTTCTTCAATGGAAGTGCTGAAGCAAACAGCCTTGTTGAAGTGTTCCTAGACGGCGCTTCTATCGGAACGGTGCTCGCAGACGGCGCGGGCCTCTGGTCATTCGATCACAGCGGCTTTACTCTCCCGGATGCGACGTATCTCGTGACGGCAACAGCGCAAGACACCGCTGGGAACACGTCTGTTCCAAGCGCTCCGTTTACGGTGGTTGTCGATACCGCGACTCCTGCGGCCCCGGTCGTCAACTCGATCACAAACGATAGCAATCTGATAGACGGCATCACGAATGACGACACCCTCTTCTTCAACGGAACCGCGGAAGCAAACAGCCTCGTCGAAGTCTTCCTCGATGGAACCTCTCTTGGAACGGTCACTGCAAATGGCGGAGGCCTCTGGTCCTTCGATCACACCGGCACGCCTCTCGCGGATGCGACGTATCTCGTCACCGCAACCGCGACCGACACCGCAGGAAACACCTCGGTCCTTAGTGCGCCGTTTACGGTAGTGGTCGATTCTTCGACTCCGGCGGCTCCGGTGGTCACCTCGATCACGACCGACAGCAATCTCGTAGACGGTATCACGAACGACAACACCTTGTTCTTCAATGGATCTGCTGAAGCAAACAGCCTTGTTGAAGTATTCCTCGACGGCGCATCCCTCGGCACGGTAGTCGCAGACGGGGCGGGCCTCTGGTCGTTCGACCACACCGGCTTCACGCTCCCGGATGCAACCTATCTCGTCACCGCGACTGCGACCGACACGGCAGGAAACACCTCCGTCCCAAGCGCACCGTTTACGGTTGTCGTTGATACCGCGAGCCCGGCGGCGCCGGTCGTCGCCTCGATTACAACCGATAGTAACCTTGTAGACGGCGTCACGAACGACAATACGCTCTTCTTCAATGGAACCGCTGAAGCGAACAGCCTAGTTGACGTATTCCTCGACGGCGCTTCAATCGGAACCGTACTCGCCGACGGCGCGGGCCTCTGGTCATTCGACCACACCGCCGTCACGCTCCCGGATGCGACCTATCTCGTGACTGCAACGGCAACGGATACGGCAGGAAACACCTCAGTCCCGAGCGCACCATTTACGGTCGTTGTTGATACCGTAACGCCTGCGGCACCGATCGTCACCTCGATCACGACGGACAGTGACGTGGCAGACGGAATCACGAGCGACAACACATTGTTCTTCAATGGAACCGCTGAAGCAAACAGCTTGGTCGAAGTGTTCGTCGACGGCGCTTCCATCGGATCCGTGGTCGCCGACGGCGCAGGCCTCTGGTCGTTTGACCACACCGGCTTCACGCTCCCGGATGCAACCTATCTCGTGACAGCGACCGTAACTGACACCGCAGGAAACACCTCGGTTCCGAGTGCACCGTTTACGGTCGTCGTCGATACCGCGACTCCGGCAGCACCGGTCGTCACCTCGATTACGACCGATAGCAATCTCGTTGACGGTATCACAAGCGACAATACGCTCCTCTTCAACGGAACTGCTGAAGCGAACAGCCTGGTTGAGGTCTTCCTCGACGGAGCGTCGATCGGAACGGTAGTCGCAGACGGCACGGGCCTCTGGTCGTTCGACCACACCGGAACGCCGCTCCCGGATGACACGTATCTGGTCACGGCAACAGCAACTGATAGCGCAGGAAATACTTCGGCTCCGAGCGCTCCGTTTACGGTCGTCGTCGATACCAGCAATCCGGCTACCCCAGTAGTCGCGTCCATCTCTCTCGATAGTGGTTTTCCGGACGGAATCACCAGCGACAACACGCTGTTTTTCAACGGATTCTCGCAGCCGAACACTGTCGTGGAAGTATTTCTCGACGGAGTCTCGCTCGGAACCACGAACGCAAACGTTGCCGGAACTTGGTCCTTTGATTACACGGGAACAACACTCCTCGATGATACGTATGCGGTAACCGCTACCGCGACCGACATCGCCGGAAATACCTCGGCGGAAAGCGCTCCGTTTACGGTCGTCGTCGACACGAGCACTCCAGCGGCACCAGTCGTCACTTCAATCACGCTCGACACTGAAGCAGTAGACGGGATTACGAGTGATACGAGGCTCGTCTTCAACGGAACCGCTGAAGCGAACAGCTTCGTTCAGGTATTCCTCGACGGCCTCATCATCGGCACCACGACCGCCGATGGCGCTGGTCTCTGGTCGTTGGACCACTCCGGTACGCCTCTCGCGGACGATACTTACGCTGTTACGGCGACCGCGCAGGATACCGCTGGAAATAGCTCTGTTCCGAGCGCAGTGTTTGAAGTCATCGTTGACACCGCTACTCCGGTGGCTCCGATAGTGACTTCGATCACGGTGGACAGCGGCATCGCGGACGGCGTCACGAATGATAATCAGCTCTTCTTCAACGGAACCGCTGAGGCAGACTCCATCGTTGAAATCTTCCTCGATGGCCTATCACTCGGAACGGTCGCTGCTGATGGCGCCGGGACCTGGTCGTTTGATCACACCGGCTTCACGCTCCCGGATGCTACGTATCTCGTAACCGCAACATCACGCGACGCGGCTGGAAATTCTTCAGCTCCGAGCGCACCGTTTACGGTGGTGGTGGATACTTCCGAGCCGAATGCTCCGGCAGTAACTTCGATTACTTATGACAGTGACGATCCTGACGGTGTCACGAACGACAATACTCTGTTCTTCAACGGAACCGCGGAAGCAAACAGCGTCGTTGAAGTCTATCTCGACGGAGCGCTGCTCGGAACGACGAATACCGATGGTGCAGGACTCTGGTCATTCGACCACACCGGAGCGCCTCTCCTCGATGATTCGTATATCGTGACCGCAATTGCGAGAGATCTGGCGGACAACGCTTCGCTCTTGAGCGCGCCATTTGCAGTGGTTGTTGATACGTCGACCCCGGCGGCTCCGGTCGTCACTTCGATCACGACCGACACTAATCTCGTTGACGGCATCACGAACGACAACACGCTGTTCTTCAACGGAACTGCCGAAGCAAACAGCCTCGTTGAAGTCTTCCTCGATGGCGCTTCAATCGGAACCGTATTGGCTAACGGCGCCGGACTCTGGTCGTTTGACCACACCGGAACTCCACTCCTGGATGACACGTATCTCGTCACGGCAACGGCAACTGATAGCGCTGGAAACACGTCTGTCCCGAGCGCTCCGTTCACGGTCGTCGTCGATACGAACAGTCCGGCTGCACCAGTCGTAGCGTCCATCACGGTCGACAGTGGATTTCCGGACGGAACCACCAACGACAACACGCTGTTCTTCAACGGATTCTCGCAGCCGAACACGGTCGTGGAAGTGTTCCTCGACGGCGTCTCGCTCGGAACCACAAACGCAAACGGCGCTGGAATCTGGTCGTTCAACCACACTGGAAACCCGCTCCTCGATGATACGTATACAGTGACCGCAACCGCGACCGACATCGCTGGCAACACCTCGGCAGTGAGCACTCCGTTTACGGTCGTCATTGACACCAGCACTCCAGCGGCACCGGTCGTCACCTCGATAACAGTTGACAGTGAAGTGGTAGACGGTATTACGAGCGACAACACTCTCGTCTTTAACGGAACTGCGGAAGCGAACAGCGTTGTGCAGGTATTCCTCGGCGGCTTCCCAATCGGCATCACGGCCGCTGATGGCGCCGGTCTCTGGTCGCTCGACTACACTGGAACGCAGCTCCCGGATGACGCTTACATCGTCACCGCAATCGCACGGGACACGGCTAATAATACTTCGGTGCCGAGCGCTCCATTTGCAGTGGTCGTCGATACGGCTACCCCGGCAGCTCCAGTTGTCACTTCGATCACCACCGACAGTAACCTCGTTGACGGAATCACGAACGATAACACGCTCTTCTTCAACGGATCCGCTGAAGCAAACAGTGTTGTCGAAGTCTTCCTCGACGGCTTGTCACTCGGAACGGTACTCGCCGATGGCGCAGGTCTCTGGTCGTTCGATCACACCGGAGCGACGCTCCTCGACAACACCTATTTGGTGACCGCGACCGCAATCGATACCGCAGGAAACACTTCGGCACCGAGCGCTCCGTTTACGGTGGTCGTTGATACCGCGACCCCGGCAGCTCCGGCAGTGACGTCAATCACGGATGATACTGATATCGTTGACGGAGTCACGAGCGACGACACCCTCTTCTTCAACGGAACGGCTGAGGCAAACAGCACGGTAGAGGTCTTCCTTGACGGAGCTTCGATCGGAACGGTTATCGCCGACGGCGCAGGTCTCTGGTCATTCGACCACACGGGAACTTCGCTACCGGATAACACCTACAGTGTCACTGCAACGGCGACCGATGCGGCGGGTAACACGTCAGTGCCAAGCGCGCCGTTTGAAGTGGTTGTCGATACCGGGACGCCGGCAGCTCCGGTGGTAACCTCGATTACGGTCGACAGCTCGGCAGTTGACGGGATCACGAACGATAACACGCTCTTCTTCAACGGAACTGCTGAAGCGAACACGACAGTTGAGGTTTTCCTCGATGGTCTCTCACTCGGAACAGTCGCTGCAAACGGAGCAGGCCTCTGGTCGTTCGATCACACCGGCGCAACGCTCGCTGATAACACGTATTTGGTCACCGCGACGTCGACCGATACCTCTGGAAACACCTCAGATCTGAGCGCACCGTTTACAGTAGTCGTCGACACGATTAACCCAAGCGCTCCGCTCGTCACCGGCGTCTCGAATGACAGCGGTCTCGTAGACGGGGTCACGAACGACAATACGCTCTTCATAAACGGTGCTGCAGAGCCGAACAGCCTCGTCGAGGTCTTCATCGACGGTATCTCGAGAGGAACCGCGGCGACGAATGGTCTCGGACTCTGGTCGTTCAACTACACCGGAACCACGCTCCTCGATGACACCTACTCGATTACCGCTACGGCGACCGATGCCGCAGGAAACACTTCGACTCCGAGCGCTCCATTTACGCTCGTAGTTGATACCTCAGCACCGGCGGCACCGTTTGTAACAAGTATTACGACCGACACCGGCATAATCGACGGCATCACGAGCGATAATACGCTGTTCTTCAACGGAACCGCCGAAGCGAACAGCACGGTTGAAGTCTTCCTCGACGGCCTCTCACTCGGCACGGTCGTTGCAGACGGCGCTGGCCTCTGGTCGTTCGACCATACCGGCGAGACGCTCGGAGATGCGACATATGCCGTCACTGCGGTCGCGAGCGACACCGCCGGGAATGTTTCGTCACCAAGCGCACCGTTTGCGTTCACCGTCGACACCAGTGACCCGGCTCTCCCGGTTGTCACCTCCATTTCGGTCGACACCGCGTTGATAGACGGCCACACGAGCGACACGACACTCGTATTCAACGGAACCGCTGAGCCAAACAGCGCGGTGGAGGTCCACCTTGACGGAGTTACGCTCGGCACCGTAACGGCAGATGGCGCAGGTCTCTGGTCGTTCGATCACACCGGAACGTCGTTGTCAGATAACACGTACACGATAACCGCTTTCTCAACCGACGCTGCTGGCAACACCTCGCCGGAAAGCAATACGTTCACGCTCGTTGTCGATACTCAGAGCCCGAGTGCACCGTTCGTCTTTGCAATCTCTAACGACAGCGGCGTGGCAGACGGGATCACGAACGACAATACGCTGTTCATCAGCGGCGCGGCTGAGCCGAACAGTGTCGTCGAGGTGTTTGTAGACGGCATCTCTCGAGGAGTGACCTCGGCAAACGGCATCGGACTCTGGTCGTTTGACTACACTGGAACGACGCTCGCCGATAACACCTATACAATAACCGCGACCTCGACCGATCGAGCAGGCAATACGTCGGCACCAAGCACTCCGTTTGCGGCAATAGTCGACACGGCGGCTCCGCCAGCTCCGGTTGTCACGTCAATCACGGTAGATAGCGGAATTGTCGATGGCATCACGAACGACAACACTCTGTTCTTCAACGGAACCGCCGAAGCAAACAGCCTCGTCCAAGTATCCCTGAACGGCGGATCGATCGGCACGGTAATGACGAACAATCTCGGGCTCTGGTCGTTTAACCACACCGGAACGGCGCTCCCGAATGCGACCTATCTTGTCACCGCGACGGCAAGCGATACGGCAGGAAACACCTCGGCGGCAAGCGCACCGTTTACAGCAGTGGTCGACACGGCGGCTCCGGCAGCTCCGGTGGTCTCGAGCATCACGACGGATAGTGGCGTGGCAGACGGAATCACCAACGATAACACTCTGTTCTTCAACGGAACCGCTGAAGCAAACAGCGTCGTGGAAGTGTTCCTGAATGGCGGATCGCTCGGCACGGTGGTTGCAAACGGCCTCGGCACCTGGTCGTTTAATCACACCGGAACGACACTCCCGGATAACAGCTACAGCATTACCGCAACCGCCCGCGACGTGGCCGGAAACACTTCGGCACCGAGCGCCGCGTTTGCCCTCGTCGTCGACACCGGTAGCCCAGCGATCACGGTCAACAACTTGCTCACGAACGATACGACTCCGGCGCTGACCGGAACCGTAAGCGATCCGGCGGCTACTATCGTCGTAAACGTAAATGGCTCGAACTATAACGCCACGAACAACGGTAACGGCACTTGGACGCTCGCAGATAATACGATCGCTCCGGCCCTCGCCGCAGGCACATACAGTGTGACCGCGACGGTAACGGATATCGCAGGGAACTTGGCAGTTGACGGAACGGCGAACGAGCTCGTCATCGACACAACGGCACCAACGGTAGCGATTCAGAACGCTCCGAACTACAAAAATTCGCTGACGCCGTATACGGTTACGTTCCAATTCAGCAAAGCGGTCAGTGGATTTGTCCTGGGCGAAATCGGTGTTACGAACGGTTCGGCAGGCACCTTCTTCCAAGTCGACGGTGATACGTACACCGCAAGCATCACTCCGAATGGAAGCGGAAACATCACTATTTCTGTAGCAGCCGCCGTCGCACAAGATGCGGCCGGAAACAACAACACGGCAGCGACACCGGTCACGACCATCTACGACGCAACGGCGCCGGTCGTCACGGTCACTCCACTCACCACGAACGACACGACTCCGCAGCTCGGCGGAACCGTGAGCGAAACCGCGGCAACTATCTCCGTGACGGTAAACGGCACGCTGTATGTGGGAACGAATAACGGAAACGGCACCTGGAGCCTTGCCGATAATACGATCGCTCCGGCACTTGCAGCAGGCACCTACGATGTCAGCGTCTCGGCGACCGACCCTGCTGGAAACACGGGAGTCGACGGAACGCTGAACGAGCTCGTCATCGACACCACCGGACCCTCGGTTGTCATACAGGGCGCACCAGCGTTCAAGAACAACCTACTCCCATACACCGTGACCTTCCAGTTCAGCGAAAACGTCACCGGATTCCTGGTTGGCGACATCGGCGTCGTAAACGGTTCGGCAGGTAACTTCCAGGCTGTCGATGGAGACACTTACACCGCGGATATCACTCCGAGTGGCGCTGGAAACATTACCATCTCGGTGAATGCAGGTGTTGCGCAGGATTCAGCCGGAAACGGAAACACGCCAGCAATTCCGGCGGTGACCACTTACGACGCAACGGCGCCGGTCATTACGGTAAACACCATCACCACGAACGACACGACTCCGCAGCTGACGGGAACGGTGAACGATAACCTTGCTACGATCTCGGTCCTCGTAAATGGCACGATGTATCCGGCAACGAACAACGGTAACGGGACCTGGACTCTCGCGGATAACACGATCGCCCCTGCACTGACGGCAGGCACGTATCAAGTCGTAGCATCGGCGACAGATGCTGCTGGAAACGTTGGTGTTGATGCCACGGCGAACGAGCTCGTCATCGATACGACGGCTCCGACCGTAGTCATCCAGGGCGCACCGCCATTCAAGAATAACGTGGTCGCTTACACCGTCACCTTCCAGTTTAGCGAAGCAGTGACCGGATTTACGGTCGGCGATATTACGGTGGCTAACGGAACCGCTGGAAACTTCATCGAAGTCGACGCGGACACGTATACGGCCGCTATCACTCCTGACGGCAGCGGCGACATCACCATCGATGTGGCGGCAGGTGTCGCTGAAGATGCCGCCGGAAACGACAACACCGCGGCGGCTCCGGCCATCACGGTCTTCGACGACATCGCACCGGCTATAGCTGTCAACACGCTGCTCACGAATGATTCGACGCCTGCGCTCTCTGGAACGGTGAACGACCCAACCGCGTCTATCTCGGTGAACGTAAACGGAAATAACTACGCTGGTATAAATAACGGTAACGGAACCTGGACGCTCCCGAACAACGTCATCGCTCCGCCGCTGACCCATGGCGTCTACAACGTGACCGCGAACGCGACTGATTACGCCGGAAACCAGGGCGTGGATAACACCGCGAATGAGCTCGTCATCGACCTCGTCGCACCAATTATCACGGTCAACAACCTGACGACGAACGACACGACTCCGCCGCTGAACGGTAACGTAAATGATCCGGCAGCCGCTATCGCTATCACCGTAAACGGAATTCAGTATATCGGCGTGAACAACGGAAACGGCACTTGGACTCTGCCGAACAACACGATCGCGCCTCCGCTCGCGGCCGGCGTCTACAACGTCATCGCGCGCGCAACGGACCCGGCTGGAAACGTCGGAGTTGATAATACGAATAACGAGCTCCGTATCGATACGGAAGCTCCGAGCGTAACGATTAACCCGATTTCGACGGCAAACCGCAGTCCGCAGCTCACTGGAACCGTGAGCGATCCGGCGGCGACTATCACGGTTACCATAAACGGGAATACGTATACGGCGACTAACCTCGGAAACGGCACTTGGGTATTGCCTGAAGGCACGATTGTTCCGCAGCTCAGCCCCGGGACTTACAACGTCACGGTGACCGCAATTGATCCATTCGGGAACGCGGCAACCGATAGCTCCTCGAATGAGCTGACGATTCAGAACAGCATCTTGCCGTTTAGCCCGGCTTACGTGAAGTGGAATACGTATATCAAGCAGTGGAACTTCCTCGAGCTCGTCGCTCAAGGTCCGCAAGGTCTGAATGCGACCGTCACGGTCTTCAACCTCTTCGGCCAGGAAATGATTAGCGCTCAGGTCTTCGTGCCTTCGAACAGCGAGGCCGATGTCGACATCAACGCGCTCGTCCTCCACGCTTGCACGGTCAGCAACCCGCAGTCCTGCCCATTCCCGGATATCGACGGCAATGGAATCCCGGACAGCTACGGACTCGTGCGAATCGTCTGGGATGAGTCGAATCCGCAGGTCACCCTCATTGGCCGTCTGACGAACTATCGTCCCGATCCGGCCGGCCTGCCGGGTGTGCAAGGGCTCTCGTTCTCCTTCGCGTTCACCCGAGAGCTGCGTCCTCCGAGCATCGGCACGACGTATGCGCTCGCGAATACTTACGATCCGCAGAACCTTGGATACTTGGTACCGAACTGGCTCGAGCTCATCTTTATCGGTAATGGCACGAACTCCGAAGCTATGGGCTTCACCGTAAATCTCTTCAACCAGGTCGGAGTGCTCGTGGATACGCGGCGCGTGACCATCGGCGGCTTGCGTGAGGAAGATTTCCCTGCCGGTCACCACATTCTGAACTCCAATAATCAGGTGATCCAGTCGGTCTACTTGGTCGAAGTGATTCCAGATGACCCGACCCGCCCATACTTGATGTCGGTCACGCGGTACAGCTCAAACTCGCCGGCAGGAGTTGATCCATATACGTATAACTACGCGGTCACCGCTCCGGGCAGAGAGGGCGAAGACGAATTGTATGCATCGGTCAACAACGAGACTTATGAATGCGGATCGACGCTGAACTGGGTAGAAGTTGCAAACTCCAAGAACTTCCCGGTGGTAGCGACGCTGTTCTTTAATGACGAGGACGGAGTGCCCAAAGGATTTGCACAAAACACGATTCCGCCGAAGTCGCAGCTCCACTACAACGCGAGCTCGGTACTTAACCTCGGGTCTATCGGCTCGGTGAAAATCAACTCCAGCACTCCAGGCGCCATCGTTGCGACCAGCATGGTGTATGTCCATGATTGCGACCGTATCGCAGTTCAAACTGCCTATGCGGCAATCGCACGCGCCAAAGGAAGGAGGAATCAAGCGGGAACCGCGAACACCTTCCTCGACATGGAAAACGTGCTTCGCGTCATCAGCACCACGACCACCTCCGCGACGGTGAACTTTGAGACGCTCACGTATCTGAATGAATCAGCTGAAGGAGCAATCGGCCTCAATCCGCGCGGTGCGCAGGATGTGGAACTGACCAACAATCCGCTGATCAACTTCCCTGGCGATCGCTATGGAACACTCACCTGCAACAGTGACTTCAATGAAGAGTATCTGGCAGAAGTCCTCCGCTTCAGAAGCGTATTCGTCCTCGGCAGATTGCGGCTCGACTACGTCATCCCGACGCAAGTGAACTAAGCCAGTCCCGCCGCACGCGGCGAACATGAAAAGACGCTCGAGGCCTTCTTCACACTGTGTCAGTATTAGTTCAGAATCTCGGCCTTCCCATTCCGGATGACTTTCATCGTCAAGGGGAAATTCACACAACGCTTTTCAATCGTGAAATTCCCGTCCGGCGTTTTAATTTCCGTTTGCTTGAGAAGGCCCGCTTGCATAATTGCGGGAGTGAGCGCGGGGTCGTTCGGATCGAGTGATTGAAAAAGCAGCTTCATCCCGAGATAGGCGGAGAGTGTCGCCCCGGACGCCGAGGTGCCGTGTTTCTGCTTCAGATAGGCATTTAGCTTTGGGAGGTTGGTGGACATCTCATTAAACATGATGCCTTCGACGCCCTCGACACCTGCTGTTTCAATTACCTCCTTCTTCCCAACCCAAAAATTCGAGAATGTCGGCGTATCAATTTTCAACTCCCGTTTCTGTTTGAGAAACGGTCCAATCTGCGAGATCGCAATGTTGATGAAAATCGCATCGACCTTCTTCGCACGGATTTGTTGGAGCAAAACCCGGAAATCCTGATCCACCGGAATAACTTCCTTTTCGATCGCGATTTGGCCGCCCTTCGTTTTGAACGCCTCTCGAAACCCGGCGGTCACCGACATCGTCCAATCGTCTTGAGCGGTTAGCGTTGCAACCTGTTTGAAGCCGCGAGAATGAACCGAGTCCGCTATGAATTTTCCTTCTATGTCGGAGCGCGGCCAAAGTTGAAAAGCAAATTCATTCGATTCGGCAAACTCTTTATTTCCGACGCCGCCAAGAAGTGGAATCTTAGAAGCCTTTGAGATCGGATTAATACTCGTTCCAACCGGCCCTCGGAATGCATATACCGCCGCGACTTTCTCTACGTCCACCAAACGCCGAAACTCGCTGACTCCCGTCGTCGCATCGCCCTTCGAGTCCGCAAAAACAGTCGTGAGAAGCGACGCGGCCGAACCGGCTTCATCAATCGCCGCTTCGATTCCCTGCGAACCATCCGCTCCGATTGCGGCGAAGCTTCCGGTGAGCGTCAAAATTACTCCGACCTTCCCAAGCGCTGCAGGATTAGGCTTCGGCGGTTCAAGCTGATCCGCCGACACGAGGTTCGACCGGGAGAACAGAAAGGCGACAAGAACGAAGGAAACACTCAGGCGGGAGAAAGTTTTCATAGACCCTATGGGATTTTGCTTCGAATTCAGACTCTATAACGCGAACAGTCTCTATCGCTAGTTTTCGGAGTGACACAATCCAAATCCCCGATGCCATTGATGATATTTCTCAAGATCGAAACGCGAGGGGCGATTTGCCGCTCGTAACTGTACACTTCCCGGCATCTCCGGCAGCCGGCTTCACCAACCGTCTTCAAGGCTTCGGGCTTCCGGAGATAGTACTCAACCTGAGCGGCGATAGCCTCCGCTTCCGCCTCGATGATGACGATTTCTATTCCGTCCTTAAAAACGCCGCGATTGAGATCAAGCGGATCGGAACAGAACATCGCTACTCCCCTGAGTGCGGCATCGGTCGCACACCCCGTCGGGAACCCGTCGAAGTTTCCTTTGTAAATGAGAAATGGTTTGTTCGGTGAAATGATAATGTCTTTGTCGCGGTAGAATTCGTCGAACCAATCTTGCGGTTGGCTTCCATAGAAATGCAGATTCCTAATCCCCGAAACATCAAGAACAGTTTCGTCGAACGGTCCGACGACATGAAAACGCACATCCCTTCCCGCTCTCGAAAGTATGCGCGCAGTTTCGAGAAACGTTCCGTAACCTTTATCTTCGCCCGTCGGCGTGTAGCGATGGGCAACAAAGCAAATATCAAGCGTCTTCTTCTCAAAACCAAAACGTTGTTTTGATTCGAGCCTCAGATGAAGTTTGTCGAGCGGCACGACCACTCCGAACACAAAATCGATGTCGTCGGGATCGCAGAAGCCCTCAGACACGAGATACTCTTCGGTAATCTTTTGCGTAACGATAACTTTTCGGAACCACGGCGAGTCGAAAATTCGGCGAAGCGCACCGTCGCTCCACTCATAGCCGAGACCGAAGCCGCCGCCGGGATACAGGGTAAACGCGAACGGAGTATCGGTGGCCTGCGCTCTTGGAAGTAGACTATGCACGGTGTTCGAGAGAAACATGCCATACAACAATGACACCGAGATTGAATCCTTTTCCGGAGTGCGCTGCACTTGGTGGCCGAGCTGAGGAAACTTCCGTTTGTACCCGACGAGCAGGTCCTCCAACGCTTCCTTCCCCAGAACGCTGACAGAGCTTCCGCTCGAGAACACGCGCGCGCTCGAAAATTCATGAAGAAGCGACGTGTATTCCTCGTATCGAAATCCGGAAAGGGGATGAGGAAATACATCGTCGAGAATCAGAAGTTTGGCTGACATGACGGCAGTTCCATCCACGAGGACGTTTCGCTTGTTCGAGCTGTCGGTGAACTCCTTGTCGTACGCAAAGTCGAGAATGGAGTTATAATGGCCTATGCAGGACGAAACGATCCGAAACGAGTCGATCGTACTCATCGAGTTCCAAAGCCCTTCGTCGTGTTTACGATAAACGGAGAGCGCCTCGGGCAAACGCGCGACTTTCCCAAATTGAGAGACACAGATGTTAAGGAACCAATCCCCGGTAAAGCTTTGAAAGAGCTCGGGTCCGAGGCGCTCCAGAACCGCTCCGTCGTAAAATCCTGCACCGATGTTTCCGATGTGGTTCTCGTCGATCAAGTCCTCCGTGCGATATGTCATGCGCCAGGAATCCGATTCCCATTTTTCGAGCTGTTTCTGCTCCTGATGGTAGAGCGTCAAATTGTTAAAGGTCAGCACCGTCTCGGGGTTCCGCGTGTGAAACAGAAGGTGTCGAGAAAGTCGTTCAGGCGATGCATAGTAATCGTCACCATCGATCAACGCAAAATAATCACTTCCTTTCATCCGCGAAATGAGGTCGGCGAGCGTGCTCACCATTCCCGCGTTCCGGGAATGCCGGACATGCTCGATCATGGCTCGCTCCTGCGGTGAGAGCGAGTCGAGAAGAGCTTCAATGCGTTCACTCGTGCCGTCGTTTGAGCAGTCATCGCAAACAACAATCCGCAGGTTGAACTCTCCCCGCTGGTTGATGATCGAGCGAAGGCATTCGTCGATAAAATGAACATGATTGTACGTGATGATCCCAACGGTAATGTCGGGCTGAAGTTTTGGGACGGATGAGAGCTTCTCAAAAACAAATTTGAGTTTTTTCTGTAATTTCTCCGCAATGATAAGATGACGCTCGAGCCGAGTGGACTTTTGGAGAATCCCGAAGGTTTCCGTTTCAAACACCGGAACGAGTTCTTCTTTCGCCCGCTCCCACGTTCCTCGAACACTTTTCCAGTCTATATCGTCGAAAATAATGAACCCGCCCTCTTTTACGAGCGGGCCATAGGAGTCATAGTCCCGGGCGACATATTTCGTGTCGTGATTCCCGTCGATATGAAGCAGATCGATTTCGATCCCTCGCCCGAGGAGAATGGCATTCGCGTCCTCGGCGGTGTTTCGAAGAAACGCCACGCTCTCCGAGAACCCTGAGCGCTCCCGCAAACGGCATATCTCACGAAAGATTTGCTCGAAATCTCGGGCTTTCAGAAACTCATTCACAGAGGAACGCAATGGTTCATCGAGATCGTGCTCCATTGCTGCCGCTGCACAGTAGGGGTCGATCCCGCAGGATCGCCCACCGTTTCTCGAAATCACGCTGGCCGTCGGAAAGAAACTCCTTCCTCGGTAAACTCCCAATTCAACGAAAAACTTGAGGTTCTCTAATTCGGCGAGAAAAGCCATGAGAAACATTTTCGGAAGTGGAGTAGCCCCCGCGAGATCGGTCTCAATTTCCCGGTCGAACGCAAGACACACGTCGAGGAGGGAACTATCTCTCCCGAACATCGACATTAGGAAGTCTCCGCGTTTGATCTGATTGAACTTCTGATACCGCCGGCGATCCGGCGCGTCCGGTGAGCGGCAAATTTGAGCGCCCGATGGAGAAGCGGTGGTCGTTTGAGAAGCACATTGATTTGATCCACAACTCGATGTCGGAGGGCCGCAAGCTCCACGCGATGCATGTGAACCTCTTTAGCGAGCGCGTCCGCCTCCGCGGTCTTTCGTCCCAGCAGTTCTTCCGACGCAGAGAGCGTGGCTTGAAGGAGCTGAAATTCCTCCGGAGAGCAAACGCTCCGGCTCCTCTCAACTTCGAGCTCTCGTGTCAGCGCACTCAGCTTCTGGTTGGACACCCGGAGCCGTGCTTCTGAACGCTGATTCTTCGCAAGCCCAAGCACCAGCCCGGCTCGGAGATGCGGTTCAGCGATTCGAGTGCTTGGAAAGCGGTCGATCTTTTGTTCGAGGCGCTCAGTCCATTCAATTACCTTTTTGAGCTCTCCGCGTTCGAGGAAATATTCCACAAGAGCCGAAAACAATGTCGTGAGCTCGGTGGGAAGCCAATCACCAGCCGGAATCCGATCGGGGGATTGGTTGAGCACACTCTCCGGTGTGAGCAACCAGCGAACGCTGTCGCGATACGTTCGATACTTCTCTAAGATTTGAAAAATCTCCTTCATTTCTGGAATCTCTTGAGGTGCCGAGAACGGCTTAAAAAATTGTGCGGTGTCCCGGTGGACGCGAATCGACCTGCCGACGGCCGTCATTCGTCCCAAAAAATCGGCGTCTGCGGCCCTCCGGAAAAAGGCAGCACCATCAAGCCATCCGGTCCTTCCAAGAAAAACTTTCCGCAGGAGCACTCCGACGCATCTCGTCTGATGGAGGAGCGGCATTTCAGCTGTGTCCGCTCTGGATCGCGAGGCTTCGTCTTTGGTCCCCACAGTGAGAAGCGATCCGAACGAAAAGTCGGCAGTGGGCTTCGACTCGAGATGTTCAATGAGCGATTTTAGCGCATTTGGCAGGAGGAGACAGTCTGGAGAAAGAAATGTGAGAAACGGTCGTTCCGGATTTGCGCGTTGCAAGGCTCCGGCCAGAGCGATCGGATCCGAGAGAACCGGAAGCTCAGTCCTACAAACGCGAACCCGGGAGTCTTGACTGGGAAGTTCCTCAAGATACGCTTTGGTCTCGCCGGCGCTTGCGTCGTCGGCGACCACGAGCTCAAAGTTTTCGAAGCTCTGTCGCAGCAGGGAATCAACCGTAGACAAGATTTGCAGCGGTCTTTCTTCATTCACTGTCGATAACAAAACGCTTATCATTTTTGGGAGACCTCTATTCCTCAAGAAACGAAATATTCGGATCGACCGCGGGCGAAATTTGGTTCCCTTCTCGGTAATGAAGCATAAGACACTCATCGACATACGACAAAGTCGGCCGCAAAAATGCAATCTTTCTGATGCGGTTCCAATCACCCGGCTCGCCTGATCGATACGCCCGGACATCCCAAGGAATTCGGGCGAAGTATCGGTGATAAAAGATGCTCCCTGTTGTGACTTGGCCGTGCTGAAGCTCGGGAGTTCCGACGCCACGCCAAAGTCCGTCGGGGTTCTGTGCGAGGAAGGCATGCCATACGAACTCTGCCCTTACACGAAGTGCTTGATGCACAAGTCGCTCAATGCGGTCCGCGGAGAATTCGTCATCGTCATCGAGATGGGTGACGAAATCTCCCCGGCAAACTTCGAGCGCGCGGTTCATCGCATGAGTCCCCGCGACTCGCCATCGATTGACTCCAGGAGGAGGATAAGGACCGTTTCGCTCTAAATTCTGAAAGAAAATTCGAGGATCGCGGACCGAGGCGACGGCATCCTCGGTGCCGTCTGTGCAGCCATCGCCGATGATAACGATCTGAATATTCGAATAAGTCTGCCGGAGAAGTGAAGCCAAGCACCTCTCGATAAGCAACTCCACGCGATTAAACGTCGAGACGTTTATGCTGACAAGGGGTTCGACTTTATCAAAAACGGCATGAAACGAACTTGTCGCTCGAGCTTCTTGAAACTCGACACGCTTCTCGTAGAGCCCCTCTTCTACGGCGATCAGATGAAGGATCTTGGATTCCAGTCCCGGTTCCATTCAAATTTGCCTCGGAGGCCCCGCAGGTCTCGCTGGCACACCGGCCACGGTGGAGCGCGCTTCGGTAATGTCTTTTACAACGCACGCTTGAGCACCGACGATGACAAACGGCGCAATCCGGATCCGCTCCCGGATGGTGCTGCCGATCCCGAGGAAGACTCCTTCTTCGATCCGCACATTTCCAGCGATGAGAACTCCAGGACAGCAAGTGACATATTTTCCAAGCTCTGCGTCATGACTGACGACCGTAAGCGCGTTCAATGTCACGTAATCATCCATGCGAACACCGGTGGTGACGACGGATCCAGCAGCAAATACTCCTCCCATCCCGATTTCGCATCGCGAATCCTGCACGATCGCCCGCTCATGAACCACCGTTGGCACGGGCCGCAGTCCCGCCTCGAGTGCTTTTGCGACAAGGGTCGCTTTGAGAGCTGGACTCCCGACACCCACGACGAAGCCTGGTAGGCTTCCGTTTTCCGCAAACCGATCAAACTTCCAGTCGCGGACGATTGGCCAGCGCTTGCCGTCAAGTTCGATTGAGTCGCAATGGTTCACATCATCAACGAAGATAAAGTTGTGGAATCCGCGAGCGCTCGCGCCAATTATACTGAAGAATGTCTCACGAGCATGTCCTCCGGCTCCGAGAATAATACAAGTGTTCATCGGGACATCCGCTTCTGTTGGAACTCACCGATACTCTCTGCAATCCGATTAATCTCGGGCGCCCCGATACTCGTTCCATTGGGGAAGCACAGTACACTTTCCGAGAGATTTTCGGACGCCGGCAGAGAGACGCTGCCAGTCCGTTCCGAACGATACGGCTCGATTAGGTGACACGGAGGATAGAAATAGCGTCGAGCGAGTATATTTCGGGAATGAAGAAACGAAACAAGTTCGTCACGGTTGAAGCCGGCCGCTTCCGGATCAACTTTCGCGACGACATACTGATAATTCATCATTTCGAGCGAAGGATATGTTTCGAGCGTAATGCCGGCGAACTCCGCAAAAGCACGGTGATATTCCAGGTAATTCGAGCGATTGACCTCCACAAATGTGGAAAGCTTGTCGAGGGAGCAAAGTCCCATTGCCGCTGAAATCTCGTTCATCTTTCCGTTTATTCCGAGTGTTTCGACAGAATCGAGGCCCGCAAATCCGAAATTGATTGCCAGCCGGAGACGGGTCGCGAGCTCGTCGTCGTTCGTCGCAATTGCACCACCCTCGAATGTGTTGAAGAACTTTGTCGCGTGAAAGCTGAAAACTTCAGCGTCTCCAAAGTTGCCGATCATCCTCCCCCGATGCGAGCACGCGAACGCGTGAGCCGCATCAAAGAAGAGCGGCAGATGATGCTCCCGTGAAATTGCTTCAAGCTCTTCTACAGCGCACTGACGTCCCCACACGTGGACGCCGAGAATCCCGCGTGTGTTCGGGCTGATGAGTGCTTCGACCTCGCGTGGATCGAGGTTATGGGTGGACGGGTCGATGTCGCAAAAGACCGGATTAAGATTCTGCCAACGCAGAGAGTGTGGAGTAGCTGCGAACGTAAACGCGGGAACAATGACTTCTCCAGCAGCTTCACTTCGAGCACCGTTTACCTCGCGGGCAAGGAGGGAGAGACCAATGGTCGCATTACAAATGGGAATACAATGAGCGACGCCGAGGAAGGCACAAAGCGCAGACTCAAATTCTCGAACGACAGGACCGTTATTCGTAAAAGATTTGCGGTCGAATATTTCTCGAACTCGACTGATGAAGTCCTCGACATCCCCGGTGTTCGGTTTCCCGACATGAAGAATCTCGTTTTTTTCTGCGGAGCTTTCTTCGCTTCGTAGGATTGAAGAAGTAAACGTCATGCCTTGAACTCTAAGGCATCGATCTCATCCTGTAAATTAAAAGTGCCGTATATTTCGCTCTGCCGCGACTCCGCAAAATGTACCGAGCGTGGTAGAAGCCGACTCATGAATCAGCAAACAACGAAACCGAAGGTCGTGATCGTGGGCGGCGGGTTCGCCGGACTACATGCTGCCCGACAGCTCGGCAAGCGGCAGTTCCCGGTGACTTTGGTAGACAGAAGGAATTTTCATCTCTTCCAGCCGCTTCTGTATCAACTCGCGACGGGCTATCTCGCTTCGGGCGATATCGCCGCTCCACTCCGTTCGACGCTCGCAAGGCACGAATCGGTAAACGTCGTATTGGAATCGGCGATGGACGTCGACCCCGAGCGGCGAATTCTCAAAACCGGGAGCGTTGAAATTCCCTACGATATCCTCATTGCGGCGACGGGAGTTACACATTCCTATTTTGGACACGATGCGTGGCAGTCCGATGCGCCGGGTTTGAAATCGGTCGAAGACGCTATTGAAATCAGACGGCGAGTTCTCAGCGCTTTTGAGATCGCTGAACGAACAGCCGATCCTAAGGAGCGGGAGAGGTTGCTCACGTTCGTCATCGTCGGCGGAGGTCCGACCGGCGTCGAGCTGGCTGGAACTCTGGCCGAGCTTGCGCGCGGCACACTCTCGGGTGAGTACCGGAATTTTAACCCCGGCGACAGCAAGATCCATCTCTTCGAAGGCGGAGATCGAATCCTCTCCTCTTTTCATGAGAAGAGCGCCAACTATGCGGAGAGAACATTATCAAAACTTGGTGTTCAAGTTCACACATCTTCGAGAGTTCAGAACGTTGCCGAAAATGGCGTGCAGTTCTCGAGCGGCGGGGGAGTGCACGATCTTCCGGCCGCCACCGTGATCTGGGCGGCGGGCGTGACCGGATCGTCTTTTGGACAATTGCTCAAGTCCCGGTACGGTGCTGAGCTCGATCGTTCGGGGCGGGTCATCGTCACCCCTCACCTTCATCTCCCGGGAGACGAAAACGTCTTCGTCCTTGGTGACCTTGCGAATGTCCGGCGCGAAAAAGGGGACCCCTTTCCGGGCCTTGCACCGGTCGCAATTCAACAAGGGCAGTACGTGGCCAGGCTCCTCGAAGCAAGAACCCAAAGAGAAACGTCCAAGCCATTTTACTACTTTGATAAGGGGAATATGGCGGTCATCGGACGCGGACGCGCCGTGGCGGAGACCGGACGCATTCGCCTTCGAGGCTTCCCGGCTTGGCTCGCGTGGGCGTTTATCCACATCTACTTCCTCATCGAATTCGAAAATAAAATCGTCGTGTTCTGGCATTGGGTCTGGAATTACCTGACGAACAAACGAGGTTCGAGAATAATTACCGAGAAAGGGTGATTTGCTCCGGGGAGTGGCACACCCGCCGATCGAAAAAATCAAAGGACGTCCGCCAGAGTAATAGTTGTCGACAGGTCAGGTTCTTCGGTGATTTAATTTTGCGGTCAACAAGGCTGAACCGATGATCCTCCTCCCTTGCCCATCCTGCGGTGCCCAGGTGCCGTTTGCATCCCAGATTACGGTGTTTGCCGTCTGCCAGTACTGTAACTCGACAGTCCTCCGCGATGATGTCGATTTAAAGCTCCTCGGCGAGATGGCCGCGCTTAAGGACGACTACAGCGTTCTCCAACGACAAACATCGGGGAACTACGAGGGGAAGGAATTCCGTTTGGTCGGGAGGGTCCAATATGATTGGGAACGCGGGAGCTGGATGGAATGGTTCATGTTCTTTCCGGACAACTCGTTTCCCGAGGGCGGTTGGCTCGCCGAAGCACAAGGATTTTATGCCGTGAGCTTCAAGGAACTCTCCGCAGGAGAGCTCCCGAAGCTCGACGACCTCCGGCCGATGCACAAAACCGAGCTTCAAGGCGCGGAGTTCACCGTCACGGATATCAAACACACCAAGGTCGCATTCAGCGAAGGCGAGCTCCCATTTGCCGCGGTCAAGGGTGCCGAGCGGACCTCAGTCGACCTTTCAGGAACCGGCAATTGGTTTGCGTGTCTCGAGTATTACGACGGCGGCGATACTGCGCTTTATCTTGGGAGATACCTGACATTCACCGAATTGCAGTTTGCGAACTACAAGGAGCTCGATGGCTGGTAATCGCCGAGCAAAATCCTTTCAATGCCCGAACTGCGGCAGTCCTCAAGAAGTAGTCGCACTCGGACACACGAAGACCTACGCGTGCCCTGCCTGCTCGGCGGTCATCGACATGTCGAAGCCCGAGTTCGAAGTGGTCTTGAAGTCTCAGGAAGTGACTCGCACTCCGGTCATTTCGCTCGGCACTCGAGGGATCTTGAAAGACGTGCTGTGGGAAGTGATCGGCTACGCGAGGAAGCTCGATGGCACCGGCGAGTTCAGCTGGTCCGAATATCTGCTCTTTAATCCCTACCACGGCTTTCGTTGGCTCGTTGAATCCGGCGGACATTGGAATTTTGGAACTCCCATCAAGGAACAGCCTGTTCTTCGCCGTTGGATGCTATCGCAGTCCGCCGATCTCGGGGCGGAAAGTTATAAGCGCTTTCTCTCCGGGTACGCCGTTGTCGATTTCATTCTTGGCGAATTTTACTGGGAGGCTCGCCAGGGAGATAAAGCGGAAGTTGCCGATTTTATTGCTCCGCCTTTGATGCTTTCGATGGAGAAGACCGACGACGAAGTGAGCTGGTCGGTACTCGAGTACGTAGATGCAGATGTAATCTCCAAGATATTCAATAAGCGGCTCATTCAAGTCGGCATCGCGCCGAACCAACCCAACAAGGCAAAAGAGCGTCTCGGCAGTGTATTTCGGCTAGCGCTCATCGCCTTTGCGATTTTGATGGCTGGCGAATTCCTGCTGGGCAGAATTCAGCGAAACGACAAAGTGTTTGAAGATCGCTTCACGTTTTTCGCTCCCGATGCACCATCGATGGCGGGCAAGCCTCCGGCGACAAACATTCGCGTCATTCCTGAGATCGAGCTGAAAGGCAGAACTTCAAATATCGAAATCGAGACTTCCGCGCCCGTTGATAACTCTTGGGTCTTTTTGGATTACGATCTGGTGAACCTCGAGACCGGAGATAATTTCGGAACCGGGTCGGAAGTATCCTACTATCACGGAAGCGATTCTGACGGTGCGTGGACAGAAGGCAGCCGGACAGCAAGCATCATCATTCCGGCTGTTCCACCGGGTAAATATTCGCTCACCATTGAGCCTGAACTTCCGGCTGCAGGACAGGTCGAAACTCTGGTTAGAATTAAAAGAGATTCGCCCTACTACACCAACATGGTGTTGGCGTTGCTTTCGCTTTGGATTTATCCGATCTGGCTCTGGCTGAAGAGTAAGAGCTTCGAGACGCTACGCTGGCAGGAGAGCGATATCGGATCAGCATTTGGAGATTCGGACGAATGACATTTCTCTATCGAGTATTTTGCGCGGCTGCGGTCGGATCGACCCTGTTTGCGGACTACCGGGGATGGACGCTTGGGTCGGTCATGCCATGGAGTTCCGTCCGGCGATTCGAAAATTCTTTAAACCATAAGTGAGGACATCATGAATCTCATTAACGTCAGTCATATTCTCAGCGCGGTCATCTTCGCTGTTATCGGCCTGTTGGTCTTTGGTATTGGATTCTGGGTTCTCGATAAGGTAACGCCGTTCTCACTGAAGAAAGAGCTGCTCGAGGACGAAAACGTCGCTCTGGGAATAGTTATCGGCGCAACGTCAATCGGGATCAGCATCATCATCGCAGCGGCGATTCATTAGCGTTCATACACTTTCCAGGTAGGTAGGGATTACATGGAGTTCGTATTTCTCACCTCCGCACTCGTCGTCGCGGCTTGTGGCCTCGTGTATGAGCTTCTCGCCGGGACACTTGCGAGTTATCTCCTCGGCGACTCCGTCACGCAGTTTTCCACCGTCATCGGCGTCTATCTCTTCGCTATGGGAATCGGCTCCTACCTCTCGAAGTTCGTCGGGAAGAACCCCCTACTCCCATTTATCAGAATTGAGCTCCTCATCGGTCTCATCGGAGGCTTCTCCGCTCCGGTGCTTTTTGAAATCTTCGCATTCGGGACAGCGTTTCGCTTTGCCCTCTACGGAATTCTCCTGACCATCGGAATTCTTGTCG
Source organism: uncultured Bdellovibrionales bacterium (assembly GCA_964509425.1). Taxonomy (GTDB): domain Bacteria; phylum Bdellovibrionota_C; class UBA2361; order SZUA-149; family CAZDWZ01; genus CAZDWZ01. Next base: position 126,155 of record CAZDWZ010000011.1, on the reverse strand, counting down.
GACTGGAAATTCCTCTTCTCATGCAAATTCTCCGTGAGAGAATCGAGTTTAAGGACCTCATCGCGAAGGTTCTGACGTTCGACTACATCGGCGCGTTGTTCGTGAGTATTCTCTTCCCGATGTTATTTGTGCCATCACTCGGACTTGTGCGGACCTCACTTTTCTTCGGGATTCTAAACACTGTAGTCGCGCTCTGGGCGATTGTTCTCCTGGAGGAACGGCAAGCGGGGCTCCGACCGCTGAAGGCAATTGGTCTCTGCTCGCTTTTTGCGCTTGTGGTGGCGTTTGCCTACTCCGACGCACTCGTTGAACACGCCGAAGCGGCGCTCTATCCAGGCGAGATAATTTACGCGCGCTCTTCGGCATATCAGCGGGTAATCGTGACGGGAGCAAAAGACGACCTCCGGCTCTACCTAAACGGCCATCTTCAATTCAGTTCACGGGACGAATACCGCTACCACGAAGCGCTCGTGCATCCGCTGCTCCAATCCGTGTCGCAGAGAAAGAGCATCCTCGTTCTTGGCGGAGGCGACGGGCTCGCGATCCGGGAAATTCTGAAATACGATGATGTCGAACAAGTCACGCTCGTCGACCTCGATCCGAGCGTCACGAATCTGTTCCGGACGGCGCCGATGCTTCGAGCGCTGAACCACGACTCTCTCCGTTCGCCAAAGGTGAAGATCGTAAATAAGGATGCATTCGTCTGGATGGAGGAATATTCGGGAACTTTCGATGCCGTGGTGATCGATTTTCCGGATCCGACCAATTTTTCGGTCGGAAAGCTGTATACGACCACGTTTTATCAAAGACTGCAGAAGGTGCTTAAGCCCGAGTCGGTCATCGCGGTTCAAACGACATCTCCGCTCGTTGCTCGGAAATCCTTTTGGTGCATCTCAACGACGATAGAAGCAGTGGGTCTGAAGACGTTGCCGTACCACACGTATGTTCCCTCGTTCGGCGAGTGGGGCTTCGTTCTCGCAGGGAATCGAATTCCCGTGCCGCATTTCGAGAAAATGCCTTCCGGCCTCCGCTTCCTCACCGCGAAGGTGTTTTCCGATCTGACGCATTTCCCGCAAGACATGGAACGCCTCCCGGTGAAAGTGAACCGCCTGAACAGTCAGGAGCTGGTGCACTACTATGAAGCCGAGTGGGGCCCGTACGAGCAGTTCTCATGAGCCCGAATCGCAGGGAGTTCTTAAAGCTCGCTCTCGTCTCGTCATCTCTCGCGTTCGGCTGCACTCCGTCAGGTTCAAAGCAGTCGATCCCAGGAAAGCTCCTCGGGAATAACTCAAAGACCGGTCATCTTCTCCGCGACGGGAAACTTCCGGCAAGCAGCCGCACGGAACAAGCAGAAGTGGTCATCATCGGAGGCGGCATCTCGGGACTTGTTGCTGGAAAGGAGTTGCTCCGGGCGGGGGTTTCCAATTTCACCATACTCGAGCTCGATCAGACTGCCGGCGGGAATTCCTCATCCGGGAAGAACTACATCTCCGGGTACCCCTGGGGTGCCCACTACGTACCGGTACCGAACCAGGAATCGGAACATGTGATCTCGCTGTTTCGCGAGTTGGATCTCATCAGCGGAGACAAAGACGGACGGCCCCACTACCGGGATGAGGCTCTCTGCCACGAACCTGAAGAGCGCTTGTTCATTCATGGCAAATGGCAATCGTCGCTGCTTCCCGAAATAGGAACTTCAGAGGCCGAAAAGCAGCAAGCGAGAGAATTTCTTTCTTACGTTGAAACGATGAAACACGCCGTCGGAAAAGACGGCAAACCGGCATTCGCCATTCCACTTGATCTGAGCTCACGGGACGAAGAGTTCCTGGCACTTGACGCCATGAGCTTTGCGGCCTTTCTCGATTCACGAGGGTGGACGGCAAAACCGCTCCGCTGGTACACGAACTATTGCTGCCGCGATGACTACGGCACAACGGAAGCCGACACTTCCGCGTGGGCGGGCCTTCATTATTTTGCCGGGAGACGGCCGTTTGCTGCGAACACTTCTTCCTACGAGCTTCTCACTTGGCCGGAGGGAAACGGCTGGTTGGTGAACAAGCTCATGGAATCACTCGGCGGAATGGTCCGGCTAAACTCTCTCGTTCATAGAATCTCAGAAGCTGGAGACAAGGTCGAGGTAGGAGTGTTCGACACAGCAAAGAATGAATCCTACACGCTGAGAGCCGACTACGCAGTTTTTGCAGCACCTCGCTTCACCTTCCCCTACCTCTTTCCGGAAATTAGAAAATCTTCTCCTCAGTTCCTGAAGGAACTTAGCTATTCGCCGTGGATGGTTGCGAACATTACTATCGAGAACTATCCGCATGTCACGACTTTTGCTTGGGACAATGTGTCATACCACAGCCGCTCGCTGGGATATGTCGTCGCCACGCATCAGCAGCTCTCCCGGCAGCTCCCCCGGACCGTCATCACTTGGTATCTTCCATTGTCCTCCGGCGCTCCGAAGGACGAACGGGAAAAGGCGCTCGCGACGCCGCTCCACGAATGGCAATCCATCGTTGTTGATGATCTTCGCAGAATGCATCCGGATATCGAAAGGTCGATCACGAACATCGACGTCAGGCTTTGGGGACATGCAATGCCAAGGCCCGTTCCCGGATTCTTCAAATCCGCCGCAAGACGCATGATGCAGGAGCCGTTCGGGAGAATTCACTTCGCGCATTCCGACATGAGTGGTATTTCCATCTTCGAAGAGGCGCAGTACCGGGGAGTGTTGGCGGGTCGGGAAGTTGCCCGGCTGCTTCGGGAGAAAACATAGCGACATGTGGATTGTCTCTCCTCGTTTTGATTTGCCGTTCATTGTCGCGCCGGGGTTATTGAGCGCGCTCGTTGTGATTCTCTTTCCGGCTTGGTTCACCGTCCACGATGGACTGAATCCACTCCTCTGGCTGCTTCTCGTGATGTGTGTCGATGTCGCGCACGTCTACAGCACGTTGTTCCGAACGTATTTCGATAAGGAAGAATTCGAGAAGCGGCGGTCGTTGTATATCCTTGCTCCACTGGTTGCCTGGCTTGCCGGTGTTCTTCTCTATGCTCAAGGCGCGCTCGTATTCTGGCGGGTCGCCGCCTATCTCGCGGTGTATCATTTTGTCCGTCAGCAGTACGGCTTCATGATGATCTACTCTGCGAAGGAAGGTGTTCGTGAAGGAAAGCTTCTCGACCGAATTGTCATCTACCTCGCCACGATTTACCCGCTCATCTACTGGCACACGCACTCACGCGAGTTTTCTTGGTTCGTGGATCATGATTTTGTCTTCTTGCCTTTTCCTTGGCTGAGCACGGTGACTGCCGGATTTTATCTCCTGACGCTGACGCTGTATGCGATTAAAGAAGCGCGGCAGGCAGCTTTGGGACGAAGCGTAAGCATCGGGAAAAATCTATTTCTCTTGAGCACTGCGCTCTCGTGGTACATCGGAATCGTTGTTTTCAACGGAGACCTGGCATTTACGCTCACGAACGTGCTCGCCCATGGGATCCCGTATATTGCGTTTGTGTGGATCTATCAGAAGCGGAAAGGACTTCGAGATTTCAGCACGGTGCTTGAGCGATTGATTCAACCGAAGTCGCTCTGGGTATATGGGACGATACTGCTTCTCTTGGCATTCCTCGAAGAAGGTCTTTGGGATGCGCTTGTCTGGCGGGAAAGGCCGGAGATTTTTGGGATGTTTCAGAGCTTCATTCCGGCGGCCGAAGGTCCACTCCTCACGCTCCTCGTGCCGCTCCTCGCGATGCCGCAGCTCACGCATTATATTTTAGATGGTTTCATCTGGAGAGTGAGGAAACCAGATCCGGAATTTAAAGAATTTGTTCAGGCAGAAGCACATTGAATGAAGTTGGCGGGCGACAGGAACTGAACCTTTCCTGTCGCCAAGCCACCGTCAGGATGATGTGGTTGCCGCCTCTCTTCCGTCAGGGGGGCACGATCGCGAGCGGGACGTAGCGACTTCTTCTCCGCTACTTCTTTTCTTCGGGCAGCGTGATTGCGTCGTCGAGCGGGGCGTTGTCGCGCACGTTCCGCAACCGGTTCACGCCCCAGTTGTTCTTCTTGTCGCCCTTGTCCAGTTCGTCGGCCAGCAGGTCGCGAGCCTGCTGTTTGGTCAGGAACCGCTTGTCGCGTTCCCCGGCCTTCAGTTGGTACTTCGCCTGCATCAGGAAGACATGGTGCAGGGAGTCGAAGCCCGCGCGGAGGGCCACGGCTTCCCGCTTTTCGTTGTCCTTCTCGGCGTCCTTGTCGCCGTTCGGCTTGCCCTGCGCCTTCAACCACTCGCGCGTGTGGTTGTGGAAATACGTGTCGAACGACGTCTTGTTCTTCACGGAGACGTCGGAGCCGTCCAACGTGAAGGTGAAGATCGTGCCCTTCTCGTCCGGCCCGAGGACCATCGGGCTGAGGAGGGACTTCACCTTCTCGTCCGTCAGCGCCTTACGCGCCAACGCCGTCTCCTTGTTTTCCTTCTTGTCCTTGTCCTGCGCCGGCACCGTGCCGGTCGAGGTGGCCGCGATGAGGAGCACGAGGGCCCCCAAGCGCGCCGTGTTGCCGAGCTGCTGCATGACTGTGATCCCCTGTGGAAATGAGAACCGGCGATGCGACCGTTTGCCGCCTCGCGCTTTGCCGCTCCGGGGTACGCACCCGCGAGCACTAACCGGGTTCCCATCGACCCAGATTCTAAATAGAAGAGATCATTAATGAATTTCAGAAAATGCGAAGGCGCTGACTTTACCTAAAGCGGCCCGGACTCCAGACTAAATACTCCGGAGTCCTTCAGTGTTATAACAAAGCTCCTAAAACTGTTGCCTCGGTGACAGATTCGTTAGCCGGCGCTTCCTCAGAACCGATTTTTCATTGAGTTCGGGTAGATGTCTCACTACTCCCTCCTTACGGAGGCGTAGCTGCAAACTGCCTAGTCATCAGGCAAATCACGCTCACGTACCGAGGCAATGAAGTAACGGGCCGCACGCCCTGCATTTCACCTGCCCGGCACAGCCCCCTACTTCCCCACGAGGCCACTGTCATGAGTATCGCAAGGGAACGGGTGTTACCCGTTCCGCCGGTGTTGGGTACCTATCCGCAGTTCGCGGCAGGACTCACGATCGTCCCGTACGTTCTCCCGGGGATGCTGGGAGACCCGAAGGCCGAGGAAGTGGCCGCCCGCATCCTCCAGCGATCGCTCGTTCACGGACAGTGGGCGGGCGTCAGCTCGACTGATCTGTTCGACGAGTCGGAGCGGGAGTTCAACGACGCCGAAGCCAACGGCTACCGAATCCCGGCGGACGCACGGAAACTGAAGGAGCATCTGGCGGCCTGCCGTTCCCGTTCGAGGGCCGCGTGGCTCACCTTCGGGATCGCCCTCCTGTTCACCGTAAAGCCGGAGAAGCCCAAGCCGTCGGTCGTACCCGTTCCGCAGACGCTCGTTCTCACGGACGCGGAGGGACCCGGAATTCTCTCGACGGGTCTGAACACCCTGTTCCAGAGGAAGCTCGCGGCGTCGGACAACGTGGGGACGGACATCAACCTGTACCCGACCCCGGAACTGGTTCTCTGCTTCATGCGGTACTGCGAAGGCTGAGTTGGCGAGCGAGAATCACAAGGAGTGACGAGCCGAAGAAGTACCCGGGCCCGACTACACGAAAACGTTCGTGGGAAAGGCCTATGAGCCGGAAATTTCCCGTCTCATAGACCGTTCCCGCAAACGATCAGGTTTTCAAAAAGGTTCATGAACCCGGTCGCTTCACTATTCCGATTCTTTTTCCGAAGTGACTAGGCAGTTTGCAGAACGAAACCCGGAACCGCCTCTCGAAAAAGAGATCCGTCAACAGACAGCGAACAGCCCACTAATAAGATTGGAGAACCGTTATTATTTCAGCACCGTATTGGGCGATCTTTTTCTCACCAAGTCCGGGAATGCGTGAAAGCTCGCTTTCGCTCGCAGGGCGTTCTCGTGCGAGCGCCTGCAGCGTTGAATCATGACAAATTACATACGCGGGAATTCCGCGAGTCTTGGCAAGATCGCGGCGCCAGGATTTAAGCCGGGAGAGAAGCCCTTCATCGACATCAAGCGCGCCGGTCGCCTGTTGTTGCTGCCGTCGTTTTTCCTTTCCGAGCTTCGCGGTCACCATCGGTTTCGTGATATCGAGCGGCACGCTGCTTCTGAGAAATTCGTTTCCCTCGTTCGTTACTTCGATGACGTTGAACCGTTCCGAGTTCTGGAACAGCAAGCCCAAGCGAATCAATTCTCGTCCGATTTGACTCCACTCTTGACGGGTACGGTTCCGGCCGATTCCGTATGTCGAGAGAGTCTCGTGTCCCCAGCGGAGAATTTTTTCATTCGAAGATCCGCAGAGCACATCAATGACATGAGCAAGCCCGACGCTGAAGCCGCTTTTTCGCTGAATTCGAAGAACACAAGAAAGCACCATTCTCGCTTCTTCGGAGCCGTCGATTTTTTCCCTCGGCGTGAGGCAGTTGTCGCACGAACCGCAGTTCATCAGGGCCTCGCCACCGAGGTTTGAATACTCCTCGCCGAAATACCTGAGGAGCTCGACTCTCCGGCAGATTGCGCTCTCGCAGTAGTTAACGAGCCGAGAGATGTGGCGAGTCGCGATCTCCCGCTCATTCGCGTCGGTCATTTGTTCGATGAAATGACGAATGCGGACCGTATCGGCAGAGCTGTAGAGAAGAACGCATTCGCTCGGTAATCCGTCACGACCTGCGCGGCCCGTCTCCTGATAATAACTCTCTAAATTTTTCGGGAGATCGTGATGAATCACGAAGCGGACATCAGGCTTATCGATGCCCATCCCAAAGGCGACGGTCGCCACCATGATCGATACTTCATCCTTGAGAAATCGCTCTTGGCGCGCTGCTCGCTCACCACTCTCGAGCCCCGCATGATACGCGAGCGCTGAGATGCCCTTAGCCCTCAAAGATTCGGCGAGTTCTTCGGTTTTGTTCCGCGTCAAACAGTAAATGATTCCCGACGCTCCGGAGTTTTCTCCGGCGATCTCCAAAATTTGCTTGAGGCCCGAGGCTCTCGGAAGGATTCGGTAGGAGAGGTTCGGACGATTAAAGCTCGCCACATATAAACCGGGATCCCTCAAGCGGAGCAACTTCACGATGTCGTCTCGCACCCGTGCCGTGGCGGTCGCCGTGAACGCCGCGACCGGCACGTTCGGGAACATCTCGCGAATAGCGGAGAGCTGGCGGTATTCCGGCCTGAAGTCATGACCCCAATCCGAGATGCAGTGCGCTTCGTCGACGGCAATCATCGAGAGATTCCAACTGGCGAGAGCTTCCAGCATTCCGGGTGTCATCAACCGCTCCGGCGCCAGGTAGAGGATCTTAAATTCGCCGCGATGAAGTCCTCTCCACCTCGCCTTCGATTCCTCCGCGGAGAGCGACGAATTCAAAAACGTTGCCGCAATATCCATCTCGACCAAGCTGTCGACCTGGTCCTTCATGAGCGCGATGAGCGGCGAGATAACGACGGTGATTCCCGATTTCAGTAACGCCGGAAGCTGATAGCAGAGCGACTTTCCGCCGCCGGTAGGGAGTAATGCTAGAACATCCTTTCCGGAAAGGAGATCGTCGACAATCTCCTCCTGCAGCGGCCGGAATGAGGTGAAGCCAAAATACTTATGAAGTGCTTCGAAGGACGAAGCGTTTGATGCAGATCTCGGTGAAGCCATTCGAGACAGGCTACAACATTCTCCCGGCGATCGGCAGACCTCACCGGTAACTTTCCATCGAGGCGACGGTACCGAGGCCGCTCGACGAGGTGGCTCGACCAGGCACTCCGCGAGCGGTACGATTCCCGATGAAAACTTGCCCCTTCTTAACTCTCGGCTTCGAAGCGCTCTACTCCGGTTTTTCGACGATGCTCATCACAGCATCCGCCAGTTCCGCGTTTAATGGATTCCGATGGTCAATATACTCGAAAATCTGGACCGCAATCGACATCTGATCTTCGGGCAGGTGAGAGTTCTGGGTGAGGATGTTCTTCAAGGCGGACCTGGCAACATCAGCGAGCTCTGGACGGCATTGCTGAATCACCGCGACCAAAGTCTGGGAGACTTCGTAGAGCTCGGCACGGGTGAAATTTTTTCGGTCCGCCAAATCGAGAACGGCGTTTCGCGCGACGCTCGAACGTTCTCGAAACGCCTCGTGCCGAATTCTGGATAATCGCTCGGCGATCGCGCCTTCAGAATGTTTGGATGATTCGAGGGGCCGCCGTGGACTGAGGCTTGCGGCCTCAACTTCCAAGCGCAGTCCTGTGGAATTCTCTTCCGACGACTGTCCAATAACGGCATTCGGAAGCTGCTTTTCGGGCAAGTACTGTGGTTCACATCCCATTCGGACTCTCCTCCGGCAATTTATTCCCTAAGATTATGGCGTGATTCCGTTCAAGTGATGAGCAATTGTAAGAGTTCTAACGGAATTAATCTCCCTCAATCGGGTAACGCAGCAAAAAGTCACAAGTCCTTAAGGCCGCTGCCAGATTTGAGTGTCCCGGTTCTTCTCCGGGAATGAAGATGGTGTGAGCTTCAGCCCACACCCCTCCTGCGGACGCGGATTTTTCATCGCGGACGCGGGATGGTCACCTTGATGTTTCGCTCGAGGTAATAGCGGGGACCGGGGACAGAGAACTCGAACTGAGTCGGGAAGTCCTTGTCTTCTTTAGGAGAAATGGTCCAGGAGCGGCGGAAGGTCCCGAGGCTTGCGGCCATAGGGGCCTTGCTGGAGCTCCCATCCTTGTCGAGCAGCTTTACCTCGGCCTTCTCGAGCCGGGCGAACATGTCCGAAATGCAGAGAACGAGCTTCCCTCCGTCTTTCTCTTTGGTGATCTCGTACCAGACCCACTTTTCCGTGATGGTCGCCTTCCCGGGAGTGAGATCCTTTTTCGTTTTCACGCCGGGAAGCTTGAAACGTCCTCGGACTTCGAGCTCCGCTTCGATCTGCTGAAACTCCCCGACCGGCCTCGTCATGTAGGTGACTCCGCTGGTCGTCGCGGTTGAAGACGATGACCAGATGAGCGTCTCGACCGACTCGCCGGCATTCGTCTTCCCCGACTTGAGGCGAAGCGGAGAGGTTACCTCTTCGAGCGGGATCGACGACACGATGCTCACGTCCACATCGACACTCATGTCCGGGAGTCCCCCTCGGTAGGGGTTGTTTCCGCTCCAGAATCTCGGGTTCGAGAGCTTGAGCGTCACCACCGGGTCATTCTTCTGCAGATACTCGAAGTGCGCTTGCCCCGAGATCCCACCGAGGAGCCGCCCGGCGCGATTTCGGACCTCCGGTTCAGCGCTGCCGGCCGCCGAGTACACCGCTTCGAATTCCTCGACGCCGCGGCGCTGGAGTTCCTTCGAGGCGGCCTCCCGGTAGTAGTAGTAGTCGTCACCGAGCAGTTGAACGAGGCGGGCCGAGCCGAGCGTCGTGACTTTGAGCTTGTCCTGCGCCTCCTTGAGCATCCGGGAGTAGCCGCCGTCGTTCTGGGAGCTGGCATTCGGCGGCGAGCAGAACAGGGCGAAGTTGATGAGGGCGATAAGGACAACGAGCGCGACAACGCGAAGAGTGAAGTGCATCGCAGACCTCCATGGGGGATGTGTTTTCCTGGGAGAACCTTCTGGGCTGAAGTTCACAAAGGAGGAGGTAGGAAAGAACTTAGGTATAACTGCAGTAACTAAAACTCGACCTTCCGGTCAAGCAAGAGATAGGCCCGTGAGAAACCGGTGAATCGGTTCTCGTTGCGGAGTCGGTTATCTGGTACAAGCCTTTACGATGGAAACTTCCTCTCCCGCCGGCTCGCCCGCCTCACTTCTTAAGCAACTGGTACTCATCACCGCCGGTGGATTTTTGCTCCGCCTGCTGTTTCTCTCAAAGGAGAGTCTCTGGCTCGATGAGCTGGCGAGCGCTGACTTCACCGGCGCCGGTCTCTCGAGAGCGCTTTCCGCGGAACCAACAAATCCGCCGCTTTACTACGTCGTCCTCTATTTGTTCCGCACGTTGTTGGGTGGTTCGGAATCCGCGCTGCGCTTTCCTTCCGTTCTCTTCGGCACACTCTCGATCCTTGCGGTCTTTCGGCTCGGGAGATTGCTCGGCCTCGAAAAGGCAGCGCTTATTGCGGCGGCGTGGACGGGCGTTTCAAGTTTCATGATCGCCTACTCGCAGGAAGCAAGATGTTTCGCACTTCTCACCTTCCTCGTATTGACGTCGACCGCGCTGTTCGTCGAATTGATCGAAGGCCGATCAAAGAATGTGCTCAAGTGGGCAGCGTATATCGTCTGCACCGTGGCGGCGCTCTACACACATTTCTACGCCGTCTTTTATGTGACGGGGCAAAATCTCGTTGCACTTCATTACATCATCAAACGAAAGCTTGGGCTGTGGCGATGGGTATGTTGTCAGGTCATTATCGTGCTGCTGTTCTTTCCCTGGCTACTCCAAATGCTTTCTACTGCCCAGGGACACGGCCAAACGAGACGCTATCTTTTGCTGAAGTTGCCGCAATCTTTCTTCAGCCTCCTCTTTGGAGACACCATCGTTCCACTCGATGAACGAGCGGTGATGAATATTCGTGCCACCCTTTTTCAGGCACTCCCGCAGCTGATCGTTTGCTGCTTGACGGCGCTTCTCCTTCTTCTCTGCCTCCGGCACGCCGCTCGAAGCCGGCCGGCTTTCATCTTTGTTCCGCTCACCATTGCCGTCACTCCCATCCTCATCGGCTTTTTCTTGTCATTCAAAGTTATGATGCTGGATGAACGATATCTCAGCCCTTCGGCACCGCTGTTCTTCTTGGCACTCGCGGGGGCGGTAGAATTTGCCATTCACTCGAACAATGTGCGGCAAAGAGTCTGGGCGACATTCTCGGTACTCGGAGTCGGGGCAATGCTCGCCTTCGGACTCCAGAATTATTACACCAACCCGCGATTCGGGAAGGAACAGTGGCGGGAAGTCGTGGCACTCGTAAACAGCAAAATGTCGGAGCGTGACATCGTCGTATTCGAGCCCGACTACGCGAGCTTGGGATGGGATTATTATTCGACCCGTCCTCCCGCCGCGTTATTGAAGGTTTTCCTGCGGGATGAGTCAAGCGTGGAGACGTTTCTCTCAGAGCACACCGTGAAGCTCGCTGCAGCCCCGAATGTCTGGTACATCCGCTCACATTACGAAAGCGATCGGATGAGAGATCGCCTCGACACAGTGCTCAATCGGAAGGAGCTTTTCCCGTTTCCCAGAGACAAGGGAATCGAAGTGTATCAGTTCTCAGGCCCGGCACCGGTCCGGTGAGTTGGGGAAGCGTTGATTGGATCCCGTTTCTCGAATTCCCACTCCTCAACTTTTATCCAAAACCAGACTTAATCAGAGTTCGCTAAGTCAGCTTCTGCTTTCGGCCGAAGACGAAATATTTACTGCCGAAAAAGTTAAACGCCGTCGAGATCACAATCCCCACCAGACTGGCTGCGATGTACCAACGGTCTCCCTTTCCGGCGGAGAAGAAGTCGAGCATCATTTTCATCGCGGCTATCCGAATGGCAAATCCGATCAGACAGACGACAACGAATCGGAAGTAGTCACCGATGCTGTAGACGCCTTGGCGCGCAAACGTCCAGCCCCGATTGAGAAGATAGTTCCATGTCACCGCAGCGACGAAACCGAAAATAGCTGCCTCAAGCGGCGCCTTTCCGAGTACTTCGACAAAAAACATCAACGTCCCGGTATCGACGATCACTCCCGAAGCGCCGACAAGGCAGAATTTTATGAACTGGGAGATAGAAGGCAGCCGGTAGTTGTACAACTTCCAGAGGTGCCTCAGGTAATCGAGCTGCACACTGGCGTCCAGCTTGCTTTCACCGTGAACGCGATTTTGGAAGATGATCGGCACTTCTTGAACGGTACCGTTCGTTCTCGCGACGACCTCAAGCACAATCTTCCAGCCGACCGGGTCGAGATTTCCAAGATTTAATAGAGATTTCCGGACACCCATAAAGCCGCTGGTGGGATCGCTCATCCGAGTGAGACCACGCGCGAGGAGACCGGCCCCTCGACTCATCATGCGCCGAGCAAGCGGCCAGTTGTCGCTGTCGCCACCAGGCACATATCGGCTTCCCACAGTAATATCACATTTCCCGGCGAGGATCGGCTCAACCATTTGCGGGAGCCTGTCCACCGGATGACTCATGTCAGCATCCATCACGACACAGACTTCGCCACGCGCAATCTCGAATCCGCGGATCACCGCAGAAGCAAGGCCTCGATCTTTCGTGCGTGTTTCAACCCGAACCGGCAGCGTCTCGGCCAGCTTCGCTGCGACTCCACTCGTATTGTCGGGGGAATTATCGTCCACGACGACAATCTCAACTGTGTGCCCAGCCTCGCGAAGAACCGACTCAATCTTTGGAATGATGATCGGAAGGTTGAGAGACTCGTTATAGGTCGGGAGGATTACTGAAATCATTGTTCCGCTGATTCTCGGACTACCGGGCGAGTTTCGCATCAAAGATTGAGATAACGCAAGACGGACCATGATCTATGTCCTCGATCATACCCGCTTTCGTGGTGAACAGAGTACTCGCAACAGGGAATTTAAGCCGGAGCCCGAGATACCTATTTCCTGAGTTGTCTTAATTTAGTGCGGCACTATTTAGTGCCGCACTGCTCGGCGTTGACGCGCCGGCAATATCTCGCGCTCCGATATTCGGCAAAACTGCGCCGAAGGCTCAAATTCGCCTATTATTTACTGGCCGGAGCACGAGGCCAAACTATTGAGGAGCTTATGAAGAAATCAGCGCTTATTGTCGGAATCATCGCACTCTCTACTGCCGCCTGCGGCGGAGGAAACGGAGATGACGACGACACTCCAAATCTCGCCGGCATTTGGCGGGGAAGCGTAACCGTATTCGAGAACACCTGCAGTCTTCCGGTAACCGGAAACTCCTTTAGCTTCACCCATGCCGTAAATCAGAACGAGTCCGCTGTCGTGCTCGATGACGAGAACGGCAGACACTTCTTGGGGAATGTGGTCGGCGCGGACGGATTGTCGGTGGATGCATCGTCAACCCAATCTTTCTTTCCGGGTAACGTGGTTTGTAACTTTGGAAGGAGAATCGAATATGACGGGGTCTCCGGTGAGGAGGGCGATTCAAACGAGAACACTGCCGACAGCGTAATCATCACCGACAACGGAACTTGTGCTGGCCCAGGAAATTGCCGGATATCTTTCCGGGGAACGGCAAGCCGGAATTCGGCACCGTTACCGACACCAACCGTCACTCCGGGAACCACTCCTACGGCAACACCTACTCCTGGAACCGGACCAGCTAAGGGACCGTGCAACCAGGTGCTCGAGCGGCCATTCATCGGGGATGCAGCCTGCGGCTTGAGCAACGTCTCCGTTGATCAGACGGCGTCGGGATTCTCGCTGGAGCCATTCGGAGCAAACGGACTCACGAACTTCACGAGTACGACCGTGGATGCGACGATGTTGACGACGGTTCGAAATGACCTCACCATCAAGGGTGAGACAGGGTACACATGTTCTGTCGAATGTTTTCCGACTTCGACATTCACGATTACGTGCAGCAAAGAAGGTGGTACGAGTTGTAAGGAAAAATTCTAGAGCAATAGCTCGAAAGTTTTTTGAGGGAGAGCTTCGTCTTCGCGAAGCTCTCCCTCCTTTTTTTCTACTCGCGCTTCAGCAATCCGCTCTTTCCGCCGTGAATCACTTTCAAGAAATATTCTCTAACGCCGTCGCCGTTCCGATCGATACTGACGTTGGCGGAGACACCCGGATAATCCTTCACCGCATACAAGCAACGTTTGACATTTTCGGGCTCACTCCCACAATCGCCGATAATTTTTGCGAGTAGTCTCACCGAGTCGTAGGCCTCGGCAGACCAGAAGCCCATCGGCAGTCCCTCGACCTTGAACTTCGCTTTGTATCGTTCGATGAATTCTTTCGTCTCGGTCCGGTCGAGATCGAAGTTCGGCTCGGGATAAATTAAGCCGTCGAAGAGCGCCTCCCTTCCCTTCGCCGCCGAGACGCTGTTTCCGGTAATCTCATTCCCAAACACCGGAACTTTGATTCCTAAATCATGAAGCTGCTGCATGAACAGCACCGCAGCGTCTTGCGCCTGCACTCCGAGAAACACCGCATCCGGGTTCTTCGACCGAAGCCGGGTCAGAATCGCGCGAAAATCAGTCTCTCCGGGATTATAGTTCTGGAACTCGACGACTTCCCCACCGTTTTTTTGAATGAGATCCCGAAGATGTTCCGCTACCGGCCTCGCGTAGTCCGTCTCTTCGTGGACGATCGCAATCCGCTTATACTTCCGCTCCTCGAGCAGAAACGGCGCAAGCATGTCGGCAACCTTCAAGCTCACCGGGGTGAGCCGGAAAATATAATCTCCCGCAGTCGTGAGCTTGGGGTTTGACGTGATGGCGGCGAGCATCACGACTTTTTGCCGCTCAAGAAGAGGTGCGATGGCGAGGCTCTCGGGCGTGCAATGTCCGCCGAGTACCACCTTCACTCCATCGGAATTTATCAGCTTCATCGCCGCGGAAAGCGCGGTCTTCGGGTCACCCTTCCCGTCTTCGTAGATAAGCTTGATGGGATGTCCGCCGATTCCTCCCGAAGCGTTGATTTCTTCCTCGGCGAGGAGTGCCGATTGATACGCCCCGTATTTGGATAACGCTCCCGTCATCGCTCCGATCCAGCCGACACGGATCGGGGCCGACGTATTTGCCGTGGGATTCTCAGCGTGGGTCACGCCAGTCGGGAGAAGACCAGAGAGGATACTCGCGCATCCGATAATCACCGCGAATGTTTTCAATCTGCTCATGCTCGTCTCCTCGTTCCGTGGACTTAAGGTCGGAGGAATGATCATACATATCGGCTCTGCGATTCCACCAGTGAGTATTTCCGGTAGTGGGGTATTTGGTGGAGGTCGAGGCGAAAGCGCGGCGAGGAACGGAGTTTACTACTGTAAATGCGTGTCCACCGTAGCTTTAGCGAAGGTGGAAGCGCCGGAGGCGTGCTTTGAACGAAGAGATCCGCCAAAAGACTCCAGTACCATATATCCTTTTCTTATCTTTATTTCTTGCAGTCTGAAGCAGTGCGCCCCGTCCCTTCGGAGTTCACGACTTTCATGACGTAATCCAGATTCTTCAGGTCGCCGTTTTCGTCATACGCCAAATGCCCGGTCGCACCCTCGGCTTGATACGTTTCGAGGTAAGTCCTCACCTTGACTGGATCTGGTCCGGCGTTCTCGATCCCCGCGGCGATCGATTTTAGCGCGTCAAACGTCGTTCTGCGTACGACCTCGACTTGCGGCACTCCGTATTCCTTTTTATACAGCTCGGCGAACTCGCGAAATTCGGGGGGCAGCTCCACGGGATCGGGAACGCCGAGATATTTCATTCCCACCGCCACGGCACCGGTCGATTTAAAGAACGACGGATCATCCGGATGGAGATATCCGAAGATCGGAACCGTGATACCGAGGTTCTTCGCTTGAACGACCAGATTTGAAAGACTCGAGGGAGAGGCGGCGTTTAGGTAAATCGCTTGAGGACGGGCCGCTTTCACTTTCAGGAGGAGCGTGCGGAAATCGGTCATTTCGGAAGGAAAATCCTCACTTCCGGAAATTCTTTTTCCAGCCTTTTCCGTAAGGAGCGACTTCATGCCCTGAGTAAAGGCATTTTCTTCGGAGAGGAGAAACACCGCTTCGAGCTTCGAACATTCAATCTCGTGCGCGAAGATCTCCGCGGCCCGCTCTTGGTCGGGGCAGGTACGAAATATAAAGTCGCCTAACTTCTTCACATCTTGATGGGCCGAGAACACGGCGAACAGAAGCACTCCTGCACGCTGCGCGATCGGTCCGGCCTGTAGTGTTTCACCGCTGCACCCGGTAATGAGAAACTGCACTTTGTCGACGCGAATCAGCTTTTCCGCGGCGGTCGTCGCCGAGCTGCCGGCACCGCATTTTCCATCTTCAGAAACGAGTCGATAGACGTAATTCTCCGAATCCCGATTCAACATCGAAACGTAGATTTGAAGTGTGTTTACTATCTCCTTCCCTCGCTCCGCGTTCCCAAGCGTGAGCGGAGCGATGATTCCAATTTTTACCTCCGTTTTTTCGGTTACGGCGAAAGCCGTCTCTGCACAAACAGTGCAAACTATTAGAAAGAGAAGGTTTTTGATTAGAAGTTTCATCACTCGCTCCCGTTTACAGACGCGTGAGTTGTTTCACAAACCCTCTGTATCAATTTCCGCCGTGCAAACTCAACGAATTCGTGAGAAATTATCGTCATAAACCTTTGACAAAACTGGCTTTCGGCTGATGTCGCTTACGCAGTCTCTCGGAAATATCGGTCTCGGCGATTACGAATCGGAGGTGTATCTCGCTCTTCTTCGAATCGGTCGAACCACAGCAGGACCGGTTATTCGCCAAACCGGCTTTCACCGGCAGATCGTCTACACGGCTCTTGAACGGTTGAAGGAACGTGGAATGGTCTCGTTCGTGATTCAGAATAATCGCCGACAATTCTCTCCGATTCCACCGGAAGATCTTCTCCGAAAAGAGACAGAGAGATTTCGGAATTTCAGCTCAATTGTTCCGGAACTGAAAGCGCTCCAAAAGAAGGTGAGCAACCAACTCCATGTTGAAACATTCGTCGGCGCAAACGAGCTTCTCCAATCTCTTCTTTCGGCCGTAGATTCCGCCGCTCGTACCGATGGCGTGATTCGAATTATGGCTGGTAACCAGGGAAGCGAATTTTATCGAGTGATCGGCTCTCGCTACAGCGAATACGTAGAATATACTCGAAAGAAAAAAGTCGCGAAGCGTTTGATTGTCTCACCATTGACGGTTCAGCAATATCACGATCGATTTCTGAAAGAGCCGCGCGCTCAGATGCGAGTTCATGATACGGGCTTCTCCTTACAAACCTACACCCTCATCACCGCTGAAATGATGGATCTTGCGGTGATGGGGGATGATATCGTTACGACTCGGATTTGGAACAAGACGATTGCAAAATCCTACGTCGAGCATTTCGAAGGCCTCTGGAAATCCGGAAAGCCGCTTCGACGTTTGCCAGAAGTCTAATCAGAGAGAGAGAAAGTTGACGAAGATTCACACTTAACCGCCAGATTTTCTTGCGGGAAGCGAAGCCGCGTCAGCGTTTTCATCGAAGACTCGATGCCCAGGCGATTGACTCTGAATTCGGGATGAGAAAAGATTGCAAGAATGCTCTCATTCACCGAACAACGATTGCTCTCGAGCCTCGAACCTTCCTCAGTCCGGTACCTCGCTGAGCCTGCGGCGGAGAAGCCATTTTCTCAGGAACCAAACTTCCTCCTGTTCAATCGGGAACGAGACATTGTTCTTGTCATTTGCCCGGGAGGGTCGAGAGTCAATCCGCGACGACTGCAACGAACAAATGAGCCGGACGTGCGGGCCTCGCTTCTTTCTTTTGAATCGGCTGAGGCATTGGGCTTTACGTCGGCCAAGGTTCATCCATTCTTCGAAGATCCCTCGAAGAAGATCGCACGGATCTTTATTGACGCGGTACTGTTCGTTCAGTCCATTCGGTTCCCCGATTCTCTGATACTTCTCCCGCGCTATGACCACGGGCGATCAGATGGGAAGTATGTCGTACAGCTTCGGCCATTTCTCCGGGCGCTCATAGGAATATTCGGCGAGGCGAGGATAGAAATAGCGAACGTGTCCGATGATAGTTGGCCGAATCCAGTTCTCAAGCGTCTCATCGACGAAGCAGCGGTGAGCACTCGCTTTGCGCCGACACCATCGAACACGCTCCATCTCGGAAATGCGCGGGGCGCACTGATTGCCTACCTGAGCGCCCTCAAGGTGCCCGGCTCGAAATTTTTCGTTCGGTTCGATGACACCGACCTCTCTCGTACCAAAGAAGAGTGTGTGGAGGAGATATTGAATGAGCTGTCGTGGCTCGGACTTTCCGTCCCGTCTGCGCAGGTATTTCGTCAATCCGACGCCAAGAGTCGTGTCAGATACTCTTCGGCGCTTTCGCGGCTCGAGCGTGCCGGACTTGTATCCACAAATTCGGATGGATCAAAGGTTCTCGGGTCTCTCCCTCCGGAGAGATATTTCAACATCGTTTTCGATTGGAAGAGCGGCCCGCGGGTCGAACACACAGCACCCGCGACAAAAGACAGAGATGAGAAAACGTTGCCTATTTTCCGGGCAGGCGGAGAGATTCCGTTCTATCGTTTCTCAGGTGCCGTGGACGACATCGAGCTCTCGACTCACGTGTTTCGAGATAAGCGGCAGGAATTCTTGAGCACGGTTCAGAATCACATTCGGGTTGCTTTGGGATGGGCAAACCTTCAGTCTTCGAAGAGAAATTACTTTGAAGCGCACTGGAGTTTGCCGCTCTCAGCCTATTTCCATCTCTCCACCGTGACCGATGAGGGCGGACAAGTCCTCAGCAAACGTGAGGGCGCGGGCAGCTACATGCTCCGCTCGTTGATCCACGAAGAGAAACTCCCCGGTCAACCGGTTCTCTCGCTTCTCCTCTCGACGATCCTGCCGCACTCGCAGCACGAGACGCTTCGGAAGGGCCTTTCGACGATCTCGGAGTTACTTGCGGGAGAGGATTTCCTGGCGGCGCTCCGTGTTCTCGCGCAATCCTTTAGTCTCGATGCTGTTACCAAGTCTCGTGAGTCCATCCGACTCGATCTCCGTCGATTGGAAATAACCGGGCGCGCGCACCTGCAAAGCGTATCGGAGTCCGAATTCAGGAGCACGCTCACGCGCCTTTCAGAGACAAAACCCTCGGCTGCTCTCGCCTTCCGCCTCTATCAGCATCGACGGGATCTGTCGGATTGGCGACAGGCAGTGCTCCTGATTGACCCTCCACAGCCGCTTTTGGAAAACACGATGACGCCTCAGGACACGTTGTCGGAGAAGATGAAGATCCGCCGACTCCTTACCGGTAAGGACTCGGGACCCCCGCTCTCAACTATATTTGCCGTGCTGGAGCCGGAGGTTGCAGCCGCCAGACTTCTCGGTCAACCGCTTGAAGGATTTTTGGCGACCACGGCCGCCAAGTGACCGCAAATCCCAAATGGGAGCTCAGTGAAGGAGATCCATTCGGATAATCTCTTCCAGCATCAACCTCATTTCAGTAGGCGATCGGAAACGGCGAGTTCTGTCGGCTCGAAGTGCTTGCGCCACCCAGTCATTTAATCGACGTGGGCACTCCTTCCGAAGCTCGTCGGGTGGAATGTAGTTTTCTGACTTTCGCTGCTTCAATGACTCAGTCGGCGACTCGATTGTAAACGGCGGGATGCCCGTGACGAGACGATATCCGATGATCCCGACCGCATAGAGATCGGAGAGTTCATCAGAGACTCCGCTTTCGAGAAACTCGGGACTTGAAGCGTCGACGCCTCTCCCACCAGCTTCTTCCTCATCAGGTTTAAGCGATCTTGGGAGCTCTGATCGTCCGAAATCAGAGAGCTTCACTTCATTCCGAGAGGTGACGAGCACATTCTCGGCGGTGAGGTTCCCGTGAACGAGATTCGTATCGTGAATTGACTGCAATCCGCCGCAGATTTCTGAAAGAAGCCTGACCACCTCGCGAATTGGAATTTGCCGCTCACCAGTTAATCGTTGCGCGAGGTTCCCGCCGTCTACGTACTCCATCGTAAATCCGGCAAGGTCCTTATCGCGGAAATACTCATACGCGCGGACGACATGCGGATGAGAAACAGCGAACGAGGTCGTAACTTCGTCCCGGAATTGCGTGAGGATCGCTTCATCGCTCACGAACTCAGGATGCAGAATCTTCACGGCAACCAGGTGTCCGGACAATTCGAGATGGCGGCAGGCATAAACCGTCCCAAAGCGGCCGGCTCCGAGCAGGCGAAGCACGTCGTAGCGGTTATTAAATACCGGCATGAAAAGCTCCTTCCTGGTCGAGAGAGATACTCCGCTTAGCTAGCCGCATCCGCTTCCTCACGCAAGTATTTGCGCTTGCTTTGTAAGTCACTTCACCTTTAGAGTCATTCTCAAAAGTTTTGTCCTTTTGAGAATGACTCTGGCGTCGCCCGAAGGGCGACCAGCAAGCACAGAGCGGTTCTCGATCAGCAAACCATCTGCGAAGCCGAAGGCTTCTCAACTTCAAACGGACAGAACTTTCGAGAACTACTCTAGACCTTGCACTCATGAAGTCGACTACGTCGAAGCGCTCCAAAATTGCTCGCGTTGCCGTGATCGGCTTTGGTTCCGCGGGGGCCACGGCGGCGCTTTGCCTACGACGTTCCGGCTTTCATGTCGAGATTTTTGAGCAAGCGGAAAAAATCGCGCCGATAGGTGCCGGCATTTTGCTGCATCCTTCGGGCCAATTGATTCTCGAGAGACTTGCTCTGCTCGAAGAGGTCGCAACACAGTCGGAGAAAATCGAGACGATTTTTGTGCGGAGCACCTCGGGGCGCACTCTCGTAAACGCGAGATACGACTGGAACGTTCCGGGACGCTGCGCTTACGGAGTCGAACGCACATTGCTATTTAGTGTTTTCGAGCAAGCCGCAAGAAAAGCCGAAATCCCAATCCAGCTCTCGGCTGAAGTTACGCGACTCGAGCAGGAGGGCGGTGGCACGCGCTGCCGGATGAAAAGCGGTGCGCTTTCGGAGCCGTTTGACCTGGTACTCCTTACCGACGGCGCGCGCTCGCGTCTCAGACGCACAGTCGTCCGGAAGCAGTGGACATGGAACTATTCACATTCCGCGTTTTGGGTGATCGGGCGACAGACGCAAGCGAAGGGGAAATTGTTTCAGTTCGTGGAAGGGACGAAACGACTTGTCGGAATCCTCCCTACAGGCCGGGACCGAGCGAGCTTTTTCTGGGGCGTGGCGCCGGGCGATAACTTTCACACTTTTGCGGAATGGAAGGCGGAGGCACTTCGAATCTGTCCGCTCGCTGAGGAGCTCGTCCATCCGCTCAGCACTTTCGATGATCTGATTCAAGCCCGGTATCAGCATGTATTCTGCTCTCTTCCCGTTCAAGAGAACGTCGTGCTGTTGGGAGATGCGTGGCACGCGATGAGTCCGCATTTCGGGCAGGGCACAAATCTCGCGATGTTGGACGGATATCTCTTTTCGAAGCTGCTTGAGTCGAAGGACGGGAACCTCTCGGAGATGATGCCGGAGTTTTTGCAACGACGGCGTGCAAACAACCGCGTGTATAGTACTCTCAGCTTGTGCCTCTCCCCCTTCTTTCAATCAAACGGGATCGCAAAGGGGCTTCTCAGAGATATGTTTCTCCCTTTACTGCCTCACCTTCCGTGGATGAAGAGACAAATGGCCTCGGTCATCGGAGGATTGAAGCCGGGGTTCTTCAGCACGAAGGATCTCGAAGTGTAATTGTTCTCTTTATCCGTTTTCTCGGGTAAAAC
This sequence comes from uncultured Bdellovibrionales bacterium, assembly GCA_964509425.1. GTDB lineage: Bacteria > Bdellovibrionota_C > UBA2361 > SZUA-149 > CAZDWZ01 > CAZDWZ01. The sequence continues at coordinate 104,701 of CAZDWZ010000011.1, read as the reverse complement.
TTTCCTCCATGAAAGGACTTCTCGACCAATACTTCGCTCCCTTCCAGGAAAAACATAAGGCCAGTAACGTAGGTGCGTGTCTGGTCTCTGGAGACCGGATAGTCGATCAATACTTCTCGGGCGATTTGGGAAAAACCACCGACATCCTTTCGGTCCGCTTTCCGATTGCGTCGCTTACAAAATCTTTTGCGGCGGCGGCCATTCTTAAGCTGAGAGACGAAGGCTGGCTCCAGCTCTCAGAGCCGGTGTTGAAGTATCTTCCCGAGCTTCCGGATCAACATCACTGGAAAGACGCAACTCTCTTTCACCTGCTTAGCATGGGGAGTGGGCTCGCTTCGGACAACCCGTGGGGCGATCGGCAACTGGGGCTCGCCGATTATGAATTCAATTTTCTCCTGAAGGAGCCCTGCACTTTCGCGGCGCCCATTGGAGAGCAGTTTATGTATTCGAACCTCGGCTACATGATGCTTGGCCGAATTATCTCGAACGTATCCGGGGAACACGCGCTGTCTTACATTTCCAACAAAATTCTCTCTCCTCTCTCCATGGTCGATACAGATTGGCGCGGGGTCAAGTCCGACCTCGGAACGTTTGGAGGGCTGACAAGCACGCTGAACGACATGACTCGTTGGGCACGCTTTTTTCTCGATAGCGAAGGCGAGGAGGATGATTCGAGCGGGCAAGTTCTCACTCGCCGTTCGAGACGAGAGATGCAGCGCAGCGTCCATCTCATGCATTCCGACTTTTTCTGCCCGTCGGGAGGTTCTGTCGCGGCGTACGGGCTGGGATTGGTACGATACGCTTTGAAGCAGAGTTGGGCGGTCGGACATTCCGGGGGATTACCCGGGTCAGGCTGCCACATGCGCTGGTCTCTCGAGAACCGCTGTGCGGTCATCGCGTGGGGGCTTAAAACCTACTGTCCGGTTTGGACTCCGGCACTCGAAAGTCTCGACGCCGCGATACTCCTCACTCCAGCAGTATTCCCAAAGCCGTTTGAGCTGGTAGTCAGCCGCGCTCAGGCATTGCGAAGTCTGATCGGCGAATGGAGTGATGACGCTGCGAATAAGCTTTTTAGCAGCAACTTCTTTCTCGATAACACTCGTGAAGCAGTTAAGGAGAAGCTCAGTGCTCTCCGGTCCGATCTCGGGGGAGACATCGAAGGTCTCGAGCTTCACGGAGAAAGAGGCATGGCCGGATTTTTCAGCTACCACGACACCCCTATCATCGTGTTCTCCCTCTCACCACTTGAAGGCGGCCTGATCCAAGAGCTCCGGTATTCCGATCTCAAGATCCCCACGAAGTAGTTCGCGTAGATTGGAGGAAACTGGAAGGTAAAAGTATTGTAAAATCGTCCTCGTGAATTTTACACGGGGCATGCTTTAAGCTTTATGAGCAGTCGATTTACAATCCGGAAATGGATTGAAGGAGTACCTGCAAACATGAAAGCAAACCTCTGCAAGAATATCTCTCTCGCGTTGTGTCTTCTGCTCCCCATCCCCGCTTCGGCTCAATGGTGGGAAGGAGAACATGCGCCGTCTAAGCCGATCGTGTCGGTGAGCGGCGAAGCGGTCGTCTATGTCAGCCCAGATAAGTGCCTCGTCACGCTCGGCATCGAAAGAAAGGGAGACGACGTCGTCGTGATTCAAGGTTCGGTGAACGAAAGCGCCAGGGCTCTGGTCTCGGCAATCAAAAAATTCGGAGTGGTCGACAAGGATATCCAAACCGACATGGTGACTCTTACGCACTACGGAGATTATCAACCGGAGGGTAAACATATCGCGCGGCAATCGTTGACCGTCACCTTGCGTGAACCCGGAAAAGCCGAAGGTTTTCTTATCCACGCGCTAAAATCGGGTGCGACGTCCATCCTCGGCGTCGATTTTCAAACTTCTGAGCTGAGGAAATTTCGCGATCAAGCCCGTCAAATGGCGGTCCAAGCCGCAAAAGAGAAAGCGGAATTGTTCTCGAAAGAGCTGGGGGTCACGGGGCTGAAACCCTTTTCACTCAAGGAAGTAAAAACGTGGGAAGAGTCGTGGTACGGCTGGTGGTGGGGACGCCGAGGCGGAGGAACGATGCAAAACGTCTCATTTGACGCGAGGTCCTCCGGAGGTTCATCAGATACGGGGATTCCACCAGGACAAATCGCGGTTCGGGCCACCGTTGCCGCGACCTTCACGCATTCAGGGAGCTAGGAGCTCCCTCACTATTCCGTCTGGTTCTCGATGAAAGTCGAGGAACGGGAATTCAAAAAAGCGGATTTAATCAGAGTTCCCCAGGAGAATTCGATATGAGGTTCCGTGCACTTCCTTCACAGCAAAAGGGAAGTTGAAGTATCGATCGCCGTTTTTCTCCTGAACAAGACGAAACGCGCCGGTCGCTTTTCCCGTCCGGACACCCACCGCCGCAAACGCCGCGATTATTTGCTGAGCAGCCGGCGGCTCCTTCTTGTCACCAAAGAGATCGCCCACCAGCTCGGCAAACTCGTAGGACATTGCCCCAAACGCAAGCTGGCTCTGATTCCCGTAGGCCTTTTCATAATTCTCAATAAATGAAGGCTCAATGAGGTTGTGGACATAAACTCCGCCTTCCATCGCCCCTTCGCTGAGGAGAATTTCATCGACGTTTTCGAAGCAGTTCGTGCCAAACGTCGGAAGCTTCATGCGCTGCCGCGCCATCAACTTGTAGAACGGACCAATTTGTCCGGGGGCCAGGTAAATCCCGACAGCGTCATACTTCGCTCGCGAGAGCTTCGTAAGCGTAGACACCATATCCACGGTGCCGACCGCGTAGCGATCGATGACTTCGACTTTCTCACCATCTCGTGCTTCCAGGCGCAGTGCCTCGGCCATCCCCTCCATGTAGGGGTTCTCTGCGAGAACGAGACCTACCGATTTCCAATTCTTCGAACGGAAGTACTCCCAAAGAAGCGACGCATACTGATGCGTGGAGTTCATGAAGCGAATGAGAAAAGGATTATTCCTGTAGCTGTCTTGCTCGATGCCCTGACAGATAACCGGAATCTGTGACGATAAGGCGATTGGTGCAATCGGTTTGCAATAGGTGACACCCCAAGCATAGACGAGGTCGACATTATCGATGTCCTTCAGCTTCATGAAGGAGGTTAGTGCCTGACGGGAATTGAACGAGCCGTCTTCGTAGATGAACTTGATGTTTGAGAACTTCTCGGGGCTGGCCTTTACCGCAAGCGCAATCGAATTTTGCATGGCGATTCCGTTCGCGGCAGCAGGACCGGTGAGAGCGGTGATGACACCAACTTTAAATGGCCGAGTCTCGGCGAGGGCCGCCTTGAGCGGAGAATTGAAAACAACGGCAAGAAGCAGAAAGAAAAATTGAAATAGTCGGCGCATGGATCCTCCTGCAAGCAAACTCTAGAGAAAGCTTGCGAGGGCAGGCTAATTCTCGCGATTGCAAAACTCAAGACGCCGGGAGGCTTATTTAGCCTTCTGCCATCTCTCCTTCGTCGCGACTTAATGAAACATGTCGAAAGACGGGGTCTGAGAGATGTGGGCGAGGTGCTGAACGACGGGAGAACTCTCTCGTCGCCGATCGTTTAGCACCCCGCCGTCCTCAGCTCAGATTGACGCGGATGACCAGGTCGGTGGGCGGACCCCAAACGCAGTACTTGGCATTCGAGAACTCGGCGGCCTGCGCGACGCAGCCGCGGAGTTTGGCCAAAGCGATCGCCTCCGCGATCCACTTCTTCTCGACCTTGCCGTCGCCGACCAGGTCGCCGCGATAGCCGATCTCCCAGGGGGAGAGGCCACGCGCGGCGATGAGCAGATCCTCGCGGTAGACCTCGAGCGTGATCTTCACGCCGAGGTTCGCGAGGACGGGGCCGTAGCGGCAGAACAGCACGGTGTTCACGAGAATCAGGGCACCGAGGATGACGGACTCGATGGACGGCATGACATTTCTCCATTCACAAAGTTTGGACCCGCTCAAAGCTGTCCTTGAGCGAGCCCAATCTCGTTACTGAAGAATCGGTACCGTGAAAAAACCAAAACGTAACCTTAGTCGTTCAGCACCTACACAGAAATTTTCGGTGTTCAAAGAACCGAATGATTTGAAGTGACCCTCCAAAGCCTTTCACTCGTCGGGCCAAAATTCCAACCATACGTCTTCTTTATGCCGGGAATTTTCGAAAGAAATCGGGAATGTAGGATTCTCGTCCAAAAGTACGGAACACTTTGTACGGCTGTTATAAGCCAGTTATTTCTCCTCCATTTGGAGCGAGGCAGTGCGGGTGGGCGATATTTTCGGGCGCAGAATCTCGTAAGATTTGAACCATGGATTTGCAATACTCAGTTTAATAACGATTTCTGCGAGGAGCTATCCGGCTTTTTATCCGGTCTCCAAACTTTGACTTCCTTATTGTCTGTCCGTGAAGGACAACTCCAACGTACCGGCCGATGGTCCTCCCATCGGCCGGTACCGCGGCAAGACATCAGAGGTTTTGCCGGAAGAAGTTTTGTGCACTCACTTCGTGCCGGCCACCACGGTCGCCGTGTGGTGGATCACGGTGCTTGCGGACAAGCTCCTCGCATTTGATTTCACCATGCTCGATCTCCAAAAACCTTAGAAATTTCGGGCTCCCGCGACCTCCGCGCGTAGCCCCTTCGGGCCATCGTTTACTTCAACTCGCCTCCACGTTAAGGTTGCCGTTGATGAGCTTATCCCGAATCGGCTAGTGCTCCGACCGTTGAATTCGTGACATAAGGCGAGCCTTCGGCACAGTTTAATTTTGTGTCGGAGCCCTAGATTTTGCTGGCTCGGCTGCGCCGAGCGGTGCCGGTGCACGTTCAGCGTGCTCCATGCGATTTGCTCCGTGCGATTTGCTCTGGGCCTCTTGTCGTTCTTTACAAATTTATCTCGTAACTGCGTTCCCAACTTAGGTTCCCAACCAACACCTATACACGCGACTGACCCCCTAACCTCACGGAGGCGACTCATGAGCTACGAGATTCGTTGGTGGTTCTTCAACGGCTTTTCGCGAACGGCCCAGTACCTTCTTCTGGGACTGGTCGTCATCAGTGCGGTGGCCGCCGCAATCGTCTCGGGGGATGTCTACCTCCTCCGCAACGTGGCCCCCGTTCAACCGGTGATGATCTACGGCGTGCCCTGCGCATGGGACTCGCTCGCGACGCTGCTTACCGCGATGCTCCTCGTCGTCCACCTGTTGACGTGGTGGTCGATCTCGAGTGAACGAAGTCCACAGACCGTGTGGAGATACTTCGCCTTCGTGCTCGAATGCGGACTCGCGGTCGGACTGATGGCGGTCGCCTCGGCGCGTGCGGGTACGTTCAACTGGACGTTCGCGCTGTGGACCGTCCTCACGGCCGTCATCTTCATGGGCGTCTTCGGCGTCGCCCTCGGGAGAATCACAACCCCCAACAACCCGAAGCCCGCCGCCGAATCGTTCATCCCGAGCTACGGCTTCGCCACGTTAAACCTCGGCTTCGGCATCACCGTGGCCGCACAGCAAGGCCTCTACTCTGCGGATCCGGACATCGGCGTACCTGTCGCCTGTGTCCTTTTCGGAGTGTGGTGCCTCGCCTACTCGCGGGCTGTGAAACGTCAAGTGAAGTCCAGCTTCTTCCTCGGCTTGAATCTCCTGCTCGGTCTGTCGTCGTGCGCGGTTCTCGGTTTTCAGAGCGACTGGAACAGTGAGTTCGCTCTCCCGTCAATGCTTCATCTCTTCGCATGGCTGATGGTGCTCTGCGCAGCGTTTATCTGCGCGGGGCGGTGCGTGTCCTTGCTGAGCGAAAGCGAACACCTGATGATTCAGCTCGACGGAAGGGGTCATCGCGAGCTGAGCATCTACGCCATGCTGAGCGCAACGATCACCTGCTTCATCGGCAGCTTCACAATGATCGTCGCACAACAAGTCGTTCGCGCGGTCTGAGCCTGCTCAGTCGTCACCTCGGAGCGGAACGCCGGGAAGTCGCCATAAAACAGCGACCCCGGCGATCCTCTCCTCTCCCGAAATGTTTTCGGGGAGCGCAGTTTGGGAATCCTTGCGAGAGGGCTGTCGATAGACGCAAATTTGAGCCACCTTGGCCTTCCAAAGTTCCTCTTTCGCGAAATGAAATCTTCTTGCAAGCTCGGCGGCCCCAAACGTCCATGTTTCCGCCTGTGACTTATGTTAGCTTCCGCCCGCCCGATACCGCATAGCAATTGCGTTTTGTTGCGAAGAATTGCGCTGAGATCGTTCGGCGAGCGAATACTCTCCGGCGGTCTGAACGCGCCTCTTCGCACCCTGGCCCCGGTACGTTCCGGACCGCCGCAAGTTTCGAAGAGCTGCGTAGGAGGAAGAGCGATGCAAACTCTGCGTCTCTTTTCTGCGATTGTGGTTTGGTCATTCCAATCCTTCCTCGACTACGGCCATGGCCGCCGAAAAAGGGAAACTGGGGGCGTCGGCAGTTTGCCGGACGTGACCCCGGCCGGAGGCGGAAGTTGACCACACAATGAGCTTCCGGGAGTGATGTAAATCCCGGTCCATGCTCACCTAAGTCGCATACGCTCCTCTTCTTTTGGCTCTTGCTGAGAGGATTTGAGCTATGCGGCTTCGGTTCGCTGAGCGTGTTTTCTCTTCTATAATTTTAATTAGTATTCACCACATCCAAGCCGGTCTGAGGGTCCGATTCCGATTTCCCGTTCGAACCAATGCGATCCGAGGGGCAGGGCAATTCTGACGTACCTTGAGAAATCAGGTATGAGGTGAACGAAAGCCAAATACGCAAGGGAGCCGTCATGAAGTACGAAGATCTTTTTTCTGCAAAGAAGACCTTTATCCCGTGCATTCATCTCCTCCCGCTACCGGGATCGCCGGGGTATGGGGGCTCGATGAGCGCGATCTACGACAAAGCTCTCGAAGAGCTCGAGAGCTTCAAAACTGCAAAAATTGACGGAGTGATCGTCGAAAATTTCCATGACAAACCATTTTATCCCGACCGCCTCCCCGCGGAGACAATTGCCGCTCTCGCTGGCATCGGAAGGGAAGTCGTCAAATCCGCGGGAGTTCCAGTCGGCATTAACGCACTGCGGAACGACGGAGAGGCGGCGATCGCGATAGCCACCGCGGTGAGCGCACAATTCGTTCGAGTGAACGTTCACATGGGTGCAGTAATCTCTGAACAGGGAATCATCCAAGGAAAAAGTCACCTCACGCTGCGACTGAGGGCAGCGCTGAAATCCAAGGCGCTTCTTTTCGCCGACGTGGGAGTGAAACACGCGGCACCACTCGGAGGCCGTGGACTAAAAGCGGAGACTCGCGATCTCGCCGAACGCGGTCTCGCCGACGTTATCATCGTCTCTGGTGAGATAACCGGAGCAGAAACTGACGCCGCGGAAGTCGATATCGTCCGCGGAACAACGACGCTCCCGATCCTCATCGGCAGCGGCGCAACTCCGGCAAACATTCATCGCGTGGCGGATAAGGTGAATGGCTTCATCGTGGGGAGTTACATCAAGAAAGACGGGAAAGCCGATAACGCCGTCGATCGGGCTCGAGTCGCAGAATTCGCGAATTCGCTCGCCAGTTTGTAGAGTCGATAACAGACCAGAGTCAGAATTGTTTCAACAGTCTTGCATTTTTGCATCACCCACTTCTCCTTCGTCTAAGATCGCATAAACAAAGTGCCCCCATCTTTGACAGCGCTGTCTCCGCTTCGAGGCACCCACCGAGTAGTCGACCCTTGAGAAATCCATCCGTTTCCGTCGTTCGGGAAAGGGGTGGGTAGATGAGGATGGCTTATTGGTTTTCGGGCTCTTTACCGCTTGGATCGCCGACTTTTCGGCGATGCGAGCGGTACAGGCCCTTCCCTTAGTTCCTGCTGGTACAGATCCCATGTTCGACGACGTCCTCCGGCCGGCGACCCCCGTGATGGGTAACTTCACCCACTCGGGACTCCCGGCCAACTTCAAGCTCGGCGACACCCGCGTGGTGCTCCAGTCGCACTTCGCGGGCAGCAGCCGGTGCCTCGCCCCCGTCTACGGGGCGATCGAGATCCCCGTCCAGTTCCTGTTCTCCGGCGCGTCCACCGTCGTGAACGTGAACGCGGTGGTCGGGAACCCCGACGCGGCCGGCCCGTCCGACTGGGCGATCCGCTTCGGCACGGCCCGCACCGGGTCGGTCGGCGGGATCGTCACGCTCGAGGTGAACGCCCGCGTGGAGAAGTTCGAGTACTACGACCGCACGGAGAACGGCGGGTTCGGCGCGAAGACGATCGCGATCGACGGTGTCGCCGGCAAGGTCCGCGTCATCATGACCGGGAACGCGAACAAGGCGAACTTCCGACTGAGCGTGAACGGCGAGAAGGCGGCGATCGCGATGGAAACCGGCCACCAGCTCGCGGTCACGATGGCGTGCGTGGACGGCTGGTTCGAGTTCACCGTGACGGACGCGTGATCGAGAGAGGCAACTTGCCGCGCGGGTGATCAGTCACCAGCGCGGCAGCACGGGTTCGAGCCATCCTCTTACCCGTCGCTTATTTTGCGGACATGGCCCGAACCACCGGTTCGCCGCTCCCGATAAGCACATCATGGTCGTTCTCGCAGATCAGCCAGTCAAGATCTTTCGAGACGAGATAATATTCACAGCCTGCGCATTCGCCCAAAATTTTGACAGCCGTACTCGGAGTCAGCTCGTAGATTACAAGCCCGGCAGCATCAGGCGATTCGAAAAGCAGCCAGCAGTTTTCATCCGGCTTCGGCACAAAACGCGTAAGACTCTGATACGCGTCGCCTGCTTTAAACCAAACGGATGCCGTCGGCTCCACGAAATGTTCCCACCACAATCCGTTTCCGTTCACGAACTTTGATTGAATGTCATTCCTTACCGTTTCGGCTTGTGTTTCCGGTAAGCGAGCCGCCTCGGATTCAAGTGAAAGTGATTTGATCGCTGAGTTGATTTCGTTACCGATGAAAAATGACATCCTGAAAATTCCTCGAAGAAACGTAGAGCCGGTCTGGCGTGAAATATTGCCGCGAAATGCAACTGGATTGCAATCGCGCAAAGTGAGAATCGGCGCAGTTTTCGCGGGTGATTCGCAGAACTGCCGATGAAACTCGAAGACAACAATGATAAACTGCGAGAACCAAAGTCGTATAGTTCTATTGTTCAGCGAAGATCAGCGCTGAGGTCGAAACCGAGGAATAGCTCGTCGCGATCTGAGCGGGCCTCTTCGCTCCCTGGTGCCGGTACAACTCCGGAGACCGTAAGTTCTGAAGAGCTGCGTAGGAGGAAAAGCGATGCAAACTGTGCGTCTCTTTTCTGCGGTGGTGGTTTGGTCCTTCCGATCTCTCATGAGCCGCGACCAAGGCGGCCATGGCAGAGTGCACAGCGGCGGTGGCGGAGGCAACTCGCCCCCCGGCCGCATGGTCATGGAAGGAACGTAACCACCTGAGCTCCCGGGGTGACAAGAACACCCGGTGAGCTTGCCTTAGCCGCATACGCACTCTTCCTTCGGCGTCTGCTGATGGTTCGAGCTATGCGGCTTCGGTTCGCTTCTTAGCGCTTGGTCCCTGTGCGCCCGTGCAGCATGGAATTTCTGCGAACCGAATCCAACTCAATGAAGGTGATCATCGCGCGAGACAACGCGAAGTTGACGTTCTTTCGGCTTCAGCGGCCGTGGGGGTTGTCGCTCAGGCAACGGCTCTCTCCGCAGCAGCCCTCGAATAAACCAGCCGTCAAGCGGTTCGATGGGCAACAGATTCGTGAACACCATCAACAGATTGATTGGGACGAAAACGTTAAAGATCGCATCGATGTATTTGGGCGCGGTTCTCAGAAAGTCGGAGCTGTAAATTCCGATCACAAGCGCAATCGCGAACACAATAAGCTGCGCGATGACGCCGCCAAAGTAGAGCCAGAGGCCTGCTCTTCGGCTCGTGATCTCATCGCAATGGAAAAGGCCGTAGAACGGATAGATTTCGATTGCAGTCCCGACGAGACCGTTTCGACGCGCCGCGATGTAGTGTCCCATTTCATGAATCAGAATGAGCAGAAGCACCGCGACGTAACCCACCGCCATCTTGAGCGGCAGCAATATCAAGAAAACGAGTGCGGTCGACCAGTGGAAATAGACCGGAATCGAAAATAGATTGAAAAGTCTAAACATGAGGCTCCGCGACGAATGACGGCCGATTTCCTAAGCCGCTTCGTTTATTAGCGGAGTTGGACCCGCATAGGTCAATAATCTTTCCGGAGTTTGCGAATTCGGAGCTCTCAAAGAGCATATTCTAGGGGATTCACCGAGTGGAATCCGATCATTACAGGTCTGCGCTCCTCCACGCGTGCGCCGGTGATCTGCAGTGAACTCCGTTCTCGAAGTTCGTCGCTGTCCCTCCGTATTGCTAAGTCATGATGTTGAATACAATTTGCTCACAGATGTTCACCGCGAGTATCAAACGCATTTAAAGAAATCGAAAATTCTCAAGGTCGATTTGTGTTTCCGCACGGAGGCATAGTATTCAGCGTCCCTTTCATCAATACAGCTTCGCATAGGGGAAGAATCTCTACTCTCATTTCTATTTTCGATACGAGAGCACATCTTTTTTCAGGTTCTATCGACACGATTTCTGCTTCGTCTCGTTCCTTGGTATTTCGAAGACATCTCTAAGAATGCGTCTCGCGTTTTTAGAGGTGTCTTCCGAACGCCTTTCGGAGCGCCTGCCCGCCAGCCGGCCGGCAAACCATTACCCAGTTCCAGGAGTCGACATGTTCAAGCGGACCGACATCCTCGCCCGTCTCCGGGCGAAGATCGAACGCGACGAGCCGATCATCGGCGGCGGCGCAGGCATCGGCCTGAGCGCGAAGTTCGCCGAGGTGGGCGGGATCGACCTGCTGATCGTCTACAACTCCGGCCGCTTCCGCATGGCGGGGCTCGGGAGTTTAGCCGGGATGTTGTCATTCTGCGATGCGAACGCGCTCGTCCTCGAGATGGCTGCGGAGATCATCACCGCCGCGCCGAAGACCCCGGTTCTCGCGGGCGTGCACGGGGTCGACCCGCGCTATCCACCGCACACCTTCATCCCGAGGCTAAAGGCGCTCGGGTACAGCGGCATCCAGAACTATCCGACGGTGGGGTTGATTGACGGGAACTTCCGTGTCGATCTCGAGAAGACCGGTTTCGGGTACGACAAGGAGGTGGACTGGATCGCGGCCGCGCACGAGGCCGACATGTTCACGAGTCCGTATGCGTTTAACGCCAGCGAGGCAAAACGCATGACGCGGGCGGGGGCCGACGTGATCGTGGCCCACCTCGGACTCACCACCGGAGGGAGCATCGGTGCGGAGGCTCGTGTGACGCTCGACGGGGCCGTCGCCCAAGTGCGGGCGATCGCCGAGGCAGCGCGGGAGGAGCGAGGGGACGTCATCGTCCTCTGCCACGGCGGCGTCATCTCGATGCCGGACGACGCGAAGTACGTCCTTGACCGCGTCCCGATCGTCGGCGGGTTCTACGGCGCAAGTTCGATCGAACGATTGCCTTGCGAGATCGCCCTCACCGAACAGGTGAAGAAGTTCAGGGCGATCCGGCGCGAGCTGAAGGTATGATGCCGCAGCTCCGAGGGTTCGATGACCGACGATATGATGACACAGCGACTCTTGATCGTATGAACGCGTCCCATTGACGACCGCGACGACGCTGGTCTGACGAGAGAGACCGCCTGACGTGTGACACGCCCGAAATGTTCCAGAGTGGCGTGTTACAAGCCTGGCGAGTGCCACAAAAGCGGAGGGCCGACCCGATTCAACCCGGGCGGCCGCTGGCAAGTTTTACAAAGCGTTCAAAAGATGTGCCTCGCCAGCTTGGAACAATCAATCTCTAACCATTCCCCCCTGAAAGCTCCATCCACAAGGATCAAATCGGCAGGAAGCAGCAAAAGTTTCCCCCATCAGCAAAAAAATCAGCGTCAGAATCTCCGCGCAGACAATATACAAGTGCTTTAAGGCTTCGCAGACCCCGGCGGCTTCAAAATACAAGTGCCTTAAGCACTCGTAGAGTCGCGCAGGAGTTCTCCTCGCGAGTTCGTACAGGTGCTTTAAGGCTTCGTATGCAGCCCGATTAGCACCCATCCGCGTGCGCCGCTCGCACGCGGAAATGAAACGCCCCTACTTCTCGGTGTAAAATCCCGGGGAGGATCATTCCCGCGAAGATTTACGCATAGTTCCTCGGCCGCACATCGCTTCCCAACTGAAACATTCGCGGGACCTCTCCTGACTTTCCGGGTTCGAGAAAGAAAAGACCGGGGTTCGAAGTCGGGAGAATTAAGAATCTGAGATCTTTTAGCGTCGTCGTTCCGGTGCCCCGGAACATATATCCGACGAACGAATCCCGATCCTTTGTCGCCCTCCCGTATGATAAATGACCGTGCTCGGAAGCAACGGCAAAGATGGGCAACCGGGCGAGCACTTCAGGATCGGTGCATTTCTCGCTGATTCTTGAGAACACCGCGCGCATGTAGTCCTGCGAAAAGCAGCTATCGAGGATCACCAGATCCCGATCCTCAACAGACACCTTGCCCGCCTTCAATGCTTCGGCACGTCGTATGAGAACTTCCGCGAGCTCACCTGGAGCAATCTCCGCTTCACCCTTTGTCGGGAGCCCGTTCACTACGTCTCCTCCCGTCGACGCAAGCCCGGTCGGAGAGCCATGACCGGCGAAGATGAATGTCGATTTGATTTTCGCTGTCTCAAACGTCGCGAGAAAATTGTTCTTCGCCACTGATGGACTCAGATCGGTAACCGCAGGAGAGAACCGAGACACCGAGCGCGCTTCTTGAGCCTTTAACGACTTCATCAGTTCCTTTCCGGCAAAGGCGTTCGGCTCACCAAGAGATTTTTCGGCCCAGAAGCTCACCCATGGCGGCATGTTTAGACCCTTCAAATTTTCCCGCCAATTATCGCTGTTCGCAAGAACGTACACGTCTCTCCCTTTTGCCACGGCAATCGAATCGTATTTCCCGGCAGCTTCAAAAAGAGTTTTGCATCCCGCCTGTACCAGGTCCGCGGTGACCTTCGTCGTGCCTTCCGGCAAGTTTCTCGAAACAGCCATCTTCAATTCTAAAATGGCGCGGGGGGTCCAAGAGGCACGCTCGGCATCGGATAATTTCTCAAACGGCACGAGCTTCCCATTCGTGGCGGGGAAAAGAAGATCGGCGGCTTTAATCTCTGCAACACGCCGGATTGCCGGCTCGGCGATGAGCATCCCCGGAGTTCCGTCTTTTGGCGGCGGGGTTCCTCGAAGCAAATAAATGTCCTTTCCGGCGGCGAGCCCTGCCTTGAAACTTTCGACCGCGAGAGCCCTCGCCTTGTCATCGAGCTTAAATGCGGCGATCTCTCGCGGCACTTCTTCAAGCGGAGCTTCAGGGCCGAAGGATTTTTCGGCTCCGAGCGCGAATGCTGCGGTGCGGAGAAGCTGCTCGTTTTTATGCTCAGCAAATCGGCTGATGACAAAAGCCGGATCCTTCGCGGCGAACTCTGCGGCGATTCTGAGCATTTCCGGAATTTTAAGAAGCGAGGGATTTTCAATCAGGATGTGCGGAGCCAACGGACCAAAGATGCTCAGAAATTCATTTCGTACCGTAGGTCCGAGTTTTTCTACTCCTTCGATCATCGCTCTCGTCTTTACCGGATCTTCTAATTTATCGTTTCCCAACGTCAGGCGGAATGCCTTTGCAAGTCCCACGTTCTGTCTCAACCGATCTCCCGTGCGCTTATCGTCCGCAAGCGGGCCGGCAATAAGATCGTCGCACCGCCGTGTCGCAGCTTCAGGGTTCATGAGCGCGAAATAGAACATTGCCTCGGCAACCACGATCTTTCCCAACATGTGCTTTTGCTTGAGAAATTCTTTTGCTTTGTCGAGCGCCCCTTCTGGATTATAAATCGTCAGCTCCGCGAGCACGGCCATCGCATCCGGGCTCTTGAATCGGCTCGCGTTTCGGAATCCCAACTCTGCCGCGATGTCAGGCGCAATTTTCCCCAACATTTGCACGCTTCGGTGAAGTACGGCATCCGGCAGCTTCGACACATCGGCCTTGAGTACAAGGTCCCGGACCTTCCCTCGCGCGACTTCGTCCATCGGCAAGGCGTCACCTCCCACGACAAGCCGCGGGTCGAGTTTCTTCAGGAACAGCGTCGCGTCACGAATCTCGAGAACAGCGTTCCTCAACTCCGCCGTAAGCGGCTTCAAAACTTCCGCAGTGACTGCTTCGGGTGCATATCGAGCGACATTCGCGAAGATCGAAGCCCCGCGTGCATGTCCGCTCAGCGCCTCTGGATTTCGGAGGAGCACTCCCGCTTCAAGGGGCGCTCGCTCAAGAACGCGCTCAGCAAGGAACATCGCCGCTTCCTGGGAAGCCGAAGACATCGACTTCGCGATGATATCCCGCTCCTTGTCGGTGAGTTTGCCTTTTCCGCCCGAAAACTTATCGTCAAGAAGAATCTGCATCGCCGGTGCTATCTCTACGTGCGCCTTGATGTAGGCGAGAAGCTCGGCATCTCCCAACCCCGTGGCGGCGCCCGGAGGAATGCTGTCGATGAAACGCTTCGCGACGTCCGGATGTCGCACGCAAGCGAGCACGATCATCGCATCACCGGCCGACGTACCAGTGAGCGGAGGCAACGAGCGAAAAACAAGCGCCGCTGTTTCCGGCGATTTCACTGAGAGAGTGTCGAACAGCAGCGTCGCCGCTTTCTGAGGACCGTTTTTTAGAACATCCTCGATCATCGACAATGGATCGCGTGCCATTCTCTCGAGAAATTGTCGAACGTCTCCACGCCTCGGTTCGTCCTTCTTCGGTTCATCACGCCGTGGCTCGTCTCGCTTCGGCTCATCGCCTCGAGGTCCATCCTCCAGCGGCTCCGGAAGCGTCATCACAAATTTCGTATTCTCGAGCTGGTTGAGTAACTCTCGACCCAGAGACGGGAAAAGCAAAACATCTCGACCATCGTCCGATGATGTTTGTTGGATGCCAGCACCACTCTGATTTGATGTGATTGTCATCTGTGCCCTCGATGAAATTGCAGTTCTCAAGGAAATATGACGCGGAGACTCGTCCGCGTGACACACAAGAAAGTTGATCGCAAACTCTGATCAATTCAATTTCGAATCGCGATCTGCTGAGCAACCGTTTTGCACTCGCTAAACAATCGCTCTGCAATTTTGTGTAACGAGCAATTGAAGTTTTCTGGCTTCCGACGAAGCTTTGAGAGTGCCGAAGAATCGTCAAGATGCGACAACCTCAAGGATGTTGGTACGTGAATCGCCTCTGACCAATTGCGAATCACATACTTACGTGCCTCGGCCTTCTGCCGAGGAAACTGATGTATTTGCGTATTTGCAATGAGTTGATTGCGTCAAAATATCCGCCGGTTTCAATAAAACTGCGCCGTTTCGCGAAAAAAGTGCCTAATTGTGCGAATGCGCACGAGACTCGAAGCGCGCCCCTGCCGATAAATCGATTATGGAATCGTTAGACACTAAACCACTCGAACCGGAGCCAAAAGTTGGAACTCCCCTCGATCGGCCGGTGACCGTCGTGATCGGGTTTGCGATCATTTTTTTACTGTTCCTTGCTTTTTCAACGACTCGTGCCAGGAGTCCGGAAGGAGCTGCGGACCTCGAGGAGAAAGCTGCTGCGGGGCGAACGGTGGTTGAACTCGCCCGGACCGTGGCCCGGTTCGGCAACGTCCATGGGCGGCTACCGAAAGCATTCGACGAGCTCGTCCCCGATTTTCTCGCCAAGATTCCGCTCGATCCGTACGGCCGTAGTTATAAGCTCATTTCGAATGGTAGCGATCAGGCCTATGTCTACTATTATGGGAAGGACGGTATGAGTAAAGGCTACGTTGAACGAGATCAGGATATCGCCGCACTCGTGAAGCGTGAAGGAAAGCAGTTTGTGACGAAGTAACAATCTCCAGGACGCTCGAGAGCCCAACAGTTCCATTCTCGTCTTTATAGAAATCCTCTTGCATCTTTGGGATTCGCGCTGAAAGTTTCGAGCACTAAGCCTTTCGTTTGGCGGCCAGAAGCGCAAACCCGGCGATCATAAACAGGCTGCCGAACGCACGGTTTGCAATTCTCATCCGCCGGGCATCCTCGAAGAAGCCGCGGACGCTGGACGCGAGAAATCCGTAGGCACCCATCACCAGGCCGTCTATCAGCACGATTGTTACCGCCAGGATCGCAAACTGCAGGAGCTGCGGCGCGGCTGGGTCAATGAATTGCGGCAGCAATGCTCCAAAGAAGACCATCGACTTCGGATTCGTGAGGTTCACGCCGAGACCCCGGAGAAATAATGTTTTCGCCGGGAGCTGAAGTCGTTCTGTCTTCGAAAGATTAAATCCTCCCTCCGTCGTCCACTTCTTGATCCCGAGATAGATCAGGTATGCAGCTCCCGCGTACTTCAGAAGAGCAAAGGCGACTTCCGAAGTTGCAAAGAGCGCTCCGAGTCCAAGCGCGAGGAACGTTAGATGAATGAGGAGTGCGCATTGAAGTCCGAGAACGTTGATGAGTCCACGGCCGAAACCGTAGCTTAGAGAATTACTCATGCTCGAGACTGCGCCAGGACCGGGAGAGATACTGACCAAGGTGCAAACAGCGACGAAAGCCAGCCAGACTTCGAGTTTCATAACACGGAGCTCCTCGAGTGCGCGTTGTTCGACACGATATTGCCTCGAGCGGTTTATGAAAGCAAAGGCGAAGCGAGATTCCACTCCCGCAAGGACTTCGCTTGAGACGCTCAAGCGGAGATGAGAAGGCGGGTGAAAAGTTCCGCGCCCACGGGAAGCTCTCGCGAGCCGATATCATAAAACAGACTTACAACATCGGCGCGACATTCTAGAATCACGGTTAGAATCGAGATCTCTCCCCTCATTTCTCTATAACTACATGAGTAACGCTTGCGCTCCGTCCGATGGTCTACATCGGATGCTGGAATACGTTCCGTCTTTGACAAAACTCCATTCTGTGAAGGTGCTGAACAACTAAGGTTAATATTACGGTGCAGAAATTTCTCGACATCTTTTTCCGCGGAACGGGCTCGCTGTGAGCCACCTTTGAGCGGGCCCATTCCGTGTTTGGAGTCGTTGAAGATGCTGCAGTCTCCCTGGATCTTGCTCGCCCTGTTCGTCGTCGCCGTCGCCGTCGTGTTCTTCCGCTACGCCCCGGTGCTCACCAACCTCAGCGTGTCCGGAACGCTGCTGGTGTACCGCAACAGCCAGATCGTCGCTGCCCGCGGCCTCACGCCCTGGGAAGTCGGCAACTGGACGACGGTCGTGAGCGTGACGACGGAGCACTACTGGCTCGACCAGGCACGCTTGCTGGTCGCTCACCGCGGGCTGGCTCGCCCCGGGGACGAATCTCAATTCGAGGAGATTCGCCCGCAGTACAGTCTAAACGGAGCTCCGAACGACATCGTCGTACGGATCGACCTCGACTAGCAATCGAGGCGAAGGCAGGTGCTGAACATCGGGCGACGAGAAAATGTTCTCGTTGTTCAGCACCTCGCCTTTTTGCCGTGACTTTGGATTCGAATTGACGGTTTAGTTCATCGCAGGGAATTTTATGCGCTCAGTCATTTCGTCCGCGAAAGGTTTTTGCAATCTAAGGAATAGCCAAAAACGAAGTGAACAACACAGAACCAGAACAGGATGTCGATGAGAATGAAAGCGGGGTAAATATAGTCTCCTGGTGGACTTGCCTCAAATGTGACGATCGAAAATGGAATTCCGGAAGCAAATCCGCCGTTCGGCTTCGTGTATCTAAAATTCAGAAGCAGGTAGCCGACCATAACACCAATCGCATTCACCATTCGCCAGGTGACCCAAGTCCCAGGTTGGGACCTAATCGCGCGGCGGCTAAGAATCGCCGAAGCGACTGCCCCAGTAAAGACTGCGGGCAGGAGCAAATCGTATAAAAAATCGAGGACCACTCTTCTCTCGCGTCTTTACATTTTAATCGTCATTCTCACCCGCCGCGGATCGACGTCGACATATCGGCAGATCTGGAGAAAATAGTCGAGGTTAAACAACTTAAGCGCGTCGTTTGGCGAATTCAAAAAAGGTTCGAAGTGATAGTCCAACTCGGCGATGTCGGCGATAAGCTTTCCATGAACCAGGATTATTTTCTCCCGAAGCTTTTCTGCAAGCTGATGAAGGGTGACATCCGCTATGGGACTCTGCGCACCGTCGTTCAGCAGGAAGTTCAGCATCTCGACAAAATCCCAAGAGACCGCAGCGCACAGCTTGGTGATTGCGTCCAAACTCAGGTTCGTCTCGAGTTCAGCATCATCATTTTCGAGATCGGACATCCAATACTCATCAATTCCGACTCGCTCCGCCAATTCTACCAATGAGAGTTGAGATAGCTTTCTCCGGCGAGAAACCTCATCGGCGATCCCATTTCTCAGGTCGATGGAGTTAGGTAAACGCTCAGGTGCATCATTCATCGCGGATCACTCTGCATCTGCTCTCAAACTCAACACACCTATGTTTCGTCGAAAAACATCATTTTTGCTGTGAATAGCTGGCATGTCTTCGAGAACTTGAACTGTCTCTCGCAGCTCCACCCGCACAGTCTATCATGAGCGCACAAAAAATAATCGCTAAGATAATCCAATGTTTTCCTCGAATTTTAGAAACCGCCAGACGTGAAAGGAGCCACGTGGTAATGAGTGCGCCTGCAATTCCCGAGAAGAAGGCAGCTGCGAACATCGGATCTTTCGCTTCGCTCGCGCTGCAGTAGACCGAATAGATGTCGAGCCCCGTAGTTCGACAGACGATCGCGTAGACATCCATCGAGATGATCACGCAGGGAAGAAATAGGAGCGAAAATACCGCAATCCAGAAGCAAACCTTGACCAGTTTCATAAACTTGAGATTTCGACACCAGCGTTCGTTTGATAAACGCTGTTCAGTTGCCTCTAATGTATTTCATTGTTTCCTGTCTAAACAGGAGGGCACCACAGCGCTGACACTCCTGCGTGCTTCCCTCAACTATGAATTCCCTTGTTGCACACGTCGGGTGGCAAACGGCAAATGCGACATCAATCGCTTCAGGAAAGTTGCAGGAGAGCTTTGGATAATCCTGCACGTCTTCCTCCCAAGTCCCGAGAGACGAGAGATGATCAAGAAAGGCTTTCCGCTTTTCCGTATTGTCGCCAAGCCGCAGATATCGCTGTTCGATTGCTGAGAAAAGCTTCTCGAGGTCGTTGTCCTTCACTATGAGTCCTTGTTCCTTATCGTTATCGAAGCAAGTCCGATTCGTCGCCCATCACGCCCTACCGCTCCACAAACCCCTTCACCTTCGCTGCCCACACTTTATCTAACCGCGGCGAGAGAACTTCCACCGGAGTGTGCCCCGTCCGGACAATTAGAACGATCATCCACACGAGGAAGAACGCGAGCGCTACTCCGTTCTGCCAGGACTGAAGCTCCCAGACATGGGGATTTTCGAAGTACCGATCTGAAAATGGCCACAGATAATACATTCCCCACCCTGGGCCTGAACCGAGATAATCGAGAAAAAGATGGAGATGAAATGAGGTGAGATAGATGAAAAACGCCGAAAAGCGCTGCGTCGAGAAAGCAGCAAACGCCGCACTGAGAAGTATTCCGGTCAACGCATTGTGACCGAGAACATGGTGATACTTCTGGTAGAGCCGGACATCGAAGAGAATACCGATGCCGTCGAGATCGGGCAGAGTTCCAGCGAGAAGACAGAAGAATCTCTCGCGGGGAGTGCGAAGGAGAGCGGCTCCTGAACACCAGCCGGCAATGACGTGATGCGCAATCTGCATATTCTCGGGTCTATATCCGCTCGTTCCGGCTCAGGCAACGCGAATACCGAACTCAGAGTTCGATTTCCCCTCTGAGCTTACCCGCCAGGGCAATCTTCAAAGGTAACGGTAACCGCGCGGAGTTCCGCTCAATCGTCACGGTGACGGAAGGGGAGAGAATCGGCTGAATCGCATCCAGCACGCACAGAGAGGACTAAATTCGTAGCCGAGGAAAAGTTACTGAAAGGAATGGAAAACGTAAAACCAATGGAGCTATACAAAACACGCGCGAAGACTCTCTACCTCAATTGGTTCGAAATTTCGCGAGCGAGTCCGTGCTCCGCGATCCATTTGCTTCCGGGGAGTGTGAGATGCGCCGAGTCCCAGGCAATCAGTGCGTCGCTTTCACCGTCGGGTACTGTCGTTCGACACTGATTATTTTCGCAAAGGAGATGAACGAGTGACACATAACCGATTCCCATCCGCGCGCTGAGAGCGGCCATGTCACGATCAAGCTCGGAAATTTTCCCGAAGGTCTCGTCTTCCATTCTCTTCGGCACACGCCCTCCGTTCTGGAACGCGGGTCGAAATACTTTCTGAGGAAGCTTGGGGCTCCACTCCGGTATAGGACCGACGAGGATCACCTTCGAACCGAGCGCAGCCACCTCTCCGATCAGCCGCTCCAACTCTTTTACAACATTGAGCGAGTGCTCGTTATAAAACGACCATCGCGCCGACAGCATCACGATCCTCGGAGGTCGCTTCCGAAGCTCACGAAGCGCTCGTTGATTTATCGTCGGGCAGTTCACGACGACACCGGTAATGCCGTCGAACACATCCGGCGGAGTCGAAAGGGCGCCCGGAAGAGGAGGCCCCGGAAGAAAAAATGGCGGACATGCTCCGCTCGTTGCCTGTAACAGTCGATACGATTGAAAGCTGTCGGTGCTCGCTATTCCGGGCCAGAGATGGGCCGCGTGAGAATCTCCGAAGAGCATGATCTCGTGGCCCTCGGAAGGTGATACCGGGTTGAAGCACTCGGCAGCAAACTTCTCGCCCCCGGCCGGCGGCGAAAGAAAGCATCGATCTTGGCGAATGTGCTCCGTTCCGAACTGTGCCTTAGAAACGAATGAAATAGAAGCCGGAATGCGCGACGAATAGCCGTTTGAGGTGACGATGAAAACGGCGGCGGTGAAAACGGCGAAGAAAACAGTAAAAAGAAGTGGGAACCTTGCTCGCTGAGGAATGCCGCCGGGAGACGAAGCGAGGAGCGGTTTCTCAATGAGCACACGCGAGAGACCCGCAAGAATAAACGCCGCAACGAACATCAAACCGATTGAGGCCGCAGTAAGAGGCACACCGTAATATTTCATGGCGACCAGCACCGGCCAATGCCACAGGTAGAGTGAATAGCTGAGAGAACCAACGAGTTGACTCACAGGGTTCGACAGCAATCGCGATCTCGAAGGTGAAAGAAGAATCGCGGCAGTGCCGAGTACCGGCAAGAAAATCGCAAACGCCGGACGAACTGCACCAGAAGCCGCCAACGGAAGCGAGCAAATGATGAGCGTCAATCCTGCGCCGCTAAGAATTGTCCTCGCCCGTCCGAGCTGCGAGTCGCGGAAGGCAAATGCGAGAGCGCCCGCCATGAATTCCCAGATCCGGCACGGCGTGGAGAAGAAAGAGACCGACGGATAAAAGAAGCTGAGTCCGCTCGACAAAAGGGCCGACGCCACGCATGTCCCAACGAGAAGCCGCTTTTCGCACTCCGCGCCTCGTCTCGACGCCCAAAGGAGAACCGGCGGACAGATAAGATAGAACTGCAGCTCCACCGAGAGGGTCCACATATGAAGCAGCCAGTTTGTATCTCGAACCGGTGCAAAGTAGTCAGCTTCAGATTGAAATACGAAATTCACGACACCGAAGATCGAGTAGAGACTGCTTCGTGCGAGCCGGGCATATTCGACCGGCTCGACAAAGAAAAAACCGGCCAAAAGCAAAACGGCCAATAACGTCAGCATTGCCGGATAAATTCGTAACGCCCGAAGGCGGTAGAAACCAAGCATCGAGAAGCTACGATGACGATCGCTATGGAGTATCCGGGCGATCAGATATCCGGAGATCACGAAGAAGATATCTACGCCAATATAACCGCCCGAAAATCCCGGAACAGAGAAGTGGAAAAGTAAAACAAAAAGAATCGCGACAGCACGAAGCCCGTTTATATCGACCCGAAACGCGGGTGTTGCTTCTCCTCGAGGCGATTCTTTTTTGGGCGTTCCTGTGATGGCACCGTAATCTGATCGAAGCCAGCCGGGATCTTTAGGGACTGCACGCATCGGTTGAACCGGAGGAGTTTGATCACTCGAATGTGAAATCGAGCTGCACCACTATTCGGAGCGCCCAATGTCATCGTGACAAGCGCCCGAGGTTAACCTTTATCCCAGTCGGCGGCAAAGAGATTCGAAGGAGATTCAAACCCATGCATCGATCTCCAAGATAGAGACGGAGAAAGGAGGTAAGAACCTCTCATTCTCTCGTTTCTAGCTACCAAGCTCCCTATGGATGATGTCAATCAGGCATGCCTCACATATTCGTGAGAGCCCCTAAACGCCTGAGCGTTTAGCGATGGATTGAGATCAGACATGCGGAGACCGTTGCCGAAGCACAGTCTCCAGAAGTTGGTGGGTTGTTTGTTGTGATTGGTGATTTCGCCCCGCCAGTCTTCCTCGCGGAAGCTCTGGCACGACAGCGGTGCTACTTGGGCATCGGCAAGCCGAAGCCTTCGTCGCGCAGCTGCTCCCAGGTGGCGTTCCCGCCGAGCTGGGAGACGAAGGCACACAGCTCGGCAGTGACGTTAACGAGGCCAAGCTCACGCTCGATCGGGCGACCGTCGTCGTCCAGCGCCTTCGGGAAGCGCTGACGCCAGACGATGCACGTTCCGAGCGGCAGGTGGTAGCTCCTGGCAGGCATGGCGCACTCACCCGGCTCGGGCTTGGGCTTCGGCTCGAAACCGTTCACCCCACCCTTCCGGGTCACCGAGACATAACCCAACACCAGTTCCTGCAGGTCCGACTGGCCGAAGCTGCTATCGCTCATCTTTTCTCTCCTCGGAGCTGCGAAGCGCCGGGTGGCGCTCGAAGCTCGACTCTTGTGGGTCAGTGGCTTACGCGTCCTCAGGATGAGAATCGCGCTCACCTTCAAGAAGCGTAAGCCGCTGCGTTCCACAGGAGCCGGAAAATTTTGCTGAATGAGTTTATGAACAACAAAAACGAAAATGCTAGAACTTTGAGAATTGCAAAACCTTTTTAAAGTTTTCTCAATTGTCCTTTCTCGTCTCTCAACAAAATGCTGCCCCATGCAACACCGTGTCGAGAGACTTTTCTTGCGCATCCCTCGAGGTCATTTGCCAAAGATCGGCCGGAAAAGCGAATCTGGAATTCGCGGTTCGGGATTCTGATCATCTATAGTTATGCAGGCCGATTTCGAGGGCCGAGGACGGTTAGAGATTTGTCAGAAGCTGTGGGAACAGGAGCGACTCCTATGTTCCGGAACTCACTCGAACTCCGAAGGGGATCCGGGGAGCATCTGACATGTCGTAAAAACCGGTGAATCGCCAATCCTTGAATTCTCCGCGCGCGGTCTTGAAAATGACGAATCCGGCGACTTCATAGAACGTCACGGCATTCGGATGATCCATTCCGCAGGTGCTCAGCCATATCCGAGCCGCCCCGCTTTCCCACACCACCCGAAGCACGTTCTGAAGATAAAGCCTGCCAAGACCCCGATTCAGCAGGCGCGGTATCAATCCAAAATGAACGAGCTCAATATCCTCCGGGTTTGAAACGTCGAGTTCCGCCATTCCAACGGCGCGCTCTCGGTCGAAGAGCAAATAGATCCACGTCTTCGGCGAATGGATGATCTCCGCAATCTCGGTTAGGCTCTGTCCCGGCCGATAGTTCCAGAGGTAGTCACGACCGATCTCTCGATAAAGGTCGATGTATTCAGAAACGCCGAGCGCTTCGACGCGTCGCATCGAAAAGTCTCCCAGATCGGCCACTTCATATCATTCAAACGCCGCTCACCTCACTCCCCGTGAATGACCTCAACGATACATCCACTCGACTTCGAGATACGGGCGGTCGCAACACCCCCAAATCCTGTGCCCTGAAAGGTGCCGCTCACGATCCATTCGTCACCCACCAAGGACGCCCGGACCGGCTCCTGTTTCAAGACAGATTTCCCATAAATTGGGACCCATACTGCTTTTGCGATCGCAATCGCCGTCTCGGCGTTCGGGACATAACCAGCTTTGGGGCGGGACATTTCTTCATACCAATTCTGCGGAAGCTCAGTAGGAACTGGATTCGGATCTCGCGTTACGGTTACGACACCACTCCTCGGAGGTGAGGGCTCCGCGGCGTTCGCCTGATTCGGCAGCGTAAAAAGCGCTACGGTTGCGACTAAAAAAACAACACGAAGCTCGATTTTCATTACTTTCACCATTGAGCGCTCGGCCGGCCGTTCGGTCACCGGATACCTCATCAGTTCAGAATTCACGTGTCTTTCGCACTTGTAAGCGAAAATTCATACATCCGTATCTAGCGCACCAGCTTTCGTCCTTCCACCCATCCATAATTCTAAAAGCAGTCGTCTAACCGGAGGCATACGCATGACGGAGACTCTCAACACAACCAGAGATCGCTGGCTTGATCTTGCGATCAGCTTCATTCTGTCATCGGGTCTTGCTCTAACAAGCCTCCGGCTGGTGAGGGACCCAACATACCTCATTTTTTCGCAGGTACACGATATCGCCGTTCTGCCGCTCAAGGTCCTCGTGAGCTGGCCGACCTATTTCCTGGAAGGCCTGGCCAGCGTCCTCGGCTCGGGCAGTGTGATCGGAAGTAACTTCGGAATCTATTTGGTCCTCTACTTTCCGATCGTGCTCGGAATTTCGAATCTCATCGGGTGGTTCACACTGTTCTACCTCGGGTGCCGAGCCATGCGGCACACCGTGGGATCTTCAACCACAGTCGGGGGAGAAGTTTTTGCCACCGCGGTCGTGGCGGCTGTATTATTCGTTCCGGGGGCGAATACACCTCTCAAAGCCGCAGAGATGTGTCTCAACGGGCAGAGCACCTTCACTTCTGACTGCATCGGGACTGTCTTCTACAAGCTGCATCAGGAGGGGGCAGGAATCAAAGACATGATCCAATTCTGCCGTCGGCTACCGAACGATAAGCCAGTTGTGCCGTTTGAATCGGAAGTTTTAGAGCCGGACGTGAACCAACGTCCTTACTGCGTCTATCAAATAGACGGAATCTTCATGCACTTGGACATCGACACGGGTGAGCAGTTGAAAGCACGATTCGAGAAAGAGACCAACGCGGAATCGGACCCAAACCGACTCGTGCGGGTTTCTACCGACTCTGAAGCTCAAGCTGATCGGGAAAGGGGTCGAATCCAAGCGCTGATCTGCCGAGAGTTTGCCGCACAGAGCGGTTCGCCTGAGCTAAACGACCAGTGTTTGAGGTATCAGCTGGCGATCCTCGATCAGTCTTCGCCGCGCGAGGCTTTTCGAAATGCCGCCCTCAAACTTTGCGATTACTTCACCGGCGCGAAGCCTCGTCACTTTTGCCGGAGCGAGATTTGGTAGAAACACGTTCTCGCTCCGCGCATTTTGCTGCACCGGACCAAAGGTCTTCGCTAAACCACAGCGAAAACCTCTGGTCCGGTGCAGTCAGACCGCGGCGAGCAGTCCGGCATGGATCACTTCTTTTCTTCTGTCGAGTCTCCGCGGCACGTCGCTGTTGCGGAGAGGAAGCACTCGGTATCCCAACTTCCGGTAGATCCTGAAGCGGAGGACATCCTCACCTCGCAGCTCTTCAGTGATGCAGCACGGCGTCGGACTTTCGCTCGGCTCCGGAAGTGCCAGCGCGCGCAGTTCGGAGAGGTAATGCATGGCAAGTCCCATCGCCTCGACGACAACCGGCCCCGCGTCCGTCTGGACCACGAAGTCGGCTGAGTATCCGGCGATGGGAACCTGCTGCTCGAAGGGAAGACCGATCCCGGCGAGCGCTTCCACCACATCTTCTTCGAGCGGACTCTGCGACCCCGCCAGCGTGTGCTGCGGAGCCCGGGCTGCTTTTTCACGGACCTCGATCTCTTCAGGAACTTTCAAGCCGCACATCAGGCGAAGGTGCGACAAGTCCCGGTAGCGGTGAAACTGCCCCCTGCCACCGAGGCCGGTTTCAAACAGAATGTCGTCGCCGAGAAGACTGTTGATATCGCGACCGGCGAGAAGCAGTGCCCACAACATCGCGACGGCATCGTCGAAGAGCCAGTCCGCTCCTGAACGGAGTGCCGCGACGTGGTCGTCGAGCACCGGGTCGTCCCCGCAGCGAAGATTCGCGAACGCTCTCGACTGCGCTGCTCTCTCCCCGGGAGTGAACCCACCGGTGAAGGCGCGGGCCTCGCGCGAGATGATGCCGAGAACTGCCCTGCTGCGGAGCAGGTGTTTGCTTTTCACCGTTCCGAGAAGGAGCAGGGTTCGCATCGTCACTTCCGTTCCACCGGCGAGTTCCCTCCCGCAAGCAAGGCATGTCGCGGCGAAGTTGTTTGCGTCGAAGCCACCTCCGCGTCGGGAGTTGAAGCGGGTCAACTCTCCAAACCAGAAAAGGTCTCTCGATCCACTCCCCGGCTCCAAGAGCCGGCCGGTTTTTGCGTCGATGCTCGCTCGCAGCGCGGCGAGTGCACGAGCGTGAGAATCGTTCGGAAACATCACACGTTCCTCGTAGGGGGAAGGTATTGATTTCTTTATCGGTCAAAACAGGGTTGAAGACCCAAGATCCTCGAGGGCGCGAGCGCGCGCAATCGAAGACCGGGCGATTTTAAAAGGCGATTCGAATGTGAAACAGCAACGGACCGGGATCGACAGCGCACCCCGGAGAATAAGGGCCGGAGCATTGCCTGTCTCTTGTGAAGAGATCAAGCTCGTTTGGGATATTCAGAGGAAAACATCTCGAAAAGATGCTTCGTTGGAGTTGGGGGTCGAGGTCCCGGCAAATAGCAGCTCGCTCCGCAGCGGGAATGGTTGTAAAATCTGCAGATGGTGCTTTTTTTCCTCTACGCTTTGGTGATCGGCCTCTTGTCAATTGCCTGTGTGATTTCAGTCCTCGGCGTTTTTTGCATCGCGGCCGCCATATTCATCTACATCGCCAGACCTTCTCGCAGGGGAGAACACACCGCGCTCATGCGGCGAGGGCTTTTTCTCTTCGTCTATGCTGTCGTGCCGTTATCGGTTGGATTAATTTTGCTCGTTTTTCTTCTTCAGCTTTTTCAAAATCCAATGTGAGAAACGAAGGCGGATTGCTTGAGAATATCGCGATGTATCCCGAGGCCGTCGCTAATCCGTGAGTCGGAGAAAATAACCTCGGTCTGGTCCTTCAGGCGGATCGTCCGGCCCTCTGAGATCCGGTCCACGCTCCCACCCCGTTGACTCATACAATCGAACCGCAGCGGTGAAGGCTTCTCGTGTTTCGAGCTTCAAAAGCCGGAACCCATTCGCTCGCGCGATGGAAACGGCATGTTCGAGAAGAGCGCGGCCGATACCTTGGCCTCGTGTTCTATCGTCGACGTAGAGATCCCGGAGGATCATCGCTTCGTGACATTCTTCGAGAACCACGAGGCCGACGACCCGCTCGTCTTGCACGGCTACGTATTCATGGACGTGCGACGCGTTGTTGCCAAACGCCACGATCTCAGCTTCCCAGCGCTCCGGCGAGGGCTCAATCCCAAAGGAACGAAGCGCGGTAAAGACGATGTCGATTACTTCTGCGGCATGGGTCGCATCGCCTTTTATGATTTTCGCTGGGATCATCTAAACTTCACCGCATCCGCTAGAAACAGTCGAAATATTCGTGCAAAAAACCCTCAACAAGCAAGCCCCGTAGGCGGCCAAAAATTCATCTGGCACCAGAGTAAACGCTATTTCGTCGGTTCAAGGGCGCTGTTCGCCTCTAGCTTTTCGTGTACTCGCTCCCACACCTTTCGTGAGAAGAAATCTATCTGCACAAGGTTCTCTCGCTCGTCAAATTGAAAGCAGAAAAAATGGAACGAGAGTTCCAGCTCCTCCTTGGCAATTGGCTCATGGAACCTTTTCTCTGTGGAGCATTTCCGCCGAATTTCATTGACCGGAACACTTTGCAGGACTAACGTTCTTGTCGAAGCGTGCTGAGCGAACATGGAAGAAAGGGAACTAATTCCTTTCTCAAAAACAACGACTCGCTCTTTCGTATACGAAAGGTGGATAGCCGCGCTGAACCACGACAGGAGCACCCATCCGAATAATCCAAGTAGGATGACCACGGTCACAACAATCATGAGAGCTTTCTTCATACGAAACCTCAAGTTACTCCGGGCCGGATGCAGGCGAAAGGTTACCTGCTTTTCGTTACTCGCGTGCATTCAAGTGAGGGTTGACCAAGATCGCAAAGTGCTAGCCTATCTCAAACTACCCGGGTGGCATAAGGTGCTGCTGCCCCTTTCCCTAGCACTGAGCATCGCCGCCGAATCTTCTGCAGATTCTAACTCTGCTCCGCCTCCTGCGGCAAAGTGCGGTGCGAACACTCCGGCGTTAGTCTTCATCCTCGATACGTCAAATAGCGTTAACCGGCTGGATAACTTTGATCGGATGAGAAAGGCTGTTCCCAATGTAATCCGGCAGTTGGATGATGAGTTCTACGTTGCCGCGATACGCTTCGCGGAACAGGCGTCACTCCTCCTTCCGCCTGCATACGTAAAAGAAGTCAGGGAACGAGCAGCAGAGAGTTTTGAGAATATCGTAAGTTCGCCAAGATCTAATCTTACCGCCGCGTTGTCGTTCGCGAAGACGCAGCTCGAAAACTGTCCGGCAACTCGCAAGCACTTTATTCTTCTGAGCGATGGAGCCACGGACGAGTGCATCAGCGACATGATTGAGGACCTGAATAAACTAAAATCCATGGGTATCACCATCTCGACAATCGCAGTGGATTACGATGGAGAAGGAGGGTGCCTCCAAGAATTCGCAGCTGCCGCGGGGGGAAGATTCTGGAATAGTGGATCAAAACTGGCGTCACTCGAGAAGCAGATTCTAAGAGACATCCAAGCATATCGAAGTGAAGCGCGAGGCAGTCCTCAGACACCCAGTGACTCGACCCTCATGCCGTCGGGGAGCTCACAAGTACAAAGGTAAAAGTCGGAGATAAGGGAGGGCGAAACCCTAACTCCAATTGTTGTTAAGAATCCAAAGCCAACTCAGCGATTTTGATTGCTGCTACTTGTCGACTACAACTCGTTCGGCAAATTTCCATTCGTTTCTCTACCGGGACCTTTTGCACCAAACGAAGGAGTTCACCGTTAGGCACGCCGCATTCTCGCAAGTAAAAAGTCGCCTCGCGAGTTGTCCAAAGCCATTCCGGCAAAGGACCGGCGGAGCTCAAGGTGAAGATTCTTCCTGGTTCGACCATCGGAACTAACCTTTCGAGCACGAAGTTAATCGCACTCATATTCTACGGGATAAGGGCGGTACGACCGACCACCTGCTTCCCCGGCTGATTTTTGTGGGCACATTCCAAATCGCGCGCGCGGAGACGCGGAGACAATCTCGAATGTGTCCACAAAATAAAACTATCGCCTCCCTTGTCTCAGCTCTCTCGTTGGCACAGACGAACGAGAGCGCTCAAAAAGCGAGTGGAATTTTTACGTTGATTTATCGACAGCCTGAGGATGTTATGCGGACGCTTCGGGCAGGCGTGCGCCTGCCGTGGAGCAGTTGATCTTCGATGAAAGAGTCCACGCGGAAAGCAAAGAAATGCAGGCCGTTACGCAAGCAGGCGGAACGCCGCTTCGGGGGAAACTTACAAATTCGTCACAAAAATGGGTGTCTCCGGCCTTGCCTGAGCGAGAACTTCATAACGCCGAAAAGCAAAAATCATTTCGTTTCGTTCTGCAAGTTTGCGCGGCGGCGGTTTGACCGCGCGTCGGTTCCTGCGCCTGTTTCCGGATCGCTGGGTCTGAACGGCGCAAGCGAACAAAAGCATCCGGGCGAACTCTCCGCGAGATGACTAACTGCGCTTTGGCTGTTCTCTTTTTCATAGTTGGAATCTCTCCGATCACGCGCATTCGTCGTGACGATGGATCTACGCGTCTTTGACGCGTCCTCTCGCGCTTTGCTGAACGAGAATCAAAAGAGGCTCCAACTCTGTGAACTGGCGAATCGGTTGATGGAACCAAGAGAGGGACGAGCAATCCTTTCGAGCCGAGCGTCGAGTTTTCGAAAGAGAACGAATTGTAACACCTAGAGGGAAGGAGTTGTCCGATGGATTCTCGAAAAGTTCTGTACCAAATGTTGACACTGTTCGCGATTCTCTTCGGAGCGGGAGATGTCCTCGCTTTGACGGATTCCGACCTGCCTCCGAATCCGGCTGATGCTGAATGCGAGACCTGCACCAGCGAAATCTGGAGCTTGGACGTGACTCAGCACTGTGCTCCCGCCGATGCGTATGCGTCCACCGGCGCGCGGATATCAGCATGTAGCGATCAGTGCGGTAACGCTACCGATCCAAACGCCTTCCTCAACGTCATACTGCTCGCAAGCAAGCGGCAAGAATGCGACAATCACTGGTGGACTTGGATCAACACTCCTCCGCCGAATCCGGCAAATGAAGCCTGCGATGTCTGTACTACCGAGGTTTCAAATTTCGACGCCGCAACGAACTGCACTTCTTCAGCGGGCTATGCATCCGCCGGGACGCTTCTCGCAAACTGCGAGAGTCAATGTATCACTTCGACGGCACCTTTGGCGGTCTACTCCATCTTTGTTATCGAGGCGAAGCGATCAGAGTGTAACGACCACTGGTGGAATTGGATCAACACACCTCCACCGAATCCCGCGGACGAATTGTGCAGCGCGTGCGCGATCAATATTTCGGGCATGGATATACCGTCTAACTGCGGAGGCGCTGCGAACTACGGCGCGGCACTCACGCAGATCGCCGATTGCGAGAATCAGTGTAACGCCGCAACTGATGCGTCGAGAATTTTCTCATTCATCACTTTGGAAGCTGTTAAGACGCAGTGCAATGACTATTGGTGGAATTGGATCAACACTCCTCCGACGAATCCGGCAGACGCCGAATGTGAGTCCTGTGTGAATGCAATTCCGACAGCGGGCCTCCCGGAGCAGTGCGGAACATCAGCGGAGAGTTACGCAGCGATAAGCGCTCAGTTCGCGTCGTGCGAGAACACGTGTAGTTCCGCGACGTCAACTTTTTCGTGGTTCTTGAGAGACGCCATCGTGCAGCAGCGAAATGAATGTAACAATATCTGGTTTGCGTTTACGACTGGGATCACACCGACACCAACGCCGACCCCAACACCGTACGACGACAGTGGAGTAGCGTAAGTCGATCTCGGCGAGGGAGGAAGGCCGGGTCTTTCCCCCTCCCCGAGCCTCGTTTATTCCCAAACGTTCGCGCCTGTTTGAATCGGATCTTTTCAAGATTGCTTCGATTACGAGATACTCCCAATTATCAAGAAACGATTACAAATTGCGTAATCTTCCGAACGCTCTCCTGTCTACGTTTTGCAACCGAAACCACACACCACGCAGACTGGAGAAATAAATGAAGAACCCTTGTAAGAATCGATTAAATCGCGCTCCATTAATGATCTTGGCCACGCTTTTACTGAGCGCCGCTACAGCCACAGCCCAAGATTTCCCCGTTTATTCCGTAGGGAGCGGATTCATCGCGCAAGACCCGGCGGGAGTGACCGTCTACGCCGAGGCGAACACCACCGGACCCATCATCACGCAGAACGTAAATCCTGATCTCACTCTTTCCAATCCAATCGTAATTTCCCCTGAGACGGAAGCCGATGCGGCTTCTCCGGGTGGTGAAGAATTCTTGGTAGGCGCCGCTGCCGCCGCGCAGCCTTACGCTGCGGGTGGTGATTGCCGGAGCACTGGATGCCGGTCTCCACAGAGATGCGTTCGGACGACGCTTCTCGGAGGTGGGAACTACCAATGCCGTGTCCCCGGACAAACGACCGTGCCGATTGGTCCAATCACCACAATCCCAGTGAATCCCCAAGGACCACGCCGCTAATACACAATACGGCATCCGAGGATGGATTCACGCGACAGAAGATCTCCGGTCCGCTCAGGACCGAGAGTTCAGTCAAATCCATCCGAAGGATGCCGTATTTATCCGTTGAATTCCCAAAGCTCGGCACGAATCAAGTGATCTTAGTGACGCACGAGCGTATCGATAGATGCAGCGTTTAATTCTTTTTACGGAGGTTTCCAGTAAGCAGGTCGCGGACCGAGATTGGAGTCGTTAATATTGAGTTGGGTTTGACTACATAGACCCGATCCGTCAGCTCCTTGAAAGCCGAAAAGTCAATATTCAATGCGCTGGCTATCGATGACTTTAAGACTTCGTGCGATATCGGCTTCATGTTTTTGTCGTACAATTCAGCATTGTTGTAAAACAATAAGCCCGAACGCCACGATAAATCGGCACACCGAAGGAGCGCGGTGGTTGGATCGTCAGAATCTGAGTACGTTACCCCCGGATGGAATGGGACGAAAAACCCAATAGACCGCCACTTACCGTATTCTCGTTCGCCCTCCAAAAGCTCAAACGGCTCACTCACAAACAATTCAAAAGGCACACGGCCGTAGACAAAACTTCTGTAGTATCCTTGAAATGCCGTTCGCAGAGTTAGTCTTTCAGGCAATTCAATGTGCTGCCGAGGCTCCATCCTTGGTTCAATGATTCTTATGCAAAGGATGTAGGGAATAAATGAGGCAACTCCAAGCAGGACAACGGGGACAGGGCTGTTGGCGAGAAACATCGTCGTCCATATCGTGACAATCGGTATCATCGCCACAAAACTGCGTAGCTTTCTAGCTGGTGGCGTTGATATGGAGTTTTTCATGTCCGCTTTCGCGATTGATTCAGGCCCGAATTCTGATTCGCATTTTGAAGTTCTAATCCCACAGTAGGAAGACGAGCAATGATTACTTTCGCCAAATCTTTCTTCGCGTTTCTCCTCGTGATCGGCTCGGCGCATTCGCTCTGCAAGTCGGTTTGGGCGGATGAATGCTCTTGGCAAATCGTCGCTCAATCTCAAGTCATTCTGAAAGGTCGTCTCAAACTTCCGCTGGAGAAATTCCAGAATGATGCGAAGACGAGATCCCACAAGTTTTTGCCAATCGAGTTCGACGTTCTTACCGTGCTGAAAGGCGACAAGATTCCGCAACACATAGAAATTATGTATCAAGCAAAGGGCAGAAGCGATGCTCCTACGCCGAGTCGTATACGTTCCTTGCACAACACAGAAGCAATCGTCTTTCTCGAGATCAACGACTGGCCCGGACATGAAGGGTATTATTTCACTGGTGCTCCGCCCGAATGCGCGGCCCGTCCTTTTAACCCTCAAACTGAGAGCAACCTAATTGAAGAGCTGCGTTCGCAGGAGAAGATCCTAGCGTCGTTCAATCCAAAGCAGATGAAGCCCAATTTTTCTGCTGAGGTCGACGAAGCAATCGCCGATTTTCAACGACGAGACCGAGCGACTTCAGCTTACAGCAGGTTGATCGCGGCCGGACCGGATATCGCGCCAGCTATCGTTCTTCGATTGGAAAACTTCACAGAGCTCCCCGTTAAGCGCCTGAATATCAGCCAAGACGCGAAGTATCAGATCGTGATGAGCCCCAAATTGGTGGTCGATGCTCTTGCGATAATTCTCGAAAAAATCACGAAAGTGTCGTTTGGGAACATCGGAAACGGAGGTTCAGCTCGCAAACGTTTCGCGGTAATCCAAGGTTGGAAAATCTGGTTGGCAAAGCAATCTGCCTCAAACAATTTGTAACAACACAAACCGGCAATGTGAACGTCTTTTGGAATTCGAATTTGGAGGCTAGTGTAAATCCCATGAAATCTTCCGCTTTGATGTTCCTCGCCCTTCTGATCAATGCCACACTCAATGAACCCGCTCTCGCAAACGAGACCACCCTCCTGCAGCAGCTCCGCGGCGAGACCTGCGTTTTCGATTCCCAATGCGGAACTCACTGGTCTTGGTGGCGGCGGCAATCCATTCGCCGGCCCGAGTACCGCTGCCGGATGCAGGCGGTAAGCTGCATCATGAAAATGAAGCTGTCTTCCCCCCGGGTGAAAGAAGCCTTGAAAGACGCGATGGATGATCTTCCCGCGCAGTTTAATACCGGAGATGGAACGATCGGGTATGCACTTTGCTTCGAAAGAGGACTCGCCGTTTTGGAGGATCCGTCATCCAAAGCATATCTTAGGATGGTCGGCGCCTGTGCGAGTTAGGCTTTCTTCTGAAAGGCATCGACAACGGTCGAGAACGGGCGGTAGCGAGTCCAGCCGTCTTCCAGCTCATAGAGATTCTGACTGACGGCGATCTCGCGAAAAATTTCCTCAGCCTTCTGGCTCCGGCTCTCTGGAATGGGAAACGCAACTCTCACGGTGGAGGAGCTCGAGAACCCGTAGACAACCTCAACACTCTCCAATCGCGCGGCAGGCGCCGGACGGTTGAAATTTATTGCCTTGATTCCCGCTCCTGGAGTCGACCAGCAATAATAGAGACTCCCCAACCGAGCACCGGCAAGCGAGATGATGAGCCGCCGGGGTCCGTCGAGCAGTTCGCGGCGCCAACGGAGAACGACGAAATGGCCCACGAGTGCACTAGAGAGCGTGAACAAAAAGCCGGCGGCGATGGTATAGGCTCCCACCCGGTATTCGCCTTGAAAGCAGAAAATTATCCCCACCGGAATGGCGAGAACGACGGAAAGAAGTGCACCCAAGAGCCATCGAGCATCGTTCCGCCGCGCAGCAGCAGTCACGAAGCTTTCCCAGCGGGCTTCCTCAAACTCCCAATCACAAAGCGTCTGTTCATCGCCTTCGACCGACGAGGCGAGTCTGTGGCGGTTGATAAAGTGAAAAATTGCGGTGCCACCGAGCCAGGCGAGACAAATGGGAAGAAAAATCTTGTCGTACATCGAAAGAGCTCCATGCGCTAGGAACGGACCAGCACAGGAGAACACGATAAAAAAACCTGCTTGGCCTCCTGGAGTTATGAGGCTCGAAAATGCGAGTTATCGGAACGCTAGCGATTGTAAAGTTCGTGTAACCTTCGCGTTTACATGAAAGGAGGAAACACGGATCTTTCGGGCAGTTACAGCTCAGAGATCCCCGATTCCGTGCATGAGACCGTTACACACGAAACCAATTCTGCATCAATCATGGCTCCCCCGGGCTGCCTCACCCGAGGGTCGCGGCATACCAGCGGACGAGTCGCTCGTAATCCGGCGCCCAACGGGACTTTGAATTCTTCCCCGCTTGCGCGTCCGCCAATCCCCGAACCGGGATCTGTACTCCGTTCGAAGATTCTGGGTTCAATACATCATCGACGCTGGCACCTTTGTGCTTCAAGAGATACCCCGCCATCAGAGCCGCGATGCGATCGACGCCTTGTGAACAATGGGCGTAGATAATTGTGGGTTCGTTGCTCTTCATGTTTTGGGCAAGCGCATCCACCGCTTGAGGGAATCCAAATTGAGACTCCTGTATGGCTCGGCAATCTGCTTCTTCAGAACAACCCTGCACCGGAAACCAAATCATGCTGCCGCGATGTCCGTTGACAGAAGTGCCGACCGGCGTGGCGAGGTCCAGGCCTTTCTCGAAGGGCGGCCAATTTTGCCGCGAATATTTGCTCTCAAATCGATCTTTCGACAACCCGAACGCAACAAACTCATTCTTCAGGGCTTCACGGCTTTTATCGTCGACATTGTCGATGATCGAAAAGTTCACGAGCTTGTGTTCGCTCAACGTGATGCCGAGCTTACTCTTCAGAGTATCAGCGAGCTCTGAGTAGGCGTAGCTGCCGTCAGACTTGAGAGGCAGATTTCCGCGAACGAGGTAGTTGGTACCACCTGGAGTTTGAATTTTATCTACGAGGAACACTTTGAGCGGACTGGCCGGGGCGTAAATAGCCTTTACCAGATCGGGCTGAAGATTGTCCGGCGGATTCAACTCCGGACGGTAGAAGTGGAGAGCGGCAAGGCCGCAAACTGCTGCGACAAGACCTATTGCGAATGTTCCTTTCATTCCTCCCCTTTGGAATCTTTGTAGAAAGCTGGGTAACCCGATTCGTTGTGAAGCCGAAACTAGCCGCATTTGTGCAGCTGGGGAATACGCTAAATGGCCACGTGATATTTTCTAGATAATCTGAAGGCTTGAACCCGACAGGAACTCGTCAGTCCGTGAGTCGAATCAGAATGTCCTTTGCGGTTCGAATGAACAGGGCTTTCAGCCGCTTCGGATCATTCGTGCCTTCATAAGAACCTTCGAGATTGCGGAGGACCGGATCACGGGCGAAGACCTCGTAGTTTCTGTACTCGTCATACCCGACCGTCGTATTTCGTCCTTTCGCGGAGTCGTTCGGGTCGTTCAACGTGATTTGCCGCCGAGGACCAAAGGGAGGATCGTTTTTCCCATTATGGCGATCCAGCGCGATGCGTCGGAGCAGATATTCTTTCCGGCGAAGCGGATCGGTGGGGTTTTGCAGCGGGTCGACGGATCCTTTAAATGCTTCGGCACCAAGACCTATCGTATAGACCAAGCCACCCGCTTGCTCTCGAATGGCATCCGCTGCCTCGATCGCGCAGTAATAGAATTGTTGCGCGTAGTACATTTCGTTCGTGAAATCATTCACATGGTCGAAATCTCGCTCGCCTTCGCTTCCGCTCACTTCTCGAGCTTCACCAATTTGCGCAGCACCATCGAAGCGAAACGATCGGAGACAGGGATTAAAACTCCTCGGGAAATCGTCGTCCGCGGAAACGAGATCGCCGCAGGTATCAGCCCCTGCCGGGGGAGTCCCTGCGGCATAGCCGTAGGGGATGTCTTCTATCTGAACGAGCGGCGAAGGACCGAGCCAACGCCGCACGCTTCCACCCGCCTCGGCGTTTACCCACTCAGTGGTACCGATCCACCAGTCACCGGCCATAGCCGGATTACTCGCGCGCTGCGTTTGAAGACTATTCGAGTAAGACGTGAAGTGAAACCGTCCTGCCGAAGGTGCGCCATCCGAGAAGAGAACCAGGAACGTCGGAGACTCTTCAGTAATGTTGGGCTCTGTGGTCTTTAGATCGGAGAACGCTCGCGAGA
The DNA here is from genome assembly GCA_964509425.1 of uncultured Bdellovibrionales bacterium. Classification (GTDB taxonomy): domain Bacteria; phylum Bdellovibrionota_C; class UBA2361; order SZUA-149; family CAZDWZ01; genus CAZDWZ01. Next base: position 67,661 of record CAZDWZ010000011.1, on the reverse strand, counting down.
TCCCGTCACATATATTCGTGTTCCCCGCGGCATCGAGATGATCGATCTCATCATAGAACGCATTAATCCGCGCTTTATCCGTCGCTCGCTCGTGAACTCCTGCGAACCCGAAGGGGAGAGCTTTCCTGCTGCCGTCTTTGACCGAAAAGGCGACTTTTCCAACCGTGTTGAACGGACCGAGAACGACGCGGTCCCGGTTTGGGTTAAAGAACGCGATGAACGCCTTCACGGCTTCTTTTAGATACGCGAGCTTTCGATCGCTTACGGGGATGCTCGCGCAACCGTCCTTCGTCAAACATTCGCAGCCGGCACTTCCCGCCTCCGTTGCGGGACAGTTCATCGAGCCGGAGGTATCTATGGCAAGACCGATATTCGCGGGTTGGAGCTCGGCCGTCGCGGAGCCGAAAACGGGACAGGTGTGACTCCCCGTTGAGCAGCCGCCGATCCCGGGAACATAGCTCACGAGTAAGAGCGGGGCATCATAGCGAAGCGATACTTCGACACGATCAGTATAGCTGGAGAAGCTCGCGCTCACGGATTCTCTCGGGATCGAGATGCCGCGCACTGAGAGATTCGCGAGCACAGTATCCCGCATATGCTCCTCCACTTCGCTGTCCTTCTCGCCAGGTTTTCCGACGTCGCGTAAATCATCACCGTGGAAATAGCCCCAACCCTTCGCCGCACGAAACCCGAGGCCGGAGATAACGCCCAGATCGACGGATCGTTGAACGAGCTGACGATGCCGGTACAGCGTGGATGCATCAACAACCAGGCAGACGACGAGAATCAACCCCATGAGCCACATCGAGAGGGTGAGCACGAAAACTCCCCGCTCTTCGTGCGCGGACCGCGCCGGTGTCTTAGAGTAGAGCAGCATCGTAGTAGTCGAATCTCCCGAGAACACTTCCCAGGGTGGGAACACCGCGAAAGATCGGAAAAAATGGATAATAGATTTCGGCGACAGCGATTCTTCCGCGGCGCCGCACCGCCGCGGCGTCTAGCGTCACTGGGCCTTGGAGCTCATTCCCCACCGCTTGAAACCGCGTCACTCTTCCTCGGTCCGCTTCTTCACCGGCAATCGAGACAAGCCGAAGCGGGCCTCCGCTCTCTCCGGATCGGTACACGCTCACGATAATGCTGAAGTCGCCCGCAGGTTCTAGCTGCCGGGCGAGGGAGAGAATTGAGGGCGCTGCAGGCGATGTATCTCCAGTGTTCACTACTTTTTGCAGGCACTCAGTCGTCCGCTGAACGCTCAGCGACCAACCGCCTGGCTCGTCGAAGTCCCCGCAGCTCCGATAAGACCAGCTCACCGCTTCACGGGCGAGGACGACACTCACCTGTATGACGCGCGAGAGCCGAGCAAACTCGAGCGCGTTAAAAACGATGAAGACTAGTAGCGGGAGGATAATCGCGAGCTCCAGAAGTGCGACGCCAGATTCGAAGCGGTCTCTGTTAGTACTTGCGATTCTGGTCATCGCTACACTGCCCCATGGTGTCTCGGTTCGTTTCGGGCAAGCGCAGCAGCACGAACCGTGAGCTCTCCCAATCCGAAGAAGAAAAAAAACGGCCGGGAGACTCGAACCACCACGAGCTCCTTCGACTTCCCGGTCGTGTCCTGACCTTGAGTGCAGTCGAGATTACTTTCAGCGCGGATACACACGCTCTCGGGGGAGAGTCCTATTCCGACCGCCGCCGCTTCAGACAGGATCCGTGCCTTCACGTGTTCAGCACTGACTGTTGGTATGCAGTTAACAACACCTGTGCCGCAGTTCCCGATGGAAGAAGCTCTCACACCGTTAGTAACAACGAGTTGGAGGCCGATCACGTAGAAGCAGAAGCGAATAAGTTCGATACCGCCTCCGAAGATGAGGAGAAAGAGTGGAAAGCCGATTGCCGCCTCGAGCATGATGGCGCCACGTTCTTCCGGGTCGGAGAGGTTTGATCGAGAAACGGCTGCCGTCATTGTCCGTACTCCGGCCTCGTCTGGCTTTTTGGCTTCGGCGCTTTAATCCGTTCGGCCTTCCAATCGTAATCGAGCGAAACAGTTTTCCCGAGATACGAAACATCCTTCAGCGTTGTCGTGCCGGCGAGCTCCAATCCGCCAGAAACGAGCGCCACCTCGGAGGTTGAAACTCCGTTTGGTTCCAAAACGGAGAACACGGCGCGGCGTCTGCCTGAGCGCTCCGTAAACGATCGGCCGGAAATAGGATAGGCTTCGATGATTCTCAATCCACCACTTCCCGGAATCAGCATTTCCACGACGCTTGCTCCGCTTATCTCGCCATTCTTATCCGAGAGAAGAAGAAACCCCTGAGGTTGTGAGTCGTCATCGTTCGCGTTCACCCGCCAGCGCCATGCTCCGCCAAATTGTTCGGAGCGTTTTCGCTGAACGGCCGCTTGTTTCTTGGATTCATTTTCACGATTTCCCTGCTGGAGTGCGGCGGCTCGTGCGATGGCAAGATCTCCGGCGGCTTTTCCAATCGGTGAGCGGCGAAGGTGTTGAAGAAGCGTAATCGGTGAACCAGCGCCCGGTGCAAACCAGTCAACTGAAGTTCCAGTGATTCGAATACCGCCTGATTCTCTTTCAAAGCCTTTCGTCGCGTAGATCGCGTGCGTATCCTCATCGACCCTGTCGGGCTTATAATAGAGTGCGGTCACACCTTTCTCTGCCGCCCCAACGACTTCACCAGTTCCCGAGACGCCGTCGCGGTCTTCGTCAAACCACAGCGCAACGGGATCGAGCTCCGCTCCCCGGATGGCGCCGTCTCCATTTAGATCGAGCGTCGCGAGGGCATCGTACCCGTGTCTCCATGGAGCCTCGGCTTTCGCTGGATCCGGAGTGGATGCGATATCGACAAAGCTCCAGTTTCCGAAGAGATCGGCTGCTGAGGTGACTTGCCGCTTTCTGAGCGGATCGTAGACGAGAAGCGGAGCAGCTTTCGACGCCTTCCACTCCACCCATTCGGCGCCTTTGCTCAAGTTGAGCGGAAAACGCACGAGCCGGAAGTCGCGATCGATCTCCGTTCCCGCTTCCCAGAGGAGGGATATGGGAGAACAGATGATCCGGATGCTGATCGCATTCTCCGCCGGTGTGTCATCCGGAACACGATTGCAATTGCTGTCGATGACGATTCGGCCGCTATAGACGTTTACCTGCCCGACTCCGCCCAGATTGTATGGACCGAGCACCCGGCGAATGAACTCGCTGTCCGAATCGACATGGGTAATCCCAAACGCGATTTGGTACGCCGAGTCGATTCGCTGCTGCAAACATGCCGGGACGCTCCCTCTGTCATACGTAAGAAACTGAGGGTGGATGCCGGTGCCAAAAATGCTTTCGTAGCTTATCGACGTATACCCACCGGTTGGGGCTACTCCGGCCGCGTTCGTCGTCGTTGCGGGTGGCTCGGGGGTCGGCGTCGGGAGCGGCGTGGGATTAGGACAACTACAGCCGATTCGCGATGGGGTGCACGGAGCCTCGCACGGGGCGGGCGGCGGGACGTCCACGGTTCCGGGGACTGCTGCGAGAAGCTGTTTTGCCTCAGCGCAATTTGCGAGCGGTGCTGCAGCCGCCGGTTGCAAGCGAGCGGGGAAAAGCGCCGTATCGATCAGCGCGAGGAATGCCGTTGAGAAAATTAGACGAAACTTCATTTCTTTTCTCTCTCGTGCTTTTTGGATTTTATCGGAGACTTGTTCGCTCCTGTTATTCGTTTTCCCGGACGCCCGCGTGTTCTAGCAAACCTGTAACAACGGGCCGCCGCGGATTGGTGAGCTCAGCGGTCAGAGGGAAATGCGCCGCACTTTTTTAGATTGAGCTTCGAGCCGAGCGCGAACGAGTCCTATAAATGGATATGTGTAAACGCAGAGAGCCTCACGCAGCAGAAGACTCAATTGCAGGCGAATTTTCGATAACTGAAGAATGGAAATTCAGCTCTAAGAAGAGGAGCGTATCGGGGTCATTTCTTCCAGACCAGAAACTGCTTATTGTCAGTCGACCCGACGGCCGCGAAATATTGCGCCTGATCGAAGCCAGGCAGCCCCGCAATTTTTGATACCAGCTCGCTTACGCCTCGGGACTCGGAGGGCACCACCAGGGGCTCCGAGGTGGTGTAGAAAATATAATACATGTCCTCCAGCCACGGCCCTTCGTCCGTGGTCTCGACCACAATCTGCAGGAGATCGTTCCAGAGGACGCTTTTCTCTGCGCCGTCCCGCTCATTCTTTAGGCGTATCCGTTCTTCATCCATCGAAACGAGGAGCGGGTGAACACGCGGCGGTCTTTTGAAGATCTTCCGAAGCAGTCGGCGAAGCATAGGCTTGGGCCTCGAAGAGTTTTATTGCGATGTTTTCCGCTCCTACGGAAACGAAGAATCTTGATCGATATAACTCGAGACGCAAAGCATCTGCTAGGTGCGGCTCGTCCCGCAACCCTGAATCAAAGCCACTCTTCCAAGAAGAGGTGAATACGGCATTAATGGAGAGACGGGAGAGGGTAAAAGCAGGTATAGGACCTAACCGTAACCTCTCCCGCAGTAAGAGTGAGGAAGAGGGGCGCCTTCTAACGGTTATCGTCTCGATCTTCGGTGTCTCGCTCGCGAGGCGTTTCCCAGCTCTTATCGAGAGCATTAACGCCACGTTGGATCCCGTGATTTGCCTCTTCCACCATTTCCCCGGCATTCCGCTCAACTCGTTTCATCGACGATCTGGTATCTTGCTGGCCCTTGTCGTCAAAACGCTGGTTTGAGCTGTTGTTGCTGCAAGCAGAAAATACTAACACCACAAAAGCTGTCATGAAGGCGCGCTTCATATCGTTTCTCCTCTTCGCATTCGCAAAGTATATTGATTGTTTAGCCTACGAACTCACCGTGTAGTTCAGCTTCCGGTAGATCGGAATGATCCAGCTCAGGTTGTCAGCTTGGGTTGGTCTCATCAGTGAAAACTGAAATGCCGAGTGCGAGGGATCGCCCAAAGGCACAGCTCGCCTGTTTTGCTGACGATTTTTCTTATTCTGTTTCCCAAACGGCGAAAGACGCCGCAAGAATTCGAAGGGAGCACGTGCGAAACCTCGGAGAAACGGCGGACCGTTTCTCCGTGGGGTAGCAGTTGCTTCGTGATCACTTCGTGGGAGAGGCGGGGTTTTCTAACGTTCGCACCGCCTCTCCCCTCCCGAGTATTACTCCTGGGACGGGATCTCGTACTCGGGTTCCCCGTCGAACGCGTTCCCGAGTTCGTGGAGTTCTTCGGCGAGGTCCTCGCTTCCCACCCCGCGCGCCAAGGCGGCTGCACCCCGGAGGACCTCCGCCACTTCGCGGTCTTCCGGGATCCCCACACCCACACGGAGCGTCAGCGCGAGCCCATTCAGCAAGCCCTGCGCGATCCAGCTCCCCAGCGGGAACCGACACGCGAGCCGCACGAAGTTGTCGGCCCACAGGCAGTGCCGCACGGCGAGGTGCTGCGGCATCTCCGCCTCCGGCCGCGCCACGTAGCTCTCGCACCACCGCCGCCAGGCCTGCGAGAGCCGCCCCTGGGCGTAGACCGGCTCCTCGGGGACCGCGAGGAGCGGCTGCTGGAGGCCGATCCCCAGCACGTCGCTCCACCAAAAGGGCTGGTCGTGGTCCCCGGGAAGGGCGGTAGACAAGCGCCGGAGCGCCTCCACCACGGACACGTACTCGTTCGTCATCGCTCGCTCCTGGTTGATGCCGCCACTCGAGTTTCGAGGGGTTAGCGCAGGCCGTTCTCAGCCGGCGCTAACTCCTCTCAGCAACTGCTTCCCGTTTAGCCTTGGCAAATGAACCTAATCACGTGCTCCTCAGGCCACGGCGTGGAATGAAAAGATGTGTTGGATCGGCAAAGCGAATTCACTTGAGAATGAGCGAGTCTCAAGGTTTATGCCGAGGATGCTCTCGCAACCATGAGAGAGACCTTCTTCGGAGTAGAAAGAGATTTCCCACGGAGAGCGTCGAGAGGCGATTGCAATGTTCAGCCCGCTCCTCTGGAGTTCTTCCAGAGGAGCGGAGCATCGGTTAATAATCACACGCTGAGCAGCCCACGTTCGCTTGAATCAAGCAGCTGCGACTGAGAACAGGTTTGTCGAACATCGCAGGCACGAGGTTGCAGGGGAAAGCTTCGCTGATTGATCGGATAAAATCGCTGTCTTCTCTGCAGAGTGCGTGGGCTTGATTGAGACAGGCGCCGCGTTGATGAATCACTCCGCTTAACTTCAAAAGCTCGCAGTATGATCCGAAGTAAGACCAGATGCTCGCCGCGCGTGTGTGGCAGTCACCGAAGTTTACCTGCACATAGCTCTCCGCAAAAGTTGATACCGCCTTATCTAATGGGGGCTTGTTCACCGGGACAGGAGTCGGGGTCGGCGTTGGAGGGGGAGGAATTGCTTCGCAAAGTTGCTCTCCGTAGCCGCATTTCCCAGTCCCGCGCTGACCCTTCGGACAACAGAGATAGCCCCATCGAACACCGGCCGTTTTCGGAACATACGGACCGTTCTCCTGCGCCACCCCGCCGGGATATCCCAGGACGTATGCATCGGGATCGTTTTGATGTTCACAGTAATACTGGCCCCAACCCCCGGGATTGGTGACGTCGCAATACCTTCGCTGAAGGTCGCGATCGACCGGCTCTTGAATCGAGTTCGACTGAAAGTCAGCGAACGCCGAGGCGACCAGTAGCAAGAGGAGTGCGAGCTGCGCCGCAATCAAGAAAGATAATTGAACCGGGCCGGTTGCGAGAAATTTTCGAATCGACATACGTTCTCCCTGAGTAAAACCTTACCGGGAGAGGTATTGAGCCCACCTCATACTGCTTTCATACATCAAGAATACAGCTCAAAAACGTACTCCGTATTACCGCTCGATATTTGGCTTGGTGAAACAAACTTGGCACGTGTCGTGTGCCGGACGGACTGGTTTCCTCAGTCATGAACCTCATCCAGAGAACCATCGCCGTGGTACTGGATGTCTGCCTCCTCGGCTCGATTCTTCCTCTGAGCTCCCAGGTGCGGGAGCCGTGGTCCCGTGAACGTCGCGGGGAATCCGCTACAAGGCGGGCAGAGTCCGTGGAGTCTTCTCCGAGACCTCGGATCGAAGCTGTCGACGGTTGTCCAGATTCGGACCCTATTACACTTCCAGCAAAGACTCCGGATGAGAGGCTTTCGCTTGGCAGACAATCAGTACTCCTTTCGTCTTCGTCGGAAGGCTTCGGCTTGAAACCATTACTTCAATTATTCGCTGGCATCGGGATACGTGCGGAAAGTTCGTTTTCATCAGAACACTCTCGACGAGTGCTCTATTTTCGCTTCGATCCTCCTACGAGAAACTCTGATAGGTATGGGAAGTTCCTGCAGCACACGCAGTGTTTCCTGGCCGTTCAGGGATTTTTCTTTTCCTTCGCAGGAATTTTGCAGGATTCATTTTCCATATCGGAAAAGCGAACATTCACTGACATGGAGTCAAGAATGAAATATCCAAACGTCCGGTCACTCTATTCTTCTCGGCAATTTTTCCTCGTTTATCGGGGAAAAAAGCGCTGAATCGAGATCCGATGTCGGCTTGAATGAGCCGCTGCCGGATTTTCCTCCTTGCCGTTCGTTCAAATTAGAATCAAAATATTCAGAATGTCCTCAAGTAGTTCAAAAATCATTCTCATTATCGAAGACGACAGTAAGATCGTCGATCTGCTCGAGCGCTCAGTCGCATCACTCCACTATAAAAGTGAGACGGCGATTGATGGCGAGCTGGGTTTGAGACTCGCGGAAAAAGGCGAATATGACCTGATCATCCTGGACGTCGGCTTACCGGGAATCGGCGGACTAGAGATTTGTAAACGACTTCGTGCGAAAAACGACCAAACACCGATCCTCATGCTTACCGCACGGGCGGAGGAAATCGATAAAGTGCTCGGCCTGGAACTCGGTGCCGATGACTATGTCGCGAAACCCTTCGGCGTTCGGGAGCTGGAGGCCAGAATCTCCGCACTGCTGCGGCGTTCGAAATACTCGCAGCAATCGCCGGAATCGGTGTTGAAGGGGGTGCTTAAATTCGGTCCCCTTGCAATCGATCCGGAGAAACACTCCGTGACGCTTGACGGCAAAGTAGTCGACCTGACCGCTCTTGAGTTCAGTCTTCTACATTTTCTCGCGTCGCGTCCCGGCAGCGCGGTGAGTAAAACCCGGTTGATAGAAGAAGTGTGGGGCTACAACATCGATAACTACAGCTCGACGGTCACCTCCAATATTCGCCGGCTCCGAATCAAGATTGAGCCGAATCCCGAGAATCCTATATTCGTGAAGACGGCACACGGGATTGGCTATCGATTCGCTGAAGCAAGCGACTTCTCCGACGGTTAAGCGCGTGGCAGCGCGAACCCAAACGTGCTGCCCTCGGCTTCCTTGCTGGAAACAGAAATTTCGATTCCGTGGAGCTCCATAATTCGTCTCACGATAGCAAGTCCGAGACCGCCGGAGTCTTCCTGTCCGGTTTCCGCACCCTTCACGCGGACCGTTCGTTCAAAGATTCTCGTCAAGTCCTCTTCGGATATACCTGCACCCGTGTCATGAACTCTCACGCTGACTCCACCGGCTTCGGGCACAACCTCTATCTCTACTCTTCCCCCTGAAGGAGTGTAGTGAATGGCGTTTTCAATCAGGTTGGTGAGTGCTCGAATGATAAGCGACGGGTCGGCGACTACGGCGGGAGGCGGCTCGGGTATAGTGATCACGATCTCGATATCTCGGGTGCGAGCTTTCTCTCGCAGTTGATCCGCCACTTCCGTGGCCAGCTCACCGACACAGAAAGTCTCGAGCTCCGGGACTCGCTCTTTCGCTTCGAGTCTTGATAATTCCCAAAGCTGCGCGAGAAGTCGAGAGAGGGAGAGCGAGCCTGAGGCGATCGCGGAATAGACGCCTTTTCTGTCTTCATGAGTCAACTCTCGACTGGGATCGACAAGCAACGAGCTGTAGCCTTGGAGTACGCTCGCGGGAGTGCGAAGGTCATGCGAGACGTTCGCGATGAGCTCACGCCGCAGCCGGTCACGGTCTTCGAGCGCGCTGATGCTGGTCTCTATTTTATCAGCCATGGAATTCGCGAGCGATGCAAGCTCCGCGACCTCATCGCTTCCCTTCACCTCGACTCGATCGGAGTATTTCCCTCTGCGGTAAGACTCAAGAGCCTGCGAGAGCAAACGGAGCCGACGTGTGAGGAAGCGGCGGATGAGAAATGCCGCAAGGATTGCGGTCGCAATCTGCGCTGCTAAGGTCACGAGAATGAGCTTCGGGAGATATTCGTCGAACTTGAAGCGAAGTGAGCGGAGAAGAAACGTGCGCTGCAGCGCCACGTACAACAATGTCGGCCGTTCGAATCCAGGAACACGTATCGACACGAATGGCGTCGTCCCGGTTGGACTCGTCGGATCATCTCCAAAGACCAAAGGACCCGTCGATCTCGGAACGCGAAGAAATTCGTGAAGCGGAGCCGGGTCGATTTTTTGTCGAATCGTGTTGTGCTCGCTGAAATTCGCGAGTATCTGGCCGCTTTCGCTCACGAGAAAGAGGTCAGCACCCGGCATCGTCTCTGCAAATTCCAAAGACGCCTTCCGAAGAACTCCCGCTTCGAACATGGCCGCGGGAACTGCGCCGTGAGGCTCGAGAGCCAGAGAACGAACGAAACGATCCGCGATACTCGCGGCGGTCATGACCGAGGACTCCCAGGCGATCCTTCGCACCTCGGTGAAAACGTACAGAGCTTGAGCGACAGCGGCAGATAAGAGGAGCAAAAAGAGTGCCGCGGCAAATAATCGGTGCAGGGTGATCACCCGGGCCGGCGCGCTTCCACCCGCGGGAGTTTCAATTTTCATTCGATTAGAACCAACCCTTTTTCGTGCTCTCACCCGGTGAATTCTCACTCGGACTCATTGCAGCACTAGCCTCTCCCGCCTCGGTGGGCTATCGTTTCCAGAATGTAATGACTATGAATATGCAACAAGCTTCGCGGCCGCTCCATCCCTATTCTCAGCGATGCCGCTCGGCTGCTTTACTGCTGGCCGTCCTCTATTCTCTTCTCCCCCGCTCTGCGTTGGCAGAAGTCGAGCAAGTTTTCGAACGGACAAAGGTTATCGTACGTACGGAGGTTCAAAACCCCCGGTTTGAAAGTGCTCGTGTTCCAATATCAGCGGGAACCGCGAATTTCGAGGTCCTTGCCGGTGGACGATTTCTTCACGATGGCTGTTCGGAGCTCCTGATCCGAAACACCGCAAGCAGCGAACTTTTTCTCGCGGATTCTAAAAAATTTGCTCCGGTAGGCTTCACCATCAACTCCCCTTCGGAGGCAACGCTTCGAGCGCTTGACCTTCAGGGCGACGGATTGGACGACATTCGCTTTACAGACTCCGGCGGGACTTTACACGTTTTGATTTCGGACGGACGTGGAGCCTTCATCGAGCGCCCCAACGTGGTTTCAACCAATCGCGGAGAGCGGGGCGGTCCTTCAGTTCCTATGATGCGCATCGGACCAGGGAGCGCTGGAGTCGTTTCGATCTCGCAGGATAATGAGACCACGTACAAGTGGACGTTTGAAACTGCAAACGGCGAACGGCGGCTCTGGACTGAGTTTCCACCCACCGCCATTTGGAGGTCGGCGGGCTTTGCGGACTTGAACGGCGATGGAAGAAGCGATCTTCTCGCTTATGGGGGAGAATACTCCGGGTGGTGGGTTTCTCTCGGTTCAAAGTATGGCGGTTTGAGTCGAAGTATCTCAGGCATAAATTTCTTCGGAACACCCGTCGTGTTCGCCGACATGGACTGCGACGGTGCGGATGATGTGGTATCAACGGTAATCACGGAGGGAGTGCTCTCGGTCGCGTATGCTCGCCTCTCAAAAGGTCTTTCGGGAGTTGCGATCAAATCAAAGGCCGACCACGTCTGTGTCACAAACGATCAAGGTATTTGTTTTCTTGACGACGCAGCGGATGTTCCCATGCCCAACCTGGAAGGCTATCTTTTCGAAGAAACCGGGCGAGAGCTTGCTCGCGATGCCGGAAAAACATCGACCGCAATCTCGTATGTCGCCACTCCGATTCACCAGGGTCATGAAACGGCGCTCGGAAAAAAGTTCGGCATCGGCCCCTCAGGTCCTGGGCCATATGTCTGTCTCGGATTTCAGCCGGGCGATCCGATCTTTTTCTGGCGCGCAAGTTCGGCTACTTGCCCGAATGGTCATGCCTTGATGGGAATAAGTATTCCGAAGCACTCGGAACGATGGGCAGCTAGCGCGATCCCTCGTTTTGCCTGTTGTCCTCTTCCAGCCGAGGACATCTTGCTTGATCAGACGGTGGAGGGCACGGATGTTTGTCCCGAAGATTCCATCGCCGTCGGTATGGTTCCGGGGTGGGGTTGTCAGAGTTGCCCTCAGAGACTTCTCTGTCAGAGAATAAATCGTACGCGATATGCACTTGGTGAGCCAAACTTGGGGGTGTATTGGGGAACCGGACGATTCAGGGACCGGAATGACCGCCAAGTGCTTCGCACCGATATTCCGATTGCGCTTCGCTACGGACTCGGACGAACCGGCTTGCAAACATGGGATGTGGATGGCTGTGTCGGATTTCCGTGGGGATCGGTGCTTACTCGAATGCCGGGCCCGAGATCCTGTAATCAGGCAGAATTTCGCGCGATTGTTTTTGCGGAGAACGAAGGGAGCGGAGCAGCGACCCGTCCGGTGCCGATGCTTCCGGAGTGTCGGACAATCACCGATCCCACTGATCCCTCGAGCGGCTGCTTGCGATAGACTCGTGTCGCACCCCCCTCCAATCGCCTCTACATTGCGAACAGCTCTCATCTCGGTCGAATCGTAATGGACCACCGGAAATCATCTCCAGAATAACCCTTACAGGCATCGACGTATCCGGAACACGGCGACGCCGCTAGCACGTTGGGTGGGCAATGAAACAGCGACGCATTCTTCCTCTTGCGATCTCGATCGCCGGAGGAATCTCTCAGGGATTCCTTTGGATTACTCCCGGTGTCTGCTCTGGAGCATCAGAGCTTGCCGGATGTGACGCGAAGGCTCTCGTCATTCAGGCGATACCGTTGGCATTAATTTTCAGTGCGCTCGTGGGAATGGTCCTCGCCGCGAGATCGCCCCGGTTCGAGAAAAGATCTCTCATTAACTTCCTGTTCACTGCTGCTCTCGTTCGAATGATCGGTCCGGAACTTTCATCGGTCGACTATGTTTATTTTGGTGTTTCTGCCCTTGGCGTTTCGACCGGGTATGCACTCGCGAAAATTGTCACCCTCGCCTCGAAGCTCAGCAGACCTGTTCCTGGAAATTAATTCTTGGAATCACGACCGGCCTGGCCCTTCCGGCCGTCGGCATAGCGCTCGTTCCGGCGGCACCCATCCTCCCGCCGTTTCTTCTCATTATATGCGCGACCGGGGTCTCGGTGGTTTGTCTGCCGGCCGATGACTATCGAGGCTGCGTGAAAGTTTGCGGCGTGGTGCTCAATTAAACAAACGCGACTGCGGAACGAGAATCACCCAAATGTCTCAACTTTGTCATTTTTCAGTTTGCGCCGCGCTCATAATGCTGTTGGGCCTGGGAACGGACGACGACACGAGGGATGAGAATGTTTTTATCGAAACGTCGGCAACTTACGGAAATGCGACTCGTCCTTAGTGCCTGTCTGTTCGGAATATCTGCGCTGTTCTCTGAGCCGGCAGCTTCCGTTGCTCAAACCTCTCCGCTCTCCGCCATGACCTTGGAAGAGCTCGGGTATCTCCAAACGTTTGTTCAGCAACTTCCGAGCTCACAGATGGAGCCCTTTCAAGTTGCATTCTACGCCCCGGCGCCGTTCTTAAATGCGCCAATTCTCGACACCGATGAGGTTGTCGAAAAGATCACCGTAAAAAACCACAGTCCCTTTCCGGTCGTCGTGCGGATTGAGAGTTATCGCTTCCCAGATGCTTCGGCGAAGAGGCTCGGGGAACTGAAAATTCCTGCGGGAGAGCATCGAACCATCTTTGTTCCAAAAGTGAAACGAGGAGATGTGATTCAGGACTTTTCATTTCCAGATAATCCCAAAGCTCTCGCCGACTGGACTTTGGAGGAGAAACCTACGTTTGACCGATCGCTTTTTAATCTGCTCCTGAATGCTCGCCGCTCGAGGCCTTTCTCAAGCCCGAAATGAGCTGATGATAAAACACTGCTCCGAATCGGACCAAGGCGTACGATGATCTCTGACGTCCACCCGAAGTCATCGAATTCGCTTCAACTTTGCCTCCGCGCGATGTGCGCTGCAATGGCCTTGCAATCTTGATTCTGGAACCTCACCCCGGCGATTATTAATCATGATCTCATCCCGTTTCGAACGGGGGAGATTTTGATTCGGGTAATACGGAAAAAAGGTTGTATGCGAACGGGCTGTATCGTTTTTATTTTTCTGATGTTTCTTGGAACTAATTTGGCATCCGCGCAAATTCCGGCATGGACGCCGGAACCAACGCCTTTTCCAACGCCCGAAATGATCCTCACACCCTACCCTTCCGAAACGGCGACTCCGATCGAGACCTATTTTCTGATGCCGACGCCTTTGGAGACTCCACAGGAGACTCCGATACCGGTGTTCCTTACTCCTCCTACCTATCCCGGCGAGGAGGCGACTCCACAAGCAACGCCGACACCAAAGAGCGAAACCTACGTCTGCGAAATTTCCGTGGTAAACGGTATCATTCAAGAATGTTGCGGTCCCAACAAACCTTGGGAGAATTTCCACAACAACTGCAATGTGATCTCAAAGAACATTAGCGATCTGTGCGCGATGGAGGGATTGAAGTGCAAATCGTTGAACGCCCATTGCACTGGACCCGCTGGCTGCGAGATGTCGCATTCGATAAATGGAGTAGAAATTGACGGACAGTGGTACTTCGCCGACGGAACAAACGCTAAAATTGGCGAGAGCGGCTTCAACTCACTCGAAGATCTTTTGAAGTCGAAAGAGGATCTAAAGGATCTCCTGAAAAAGCCGGGATGTAATTGTTCCGTTGTTGTCGACAAATCGGACGTCCCGTCGACCGAGCCGGAGTGGTGCTTCGGGAACCACGGAATGAACGACGGCACCTGCAACACCTGCTGTGAGAACGGCCACAAATCCTGTGTTCAGTATGCGCCGGCGGCGGCACTGGGGCAATGCGACGAGAACAAAACCAAATGCAATCAAGAATGTTCGAAAGGGGAAGACCCGCTCGGCAGTGTTTGCACTGAAATTTCCGAGAGCTACTCCGAGTGCCTCGGCTGCTGTGTCTCGAAAACCCCCTACGATCCGACTTGGTACGGAAGCTGCGCCACCAGCTGCTGGGATAATCTGAAGGGGAACGACATTCCCCAGCCGGTATCGGGCTGCAGCTTGGATCCCGCGGTGAAGACGAATGAAGAGTGCATGACCTGCTGCTCAAAGTACTCAAATCCGGAAACTTTTGATAAAGCCTGCGGCAACGTGCCGGCCTATGCGTGCACGGGCATGCATACGACCTGCCAACAATACTGCAACACAAACAAAAAACCGACGCCCACCCCGTCCCCGATGATGACGCCGACCGCATCGGCAACGAGCACCCCGACCATGTCCCTAATGAGCACACCGACAATGACCCCCACAAACACACCGGTGCCGGTGGTGTCGTGGGTCCCGTCTCCAACCCCGACGTATTATTAGATTTGCCTCGTGAAAAGATGGCCTGGGCCGGGCTGTCGTGTTAAATCCCTTTACTATCGAGGATGTGCCCGGTTCCTGCGGGGTCGAATCCTCCTTCTCGTCTATGGTAAACAGGTCAACAAATGCCGGACGAACTGCTTGATAGAATGTCGGACGCTGCTTTCGCGGCCCTTGGCCAGGCTGGAGGGGATCCGACCTCGTTGAGCGATCCCTATCGCACAATCGTGCTCATCTATACCGCGCAAGGCGTGATTGATAACGGAGGTTTTCAGTATTTCTTCGAGTCGGACTTTCCTGGGATTCCGTCCTATTCGGTATATATCGAAGCCTATCGTCGAATTCAGGCACATGAAGCGGCGGACGCCTTAGAGACGGCGACGGCATTGTTTCCTCCGGCCTCGCAGCATCTCGCGGAGGACCGCCGCCGTATACTAGCTGAGAAATCCGAGTCTTTTTCCAAGCTCGATAGCAACGTCTGCGGAGATGAAAAGATCTGGAAGCTGCTCGCCGAATTCGCCGCTCGATACGAGGCGTCGAATCTCGCAAGTTGACCCAGCATCCTGGACGCAATCACGATTGTCGTCTTTCATTCGGCCGCCAACTGAGCTCGAGCGAAGGCGTCGTAGGCATCGAATACGGACTGCAATGCGGTCCGTCCACCAGTCAGACCACGAAAAGTCGTCCGAAAGAGCAACTGCTGGAGGACATACGGCGGTATGGGTTGCTGAAAACTTGTAAAAAGCCAAACCGTTGGCGCATCAGCAGCGTTCGAGAGTCGATAGGAATCCAAACTCGCAGTCTTCGGCGTGTTCACCTCGAATTGGAGCAATGCGCCATCGGCGACAAACACATCGTAATCTGAAGGAGCCCCACTCAAGGCCGCGAGGCTAATGTCATCGAGCAGAAATAACGTCACAAGAGAACTTCTCGCCAAGACATCCTCGAACCGAAGTGAAGCTTGTGTTTGAAAGAAAATTCGAGGAACGTCGGTCGGCGACTTCGCAAGCGACAGCTGAAATACTTGAGCCGTCGCGCCATGCCTGATTTCCCTCAGAGTTGCGTCTACCCTCGCGAACCCGAATCTTTCCAGAAGTCCATCGGCAATCCAGGTGATATCAAAACGATCTCGTCGGCTCATGCCCTCCCTATTGAGCTCGGCCAGCATGGCTCTGGTATTTCGCTGCCACATAGTGGAGAGCGGTGCTCTCAGTGACGGGCCGGTGAGGATCCTGGAGCCGAGTTCTCTCACTCGAGAGGCAATCGTAATCGGATTTTCTGAGAGGATGACAAAAGTGGTGAGACCAATAGAGATGTCGGCGCGTTGAGAGATGCGTTTCAATCGATGGACGATCTCGAAATCCAGATTTGCTTTGCTCAAATGATAATCAGAGCGGGTGAGGAAATCCTTCACCTCTTGGTGATCTCCAAAGTCTTCAAAAGGAGCGAGAGCGAGTGCTCGGCGCGACAAAATGCTCGTCAGACGGTCTGTCGCCGACTCGCGGGTGAAAAAATTCTCCGCTCCCAGGCAGTCGACGAGCTTGAAGATGTTGACAGACAGATTGTTGGATTCTGCTAACGGCAGCTTTTGCTTGAAGAACATGCGTGAGTTAATCTTCCGCCTCTTCTCTGGCCGACGTCAGGATCTTGTTCGTCTCATTCGCTGTGATCACGATTTGATCGTCAAATAACAATCCTGAGATCTTCAGGAATCGGCGACTGAGTCATTACTCTTAAAGGCCCCGCGCGTCGTTCCGTCCCACACAGTTTCGGCTTACGCTGGGCAAATATTTTCTCCATGTTGGTTGTTGCGGAGTCTTACATGAAGCCTGCCTCGCTCTTCTCATTTCTGATGGCTGCCTTTTTTGTTCTCAGCGTTTTTGGCGTGAATTTGGGAAACGCTGAATGTCCTCCGATCGTGCTCCCTCCTCCACTCCCCGTTCCCGTAAGACCGGGTCCAGTGAGACCGGTTCCTCCTCCACCACCGGCTCAGCTGCCCAACTCAGGACAGCTCCCTGAGGAGCCGACAACGTATCCGGCGGGAGCTGAAACCTACTCATGCCCGGGCGCGGCATTCAAGGTTCAGACTGATGCTTTTGAGCTATGTGCAAAACGGGATCCGAACCTCGGACTGTTTTTTGAAAACTCCTCCGCCTGTATATTCCAACAGCTCGACCCGGAAATGGTCCGAATCATTGACTATAAGTTGAATGATTTTCACTCTGATGACTTTGATACCAGGCAGAACACGAGCGAAGAGCTCTCGCAGTTTTGCATTCATCATGCGCACTCAATCATCTTCGCAGGCTACATGACCCAGCTCTGGAAAGGACTTGATAAATTAAGCACCAAGAGAGCCATCGACTGCAAAGAGTTGATGTATCGAATCAGCGTTGTCGTCATGAAGTGCAGTTAACAACCCGAATAGAAATGCGGGGGAAGCGCTTGAGTCGGCGCTTCCCCCAAGATTCGGACGAGCATTCTTCGCTACTCTCCAGCGCAGACGATGTTGTAGACCGACAAGCAACTCTCTTTGCTGTATTTATCCGGCATCCGGAAACATGCAGCCCAGAGCCCATTGCAGCCCCAATGCAGGAACGTCGCGCACATCGAGACGCAGCTGTTGTAAGCCTGCGGCCCGCTCCACCACGTGATCGGATAATCCCTGCTACACGCAGCGGTGCACGCGAGGAATGTGCGAAAACGAACCGGGCTCGCCGGACTATTCATCGCCGTCACGTATTCCGTCCCACCGATGTCTCCATAGAGCTCCGTCATAAACTGCGAGGAATCTCCGACGATTCCAAGCGATTCAAGACGATCAGATGCAGCCCCGAGATCGATGCTCTCCGTTCCGGATTGCGGAGCAGCCGGGGCGTTCGTGGTCGTGGCAGATGCACCAGCAGTGATCTCACCTTCTCCAGTGAATGCGTTCGTCGGTTGAAGTGTTACGGCACCTGGACCGGCTTGAAATCCACCAGTTTCTGCGTGTGCAGCGGAACAAAGAGCAAGAACAAGAAAACCAGAAGCAACTAATTTCTTCATGCAGGAACCTCTCCAATTTGTATTTGCGACTTATGCCATCGAGGGTAGTGACCTTCGATCGTTCGCGGTCTTACAGGGTGGAAAAGCGTTTCTTGCTTCGAAAGGTTACGAGAATCTCTGATTGCTCGAACGATGTTTCAGAAAACGCTCAGCTTCTTGTTGATGAAGGTGCGGCAGGATCTTTTTGGCGACTGGCAACGCCGTAGAGGATCTCGTTTTCTAGATTTTCCTTCTTCTCGGGCGAACACCGGATTACTCCCAGCATTCGCCCGCCTCTTCTTATCGCATTCCATTCACTGCAATCTCGCTCAGCCGCGCATCAGCATCATGACCGCGAGGAAGCTCGCCAGGTCGGAGATTTGATCAGAGAACTGTCGCAGCTCGGCATCCTCCTCCGCCTTCAGCCTCTCGCGCGCCCATTCGCTGAGCTGGTGGAAGTACGACATGAGCGACTTGAACTCGATAGTCCCTCGACCGAGCATCGTCAACTGCAGCTCGTTCAGGGTGAACGCGAAGCGCACCGACTTGTGATCGAACAGCTTCTGCGCCCTCAGCAGACTGTGGGTCGACAGCAGATGAACGACATAGCTTCGTGCGCTCGTCACGGTCGCCCTTTCGCCGAAGCGCGCCTTGAGCGCCTCGTCGATGAGCGCTGTGAGATCCACGCCGGGTTCGGGATCGAAGGGCCCGCTGACACCCTTCGAGATGCACCTCGAGACCGCGAGCGCCCCGCCGAAGAAGCGTTCCTCCATGACGAAGGCGTGGAGACCCTCGGCCTCGATGCCGGTGACGTCGAACTGCGGGCCGGCCAAGTCCACCGGTTCTCGGTCGAGCGAGTGTTCGGACATGAGCTGGACGACGCCACCCGCGTCGCCCTTGTTGACGCCCTCGAGCAGCAGCGTACGCAGGAACGCCAGCCACAGGAGCAGATTCGTGAAATACGGCGGCATAGCCGCAACCTCCGGAGCCAACCGATCCGATGATGCTCACGACCTTCGCGAGCGCTCAACGAGATCCTCTACTGACGGAAGGAGGTTAGAAAGAAACTGGCGTGCGAAGAGCTTATCGAGGAATTACGCAGGTGGATCAACTGCGATAGAGAGAATTCACGTCCTGTTATAACTTTGTTAGCAAACGAATTTCTATTCTTCGTGTCTTCAAAGTTTATTAAATTTGCGGAGAAGTTCGAAACTTCATCGGGCCAAATCGAATCCTTGAAACATTCTCTCGGAATTGTTGAGAACTCCTCGCGAAATGCGCCTCCCTTGCTCCGTGGGAGATCCACCTTTTCAACCTCTGTCCGACGCATCCCAAACAAAGCTGAAAAAAGCAGCCACGGTGCTGCTTATCGGCTTTGAATGAACACGGAGCACCACGGGATCTTTGTGCTCCGTCACCGTGAACATCGACTGTTCTCCTGCTACTTGAAAGGTGCAGTTGATGCGGAACTGCGGCGGGAGAAACCTGACTTCACGTTTCGAACCGCGATAGCTGGGAGGCATTGCTTTCCGTTGCTCGGCGGCAACGAGTAACTGCGTCGCGACACCCATTTGTTGGCGCCGCTCGATCATCTGCGGCACGTACTTCGGGTAAGTCTTGATCAAATCAAGATGCGCAAGCGCGCGCACGAGCTTGATACGAGAGCCCTCCAAATATTCGTAAAAATCCCGGACCGCTTGTTTGCTTTGTTCTGCACCTTGGTAAACCTGCACCGAGAAATGCTCGGTTTTTCGATTGAGGATTGGTGCAAAGAGCGGCAGCATGCTCTCGAATACAGTGGATCGTTGCCGAAGGAGTTGGAGCAAAATCTCGGGTGCTTGTGCTTCAAAAAGCTGCCGCCTGTTCTTCGTAATGTTGCTTATGACGCCGATGCGGCTCAATTCATCAAGGCACGGATAAACCGACACGCGCGGGATACCGGTCTGTTTGGCGATGTCTGAGACGCTCAACTTCCCTTGTTTCAGCAGCGCGAGGTAAATTCGCGATTGCCGCTGGGTTAGACCAAAGCCTCTGAGCGCGGTTTCAATTGACATCTGGTCATTATGTCGGTTTTTCCGACGACACTCAATGAGCAAAATGGCCTGCAAACATGGGGGCTTCCACGTTTCGATGACATTGGGCGCCGGTTTTCTTGTATAACCACTCCAAGCTCCACATACTGCCCTCCCGGATAACACGCGTTTCAGCAACTTGGGTGGAGCATGACAACACGAATTTTTCTCTTCCTCGCTCTGTTCTGGGGACTTCTGCAAAGCGATGCCGCCGCAGACGCAGGCACGATCGGCGCTTTGGCCGACCTCACCGGGAACTTTGCGCGACTCGGCGAGGATTGTCGGGGAGGCTATGAAGTCGCGGTCCAGGGTTCCAAATCGAGTTCGAAAGTCATTTTTGGAGATAATCAGAACGATCCAAAGGCGGGCATCTCCGAATTCCGTCGAATGGTGGACGCCGAGCATGCTTCCTCCGTGGTTACGACAAGAAGTCCCGTTGGTCTCGCGCTGAACTCGCTCTCTGCGAGAGAAAAGATCCCACTCATCGGCATCGTCGGACATCCCCGGTTCGTCGGTGAAAATGACTATGCGGTGAGAGTTTTCCCCTCGGCGGAAGCTGAGGCCCGCGTGCTGGCTAAGGCGGCGGACGAGAAAGAGTCGAAACTTGCTATCGTCTCCATAGAGGATGAGTATTTCCTCGGCCTTCGCGACGCCTTCATGAAGGATCTAAAAAAGACCGTGGTCGTTTTCAACGAGACCATTTCCCCCAAAGATACGGATTTCGGAACGCTGGTTGCGAGGTTAAGAGCCAAATCTCCCAATGCCGTATTCATCAACGGCGGGCCGAGCCAGATATCGATCTTGGTCCGTAAGCTCCGTGATCTAAATTTTCCGGTGAAGCTCTATTCGAACTTCCTTGCGGGGTCGAGCGATGTGCTCGCCGGGCTCGATCGGGCTGGAGACGGACTGATTTTTGCGGAGCTCGACTACGAACAGCCCAAGTTTGTGGACGCCTTCAGCAAGCTGCTCGGCAAGAAGCCGCTCTCGCCGCTTAGTTACGCTTGTTATGTGGCAATGATGTACGCGATGTCCCTCTCGGATGAAGACTCTTCGGCCGAGGGCCTCGCGAAAACCAGACAGGTTCAAACACTGGACGGTCCGATCACATTCCTTAATCGGGAGGGCCAGTTCCCGGTGGTGTTGAAGATTCTGCAGGACGGCGAGTCTCGGAAGGTTGGCTCCAAGCAGGATTAAAATGAAAGGCCCGACCGAGGATTCAGCTACCGGTTATCTTTTCTCCGGCTTTCCGTCGGCCCTTCCGAGTTCCTGACGTTCCAGTCTCATCTGCTGTTTCTTCGAGATGCCTTTTTTCTCTCGGGCTCGAAGAGAGGTGACGGCTCGGACGGCAGATTCGTGACAGTAAATCCGCACCAACTCCCGAATCGGTTCCGGCACCGCGAACAAGGGCCCCAAAGGATGGCTCGTCCTTCGGGTGAGTGCGTTCAGGAAAAAGTTTCGGAAGATCAGCGCAAGCTCGCCAGGGGAATCACAAGTCCGGCACAGTGCGACCCAAATTTTGGAGCGATCGAATGCCAGCTCTTCAAAGTCCGGTTCGAAAAAGAACACGGCCAGAGAGATCGGAGACAGCAAAACCAGTTCACTCCGAAGCAGAATGCCCGCTTCCTTGATCGTATGGTCTGTCTCCCGCGACGTGGCGGTGACCTGTACTCGCGACCCTCGGGTTCGTCCGATATCCGGATAGCGAACCCGGAGATCGGTTTTCTCAAATACATCTTCGGTAAGCGGAGCCCATCTCGCGACGTAATGGTTCTCATTCAGGATATCGACCATCAAGTGCTCGAAATCTCGACCCGTGGATTCAGCAAGCACGTTTGCCGTTCCCGAAGCATCGCGCAGTCGTCGGGCGACCTGATCGAGCTCTCGAATCGTGACCGCAAGTCGCCGCGTGTGTAGGTCGACGAGGTGACGATAGAAGCGAGTTTCAGCAACAGGATCATCGAAATGAAAATCGATCCCCCACCGCCACGCACTGTACGCCTGGTCGTATCGGACAGAGACCTCTTCATTGCCTTCGGTGCGAACGAGCAGAAGCTCACGGCCGTTCGGCAAAGCCTCGAACACCGTGCGTGAATCTCGAGTCGGAAGCTCGAAGGCGTCTACGAGGACAGGCAGATTGGCTTGCCGAATTTTTAATGAGTTTGGATTTTGATTCGCCGGAAATTCTTCTTCGTAGAGTCGAAGATATCCAAAGCAGACATCTTGGCGAAGGAGATCCGTTTGCCTCTCTGCGGTAGCCCGGAGGGATTTTTGTCCTGAGAGCACATCGGCTTCAAGCATCCTGACTAATGCCGCTACCGAACGTACGTAATCCCTGGCATCAGCGAGGAGAAAGGGAGGAACCGGCTCAGGCTTGATTTCCGGGATCTTCAGCTCGGCGGGGACAATTTGCGCGGGAGGATTATCACTCCTTCCTTCGGAGGGTTTCTTGAAGAGGGTCCAGAAGAAACGAAGAATGTTCACCTCGGGACAGTATCATCGAGCCCGAGGGAACTCCAGTTGCCGAGAACGTTTCCGAGTTGTCATCGGCAATTCTCACAGTGTTCTCGAAAATCGAGAGTGAAACGCTAGAGAAACGAAAGGAATTCGTTCAGAGCTTTACCTCCAGGAAATATCCATTCATCTCGTAATCGGTGAGGGACTTCCGCGCAAACAGCCTCCTGCTTGATCCCGCTCGAAGGAGAGTCCAAGACGCTCTCGTGGTTCGGGTGTCAGTTTGAGAAATTCAAGGAACATGTTTGGAAGTAACGCCGTGCAGCGCGGCTGCACGGCGTTAGCGGTACGAGACTTAGATTACTCTACGCCGGGATTCTCCTCGGGTGTGTAGTCTGTGAGATCTTCTTCGAGATACGATCCCCAGTCATAACCCTCGTCTGCCCATTCGGTCTCCTCCTCACCCGCATCTCCCTCTTCTTCGGGATTCTTCGCCACACATTTCCAGTCGGTCTTGAACGTCACTTTGCAAGAGAACGTTCCTTCTTCGGTTGTTGTCTGACCTGAGAGCGGAATCACGCTAAAAACTCCGTTGTTCCGTTCGCAGACTCTTCGTGCTTGCGCGAGGCAATTAGAGACCCAAGTCGTCGCCGCCGTGTCGGCCCACTCGCAAAAAAGACGACGCGCCCACTGAGCACATGTACCGGTATCTCCCGGATTCACGCGCGGGAACGGTCCCCAGGTCCCCTCATGATATTCCGCAAGCGCAGGCTGCGAGAGCGATACCCCGCCGACCCCCAAGGAAAGCACAGCAAAGAGGAAAATTTTAAGACAACGGAGAGCAATGGTTTGATTGAATCGGAGAGACGTTTTATTGGCCATAATCGCGTGAGCACCTCGATCGTTTTTCCTGTGGTTAAGTTACGTCCGGCGAGTGCTCCGCGAAGTCTATTCTTAGACAACAAAAAATACTTAGAGATAGAAAGAACGAGGAAAAAGACTAGACGCTTCTGGAACACCGCCTCAGAGGCCGTGCCTATCGTGATTCCAAAAACCCGACAACGCGGAAACGGGCTTTTAACGAGAATTGAGCAGGGACGGACGCAACTGTGCTGAAGTTAGGATTTTTATATTCTTTTCCGCGTTCGAGATTCGGATTTTAAAAGGGCTTACAGAAGTCTAAAAACCAGTGAGTTCAAGCTTATCGCGACACTGCTCGGAATGGCGGTGGCCTTTCGTCGCTGGCAGTATTATCCCCGTTTCTCTCCTGCTCGGATTCTCGTTGATGGTAGTTAAGATCTTCCATCCCCGGCGGGCGAATAAGTCGAACAGCTATTCACCCGCTTTTGCTTTCTCAACGTGACAGGTCTCACGCTCCCGGCATTCTCTCGCTGACTCTGCAACACTACGTGACAAATCCTAGAGCTTTGGCATTCGCTGGCGTCAAGGGGGCCATTGATACCCGAAAAACATCGCTTCAGTCTTCTGACCTACTTCTGCGGTACATTCCTGCTCGTCAGTTATTTTCGCGCGATTCAGGTTTCTTTTGAAGATGGTAGTGGCCTCATCTCCGTCTTATCCGTCACACTTTTGGTATTGGTTCCTTCGCTTTTTATTCTCTGGAGCGAATATCGCGGCAGAGTACATGGCCAACAGTTGGCCGGCTTCTATTTCGGTTTCTGCGGCTTCTTTTTTTTCTTAGAAACCGTTTTCGATGGCATGGAAGGTCCTGTGAAATTCACGGACTTTCAAATCCTCTTGATGAAAATCCTTGCGGGTTTGATGATGCTCTCCATGTGTCTTTGTCTCTACAGAGACTTCCAGTGGAGGTCGCCGAAGAAATCGTCACCCGCTTAGCTCCACACGGAGCCGCTTTCATCTTGATTGCGGGTGAAATTCAGATTGGAAGCGGAAACACGAATGCTTCGGGCCGAGGCCTCTGAAGTTTTATCTCGTTCCATATTCTTACTTCCAACAAAAAAACTCCAAGACTTTCGCTCCCAAGATCGCATAGACTTTGATGCGACCGGCCCAGCCGGCCGTTCTCGCTCTTTTTTACGCCTCAAACGAAAAGACGAAATGCTCTGCAGCTCTTGTGAAGACCGCTTGCGTCTCGCGTGGTGTTCACAAGGAGGCAGAAGGATCGGAAAGGAATTCCAATCATCACCCTACGAGGGCAACCGTACCATGTTCACGTTCCTACTTCCGGCGAGAACCGGCGGAAGGACCTGCGACGGCTCGACGCGACGAAACTTCCTCGCGTTCGGCTCGACAGGCATCCTCGGTCTCGGCCTGCCCGACTGGTTCGGGCAAACCACACGTGCGGCACCTCCGGCGGACTCGCCGGGCAACCGCAGCACCACGTTCGGCAAAGCGAAGGGGGTCATCACCATCTGGCTGGGCGGCGGGCCCAGCCACGTCGAGACGTGGGATCCGAAGATGACCGCGCCCGCGGAGTTCCGGAGCATGACGGGGGAAACACCGACGTCGGTTCCGGGGATCACTCTGGGGAAGTCGTTCACCAAGCTCGCCCGGATCATGCCGAAGCTCGCCGTCGTCCGCTCGCTGACCCACGGCAACTCGGGTCACAGTGGAGGGACGCACTGGCTCATGACCGGGCGTAACCACGCTCAGGCCGACAACAACCTGCCGCCGATCTGGCCGTCGATCGGCTCGATGATCTCGCGCTACTACGGGGCCAGCTCGCCGAGCGGGGTTCCCACCTACGTCGCGCAGGACGACATCTACGCCGGAGGTCCGGCGTGGCTCGGCGCGAACTTCGGAGCGTTCAACGGGCGAGGGGAAGCTCGGGCCAACCTCCGACTGAACGTGACGGTTCCGAGGCTGAGCGATCGCCGCACGCTGCTCACGTCGTTCGACAGCATGCGAAAGGAGGTGGACCAGACCGGCGTCGCGGCGGCCATGGACGGATTCGCCGATCAGGCGTTCGGCGCGCTGACTCGAGATGTCGGGAACGTGTTCAACCTGTCGGCCGAGGATCCGCGGCTTCGCGACCGCTACGGCCGGACGACGATCGGCGACCAGCTCGTGTTGTCGCGCCGGCTGATCGAGGGCGGCGCGAAGTACGTGTCCCTCCACTTCGGGGGCTGGGACATGCACGGCGGACTGGTGGACGGGTTCAAGCAGCTCGGGCCGCAGCTCGACAGCGCGGTGGCGGCGCTCATCGACGACCTCGATCAGCGCGGACTGCTCGAGGAGACGATGGTGATCGTCACCGGCGAGTTTGGCCGCACGCCGCGGATCAACGGCACCGCCGGACGTGACCACTGGCCGCAGCTCAGCTCGCTGATGGTGGCCGGCGGTGGTCTGCAAGGCGGTGTCGTAGTCGGTGAGTCGAGCGCCAAGGCTGAGTACCCGAAGTTAAACCCCGTGACGCCGAGCGATCTGGTCGCGACCGTGCTCTACGCGATGGGCATCCCGGTGGACACGCAGTTCCGCGACAGCGGCGGCCGCCCGCAGTACCTCGTGGACGGCGGGAAACCGATCGCGGCGCTGATCTGACCCACGACTGATTTCTCACTCATCTCGTGAAAGGAGGTGGACCGACAAAAGCGGCAAGGAGGTTTTGTGCGACGGTTGTAACCGATCCCACAGAACCTCCTTGTTCGCCTTTTCTCTTGAAACTTTCGATTAGAGACCCAACGTCATACTGTAACTGAGAACCTTAAGAGAACTCCTTTGCGTCCTCTGCGGTTGCCTTCAAGTAAATTCTTCAAACCAAAATGCAACCGCAATGGACGCAGAGTGGAGAATATTACCAGCTTCGCTTCTTCCCTGTGCAATCTCTGTGCCCCTGTGCCTCTGTGGTTCAACAGGATTATGAATTCCGCTACGGTTTCGACAACTGCTCGCAGCGCTTTCGGAGGATGGTCGTGTAGTTGTCTCCCGTAATCAACCAAGTGAGTCCATTCACTACCCCGCTCCCGCCCCATACGGTGTCGTTAATGCTGTCAATGAACGGCTTTCCGGTTTGAGCCTCATGAATTTCACAGAGTCGTTTGTACGACTTGTGATTCAGCCTGCCGAGCTCCGCATTAGCAACATCGAAGCTGGGAAAGGGCGCCTTCATCTCTCGTTTGATCAAGCTCAATGCACGAAGTGCATCCGCTTCAATCTTATTGTTTTCGGGCTCCGCAGCACAAAGTTGAAGCTTGTCCGGGACTGCCGGACTCGGCGGCGGAAGCGCGAGCGCGCCGGAAACTTCAGGATTCGAGATCGAGCGGAGCGTGTTGCTGACGATGGCTGACATATAACCTCTTTTTTCATCTATCGCTTTTTGGGCGCTCGGATCCCACGCAGCACATTTTCGCTGCGGATCATTGTCCGACAATTTTTCGGGTTGTCGTATATCTCTCGTGGGACCGAACATTACGCGTCTCGGAATGGCTTCCTCGACGTTTCAAAGAAGTTTATGCGAAGGAGGGAAATTCTGGGGCGCTCGCTGAACGAGCATTATGCGAGCAGTTTTCTAGCAGTTTTCTCGCGGTTTGATGGGCGTCCCTGATGCGTGGTCAAGCGGGTTTCCTGCCGACCATATTTGTCAGCGGGAATGCAACGAAAACAAAAGTAGCCAGACGAAGAAGATGATGTCGGAGAAGGTGAGGTTGAAGCTTTCGCATACCGCCGCTGGAGCGGGAGCGACCCCTGCTGCATCATCGCGCGCCGGCTCCCCGGCCTCACCGACGAGCATATCGACCGTCTTCGCCGCTCCCCAAGGCTGCGCGAAGGCCGTCCGACGAAACGCGAAAGTCGTGGCGAGTGAACAGTGAACAGTGAACAGTGAACAGAGATCAGAGAAACGGCGGAGCCGTACTCATCCCCTTTCTGAGAAGCGTTTTACTGGATGCAAAACCTTCTCAATTGAGGAGAGGCGTCCACGATGAGAATTTATCGTTCTCTTTTGACCTCACCGCTACAAATTTGCTCAACGAATAGCGAGACTCGGCGGCATCGCTTACATTCTATGAAAACTCTAAGGGCGGGGGCGTCCGCCAGAAAACATTCTACCTTTCCGGAAACTCGACCCGGGGATGCATGCCCGTCTGATACGGGTAGATCCTAACGAGCAGTCGCTCGGGGAATTCACCAACCATGCGCTCGACTTGCACGAACACAAAGGTGTCGGAGAAATTCGGAGCGCATTTCTTGGCGCAGCTCGCCCACAGGTCGGCCGTTCGCTTCGGACCGAACCCTTCGCTCGCAATCTCGAGGTCCAAGTAGTCGGAGCGCGGCGCCCAGAGACGCGACCCCCGGAACATCGAGAGGATGGGGCAATCACCGCGCTTATCGAACTCGAAGATGCACCCTTCCTCGTTGGCACCGGGGCAGAACACCCTGTACCCGATGCCGGCCGCGCCGTAGACGCCGACGTCGCGGAGCAAACAGAGGAGTTCACGCAGAGTCATCGTATTTCCTTTCACAATTACACAAAGAAACCTCTTTGGCGGCACACGCCCCCATAGTGGTTTTCATAGATGTGATGAAATTTGTTCTCGGACTCCGGAAGAATCTCTACTCGAAGGGTGTCGGCGGAATTGGTGAGAGCAATGCTGGACCTTGGTAAAATGATAACCGGACGTTGACCCTCAATCTACACGATACAAGTTTGCTAGAAGTTCGCTTCACACCCACTTCCTCTGTGCCCCTGTGTCTCTGTGGTTCAAACAGGGTGGCGTGCCACCGCGTCGTAGTGATTTTTTTGCGGTGCCGATTGAACCACAGAGACGCAGAGGCACAGAGATATTCTGCATTTCGGAGAATACAGCTCCTCTGCTCGTCAGAGCGGAGGAGCTCAATCCATTAGTCAGGAACCGGTCCGTAGATATCCACTGGACAAGCACCCTCTCCGATTGGGCCGACGGAAAAGTTTCCAACCATCTGGATATAAAACGGCGTTCCGATCCAATATCCGTAGCCGTCAAACCAAGGTCCGGAGTGAAGTGTCAGTCCTGAATCTGCGGCGGTCTGCTGTTGCTGAAGGAAGAGGTTGTTCAGAAAGATATGCAGCTCCGTCTGCACCTGATCGAAGTTTTGAACTCCCGTGTGATCGACGTTTGCTGCTGAGATACACGCATAATGGAGCTTGCCGGCGGCGTCAGAGTAATATGCTTCCACTCGCCCGCGAATCTTACTCGAACACATACCCATCGCGCAGCGGACCGCAGGTTCCATGAGTCCCGCTTGCGCCGCAAACTGCGCCGACGCATCGTGAGGCACGAGATTCAGCAATCCGAGAAAACATCCAAGCTTAAAAACCTTTCGCAAATTCATACTCCTCCTAAAAATCACCTGTAGAAACAAAACCAAAATCCAATTCGATAACCGATGACCGGGTATGGGTCCGCCGACAGTGTTTGGGATCGCTCGTCACTTATTTGTGAGGCTTCTGGAAGCAGACCTCGCATCATGAAAAGATCTGTGATGGTGCGGGATACACCGTGATTTTTCAGGAAGATGCCTCCTGTTCGAATTAGATAGTTCTAGATTTTTTGAGAATGTGGCGGCCGATCTCCCGCGAAGGACTGAAAGCATCGGGGAGAGGAATTGTTCAAACAGGAAGTACAACTGGGAGACAAGAGACGGAGGGGTTACCTTCGTCTGCTTGCCTGGCGGGTTTCGCTGATGTCGATTCGGGGGTCAGCAGGCGAGGATCGCTTTGTTGAGCAGGACGGCGAGCTGATAGTCCCACTCGTCACCGAGCACGTACCGCGCGATCTCCCCCTGCGTGGCCCGAATCTCCATCCCCAGCGCCTCGATCTCGAGATACGTCAGGTTCTTCTCCCCCTCGGCGCAGCGTTGCAGCTTGTTCCATTTCGACCAGAGCAGCCCCGTAGCGAGTGCCAGCCAGCGCAGGGGAGCGCGGCAGGACTGGCAGAGCCACTGACCCTTGACGCCCACCGCTCCGCAGCGGGGCTCCGCGCACGTGTACTCGTTCATGGAACTGAAACCCTTGGCAGCTTGAGTCTTCGACACCCCTCAACGCTTTCGCTCAAAGGTGCCGACTTCACAAGTTCCTCTATCCGGGCGATTTTTAGCAGAATTCAGCAATAACCTCGTCCAAAACAACACTTCCGATCTCCTGTCTCCGAAAAACATTATGGATGGAGTCCCGGACGGCAGTCTTACAGAAGCGTCAAATCAGCGAGGGCCGTGCAAACAGAAGTAGTCAGTTTGCTCACGTGAGCCGCTAAATTCGCCCTCTCGTCAGCGTCTATTCTCCAGCAATTTTGAATCGACTTACGGGCCCGAAACATCGAAAGCCGATCCAGGCAAAACAGCACTTTTGCGGAGCCGAGATGAGGATTTTTCAGATTCAGCGACTCTTCTTGGCGCTCCTTCTCTTCGCCCCTTCGATCTCGGCGATCGCTCAAGAAAACTCACAAAGCGTCGAAGCACTGCTCAAACAACTGAAGGTCGCTGACACCGATAAACGGGTGGCAGCGATTAAGGCGCTCGGCGGAATGAGACAGCGCGCATCATCTGCGCTCCCGGCGCTCATTCGAATCGCGAATGAGGAGGATCCATTTATTGCGGCCGAAGCCACGCAAGCCGTCAATCAGATTGGTTTACCTTCGGCGGCGGACGTAGCGGTCTTTATCGAGCGGCTTCGGAGTGGACCGGAAACAGAATGGGAGGATGCACTCGCTCTACTCCGGATCGCCCCGAACATTGAAGCGAAAGCTGCGATTCGGCAGTTCGGACGTGAGCATCTCGATTGGCTCCTCGCACGCGTCGAGAAAAAATCCGCTGCGAGCGATCGGAGCTTTGCCATCTATATGATTGGCGCGCTCTGGGATGAGGCCGCAGCCGCCGTGCCGACTCTTCGGAAGGCGATGGCAGATTCGAGCCCTGAAGTACGAAAGATCGCGATTGCGGTTTTGGGTCGCATCGGGCCGGCCTCCCGCTCGGCAGTGCCGGAGCTCAGTCGCATATTGGACGGGGGATATGACTACGATATGTGCAAGCAGTGCGCAGCCTACGCGCTCGGGAAGATTCGTGCTCCCGAGGGTGTCACTGCCCTGATTCACGCGCTAGAAAGCGACGAACCCGGAATTCGCCGGACAGCACTGAATTCGCTGGGGCAGATCGGATCGCCTGCAGCTTCGGCGCTTCCGGCGATATCAAAATTTCCGACGGTGGATGTGGAAGACCAGGAAGCGGTTGCGCTCGCGTTAAAGGGCATCGACACCCCTGAAAGCCTCCAGAAGCTGGCGGAGCTCGAATCGAGCGTCGCAGCACCGATTTGGGAAAAGCTCGGCGATCTCTCGATTCACTACGGCGACACGATGCAGCCGTTGCTGAAGAAAATCGGACCCGTAGCGAGCCGCGCGGTGCCCCATCTTCTCGAAGCGCTCCCGACGGGAAATGAAAAAACACGAACGCGGGCACTCTACATGCTCGGTGTCATTCCCGGCGGAATCCCCGAGAAGGATCTGCCGAAGGCGATTCCCATTTTTGAGAAGCTGCTCGATGACCCTTCGCTCGATTTGCGAAAGAGCGTGTCGCATATAGCCGGAACCATCGGCCCGGCTGCTGCCCCTCTCGTTCCCAAGCTCAGCGCACTTCTCAAACAGAAAGACGACTGCCACCCCTGCGCACTCCTCGCGCTTTCGAAGATCGGCACACCCGAAGCCATAAACTCCGTGTTGCAGGTTGTGGCGAAACCCGATCTCGCAGAGTCTACGTCAGCTTTGCGCACATTAAAGGACGTAAGTCCTTTCCCGACCGACAAGGCGGTGCCTGCCATTCAGAGGCTTCTTGCATCCAGCACCGTCACAGACCGCGCCAATGGCTACGCCGCAATCTACGAATTCAAATTAGCGAGCGACGTTCCGGATACTGAAAAGGGTCTGAGCGATCCCGATCCGAGCGTGAGAAACAACGCGATGTCGGCCCTTCTCTCCGGAAAGGATATCTCTCCAGCGGCCGAAGATACGCTGATCAAGGTATTAACAGACGAGACTGATGACAATCGCCTCCAGAACGCGGCTGCCGTTCTCGCGAAGTTTGGAACGGCGAAATCAAAACCGGTGCTTCTCCAGCAGCTCAGCTCCTCAAAGCGGCCGGTATCGGTGAATTCCGCCCACGCGCTTTTCCGGCTCTCGCAGCCGGGAGACGAAGCATTTCAAGCGCTCATCGATCACATTACCGCACAGGGCTTTCTCTACCACCGAGATATTTTGGGGAGCACCGGTTTTCTCGACGCCATTCCCACTTCCATGCTTGGATTTTTGGACGAGAGTCTTGAAGACCAGGACTTTTGGGTCCGTGTCCTCGCAGGCGAAGTAGTCGGCTCGCGGAAACTCACCTCGCTGTATGGACATGCAGAGTCTGCGCTCTTCGATGTTGCGATGCGTGCGATGGAAGGAAACATCGAGCCACTTTTCGCGCGGGCGAAGGCGGCGCTTAAGGCGCTTGAAACTCCCCGCTCCGAACTCGCGATGGAGTTTTTGGTTGCGTATTAGTGAACCCCGACTTTTTTTTCGTATTCACTGAGCTTCACATCGGCGAGGTCCGCGACTCTGCCATCGAGGAGATCGATCGTGCAAATATCGCGACTAAACTTCCAACCAAGGTAATACACATACATCCGGCTCTTTCTCTTGGGAGGCTCGAAGCGCGGTGCGCTCGCCGTGAGTCCAATCGCGATCGCTGCGGTTGTAATGTCCTTGTCGCTCATGGGAACAGCGATAGACGCACAAAATGCTCTCGTGCGCGGGCGGGCTCGAATCTCGGAATAGAGAATTGGCGAGGCGAGAATTGCAAGTACGAAGACGATCCGGACGAGCGACCGAAGTTCCACGTAGATGACGCGGAAGATTCGTTCTGAAATAGAGTTCGTATTGGACTTTTGCATCACGCCAGAAATGTAAGCCGGAGTCGAGAGGTCATAGTAACGATATTTATCCAGCTCCTGCTTTAACCCGGAAATTGAATAGAGGAAATCTCACTCAACGGCGTCGAAGCCGTACGAGTGTAAACGACTATTCGCACTCGCCTCATCGTCGAGAGCTCGAGGCCTGGGTGCGTATCCTCCCGATTTGATATCCTCGAACCTCTGCGATTTTGGAACCCGCCTCGCAGAGAGTGCTGCTCGTTCCACGATTTTGAAATGAGAGTCTGAAACATCCTCACAGACGAAAGCGATGGTGTCCTCACCCATGGTTCGCCCTCCTCCCGGGCTCGAAGGAACTGCAATTTCAAACTGCGCTCTCGCTCAGCGCCCAGCAGACCTACGTCATCGTCGGCGGCAGAACTTTTCACGATAAAAAATTCATCAGCTTTCTCGCAGACACGAATAACGTTTATTCCACTTCAAAGAGTCCGTTCGAAGCCGAACGACGCACCTATTTCGCGGTTGTCGGTGACTACATTCTCTCGTCAAAGCTGACTCAAAAAACGGCAACCGACATCAGCAATATCTTTCGAGAATCGACCGACGAACGAAACACAAACTACTCGCAGATCTCGCGAATATTGTCGGACCCGACGCGAGTGACGGTTTCGATCCAACTTCAGCCC
Organism: uncultured Bdellovibrionales bacterium; assembly: GCA_964509425.1. Lineage (GTDB taxonomy): Bacteria > Bdellovibrionota_C > UBA2361 > SZUA-149 > CAZDWZ01 > CAZDWZ01. The sequence continues at coordinate 34,860 of CAZDWZ010000011.1, read as the reverse complement.
GCGAAGGCGGCGCGCCTTACGCGGACGTTCGCCGATTTTTTCGGAGTTCCGGAAATTTAGTCGAAGCGCCGATTCTCACATGCACGAAAGAGGTAAGGAAGCTCCCGGAAAGACAGAGCGTGCGCTGGAATGTGGCCAGAACCACATTCGCTTGAACACCCATCATTCGACCTGCGCATCGTGGGTCGCTTGGTTCACACTGCAAAAACGAAAAACTCCCAGCGTGAGGTAGAGGCAATATTCAGCGTTCTGAGCGACTTTTTCCTTCGTGTCACAGGCGTGCTGCCAAAGCCCTTCAAGAGTGTAAAGCGAGACAACATTTCCCTGCCTCCCGCACAGCTGTTCTCGATTGCATCTCAAGAAGAGAAATTCCAGCCACTCGAGGCAGTTCGAGGTACTGGATGACCAGCCACAAAACGCATACGAGTAGAGAAAAGCGTCTTCGCAAGTGGTCCGCCGAGGTCCCGGCGCCTGCTCACCCTCATTCACCGGGCCAGCTGGCGGTACTTGGCGCTCCGGTGCGAGTTGCGCTTCGACTGAATCGCTGCCCAAAAGCCCACTCACCAGAATCACAATACCGATAATCGCTTTCTTGAATACAACCTGAACCACATCTGTTCGTCGAGTGACCTTGCTCCAGAAAACCGATACGAACTCCATACAACACTCCTTCTCATCAATTAAGACTCCCGACCCAGCCAACAAATCGATTGGTGGCTCCTCATCGGCAAAGTTCTGTTCTCTGATTTGGAGGGACCGTCTCACCGGAACATAACGGCTACGTGTTTTTCTTCGCTTTGGAACGAGTAACGGGCTACCGCGGGTCTCTCGGGCTGAAACAGGGTCCACCCCTGGGAAGTCGATCAGGTTCTAGACGCTCAGCCGTGCTTGAATGAGGTTTTCTCAAGGATCCGTCCAAAGTTGCGAGTTATCAGACCGCCCGCTTTTGAGCTTCACTTCGAACCTGCTACATTCCAGCGCTTTCTCGGACGGAAGGAACTCCGTCCGCTTTTGCTTGGGAATGTGTGATGAGATTATTTATTGCGGCGCTCTGCGCCCTCGGCCTATCAAGCTTCTCGCTGGCTACTCGCTACGACCTCCTCGCGCTCAGTGAGCCGCAGATGCGAGAGCGCGGCTTTCTGATTGCGGCAGGGCTTGTACTGACTACGGTCTGGACGCTCCTTGAGATTTTATTCCAGGCACGACGAGTAAAAAGCTCGGTCACCGCAACTCCGGAGGCCCAGGTCCCGGAAAGCCCTGCTGCTTCTCAGCAATCTGAAGAGTTGTTCGCGCTGAGGACCCTCGTCCAGCAGCGGGACGCCGAACGCCAGGCCCTAGAGACCGCTCTTCGTGATGTCGAGGGCCGCCTCATTGCCGAGAAGGCAAAGAAACAGGAGAGTCCTACGTCGGCTGATGTCGAAGCTCAAGTCGTGCAAGTGATCGCGAGACTTCAAGAGCGTGGACGTTTTGTGGATTTTTTGATGCAGGACGTACAAACCTTCTCTGATGAACAAGTGGGCCGTGCAGCCAGAGTTGTCCATCAGGGCTGCCGGACGGTGCTTCAGGAATTGTGCACTCTCACCCCCGTCGCGAATGACCCAGAAGGTCAAACAGTGAGCGTTGGTGCGAGCGAGTCGGCGCGTTTTCGGCTGGTCGGTTCGGTCTCTGGAGAGCCGCCCTACCGCGGTCGACTCCTTCATCGCGGCTGGAGAACGGGAAAGGTTAACCTCCCGGCGAAAGTTGAGAACCGGAGCGGCGAAGCCGGGCCTTCGTCAGGATACGTGGTCGTCCCCGCCGAAGTCGAACTATCGGCATAGTTTTTTGTAAGGGAGCTCGGAGCAGGAAGATGACAGCAGTAGGAATTGATCTCGGCACATCGAATTCGGCGATTGCAATTATCTCAGGAGGAATAAAATCGCCGGAGGTTTTACCGCATGAAGTTTCATCTCGGGAACGTAGCAACTCTGTTCCATCGGTTCTGCCAATTCCCCAACTCCTCACGGCGAACAGCGTTGGTAACCGCGCAGTCCTTCCGTCAGCGCTGTATATCCCGTATTCGCAGGAGTTCGCCCACGGAGGCCCAGCGCTCCCCTGGTCCCGCGATGAGCAGATCGAAGACGTGATTGGCGAGCTTGCTCGTGATCGCGCTCAAGTCACACCCGAGCGGGTTATTACTTCTGCGAAATCCTGGCTCTGCAACACTCATGTCGATCGGAAGGCGGATATCCTTCCATGGAAAGCAGAAGGCATCGAGCGGCGTTATTCGCCTTTCGAGGCGACGAGACGGTATCTTCTTCATCTCAATCATGCGCTTCGCCATCACTTCGAAGGAATCGGTGAGCATTGGTACGATGCTTCGGGTCAATCCCGCGAGATCGTGCTGACGGTGCCTGCATCGTTTGATGAGGTAGCACGGCAGCTCACGCTCGAAGCTGCGAAAAACGCAGGGTTCGAAGACGTAGTGCTGCTCGAAGAACCTCAGGCGGCGTTCTACGCTTGGATCTCCGGAAACCGGGGGTCTAGTCCCGCGAGCTCGCACGGCGAGACAGTTGCAACATCAGATGTTCGACAGGAAGACTGGAGAAGCCAAGTTTCAGCCGGCGACGTAATACTCGTCTGCGACGTGGGCGGCGGGACTGCGGATTTTACACTCATAGCAATAGGCGAGACGCAGGGAGAGCTAAAACTGGAACGCGTCAGTGTCGGCGATCATATCCTCCTCGGTGGGGACAACATGGATCTCGCTCTCGCATTCTCCCTTCGACAGACTTTGGAGAGCGAGGGTCACAAGCTAGACACTTGGCAGTTTCGATCGCTGATTCACGGAGCGCGCGACGCAAAGGAACGTCTTCTTGGAGGAGCGACACACGATGATTCCGCCGCCGACGCCATCCGAATCGGCATTGCCAGCAGGGGCTCAAACCTCTTTGCCGAGGCGATATCGGTCTCTGTCACGGGAGAACAGGCCACACGCAGTATCGTTGATGGATTCTTCCCGATAGTTCCGCCGGAGTCTCGCCCACGCGAACGAACGGCTCTTGGACTACAAGAACTGGGGCTTCGTTATGCTCACGACGCTGCGATCACCCGACACCTTGCTAAGTTTCTCGCCGATAGTTACCACGCCATGGTGGGCCAATCGCACCTGCAAGAAAATCAATCCTGCTTGCGCCATGATCGGAAAATGGTTTTGCCGACTGCCGTGCTTTTTAACGGTGGTGTCTTTAAGAGCAAAGCGATTCGGCAGCGCGTGCTTGAGCAGCTGAGGACGTGGGGAGAAGAAGTCTCGATCCGTGAATTGACCGGACAAGACCTTGACCTCGCCGTCGCGATCGGTGCTGCGTATTACGCCGAGATTCGGAGCAGCGGAAAAGGGGTCAAAATTCGCTCCGGTTTGGCTCACTCCTATTATCTCGGACTCGAAAGCTCAGAACCGGCGATCCCCGGATACGAACCTCCGCTGAAGGGAGTGTGCGTGGCGGCGCAAGGAATGGAGGAAGGGAGCCACGTCAAGATACCTGAACAACGGTTTGGTCTCCTCACCAACGAAGCAGTGCACTTTCGCCTTTTCAGTTCCCCACGGCGGCCATTCGACCTACCGGGAACGGTCATCGATGACATTGCTCGTCTCGCGGAAGAGAGCGCAACGGTGGAAGCCACGCTCCGCCTCGATGCTTCGACAAAGCGGGAAATGGTTCCGGTGTATCTTACGAGTGAAGTGACTGAGATCGGCACAATGGGTTTGTACTTGCAGCAGTCATCGCCCGAATCTCTTCATGATGCAGAGCAAGAACGGGTCGTAAGCTCTCCAGACAAGGCGAACCGCTGGCGACTTGAATTTAACGTTCGCGGCGAGCGGCATTCTTAGAGAGCGAACGATGGACAATGAGCTGAGTGAGACTGAGCCGAGGTTCGCAATCGGGATCGACCTCGGCACAACAAACTGCGCTCTGGCTTTCGTTGATCGGCTGAAATCAGGCACGGCCTCGTCCGAGATTCTGCCGATTCCACAATATGATTCAGCCGGGGTACTCGGTTCACACGCAACACTTCCATCATTTCTTTACTTTCTCATTCCCGGAGAGGAGCACTCCTTCGAGGCGCCACGAGCGCGTCCCTGGCAAATCACAACCGGCACGCCCGTTGAACAGGTCATCTCCGGGCGTCACGCGCGAACACGGGCCGGTGAGGTCCCGGGTCGAGTCATCGTTTCCGCGAAGTCATGGCTGGGAGGTTCGGAGGCCAGTGCGCTCTCGAGCGAAATCCACGGGTTCGACGCGGATCAGCCGATACTGCCTTGGGGTTCCTCCGACCTGCAGAGCGCACAGAAACTCTCTCCGGTTGACGCCGCCGCACATTATCTCCTCCATCTGAAAAGCTCCTGGGATCAGCAGAAAGCTCAGTTCGAGCCGGCGTATCTCATGGAACTTCAAGACGTCGTTATCACGGTTCCCGCATCGTTTGACGAAGTCGCCCAGCGACTGACGCTGGAGGCCGCTCGACGTGCGGGACTCGGCTCGCGCGTGCGATTGCTCGAAGAGCCGCAGGCCGCGTTTTACCGATACTTGGAATCACAACGTGAACGCGGTGGCCGGCAGGATTCCCCCTCTCTCGACTCCTTACTTTCAAATAAGTCGTCCGCTCGTCTCCTTGTGTGTGACATGGGCGGAGGAACGACCGACTTCAGTGTCTTTGACGTTCGGAAAGGTCAAGAGATAGAGCGGGTCGCGGTCAGTGAACACTTGCTGCTGGGTGGTGATAATCTCGATCTCGCTTTGGCTCGGGCGCTCGAGGCGAAGATGCTCGAGCCGCCACAGCGACTTTCAACCGGTCAATGGGGCTTTCTCGTGCAAGCCACTCGCGCGCTCAAGGAAGAGGTTTTTGCCGAAGGTCGCGAAGAGCGAAGCGATCAACAGCGCGAAGAACGGTTTCGAGTCGCCGTTCCGCCTGAGGGAGGGAATCTTTTCGCCGGATCGTTGAGCGCTGAGATAACCTGCGGCGAAATTTCCGAGCTCGTGCTCAGAGGTTTTTTCCCCGATTGCTCAGCGGAGGACATGCCCATGCGGAGGCGGCAAGGTTTGCGAGAGTTGGGATTGCCTTACGCTCCTGACACGGCAGTGACCAAGCACCTTGCCGCATTCTTACGAAGCCATCGCACTTCGTCCGAACCTCACATCATCGACGCGGTGCTCTTCGTTGGGGGAAGCTTCATACCAACACCATTCCGAACAGCGGTGTTAGAAAATCTTGAACGCTGGCAAGGGAAACCTCCGCGCGAATTAGCGCAAACGGAGTTTGATCTTGGAGTCGCGCGTGGAGCGGCGATGTTCGCGTCGCTCGCCCGGAAAGACACCCGCCGCATTCGAGCCGGCTACGCACATTCGGTTTACTTGGAAGTTCGAACAACAAAGTCTTTGGATGCGGGGCAAGATCACACTTTGCTCTGCATCCTGCCCCAGGGCGCCGAGCCCGGAAGCAGCTATCGCGTGACTCTTCCGCATCTGAAGGTGGTGCTGGGTCAGCCGGTGCGGTTTCAAGCTTTTACCTGTCTCACCCACCCGGAAGACCGCCCCGGTGAAATTCGAACCGGGTCAGACGATCACTTTCATCAATTGGCACCCCTGCAGACGACCGTGACTCTTGCTCCGTCAGCAGCCCGGCCGGCCGAGCGCGGCGAGAAGATTGGCGTAGTCCTAGAGGCAGAGATAAACGACCTGGGAATGCTCCAAGTATTTTTGCTTCCCGCGGAGGGAGGAAACGATGCCGAACGAGAGCGCTTCGAGCTCCAGTTCAATTTGCGACCAGGAGCACTCGGTCAGACGGACCTCGACGAACCGCAGACAGAAGCGCAGCCGACCGATCTTGGCTTCGATCTGAATTCGATAACCGCGCTTATCAATCGCTACTTCGGAAAAAAGATCCCCGAAGGTGCATTGGGCGCTGATCTCAACCCGGCAAAACTCGTTCGTGAATTGGAGCTCGAGCTCGGCAGTCCCCGCAGCGAGTGGACCCTTCCACAACTTCGAGCAATGTGGAAACCGTTGGGCGCAGGCATGTCGCGGCGGAGCCGTTCGCTGGCGCACGAGATGGCGTGGCTCTCGCTTGCCGGTTTTGTTTTGCGTCCTGGTTACGGCGCACCTCTTGATGCAGTGCGAGTCCAAGAAGCGTGGAAGGCATTCGAGCAGGGGATGTTCTTCGGGAAAGAAGCGAGAGTCCGCCTGCAGTGGTGGATCATGTGGCGGCGAGTCGCGGGCGGACTTTCTGCGGACAAACATGAATTGCTCTTTCACAGCATTCAATCGACGCTTCAGCCGCGCACGTTTGAAAACTCGGAGAATATTCTCCTTGCGGGAAGTTTGGAGCGAGTTCGGGCTGAACGGAAGAGAGAATTCGGGAATGTCCTCATCAAGCGCCTCAAGGAGAGTAAAAGCGGCCAGGATAACTTGCTCTGGGCGCTGAGCCGGGTCGGGGCGCGAATACTCCTTGCCGCTGGACCTGAGTTTGTGGTTCCCCCGAGTGATGCCGAGACGTGGCTGGAGGAGCTTATGGCCATCGATTGGAAGCAACCACAGTTGGACCGCGTCTTTGCGTGTATCGTTCAACTCGGGCGCCTCACCGGTGAGCGAGCCCTCGATATTTCAACTGAGTCACGCTCCGCAGCGCTTGTTTGGCTGCGAAAGAGAAACGTCAACGATACCGTAATCGCGCCACTTCGCGAGTTCGTCCCGCTCGACGCCACCGAACGGAGGGCTCGATTCGGTGAGGTGCTGCCGTCAGGGCTCGAGCTTGGGTAGAGCGAGACCGTTCGCTTTTGACCCCAAACAGTCTTGAGAATCTCCTTGTACAAGTGCTCGGCATGGCGAACACAGACGAGAAGAAACGACACATACCGTGTAGAAAGTGCTCGATGCTAGGGTTGGTGGTTTAATTTCTGGTAGTCATACTCTGCTCAGTCGCCCTGGGTATGACTCGCAATGACTTCGGCAGCTCGATGACAAATCGGACTGCAATTCGTTCGCGAAACTTTGTCTAATCGTTGCGTTGAAATTCTCGCAGAAACTCACAATCTGAGTAGTGGTGTAGAACTCAGAGAGGTCAGTATGACGGCGTTCGCTTCGACTCGAAATCAGTCTCCAAACCTGCAAGCTTTGCAGCTTCCAACTTCTCCGTATGAGGGGCTCGATCTTTCTGTCCCAATCGCGAATCAACAGGCACCAAAAATGGACTTTGACCCGTCGGGCGCATGGATGAGGCCCGATGGGAAGGCCGCGGCGGTGACCGTAAAGGCGGAGGAAAAAGGCCGGTTCAGCGCGAAGATCGACGATCCCGAGCTCGGAAAACGAGATGTCATTCTCGCGCCCCGCCTACCAAACGCGGATGCCGGACAAGTACTCTCCGACAAAGGGCGGCACATTGGGTATTGGGAGATGCCCGGGAAAGATCAGCTGATCATTCACAAGATCACGGATATATCGCCCGACGGAAATTCGATTCTCACGGTGCCAAATAGGTTTGGCCGGGCGAAATAGGAGTTGAGGTCGAGTAGAAGGGCGTCTCACCTCTGAGCGCGCCGGGAATCAAGGCAATACTCCAGCAACACCCAGGACGGTGATGATCAAGCCCCCAATTCCCATGACGTAAACGAGTGCTAGGCAGATCGTTTGTGTGAAGCGACATCGTTCGCAGTAAAGCAGCTCAAGCTCGCGGGTGCCGTCTATAGAGCGCGGAGACGCGGAGCATTTTCTGCACAGTGCATACGGTCTTCTCACTGCCGAAAAAGGCAGTCGATACGCTCGCTATAACGATCAATCTCTCGGAGTGGTTTGCTGATCGGAGCCTCGTGCACAGTGTGAACCGTGCCCGAGACCCCGATCATGGGCGAGTCGGGGTTGATTGCCCTTTGACGATCACTTCGCGAACTTGTCGAACCGGATGCCGACCGCCGGGAGCACGAGTTCCCGCCGGGCCAGCTCGATGCACGCCCGGTGGCCGAGGGACCAGTCGATGATGCTGCTCTCCTGTTCGCTGGAGACCGGCCCCTTGTACCCGATCTGCGTCAGCCCCCGGCCCACCGACCGGAAGTTGACGTCCCCGAAGCCACACACTTCAAACGTCCACCCGCGCCGGGAGTCGTCGAAGTTCAGGTGCCCCCCGGCGATCCCGGCGAGCGGGTGCTTGTTCCGCTTCGTGTCCTTGGCGTGGAAGTGGAAGATGCGGTCGCCGTAGAACAGGGCGGCGGCCGCGGCGTCCACCCCCATCCACTCCCCGTGGCTCGGGTCGTGGTTCACCCCGAAGTGCGGGTGGTAGTTGACCGCCTCGAACAGGCGCACCGTGCTGTAGGGGTCGAAGGCCATGCAGCCGGGGTGGACCTCGATGGCGAAGGCGGTGCCGTTCTGCTGGTAGTCCGGGAGGATCTCCCCCTCCCACACCTTGCCGGCCTCGGTGAAGGCCGCGTCCACCTCCTCCATCGCGCCCGGGAAGTTGTGGACGAGGTGCCACACCTCGGAGCCGCTGAAGCCGTTCACGACGACGGGGTGGCCGACCTCGTTCGCGATCTGCCCGGCGGCGACCGCGAGGCCCTTCGCGTACTTCACGGCCGCCTTCTGCACGAGGATCGAGTCGGCGTCGCTCAGCCGGCGGCCGCTGCAGGCGATGTGCGGCGCGACCATCCCGACGAAGCCGTAGAAGCTCTGCGTGATCGGGAACTGGTTGATCAGACAGGTCCCGAGGTGCGCGGACAGGGCGAAGATGTCCAAGCCGTGCTGCTTGAAGAACTTGACGCGGTCCTTCGTGTAGCCGCCGTCGGCCAGCGCCTTCTGGGAGTCGAACACGCCCCCCCAGTCGCAGAGTTCGATCCCGTCCGGGGCGGCCGGCTTGCACGCGGCGATGACGTCCTCGATCGCGACGCCGGCCCCGACCTGCTGGCCGGGGAAGAACGTCACGGGGTTGGTCTGGTTGCCGGCCCACAGGGGGAAGGCGGGCTTGAACTTGGGGTTCGGCTCGCCGTTCGGCGCGGCGATCGTGGTGACCGCCAGGGGGTGCGTGTAATGCATGTAACGAATCTCCGGTACGCGTGTGTCCGACAGTTTGCGGTAATGCGGGTTGTCGGTGACCCACTGCGGAAGAGGTTTCAAGCGCGTTGTCGGGGTGTTTGTCCCCACGCGAAACGAATTCTCCGTCCATCTCTTCAACAGCATGTAGGAGAGCAAGCTCGCCTAGACGCTATTGAATGTTTGGATCGGATGAAAAAACATATCACTGTGCACTTAGCCCTCTTTCGTCGAAGCCCTGATGGCTTTGACCACGTCGTTTCACGAGAGGGTTGTCGAAAACATGCGAGCCCGAAATGCCCGAAACAAGAACTTGGTCAACGAGAAGCGAAGGAGTCGAGGAAAGAAGCTAAGTGATTCTACAACTATTTATAATTTCAACTATCAAAGGGTCAAAAACGGAGAGGTTTTAAGCAAATATGCTGAAGAAAGGCAATAATTGGCGGGATGACCTCTCCAGAGGCGATAAGTTCAACGTGACGGGTGGACAAAAGTATCTGATTCGACTTTGAAAAAAGGAGCATTTTCGGAGAACTTCTTTGTCTCTCGGAATATATTCAACTTGCTCGGAGACTCAGTAAAGGTCCCTATGACCCGATTGGCCTCCCTCCGGAGCACATTCTCTTCAAGAAGTTTCTGGGAGTTATTCAGGAGTCAACGAAACCAAGAACAGCCCCCTGCACGCGAAGCGGGAGCTGTTTCGAATTCTCCTCTGCTTTTGTAGTTCGGACTCTAATCCTTCCGCGGCGGTCGCAATGCCCTAAGGGCTGCGTCGATATCCGTTTGAACCTCTGCGTCAGTATTTCTTCGGCGATACGCCTCCAACGCAGTAACCGCAGCGGCACGATTTGCTTCCGTAAGGGCGCTCCCTATTGCCACCAGGCGAGCCATCGCAAGCTGTGGAACCTCTTCATCGGTATTTGCCAGGAGACGAATCAGCTGAGGGACGACATTCTGGTTCAACCCCGCGTTGTTCGCCGCCATTCTTTCGTTCCGGAACCTGACAATCGCGAGGCCGTCTAGAATCTCTCGCTTTACTCTGCTGTTCAGACCGGGGATAGCGGCCATCTGTGCGGGAACCTCAGGCGCATCGAACGTGAAGCTGACAAGAACCGAGAGCGCGTCCTTCGCGGTTTCGTTGCCTTCACCCCAGAGAACGAAGAGTCGATCGAAACCTCGTGCGATGCCGTCCTCTGTTCCCGAGATACCGATTCCTTGGTAGCTGATGAATGTGGTGATGCCGTAGGTCAGGAGCTCAACTTCCTTCGCGTCACTCTGCGCATCGTCGAGGCAGCCGGAGAAGGACTGTGAAGCGATTTCTTGAAATTCAACGAAATCACTCATCGCAGTGTTGCAAGAGTCACTGAAAGAACCCGAGGCTTCGCAGATCTCCGCGACTGTCGGGAGATAAAACGCGTTTACATCGAATGCGAGTGCCCCGGCGACGCAATCAGTTCCAGTGCTGTATACGTCGACTGCTTTATCAGAGTGGAATACCGTCAGACCTTCGGGAGCCGTGAGGATCGGGTCCAATGCTACATGAGAGAAAATTGTCGTCGGATCTGATGGAGAAAGGCGAGTAGGCTCCAACGCTGTTGTCGTTACGATCGCAGAGTGTGTGTCAGTTTCTAAGAGCGAAAGTGAACGCACATTCGTATCCGCGACTGTGTCCTGCACCGCGCCGGTGATGATGAACAACGCAACGAGTGAAATCTCACGAGAACCCTTCATCGATACCCCCCTTGATTAAATCCGGCTGCGACTGGATCTCAAGCACTTTCGAGCGGCGCAGTCGGAGATGTTATGGGTTCAATCGATGATGCGTTACCCAGGCATAAGCTCCCCGTAAACGATAGCGGAAACCGCGTGATGGTGTTTGTAACCTGAGCTCGGCGGCAAAAGTATTGAGGATATAAAGCTTTGCAGACATGACTGACGCCTTGTTCGCTCGCTGAGGCAAAGACAACGCGCAAAATGTTACGAAAAAGTTTGCTCAGCGCTCGATTTCTAACAGGTAGGATCTCGGTCTAATACTCCATCAACTCGATAAGGTCCTTCGAAATCGTCCGCTTCATTCGTTCACGAAACCCTCCGCGGTTCACGATGAACTTCATTGCTTCGTTGATCACAGGAACCACCTCGGGCCAGTCAGGACGAACCGCGATGGAGTTATCTGCCAGGTCGAGCAGAGTATCCCGCGTCCCAAAGAGAAGTTTGACTTGTTTTGCGTGACTCAAGGCAAATTCCTTCGCCATCGGCGCATTACAAACAAAGATGTGGGCCGGCTTCGCAATCCCTTTCAAGATGACCCGGTCAAAAGCTTCATCGTCTGATTGGCAGATAATCAAGCTCGAATCCGAACGATTGAGCCTCGTGTTTGCGAGAAGATGAGGAAGGGAGTTTCTCACAACCGCGATCTGGTAGTTCCCTGAAGCGAGATCCTCGATGTCTGTCGGGGCAGCAAGATTTTCAAGATCGGCTGTCTGCCTCGTCCGAAACACCGCCGACACTCCCAATTTGTAGAGCGGCTGCGTAAAAAGAACTCCGGTCGAAGAGTGAGGGGCGGACATAATAGGGCCGAAGAAATCGATCTCTCCGGAGGCCAATTTTCGGGCATAATCACTAAACCCCATGGGCACGCCTTCAATCTCCTGCTGCAAGGAGACGCCCAACATGTCGCAGAACTCCACGAAAAATCCCTTCGCTCCCGGGGCCGCCGGGTCAAACATCCAAGTCTGCGTTTTGTTGAAACCGATGCGGAGGGGGCGCTTTCCAAGAAGATCATGGATCGACCGCTGACGAATCTCAGAGCGAATCATCCCGCGGATCGCATCCGTGAAGCCGTCCATATCCAAGCGAATCGAGAGCAGCTTGGAATCTTGGGCGGTGTCCTCTGAGAGCCGCAACACGGGCTCATAGGGCCACGGATCGCGAATACCGGCCGCGGCGAGAAACGAACTTAAATCTTTCAGCTCGAAGTTGAGTGCGAGAAGGATGAGCACCGGGCGGCTCGGTATGCGACCGTAGCGGCCGATATGCGCGAGATACGCCGGGGAGACACCGCAGCGCTCGGCGAGATCGGGAAGACTTCGCCTTTGTTTTTTGCGCCAAACCTCGAAGTGTTCGTTGAACACTCGCTTCAATTCTTTGGAACTCTCGAAAGATGCCTTCTTAGAGGGAGACATAGGGGACGTATTTCCTATGACAGAGTCTACACAACGGAAGACAACATATCTGAAATGTTTCTAGAAACCTATACAGCATGTCGGGAAGCTTGCCATGACATTACGAAGATTTGCTCACTATCGTATACGAAGATGATAAAAGCTTGAAATCACGAAACTATATTACAAACTCCAGAGCTGCTAGCTCTTAAACTCGAAGAGGCGATCGTTGGTCCGGAAATAATCGCCCCCGGACCGATTCTCTTTGCTTCGAGGTAGAAGATTCGATTCCGTCTCCAATCAGAGGTGAACCTTCTGATGCGAGACGGAGTAGCCAACAAGGGTTGTATCCCTCGTGTGCTCCGTCTCCATCTCAGGGGACATGCGTCATGGAATGGATCTTGATTGTCGGTGGGGCCGCCACGCTGGTGGTGGTCCTCGTGCTGTTCGCGTGGTCGCTCTCGTCGAGCCAGCGGTCGCTCTCGGCGAGCCAGTCGCGAGAGAAAGACCTGAACGTGAGCCTCGCCGAGTCGCAGCGGCAGACCCGAGAGGCGCAGTGGGCCACGAGCCGGGCCAACAGTGACGCGGCCGCGGCCGCGAAGGGCTGGGAGCGGTTCTGGGCCGGTGGCCCGATCGCTCACCACCTGAAGAAGGTCCTCGAGATCCTCGAGGGCTACGCGCTGGACGACGCGACCGCGCCGGTGCCGTTCTCGAAGCGGTTGGCCGAAGAGAACGAGTGGGACGAGGCGTTCACCGCCGTGGCCATCGTGGAGTACAAGCGGTTCCTCGCCCTCTACTTGACGACCGGCATCACGGTCACCCCGTCGAAAATCGTGGATGAAGTCTGGCACCTGCACTTGCAGTACACCGAGAACTACTGGGGCCTGTGCCGGGCGCTCGGCGTGGCCATCCACCACTGTCCGTCGCGCGGTGACGAGGTGGACGAGGCGAAGTACCAACGAGCCTTCGTCCGCACCCTCGCCTGCTACCGCGCGGTGTTCCAAGCCGACGCGCCGACCCCGATCTGGGGCGAGATCCCGCCGGCCGTGCTGGCGCTCGTCGCGGAGCAGCAGAGCAAGGTCGATACCCAAATCGAGGAGGAGAAAAAGAAGCGGCGTCGCTCGACGGTGAGCAACCCGTACACCGCGTCGAGTTCGACTCCGAGCGACGACGGCTCGCCGTTCATCTACAACTTCTTGCTGTGGCACACGGTCCTCGCGACCCCGTCGCCTGCCGCAGCTTCGACCGGCGACAGCACCTCGACCCCGAGCGTGGGGGTCCCGATCAGCGACAACTCGAGCGCGTCGATCGCGAGCTGCGGCGGTGGTTCGAGTGGCGGCGGTTCGAGCAGCTACTCCTCCGATGGGGGGAGCAGCTACGGCGGCAGCAGCTACGGCGGTGGCGGTTACTCGAGCTGCGGCGGGAGCAGCGGCGGCGGTTCGAGTTGCGGTGGTGGTGGCGGCGGCGGTGCGAGCTGCGGCGGCGGCGGGATGTAGAGTCCTCAGCCGCTGAAAGCGTTCGTCGCGAGTATCGCCCCGTGTTCTAGGAGCCACGGACGGCTCCGCCTTTTCCGAGTCCCAATCTGTCCGAGTCTCCTTCTTGAGGTATCGAAAGATGAAAGTCCGAGTCCTCTTGCTCCTCGGCGTCACCGCGGTCATCGCGGCCGCCGTGGGAGCCGGCATGGTGATCATGGACCGCCACGGGAAACTCCCGGGCCTGTCCCCAGACAACAAAGACGGCGGCGAGTCCGCCATGACGCTCGAGCGTCGCGCCGGGCGCGCTCAGGCGGCGGTCGAGGCCGCGCTCGGCAACTTCGAGCGGGAACCCAAGGTGGAGTTCCTCGCCGAAGTCCGCCGCCCCGAAGAAACCCTGCCGCCCGGCAAACACTGGAACGGCGCGGTCATCCCGGGCGAGAACGGCGTGACCATTCACCTGAGTCAGAAAGGAGTGAGCGATTCCGATCTGAGATTCTACTTCGCCACGGCCCGCCTCAGCGAGATGGGTAACAAAGTGCCCTTCATCCTGAAGATCGGCGCGGCGAACTACTGTCGCAACGCGAACGGATTCGACTCCGAGTCCTTCGAGATGTACAGCGGGCAGGAGATCCTCTCACCCCGTGCGCGGATCGATCGCGAGCAGATGAAGACCGACCCCAAGTACCGCTCGCGAGTGCGAGGGAACGGGTGGGCGATCGTGTACTACCTGTGCAAGGTGAAAGGAGCGAAACTCTCCGAGGCCGTCCTCACCGATCTCGAGAGCATCCCGGAGCCGGGCGAGATCGAGAAGGCGGTGGTGAAGCAGGCGCGAAACCCGTGACCGGGTAAAGCGCAGACGTAAAAGAGGTTGGGGCGCGGACCGGACTTCCTGTCCGCGCCCTTAGGTAATTTGGCTACTCCGGTCTCGGAGTCCCCGAGATGGCGCGAACCACGCGAATTTTGAATCTCTCGAATATGAAACAAACAAAGGAACAAAAACCTAGAACGTCCCGATCTTAAGAATATCAAGGACCCTCGACTTCTTCATTTTTAAATTAGCGCTTATGCAAGCTCCCACCGTCTGCAATACAGCCTCCCCGATTCCTCATCTCGAAAATTTCACCTCCTCAATTTCGCTCATAGAAGCCGTCAACGAACGAGAGCCGATTTCAAAAACCGAGCGGCGTTGGACGAATGCAAACTGTATGTAATTGAGCCGAGAATGAACAGGTGAGGAGGAGCACATAACAGTCAGGGAATCGGAGTCGCACAAATGATTTAGAGAATCGGCTTGGCATCGACTGCGTTCGCTATTTGCAGCATCTCTGAGATTCAATCGAAACTGGTAGAAGAGAGTAATTGCTTTCGCCTCAACCCCACAAAACAGCGGTAGAGGCGGAGACAGTCACGATTCCTAGTGTCGGACGCGCATAGTCGCGTCCAGAAAGGCAAGTCATGTCCGAAGCTACTGTGCTGGTCACTGTCAGTGAGTATGACAGTGCCAATGCCCCGGAGCAGCGCCGCCTGACGATGGCGCAATTCGAGGCGCTCAAAGCTAAGCTGTCCGTAACACAATGGCAGTGGAGCGAGGACCGGACCGCGGTCTCCGCAGAGACCTTCGGGACTCTGCGGGAGTTCCGCGACGCCGTGTCCGCCATCAAGAAGGGTTAAAATCGGGGAGTACGGGGTGCGTCATGCACATGCAGCGCGTTCCAACCTCCCCTGCGAGGTTGGAACGTGACCGTCTCCTTCTCTCTCCTTCCCTCGTTTTAAGTGTCCAACAGTTTTCTGCTATCTCGAAACCTTGAAGGCACTGTACACTTCGTCTCGGTTCCCTTTTGGTGAAAAATTGGTACTTCAAGAATCAGCTCCCGATGAAACACCTTTTGCTCTCTCTGATTTTTTATCTCCACGCAGGCGAGGTCTTGGCCGACGAGAAGGTCATGGCTGAACCATTTTTCCTTCAGATCGAGTGCGGCGCTGGGTCATGGACTCAGGCGAGTGCGCTTCCCGTCAAGAAGTTTGGATATTTTCACGGCTATCAGACCGAATGGATTAACCGCGAATTTTTGGATACGGCCTGCGCAACTTCTCGCGGAGAAAAAATCTGTGTTCGAGCCCAAATTGAACGGAGCTCGGTTGAGCGCTACCCCGAGTACGGCTGGGGAGCACGCTCTGGCCGGGCGTACCTAAAGCTGTTTGTGAAGGTTTTGGAGAAGCTCGAACCAAGCGAGACCGCAAAGACATGCGGGGACTCGCCCCGATCTGCTGGCGGATGACGCAAATCGAGACTTCCTACGATAACCGCCCGAGGTATTCTCGCTGAACAATCCAGGGAAAGTCTCCCTGGATTGTTTTTAGAAAACTCGACTGCCCCCTATGGCTCTATCGAAGTCGCAAGCCCACGAACTGCGGAGGCTCTCTTTCCAAACTCCGACCAGCGGCTCCATTTGATCGATTTGTTCGCGACTTCAAACGAAGCCAAATAGACCTCCGGTCCAGAAGGCTGAGAATAGGTGAAGAAAACTTCGGCCTTGTCTCCGCTCTTAAACACCGACAGTCCGACAGGCATGGTCTCAACTCCAAGCGCCTTTGCAAATTGCTTGGCGACGGCGTCTTTCGTGGCCGCGTCGGCCGTGAAAGGATTCGCTAAGAACCTCTCCATATCAGCCGATGTGAAGGCGTTCTCAAGCGCCCCGGAGTATTTTTCGTAAAGCTTCTTCACCTGGGCAGCTGGTAGTTCGGGGATCGGCGCCATGTATCCTTCACTTCGCCGGTCTGTCGTGGTTTGGATTCGGGCTTTACCGTCGGCTCCCGTGACGATCTTCAGCTCGAGCACCAGGTTGGAATTGTATCCTTCCGGGAATGAAGTGATATCGATTCCAATCACATTTTTCTTTTCAGAATCGTGTTGAACACCGACCGAATACCGATGCTTGCACTTCCCCTCGCACGGGTCCTGTTTCATCCCGAGGAGACTGAACAGCTCGGCTTTGATGGCGTCGCCCTTGGGACCGGGTTTCTCGCCCCAGGTTTTTAAATACTCAGCATGTTTGGCAACCCATTCGTGAATGTTGCTGAGATCTGTTTGAGGGAGTCGCGGCAACGCATCGGGCACCCGAAATTCTCGAGCCTTATCGAGTCCAACTTCATGCCGTTTCGCAACCGCGACGTCTCTGTAATCGATGTCGATCAAGAGGGTGTGACCGCGCGCCTCTTTCGGCGTCACTCTGATTATCATGTCCGCAAACCCTGAAACCCGGTCCTTAATTTCAACCGGTCCCACACGCACGAAAGAATTGTCGCCTTTCTCCTCTTTTCGGGATTTGTCTTCGGAGCGAGCCGTTGCATCGGAGGATCGGTCGAGGATCCCAACCGAAATCTGCGTTAAGGTTCCGGCTTTGTCGTAGGTCAGCTCCATTATGGGAACATGATCCTTGGACAACGGCAGCCTCAATGCTTTTACGAGATCATTCCGCAGATTGATGAGTTCATGCGGCGGGCCGCCGAGATTCAAGATGTGTTTGTATTCGTCCGCGATCTTCTGAATGGCGGCATAGTCGACCTCTCGCTCACTCAGCCATCGCCTCGAGCCTCGAACCGCTTCCTGACTTTCCTGCGTTACAGTTTGCTCCGGGCTGTTTTCTGCTGTTCTTTCCTCGGGGCTCACGCTGGCGGGTAGCAAAAGAGAAATTTGAAGGGCGGAGTGAGCGACAGTAGCTGAATTGAGCATGTGGACCTCAAGATATCGAAGCTGGTTGTTGTATGCTCCGCAGTTCACCATCCGATGCGAACCGCGAAGTGTTCATTATTCTTATTCGCGTGAGGGAAGACGCATCAGCGAGGTCGAGCGGTTTGGAATGGAAATGGGAGCAAAGGGTGTCGAACGATAAGGTCTAAAGAGTTTTGGGAACAAAACGTTTGGAAACGTTCCATTCTCCTTTGATCCTCCTTCGAAGGTGTTGTTTTTCTTTCGCTGGGTTCCGGGATTTTCCTGACAAAGGAAGGCGGTGGTTTCATCGCTGATGCGACGCGCTCAGCTGCATTTCGCGTCTTTGTTTACGCGGCATGCGCTCCACGTTTTGCCCGCGGCTCTGACTGTATTTACGAGAAAATTATCGCGTAGTGATTCTCAGCGGTCGTCGTTGCTCGGGTTCAACCCGATACCAGGAGAAAGGAGGCGCTCAGTTACTGGTCATCTGCCGGCTCTTTCTTATCCTCCTCAGCCTCAGCGATAACCTCAGCGCACATATCAATACATTCGTTGCAAATTTGCACGCCGGGTCCAACCACGAGCTTTCGTGCGGCATCCTGACCTACACCGCAAAACGAACATGAAATGGAGCCGGCGGATCTTGGAGTCGACTCCTTTCTGATCAAGGCCACTGCGTCACGAACCCACTCAACGAAAACAACTCCCGGTTGTCTCGGATCAGGAAAGTTTATCTGGCTCACTGCAGTGGCTGAGCGATTTTCATAGTCAACAGACAGACGGAAGCCATGGATCACTCCCCCGAGACTGTTGGACAGCTCCGTTAGGCGCCCTTGCGAGTCGAACTCAGCGTAAACGCCATCCTCGCCGCGCCGCTCGTGGAAGGGAATTTCGATGCTATCGCGGGTTACAAATTGTTTTTGAGACATAGGTCCGTTTAGAGTTTCAAAGAAAACGTCTAGTCAAAAAGCATTTGATCTTCGAAGTCTCGAAGACCGCTGCTTGAGATCACCCCATTACCACGAGAACGCAAAGCGTTCTCAAACCTCAACCTCCCCAGGACGGGAGTCGGCATCACTGCACTTACTTCGCCGAGCAACTATCTTCGCAACAACCACATGCGTAGCACCAAACCAAAGCGCGATATTGAACGGATATAAAAATGGCAATGCACCGAGCGACTGATAATTTGAGTCGGCGTGGCGCACAAAAACCGAGATCGGAAGCGGGAAGCCCGTAATGCCCACTGTCTCACTCCAAAATACGGGGATAAATGGAGAGAGCAGCCCAAGTAAAAGTCCAACTCCGTTTATCAACCACATCGCTGGAGCGCCTATCGCTTTCGATTTACGCAACGCACGCGTCTTGATCTTCCTGACCTCACCAGTAGCAGCGATAGCAATCCCGCCGCGACGAGAAAGGCGATCCAGAATATTTTGCGCAGTATCAATTATGTGGGCGATAGATACATACGCTAAGCGCTCGGTGCACCCTCGGAAATCAGCTGAAGTCGAAACACGATGCTGTCGAATGTCGGCTCCCACCCGTAGTCGTAGCATTGAAATTGCCATCCGTTTTCGATCTTCGCAATCAGCATCCCTGACGACGCTCCTTGTGAATCGGGATGCACACGGTCAGGTTCTCCCCAACCGTTGAACACACTTAGTTTGCCTTCATCAGATCGGATTACCTCAACGTGGATGATTGGAGGCGTTGAATCTGCCCACAGAGTGAAGTTCTTCCCGAAACTTCACCGAACCAAAACTATTCAAAGCCCTTTGGGCCATTTCCCGGTAGCGATTGCTCTCGAACACACTCCAGAAGAGTTGCAGTCGTTCGACCAGATCACCTCGGCTATTTAGCTCACAACCGAAATGTGGGAACGCACGAAAAGTTTGAATAATCCGAAGCTTCACAAGGTCATCGTGTCGAAAGAACTCCGCCAGCAGAGGTTCGACGATGGATGTGCATCGACTTGCAATGTAGCGATCGAGTGTGCTGGATGTAGAGCCGGAGTTGTTCGTGAATTGAGATAAATACAATTCGATTAAGGCAGCATCCGGAAGCGCCTTCAACGTGCGAGATTGCTCGAACGAGGTCTCCGCGAGAGTAGTAGCAGCGTCTCTGCTTTCCTAATAGTTGAGCGTGTCGGCGAGGCGCAGCCGATCAATAGAACTAGCACGAGCGGTAAGAGTGTCCGGCCGCGAAGCTCAACATCTATAACAAAAATAGCGCCTACTTTTCTCATTTTTTAACGGTATGCTCTGAATCTCCAAGTTGCTCTCGCAACCAGATAGTCCGACTCTGACTTGCGAACCTTCAAGAACGTCGTACTAGATTCTCGCAGATTCAGCGCCTACAAATCTTGCACGATCTAACAAATATCCACACGCGCGATTCAACCCGTAGAATCACGCGCGGCTCGCACCATCAGGAGAGCTTGAACATTTGGCCAGTGATTCACTTCACGCGCTTCCTCTCGTCTGACTTTGGGTGCGTTGAGAAATAACCCCAGGCGAAATCCTCATCCGAGCTTTGGCGCGCGGCCATCCTCGAGAAAAAATCCGAAAGCGGCGCGGTCGATATTCCCTGCTCCTTCAAAGTCCGATAGGCAAAATGATCGGCCTCGCGTTCCATATCGCGAGAGTATTTGAGCCGAATCAAATGCTTCGAAGCAGCGGCAGTAAAAATTGCAGCACTGTCTCCCGAAAGACGGAGGATTGTGGACAGGAACGAGTCCTGAAGCGCGAACCTGACATGATGCCTCTCCGCCACGTGGCCTATTTCATGAGCCAATATACCGAGCAGGGCTTCGTCAGAGCCTGCAAAATCAACGATCGAATCGAGAAGAACGATCGTCCCGTTGCCACACGCAAACGCATTCGGATTTGTATTACTCGCATCCCCGCGAAAAAGAAGCTCGAATCGACCCTCCGGGACGCTCGCCCGGGCAAGTCTTTTAAACTCGGATTCAATCCTCGCACGCCGCTCGGCGGAAAGTCGGCTCGGTTCCGTAAACATGGCGAGTGCGACCTCGCGTTGTTTTTCACCCAGCGAGCGAACCATCGACTCGGGGAGAAGGTCTGCCGCCGTTCGAAGGATGCCCCCGTATAAATTTACGATCGCAACGACGAGAACGGCCACCACACAGATCGGAACTCCGAATCGACGAAACAGTGTTATAGGCTGACTGCGTTGTTCCCGCCGAAGTTGCTGAATCAGTGTTTTGGCTTCGTCAGAGACGGGAATACGAACGTGTCCGCCCAATTGAAAGTATATGTGAGCATTCTTCGCCGCGGGAAAAAACGAGACGCGAATGTCGGAGATCGAGATGTTCTTTTCGTTCGCCTCCCCGACAACTCGAAGACTCGAGCCGTCGAGATGGATCACCACCAGCCGTTTCTCAGAGGAGCGCCCGTCATAGTATGTAGCCGAAACTTCTGACATGTCGTTAGAACCCAAAGTCCCAGGTGAGGCCTTCCACGATCGAATCCCCGACTGCAGATTCCTCTTCGGATTGTGATTCCTGGGCGGCGAAATTTATCGGGCCGTCGAAATGAACGGTGTAGGATTCGACTCGATATTTCCAGAGCTCGACCCGCGCCCACGGGATGTACAGCCCGAGAGTAACGACAGAGAGAACGGCGCATTTCAGCCGCAAAAAGAAGAGAGGCAACGGACTTATATTCGTCTCGAATCGCACTTCTCTGAGCGAGAGACCGTCCGCTATTCGGTGCCTGGACTCCGATTCGACATAAGACAAGCCGAGAAGCCCAAGCGAAAATAAAACGAGATAGTAGCTCCAGGCGGGAAACGCGAACACGTGGCCCATGCCCGAGATAGCAACCATCGCCGCGACGAATAGTCCGAGTGCCCCGACAAGCCAGCTTAGAAGAAGGTCGGGCGCACGGAGCTGAATATCAAATCGACCATTCCCGTAGCCAAGGTGCTTCCAGAAAAACGAGCGGGTTGCGAACTGAAGGTATCCGAAGAGCATCGCGCTCGAGACGAACACGAGCATCACTTGAAAGAACGCGCCCAAATACGACTTCACGAGGCTTACAAGAAGTCCGGTTCCGAGTCCGGCAGCAAGCGCGGGTCCAGCAAGCGAGAGGAACGCTTCTCCTTGCGTTCCGTGAAATCCAAATCGGACTCCTCGATAGCTGGTGTTCAGCGTTCGATACTTCCACGCCTGACAGGTAAATATGGGAAACAGGAGCGCAAAAAGTACGGATGATGTTTCGACATAGCGTGGCCCAATCGCGTCGAACAAATAGAAGAGACCTGCAACTGCGACGAGCGCGATGCGGCCTTTGAGAATTGCTTCGCCGCTCCCATGGAAATCAAACGAATCGTTCGCGACGAAAGTCGATTGTGCGAAATAGCGGAGCCGGCGGGCCTTCGCCCAGGCGGAGTAAATACCCAACGTGAGAACGGTCAGAACGAGATCCGGGAGCCAGAGCCGGAAATAGTCCGACCCGGTCGCATTAAACTGAACTTGTTGTACCGAGGACTTCCGGCGTTTGTCCGCACCGGTCGATTTCGATAGGGTTCCCGAGCCAAACCCGCCCACGCTCTGAACCGTAGTTCGCTGTAACAACTAATCTTTTCCCTTATTATTCAACCAACGTCTTCTGACTGTTATGGCTGAATGGGGATGAGTGTATCATTCCGGCATTTCATACACACTGCGGCTATAGAGGGATTCGACACCGAGGTGTTCTCAGCGATCTTCAATACTCAGGATGAACCCGGTACCCGGAGAGAGAGCGGTAATACTCAGGATGAACCCGGTACCTGGAAAAAGAAAACCAAGCAGAGAAAATACGTCCTCTGCCGCCGCCCGAACAGAACCAGGTAAATCCTGTTCTCGCGGCGGCAGAGGTGTTGCGGAGGGTGTATTCTCGGAATCACTTCTTCGCGGGCCACTCTTTGTCGAAGTGGGCCGTCGTCTTCGACTTCATGTCCGTCAACTCCTTCTCGAGAAGCTTGGCCATGTCCTTCGCGGTCACCTCCGGCCGCCCGTGTTTCTTGGTGAAGTCTTCGTAGCTCAGCTTGGGCGGAAGGTCGCTCCGGGCCACGATCACTTTCGCCACGGTGAACTTCTCCGCGACGTCGGTGAGCGAGAGCTTGCCCGATTTGAGACGGTCCGCGAACTCGATCCCGGACTGCGCGGCGTTCAGGTTCCGCCACTCGAAGCTGTCGTTCTTCAGCACGTCGATCGTCTGCTTCCCGAGGGCGAGTTCTTCCGCCGTCTCCCGGCCCATTCGGCCCGTTATGCCGGCGCTCCGCGACCAGTACGCCGTGAAGTAGAACTCGTCGAGCATCGAGACCTTCTTCAGGCGCAGCGACTTCTGGCGATCCTTCGCATCATCGAACGTCTCGATGTCCTTAAAGTGCTTCGCGGTGTTGACGTTCTGGGCGGCATCGTTGAACCGGTCCAGACCGATGCCGATCGAGGTCAGAAACCCATCGACCTGCTCGGCCTTCGGGAGCTTGAGAGCCTCGGTCGCGGCCTGTTTGATCAGCTTTTCGGTGAGTTCATCACCGAACACGGCGCGCTTCCCGAGCGCGGCGTTGTCGTCGCAGGCGTCGCGGATGCCGCGGACGATCTTCGCCACGTTCTTGTTCTCGGTCTTCTCGAGCTTCGGCGGCTCGTCGGCGTGCGCGGCGATGGCGGCGCACGCGCACAGCAGGACGGCGGACAGGACACGAGTCACGGGTAGGCCCTCGACAGGGGATGGAACTGCCGGACAGACGTAACCTTTTGTTCGGTACGTCGCGGCAGCCCTGAAGAACGTTCAAGGCCGTCACACGTATTTCGTCCTCGCCGTCGTTCGAACGTGTCGAGGTAACTCATCTCGCGGGAAAATAGGTCAAAGAATTCAACGAATTGTTGAAAATTCAAGCGAAGTTTACTTCTTGTTCTCGCGGGAATCAAATCGGATGGGCGCGAGCAGATAGAGCGCACTGGTCTCCAGATATCGACAGCGCTGAGTGTTTGGGCTTCATTCGTAGAACGCGATGGTCAGCTTACGGAGTTAACCGTGATCGACTTTTTTTGATCTGCGAGATCTCGTACCCGATCTTTCCCGAAGAATAAACTAATCCCAGGCCCTGCCCGGTTCGTCTGCGCCAAGCACACCGCCCCAGGGAGTTTGCGTGAAGAGAATGTAAGACGCTTGGTTATACCCCGCGGCCTCCCAAACTGCTTCCTCACGTCGGCTCGCGAGAACTCCGGCAACATGAGTAACCGTGAGCGCATCGGGAGTGCCCGAAACTTCCCACTTTTGGATATTTCTTTCGTTATAAGGAACGTTTGTTCCAGTCGGACGGCCCTGATGTCCGGAATTTACCACCGTCAGCTCACAGACGCTCCGCTGGCCCAGCCAGATGGAATTTAGCACCGGCATACTATGGCCACGGCGCGGTGCCGATCGAGCGAGATCGATCGCGGCAGCGAACCTGGTGACACGTCGGGCGATGTGATCCCCGATTGCTTCACACCAACTTTGAACGCTGACTCCGCCGATTCCCCAAGTGGAGTTCTCTGGAGAGACTGGAAATGTGGCGTTCATATAGAAGCGATTATTCCATTCACCCGCTCGTCCCCACGCGCCGGACATGGCGCGAGGAGTGGTTCCGCCCATCGGGCGACCCGAGAGGACCCAAAGTTTTTCGATGAAAGAGTCGGTCCAAAATTCACTTCGTACCTGGTTTACTTGGGCGCTCCGCGTGACCAACGGCACCGAGACCGGCGGACGAGTCCCGGGCTGTGTTCTCGTCCAACTTGTCTTTACCACGCCGGTCTGAACCAGATTGTAGGCGGTAGAAACATGCCGGCAAATACCGGAAGCTCGTGAAATGGCCGGACCTTGCGCTGGGTTCAACGGAGCGAATGGTGCTAACGCGAATGCATATCCCGCGAAGGAAAATTCTTCGAGAGCATTTTCTTCCCGAACATTGCAGCCCGAGAGACAAGTCGCGTCTGAGAAATACACCTCTGCGACAAAGTAACCGCTGTCACCCCACTGAAGTCGGCTCGTGACTCGATCGAGAACAAAAATCAGACTTGCCTCCTGACTATAGGCGAGCAACTTGAGGTCGGCGACGAAGCGTACGGCCACGCTGTCTGTGGATTCACGCGCCCTCAGCCCTTCGATTGCTAGCAGCTGATCGTCGAGACGCACGATGATGAAGTCATCCGGTTGGTCAGGTTGCGCGACGGGAGTGTCCGAGGGCACGGGCGAACCCAGTCCCGGCTGCGGAACCGGCTTAGACGGATTTTCGTATTGAGTGACCATCGGGCTCGGCGATGCTGGGCTCGGCGGCGCGATCGGAATTTGTGCCCGAGCCCGATCCACGAAGAAGAAAAGCTGAAGGAGCACTGAAAGGGAGACGAAGATACTTCGCAACATCTAGCCCATCACACGGAATGCAGTTCGAATTCTGACGTCGTTTTGACGATGAAGCGTCCGGAGAACTTCAGAACCCGTCAATACAATCAATAATATTCCTTATTTCGGCTTTACCAATTCTAATCTTGAGGCTGGAACGGCGCGCGTGGGGGAAACCCTGGGGCGAGATCGGGGGATTCTCGTGGAGATTCGGCGAAATCAAAAACTTTTCAGTGAACGGAATGAGGTTTTTTGTGTGGACTTTGCTGGGGGTGAACCGGCGCTCTGCTCAATCCGAGTTCCGATCCCACCAAACCAGCGCTTTTTAGAATTGAAAGGGATGGGCAGCTTACGGAACTAACGTTCCTCGTCTCGAGCAACTGATCGATGCCACGTGCAGCGCTCAATCCTCGGGACGCTTCGGTTGCACGACTGCCAGGTTCTCTCGCAGCCGCTGATCCTCGAAATGTCGGAGACGAGCTGTCTCGAAAGTATCGCCTGCGCCTGGCAACTCGATTCGACGAGCGCGTAACTCCCGCTCTTTGGCATCACCACCGAGCACGTTTTGGAGTTCAAGCGGCTTCCCGGCTATGAGCATCTCACTCAGCGGGAGTACAAGAAGCTGATGCTCAAGAAGCCGGAAGAGCGGAGGCTTGAGCTCGTGCAAGAACGGAAGGCAAAGGGCATCGGGTTTCTCACGCGGGAGCAGTTGCTGAACACCGTGCCCGGTAGCCTCTGGTTCTCACCCAGTGTCCCGAGGCGAAGAAGCTCTTCTTGAAGTGGTATTTCTCCATCTACCAAGCCTACAAGGTCGCGGTGAAGTTGTACCGCCTCGGCAAGCTTGATGTGAAGTTTCCGGCTGCTCTCAAAAGCGCATCTGTTCAACACGATGCCCTCTTGCACCTCGTCAATTGACGAATTGTCGAGTTGTTCTTCGCTTCCCGCCGTACTTTCAGTGAAGCTTATCGGACGCCCTGAGGATAAGGAGATCGGTTGGTTTGCGGACTGGTTGCGGCCAAAAAATTTATGCGGGATGGAAAGTGCGCTGATTTTCATCGGACTTACATGATCCTGACATAAGCGCTACGACCGAAACAGACCGCAAACAATCGAATGTTATTTCCGCAACACGAAAAATTGAGAAAACATTCCTTTGTTTAGGGGACCAAACACCGGTAGAGTTCTCATTCTGAATGATGTATTCAGAAACGTCGGTTGAAAAAGTGCTCGCTCCAGTGCCCAACAAATAAATACAGGAGTTCACCTGATGAAGCGTCCTCAGAAAGGTCTCGTTGCGATTGCAACAGGGATCGGTATTCTTCTCCCATGGTCCGAAGGACACGCGATTAACGGCGGAGCTGCGACCGCCGCTAATGCTCGCGCGCCGCATCACACGGTCGGCGGTACCGTCTGGACCGATTCAACGGATCTGATCGAGCCGTGCACCGCGGTGCTCCTCTGCAACAACGTCATCTTGACGGCGGCGCATTGCTTGAACATGGACGGCGCACCGGAGAGATATTTTTCTCTCGAGGTCGATCTCAACACACCCGCAGGTCCAAACGGCGTCATGAACCCGAACCGCTTTCAGCGAATCAAAGCGGAGTTCGGGCGGAATCAGAACACGACGCGGCGAATCGATAACGACTCTGTCGCCTACGGGGAATCTCACGGGGTGCCGATGCCGCAAGGTGTTCCGGCTCTGACCGTCGGGCTCGCGATGGCAAAGCTCACGGCCACTCTGCCGAACAACCTCAACTATCCAAATATCATTCCTGCGAACTTTGCGTGGGCACAGGACCCCGATAACGACCTGTTCGATGACACGAAAGCGAACTTTCTCCGACCCGGAAACGCGGCGACGGAGGGTCTCGTCTCCGGTTACGGCCGGTCGGGGCGAAACAACGCCGGAGCAGGCATCATGAAAAACGGTTCGATGCGCTTTCTCTCCTGGGTCGAGCCGCGCGCGCATAATCCGCAGGGCCGCACCGCCCCCGCAGCAGGAAGTCGGAACGGCTTCTTGCTTCAGTTCGTGCGCGGTCAAGTCGGAAACGCACACGGTTGCCCCGGCGACAGCGGCGGACCGGTGTTCGTAGCAAGCGGCGGCGCACCTCGCCTCGCCGGTATCCGGGAGCTCGTGAGCGATCAACGCTGCGCGGGCGGACTGCTCCCGAACAACCAGGGGCACTTCGACGAGTTCGTCAGCCTCAAATACACGCGGAACCGGACGTTCATCAGAAACTACATGCTCGCAAACTGCGACGACCGTCGAGAGATCGATCTGGCCACCGGAACCAACACGCCGCGTCCGGAGCAAGAGTGGTGCTCGTTCACCTCGTCGGAGCCGACCGAGCCTGAACCGCCGACCGAACCGTACTTCAACACCGAGCCGTGGGTGCAGGGCTGGGAGTGCTGGGTCAATAACATTTGGAACTACGAACCGGATTTGGGACCTCAGTATCCTTGCAGCTTGCCGACTCCGACGCCGACCGTCTCGCCGACGTTCACGCCGACGGAGACTCCGACGGTAACCCCGACGGAGGAGCCGACCTATACGCCGACGGAGACACCGACGGTGTGGCCGACTTACACGCCGACTGAGACGCCGACCGTCTGGCCGACGCCGACTCCGACTGAAGAACCGACCGTCTCTCCGACGCCGGTTCCGACGGAAGAGCCCACCCCTTGGCCGACCGCAACGGCAACGCCGATATAAGTCGGCGACATCGGTCCGGAGAGAAATTTCTCCGCGCCGATGAAAACAACGACGCGGGTCCGTCTACTGGACCCGCGTCGTTCCTCTCTAAAGTTCAATCTGAAAATTTCGTTCGACAATTCGCGCTGAAACACGGCGAGTATAAAGCGCTCTGAAGAAAGACGGCCGAACCGATCTTCGAACTTTCAAAGACTTCGTACGAGAACTCAGGATGAACCCGGTAGCACGAGAAGGAATTCGATGCTCGGAGTCGCACTCGACATTCGAAACGGGCTCCGCCTTAGATCGAGAGAGCCGTTGGATACAACACATCCTTCTTGAAAAACCTCCTAGTACCTATCTTTTGCCAGGCCCTTAAGAGAGATAAATCTCCGGAAAGGGCCAACTCCCAACCAACGGTTCAATCAATGTCGAACGAACGGACGCCCGAGATCATCGAGGAGCTCGTCCCTGAGCGTAGCCTCGTGGCCCCACGGAAATCTGGAGTTCTGCCACTCCAGGAGCTCGCGGCCATGCACCCAGTTTTCGACGAGGGCGAGGACCGCGAAGGAGAAAATGTTCCCCGAGATCCCTTCGGTGTCTGCGTCGTCGCTAGCGGCCCATGCCACATCACTGACCGACGAGCGTCCGACCCAGATCGCCCGGAGCTTTCGAAGAATCCACGGAAGGATTCCGCAGGACGCATCGACCCATCGCTGGGCCATCCTCTGCTCCATCAGATTTGCCCACCGCTCAGCGAATCTATTTACCGCGGTCACCATCGGTGACGACTTGCCGTCCGTGTTGGTGTTCCAGTTTGACTCCGCTTCATGATTGATGAACTGCATGGAAGGTGCTCCCTTTCCAGTGCCTGAGAAAAAAACGTGCTCGCCGGAATTCCCAACGGGAACGTTGACCGGCGCATCTTTCTCTCCAAAGTCCGTTGGTGCAGTATGCCTTTCGGTCTTGCATCCAACGGAACCGAAGCGCGAGTCGCGTCGGCACCGCTGGAATCAAATGCTCTCTCCTCTCTGTTGACATCTTAAAGCGCAGGAACTGAACATCTTGCATCCGAGCCCTCAAAGAGAGGGACGAATTCGTCGCGTTCCGCGGGAATCTTTCTGTCGTTATGGATGTGTTGAGATTTTTTATCTGTCGATCCGCTGAGCGCACCTTTCGCAAGGCGTAAGATTTGATTCTACGGCCTCTAGTAATGACTCAATGTCCTAAGGCTAAGAAGATTTTTTTGAAGTGGTACTAAATCGGCTGTGATGCCGGAAAGTTTTATCACTTAAGCTTTGGGAAAGGTTTTCCATGCGCGCGCGGCGATAACGATCAAAATCTTTTGCCGAAACTTGAAATTTTAAAGAACGGAGAACGAGAATGACTCAATTCCTAAAAATCGAGATTGCTATCGTTTTGAGCCTTATTTCATCTATCGGAGTTCCATACGCTTCGGCGCAGAACTCCGCGACATCCCCCACGCCTCCCGAAGAGTCCTCCCGAATTGCTGCGGAAAAGCTGGGGGAACGTGTTTTTGGAGCAGGTTCCGGCACCGTTTTTCCTGAGAAGCCTACGTCAGGCAAGAGCGCGGATGCTGCGATCGACTTTGACCAAGATCCAAGCAAACTGATGGAAGATTTCTCGAAAGATATGATCGACGCCACTAATTCGGCGCTGGATCGAATCGAAGGAAAAAAGGGCTCAAACCAGAGTGCTCCGAAGTAGAACGCGGAAATAGAAGACTTAAGCATCCCGAAACGTAAGTAAGAAACAAAATGTAATAATTGCACTGTGTGACAGTCGAGCACGAGACGCGCTGCTGAATATATATCGATTCGAGATCTTCCAGCTCTTCGAACTCTCAAGGACGTCGCACTAGAGGAGAAAGCACCAGGCGGCGCTTCTCATCGAGCCCTTTGCTTGGCTTGAATGCTTCGCGGATACCGCCGGAAGAGATCCCCTCGAGATAGTACCCGAAGTAGTAAAGAGAGTTCGAGCAGAAGAGCAGTTCCTGAAAGTTAAGAAGGGAGAGAATGTTCTCGGCGCTGACGCGCTTCTTCAGCAAGACATCCGAAAGCCCTACTTTCCCAAGAAGCGAGGGAAGCGAATGCTCTGCTTGAGCACAACCAAGGAGCCGAGGATTGCGTTCATCTCATGGTTCTTTGAAGAAAGCCGAATCGCCGCGAGGGCGATAATATCCCGCTCCGACTTCCGCCTGGCTTCTTTGCTCCCGGTGGGAAGCTTCTCTGCAATGTCTTTCCCGAGTCGCTACGACTCTAGGGTCCCCCACCACTGTTCCCACGCTATCTCGAATTGAGAGAAGTGCGCCTTCTTTTCTCTCCTCGTGGCTTCGAGCGAAATCTTCCTGCGTTTAAGCGCTGAAGTGCGCACGTTCATCTCACGACTCTCTCTACGCGGCACAGTTCTCCGCGTTTTACCCTCGGCTCTGACTGCATTTTCGAGAATCTTCACGCGGACCTGCGCTCAGCGATCTGCGGGGCTCAGGATGAACCCGGTACCAGGAGAAGAAAAAAAGACGTTTGACCTCCGCTTCTAGTTGGCGAATGCGCTCCTGATCTGCCGTACGATTGCCTTTGCCGCGAAACGCCTCTTCGCCGTCTTGTTTCAGCTCCTGCCGCCAGCGATAGATGTGCTCCCGTGTCATGCCCAGCTTACGCGCTAGTTCCGCGGCACTCACTTCGCCCGCCTCCAGCTGACGGATGGCCTCCTGTTTGAACTCTTTCGTGAAGTTCCTACGTTCCTTCTTGGCTTTCTCTTCTTTCATCCTGACCTCTCTATGACACCGTTTTACCTCCTTAACTCGGTGGCTACAATTTGAGGGTAGGGTCAGTCATTGAGACTTCGTAGGGCTAGGGCTGGGCATTCTCTTCTTTCATCCTGACCTCTCTATTTCACCGTTTTACCTCCTTAACTCGGTGGCTACAATTTGAGGATAGGGTTAGTCATTGAGACTTCGTAAGGGCTAGATCAGGGGTGCTTCCACAAAAGGTTTGCAAAATACTCGATCTGAATCAGTTTTTCGGCCTGATCAAACTGAAAGCAAAAAAAATCGAAGGATACATCCAACTCTTCCTTTGACCTGACATCACGAATTCGGCTTTCTGTGGAACACTTTCGATTCACTTTGCCTTCTGGCAGTTGTGCGAAAATTGACGAACGATCTTTAGTTTGCTTCGCTAAGATTGTTGCTAACAGCGATAAACCCTTTTCTCTCGTCGCTAGACGCTCTGCACATTTAGCGAAGCGGACTCTCGCATCTAGAACTTCTTCGCCACAAACAATACTAATAAGGAAGAAGAACAATGCTAGGATGATTGGTAGACTCTTCATCTTCATTCCAAAATCAATATTGCCGTCTGGATTATGATTCAACGCCCTCGAATCGAGAGAAATGCGCGACAAAATATCAGTGAGCCTAGAGCACAACCCCACTTTTAACAACTTTAGAGAATAGAGATAGACCTGAAAAGTTCAGCGGGAGCTGCACCGGAAAGATTCAATACTCACCTCATTAAACCCATTGTGAAATCGTTCGGAACAATCACTTGATTGGGATATTGGTAAGGGGGAATGCGCAATCCGATCTTCGAACTCTCAAAGACGTCGTACTAGAACCTCGCGCATCTCGCGGAGATTCATCACTTCACAGTCTGAGAGCCCGTTGAAAGTCAGTCAAGCAGCTAATTTTGGGATGAGCTCCGCAGTGTGCGGTGGTCTGAACCGCCATTCGCGGTCGAAAAAGACCTGAATTTTCTGCTCGGAGGAACGAGCTTACGCTCCTTCCTGAACGGTGAGGAGGTTTTCGAGAATTGCGAGAGCTCGATTTGTCTCTAGAGAGGGCAGAACAACGGAGGCCGGTACGTTCCCGGTGGGAACTCGGCGTTTAGGTCCCCATCTCGAAACCGCTTTGATGCGATGCGGTACGCTTCGAGAAGCCGGAAGTACCGGTCGATGAATATCCTCCGAGCTTCAGGATTGAGAGAGAGCACAAGCGGCCGCTTCGTGTAGCGGTCGGCCTTCTTCGTGTGCTTCGGAAAAGCACCTGGCACAGTTGCCCGGAGAGCCTCCACTCCAGCAAACCCTTTTCCCTCCGCGAAGCGCTTCTTTATCAGTTCGTTTCTTCTCTTCTCCGCTTTCGCTTCCATCATCAGCATGTATTCACGCTGAGAAAGAGATTCATATCCGGGGATCCGTGAGAAGGTTAGGGTGAATTCTTCCGTGTACTGCTTTGGGTGTACGTCTTTGTTTACTCTCTTCGCGTTGTTGTACGCCGACCAATTCACAAGCTCATATTGAAGAGCTTTCCCGGCGATAGCCGGAGAAAAGCTGTTGAACGTCTCGTACTCAGTGTACTTCTGCGTGAGCCCACTCTCCACCGGGTTAAGAGCACAGTAGAGCGTCCAGTGCTCAATGTCCTGTGGCTCCGGCAGCACTTGGCATCTCGCGGGTCTCGCCCACACCTTTCCGCCGTGGAACTCAGGAACCATCGTTTCGACTAGCCTCGCAAAGATTGAATTGAAGGCCCTTAGAAAATCAGTCTTATTCCCCCGCGGGAACCGGGCAACGAGATGATAGTGATTCCCCATGATGATGAAGGCATAAAGGATGACCCCGAACTTCCGCTGATATTTCGCGAGAAACGCAGTCACCTTCCGGTGAAGCTTTTTGTTGTTCATAAACCAAAGCCGCGAGGCAATCGTGCGGGTGGTGATGAAGAATGTGAGCTCCGGGTCTTCAAAGGAGAGGTCGCGAGACATGCCGAGGTTTCCTTGCTTGGGTGTTGCAAGGAAGTAATCGGCGGCGAGGGGGTTAGAGTTTCCTGGTCAACGGCTTAATCTAGGAGGCGGGAAGCTAGATGAGTACAAGGTCATTGAGACTTCGTAGGGCTAGGGCTGGCTCCGAGCAAAGTCTTCCTGCGTTTCATCGCTGAAGTGCTGACGTCTATCTCGCGACTTTCTCTACGCGGCACAGTTCTCCGCGTTTTGCCTTCGGCTCTGACTGCATTTTCGAGAATCTTCACGCCGACCAGCGCTCAGCGATCTGCGGGGCTCAGGATGAACCCGGTACCAGGAGGGGAGGCAACCAAGTGCAAATACGAACGCACCTCACCTTTTCGCGCGCTCCACACTCTTTCTCCTCGCGGTGTGTCCATATACGGTACCAAGAGAAACACCGGACTTCAACGGATAGATATGCGGATGCAACACGCCCTTTATTTCTTCTTGCCAGTCAAAGGGGAAGGGGATCTCAACGTCTTTGACGTCCTTAAGAACTGGATCAAAAACTAGGGGCATGCCCAGTTGCCCTTCAGACGCTCCCTCCCATTTTAGAGCATTCCCGAATTCTAGAAGAACGGAATGCAACGAGCAGTAGCAAAGGATGAACGCTTGAAACGCTCCAAATCCGAATGCACCGATTGTAGAACGTGGCTCTGGCAAGTTTCGTAACCGACTCCAACAGTAATAGGTGACTCGGTCTTCGCAAATTTGCGGGATCATCAAATCGACAAATGCTTGCTTTTTTGACAGTCGAAACTGTCTTGAGGCCAAAAGCTTGGACTTAGACCGTGGAGGACGGGAAACCGGGACCATACGCCTTTCTGGCCAAAGTCGATCCGGCGGCGGGAAAAGACGTAAACCTTCCTGCCGTTGGTTAAGCAGTATGTCTTTCGCAATATTTCCAGATTTTCTAACTCTGTTCGATAGGCGCGACATCATCTGGGAACTCAAAAATTCCGATTCGCCTACCATCGGAGGCAAATTCCGCGAAGCGGAACCAGGAAATTCTGTCGGGCGCTCCAATCCCAACACTGTCAGTCGTGGTACAAAGTGAGCAAAAGCACGGCAGAAGGCCTGCATCGAATCGGATCCCGAAAAAATTTCGCGAATTGTAAAAGTCTCCCCCAAGATTTCATATTGGCATATGTAGCCAGAACTCCGAATCACCTTCGGAGGATGAATCCGAGCGACTACTCTCTCATTCGCCAAGTACGACCAAAGCACTTCCTCGAAAACGCTCTCACGATGTTTTTTCGTTGTCAAAGCAACTTCTCACAGCAACGGCGCGCGGAAATCTAAATCGCACCAACTTTTACACTTAACGAGACCAGCAGCTCCACCGTAGGCGGCATTGCCCATATTCCTCATGCACTTTTCATACATGTCATCTGCCTCCTTGCCTTGGAAATACTCGTACATTTTCGAACAATATTCTGCTTGTGCCCTTTCATAATTCTTCGGCCCTTCTCTCTTTAGCTTGTTACAAGCCTGTGTGCATTTCAAATGTCGACGCCATTTTTCAATCTTTTCCTCTTGCTCATTTTCTTCCGCGCAATATCGTACACCCTCAACAAACATAATTGCGGTAACATCGATGGCAATCTTCCACCAGTTAAGACGGAGTGGTAGCTCGACTACATCAACAGGATCTATTCTAATCGGAGATTGTCCTGGAGGCTGAATTTCTTCCACTTCCAAACCGTCAGGGTCGAAATATCTAACGGGATTGCTCTCAGCATATTCATGCAGATTCTCTCCTCCGTCATAACCAACAGGATCTCGATTCAGCCAGCGATTCAACGCGGGGTTGTACCAACGATGAGTAGCAAGAAGCAGGTCTCCGAACTCTTCTGAATAGTAACCCGATCTTCGAACTCTCAAAGACGTCGTACTAGAACCTCGCGCATCTCGCGGAGATTCATCACTTCACAGTCTGAGAGCCCGTTGAAAGTCAGTCAAGCAGCTAATTTTGGGATGAGCTCCGCAGTGTGCGGTGGTCTGAACCGCCATTCGCGGTCGAAAAAGACCTGAATTTTCTGCTCGGAGGAACGAGCTTACGCTCCTTCCTGAACGGTGAGGAGGTTTTCGAGAATTGCGAGAGCTCGATTTGTCTCTAGAGAGGGCAGAACAACGGAGGCCGATACGTTCCCGGTGGGAACTCGGCGTTTAGATCCCCATCTCGAAACCGCTTTGATGCTATGCGGTACGCTTCGAGAAGCCGGAAGTATCGGTCGATGAATATCTTCCGAGCTTCAGGATTGAGAGAGAGCACAAGCGGCCGCTTCGTATACCGGTCGGCCTTCTTCGTGTGCTTTGGAAAAGCTCCTGGCTCAGTTGCCCGCAGCGCTTCCACTCCTGCAAATCCCTTTCCCTCCGCGAAACGCTTCTTTATCAGTTCGTTTCTTCTCTTCTCCGCTTTGGCCTCCATCATCAGCATGTATTCACGCTGAGAAAGCGATTCATATCCGGGGATACGTGAGAAGGTTAGGGTGAATTCTTCTGTGTACTGTTTTGGGTGTACGTCTTTGTTTACTCTCTTCGCGTTGTTGTACGCCGACCAATTCA
>CAZDWZ010000010.1:0-166024 GCA_964509425.1 uncultured Bdellovibrionales bacterium | reverse complement strand
CAATGAGAGTGTTCGAGCTGTCCTTCCGGAGCACTTCGATCACCTTGTCGTCGGCATTGTAAACGAACTCGGTATAGTTCCCCGTGCTGCTCTCGGTGATTTTATGAATCTCAAACGGATTGCTCGCGGCTGAAGGCGAGTAAGAGAAAGTGAGCTTTCTCCCCGTGGTCACATCTTCAACTTCAACCGGATACCTTTGACCCGAAGCCGAGCCCCACGTAATCGTCTGAACGTTTCCGTTCGGATCTTTTATCTCCCGAAGCTTAAACCATCCGTCGAAGATGTAACTCCAATGTCCCGCTTCCCAGATGTCTCCCGGAGGCCCCGCGTTGTACAGCTTCATCTCTCCGGCGGGGAGCGCCTGAAATGATCCCATGAAACCCGCAGGCTTCGTCGTCACCGTGCCCCACGTGCCGCCGACCTTGTATGCGCTCCCGTCCGCGTCGATGAGATGTGTGAGGCCGCCGGAATTATAGAGCCCGATGGAATACGTATAGTACGCATTTCTCATGTTCGAGTAGCCGGTGGAACCGAGCGTCTGCTGAGAGTTCACATAGACATCGAGATCCATGCTGGCGCCTCGTGTGACCTGACTCGAGCTTGAAACATGAACGGATGCGTTTCCTGAATCCGGTGTCACCGAAGCGGTCGCTGCCATCGTGCGATAGTTGCCGGCTCCGGAAGTTTGAGAAGGACTCGGCTGAGCTGATCCACCGTTCCCCGGGCTGTCACCGCACTGCTGGCTTTGCACAACACCTGTGGTCGGCGTCGTGCCCGGGTTGTTCGGGGTGTTCTTCCGGCAATGAATCGGCTTTACAATATTCGCCGTAGCCCCTTCATTATCCGTAACCGTAAGATCAGCGGAATAGGTTCCGTTTACCGGCGAAGTTATGGTGTTCGAGCTACTGCTGTAGCTGCTCGGACCGGTGACTGCCCAGGTCTTCACACAAATGGACGCAAAGGGATTCGGACTGTCATCATCGTGTGAACTCTGGGTAATGGTATAACTACCAACGCCTTCAGCACACCGACTGTCGTCAATGACCGGCACCGGAGCTGTCGCTGCATAGGTCGCGGTAATCGCCTGACTCCCTCCAGTCGTAACCGTTCCTAGCCCACCATCAACACGAACCGCCGAAGTAACCGAGTACGAACCACTCGGCGGAGCTACCCGGTAGTAAGTAACTCCCGGATACGCACCGAAAGTCGTCGAGGTTCCATTGCACGCAAGATTAACAAGGTTCTCACCGGCCCCGCTCGAATCACCCGACTCGACAATCCCCCCACTCGTCTGCGTCGCGCTAAACGGCCCTCCTGTCCAGAGGACTGCATTGTAACCAATGCTGCTCCCATTCGGCGCAAGAATCGAATACGAAGCGCCACCTGTAGATTCAAGCGTGATGTCTCCGGGATGTTTGGCCCAGATGGTAAACTGATATCCGGCGGAAACTTCACACACTCCACTCCCGGAGCTTCGTGTCATCCCGAGAAAGGTGTCCAAAGTAAGGGTGCTGCCGCCCGCCACCGCAGTGCTGCTCTCCGAGAGCGTGCAACGACTGTACGGCCCGCTGCCCGAGTCGGATAAAGTAGTGATCACCCCGGAAGTACCTGGAATACCATTCGCAACATGGTTCCCAACAAAAACGAAATCGGGCGCCTGCGCTAAAGCAGCTTCACTCCGGAGAATAAGAATCGCGAAGAGAAGGATAAATCGCAATCGGCGGAAGGCGAAACGGATAAGGATCATGGGAAGCTCTCCAAAAATGAGAACACCAATGGCCTTCGCACGCGTGGATTAGCTAAAAAGCAACGCAATCAGGCGCTGATTCGAATTGTGTTGTAACGGAGAAGACAACGAGAGCGGATCACTCAGATTTAGCTGAGTGCAAACAGCCGCTTACCGCAAACCGGGGATCTGAAACCGAACACGGAATTCGATTTCCCCCTCTGCGTACTTTGCGTCCTCTGCGGTTGCAATTTTGACGTACAAAAAGTCCACTGTTTCGATTTCTTAAAATGCAACCGCAGAGGACGCTAAGGACGCAGAGGTAAGAAAATCTAGAAATAAAAACCCAGCCGCGAGAGGAGCATCCCGGCCCTCCCCCCGCGCGCAGTTCCGGAGGACGCACGCTGCGCTCACCCTTTCAGGATCTCACTTCGTCCGAGGATGTCTGAGCACGGGGGGAGGGCCGGGATGAGCTCGCAGCGGCAGAGGGCAGGTCTATTGCAGTCGCCCCCGAAGCACCCCGGAAATAAAAAGGGCGAACTCTTTTCAGAATTCGCCCGTTTCATTCCAAGCACACAACATAAAGCCGGTGCTCAGATTATTCGCACACTCTAGTTCACCAACTCCGTCCGGCGATGCACTTCGAGCTTCGCTTTTTGCTGCTCGAGCTCGCTCTTGAGGGACTCCTGCATCTCCGGCGTCACCGTACCGGTCGCGAGCAGCTTTTCGATTTCTGCGATTCTCGCCTTCGCGGTGTCGGGGTTCAGCGTCTTCGCGTCGTCTCCCATTTCCGCAAAAATCGCGAGCTTGCCTTCGCTGACTTGATAGAGCCCGCCGCTTACCGCAAACCAAAAATCATCGCCCTTCGTGACGATCTTCAGCGCGCCGGTGCCGAGCTTCCCGATGAAATCCCCGTGACCAGGAAGAATACCAACCTCGCCGTCATAGGCAGGAAGGATCACTTCCGAACCCTTCGAAGCGTAGAGCTTCTTCGAAGGCGTTAAAATCTCGATGTCAAAATCCTGGCTCACAACAAATTCTCCGAATCATCACTCTGTGCCTCTGTGTCTCTGTGGTTTTTTCTTAAAACAAACCACAGAGACACAGAGGCACAGAGAATTTGGCTTAGCCCTTCTTCTTCATGTCTTCGGCAAGACGCTCAGCCTTCGCGCGCGCTTCCTCGATCGTGCCGACCAAGTAAAACGCCTGCTCAGGCAAGTCGTCGTGCTTTCCTTCGCAGACTTCGCGGAACCCGCGGATCGTGTCCGCGAGCTTCACGTATTTCCCTTCGAGACCGGTAAAGGTCTGAGCAACCGAGAACGGCTGCGAAAGGAATCGCTGAATCTTTCTCGCACGCTCAACCGTGAGCTTATCTTCCGGTGAAAGCTCGTCCATCCCGAGAATCGCGATGATATCTTGGAGATCTTTGTAACGCTGCAGAACCCCTTGAACCATACGCGCCACACGGTAGTGCTCCTCCCCGATGATATCCGGATCGAGAATTTGCGAGGTGGAGTCAAGCGGGTCAACGGCCGGGTAGATCCCCTGCTCGGCAATCGAACGCGAAAGAACGGTCGTCGCATCCAAGTGCGCGAAGGTGGTTGCCGGCGCCGGGTCGGTCAAGTCATCCGCCGGGACGTAAATCGCCTGCACGGAGGTGATGGAACCCGACTTCGTCGAGGTAATCCGCTCTTGGAGCTCTCCGACGTCGGTTGCGAGCGTCGGCTGATATCCTACGGCAGACGGCATCCGTCCGAGGAGCGCGGATACTTCCGAGCCCGCTTGAACGAAACGGAAGATGTTGTCGATGAAGAGGAGCGAATCACGGTTCTCGACGTCACGGAAGTATTCAGCAACGGTCAGAGCCGAGAGACCAACACGGAAACGCGCTCCCGGAGGCTCGTTCATCTGTCCGTAAACGAGAGCCGCCTTGTCGATAACGCCGCTCTCCTTCATTTCCATCCAGAGATCGTTTCCTTCACGAGTCCGCTCACCCACGCCGGCAAACACGGAGTAACCGCCGTGCGCCTTCGCGACGTTATTGATGAGCTCCATGATGATGACGGTCTTTCCAACTCCGGCGCCGCCGAAGAGTCCGATCTTTCCGCCCTTTACGTAGGGAGCGAGGAGGTCGATGACCTTGATGCCTGTTTCGAAGAGCTCTTTCTTC
Source organism: uncultured Bdellovibrionales bacterium (assembly GCA_964509425.1). Classification (GTDB taxonomy): domain Bacteria; phylum Bdellovibrionota_C; class UBA2361; order SZUA-149; family CAZDWZ01; genus CAZDWZ01. The sequence continues at coordinate 162,128 of CAZDWZ010000010.1, read as the reverse complement.
GTTGCTTGATCTTCAAACTTCGGAGCCTTCCGGTGAATCGCCCAAGTGGTCTCGGCGTTGACCGGTCCGGCTTCGTCGATCGGGTTTCCGATAACGTCAATAATCCGGCCCAAAGTAGCGGATCCCACCGGAATGCTGATCGGGGCTCCGGTGTCTAACACCGGCATGCCGCGGGTGAGTCCGTCGGTGAGATCCATAGCGACGCAGCGAACGGTGTTGTCACCGATGTGGAGCGATACTTCCAACGTGAGGTTGTTCGGCTCGTCATTGATCGCCGGGTTCGTGACTTTCAGCGCGTCGAAAATCTCCGGGAGCTTCTCCCCTTCGTTAAACGCCACGTCTACGACCGGTCCCATCACCTGGGAGACTCTGCCGAATCGTCCGCCTTTCGCTGTGGTTTGTCCTGTTTCCATCGTCTTTCTTTTCTCCTTAAAATCTTTTGCTTTGCTCTCCGCCTCCGTATTCCGGCGGGACTATTTAATCGCTTCGGTTCCCCCGATGATGTCGATAAGCTCTCGGGTAATCGCGCTCTGACGGGCGCGGTTGTAGAAGAGCCGGAGCTGTGTGATGAGGTCGTCAGCGTTCTTCGTGGCCGAGTCCATCGCTGTCATTCGGGAAGCGTGCTCACTCGCTCGCGCCTCAAGTCCGGCCTGACGGATTCGAGCGCCAAGCAGCATCGGGAGGAGACTCGCAATGAGTTCCTGCGGGCTCGGATCAAAACGCGTCATGTAGGGATTCTTCTCCGCCTTTCCGCTCTCGGAAGCGGCAATCGAGTCTTTCCCGAACGGAAGAAGTACTTGTCTCGTCACTTCCTGCGTCATCACGGAGATGAACTTCGTGTAATAGACGACGAGCTCGTCGAACTCTCCCGCGATGTAGTCCCGGGTCAGCTCTTCGGAAACTTCTTTCAGATTCCAGGAATCGATGTTCTCGCCGAGCGAAGCGAAACTTCCAGCCGTCACCCAGTTAAATCGACGCGCCGCGCTTCCCGCCTGCTTCCCGACCGGGAAACAAACGACTTCGATCCCGCTTGCCGCACCCTTCGCGAACTCGCCGGCCTGAACGGCCTTCATCACGTTCGTGTTGTAGGCGCCGCACAGGCCGCGCTCTCCCGCGACGAACATCACACGGCGCTTCTTCACTTCTCTCGGCTGAAACAGCGGATTCGAATGCGCTTCAGATTCAGGAAGATTCGCCTGAACCACTCGAAGCACCTCAATCAGCCGCTCAGAGAAGTTCCGCCCGGCGAGGGCAGCCTCTTGAGCGCGACGGAGCTTCGCAGCGGAGACGAGCTTCATCGCGCGAGTGATCTGCTTGGTGTTTTTCACCGAGGTGATTCGCCGACGTATTGCTTTTAGTCCGGACATTGAACGTTTCTCAGTTTAACTCTCTAATTCTCTCTCTTCGCTCTGTGCCTCTGTGCCGCTGTGCCTCTGTGGTTTTTTCTTAGTGTTGAACCACAGAGACACAGAGGCACAGAGGTGGAGTCTTTAAGCGTGGGGCCGTTGTTCCGCTGCCGGCTTAGCTGCCTGGCTTTGGGACTTTCCCCCGGCACCGGCGGAGCCCGAGCCGCCCCGGCGCTCTTCAACGAAGATCTTCGTGAACTCTCCCATGACCTTCTTCAGCTGACTGGTTTGCTCGTCGCTGAGAGCACCCTTCTCGCGGATGGAATTCAAGAAATCCGCGTGATTCGCCGCGATATGCTGATGGAGCAGTCCTTCATACGTGAGGACTTCCTTCACTTCGAGCGCGTCGAGATATCCCTCGTTCGCTGCAAAGAGCGAAAGAACTTGGAACTCAACCGGCATCGGCTTGTATTGTGGCTGCTTGAGCATTTCCACGATTCGCTCACCACGGGCGAGCTGGCGCTTCGTCGCCGCATCGAGGTCCGATCCGAACTGAGCGAACGCTTGCTTTTCCCGGTACTGCGCGAGGTCGAGACGGAGCGTTCCGGCGACCTTCTTCATCGCCTTAATCTGCGCCGCTCCACCGACCCGCGAGACGGAGAGACCAACGTTTACCGCCGGACGAACGCCCGAGTAGAAGAGATCCGACTCGAGATAAATTTGACCGTCCGTGATGGAGATGACGTTCGTCGGAATGTAGGCCGATACGTCGCCCGCCTGCGTTTCGATGACCGGAAGCGCGGTGAGCGATCCGGCGCCCATGGCGTCTGAAAGCTTCGCTGCCCGCTCGAGAAGACGCGAGTGGAGATAGAACACGTCTCCCGGATACGCTTCCCGTCCCGGAGGACGGCGAAGGAGGAGGGAAATAGCCCGGTAAGCAACGGCGTGCTTCGACAAGTCGTCATAGACCGCAAGCGCGTGCCGTCCGCTGTCACGGAAATATTCGCCGATGGTCGCTCCGGTAAATGGCGCGAGAAACGACATCGGTGCGGGCTCGCTCGCGGTCGCGGCGACGACGATGGTGTGCTCCATAGCGCCGTTTGCGCGGAGCTTTTCAACGACCTGCGCGACGCTCGAGCGCTTCTGCCCGATAGCGACGTAAATGCAGATGACGCCTTTCCCCTTCTGGTTGATGATGGTGTCGATGGCGACGGCCGACTTTCCAGTCTGACGGTCACCGATGATGAGCTCCCGCTGTCCGCGCCCGACGGGGATCATCGCGTCGATCGCTTTTAAGCCTGTTTGAAGCGGCTCATGTACGGACTTCCGCTTCACGATGCCCGGCGCCTTCACTTCAATCCGGCGCATTTCCGTTGATTGGATAGGACCGGCACCGTCGATTGGGTTTCCGAGCGCATCAACCACTCGTCCGATGAGGGCTTCACCGACCGGGACTTCGGAGATCCGGCCCGTTCGCTTGACGATGTCGCCTTCTTTAATCTTCGAGGTCTCACCCATCAAAACGGCCCCGACGCTGTCTTCTTCAAGGTTCAGCGCGATGCCTTGAATGTCGTTCGGGAACTGGAGGAGCTCACCGGAAGCGACCTTCTCGAGACCGTGAATCCGCGCGATACCGTCTCCGACCGAGATGATCGAGCCGACTTCCGCGAGCTCTACTCCGGCCTTGAAATTCTTAATCTGCTCACTGAGCACCCGGCTGATTTCTTGCGCTTTGATATCCATTCTTCTTTTCCCTCTTAAAACTCTCTGATCTCGCCGATGCGGCGATCAACGATAAATATTTCTCGATTACGCCATTAATCTTCGTTCGATTCGTTCAAGCTTTCCACGAAGCGATCCATCCAGCACCTTCGCGCCGTAGGAGACCAGCATCCCGCCCAGAATCGCCGGGTCTTCCGCCCAGTGGAACACGAGCGAGCCCTTGATTTTCCGGCGCAGGCTCTCTTCAACGGAGTGCTTCTCATCTTGAGCAACCGATTGCGCCGTGATGACTTTCACCTTCACGATGCCGTCTTTCTCGTCCGCGAGCTCAGAAAACGTCTGCACAATCTGCGGAAGCGCGGCGACCCGGTCTCGCTCGAATACGACCTGAATGAATCGGGTCGCAATGTCGGAGAGTCCGGCCTTACCCGCAACAGCGCGAAGCGCTTGCAGTCTCTGCTCCTTCTCAAACATCGGGTTCTGAACCGCTTCGGCGAGAAGGGGCGACGACCACCACTCCGTGACGAACGCTTGAAGCGCATCGGCGACGGCGCGCGGCGACTGCCCTTCACCGCCGACGGCAAGGAGGAGTGACCGGGCGTATCGTGTTGCTAGCTTTTGAACGTGCTTTGCCATGGAGTTCTCTCGCGGCGTTTATTCGAACAGACTGTTGATTGCTTCTTGTCGGAGGCGGCGATCGTCATCGCGCGTCAGGGACTCGCGGAGAAGCTCCCGAGCGCGCTTCGACGAGCCTTGGATGACAAGCTGCCGAACCTCGGAAGTCGCCTTCGCGAGCTCGCGGCCGGCCTTCTTTCCGACGTTCGCGCGGGCATCCGCAGCCGCCGCTTCGCCGTTTTTCAGCACTTCCTTCGCGATACGCTCGCCTTCTTGCAAAAGCCGATCACGGATGAGCTGCTGTTCCTGCGCGATTCCTCGGCGGCGGGCTTCACGCTCGGAAAGCTCTGCTTCCGCAGCCGCGATATCGCGCGATGCCTTCTGGAGCTGCTGCTCGATCTCGACCGCCCGCGCTTTGAGCGCTGGGTTGATGAACTTCTTCAGCGCGATGATGAAGAGCGTGACGTAGATGATGAAGTTAAGCGTCGGCCAGAGAAGTGATGGGCCGTGATGAGGAGCTGCACCATGATCAGCCGCTCCATGATGCGCCGTGCCATGTCCGGCAGGCTGCCCGGTCGCGTGGGCGGCCTCATGCGGCGCTCCATGCTCAACTTTTGCCGTCGTATGCGCCGCATCCGAAGCCAGCGCCTCGCTCGTGAGGAAAATAGAAATCGTAAGGCCTACCGCAAAAGCGAAACGCTCCTCAGCAGCTCTCTTCTCTTCGGAATCTTCAATACGCATATCTTCCATACAAAGTAAGCAAACCAGCTTGTCGAACGATACGGCTTTTATACCGACAAAATCTGTATCGACCAGCCTTCCTCCCTCACCACAGTGCGGTTAACCGCCTGCGAAACTTACACCTTTCGCGCTCTGCCGAAAATCCGAAGGAAACGAAAATCCGACACTGCTTCCGGAAGGTCCTCCACCCAACAGTGAAGCGGCCCCCAGCGATGCTTCGCGGCGAGGCCGCAAAGCGATTAATGCATTACGTTCGAGCCACCGCTCGAAAGCGCCCGTTCGACAACCAAACGGGAGAGCTTTTCAACTTCCGATGGAACCTCAGAAAGCGCCCGAGTCTTCACCCGGACCACTTCATCTTCCGCCTTTTTCAGCTCTTCAGCCGCCCAAGCCTCGGCAGACTCCAGCATCTGCTGGGCTTCTTTCTTCGCGGCGGCGACCTTTGCGTCACGGCTCTCAGCGCCTTCCAAGCGGGCGCGCCGGAGGAGCTCCTCGATCTCGGCGTCCAAGACCTTCACTTTCTGCCGCTTTTCTACGGCCGAATGCTCGTCGCCAAAAGTTCGTTCCTGCCGTTCCTCGACGTTCTTAATGAAGGGCACAAGAAGCCGACGGAACAGGGCCCACACTCCGAGGAAGAGGAGGGCCGAAGCGATGATCTGAATAAGTTGTTCAGCAGTCATAATTTCCTAAAGGCCGAGAATACTTGTGGCCTTTCGTGGCGGCCGCTGTATAGCAAATCAGGAGCACAATATAAAGGCCCCCCAGGCGACCGGATTGTCCAAACCACCCGATGGACTCCCGGCTTGCCGTTTCATACCGTCCTGCCTCTCAGAAAGAAAACGAGCGCGGGGCGCGGTTGTTTTTGCAGTAGCTTAGCGGGTGCGCAGCCGGTAACCTAAACTACCAGACTATGGACAGAGCGCTGACTCCGGCTCGAGTCTCCGTCCTTTGTCCTCGGGGCTCTTCCCCAGGACGGCAGGGTCGAAAAAGGAGTCTTACGGTGCGTTGAGCAATTGACGGGGCGGCGGCAGCCTCCTCTTCGGGTGAAATTCCAGCGAAAGGTACTCCTATGCGTCTTCCGGGCCGCCTCCAACTTGCGCCTACCCCCCGTGTCATTAAACAACTTGGTCTCGTAGAAAGGTTCGCCGGAGAGTGGACCATCATCGGTAAAACCGGGGTATTTACGCCCGAGCTTGAGTCCGACGCAGCAATGCAGGGTGCCGAAGCGGCGCTCGCCCTCGATTCGAGCTCTCCGCCCGGACTCACTTCGTTTCTCATCACGGTTCAGAATTCGAAACACGAGGGAAACGGGCTAAACGGTAACCATCGCGGGACCCATTTTGAGATTGGAAATCACGGCGAGCACAGCCTGTTAAACGGGCATCCGCTTGAAGAGATGCCGATGAATTCCGCGCTTCGGGGCTTTCTCTCAGCCTATCGAGGGCGACTCCCCGTAAACACCTTGGGCTTCCTCCAGATCTATCAAAACGCCGCCGGAGAGGCGTCCTTTAACGGCAGTCCATGGCGTCAGGAGGTCGAGCATTTTCGGGCTCCGGGCCTTCATGCCGGATCGGACGAGCTCGTCTTTCCGACCGTCTCACCGTTTCTTGTTGAGCCCCGGATGAACGAGCTCCTCGCCTGGGCGCAGTCGGAGATTGAAAACGGCACGCATCATCCGCTCATCGTCGCCCCGCTGTTTCATCTGCTCCTCCTGCAGATTCATCCGTTCCCGAAGGCGAATCACCGGCTCGCGCTCGCGGTGCTCTGGCATATTCTTAGCGAACACGGTTTCCCGTTCATCCGCTTTCAGCATCTGACTCCGGTGTTCCAGGCACGTTCGAAGCTCTACTTCTCGACACTCCGACAGGCAGAGAAAACCGCCGGCACGAACTGGTCGACGATGAATATCTGGCTCGAATTTTTCTTTGATTGTCTGCTCGAGGTGACTCGCGGACTCCGGGAGCTCGGGGAAACGCTCCTCGACGAGACGCTGCTCACCGATGTTCAGCGGCGAATTCTCGATGTGGTGCGAAACCGCGGCACCGCTTCCCGCGAAATAATCACGCAGGAAACGGGACTGCATGTGAGCACAGTGAAATACAATCTCTCTCTCCTTGCCGAACGTGGGCATCTCACCCGCGACGGCATCGGTCGGGCAACGCACTACAAAGTCGGGTAGGGCAGCTTAGTAAACAGCGTGCCTCGGCACCGCGACCGGGCTGGGATTCGCCGGACTGGGATTAACTGGGCTGGGAAGAACGGGAGCTGGTGCGCCCGGCAGACTGTCGGGGAGATATCCAAAGTAGGTCGGCTCAAATGTGAGGTCTAAGTCTAGGAACTCAAAGGGTCTATCGAGATCGCAGTACTTTTTGCATCCCAACTCGGTGATTTGTTGCGGCGTAAAGGTAAATAACGACTCGCCGACGATGACGAAACATTCAAGATACTTTCCCTCACCATAAACCACCGCGCTCCGGCAAAATGTATTCGCCGGTGGAACTTCGCTGGTGGTCGGCTCGGCTTCCGCTTGCGCGGCCGTGATTCCGAGAAGCGCTGCCGCAAGAAAAAGGCTCCGTAAAACGTTCATGAACACTCCTGTCCTAACCTGCTTGGATAACTACTCTGCGGTCGGAGATATGAAGCGTTCCTCAAGGAATTCCCGGATTGGATGAATTTGAGAGGATTCAGAGACCGCTCTCGGAGAGAACCCGGGAGCTTCTCTCTTAGAGCCCGGTAGCCGGTGCGACCGGCGCGACCGGTGCGACCGGTGCGACCCCGGGCCGGAAAGGCGAGAGGACTACGCGGCCGAGGACGCCGGTATTGCGGAGAGAATTTCGGAGAGGCTTGGTGTGCCTCGACGGTAAAATGAGACCTGCCCTTCGGGATTCACCAGCACGACCGTTCTGCGGTTCAACGAAAACAGGCGGAATTTGCAGCAAAAGAGCTTCGCGACCTTCCCGCCCGGATCGCTCAGGATGGGGAAGGTGAGCTGCCTGCGCTCGCAGTAGGCCTTTTGCTTTTCCGCAGACGCGGTGTTTACCCCGAAGACCCGGATTCCCCGCCGAAACAAATCCTCTCCCGCCGCGCTCAGATCATCGAGCTGACGATTGCAGGTGGGGCTGCCGTTTACCGGATAAAACACGAGCAGCACCCACGAGGGGCGAAGAGCCACGAGACGGATGTTGTTGCCGTTTGAAGCGACGAGTGAAAAATCTGGTGCTTCTTTTCCCTCCATCATGCCGCTTCTCCTCGAGACTGAATTACGCCGCCCGTATCAGGTCCATAAATTTTCTCCTCACCGCCCCAAGTGGCGATGAGAAACATCAGCCGCGGACTCACTTCGGACATGAATCGAAGCTGACCGATCCGCTTTACCGTGTTCTCAGTGAAGGCGAGGAACTCGTCGCTCAAAAAGCCGTAAAGCATCCGCTCGTCGACCTGCTGGAGGCGAATGAGCTGATTGAGCAAGGAGAAAGCCCGGAGCCGCACCTGAAAATACTGCGCCCACAGCTCTTCACTGAGATCCGTCGCCGGTGTTCCGCCTGAGAGTGAAGTGTTTCCAATCTCCTGCTGGTAGAAGTGCATGAACTGCCACGCGCGCTCGGCACGGTTCTGTTCATCAGCCTGTGACATCTGATCGCGGAAGCCTTTCAGCTGCCAATAAATAAAAAACAGGACAAGGATATTCGAGAGCGCTTGGAGCCAAGCCGCGAGTGACTGTCCTTCCGGTCCCAGAATCTGAAACATGAAAACCACCCCGAAAACTTTGCGCACCGGATCACGGCAGGGAAGAAATGAGTTGCATTTATTCCCTGCGGCACAAGCCAAGCCGCAGGAGAGCCAGCTTTTACTGAGTCGCAAACCATCGCATTACCTGACGCGACTCTTCAAGACTTTCCTTTGAAAGCCGGGAGAACGGGAGACCCGAAGATGGATAAACTCCCGTCAGCTCGCCGCTTCGATCTTAATCGCTTCGCGGAGATCCGCGCCTTTCATACCCTTTTTCCAGTAGTAGTAGGCGGGCGCCTCCGGAAAGAGGTTGTCGTTGTAATCGACATCCGGCGCGCAGCAATAGACCTGGATATTTCCCTGTTTGTCGGCTGAATGGATGACGACCGGACCGAGATACCCGCCGCGCAGGCGCTGGATGTCTTCGACCGCATAGCGGGCCGCATCTTCAACGGATTTCCCGAGCTTCATTCCCATCACGACCGTGTGGGCGGTGACACCGCGGATGATGACCTCTCCAGTGTGCGTGCACACGCAGGCTCCGGCGGTGGAATCGGCATAGAGACCCGCGCCGATAAGCGAGGAGTCGCCGAGGCGTCCAGGATATTTATACGACCAGCCTGACGTCGTGGTTCCGGTCGCGATTTTTCCGGTCTTGTCTTGAGCGATAATGACCGAAGTGTCCTTTTCTTCGGACGGCTTTCCGGAAGGCCAGACGTAATCGAGCATCCGGAGATTCGGCCAGACTTCTTGGTGATCTTTCGAAACACGATTCCGGAGCCAGGTTTCAAAACCGATTTTTGCTTCCGGAGAGAGCATATCTTGCTGTTTGATTCCGAGCTCGGCGGCAAAACGCTCGGCACCGTGTCCGACCAACATGACGTGCGGAAGCTCTTTCATCACTTTCCGCGCGAGAGAGATGACGTGAAGATACCCGCTGACCGCACCGACGGCTCCGGTCTCGCGAGTATCCCCGTCCATAATTGCGGAATCGCAGGTGAGAACACCGGTCATATCCGGAGCTCCGCCGTAGCCGCTGAAACGGGAAGTCGGATCGGACTCCGCTGCTTTCAACGCCTCCTCGACAGCGTCGAGCGCGCTTCCTCCGTCCTTGATGACGGCGATAGCTTTATCCACTCCGGCCTGGGCTTGTCGGTTGGCTAAAATAAACATGGGAGCTCCTAAACTTGTTCTCGATGTCTGATTTCGAACGCATCGGTTAAGGAGTCTAGCCATAGCAAATTCCGAAAAAATTGGCATCTCCTCGGAGATACTAGAGTTTTTTCGAGAAAGGCAGCGATTGAGGCTGAGAAGCGCGAGGTTCCTTCTGACCGGCCGGTGGCGGGAGACGCAAAGAGTGCGATCTCCCATTCCACCGGCGCAGGGTTCCCGAGCGCTTAAAACCCTGAGTTGCGTGCCGGAGCGGCCTTCCGAGTCCTTCGGAAAGCACGCTCCGGACCACGTTGCGGTGTCACCTGTGGATGCCGCGACTCACGCCGCGACGATGAGGTCCTCGACGTCGTTCCCCACGTTCTCGCGGCGGGGGATCGGGTACGTCTGGACCGGGATGTCGCCGGTGTACTTCTCCGGGACGCCCTGCGGCACGCTCGCGTAGCGGCCGAACTTCACGTTGCCGCGGACGTGGGCGTCGATGAAGACCGCCGACGGCGAACCCGCGTCGTAGCCGTGTGGCATCACGAAGAACCCGCCGATGAACACGAACTCGAAGTCCCCGGCGGCGAGCGCGTCTCGCCCGGCTTCGAGTCCTTCGACGGATGTGGCGTGGAGGCGGCCGTCCGCGTTGAAGCGCGCCGCGATCATCGACCCGGCCGCCGCATCGGGGGCCACGATCAGAACCTTGAGCATTTCGTCCTCGCGTAAGAGATCAGGCCGGGAACCCTCGTCCAGGCTTGACGACTGGTTATCACATCTCGCGAAAAAATTCTTACGCCGAAGCTCTGCCGCACAGTCTTTTCGGCGCTGCGGCGTTTTCGTCACGAAGGTTACAGGCAGATTTCCTTCGGATTACCTGCATGGGCGCTGCGGCGTTACTGAGAGATTGCGAAGACTTTTGTGAAGCATGACCGCCTCCATCCAAGCTCTGTGTCTCTGTGTCTCTGTGTCTCTGTGCCGCTGTCTCTCTGTGTCTCTTGTCTCTTGTCTCTTGTCTCTTGTCTCTTGTCTGTGTGCCGCCGTGTCTCTGTGGTGAGAAAAGGAATCCGAGTCACCGCGTCGTCACGACCTGGTAGGCGATGCCTACTTCAATCACAGAGGCACGGCGGCACAGAGATTGCGCGGAGAATGAATGGATGGGTTTCAAGTGTGCCGGTAGGTTCGCCCGAGGGGCGATGTTCTTGGGAGAACCTACCGGACACGCGTCGCTCACTGTTCAGCACGTTTCCGTCCCGGGTGCGGGTTCGGGGCTGAGGTAGCGGGCGAACATGACGACCGCGAAGACGAACAGAGCGAACAGCAGCGCGATGATCGCCGGGATGATGAGACAGCAGCACATGATCCCGAAGAGCGGTCCGCCGTTTCGTTCCCGAAGAAAGTGCGGCCGCGGGCTGTCGTCGTCGTAGCTCGCGGGTTCATCAACGCGCGGTTCGACTTCGACGGGTTCGACGTCTCTCATGTTTGCACCTCCGTGCACGTACAGGGGGATGAGGGGGGACAGAAGCGGTGGTCGTGATTCCGAAACCTCTACAATTGCGGCTCTGGGAGCAGCATCCTTAGATTCGGAGCGACCTACCGAAAAAGAAGACGGCGAGGACGTCTCCTTTGTGAAAAGTCGCCGAAAGCATCTACTCGAGGGGGAGTATGAATACCAAAAGATACAGCAGCAAACAACTCGGGAAATAAAAAGAGCATTCGGCAGGCCGCCCGGATACTCGCCTCAAAGGCTAGCGGAGACAAGCGTTGCGAATACATCAGTCGGGAACAGCAGACAGATTGATCTCCGCTCTGTGTCCTCTGCGGTTGCATTTAACATTAGAGAATCACTTCAAATAGCAACCGCAGAGGACGCGAAGGACGCAGAGGTGAAAACCGCTGTGACCGCTCAGGATGAACCCCGTTCCTATTAACCCCGCTCAGGATGAACCCCGTTCCTATTAACCCCGTTCCTATTCGAAGCGATCTCTGTGCCCCTGTGCCTCTGTGGTCAAAGTAGGCGTCGCTAACCAGGTCGTTACGACGCGGTGACTCGCCATCCTGTTTTCACCACAGGGGCACAGAGGAAGGGCTAAGTAGTCGGGAGAACAAAAGCCGCTCGACGAGGAACGTGAGGTTTTCCGGGAGGCCTTTTCACGGCGCTCCCGGAAGCTGACAACCTCAGTTCGAGTGATCGACCCGCTGTCTCTCCCAGACAGCGGAGAGTTCAGCATGGTGCCGAATCGTCGCGTTGAACAGCCGGACGAGAGCGAAGTCGGAGAGATCTTCCAACTCCAGTCCTCCCGGAGCGCTCTCTCTCCCGAGAGTTCTTAGCACTCTGATCCGTTCGCAGCGGGCCGAAATCTGCAACATCTCGAGCTGGGCCATGAGTCGCACCCGCTCGCGATCGCCTTCGTTCTGCTCCTCCGTCGCGCGCCGGAGCCTGTCTTCCAGCTCGCCGATTCGCCCCTTCTGCCGATGGTCGATGTTTTCGAGGTGACTCACTTGCCATTTAAGCCAACGGGATTCCATAGCCCGATGCCGCTGGCCCGGGATGTCGAGGCTGGCGATATTGACGAGGAGCCAGTCGAAAACCAAGACGATCGCGAAGATGATCTCGGAGTACTTCCCGCCGACCATCAAATAGAGGACCGCGAGTACGGTCAATAAGCTTCCGACGAACAAAGCGAGCCAGCAAATGAAGTTCTTCACTCTTGCGCAACTCCGTGGATAAAGAACCTTGGGAATCTCTGAGTCACAATTCCTCGTGAGCGAATTAATTATAGCGGGGAAACACAGGCAAAAGGGGCGTTCAGCAAGAGGCGTAAGCGGCGCGTGAGGAAAAGTCGGAGCCGCCTAATACAGCGTGTCTGTCCCACGTTCCGAACATCCGCGGCCAAACGGAAATCTGCTCCCGTGGATCCGCGCCGGGCGAAGAGGCGTGAGGAAAACGCCGCCTCTCCGCTCCGGTTTGGGCTCGGGCCCGCTGGGCGCTACCCGATTTCTGAAGTGAGCACGAAATCAACTCGAGGTCTCCCGCCGCGCATCTCGGTGCGGACGCGGAAGATCTCTCCGAGGAAGCGGTTTGCCGCAGGGCCGGAGAGCTTCGCCGAGCCGTACTGATCGGCGGGAAAGTTCAGTCCCTGCGCATCGTTCACGAGGAGGTTGTTTGCCCCCATCGCCGGGAGCGAGTGGCTGGTCTGAAACGTTGCATTCGTAAAGGACTTCAGGTTCACATCAATTGAAATATTCGCGGTTGATGTCGACCAAGTGCGGAGGAAGTTCCTCATGCCGAGGAAGGTATTTACCGTCCCCGCTTGAATCTGCCGTCCGGCCACTCGACCGAGGGAGACATACGCGGTGTCGACGCGATTTTCGTTGCAGGCGCGGACATACACCATGCTTTGGACGACGAAGCTCCCCGGCGCGCCGCCCACGATTTCAACCGAGCCGATATCTCCCGCCGCAAGAAACCCGCTCCCGTTAAAGTGGATCTGGCTCTTGGGGCTAAAGGTCGCGTTGTTGCCTTCCGCGCGGCCGACGATCTCGCCGCGGGAGTTTCTAAAGCGAATCGACGCGGTCTGAGCGGATGAGCTCACGTTTGCGACCTCCACCCAGTTCGTCGACGTGCCGCAGGCATAGGTCTCGTTGGTGAGCGGTGCGTAGAGCGTCGACGCCGCACCAGCGCGGCCGGGAATGGCAAGCGCGTAGTTATAGGTGCTTGGAGCGACTCCCGCCGGAGCATTCGAGCTGTAGCGCGCGACCGAGAAGAGATACTCGGCGTTTGGATCATCCGGGATGACTTCGACGAGGTAGACCGACTCAACGACTCCTCCGGTTGAAGGATTGACGATTTGATGCCCCGCCTCGAAATCGATCTCGCCGAGTGCCGAAAGCGGCTGGGCATTTTGTGCCGGAATTCGCTGGGTCAAGATGGTTTTCCCAGCTTGGTCGAAGATGTTTACGGTGTAGCGGCCGGGAGTCGGGGTCCCGCCCGAGGCAATGGTCTCCGAGTTCCCAATATGAATGATCTCTCCGAAATTCGGGACGAGATACCCGAGATTCTGCGGGTCGTAGGTGTTGGCAACCGCATACGTCCGTCCCTTCGTCGGAGGTCGGAGCTCCCTCGGGAAGGCGAAGGAGAATGAATCCGTTCCGGCGTCCGGGCGGTAGTTACTCATCCTGCCGACGAGATTTGTGCCCGTCGGGGCGAGGAAGCGGAGAACGATAACCCCGAAGCTGTCTATCACGCCGCTCCCATCCACGTCGGCAAAGCCGCTGCAGGAGGCTGGATTCACGCTCGAGCAGGCGCGTCGGATCGCGTCGTTTAAGTCAAAATCAAACTCCGTTTCCGGGCGAAGGACGATGCTCTCGGAGATCATCCGCTCGCTCCGCGCGTTGTATATCTCGATTCCCACCGTCATGGAGTTCGGTCCGTTCGAGACGAGCTCAAGGAAGTTCCACTGCTTGAGATACGTGTTCCACTTGATGAACGCCGGGGACGAGACGAAAGGCGAGCTCCCGTTGGTTTCATTCACGTCGGTGGTGGATTTGCAGCCTGGATCTCCGAGGTCGACCAGCCCATCGCCGTCGTTATCGAGCCCGTCATCGCAGTGGTATGGAAACACCCGAGACACGAAAGTAGAGTCCTGGAGACCGTTGGCCGAGAACCGCGTGAGCAGACTGTTGTCGCTGTTTCCCGATCCCGGCGTCGGGACAGACTGATAGGCGTATCCGCCAACGACAATGCGGCCGTCGGGAAGAACCGAGACGGAAGAGGGTTCGGCGTCCGGCCGAAAGCCAGTTCCAGCGTTTTTCGCCAGCTCCAAAAGGGTGGTCCCTCCCGAGCCGAACGTGCCGTCGGTCGAGCCGTTGTCGAGCAAGCGGGTGACATACAGGTTCGTCCCGAATGCGTTCGACCCCGGCGCTTGGCGCTGAATGAGCCAGCCCGTGGCGATGGTTTTTCCGTCAGCGAGTGCGGCGACGTCGATGGCGCGGTCGTCGTAGCTGCCCCCGACGGACTCGAAACCGAAATCGAGGACGGTTGAACCTCCCGTTCCAAACGAGGTGTCGAGAGTGCCGTTCGCGAGATATCGAGCAAACAGAGAGTTCGTATTAAATCCGGTCGAGCCGAACATGCGGTAGCGTCCATACCCGCCGATGATGATCTTTCCGTCCGGTCTGATGGCGACGGACGTCGCTTCGTCGTCGTAGTTCTGCTGGTTCCCCGGGTCTTTTGCCAAATCGACGATCGATCCGCCCGAGCCGTTGAAGGAAGTATCCAGCGCGCCGTTTGAAAGGAACTGAACAAGGGCGGTGTTCCGCGCGAATCCGGCCGATGTTGGGGTTATCCGGCGCATCGCCGAACCGGCGAGAAGGATCCGGCCATCAGATCGAATCGCCGCATCATAGGCCTCATCGTCTTGACCCTGACCTGCGTCGGCGACGACGAGCCCGCTTCCGCCAAACGCCGTGTCGAAGGCTCCGTTTGAGAGAAGCCGGGCGACGAGCATGTCCTTCCGCACGCCCACCGCGGCGTTCGACTTGCGGTATCCGGCGATGACAACTTTCCCGTCTGATTGAAGAAGCACGGTGTTTGGCCGGTCGTCCTGACCAGATCCGAGGTCCACCACGCCCTGCCCACCCGCGCCAAATGCCGAATCGAAGCTCCCGTTCGGATTCACTCGAAAGAGGTAGGTGTCTAGTCCGCCCGCATTTGCCGGATACTGGACGACGCCGCTCACGAGCACTTTGCCGTCTGCTTGCACGACAACGGCGGTCGGCTCGTCGTCGTAGCTAATCCCGGCTGCGGTATTTCGCCCCATGTCGACGAAGAGAATTCCGTTTCCGTTAAATGCGGTGTCAAGCGTTCCGTCCGAATTCACGCGCGCGATGTAGCTGTTTTTGCTGTAGGCTGTGGCGCCCGAAAAATGGGGCTGAAAGGCATATCCAACCCCGTAGACCTTCCCGTTCGGGAGCGCCGCCACCGCTCGAAACTCATCCCCGAAGCTCGCTCGATTGGCTTTGTTCCAGCCGGCGTCGATTGATACCTGAGCGGCCACGTTCTTCTCCGAGAAGAGAAACGCCGTGATCATTCCGAGGACAAAAAATAACCTGAGAAGTTCCGTTTTCATTTTACAACCTAAAAGATCAAACAAGCTTTGGTTCGTATTCACCTGACTCGTGTGCCCGAACGAATCTCGGTTTCATTATGAAGCTTGAATGGAGAATCCAGAGCTTGCTGGAGAAGTGCTTGACGCCTGCTAGGTTCGAGAAAGCCTCGCTGTGGTGGGGGGAGTGGGGAATGGGTTTTTGCGGAGATTTCCGCTGGTTCCCGTCGAATTCAAATGCTTACAAAAATTCGCTCAATCCTCGGGGATTGCTAGGAAAGCGCAGCATTCTCCGGAATACCGAAAGAGACATGTCCATTCGCCGAGGAGACCTCGATGAAGTCCATGCCGGTCTTCTTTGTTCTTTTTCGCGCGACCGTTCCGGATGAACGGGAGAAAGATTTACCCGCTTCGGGACCCTCGTTGTGAACTTGCGAGAGCGTTCGCTTATTCTCGGAACATCTCGACGATGCCTTCGAGTTCCTCGACCGAATAGAAACTGATTCGCAGCTCGCCGCGTCCCGCCTCGCTAAATTGCAGACTGACTTTCGTCCCGAGGGTCCGGCGAAGCTCTTCTTCCAGAGCCAGTATTTCCGGGGATTTTTGCACTTTTGGCGCAGGTTTTGACTCTCCACCGGGCGCGGTCGCCGGAATTCGTATACCGGGGATCTCCGATGCTCCCGGCACCACGGAAGCTCCAGGGATCGCGACCGGCCGATCACGCTCGAGTGTTCCTCCTTGAGAGAGAAGCTCCGCTTCCCGAACTGATAACCCCTCGTCGAGGATTCGCTTCGCGACGGTTCGTTGGAGCTCGGGAGACTCCGCGCGAAGAAGTGTCCGGCCGTGACCTGCGGAAAGATCCCCTCTTACGATCATCTCCTGCACCGAGGGATCGAGCTTCAAGAGGCGGAGAAGGTTCGCAACCGACGCTCGATCCTTTCCAACTTTCTCGGCCACTTCGTTCTGCGTCGAGCCGAAGGTGTCCACGAGTCGTTGATAGGCGAGCGCTTCTTCGATGGGGTTCAGGTTGCTTCGCTGAACGTTTTCGATGATACCGATTTCAAGCGCTTCTTGATCGTTTAGCTGCTTCAGAATCGCCGGAATTTTCACCAAACCCGCCATTTTAGCGGCCCGGAAACGCCGCTCTCCCGCGACGATCTCATACGCGGCGAGCTGTCCTGATTCGCCTTTTCGCCGACGAACGACGAGCGGCTGCAGGAGCCCGGTCTTTTTGATCGTCTCGGAAAGATCTTCAAGTTCGGCTTGTGGAAACGTGCGTCTCGGTTGATCGGGGTTCGCGCGAACGCGGTCAACCGAGAGGTACACGAGCCCGCCGTCAATGAGGCCGTCGTCCTCTCCGAATGCTGCTCCTGGGTTCGAGGCGGCTCCGATTCCGCTCGCCGAAGTCGCTCCCGCGGTGACCGCAGTCGGGGCCGGGGGCGTAAACGGACTGGGTACCGGAGGGGGGGTGTCGTCGGCCGGAAACGGCTTCGGCAACGACGCAGCTTTTTGCTCGCGGGTGTTCGTGGACTTTCCGGAAGGAAGCTTCTCCGAGCCTTGTTTTATGGGCTTTTCCTGCTCTGTGAGAGCGTTTCCGCCCACTCCGGCAAGGGGTATATTTGAGAGGTCGACGGGCACTGCGGAAGACGTCAAAAGTGCCGAGAGTCCGCGACCGAGGACACTCTTCCGTCGGGGAACGTTGGCGCCTTTTTGCGGCGGATTAAATTCCCGATTCGACGGAAACTTAAATTCGAGGGCGTCGTCTCCCGTGTCCTCGTCATTCCCTTCGAGGTTTCCCGGTATGACTTGCAGCTGATCTCCGCTTCTTCGTGTGCTCATAGGTCCTAAGAATTCGCTAATCTTCTGCCTCTTCGGGAGTTCGCCACGAGCTGAGACACCGGTTCTACGGCTCCATGCCGCTCTTCGAGCTCGAGGGCGAGGTCGCTGTATGCTTGAGCCCCGATGGACTGCGGATCATAGAGGAATATGGGTTTTCCAAAGCTCGGCGCCTCGGACAACCGGACATTCCTCGGGATCATGGACTTAAATACAGCCTCTCCGAAATGTTTTCTCGCCTCTCCACTGACCTGGCGGGCGAGATTCGTCCTCCCGTCATACATTGTGAGGACAACTCCTTCCAGCTCGAGCGTCTTATTCAGCTCCTGCCGGGCAAGGGCTATGGTTTGCATCAAAGAGGAAATCCCTTCAAGCGCGTAATATTCGCACTGGAGTGGAACGAGCACGGAGTTCGCAGCCACCAGGGCGTTCAGCGTTAAAAGTCCGAGGGATGGCGGACAATCAAGAATAATGTAGTCGAACTGGGTCCTTAGCCGGCTCAATTGATTTTTCAGGCGATGTTCGCGCCCCGGCACACCGCTCAGCTCGACTTCGACGCCAACCAAGTCCGCATTCGAAGGAGCCACCCACAAACTGGTCTGCTCGGTCCCCACGATGACCGAGCTAAGGTTGAAGACACCCAAGAAGACGTCGTAGAGGGTCGCCTCGAGACCGTTTTTATCAACACCAAGCCCGCTCGTGGCGTTCCCCTGGGGATCGATGTCTACAACGAGCACCTTCCTGCCCAATGCCGCGCAGGCCGATGACAGGTTCACGGTCGTCGTCGTCTTTCCGACTCCGCCCTTCTGATTCACAACTGCAATGACTCTTCCCATAGGAGGTTTGAACTACCACACGATATTGGGTCCTACACCGGTTTATTTTCACTGTTTATCGGCTCTTGGGGCCGGAAAAGTTCCACGCGGAAAGGCGCGCCCCGGTCTCGCGTCCTCCTCACACGAGAGCGAGTGATTTCGAGCCTTCGTATCGCGGAGATGGTTCCGATCCATCGCGAGCTGAGTGACTTTCGCCCCTTAATTCACCCCGTGTCAGCTCAGAAAATGTTTCACGTGAAACATTTTCTGAGCAAAACTTTGCTTCTAACCGGAATAAGTGCCCTGACTAACTTTTTCCGTGCTTGCAATAAAGTTCTCGGCGCGGAGCACTTGCTGCGGAGTCTTCTCCGACCACTCCATTCCGAATGTCCCCCGCGGACTTCGGTCGGAAAGTCCTCCGTCGCTGCGTAAGCTCTCGCGTTAAGTTACGCGCGCCGTCATCAGAAAATGTTTCACGTGAAACATTTTTTGATGAGACGATGGGTGATCCGCTGAAATGAATCCAGAGACTCTCTCTCCCACTCTAAAAGGCCTCAGTGCTTTGCGCCTGATCCTCGATGTTCGATTGGGTCCCACCCAAGTTCTGCGCAGGAACAGCTTCTGTGAAGCTCAAATAGACCAGCACTAAGCTCGATGACGAAATAACGTCCGCTGCTCATCGGAAAATGTTTCACGTGAAACATTTTCCGAGCAAACAGCCCGCGCAATTGCCCGCCACGGACAGCGGCCTCTGAAGTCTCGAACTCTTAGGAATCTCAGGATTGGTTCCATGGCGAAGCGTTCCACGTGAAACACCTCTGGAGAAGACCTAGAGATACAAACAACTTTCGATCTCCAGAGCCCACTGGTTGATCCCCTTCCTGACCACCGATCGCAGCCAGAGCGGCTCAGATTGCGGAGCACTGCTTGGGCTAATTTAAGACTATTCTTCAAGCAAATTGTTTCACGTGAAACAATTTGCTCTAACAACGCTTAAAAACTGAGCCTTAGCGGCGATGTATCAGCCGCAGAGCCTCGTCCGGCACTCATCTAATATGAAATTGTTTCACGTGAAACAATTTACCCGCAAGGCGCTGCCAATATCTCGCCGCGTCGCTAAACACTTTGTTCTACCCAAAGATCCCGGATGGAGAACCACGCCACACAGACGACGACTAATCTCTCCAGAAGATGTTTGACGTGAAACATTCTTTACTCAAGATGCACCCAGCTCCAGATCCTCTCCGTCTGTGTCTCTGTGGTTCAATTGGCTGGCGAGCCCCGCGTCTCTACGACCTGACCCGCGACGACTCTTTAACCACAGAGGCACGGAGACACAGAGACTGCACGGAGAAGGAAGCCCAGGAGAATCATTTTCTTCAAGATGACCCCCGTGCCAAGTCGCCGAGTCGTGCTGTTCTAGCGATAAGCGACAAGACTAATCACAAAATGTTTCACGTGAAACATTCTCCGAAAGCTAAGTGCGCAACAAGATATGGAGCGGGCGGCTTCTGACTTTTCCATCCGCGACAAGGACACTTATTTAATTATAAATTGTTTCACGTGAAACAATTTACGACTGTGAGACTCAACAACGATAACCCAGCGTCTCTATATTCGACCACATCGACACTCCAACACTCTCTCACTCGGAAAATGTTTCACGTGAAACATTTTCTGACCCGAAACTAGCCAGATTAGCCCCGCCAGGGTTCGCGCTGAACACATCCGCTGCGGTTGCACTCTTCTCTTCAATCTTCAACGGGAAATGCAACCGCAAAGGACGCGGAGTGGAGAACATTCTCTGCTTAGCACTTTTTCTCTGCGCAATCTCTGGGCCCCTGTGCCTCTGTGGTTCCATCCGGAAGGCGAATCGTCGCGTCGTCAAGACCCTGGTTCGCGAAGCTTACCTTTTTTAACCACACCGATACGGAAGCACCGAGCTTGAACAGCGCAGAGGTAGCGTTAATTTCACTCTGGAGCGGGGTTCGCGCTAAGCACACACCTTAAACACATCCTCCGCGACCTTTGCGTGCTCTGCGGTTGCACTTCTGGTTCATTCTTCAATTCTCGACTGCAACCGCAGAGCACGCAAAGTACGCAGAGTAGAAATCATGATCTGCTTCGCTTCATCCCTGTGTAAACTCTGCGCCCCTGTGCCTCCGTGGTTCAATCAGGATGAGCGTGACTTCGTTACGACCTCGGTTGAGATGTGGATACATTTCCCTGACCTCCCGAAAGCCACGCTTTCCATACTCATAACCTTTGCAGCTCATTGCTTTGAGAAACCCTGAAAGGAGTGGGCTTGCACGCTCTGTGGTTCTTTCAAAGGGAAAGCCGGATCCTTTTTTCCGGTAGGTCACGTTTGGGGAAAGTGATGTTCGTCGAGTTGCTCGTGCCCTTGCTGACGATCGGAGCAGTGATGATCGTTGCCTGCCTGCTGTGGTACCTGAGCAGCGCATACCGCGCTCAGATCTCGCGCTGGATTCAGGCACTGGTGCGCCATTGGCTGGAGGGGCGAGACGCGGTTCTCGCCCTGGGCGTCCTAACGAAGCTCAGTCCGATTGAGGGCTTCATCTTGCGGCATCTGGTGAGACACCTCACGGTGAGTAGGACCTGGGGGCGGGAATACCTGATTCGCCTCTTTGAAGTCGCCGAAGGCCAACGTCGTGTGCAGATTGCCAGCATCGCACGCCAGCCGCTCTTGTTCCGAAGCGGGCTCTGGACATGGCTTCTCTGCGGCTGCGAAGGCCGCGGAGCCGGATGTCGGCTGGACGCAACCTGGATCCTCAGGTTCCTCCCAACGGGGGAGCTCGGGCGGTTCATGTGGACCCGTGAGGAGCGAGCGCGATTTGGGGAGGCCGAGCTTATCGATATCATGGAAGCGGCGTATTTGCTCTTGGCCAGCATCGCGACGTCGACGGTGGGTGACACAGGCCCGCATACGATGTTGGGAGTGACCGCGCTCCTCTCGGCTCAGGAGCGGAGCGTCGCGCTTGCAGCTCTTGACGCGGAGCTCGAGAGAAGGGGACACGGGACTGTTCGATCGAAAGACGTGCTCATTACGCTAAAGACGCTCCTCAAGCGACGGTTGTAACAAAGGAGAAGCTCGCCCACTTCTTCCTTACTTGAGTGACAATCCACCCATTCCAGATCGATGCAATTTCTTCCTTCACTCGGTCGCACGGCTTTCGTCCGTGCTCACACCCGGCGCGTCCTCTTCCCCGGCTTTTGTTTCGATTGGTTCGAGCTCGGGAATCGGCATCTCTTCCAGGAAGAGTTCAGTCGACGTATCGTTTTCAACCTCCGCGTTCACGTCTGTCGATACAGCAAAGACCGGAACTTCTGATTCGAAAGAACTGCTGACGCTGGGATCCACCGCGTCCGAAACGCTTGTGTCATTTCCAGCGGTTGCAGGTCCTCCGAAGAAGAACTGTTCGACTGTCACGAAAGACCCGTCTTCGTTTGCTTCGGCGCCGACCGATGGAAGTCGCTTCGAGCAGCACTGAATATTCTCGACTTTGTGCGGCAGCATCGCGATTTTTGCCCGCGGTGATGCCGCGCATCGAGCAAGTCTCTGCCCACGGCCAGAACTCATCCAGCATATCTCACGCTGAAACGTCGACTTATCTTCTCGTGCATACAACCGCGTAAGCTCTGCAAAGGCCGGCGAGTCAGGCGTAATCCGAATTGCTGGCCAATGATGGGGGCCGGGCAGCCGGATACGCTCAATCGCCACATCCCAGGTTGGGAAAACGCCGAGCGGACAGAGGTCCGCGCCACGGAAGGGCGACGAGTAGTGAAAGACGCACTCGAGCGGCCCAAAACTCGCGCAGGCGCAGTCAAATTCGACAATCCGCTTATCTGCATCCCGCTTGATCTCGCATGTAGCCGAGTCCTTTGGGTCCTCGGGAGGCCTGCCTGCCGTGAGGTAGGGCACGAACCGGCCTGACACAAAACCGGTCGGAAATTCGTTCGGCAAAAAACAACCGCCGCCCGTATAGCGCTTCGAAAGCTCGACCTGTCCGGCCGGTTCCGGCGAATCGCTATTGGATCCATCACCCACGGCGTCCGCGGCGGAAAACAGGAGGAACGCCGCTGAGAGCGGCAGTAAAGTAGTTCGACGAATCATATAACCTTTCCTCTCTTCAATACCCTTCGCGTCGTCTCGAGCGCCCCAAAGCAGCGGAGGCTCGATCGATGATATCGGCAGAGGCGGCTAAGGCTCGGCTGCGTCCGGATGAGGAATCGATTACGTTAGAGAAAATTTCCAGAAGCGAGACGGAGATCCCGTGTCTGAGCCGACCGTATGGTAATTGTCAATACAATCTCCATAGTCCAGCATTTAAAAACACCCCTCTGTTTGTTCCTGCTCAGTAAGGAATTTCAGCTCCCGGGGACTCACTCCCCGTTCAGCCTCCAAAATCGAGACGCCCGTTCCCGGCTGAGGGTTCAGCCATTCATTCGGCTCCTCGGCTCGGTGATGAAGTCTCGCTCTCGGTGGAAGCGGTCTCAGAGCACGACATTTCCGGTAGCCGACCTCGGGCGACCAATCCTTTGCTTCCCATTCAATAATTGCGGCTTTGCCGGGGAACGTTAGTCGAATCGTAGTCTGCCGTTTCCCGCCTGTTTAGATTGAGACCGCATAGAAAGAGAGAAGGCACGGCACCGCTCTCTTCACAATTACATACCGAAGATTTCTCTTTCCGCCGCCCGCGCGGGCTCAACCGTGTTGAGTCTTTCCGGACGGCAGCAATCACCCAAGGAAAAATTCAATGTTCTCGAATTTCGTAAGCTTCGTCGCGGCGTCGTGGAAGTTCCTCACCCGGCTGTGGATGTCGTTCTGGAACCCGGAGCGGCTCGCGCAGCTGGACCAGCTTCAGCGCATGCTCGACGAACGCGCAGATCTCCGCCGGCTGAACGCGCCGATCGGCTCCGACACCGAGCAGCGGCTCTGCGTCCTCAACGTCGAGATCGGCTGGCTCCGCCGCGAACTCCGCGACGGATATGAGTGCTGAAATAGGTTTGCCGCAGCTTTCACGGCCTCTCGAAAGCTGCGGCTTCGAGAGGTTTTGTGAGAGCTGCTGCTCCTATTCATTTTGTCGCTGTGGCTCCGTGTCTCTGTGCTTCTTTTTTATTTCTCTTGAACCACAGAGACACAGCGGCACAGGGTTTGCACAGAGAAGTGGGTGGGGCTGAGTTTTTTCAACACGACGAAAAGTCCGATTCGCTTCGTACTCCGTGCAAGCTCAGTGCCTTCGTGCCGCTGTGGTTCAAACTAATAGCGAACCTTTCTCCTCAGAATGAACCCCGTTCCAGTTCGAGCCCAACTAATAGCGAACCTTTCTCCTCAGAATGAACCCCGTTCCAGTTCGAGCCCTCCACTTCGAACCCGCCTCGCCTTCCAGAGGGAAAGACTTTCCAGAGACAATTCCAAAACTTTGGAAAACAAGCCGAATAACGTGAGAAAGCCCGTTGTTTTCACGTCTCGGCGACACGTGACAAGAGTGGGCAGGCTACTCTTCTCGCGTGGTTCTTTCACAACGCAGAAACGACTAAATCGCTTTCTTCGAAAGGGGTCGACGGTTGAATGCACAGCAGATGACGGCCGAGCTGGACAAGCTCACGAACATGCTCCCGATCCTCATTCTCTGCTGCATCGGTCTCGCGGTGCTCACGACGATCGGCAGCTGGATCAGGAGCAGCCTCGCCACGAGCGACAAGCTGAAGAAGACCAAGCAGGCGCTCGGCTTCGTGACGTCCCTCACGCGTCTCGAGATGTCCCTTGTCCGGATTCTCCTCGAGGAGTTCAGCGGCCGGAGCATCGCGTGGGCGAAGGAGTATCTCCTGAGAATGCTAAACGTCACGAAAACGCTGGGCGTTGATGGCAGGAGCGCCTTGGAGCTCGTGTCTTCCCGGGTCGTCTCCTGGCTCGAGTGCCGCTGCGACGACGGCGAGCTCGGACCCAGAAACGAAGTTCTCGCTATCTTCCTGTATGTCCCCGGTGGGACTCGCGAGTCCCTCCTCTGGACTCAGGCTGAGCTGGACGGAATGGCGAGCACGCACCGGGAGGAGATCGTCGATGTGGCGCGCGCCGTCCTCGAGGATCTCGCGTCCGGCGGGGAGTATCTGTCAAACACGGACCCGCTCCTCTCCATGACGGGCCGCCTCTCCGACGACGCGAAACAGTACGTTCCGAAGGAGGTCACGCTCTACGCGAGGACGCGCATCGTTCGCGCGTCCGCAGGGACCCGTGACACCCAGTGTCTCGAGGCGCTCGAGACCATCCTCGCACTCAGGTTCTAACCAAAGGGAAGCCGCCCACTTCCTTTCTTCTCTGCCGCAAAATGGCGAATGCGCATGACGCGCCCTTCGCGCAATCTCCAGACTTTCAGCACTCATTCCGGTTTTTTCCTCAGAATGAACCCCGTTCCAGTTCGCGCACACGACGAAAGGTCTGACTCACCTCTTTCTCCGTGCATGCTCTGTGGCTCAGTGCCTCTGTGGTTAATCTTTCTTGCTCCTCCTGAACCACAGAGACACAGCGGCACAGGGTTTCCACAGGGAACAGGCCGAGGCTAGAAACCCCGCAGAATCGGGGCCTCCAGGGAGATCGGGGCCATTTTCGGATTCCCAGGCTCGGGTTCGAGGACAACGGAGGGCTCAGTGAACACGGGAGACTTTCCTTGAATCATCAGCTCGTCCAGCAAGAATTCAACAGCCTCAACGCTCGAAACGGCTGTCAGAGAGCCAGACTGGACGGTGGCAGAAACGGCCGGAGCTTCATCGTCGGCTGGGGCTCCCGCAAACCATTGATCCAAAGTCCCGGCATCTGTGAGCGGAGCCGGAGGGAGAACCTCCTTACAGCATGGAATGTTGTCCACTCGGATGGGAAAGAGGGCGGCACGGACTCGCCTGCTTCCTTTGCAGACTTCAGCTGCTCCGATTCCCGGACGGAAGGCGGCGATGTCACAAATCTCTCGGTCGAACCGGTCGCGTTCCCTATCGAAGAGATTCATCATCCTGAGGAAATCGTCGTCGTGCTCCGATAGGGAGACCTCGGGAAACGTAATGGGTGCGTCAACAAAGTCCTGCAAGACAACGGTGGTTTTCGCTCCCGGAGAACCGTCGATGCACATCCCGGCATTTCGCTTCCAGCTCGCTACCACGCCGCAAAAGATCGGAGCCTTGAGGGTGCACTTGCAGCTCACCGAAATCGGGTTTTTCCTGACGTCCCGTTTCACCTCGCACTTCACATCAATGTCTTGGGGAAGGAACGACGTCGGAAGTCCCTCGACTTGCGGCTCCACAAACACCGAAGCCTGCCCCGTCTCGATCTCTCCCAGAACTCCGAGGCCCCGAGCAATTCTGGCATCGATACAGCGCCGGCCATTGAACCTCATTGAGCGCTCGACCTTGCTCAGATTCGCTTCCTGGCCCGAGGCTAAAAGCGGATCGCAGAGGAAAAATGACGCGGCTGTGAAAACAGCCGTTTTAAGCAGTAATTGCGTCAAAACCATACCCCCCGCGATTGCTACCTTCGATCCGATATGCCCGGAAAGACTACGGGGAGATTTCGCGCAAACTGAGAGATCAGATCTTCGAAAGCAGAGTTTTCGGATTTTGCGCCGGACCATTCGAGACGGAAGGACCCCGCCGCGTTCAAACATCCGCAGCTCAGAACTCGAACCGACCCCTCATGATGGACGCGCTCAATCGCAAATACCTCCCCCAGGCGAAGAGAGTTGACGCGCCCTTCGCACAATCTCCGGACTTTCAAGACGCATTCCAGAATTTGTTCCGCGGTCACTCATAATCTTCATGAAGTGGGCGTTTCACTTCCGCAGGGTTGATTGAAGGAGGGGCGGATACGAGTCGGAACAACACTCCGAACGGACCGCTCCAAGACTCCGAGAAGAGGGAAGGGATCATGCCGGCCGAGAGTCTCGTCCCGCCAGAACTCATGTTCGGCGGGCTGGCGCTCCTCCTGACCGCGTTTCTCGCGGGGCACTACCTCAGCGAGTACATGGAGGAAGACGACGACGACGATGAGAGCGGCGGCGACGACGACGGTGGGAGCGAAGAGGACAGCTAACGAAACGCTCTGAACATTAACATCGGTAGAGGCCAGTGCCTCGGGAAGATCGCCCACTTCCCATTTCTTCCCCGGTCAACGGACTTCTTTTCCGACCTTCCAGAGGGCGAGTGCCCTTTGCGGAGCAGCAGGTCCTCCGCGGTAGGAGTGGAGCTCGGCTGCGGTTCCCGGCTCCTTTACTTCGGCAAGTGAGAACGACGGTCCCACCATTGCCGAGACCACTCCGCCTCCGGTTTTCAACAGGTTCTCCCGGCCCTTGTTTACAAACTGTGGATAACTCCCAAGAGCCCTTGAAATCACTAGTGTGACTTCCTGTGGAAAACCTGAAGAAAGCATCTCAAAACGAGTCGGCAATATTTGAACTGCGTCAAGTTCAAGTTCCTTCTTTACTTCAGTAAGAAATCGAACTCGTTTTTCACGAGGCTCAAGCAGAGTAACCGGCGCGTCGCGGTGGAGAAGTGCGAGGAGCATTCCTGGAAATCCGGCGCCCGATCCGATGTCTGCGATCCCGCTTTCCTCGCGCAGTGACTCCCCGAGGACCGCCCGAAGAACGAAGTCCGCCGTGATGCAATCGATGAAATGCCGGGCAAGCTGCTCAACCGGTGGAGCCGGCGCGACGAGATCCATCCGCGTTCCCCAGTCGAGGAGGAGCTCCAGGTATCGAAGAATGTCGGTGTAGACCCGCGCGGGAAAAACCTCGAACTGAACGCTGTAGCCCTGAAGTTCGAGAAAACGGGCGGTGCTTTCTATCTGCTCCCGGACAAACGCCTCGCTCGGCATTCCCCCCGAAGCCGCTCCCGAGGGATGTTTCACGTGAAACACTCGCTTCCAGGACTGGGCTTTCTTCCGGAATGGCGCTTCAGAAAGACCGCGAGCAGCGAGACCGCTGCCGGAGTGACGCCTGAAATCCGGGACGCTTGCCCCAAAGTTTCAGGAGCAACGTGACGAAGCTTCTCCTGCACTTCGACGCTGAGACCCGAGACCGAAGCGAAGTCGAAATCGCGGGGGATCCGAACGCCCTCCATCTTTTTCACGCGCTCGATGTCGAGCTCCTGGCGCTTTAAATAGCCTTCAAACTTGATTTCCGTCTCAAGCCGCTCGATTTCAAGCTCGGAAAGAAGCGTCTCGGAGGGATATGTCTTTGCGATTGACTTGTAGGTGAGTTCAGGACGCCGGAGGAGAACCGACAGCGACGCCACGTCGACGAGCGCCGCACTTCCGAGCGTCGAGAGCCAATCATTTGATGAAGGCACAGGTTTCAGAAGCGTCGTATCCAAGCGTTTCCGCTCGGCGACGATCCGTTCTTGACGCTCCGAGAACTGCTGCCACTCCGCTTCCGTCGCAAGCCCGAGCTCACGCGCATATGGCATGAGACGCAGATCGGCGTTGTCCTCGCGGAGATTCAGCCGGTATTCCGCGCGAGACGTGAACATCCGGTAGGGCTCGCTCACCCCAAGCGTCGTGAGGTCGTCGATCATGACCCCGATGTAGGCCTGATCGCGGCCGAGAATAAACGGCGCCTTTCCTTGCACGAACAGGGCGGCGTTAATACCCGCCATGAGCCCCTGCGCTCCGGCTTCTTCGTATCCCGAGGTCCCGTTTATCTGCCCTCCGAAATAAATGCCCCGGAACGCCTTCGGCGCGAGCGTTCGCTCAAGCTCCGTCGGGTCGATATGATCATACTCGACGGCATATCCCGCCTGAAGAACAACGGCCCGCTCGAGTCCTGGAATCGTGCGGAGAAAAGCTTCCTGCACATCGAGCGGGAGACTTGTCGAGATTCCGTTCGGGTAGACGATGTCCGACTCGTAGCCTTCGGGCTCGAGGAAGATGTTGTGCGACTCCTTGTCGCGGAAGCGGAACACTTTGTCTTCGATCGAAGGGCAATATCGAGGGCCGCGGGACTGAATCTGTCCATTGAACATCGGCGAGCGTTCGACATTGGCGCCGATGATTTCGTGTGTCTCGGCATTCGTGCTCGTGATCCAGCAGCTGACCTGACGCCGCTCGATGGAGCCGGTTCGAAATGAAAACGGCTTAATCGGCGTGTCTCCGGGCTGTTCTTCGGTCTTGGCCCAGTTGATGCTGGCATACAGGAGTCGCGGAGGAGTGCCCGTTTTCATCCGGCCCATGCGAAGCCCAAGACCGGCGATGGAGTCACTGAGCTTGCTGCTCGCCTGTTCTCCGACCCGGCCGCCGGTGGATTGCCTCTCCCCGGTGTGCATGAGTCCCTTCAAGAAGGTCCCGGTCGTCAGCACCGTGGCCTTCGCCAAGATTGGAACACCCGCTTCGGTGTTCACGCCGAGCACTTCGTCGCCGCGGACGATGAGCTCACCCGCCGCCGCTTCGATCACCGTGAGATTCGGATGGGACTGGACTGCGCGCAGGATGCGCTCCCGGTAGAGCGTCCGGTCGGCTTGCGCACGAGAGCTTCTGACCGCGGGGCCTTTCGAGGAGTTCAGGGTTCGGAACTGGATCCCCGTATCGTCTATGGCCACACCCATCTCGCCGCAGAGCGCGTCTATCTCTTTTACGAGCTGACCCTTCCCAAGCCCGCCGATTGCCGGATTACACGACATCTGTCCGATGCGGTCCTTTCGGAACGACATCAGCGCCGTTTGGCATCCCATCCTCGCTGCGGCGAGAGCCGCTTCGACCCCGGCATGCCCGCCGCCGATCACCAGCACATCGTAATTATTTGAATTCATGTGTCTTTTCCCGGTTATCCACAGGGCATCCCGACCCGTGAATCCGTAGTTCGAGGCCCAAAGCTCCCAGAAGAATTTCCTAGAAATCTCGGTGATTTATCTCACACCGCCGGATGATTTTTTTAGTCGTTGGGAAAACAATTGACCCCATAACTTCTAGGATATTCGCCACTTTAAGGCAAGTTTCCACAGCGAGTATGATGTGAAACATGGAGATTTCCTAAGTTCTGAAGCACTTTGATGCCCTTCGCCGAACAGTGGAGAAGGGTTAGGGGATTGAGAACACGAGCGCGTGTTTCTCGCTCAGAGTTCACCCTCCGAGTTGTGCCTGAGATTCCCCTCAACATCTCTTCACTGTGTGATTCACAGGGTGTGTTTCACGGGGTGTGTTTCACGGCGGGTGTCTCACGGCACCTCATCATCGGGAAAGTTTTCCCGTGGGCCTCCATCGGGGCGTGATGTCAGTGAAGAGTTATTTCGCCGAGAAAGTGGATCCGGCGAACGGCGCCGTCTTTACGAGCAGCAGAGTCACACAAAAACAAAGCGGATAGCTCGGAATGAATCGTCAAACGCAAAAATTCTCAAGCGCTGATACCGTCACTTCGGTGATCGTGCAGCTGCGGAATAAGGTGAACCAGGGCGGGGACCTCTCCGAAGTCGAAGAGCATTTAAGCCGCTCCCTTGATTCCCTCGAGCGCTCGTTGTTCGCTCCGTCCCTCATGTCCGTGGGCGGGAACGTTGCCGGATCGCTCGTAAAGCCGGTTTTTTTCGCGGCTCTTTTCCTCTGCGCCTTGATTCTCCCGGAGAAAAACTCCGTCGCCCTCATCTCCGCCGGCGTAGACGCCATGGACAGCGGCGAGCTCGCATCCGCATTTTTCGTAGATCACCACACCGATGACTTCGACGTCCGGACCGCAAAGGTCGAGGATTCGGATTGGATCAGCACGGCCGAGGTGAAGCTGCCCATTCTCCGCACGATTCTCGCGGAAGAAAAGGCTCCCCCTCCTCTGCCGGTTCAAGCGGAAGCAGTGCCGGCAGCGCTGAAGGAGGACCTGAAAACCGAAGCGGCCATCGCCGGAAGCCTCAAAGCTCCAGCGCCATCTTCGGGAGACAGACGAAGCCTCGTGAAATTCATTTCGGGACTCATCGCGGCATTCCGCCCGACGCTCCCGGACTCTGGTCTCATTGCTCGTCACATCGTCGAGCTAAGCGGAACGGAGCACATCGATCCCCTGTATGTCGCGTCCGTGATCGCTATCGAAAGCCGCTTTTCCAGTACCGCACGCTCCGGCGTTGGAGCGACCGGTCTCATGCAGCTCATGCCAATGACCGCCGGCGAGGTCGCCGAGAAACACAATATCTACCGGGGAGCGAGCCGCCTCACGGATCCGAGAACAAATATTCAGCTCGGGATTCGCTACCTAAAAGAGCTCGAAGCCAAATACAAAGGAAACCGCTTCCTCGCGCTTTCCGCGTATAACTGGGGGCCGGCAAACGTCGACAATGCTGGACGTCGGGAAAACAACATCCCCGGATCGGTCAGGAAGTATTCGCGAACAATTATCGAGCGGACAAACAACTGGCGGAAGCACTTCACGCGCGCAAACGAAAGCGCCGATCTCCTCGCCGAAGTCCCGCAACAGACGCCTCCGACTCAGTCCTAGTGCTCCGACAAAGAAATTATATGCGAAAAGTCGAGCCTTCGGCCCGGTATTCCTGAGGGTCGCAGCACTAGATTTTGCTGGCTCTGCTCCGCCGAGCAGTGCCGAACTCAGCAACAGGCTAGCGCCTGTTACTGAGTTGCCACGGCACTCGTGCTCCGACCAAGAAATAATATGCGAAAAGTCGAGCCTTAGGCCCAGTATTCCTGAGGGTCGCAGCACTAGATTTTGCTGGCTCGGCTCCGCCGAGCAGTGCCGAACTCAGCAACAGGCTAGCGCCTGTTACTGAGTTGCCACGGCACCCGTGCTCCGACCAAGAAATAATATGCGGAACGTCGAGCCTCCCGCTGCGATGCTTCGGCCGCCGCCGCATCGCAATCCTTCTGAAACGATCCTCCCGAAACTTTATTTTCCCTGAATTAAATGTCAAAAAAGGACGGAGAAGTGGCGGAAGTTCCGTTCTCAACGGGAGATTAAATAGCATGAACTTTCTCGTCATCGGTGCCGGCGGACGCGAGCACGCACTGTGTTGGAAGATAAAACAGTCTCCATTATGCAAGACGCTCTACTGCGCGCCAGGGAACTCGGGAACCGCTGAGTTTGCGGAAAACGTCGCCATCAACGTGCAGGATTTCAATGCGCTCGCCGATTTTGCGGTGGGAAAGGAGATCGACCTCACCGTCGTCGGCCCCGATGACCCGCTTGGAAGCGGAATCGTCGATCACTTTCAGGAGCGCGGACTGACCATCTGGGGGCCGACTAAAGAGACGGCGCAGATTGAAGCATCGAAAGCGTTTGCGAAGGCGGTGATGCAGGAAGCTGGCATCCCCTGCGCCCAGTCTGAAACCTTCACGGACTACGAAAAAGCGCTCACATATGTTCGAACTCATGGAGCGCCGATTGTCATCAAGGCGAGCGGGCTTGCCCTCGGAAAAGGGGTCAGCGTCTGTCAGTCAATGCTCGAGGCGGAGCGAGCGCTGAAGGAGACGATGGTCGATAAAGTTCACGGGTCCGCCGGAGACACGGTTGTCATCGAGGAGTTTCTCGAAGGACCTGAGATCTCAATTCACGCACTCTGCTGCAAAGAGGCATATCACCTCTTCCCTCCGAGCCAGGATCACAAGCGCATCGGCGACAATGATGAAGGTCCGAACACCGGTGGGATGGGCACTATCACTCCACTGCCCTTCGTCTCAGCCGAAACACTCGCAGTCATCGAACGCGAGATTGTCAAAAAACTTCTCTCTTATTTCGTTCGGAAGGGAACACCCTTCTCCGGCCTCCTCTATCCCGGCGTGAAGTTGACCGCGAAAGGCCCGAAGGTATTCGAGTATAACGCACGGTTCGGCGATCCGGAGTGCCAGATATACATGCGGATTCTGGAGAGCGATATCGTCCCGGCCCTTCTCGCAAGCGCGAAAGGCGAGGGCATCGGAGCGCCTCTCAGCTGGAAGACAGAAGCCGCTGCGAATGTCGTCATAGCGTCTCACGGCTACCCCGGCACCTATCCGAAAGGACGATTAATTGTCGGAGTCGAAAACGCGAACGCCGACCCGGATGTTATTGTTTTTCACGCCGGAGTTGAACGGAAGAACAGCACTCTTCTCACAAACGGCGGCCGTGTGCTCGGAGTATCCGCGACCGGAAAGAACCTCCACGAAGCCTTAGAGAAGGCGTATGCTGCCACCGAGAAGATCACGTTCGACGGCATGACGTTGCGCCGTGATATCGGTCGAAAAGCACTCACACAAAGCATGTTGTGACGACCTCCAAGGCTCATCTTGAGAAGCCCTTTCGAGAACGTTATTCACGCTCGTTTCACCTATCCGCAATCATTTCGCAGTCGTCGCGAAATGAGATCGAACTCAAATAAAAATTCATCATTTTTAAGGCAATATTGTATTATCAGGGGCCAGTCGTCCCTCTTTGATATCCGATTTCTCCGTGCAGAGAGTTTACTCTTCCATCCGCTTCGTTGTTCCTCCGAGCAATGAAGTGGATGGAGATCGGTGAATAGAAAGTTTTTACCGCATCGTGCCGGCTGTGCGCCCGATGCAAACTGGTTTTCAATCACGGATCCGGCAACCAACTGTGCAAGAGAGAAGATCGATGTCAAAGTCCGTTACCGAGCTCGTCGCCGCAGTGTTAGGCGGCAGAGATGAGGATGAATGCGGGGTGGCGGCTGCGCACCTCGCAAATGTCGTGCTCGTCGTGCGCCGTCTCAAAACAAACGTCGATGGAGTCGTCAAGCGACTCCTCGAGGTCGAGGGAGGTGTCAATCGAGCAAATCTGGTCAACCTCCTCGCCCTGATCGATACGGGTCTGAACCGGACAATTACCATCGTCGGCGAGGCCCTTCGAACTGGCGATCACCGCGACAAATTCAGAGCAATTCGAGCACTAATAATGATCGGGCGGCGACACAAGCAGGTAGAGCCTCTCCTCAGAGCCGCGACGAGGAAGAGCGACGAGGACAGTCATATTCGCGCAGAGGCAGAGGGGGCTCTGCGCTACCTCGGCCTGCCCGAGGAAACGTCCCAATGAGCAACGTGTCGCGGAGGTGGAGGATTGGGTTTTTCCAGCACCGTCTCCGCCGCGTATCCTCCTTCGAGAGTTGCGATCGAGATGCTGTGAGAAAAATCCTGCACGCCGCTATCCTAGTTGCCAATTGCGCGGAGCAAATTACCTCACTGCAGGAATCTACTGCTCCGACCACTAAAAAAATATAGGGAAAGTCGAGCCTTCGGCACACTCTCCCCGAAGGTCTTTGGAGGCAGCCTCTTTCGGAGCCCTCGAATAAACTTCAATTATTGATGCGCGCCCTAATTTCATCATCGCAAAATCCAGATAAGTACCCGGACGGACGATCTCCGCACACTCACCGGGATGACGGAGCGCCGGGAACATCGTAATCAATAGCGGTTTCATCTCTTCAATCCCTATCGGGGAGACACACCGGAGGACCCATGAGAGTCATTGTTCAAAGAGTGCGCTCCGCCTCAGTAAGCATCGACGGAGAAATAACCGGGAGAATCGGACCGGGCTTGGTCCTTCTTGCCGGTCTTCACCAAAACGACAGCGAGCGGGAGTTTGCCCCGGTGGCAGAGAAGATCCTCAATCTCCGAGTTTTTCCGAACGAGGAAGGGCGATTCGACCGCTCCGTGGTTGAGGCCGGAGGAGGGATCCTCCTCATCTCGCAGTTTACCGTCTACGGCGACACACGGAAGGGGAGACGGCCCGACTTCGCGAGTGCCATGGCTCCCGGGAAAGCCCGCGAGCTTTTTCCGAAGTTCGCCGCAGCGTTTCTCGACCTCGGTTTTCCGGATGTTCAGCAAGGAAGATTCGGTGAGCATATGCTGGTCTCCCTCGAAAATGACGGACCGGTGACCCTCATCGTTGAGAGCAAAGACACCGCTCCCACTCCGCTCGCCGAAGACTAACGTCGGCTCCCCATGGTAATCCGGGCGTCGGCTGCCGCCATTCAGAATTAGGAAATGCCTCAGTATAAAATTTCTCCGGTGCTCTGGTGCTCTGTGGTTCGTTATCAATAAAAAAATGAACCACAGAGCACCAGAGCACCGGAGAAAAGCCAAAAACGTCCCGAATTCAAACTGAGACCCCATTCAGGATTGCGGCTCGTTGTTCAGCTGTGATTCTATTCTCCGAATCGCACTATCAACGAGCCGGATGATTTCCATCTCAACAGAGCGCAGTGATTCATCGAAACCTGGCTGCTTCGGGGCCGCTTTCGGCGCCCTGTTCTGCCTGATGTTCGGCATTATTGGTTCGATCTTCGCGTATTTTCTCGTTGCCGACCTCGTCTACACGGCCGGCACCTACACGTGGAAAGAGCAACGATGCGAAGTCGTTGAGAGCCGCGTCGACGAAGACGCGAAGAAGCGCGACTTCACGCCCGTCGTTCGGTATCAGCTCCGATCAGGCGAGAAACTGATTAACTCCGACCAGATTCAAAAACGTCCGTGGCGGACGAGCGATGTCGGTGAAGCGAATCGCTTCGTCCTTAAATTCCCGAAAGGCGCGAAGGTCTCCTGCTACCAAAATCCAAGCCGGCCCGAGGACCTGATTCTCCAGCGGCATTCGTTTTTTCAAGGCCTTTTCTTAATTATCCCGCTTGTTTTCATGGCCGTCGGTTTTGGCGGACTCTGGGTGATCTTTCTCTCCCGAAAAACGGAACGCGGGAAAAAGGTGCCTCTCAGCGTCTCCATCTCAAAACAGGCAAGCTCCGGGAAAGGCGCCGGGATCTTCCTCATTCTCTTCTTTTCGATTTTCCTGCTGGCGGGCCTCGGCATCACCGCCACGATGATCCCGGATATGAAGCGGGCACTTGAGAGCAGCTCTTGGCAGAAAGCCCCGGCAAAAGTGATTTCGAGCGAGCTTAGACGGGATGACTCCGGAGACGACGGGCCGACCTACTCCATCGACATCCTCTATGAATACACGGTTCAAGGCCGCACTCTCCGCTCGAACACCTATCAGGCGTTTAACGCGAGCTCGAGCGGGCGCGCGGAGAAACAAGCGATTGTCGACGCGCACAAACCCGGCGAGACCGTTCAGTGCTATATCAACCCAGAGGATCCGACCTACGCCGTGCTCGTCACCGGCCTCGGCTGGCACGGCCTTTTTATTCTCTTTCCGCTCATCTTCGTGGGAGTGGGGTTAGGAGGCGTGTATTGGGGCATCCGCTCGCTTTCGAAAAAACCGGACACAACAGGCGCTTACCGCTTTCATTCAAGCGTGGGAGAACGAAATCGGACGCGAACCGGCGTTCCCGAGCCTCGCCCCGCCTCGGGAGCGATCGAGCTGCAGCCATCGAGCACTCCGGTCGGTCGGTTCGTCGGGATGCTCTTCGTGGCGCTTTTCTGGAACGGCATCGTCTCGATCTTCGCCTACAATGCGGTGATGTCGGTGATACGAGGCCGCCCGGAATATATTCTCTGCCTTTTCATCACGCCCTTTGTCCTCATCGGTTTGTTCCTCATTTGGGGTGCGGTGCATTCGTTCCTCGCCATCTTCCTTCCGCGCCCGAAGCTCACCATCTCCCGCCTCCCGATTCCGCTCGGACAGACGGCTGAGATTCGCTGGCAGATTCCTTCGGGAAATAACCGCATCAAGGCGCTTCAGGTCAGCCTCATCGGCACGGAGAAGGCGACCTACACTCGCGGAACCGACCGGACGACCGCAGAGGAGAACTTCTTTCGCGAGGACTATCCTCTGCAGAACGCTCACACGCAGCGCGCAGAAGGCTCCGTGACCATCAAAGTCCCCGCAAAAACGATGCACAGCTTCTCGTCGGACAACAACAAGATCGTCTGGAAGCTTCACCTCGAAGGCGAGGTCGCCCGTTTTCCGAACATCAAAGAAGAGTATGAGATTCAGGTCATACCGGGCGCCCCAGTGACTCTCCGCTCGTCGGCCGGGCTAGGCGGAGAAGCAGTCGCACCGGACGCGCTGAAAACCACGGAGACCCCGGAAAAAGGAGGGAAATGAGCGAATTCTCTCTCACGATTAAGGGCCAAAAACCGGACGAGCTCTTGGCATTCTCACCGGGAGAAACGATTCGCGGGACCGTTTCGTGGAACGGCACGGAAGAGGTTGCCGCGGAAGTCCGGCTCTTCTGGTTCACCTCCGGACGGGGAGACCGCGACGTCGGGATAGTCGACAGCCTGCCGTTTCCCCAACAGCGGCGCTCGGGGTCTCACGAGTTTTCGTTTTCACTGCCCGCCGGTCCGTACAGCTTCTCCGGAACGCTGATTTCGCTGAGCTGGGCGGTCGAAGCGATCCTCACGCCCTCAGAGGAAACCCTCCGGGAGGATTTCATCCTCGCGCCGGGCGGAGAGGAAGTCGTCATCGGGAAAGCATGAAAGCAAGAGAGAATCCCTTTCGCTCAGAACGTCTCTCGACCCTCGTTTTTCGGCCGGAAGGAGGCGACTTCGAGCGGATTCTCGAGCGGGTCAGCGCGCGTTCTTTTCGCGGCGCGTTGGTCGGTCCGGAGGGCTCGGGAAAAACCACCGTGCTCGAAGAGCTCGAGCGCCGGCTTCGTCGGAGCGGGCGCGAGACAATGCTCCTCTCTCTTGGCACGCTCTCGCCGGGAGCCATTCTCGTCTTCCTCTTTCAAATATCAAGGAAAGCCCGAGACGGTTCGGTGCTCCTCATCGACTCCGCGGAGCGGATTCCGCGAGCGCTCTGGCCCCTGGCGAAGCTTTGTTTGAAAAATTGGGGCGGGGTAATCGTCACCTCGCATACGACGGGGCGATTTCCCACGCTTGCCGAGCTTCGGACGACGCCCGCTCTCCTCGACAAACTTCTCGAGGATCTGGTTCCCGACCCCGCCCCCGAAATGTTGGCGACGGCGCGGGCGCTCTATCAGAAGAATGGCGGCGATCTGAGAAAGACGTTTCTCGGTCTCTATGACGAAGCCAGTATTTCCAGCAATTCCCTAACATCCGCGCCCGTAACCATCCCCCTTTCATAACTTTCGGGTGGGCGTGGTCTCGAACCACCGGGGGGATTCCAAGCACCCATCAACCCTTTGCCTAAAGCTCATTCTCCCCGAATTCCCACCGGGAGAGGCGCTTGCCAAGCTCTCCTACGGCACGCGCCTTTCCCGTTTTTTCACTCGAGTTCCGCACGCAGACTTTCCGAACAACATACGCGCGTCTTACGCGTCATCGTTCTGTGACGAAATGATGATGAAGTGAAGACAATCGCAAGAGTTTGATCTCGTTGCTGTCGCTCTCAGGG
Source organism: uncultured Bdellovibrionales bacterium (assembly GCA_964509425.1). Taxonomy (GTDB): domain Bacteria; phylum Bdellovibrionota_C; class UBA2361; order SZUA-149; family CAZDWZ01; genus CAZDWZ01. Next base: position 124,839 of record CAZDWZ010000010.1, on the reverse strand, counting down.
AATCGCTCAAACATTGCAATCAAAACGTTATAATCGGACGTGCTTAGAAAATAGCGATCGGCGCGGAAACACTCGGATTTGCCCATTTTACGGGCTTTTTTTCGATGTCTCACGACTCGCGGTGCAACATTTCTCCAACGTATCAACGCGGTGAAACCATATTGCGCTCGAGTTACGACATTACAGAAAGATATGTTTCTTCCAACAAATTCCGTCCCGATATTGTTTGACACTGACAATATCCTAACACCCGGTTACTTGCCGAAAAGACGATCATAAAGTGAGTGTATGAAAACTCTGCGATCAAAAAATCAGGAACGAAAAAGCTTGCGACGCCCGTTCGACAGAACGGTGGTTTGCGGGCTCATCGTGGGCGCGATGTTTCTGCTCTCGTATACGCGAGTCGGAATTTCACAAGAGCTGGCATCGAATGGAACTCAGCGGGCCTCGCTCCGAATGGACTCTGCGCCGCGGACTGCCGCGGTGTTTCGACCTCGCTCGATTGTCCGAGCAGCGCTCGATGAGAGCGCGGGACCGCTGGTAAGCAAACACTGCGAGTTTTCGAAGGAAGAGTTGGAGAACTTATCTGACTCCGAAGCGGAGCGGCTGGTGTCGCACTCCCTCTCGGCCCTAAGAGCCCGAGACTCGGAGTTGTTCACTCTCGCCGTGCTTTCTCAACCGGAACGCTCGAAGCGCGAGCTCTTCCTGCAAAGCCCGCGTCTGAACCTTCCGACATCGTCTCACGGATCGACGTTCTACAATGTCGAAGGCACCGTCTCGTCGGTCCGCCTCTGCAATCTTCGCCGTTTGAAACAATTCGGCTCGTTTGCCGAAGCCGGAAAGGGTGTCGTTGCACCGCTGGTCTCTGACCCGAACGTGAGAAGCGAGGCGCTGGCGGTCTTAAATCGCATGACGACTCCGGCTCAGGGCGGCACGACGTAACAGAGTTCTCACAAATCGATCGGCAGAAATTCGTCAGCCAAATTTCCCGATTGTCTGCAACTCTTCTGTTTTCCTGAATAAACAGAAGCGCCTTCATCAAATCGCAAGGCCCCGCTGCCTTGCTCTTTTCCCCCAACTTCCTTAAACCGTTCACGACTCCAACTGCCTTCGTTGGAACGCTTGAGAACAATCCTCATGTGCAGGGCACACCCCGATTTTTCTCAATCTTCCCGCCTCGGCCTGCAGAAGCCGTGAACGGTTTCCGCCATTCGTATTTCTTTGAAAGCCCGGTCACAGAAGAAGCTTTTTCTTTGCCTTCCGCTTCGGCTCGCGCGCGCTCCGAATCGCGGAGGGTGATGACAATGGTTAAAACCAAACACCCAACACGCTTCTCACAACGCTAACAGTCCTGGACTCATACTTCTCTGTGCGAGGTGCAAGATGTCGAAGGAACCGTTCTATCGCCGGCGGGTCATTCCCGCTTGGCTCGTGTTCATGGTCATCGTGATCGCAGCTCTTGCGGTCGTCGGGTTCCAGTTCAAGCTCGAAGTCGGCCAGATGCTCGGGGCCTCGGTCTTCACGGCGTTCGTTCTCATCATCACGTCGGGTCTCGGCTCGCCGATGGAAGAAGAGGTCCCGCAACCCGTCTCCGGGCCGACCATCAGCCGAGACGCAGAGGAAACCGCGCTGATCGCGGTGGCGCGGAAGGCGATGGACCTCCTCGAGCTGACCGACCACCGGAAGGTGCACGGGCGCATCCGCGCCTTGCTCGACAAGGAGAAACCGCCGAAACCCGTGAAGGAGAAGGGCGGCCCGAAGATCGGGGATCTGCAAAGGCAGATCGGCGAACTCACGCGAGCCGGTCAGGAGAAGGACGGAACCATCAGCAGGCTCGAAAGCGAGCGCGACGGCGCAGCGGGACGCGAGAAAACGGCCTTTGCCGACCTCGAGCGCGAGCGCGAGGAGTGGCGAGTCGCACGGGAACTGCTGGATGCGGAGATCCTGCGGCTCGGCCAAGAAGTCGCACGGCTCGGCCGCGAACTTCTCACGGCGACCGAAGGCCGTGTGAACGCCGAAGCGCCGCTGCTCGAGCGGCTCCGAGACCTGCAAGCCGCCTACGATCTGCTCGTGCTCCAGTCCGCGCAGATTCTGCAGTGGGGCGAGTTCACGGACGCACGCATCGACTCGCTGACGCGGGACGCGGCAGACTACCGTGCGGTGGCTGAACGACTGGGACGAGAACTAACCGAGAAGGAACGGCAGCGCGCCGCAGCCGAGGGCCTCCTCGAGGGGGTCCGTCTCGAGCTTGCGGAAGCGAACGCGACAATCGAGCGTCAGGACTTAGCTCGCGAGGCCGCCGCGCGGAGCGCCGCGCAGGAAGCGACTCGGATCGAGGAGCATGTGGCCGAACTCGGGCGACAGATCTCCGCGCTCAGGCAGCGGGCGGAGCTCGCGGAGGCAAACCTCGATACGATGACGAAGCTCAAGGATGCGGCGGCAGGCAGGATCGCCGGCCTCGACGCCGACGTGAAGCGGGTGACCGGGGAACGCGACACGGCAGTTCGCGAAGCCGCGGACCTGAAGCGCAGCCGGGCAACGGGCGGCGGCGGGAACTCGGGGAAGATGAGGACCATCCCCACGTTTACCTGCAAGGAATGCCCGGGGCACCGGGTGAAGATCGGGGACCTCGAACGCGACCTCCGCCTCAGCCGGGCCGAAGCCGAGAAGCTCCGGACGCAGGTCACGGTGCTGGGCGAGGGCCTCATCCCGCTCATCCCGGGGGTCTTCGCCGCGATGGCGCAGCAGTACCTCGAGACGCGCCCGCTCTCGGACATCTGCGACACCAGCCCGGAGCCGGATGCTCCGCCACCGACCGCCCACCCCACACGGCGGAACTTCGTGGGCGGCGAATTCCCGGACGGCAATCCGCCTTCCGGAAACGAGCCGTGAGCGGACGCCGGAGGACCTGTGGGAAACAACAACCCCGGGCCCATCACGGAATGATGCGGCCCGGGGTTACACTCAAGAAAGGAGGTTTTGCGAAGAGGTTCAGTCATCCTCTCCGCAGACGATTCAAAGCGAATCTGTCTGCAGAAAAGTGCTTCGAGGAAGCGCTAATAATCAATCACGATGGGCCCTACGGGCGTGTCGAAGCGGCGCTCGGTGCGCCAGCTTCCCTTGCCCATCCTCACCATGCGTTCCGAGTATCCCGTCAGATCCGAGCTCGACTCGAAATAGGGATCACAATCAGTGCTGCCCCAGGGCGCGCGACTCACGGAAGGACTGCAGCGGCCCGGCGCTTCATGCGCGAAACATCCCGAGAGCGAGATTGCCGAAAGCACCAAAAATATCCGAAGAAAATCCATAAACCCCGAGAAAGATTACAGAGCACATACTCCGTTTCTCTCCTCTGTTATGGGCTTATTTACGGCGATTTCCTTACGAAACGATGATTATCAGCCAATGCTACGATGATGAAATGATGACTCACCTGGCCCTCACCAGAGGTCATAAGAGGAAAGCATGGGGAGAAGCAGGGCCTCAGCCCGGCAAAGGTTCCGCCGCTACGGCTCCCGCGGGCGCCGCCGCTTCCCGCCGGGGGTTCTCGGTCCATTCAAGCCAGAGGCCCTGGAGAACTGCCATCACAACAGGACCGATAAAAAGTCCAAGCAACCCAAACGATAAGATCCCTCCGATAATCCCCATGAACACCAGCAAAAACGACATCTGCGTGCTCTGGCTAATCAGGATGGTGCGAAGCACGTTGTCGCTCGTGCTCACGACTCCCACGCCCCATGCGAGGAGCCCGAAACCGGCGAGCACGTGGCCCTGGTGCAGGAGATGCAGGCAAACCGGAACATACACGAGCGGCGCACCAAAAGGTGCAAACGACGCGGCGAGTGTGACGAACCCGAGAAGAATCGGGAACTGCGCACCGGCCACGAGAAAACCGAGCCCGGCGAGAAAACCCTGCGCCACCGCGGTCGCGAGGAGTCCGTAGACAGCAGCGCGGACAGTCACGGTGCAGGTGGAGAGAATGCTCCGGAATCGCGGGCCGCCGATGCGAACGAGCGCTCTCCGACCGCTCGACGCGACATACGCACCATCCCGGTACAAGAAAAACGAAAAGAGAAGGCAGAGAAAAAAGTTGGCAAACGCTTCGAGCACCTGCGACGCAAACCGTCCCGCGACTTGAGCAAGCTGCGCTCGGTACAACGCCAGATAGCCTCGAATTTTCTCCGGTGAGACTTCGCCTTCGACTCCCGCGGCGCGAATCACAGGGCCGATGACCGGCAGATCCTTCGGGTTCGGTGCCTTCGCGACGAGCTCTATCAGCGAGGACGGCTCAGACTGACGCCAATCCGCCGCCTCGCGTGCAAGAATGGTAAACAGCGGTCCAATAATTCCAAAAAGCAGGAGAAACGCGGAGCCAATCATGAAGCTCGAAGCGAGCGTGTTCCTGCCGCCGAGCCGAGCGAGAATCCGACGATAGATGGGCCACGTGGTCGTGACGAGGATGAGCGACCAGATGATCGGAACGAAAAACGGGCGACAAACGAGAAACACGAGATAGGCAAAGCCGAACGCCAGCAGCAGAAGAACGAGGCCTCGAATGCGTTCCCCGTCGATTCGAAGCGAGGCCGGCGAGGTTTCGGAATCCATATCTTTCCCGTTCATCAATACGCTTTCTGTAATAGACCCCGCGCTCTTTCAAATCTGACGCTTGGCCGACTTGCTTTATTAGCAACCACAGAGGCACTGAGACACCGACCAATCACGGAGCCTCATCCCATCCCGAGCGTCACGAACACCTTCTTGTCTTTCACGACCACGTCGCGGAGCACGACTCGCGCTGCCGCTTGTTTCAGATCCGCGGAGTTTAGCCGGTAGATAGGCGACCGCGAAAGAATCTCGGCAACGGCTTTGGTCGCTGCTTGATTGAGCCGCTCACTCCAGCTTGCCGGAACGTTCTGAATCTCGAGCCTTTCGACACGCGGCTCATCGAGGAAAAACTGGGCCGTATTCGCATCATACCGGACCAGTCCGGAGAGTCTAATCTTCCCGATGAGCGGCCCATAAGGGTCTCCGTCCACAGACACCCTGATGTTCGTCCGAATCTCGAGCCCGAACGCAACGCGGTTCGAGCCCTCTTCCAGCAGAACCTCGGGATCTTGGAGGGTGAGATCAAGCAGGCGAAAGAACGTCTTTCGAAAAGGAAACTTCTCGTGGAGCTTATCCACAATCTGCTGCTCAGTGATGACAACTTGAAAGCGATTGCCCCAGAGGCTCCACGCGAGCGCGCCCGCCGTGATTGTGAGACAAATCACAGCCCCAATCACCAAGCTGAGTATACGTTTGTTCTGAATATCTACCATTTTCTGCATCCCTGACTTGACTATCCTCCACGCGACCCGTCAAAGTAAATTTATAAGCAGGACTTTTATGAACGCCGTTTTATTTCTTCAACTATTTCTCGCCGCCGCCGTCTCCCTCGCGGCTGCGAAGCGTCTTGCTTCCCGCAGAATGAAAAAACGGAACGCCGCCATCCCGGTGATTCGCCCGGCAGTTTGGGATCGTCGCAGCAACGAACGTGGCGGCGATACAAGCCGGAGCGGGTATCACTCCGGGAAGCGCTTCGGCCTCGCGGGGTATCGTCCGCATCCGAAAACCGCATCCCGCACAATCACCATCCCCCAATTTTCTCCGTTCGACCCCTCTGCTTGAGGAGAGCCCCCTAAGGAACCTCTTCTGAACCGGGTGGGTTACCCGGTTTCGGAATCAGCGTTCTTTCACTAAAGGGGCTCTCATGGGACAGAACTTCTCCAACGACGAGGCGGTCGAGCACCGCCTCCGGCGGAACATTTTTCTGGTTTTTGCGGTGCGCGTCCTCGCGATGACGACCGCCGGGCTGTCGGTGCCGATTCTCACGCTCTACGTCGCGCGAGGGAACGTGAACGACGCACAGTTCTTCATCCTGCAGGCGATCTTCCACCTCACCGCGATCTTCTTCGACGCGCCGTTCGGCTACGCCGCAGACCGCTGGGGGCGGCGGCACTTCATCCGGTGGGGCGGCGCGATGCTGGTGAGCGGTGCGACGTGCTACGGGATGTCGTCCTCGTTTTTGGGCTTTCTCATCGCCGAGCTCCTCTTGGCGATCGGCCAGGCAGCGATCTTCGGTGCAGAGCAGGCGTTGCTCCGGGATTCGCTGGAGCGGCTGAACCGCCCGGGTGAGTTTCAGAAGATCTGGGGCTACGCGCTCTCAGTTGAGATGGGAGCGGCCGCGCTCACGACTCTCGCCTCGGGATACCTCTTCGCGTGGAAACACAACGCGCCTTTTTACGCGGAGGCCGTGCTCTTCGGTATTCTCGTGATCTTTTCCTTCTTCCTCTACGAACCGAGCGAGAAACGTATGCACAAGACAACGGTCTGGGCGGGATTCCAAGAAGGAGTCCGCGTCTGCTTCCTCAGAAGCAGCTGGCTGCGCTGGATCTTCGTGGCCGGGGCAGTCTGGGCGGCCCTCATGACCGGGACGATGTGGTGTCAGTCAAAGCTTCTGATCGGCCACGGAGTGACGGAGGCGAATATTGGGATCTGGTTCGCGTCGATGAACTTGTTCTCCGGGCTGCTCGGGCTCTATCTGTCGAGGCACCAGCTCGAGCTCGGCGGGCCGTTCCGCGTGACCTTGCTCATCGTCCTCTGCCTCGCGGGAGCGATGATTCTGCTTGCGGCGCCTAGGGGGAATCACAACCTCCTGCTCGCCGGGGTGGGGCTTGGTCTCACGCAAGTAGTCCGCGCCGTCTCGAGGATCAGGCTCGCCGCGTGGATCAAAGACGCGCTGCCGAGCGAATATCACGCGACGGGCGTGTCGTTCGCGACGATGACTAACCGGCTCGGATTCGTGGTGCTCGCGTTTTGTATCTATCCGTTCTTGAACGGGTGGAGCCCTCAGGAGAAGTTCATCGCGTTTAGCGTGCTTGCGGTGGTAAGCGGCGCGCTTCTCCTCGGCTTCTTCCCGAAGCAAAGCGCGGTCCGGCAAGAGCAGTAAAAGGTTCGCCGGGGGAAAAGTCTTTCCCCCGGCTTCTCCCGCCTCACTCCTGACAGCGAGATATTTTGGCGGAGGTCGAGGCGAAAGAACGGCGAGGAGCGGAGTTTGCTACGGCGACGGCCGAAGCATCCGCAGCCGCTCTTTCAACGAAGAGATCCGCCAAAAGAGCCCGCTGTAGTTTTGAGGATGAACAGAGAAGGTCTTCTCGTCATCCTCAAAACCGGAGTGTCGTGTTTCCTCCGGATGCCCACCTCAGTTGAGCGGCGCAAATTCGAACCGGCCGGCATTCTCGACGACAAGATAGTAGTCGTCGGTCTCGTCGTCCGGTTCGAGTATGAAGTGATACACCTTCTCGCCGAGGGCGAAGCGGAACTTCACGATTCGCCTTTCCCCAATCTGTTCCCCTCCAAGACAGAACTCCATCTCCTCGAACACCTTCCGCTCGAAATCCGTGAGTGCGCCGGAGAGCTGCAGGTGTTGATAGAGGTAGAGCGGGCAGCAGAACGTTCGCGCGTCGGGCAGTTGGGGGTCTGCCGAGACGCGCACCGAACTCTCGCGTGACATGATGATTCTCCCCGGACCAACATTTCCCGATTCCCACTGGGGCGGGAAGATCACCTCAAGTGGTCTTCACGCCCCAGTAGAAATGCTGGGAATGCTGAAATTTCTTGGAACATGTCTCTTGAGAAAAAAACCTAGGACCTTCTCTGTTCTCCTCGCTCGCAGCCACGAGGGCCAACTCCAATAGGAGCAGGCTCGCGGAAACGCGAAAGGAAACAGCGCCAAGTCCGGTACTTGGGAGAGTTTCCCGAAGCCGGACTACACTTGTTGGCAATGCTGTTCAGGCACTTCAAGAGAGCGTGAGTGGAGTTCGAGAAACCCAAGGTAGAGAAGAAATCTCATTTCGTAAACAGCGAAAGCCGAAATAGAGGACATTGATTTTGTAAATTCTCTAGAATGAGCATTCGGTGTGGTGGGCGATGTATGAAGCGATTCATCCTGTTTTCTCTCTTCGCGGTTTTGCTTCCTTCGCTCGGCGGCGCGAGATTGGTTCGTGCCCAAGAAAAGTCCTTCATCCTCCCGAGCCCCGGTCCGCAGTTTACCGTTCTTGCAGGGGGAACAACCCAAGTCCGCGGCGAGCTCCGGAAAAATGGAACGATGGTTTTCAGCGCGGCCGAGGAGAACTCGGATCCAGGGACTGTGATTGTTTTTACACTCTCAAGAGATGAGACCGCTGCTGGTGAGAGCGCGACAACCATGCTCACGATTAAGAATCCGTTTTCGCGGGCGATAAAGTTTCGTGCTTCCATCAGGGATATGAAAGGACGGAATCAGCCGAAGCCGACATGCCCGGTGAGGGCGAAGGGAGTTGGGATGGAGACATGGGACTTCGCGGTCCATCAGCTGGTGATTAGTGAAGTGCATTTGTTAGGGAAGGAGGAGCGCAGGGATTGCGTGGAGTAGGGGGGTATGAGGTGGAGCTGTACAGCCTTACTCCCAGTCTTGGTCTCAGTCTCGGTCTCAGTCTCTATCTGAACTCTCTTTCTCGGCTTCAGCCTCAGCCTCCAAACCCGGGATTTGTTTTTGGAGAGAGGAGAGGGAGATCGAGGCAGAGAGTGGGAGTTAAGAGTGAGACTGAGAATTTAGAGGGAGACCAAGGCCAAGACTGGGGCTGAGAGAGCGACTGAGGCTGAGACTGACACAGCGACTGAGACTGAGACTGAGACAGCGACTGAGACTGAGACTGAGAGTGAAGGAGCAACGGCCTTGCCCGCCGTCACCGTAGGCGGGAAAGATCCTCTAGGAAAACTCTCGCCGCCACATTGATACTCTGCTCGCAGGGTAGCACTAGGATTTCAGGATCCACGCCACCGTCTGCTCGCGAATTACTTGTGCCGTCATTTCCTTTTTGTTGAGCCACCCCTGCATCAGCAACAGCCAATCGAAGAGCTTGTCGTCTCGAAGGGCGTTGAGCGTGCGGAGAATGGCGGGGTTTTCCATCGCGGGGATGAGCACCGCTCCCCGAACCATGCAGCGGATGATGAGTTCGTCCGACATGAACTGTCCGAGCGCACGCGCAGTATGCAGCTGCCAGAGCGGATCGAACTCCACCTCCACCTCCGGATCGCAGCGGACATGCGCCGAGATACCACGCCGAAGCAGGATCGGCGGGAGAAGCAGATAGTGATACGCCCCCCGAACCAGGATGTCGTAGACGCCTTCCTCCGGCTGTGACGGGAGAGCGCTCGCGAGGCGCTCATCGCGGATGATGCAGCTCTCAGTGAGATGCTCGATCGCGAGCCGATGCGCCGAAACCGCCCCGCCCAGCTCCCCGCGGCGGAGCTTCAGGATGCTTTCTTCTGCCGCAAACCGGCTCGCGATGAGATACGAATACGCCAGCAGATCCGGCATCTCCGCGACGACCTCGACCGGGATGCGGAGCCGCTCTTCCGCGACCGCGTCCAGAATCTGAAGATGAAGCGGAGTCGAGAACTCCCGAAACACCGCCTCCGCATCGCTCTCGAGCTTCTTCGCCCAGTCATTCGAGGCGATCTGGAAGAAGAGGCGGAGGAGTTCGGTATTCTCCGCCGGACTGCGGATGAGGCGATTCACCGCGCGGCTCATCGTCGCGTTGTCGAAGCGGAGCACCAGCAGGATCGCCTGGATCACCTGATCGACGGATTCCGGGAGCATCGGGAAGTTCGAGTTCTCGACCCGAACCCGGAGCCGTTTCACATCAGAGATTCCGGACGCCCGGAGATCGCCGAAGAAAACGCGGAGCATGTTTGTCGTGGGGAGCAGCTTTCCAGTTTGCTGATTCGATCCGGTGAGCGGATGGAAGCACAGGAGAAGCGCGAGACGAGCAGAGCTGACTTGTTCACCGCTGATGATCACAATCGGTAGCCCTCAAAACCATCTAGAGAATCGTTCCCGTGTGATTTCGAGAGGACGCGCGGAGGGGTTCTCTCTTTTGAGGGAGCAGAAAGCGAGTGGAGTATAGAGAAGAGGAGAGAGGGTCTCAACTCTGCGAAGGTTACGTTTTCCTAAGGAAAATGAAGGAAAACGGGGGAGTGCGGGAATATACGCGAGGGTTGTTTTTTGGTGAATTTTTGGGGGTGGGTTGGTGAAGCGGTAATGAGGATCAGTCTTGGTCTTACTCTCCGTCTCAGCCTCCGTCTCAGCCTCCGTCTCAGTCTTGGTCTCAGTCTTGGTCTCAGTCTCCGTCTCAATTCTCAGTCCCAGTCTCCGTCTCGAAAACTCGGACTTTGTTTTTAGAGTTGAGGAGGAGATGGAGGCAGAGAGCGAGAGGTTAGATTGGGACTGAGAATTTAGAGAGAGACCAAGGCCAAGACTGGGGCTGGGACTGAGATTTGAGACTGAGACTGAGACTGAGACTGAGGCTGAGGCTGAGAGAGTCGCTTGTAGCGTCGGAGGCTAAAGAGGACCCCGGACTCTCAGACGTGGGCAGGCCGCTCTCTTAGCAGCAGAGAGAACCTGGTATCCCACGGACAGCTGAAGTCTACTGGCGTTTAATCAGACGATTCCACCGGGTCCTGAAGGGCGCTCCGTTTTCAGGAGAACCCACCCGAATGCCATCGTTGCGATGAACGCGACGAAGATGAAGGAATCGCGGCGGATGTGGCAATCCACAAACCACCAAGCTGACAAAAAGCACCCAATCCAGCCAGCCGCGCGACAAAGACCTCGCATATCTAAACCTCTTGCCGTAGGCGGATTTGCCCACGTCTCAGAGTCCGGTTGCAGAGCTGCGGATGAAGGCACGATGAGCGAGAGGGCGGTAATGCCCGAGAGCCGAGTGCCCTAATTTTTCTTCTTTCAGAGATGAGCTCTGCCGATTGCCATCGATTACTACGAGGATCGTTATGGCGAGGGGGGGAGGCTGAGCTGCAATTTTTTGGGTGAGGGGGGATGCTTGAGGCGGGATGGGAATTTCTCAATTCCTCTTGGGCTTGGGTTTGGGCTCAAACCTCAGTCTCAGTCGCCGTCTCAGTCTCAGTCTCTGTCTCAGTCGCCGTCTCAGTCTCAGTCTCTGTCTCAGTCGCCGTCTCAGTCTCAGTCGCCGTCTCAGTCTCAGTCTCAGCCCCAGTCTTGGTCTTGGTCTCCCTCTCGAATCTCAGTCTCAACCTAAACTCTCCCTCTCTGTCTCCATCTCTGTCTCCCTCTCCATCTCCCTCTCCGCCTCCGCCAAGAACAAAACTCGAAGTTTGAGGCTGGGAAGTAGGCTGAGAAATAGAATTTAGAATGAAGCTGAGATTTGAGAGGGAGACCAAGACCAAGGCTGGGACTGAGATTGGAGATGGAGACAGGGAGGGAGAAGGAGACGGGGAGCAAGAGTCATGTGCCGCGTTCGCGCGAGGAAGGACCCACACTCCCAAAAAAGGGCGACTTTTTGTGGAGAAGTCTAACTCCGTTAGGGTCTGCCTTCTGAGTAGCACCATTTCGCTCCTCTACTAACGGGACTTACCCACGAGCTTGAACAGCTTCGTCAGGTAACTGAACGCGATCTTGCCGACCCCCGGCGAAGTTCTCTCGGACGGGCCGGCGACGTTCAGGATCACGACGGAGTGACGTTTCATCCAGTTCGCGACCGCGGGAATACTCCTGTGGCTCTCGGGCCGGACACGCTTCACCGGTTTCCCGTGAAGCGTTGCCGCCTGAAAGGTCCACTGAGTCCCCGGGTCCGTTTCTAGATGCGTCTCCAGCTCGGCGGGGAGCAGGACCAGCGTGGCGTCGGAGTCCCGCACATTCCGCTCCGTGCGGAGCGAACGGCGGACCGATTGATCAGGGCAGTTCTCACTGAGTTCGACTTCCGTATCCTGAAGCGGGAACTCGACGGGAACGCGTTCTTGCGTCTCGTCGTTGATGATCCGGAGGGGGGGACCCCAACCGGCGCACAGGTACTTCTGAGCGGCCGCGGCGCGATGAGCAGCTTGGTCCACGCCGGTCTGACCACCAGAGAGCACGATGCGGAGCATAGAACCTCGTTGTTGGAGAAATCAGGGTGGGTCGATTCCAGCATCATGCGGAATCATTGACTCTACACTTCCGGGGTGTTCGGAGAACGTCTCGGCAAACACTTCGGCTCTGTGTCTCCCTTACGATCCTTCGAGCTGCATCTAAGCCGGTAATTTTTCGCTATTCAAATGAACATAATTCGCATTTCGGCATCTTCGTATGTTATTATCTCTTTGATTTAGCATTTTGTTCGTCTCTTTTTGCTATTTTCACACACTCGATCACCACTTTCGAATTGGCAGTGTGGAAAAAATGTAAACGGCGGCACATAAAATAATCACGCGCTATTCTGGTGTTTCCCGCTCTCAACACCGAAAAGCAAGAATCTCCCTCGCCCACGAAAACGCTGGAGGCTCGCATGGCAAAAAGTGCCGCGCCGGGAAAAGAAAAACCGAAAGTGAAAGAGAGCTTCGAACGCTCACGAGAGCTTCGGATTCTCTTCAATGAGCTCTACGAACCCTGGAGCAAGCGGAATCGAGCGGGACTCGAAGAGCTCGCGCGCCGCTGTGGCGTCACCCCGTCTTATCTCGCGCATGTCCGGCGCTACGGGCGGATCCCGGGAAAGCCCGTTCTCATTCTCCTGGCGCTCAACTTCGATCTCCGGGATCCGATGACGCTTCTTCGCGCGGCGGGGCTTCAAGACCCTTGGCCGTTTGAGCCCGGAATCGCGCTCGCAAAACGAAATGCGGAAGACGACGGATTTTTCTCACTCCGCTTTGATCTCGATCGCTTCTCGGATGCGATTAGAAACGTCGTTCGCGGTGAGCTGAGACCCCGGACCTTCCGCGATGTCTTGGGCGGGAGACCGCTTCGAGTCGGGACCAATCTCACCCAGCGTTGGCTCTTTGAGAACCCCGAAGGAGCTGAGGAAATGGCGTTTTTCCCTCATTTTTGCGAGATGCTCCAGGCCTCTCTTCAGTGCAAACTGGAGATCGTCGAGCTCGAACTTCCCGATTACGTCGAAGAGCTCTCAAAGGGCCGGATTGATCTCTACGGCCCGATGATGGCCGCGCCCGGATTCTCGCACAATATTCCCTTCACGATGCCGCTTCACCGAATGGGACTCTCCGCTCTCCGAAGAAGGCGCCCGACCACCGGACTCGAGGAGCTCCCCGCCCCGCGCGGCATCGAGGACATTATCCGGAAGCCATATAAACTCGCGGTCCTAAGAAACTCCCGCGCACATCTCCTCTCGAACACGAGATACGGGAAAAACGACGCGGCCCTCGTCATCTGCGACTCGGATGACGAAGCGCTCGATCGCATCATGGTGAAGGGGATAAAAAATCCCGCGCATTTGTTTCTTTGCAATTCCGTGATGGCGCATTCACTCGGCGCCGAGCACCGGCAAGACGTCGAAGTTCTCTTTGCCGCTCAGGACACGTTTCTCGATCTCGCGGACAACTCCCTAGCGGTCCGCCCCGACTGGCCGGAGCTGGTGGGCATTCTGAACGATTCGATTCGCTTTCTCTTCGGAAGCGGGGGCCTGGGAGTGCAGCTGAACAAGATGATCATCAAGCGAGTGCCGGGGCTTATCGAAACGACACCCGGGGGTTAACCGCCACGGTGCGTAATCGTCGGGTCAGCCCGAATGTGAAGGGCCCGAAGCGACAATTCGGGCAGAACTGCATAAGAAAAGCTTGAGAACGATAAGACGATCGCTCGATCATTTACTCAACCACCTTCATTTGCATTTCGTTCATGCGTCCACCGTCGACGGTGAGTTTGGACGGGGCAGCATCAAGCTCAGCAACTTCTGCGGCTGTAAGCTGGACGTCGATCGATCTCAGATTTTCTCTCAGGTGTTCCGGCTCGGAGCAGTCCGGCACTGTTTCTTCAATCTTCACCAAGGTGAGTTCAACTTCACCGGAAGCACCTTCTTCATTCATCAAAAGCATATCCTCAACTCCAGCATGCGCAGAGGATATCAGAACATCTGCCGGAGCGAGGAGTGTGATGAGCAAGCTGAATAGAACGAGGCTGTTTTTCATAGATTCATCTCTGTCTTCATGTGTTGACGTAACGATCTCAAGCAAGCAACGAGCATTTTTCAGTCTCTCCGACGAAGCGCTCCGCCGGAGGCGCCGCGAAGCAGAGTTGCCTTAACGGAATTTGTAAGTGCTCTTTGATATGCTCACGACTATCCCACCTCCTGTCGTGGCCAAATAAGAGCTCCAATCTGTATCCGCGCGGCATTTTTTATAGCCCGCGCTCATTGCGGCGTCGTAGACAATGCCTTTTCGCGAGATAAACGCATCCACACAGTCCTGACGATACGAATTTGCGGTGGCGAGCAGCGGGCTGAAAGGCCATCGACCGGTGCCGTAAGGATCCCCGTCGTCCACTTGATAATCAAATCGCCCGGTATAGGTTGACCTCGTCGTGCCCTTCGCGCCCGAGCAAGTGAATGCAAAGCCGCCGCTCGGACGCTCGCAACTGATTTCGAAATCACAGAAAGGAGAAGCGAGAGCTCCGGACGGAGCAATCAACAACAGTGCGGAATAAAGAAACAGAAATTTAACAGATCGAAATTTCATTTTTTTAACCTCTGCGGCAAACCTTTGTTCTGTGAGGTTATTCAAGACATGAGAATTCAGGAAACCTAGCAAGCCTGTAACCTTGAATTCTTCATGGCCTGCTGCTCCGTTTAGCGAAGCCATCGCGATGCTGATGACGTGCGCACGCGCCGACTCGCGTCGACCGCATGTTTGCTTCCATTTATGCCGTCAGAAAGCCTGCCAACTCTCACTTTCAAATTCAGAGCATCTTTTCAATCGGCACCACATCTAACCCCGCCGCAGTATTGTTGAGTTCCGATTGCGCCGTAGATCGTTACTGATGATTTCATTGAATATATTCTGGGAGAAATCGAGCATGGGAAAAGGGGCTGTCAAAGCAAAATTAGCACAATCATTTCGAGAGCTCGGAGAAAGCAAAATTGCCTTCTCCTCCGCCGTTTCGGCAACCTTCGGCTCCAACATTACGGCCTTTGTATACGTTGACGGCGAAGACGTTCGTGTGGTGGCAAACGCTCCTTCTAACCAACAAAATTGGACGAATTTTCTCGCGCATAAATGCACGAACTCAAGAGGAGTCGCGGTCGCCAAGGCTCTGGAAGCGTCCGGAAAAGACCTGGTGAAAGTGGCGTTCCTCGATGACAATACAAGGACAGTATTTATTTACGACTTGGTTCACGAGCCATCCCAGAATCCGCCGTTCACCATCCGGAACGAACTCAAATGCCCCGTCACGGAAGTTGGAGGCAATGATGCAAATCGGCTGCTATCTTTCGAATTTGTCCTGAATCAAAATGAAAGCGATCGCTATATTTTTCATTTCCATCAAACAAACGACTACCAGAGAAGCTATCTCGCTGTTCGTAGACCCTCGAATGAATGGGATCGACATGCAGATATCATCGACGACTGGGTCGCTAAGGAAAGCACCTATCTCCAAATGTGCACACCCGGCTTCCCTTACAGCACGGATGCAAGAGGGAATTTCAATTTTATTCGCTTGAATCACAGGAAAGAGGGCGAGAATGCTCCTGGATATATCGAGCTGAAGACCATCTCTGGTTTCGACGGTAGCGTAGACCAGTCCGACCTCATTCGGACGCCAAACACGGAGAGCTATAACCTCGACATGAGATATGTGAGCCGCTGTTTCCTGGGGAAAAACTATCCTCTGGCGCACGTCTTTGGAGTCGACGAACGGCGAGGAGGAATCCACTGGCTGGCACAAACAGATTCTGTAATTTCAAGAGATATTCGTCCGAGCTTTGCTCCGTGGCGGTATGTGCAGACGACGCCAGGGAAAGAATCGGCGATTAAATTTCTCACTTGTGAGCCAAGCATTCTGGACGATGACATTATCATTCTCTTCTGCCGGAGCGAGGACAACCACTGCTACACGGTTCGCTACAATGAAGATTTTTCAGGTCGATGGGAATTCGCCTTCCCTCACACCGATCTCGGGGGAACCGTGGAAGAGATTATCACCGGAAATACTTCGGATGGCCGGCCTCAAGCTTTCATTCGAGGGAAAAAGGACGGAACCGAAGATTATACGCTCTTCCGCCTCTATTTAAGCGACAGCGGCTGGCAGCACGAAGAAGTAAATTGGTAGCGCTCATCAAAGACCGGGGAAGCGATAGGCTTCCCCGGTCTTTGGATAACTCATATCACCGGCCCTGTCCTACTTTTCTCCCTGATAAAAACCTTGATTCCATCCTGAATCCATCGAGACAATCTATGCTTTTTGATCAATCGTCAGAATTTGTTTCGGCTGAAAAGTTTCGGCTTGTCTACTCGCCGCAGAGCGACGACGGACTTCCCCTCGCTCAGGAAGAGGTGCTGATTCGAATCCTTCCCGAAGGCGATTTTCAAAAGCTCTGGCGCGCCAAGGTCAACGGCGAATGGGTTTCTCTCAACACGAAAACCGACTGGAAAACCAAGTCCGACTCGCTTGGGCAAGTAATCGTCGAGTTCCGAGCGACGGACATAATGTGGGCGCCGCCGGTAATTTTTACCCACGACACAGAAACGAATACTGTTTATCCGGTTGACGAAGTCTGCACCTTTTTCAAGGAAATTCAGGGCGTCGAGCTAAAATCTCTGAAGAACCAGTTAACCCGCGAGAACATTTTTCCCGACAATTTAAACGGCCTCGATTTAGAAAACGTAGCCTCCGCGATTCGCTGCTTGTTTGCTTCCTACACACCGAAATCTCAGACCTGGAAATCCCGGTACGCGGAAGCGGGCCATGGCCTTCCCCCGATTCATACTTCGGGGGTCTTCGGGTTTAGGAAAAACGGACTCGGCGGAATGTTTGATTTCCTTCCCGACACTGAAATTCTCAATTCTCTCACCGAATTCGTTCCCATCGCCGATCTTGTTTCCGATGTCGTCTCTGCGACGGCGGAGCCCGTTACTTTTGCGATCAAAAATGTCGGCGGGGTTGTTCAAATCGGCTTCGAGTATCTTTCGGAGGGCACGCATTACATCCTGAATTCCGTCTTCGAATCCGATCTCACTGCGGGTCTCCTCGAATCGGCGAAGGCGCTCTTTGATCTGGTTGGAGAACATCTTGGCTTACCGGATTTCTTTGAAAGCGCAATTCGTGCATTGCTGAATCTTTTTTTTGATTTTGATCGAATAATCAAGAACAGGGACGCGATTCGAAATCGAATCAACCTGGCTCTTGAAAAGCTTCCCGAAAAGGCGAAGGAGTTATTTCCGTCAGGCATTAAGGATTGGATATCCGACAAATCGCAAGCCTTCAAAGACGCGATTAGCTTCATGGCGAATGAGCCGACAATGAAGCAAACCTTCGGAGAGTTCCAAGAAGGCGGGAAATCGATTCTCTCCACTCTGGACCCCGCCCGGTTTATGAGCCTGGACGGGAAAAATGTCTTCGACCAGATCAGCTGGCTGCCCGACCTCGTTCAGCAGTATCTTCCGCAGGCGACCTTTATTCCTGAGCCGCCCATGCCGACGGAGGCTGAGAAGGAGAAGTTCCTTCGAATTCTGAACAACTTTCACAACTCCGAAAAGGTCGAAGGCTGCTCCGATGCGATTGCTCAGGCGATGCAAGGAACGAAGCTTCTTTCGGTTAGTCCCGTCGAACTCTTCAGCCGGCTTCAGGAGCTGTTCGACAACCTGATGGAAGGCGATCTTCTCTCCGACTTCTATGAACTGCTCATCGGAGGACTTGATCGGAGCAAGGAAATCAAAGAGTGGCTCAATAAAGGAGTGGAGCTTCCGTATCTCGCGAAGCTTCTCACTTCAAAAATTCCTTTCATCAAAAACCACGACCTCGGCGAGGCCTCTCCGGTTAATCTCGCATCGCTTTCCGTCGCATTCGCGCTTTCCGCCGCCGGGATCGATCTTGATCCGGAACCCCCGACGATGGACTCGCTCACCCTCGAAGATGAACAAACGGAGAAAAAAGCAATCATCGCCTGTCTCAGCGGCTACGCAATCTTCAACGTGATCTCCGAAGGCGCAACCGGAGACACCGACGGAGCCAAGGCGTTAGGCTTCTTTGCCGGTTTAGGAGCTGACTTATGTCTGTTTTATCCGGCATTCTTCTCGATCAGCAAACCTTATAACAAAAACGGAGAGGCGACGGTCTTGTTCGAAGTCGCATGGCTTCTTGATTGGTTGTCTGTGTTCGCCGATCTCTTCGGAATGATCATCGAGCGGCTTGTTCCCAAGGCTCTGACCACTCGATTGAAGATTATCGTGATGTGTCTGCTCTCAACAGCGGCACTCATCTGCTACTCGGTGGGATATCACAAGTTAACCGACGAACAGCGGAAGGAGGTACTCGCATCTCTTGTGGCCTTCATCGGAATCTCGGGTACAAATATCGTTCGTCCGGCAGGTCTCATTCCGGCGGTGAAAAAAAGTAAATATTATCTCGCAGTTCAAGCCGCGCTCGGTGGAGTCGGCGCAGCCGCGACAGGCATCGCTTATGGAATAAGCGCCGAGAGGAATTCTCTCAGTTAGAGCGCCAGGCGGATTAATTTGCACGTACGGCACGAATTAAATCGGGCAGTTCGTGGGCGGCTCTGCCCTGTACTCTCACTGCAAATTCAGAAGAGAAAAATGAGTTCCGCCGGAGCGGAGTCATTCCAGCCGTTTGTTAGGAAACTATGCGAGACAATCAACATTCTCACCATAAATCCACACGAAACAATCCACATAACGGGAATAGCTGCCGCAGATGTTGCCGGGCTGCTCTCTTCCATTAAGAGATCGAGAGAAAATAAAAGCGTCTTTCGCCTGCTTGCGCTCTGGTGCGGCGGCCCGAAAGACGTGAGAAAGAATTCCAGGTTTTAACTTCCGTGTTCTCCCGTCGCGGAGATCCGGAAGACTTGAACGATTCTCAGTCTCCAATTCCGGAATATTTGAAATCTGTCTGCCGGTTCCACTTTGCCTCTTTCCAAGAGAGGCGGAGCCGGCGAGCGGCACTGTTCGGCGACAGTGCCCGTTTGGGAAACCATTTACGTTTTTCCAGCCGGGTACTGTCCCGATCCACGCCCACTTCCTTGCCCTTTGGGGCTCCGGTTGGTTCCCGGATAACAACAACCCCCTCAGCCGCACGCCGTAAGGCCCGGTTGAGGAGAAGGACCCTGCGTCCCATGTCCACTCACACTGTCGGCATGACTCTCTTCGCCCGCGAACGTCACACCCCCGCCAGCCCGTATTCGTACTACGGCGGCACGGAAGAAGCTTTGTGCCGCCTCGTCGAGGCGCACTGGGCGACCGCCGAGCCGGGGCGGGCGAAGGACAGCCTGCTCATCAAGGTCCCGGCGGAAGGATTCTTCTCCGGCGTCGTCAAGGTCGACGAAACGACGGAGCTGAAAGCCGTGTTCGAGGCTCGGGCCAAAGGCGAAGCCCCGTACCTTCAGTTCCGCGCCATCGGGGGTGAGAAGCTCCCGGCGAGGAGCGTGGCCATTATCCTCTACACGAAGGAGGCCGCGGGCACGTATGCCGACCCGGACGGACCGGAGTGGCAGATCGCGAGTATCAACGCCTCCGCCGAGGAGGGTGCGGAGCCGCCTCACCCGATGTCCATGGCCCGCAACATGGCGGGCCTCGCGGGTGGCTCGACGGCGAGATACTCGGCGGAAGAGCTGGTCGCGGCCATCCTGTATTGGTCGGACAAAGCGATGCGCGGCTAAGGCGCTCGCTTCACCGGGATCTGCGCTCTCGGCAAGCGCGGTCCCACTGGCAACGACATTTCCGCCTGAGCCCCGGACGCTGTGTTAGTAGCCCGCGAGGGCGTACGACACGGTAAAAAGGCTCCGAAGTTCGCTCGCGGGCGGACCTCTCGAGACACATATTCCGGCCTCGTCTCGCCGATGCCGGCTCCGCAGTGTCCAGGATTGGATCTGCAAGCCGGTAGAGAGACGATGAAGGAGACGTGAAGGTTCCTCACAAGGGAATTCTTTCTCCGTCTTCTTTCATTATAGATCATCATCCCAACATGCAGAGAGCAGGGCTTGCGCACTGATCACGCTTGTCCACCGTTGGTTTAGCGGAGGTGCAAGCACCTTGGAATGAGCGCTCCTACTTTCCGATGCAAAACTTCGAGAAAATACGGCCCAAAATGTCGTCGGTGTAGGTAATCCCGATGATGTCGCTCAGCGCGTTTAACGCCGTTCGGAGATGAAAGCTGATTATCTCCGGGGGATGTCCCGCGCGAATCGCGCCGAGCGCGGTGGTAAGCTCCTCCTTTGCGTCTCGGAGGGCGACGGAATGGCGTTCGTTTGTGACCAAGAGACTTCCTGCGGCAACACCGCCGGAGAAAATTTTCTCGGAAATTCTCTCGCGGAGGAGATCGATGCCGGCTCCGGAAGTCGCCGAGAGCGGAACGATGTTCTCCGCGTCCTTCACGGCGAGCGCTTCGAGTTTGGGCACCACTGTTCCTGCCGGGCGAAGATCCACTTTGTTCGCGACGATGAGGAGGGACTTTGCAGCGGCTTTTACTTGCTCAAACACCTGGCCTGCTTTGAATTGATCCTCAAAACTCACGCTCGTATCCGCGACGAAAAGCACGAGCTCGGCGGAAGAAAGTTTCTTCCAACTTCGTTCGATGCCAATCTTTTCGACTTCATCCGGAGTGCGATTCTCTGCCGTATCGAGCAGTCCCGCGGTATCACAGAGTCGAACGGCAAAACCGTTTAAGCTCGCGAGCTCCTCGATGCTGTCTCTCGTCGTTCCGGCAATAGGCGTCACGATGGCGCGCTCTTCGCCGAGAAGAGCGTTTAAAAGGCTTGATTTCCCGGCGTTTGGGAGACCCGCGAGGACGACGAGCGCGCCTTCCCGACAGAGGCGGCCCTGTTCAAAGCTCTTTACCAGCACTTGAATTCGCACGAGAAGTGATTCGATGACCGAAAGCCAGCCTTTATGCGTGAGCGGCTCGATGTCTTCATCGGGAAAATCGATGTAGGCTTCGACCTCGGCGAGGAGATCGCGAAGCGGCTCCCCAAGATCAGAGATAGCCTTCGAGAGCTTTCCTTCCAGTTGATCTCTGGCGACCCTCGCCTGCACTTCCGTCTCAGCGGAGATGAGATCGGCGACCGCCTCGACCTGGCTCAGGTCCATTTTTCCATTTAAAAACGCTCGTTCGCTGAACTCTCCCGGCCTCGCAGCGCGGATCCCGTATCCGCCGAGAAGCGAGAGGAGTTTCCGGACGATGTACGGGCTCCCGTGGACCGCGATCTCGAGGCAGTCCTCGCCGGTGAAGCTGTTCGGCCCCGGAAAGAAAGTGAAGATCGCGTAGTCGAGAATTTTACCGCTCTCCTCTAAAAGCGGCGAATACACCGCACCTCGCTTGGAGAGGAGAATCTGATCAGATCGGGGGCTGAGTCGTGGCAGGCAAGCGCCGATCCGATCCCCGCTCAATCTCACGACGGCAACCGGCCCGCGCCCAGGCGGGGTAATCGGGGCGGCAATCGTGTCCGTCGAAGACTTCATAGTGGTCTTTATGCGCGGAGTTCTTATTCGCGGGCGCTTTCCGGCGGCAATTCTCGCGAGCCGCTCTTTGGTGCCCGGCAGGTTGCCGAAAGTAGCACCGGGAGTCAACGAAGAGATTCGGCGAGAAGGTCTCTCCCGCATTTTGGATTTCGATTAAATTCGTGTTACTCGGCTGTAATACCGCCGCTTGGCCATACGCCGGCGCCGCCCATTCGTTTTTCGTTGCTCATTTTTTTCGGCAGACGAGTAAAATTTTTCAAACAGCAACGCACTCCACAACGGAACTGCCCCCGAAAGCGCTGAATTTTTCAACTACCCCTGTTCTCCCGATCGGCAATTTCAAGGCCCGGCGCTCCTCCGTTCGACAGTGCGAGGCTGGTGTTGCATCCCGTTTTTGTACGGCGCCAAGCCTCCGACCGATTCGTCCGAAGAATGAGGTCCTCGGGGCTTGCCGCGCCCCGAGAGCTTTCCAAACCTGCGGCAGAAAGCGTTGGTGTAGTCCGATGTCAGAACGTGTGAAGGCCCGCCAGACTCACGCCGGTGTGTTGGAAAAATCCGATCAAGGAAACGACCTGACGGCCATCGTCGGCCCCGAGTACCGCTGCCGCGTGTTCATCCGCACGGGCACCCCGCACTTCGACGACGCGAAGCCGGGCGAGAAGTGGGACATCCATCTCATCGAGGAGTTCGGCCACCGCCGCGGGATCTTCCGCGGTGAGCTGGTGGCGAAGTCCGAGGTGCCGCTCACCCCCAAGGAGATGCTGCTCGGCGTGGAGTTCGACGCGACGTTCGCGGACTCCGGGGCCGGCCTCGTCTACCTGCACGGTGAGGTCACCTGCAAGCCGAGCCGAAGCTGGGTCGGCCCGCCGCCCGAGCCGGAAACGCCCGTCAAAGTGCGTGTGCTGGCGTGGTCGGGCGAAGAGCCGATGACCGCCTACGTCGTCCCGGTCTGAATCTCGTCGAGTCTCCCCCGGACGCTGCAAAGACCGGACCGGGAGATGCGAGAAGGAAGACTGAACCGTCGAGGAAAAACTCCGAAGACGGAAGCGTGACCCCTTGAAGTCGGAACAGGTTAACGGGAGGTTCATGTTGCAGCATGAGCCTCTCGGTCTTTTCTCGTGTTCCTTGACGGAAGGTGGTCGTGATCCGTTTCCGAAAGATAAGACGAGAAGACAATTTAGAGACATTCTTTTCGGACCTCGTACGAGCGAGGTCCGCTAAAAACAATTCTTCATAATACTAGCAAAAGGTCAGTCGAACCGGCCTGAGCTGGTCTCTCCGTTCTCCATCGAAGGAAGAATTTATTCGTCTCTCGCACGCTTGCACGACCAGTGCGGCGCATCGAGAGACGCGAGAAAGAACAACTGGTTCCCTGCTCTCCGGTGGCTCCGCCTCCGGAACAGGAAATTTTTCAACGTCTCCAAACGGTTTGCTGTTCTCCCTGCGAGGGCCCGGTCCAGCTTTTTGGATCGCGGGGAAGACGAGTCCGGAGCGGAACGTTTTCCGCTCGAGAAGCATTTCTGCTTTTCAAGCGGGAAACGTCCCAACTCCAGTCCGTCTGAACCTGCCCCCCGGGGCTCCGGTTGGTTACCGGACAACAACAACCCCCTCCGCCGGGCCGCGAGGCGCCGGAAGAGGAAGAGGATTCAGGTCCCATGAGCCGCATTCCGAACATCGGCGTCACCCAGTTCGCCCGCCGCCGCCACACCGCCACGAGCGCCTACTCCCACTTCTCCGGCACGGAAGCCGAGTTGTGCCGCCTGGTCGAGGCGCACTGGGAGAGCGGCACGCCCGGGAGGGCGAACGGCTGCATGGAGGTGGTCGTGCCCCCCGAGGGATTCTTCAGCGCGGTGGTCAAAGTGGACAGCGGCACGGTGCTGAAGGCGCTGTTTACGGCGCGGGACGCTTCCGAGGCCCCGTATCTGCAGTTCCGCGCCGTGGGCGGGCAGAAGCTGCCCGCCCGGCGGGTGGTCATCATCGTCTACACCAAGGAGGAGGCCGGGAAGTACGCCGACCCGGACGGCCCCGCGTGGCAGATCGCGTCCATCAACGCCTCTCCGGGCGAGTTTGCCGAGCCGCCCCATCCGATGGCGATGGCGCGGAACATGGCGGGTCTCACGGGCGGCTCGGTGGCGGTCTACACCGCCGACGAGTTCGTCCGCGCGATCATCTACTGGTCGGACAAGTGCATGAGGGAGGCCGAAGCACCGCCGAAGGCCTGAGAACCGGGATTCCGGAGCTCGTGCTTTCGGCACGCGCGAGCTCCACCCCGCAACGCATTTCCGATTGAGCCCCGGATTATCCGTTCCAACGGATAAATAGGCTCCGAAGTCCGAAAACCCGGACCTCTCGCGACAAGCAAAACGGAACTGTCTCGCCGGATCCCTTCGCCTGCTGCTCAAGATGAGCGGCGGAAGGGAAAAAGACAGAGGAGACGAAGAGGTTTCCCGCAAGGGTTCTTTCTCCGTCTTTTTTTTTCAGTCTCCGTCCCAGTCTTGGTCTTGGTCTCAACTCTCAGTCTCCATCTCGATCTCAGTCTCAGTCTCAGTCTCAGTCTTGGTCTCCGTCTCAATTCTCAGCCTCAGTCTAAACTCTCCATCTCTGTCTCCATCTCCCTCTCCTCAAAAAACCAGAATCGAAGTTCGAGCCCGAGAAAGAGAAAGAATACAGAGACGAAGATGGAGACTGAGATGGAGGGAATAGTCTGAGACTGAGAATCGAGAGGGAGACCGAGACCAAGACTGAGACTGAGACTGAGATGGAGGCTGAGACAGAGACTGAGAACGAAGGCCGCTTGCCAGTTCAAAGGCGAAAGAGTGGCGAGGAGCGGAGTTTATTACCCGTAAATGCGTGTCCACCGTAGCTTCAGCGAAGGTGGAAGCCGCTCTTTCAACGAAGAGCTACGCCGAAGGACCCCGGCCCTGCTGGGAAGGGAGATTTTGGCGGAGATCGAGGCGGAAGAGTGGCGAGGAGCGGAGTTTGCTACTGCAAATGAGCACCAGCAGCCACTCTTCCAACGAAGAGCTACGTCAAAATCTCCCTTCCCAGCTAGGGTTTGGCGGAGACTTGGACTAGGGCCCACGCAAAAAGGAAGACTCCAAGTGAGGAACCGAGGGTGAGGCCGAGCGCATGCTTGATTCCGCCCTTCCTAAGCCCAATCTGCTGGCAGATGGAGATCGTATTGTTCGTGAGCCAGTAGAGCGTAAGCCCCGCCGGCATTCCCGCGAACATAAATCCGAAGACAAGCGGCATCGCGAGCATTATTTTCTTCTGGGTCGCGTCGAGGGTAGTCGGTGTTGTCCACTGCTGGATGAGCATCGAAATCACGAAGAGAACGACCATCACCGGAAGCGAGATCCCGCCAACCATCAATTTCTCCGGAGCGGAGAGATCGTGAATCCAGAACGCAAACGGCGCGTGACGAAGTTCGATAGAGAGCTGAAGCGCCGAGAACAAGCCGAAGAAAACTGGCATCTGGAGGAAGATCGGAAGACAGCCGCCCAGCGGATTTACGTTTTTCGTTTTGTAGAGCTGCATCATGGCGAGCTGCTGTTGCTGCTTGTCCGTGATGCTCTCCTTAATTTTCGCGAGCTCCGGCGCGAGGTCCTGCATACCTTTCATCTGTTTGTAGGAACTTGCGGTGAGCGGGTGGAGGCAGATCTTCACGATGATGGTGAGCACGATAATCGCAAGACCGTAGTTCCCGAGAATCCCGAAGAGCCAGTGGAGGAGGGAGGCGAGCGGAGCAGCAATAAGCGCCGTTTTCCCGAAGTTGATGTCCCGTTTCAGCTCGAAGCCCATGGACTTCAGGAGCTCGAGATTTTTGGGGCCGACGAAAACTTGCGCGCTCACCGCTGTTTCGCTGCCGCTCATGCGGCCGCGGTAGAGATCGCCGCTTTTCATGATTTTTGCTGGGAGGAGGTCGCCGGGAGTGATGAGCGCGACCATGAAATACTTATCCGAGAGGGAGACCCAGCGAAGCGGGGAGAGCTCAATCGGCTCGGCAGGGAGCTTGGTCACGTCTTCGCGAAGGGCCTTTTGTCCGTCGAACCAGACGAAGCTGCTGGTCTGATACGGATCGAGGAGCCGCGGAGAGTCTTTCGGAATGAGTTTGGTCCACTCGAGTGAGACGCGTGCCGCATCGGTCGAGGGAGCGCTGACTTTCGCGGCAACGTCGATGGTAAATCCGGTGCCTGCGAATTTGAGCGTCTTCCGGATGGTGCGTCCGTCGTGAAACTGGCCTTCCAGCACGATCTCGCCGGTTCCGTCGGCGGCAAGCTCGAGAGGGCCGTAGTTGCCGGCTGCGCCGCGCGCGATTCCCGAGACGATGCGATACTGCACCCACGCATCGTTCATCGTTCCAGAGTAGATTCCGAGCGGGAGAGGGGCTTTCTCCACATGGTCCACCATGTTCAGCTTTTTCTCGGGATGATCAAGCGTCTCTTTGTAGTTGTTCAGGAAGAATTCCGTGACGCGGCCGCCGAGGAGGGAGATGCCTGCCGAGTAATCTCTCGTCTGGACGACCACGACGCCGACCGACTTCACTTGCCCGTCGGTCGGGTAGCCCTGAGGCGGTGGGGAGCCTGGCGCCGGAAGCTGGGCTTGAATCGGAGCGGGCGCCGGGGCGGTGGAAGCCTGAGGAGCGGGAGCGCCCGGCTCTTCATACGCGTCGTTTCCGTAATCCACCGGGGCCGCTTGTTTCGGGGCTGGTTTCGGCGCGACTTGCGCCGGAGGATGGAAATACGGGTCCCAGATGGTCTGCTTGTAGAGCAGCAGCATGAACAGGCAGAAGATGATGGCGAGCGCCTTTTGGTGTTCGGGGTTCGGCGAGCCTGGGGCTGGTCGGTTATTCATTGGGGAGTTGGATGTTGGTGATGTCCCAGACGCGAGAGCCATGATTAACGAAGTTCCTTTTCGACATTTCTATTTGGAGATCCTGCACTCCGCCGGCAGCGCCGATTATGCCGGTCGCACCGGATGCTCCGGCCGCGCCGGTCGCGCCGGGGGGACAGGATCGACGCCTCCCGCAAAGAGCGGTTGGCAGCGGCAGATTCTCCGGATGGAAAGCAAACCGCCGTACAACAGACCGTGCCGCTTCAAGCTGCAAATCGTGTATTCCGAGCAGGTCGGATAGAAGCGGCAGCGTTCTCCGGCGAGCGGCGAGAGGAGAACTTGCCAGAATCGGCAGAGGAAAACCAGGAGCAGGAGAAGGCCCTTCTGGAGAAGGCGGAGGGGAAAAAGCAGGGCCGTGAGGAGGCCTTCGACCTGAGAGGGCAACGTCTCAGAACGAGAGAGTTCGGCGGCGCCTTCGGAGAGTTCTGCGGTTCCCATACGGTCCTCAACTACGGGTTTTTCTGGCGGTAGGGAAGGAGTCCGGCTTTTCGCATGGCGAAGCGGAATTCGGAGCGGACGTCTTGAAAATTGAGGTCTACGGCGCCTTCAAGCGCGATGACGACGATGTCTGCGGGGTAGAGGAGGAAGCGGCGATCTTTCCGGAAGACTTCGCGGAGATGGCGCTTCAAGCGGTTTCTCCGCACGGCGCGTTTGTGAACTTTGGTGGTGACGGTAAGGCCGATCCGGCAGACGGGCAGCATGTTCTGTCCGGGTGAGTTCTGGGCCGAGGAGGTTTGAGATGCCGAAGCCGTTTGAGATGGGGGCACGGGCTGGTCTTTCCGCACGATGGCAAAGAGCAGGGTATTCGAGCGGACCTTCTGGCGGGTGGCCTGGATTGCTAAAAACTCGCGGCGCTTCTTTACGCGAAACTGCGCAGGGAAGTATTCACGCCCGATTCTTTTGCGTGGAGCTTGAGTTTTCTTCCCTGAAAAGGAAGCAGGAGAAGACTTTGGGTCAGTCTGAGAAGACTTCGGCAAAGCTTATTTCTTTCTGCCCTTTACGGGGATAGTCACCACGAGGCGTTTCCGGCCCTTGGCCCGGCGGCGCTTCAACACCATACGACCGTTTTTGGTGGCCATACGTGCACGGAAGCCGTGGGTTCGAACTCGGGTGATATTGCTGGGTTGGTATGTACGTTTCATAAGGCCGGGGGTTTTGCCATTTCGCCTCCCTCCCGTCAAGGGAGGGTAGCCCCAACCTCAGCCTCAGCCTCAGTGTTGGTCTTGATTCTCAGTCTCAGCCCCCATCTCAGTGTTGGTCCCCATCTCAGTCTCCGTCTCCGTCTCAGTCTCAGTCTCAGTCTCAATTCTCAGTCCCAGTCTTGGCCTTGGTCTCAATCTTAACTCCCAGTCTCACCCTATCCTCTCTTTCTCGGCTTCCATCTCCCTCTCCATCCCGCTCATTCTTGGCCTCCCCGGCCCCAGCCCCTCATCGAGGCCGTATTTTCCTCCATACTTTTGCCATACTGCTGGTATTGGGTTTCTGGATAAAATATGGCGAATTGCCAAGGGGTTGAATTGGTGGGGTTTTTGGGAGGCTGAGGGGCTGAGGTGGAGATTGGGGCTGAGAGTTTAGGGTGAGACTGAGAGTTGAGACGGAGACTGAGGCCAAGACTGGGACTGAGAATTGAGACTGAGACCAAGACTGAGACTGAGACTGAGACTGAGACTGAGACTGAGACTGAGACGGAGACGGAGACCAAGACTGAGACGAGGGGCGGGACGGGGACGAAGGCTGAGGTTGGAAAACGGGCATCCTTGCAAAGGGCGAGGTGCGCGGGGCGGCACACCTTTTTTGGGGTTACAACATATCGATCCCCATAGCCCACAGTGACGCGATACGCTGAAGCATGCTTTCGCGAAGTTCGGGGGGCAATCGGCGATTGTACCCGGAAGCGGATTGGGTGGCCCAATACGTTCCCAGGCAAAACGCGCGATTGGAGACCCACGCCACAGACGAGCACAGAGCTTGAAAGTTCTTGGGGAGCTGGTTGAACAGCGCCCAAGCGACCTCCCAAGCCATGTCCTCATCCGGGTATTCGCCAAGCGTGCTGCGTATGTCCCGATTTTCTCGGGCCGGAAGAAGCCGATTGATCAACCCGTGCGCGATTTCGTGACAGAGAACAGCCACGTAAACGGCTCGAATATCACAATCAAGCAGTGCGGCTTGCTCAGCGCACTGCTGCAAATCGATGACGATGACGTCATCGCTTTGCGCTCCATCCCGCGGGTCAATGAACCGGTGGTAGTAACACGACCGGTGCTGCCAGTTCTGGGCAGCGTAGATGTCGAAGCTGAAGATCCACCCGTCAGCTTCTTGGACGACGAGTTGCGCCTTCGCCACAAATTCATCCTGCGCGCCCTGAAGCATGAAACCCTGCTCGATCAGCGACCACAGTGAGAGGAGATACATTTCAAACCTCGGTGTTAGAGTCATTCAGCAGGCGGGTTCCCGCCGAATGACCCAACACCGAAAAAACCTTTCTGCCCCACACACACTCGAAGCGATAAGAAAGAACAAATGCATTCATCTTGGTTATCTCGTGCACGGCGGGCCGCTGATTATCAGGCGGCAAACGAACTCAAACAACGGAAACTCAGGATTGTCGTGTTGTTAGAATTGCGAAGAGTACTCGTCTCGAGTGCACTTCGGCAGACTGCAGGCGAAGAATCAGTCTGTGACCGCAACTGTTCTCGGCTCCGGGAAGCGGGCGAAAAATCAAAACTCGGGCGGAATGTTTTTCCAAACCGAATGTTCGTTCTAGATAAATATTTGAAATTATTAGGATTTTTGGTTGCGAAAAACGTCAGGAGTTGTTAGTTGATCAATATATGGAAACCAAATCCTGAATTTGGCTTCTAAGAGAGAAAGCTCTCCTGCACTGACGGCAAACAGCCGATTGTTGTTATTGGAAGAGAGCAGATCAGCAACTTACGTTTAGATCTGTTTTGCTCTCGTTTTAGGGTTGATAAAGGTTTCGTTCTACTTCGTGCCCGGCCTGGTTTGGCCAAGCATGAGGCTGGTTTTCTTAGGACGGGTGGCCGGTATTCAGTCGAGCTGTTTAGCGCCCACCCGTGTTGAGATAGTTTTAGGATTCGTGGCTGCGCTCTCTTCCCACAGTTTTTCTTTTCGATTTTTCTTTCTTTTTGATTTTCGATTTTGGCCGTGGCTTTTTGGCCTTGGTCTAGATGTCTTGGTCTCGGTCTCCCTCTCAAAACTCAGCCTCAATCTAAACTCTCTGTCTCCATCTATGCCTTAGTCTCGGTCTTGGTCTTGGTCTAAATTCTCAGTCTCAGTCTCCATCTCAGTCTCAGCCTCAGCCTCCATCTCAGTCCCAGTCTTGGTCTCAGCCTCAATCTCAATTCTCAGTCTCATCTTAAACTCTCCCTCTCAGTCTCCGCCTCCGTAGTTAGAGACAGAGGCTGAGTTCTGAGAGGGAGACTGAGACCAAGACTGGGACTGAGATGGAGGCTGAGATGGAGGCTGAGGCTGAGACTGAGGCTGAGACATAGCTGCGAAGGGGGGTAACGCTAATCCGCCCATTGCCCCCCGATCCGCCCGCAAGGTATTCCCATACCAATGTTCACTCCCACTCCATTCATCATCGGCGCGCCCCGTTCCGGCACTACTCTACTTCGCTTCATGCTCGATTCCCACTCGCAGCTTGCGATCCCCCCCGAAACCGGATTCATCGCCGCTCTTCCCGAAAGACTGGAGCGAGAGACCACTGAATGCCGCGACAACTTCTTATCCCTGGTCACCGGCTTTCCCCGAGAGGCACCCGCATGGAGCGACTACGGAATCACGTCTGAGGAGTTCCGCGAGTCATTGCTGAAAATTTCACCGTTTACGCACCGGGAAGGAGTCCGGCAGTTCTACCGACTCTACGCCGAAAAACAGGGCAAGCTCCGCTTCGGCGACAAAACGCCGATGTATGCGTTCTACACCAAGCAGATTTCCTCACTCCTCCCCGAGGCCCATTTCATCCACATCATTCGAGATGGGCGAGACACCGCATGCTCTCTCAGAAACCTCTGGTTCCGGCCGGGAGACTCGATGGAAATTCTCGCAAGACACTGGATGGAGTCCGTCTCCGCCGCTCGTGAACGGCTAAAAAGCAGCAACCGCTATCACGAGGTTCGTTTTGAAACTTTGGTTACTTCGCCGGAGAAAACGCTTCGCGAAATCTGCCGCTTTCTGTCTCTCCGCTTCGAAAGCACCATGCTCGACTACCACTTTCGCGCCAGCGAAAGGTTGGCGGAACATCAGGCACGACTAACAGCGAGCGGTCAGGTGATCGTAACGAAAGAGATGCGCCGGCAGATCCAGTCAAAAACTGAACAGCCGCCGGACGCCGGGAAAATCTCCGTCTGGAAAAATGAGCTCACGATAGAAGAAGCACTCGAATTCGAATCCGTCGCAGGAGAACTTCTGCTCGACCTCGGTTATGAACTCAGCGCGGTGCAGAACATCCGCCGGAAGAAATACGGAAGCTGACCCGAGCCGCGCAATTTCCGACTTCCGCAACGCTTTTCTTTTCCTCTCTCCGATGTTAACAATCCTCAGCAAATTCGTGCGAATTGTTAGCGTTTCCTAACAATTTCTTTCTCACAAAATATCTGCGCTTATTCACTGCTTCTTTTGAAAGGCGGCTTTCAAAAGAAGTGGCATTTCCATTTAGGTTTTTGTTCTCGCCACTTGCCCAGTCGCGGTTTCACTTGAAGGCCCTCCCGGAGTTCTGTCTCTCTCGACAAATTTTTACGCGGGCCGATCAAGCGAAACCGCGCCCTTAAGACTCCAGGGCAGGCGGAGAGAGACTATCACCGGAGTCGGAGCAATCGCATGAAGATTCGGAAACGCGCCCACGACAGCGAGAACCGCGGCAAGCCGGGGCGTCAGAACGTGAAGGTGCAGGTGCTGGTCGTCGAGGACGGCGACGGCCACGCGCGCTACGACGTCGCCGGCACCATCGGCGTCGAGAAGCTCCTCTTCGCCAAGAAGAAGGGGAAGGGCCGCCACACGGCGCTCGAGTCCGACGACAAGAACAAGATGTGGGACAGCCGGCTTGCCGCGCTGACCCAGATGCAGGAAGGCGCGAAGCTCGTCGCCATCCGCCTGCCGGACGACACCGAGATCGAGCACGACAGCGTCCACGGTACGCCCGGGACGCACGTCTACCTCGAGGGCAAGGTCGATAACTGGCTGGTCGTGACGATGAAGCCCGGGTCGAGCGTCCGCTTCGACGACAACGACGAGAAGGAGCACGCGGTCTTCTTGGACGGGGAAGGCCTCCTCCACTACACCACGATGGTGGAGACGCCGCCGCTCAAGTGACCAAGTGAGAGCGATTCGTCAGAGCGATCTCTCCCGGTGAGAAGGTCTCGCCGGGAGTTGTGTGAACAATCAAAACACTTGAAAGGGGAACGAAGAAGGGCAATTCGGAAATGCCGCTTCGTTCACTTTGTTTCCGCAATCTCGGAAACACCACGGGCCGCTTCCACGTTATTGTCCGGAAGATTCGCCTTCTCGGATTCGCGCTGAAACCTCGCGAATAATCTCGTCTAGCTTTTTTGGGTCCGCGGGTTTTACCAGGTGAAAATCAAATCCCGCATTCCGCGTCCGCTGTCGGTCGATGTCTTGACCCCATCCGGTAAGCGCGGCGAGAGTAACGCCGCGAAGTCTCACGCTGTCCCGAATGCGTCCGGCGACCTCGTATCCGTTCATCCCTGGGAGACCGATGTCGAGAACGACAAAATCGGGCTGCATCGACTCCATAACGCGGAGTGCTTGCGGTCCGTCGTGAGCGACGCGGACGGAATGGCCCTGAATTCCGAGAAGCTCCGCGAGACTTTCGGCCGAGTCGCGGTTGTCGTCGACGACTAGGATATTGAGACCGAGTCCGGATTCTCCAGAGCGAAGTAATGCATTCTCCTCTGAACGCGCGGCCCCGGCGGCAAGAGGAAGACGAACCAAAAATGTGCTTCCGCGACCCTTTCCCAAACTTTCGACTGTAACTTTGCCGCCGTGCATCTCGACCAGTCGCTTGACGAGGGTAAGCCCGATGCCGAGCCCGCCCTGTGATCGTTCGAGGGAAGAGCCCACTTGGGTGAACATGTCGAAGATCTTGGGCAACATTTCGGGAGCAATCCCCACGCCGTTATCGGTGATGCGGATGACAGAGTGTCCACTCTCGCGGGTGGTGGAGATAGATATCTTTCCTCCCGCCGGAGTGTATTTTGCGGCGTTGTTGAGGAGATTCGAGAGCACTTGTACGAGCCGGGTTTTGTCTCCCCTCACGGTCATTTTTTCGGTTATCGGCGAGACCTCGAGAACATGCCCAGCTTGATCAATGAGCTGCCGGCTGGTCTCTACCGCGGCATCGACTACCGCGCGAAGCTCGACGGGCCCGAGCCGGAGCGCGACTTTCCCGCTCGAGACGCGAGAGAGATCCATCAGATCATCGACGAGATGAACAAGCTGTCCGAGCTGCCGATCCATCATCGACAACGTCTTTCCGGAAGCGCCCTCACCAGCAGTCATCCTGAGGATTTCGACGCCGTTCCGAACGGGCGCAAGTGGGTTTCTCAGCTCGTGCGCAAGTGTTGCGAGGAACTCATCTTTCCGGCGATCCTGTTCCTGGAGCTTCAGGTAGAGCTGTGCGTTCTCAATTGCCGTAGAAACCCGGCTCGCAAGATCCTGCGCCACTCCAAGGTCGGTGACACCATATCGGTAGGCATTTGACGCGCTCAAAAACGAAATGGAACCAATGACCTCGCCGCCGGAGAAAAGTGGTGCCGCGACAAAAGACCGGATGCCTTTCGCTCGAAGCTGGGTGAGGTATTCCTCGCCGATCTGAGAGGTCCCGTTGTCGGCTGCTAAGACGTCGGCCACCAACACGGCTTCACCCGAACGGAGCAGCTTTTGAATCGGGCCCTGAGCGCTCGCATCAGGAAAAGGGCTGGCCCCTCGCTCCGCGCCTGCTTCCGGAACCGTAACGGCAAGCCGCTTCCAGCTCCCGTTTTCCTCCCGGATATCGACCGCACACCAATCAGCGAAGAGCCCTACAGCGAGATTCGCTATGCGCTGCAGGGTGCTCTCATAGTCGCCCAGCTCGGAAAGGGAGGCGCTCGCATCAGCCAGAAAGCGAATCGAACTCTCGGCGCGCATGCGCTCGGTGACATTCGTAAACAGAATGGCGACACGGTTGCTCCCGTCGTTCGCGATGCGGTAGGCGGAGACATCGAACCACCGCCCCAGCGTGTCGACATAATCCACAAAGCGGATCGGCTCGCCGGTTCTCGCGACTCGGGCGTATCGCTCGACAAAGCTCGATTCAAAGTTTGAGATGAGCTCCCGAACAGTTCGTCCCTCTACATTCTCCATGCCGGTGTGAATGGAGAACGCCGGATTCGCATGCAGAAATCGATAATCAACGGGATTTCCCGTCTCGTCGTACATCATCTCGATGACGCAGTAACTCTGATCCATCACGGTAAAGAGCGTACGGTGTTGCTCCTCGCTCGCGAGAAGTTTTTCTTCAAACTCCTTCCGTTCGGTGACGTCGCGAGTTGTTCCCGCGACGGCTTCAACTTCTCCGTCCGCGCCGAACACCGGAACGAGGATGTAGTCGTAAATCCGGCGTCCGAAGGTGCCCGTAAAAGGGACCTCACCGCGCACAGGCTGCTTCGTCGACTTTACGGTTTCGATCTCGCGGCTGTGCATCTCCGCGTGCCAATCCTCATACCCGAGCTCGAGGCAGTTTTTGCCGATCGCCTCGTCCCACGTTTTCCCCCACATTTTGAGGAGGCCTTCGTTTGCGTAGGTGAAGCGGTGATCGAGGTCCCAGACGTAGGCCAGATCGGGCGTATTTGAGAGAATCGTTTCGTAGAGTCGCTTCCGGCGCTTTGATTCAGCGGTCACTTTCTCAAGACGCTCTTCCGCGCGCCTCCGCTCACTGATGTCCATCACGACCCCGGGGAAACGAACCGCCCTTCCGGCGGCATCGAGTTCCACGAAGCCGCGAGCCGTGATCCACTTCCATGTCCCGTCGGCCTGTGCGACGCGGTAGTCCGCTTCATACGGCCCACCGATCTCGAGAGCCTGAGTGACCCGCTCGCTGATACGCTCACGATCGCTTGGATGAATGGACTCGAAGAGCTTTGCGATCGGTCCGCCGGAAACGGCGTCGTCCGGCACCGAGAAGAGTCGCGCGAGGCTCTTATCCCCATGAAATCGGTCGTTCTGGACATCCCAGCTCCACGTGCCGATCGCCCCCGCCGCGAGCGCCGACTCCATCCGGGACCGAATATCTTCGAGCGCTTCTTCGGTCGCGCGGCGATTTGTGATGTCGGTGGCTGTGCCCAACCATTCGATTACTTCTCCGGCGCTGTTTAGGCGCGGAATCGCGCGCGAAAAGGTCCAACCGGTCGTGCCGTCGGCGCGAAGCACGCGATGCTCGAGTTCGAAAGTTTGTTTATTCTTCACCGAGACGGCAATTGCCGCTGAAACGCGCTCACGCTCCTCGTCGGGGATGTATTTTTCCACCCAGCTCGAACTCGGCTCGGAAGCATCCGGAAGAAATTTCCGTCCTCGAAGATGCCGCATCTCAGTCCAATCCGGCCCCATGAGATACACGGCATCGGAGGTCGCATCGACCAGCGCCCGGAATCGCTCCTCGCCCTCTTGCAGCGATCGCTCCGCCGCTTCGGCGGCCTCGATCCGGTTTAGGCTCTGAACGGCGGCAGCCGCAAATCGGGTGAGGCTGGTCACCACCCGCTCGTCCTCCGCATCAAACTGCACGTCGGAGGAGTGCGAGACAACCCATACGGTGCCTATCGCGAACCCGTTTTGGTGAAACGGCACCAAGAGCACCTCGCGCACTGGAGCGGCGAGATCCAAAATGTAGGGAAACGCTCTTGCGGGCTCTGACATCAGGAGGGAGGCGTTTCGATCGAGCACGGCTCCGCAGGGGCTGAAGTCGCGGGGAAGGGTTCCACCGACGTACGGAGCATACGCTCCAGCGGTCGCGCGCCATCGAAAGACATTCTCCGGTCCGCCGGGCTCCCAAACACTGATGCCGGCGGAGCCGGCTCGGCAGAGTTCGAGGGCGGTGTCGGCGAGCTTCTGAAAGACTTTTTCGGGAGATTCCGACATGACCGCTGCAAGCTCTGAGAGCGCGCGGCTTTCCGCCTGGTAATCAGCGGAACGGGTCCGGCGGCTCATCAACTGAGGTGTGATGATGACTTCTTCAACGGTTGATTGAATGGACTGCGCCAAAATCGTCGCTCCTACTTCGCCCCTGGAGATCCGCTCACGCAGTTTTTCTGCGAGCGGCTAAACGCTGGATAATCTCATGAGAAGCAGGACAGTGGAATACGAGCGGCTAAAATTCTCGCCTCTCTCCTACGGGTGCCCGCATGGAGCATTTCACGCCGGAAACATTGACGAGACTCAACTGTTCGAGTTCGGGCCCCGGCGCGTTCAGGGTGGTTATTCGAGCGCCGTTTCGTAGCTGGAACTCCGGTAGACCTCCAAAATCTCCGCTGGCCCGCCGACCCGCACGACCTTACCTTTTGAAAGGAGAATCGCTTTCGTGCAGAGCTCTTCAAGCACCTCCGCCTGGTGACTCACGATGATCACCGTTTTTCCGCGCGCCACAAAATCCCGCAGGCGTCCGAGGCTCTTTTGCTGAAACCGCTCGTCGCCGACGGCAAGAATTTCATCGACGAGCAGCACATCTGGATCGATGTCGATCGCGACCGAAAATCCGAGCCGCGCGAACATGCCTGCGGAGTAATACTTCACCGGCATGAACTCGAACTCCTTCAGCTCGGCAAATTCGAGAATCTTTTCGATCCGCGAGGTGAGGAATTTTTTGCTTTTCCGGTGCAAAAGGCCGTTCAAATAGATGTTCTCGATGGCGTTCAGCTCAGGGTCGAATCCCGCCCCGAGCGCAACGAGAGACGACATCGATCCCTGCACGCTCACGCTTCCCTTCGTGGGAGCAAGGACGCCCGAGAGAACTCGGAGGAGGGTGCTCTTTCCGCTTCCGTTACTGCCGATGACCGCGAGCACTCCGCCGCGGTTCAACGTGAAGCTCACGTCATTCAACGCGTCGAAGGTCGAATACGAGGTCGCCTGGCCCGTGCGAATCAGCCGGAGCAGTGATTCCTTCAACGTGCTTGGCCGCTCTTTGTAGGAACGATACGCGACCGTAACACCCTGGACGTTCACGACATTATCTTGGAACTCCGTTCCGTCTAGCGCCTGAAGCTCGTTAGCCAACATTTCTCATACTCCTTCGTCGCGAGAGGGAAGAGCTTCCCGAGATTTCAAATGAATATGAGTTAGACATAATAGAGGAATTTACTCTCTGCCTTCCGGAACACATACAGACCGGCCGCTAGAATGAGGCAGGACCCGGCAAAATTAAGAAAATACACATCCATCGAAGGAAGTGTTCCCGAATAAAAAATTCCGCGAATAAATTCGATCTGTCCGAAAAGCGGATTCAGGGTCAGCACATGGAGGACTCGCTCGGGCAGAAAATCCCTCTGATAGAGAAGCGGAAGCATGAAATACATCGCTTGAAGCGCGACTTCGGAGAGGTGAAGCGTATCGTCGAAAAAGACATTGCTCGTTGCAACGAGAAGCGAGACGCCGATGGTGAAAACAACAAGCGGAAGAAGCATGAAAGGGAAAAAGAGCACCGTCCACGATATCTTCGCTCCCGTAACAAGCATGACGATGAGGAGAGGAAGCGAGACCATGATGCAGTTCACGAGGTTTGAAAACGCAAGCGACAGGAGGAAAAGATACTTCGGAACGGGCACCTGCGAGAGCAGCGTTTGATGATTCCGGATGCTTCCCAGTGCCATCAATACGGTGCTCGAGAAATAGTTCCACGTCAGGAGCCCGGCCAGCAAAAACACCGCGAAAAACGGAATTTGAATGCGGATGACGTGAGAAAACACGACGGTCAAGATCGCCATCATCCCGAGCGGATGGAGCACTGTCCAGACATAGCCGAGCGAAGAGCGCTTGTATTTCACGCGCAGATCTCGTCGAACGGATTCCACGAGATATTCGCGATATTGATAAAGCTGGTTGAGAAAATCGAAAAATATTCGCATGGCTCCAATCTACTTGTTTCGGACTTCGCCTCCAGAAGAACCAGCGGCTGTCCCGAAAAGCCGAACACATCGGCGGCACCGGTCGCACCGGTCGCACCGGTCGCACCGGTCGTTCCGGACGCACCGGACGTTCCGGTCGCCGCAGACGCAGCGGACGTTCCGTTTCAGCGCTTCCTTTTTCGGGGCCGGTGATATACCCTTTTGTGCTGGGAAATTAAACTCTCTTACGCCGGTCCACAACCACCGCGTTGCATCTGCCGCACGAATCTATGAAGAACGTGACCTCGCCAACTCCGAGAACCGTGCTTATCCTCGGACACCCCAGTCATGAGCTCCGGGTCTTTCAATGGATGTTGAGGACGCGTCCGCTCGTCTTCGTGCTCACCGATGGAAGTGCGAATCGCGGCTTTGCCGTAAGCGATCACAGCCGAAAAGTTCTCACGGAGCGGGGAATTGCCATCGGGCCGGTGTTCGGCGCCTATCCGGATCGGGTGTTTTACGAGCATATTCGTAACTTGGATTTTTCGTTTTTCCGTGGCCTCGCCTCGCTCCTCTCGAAGGAGCTTGCCGATGAGTCGGTGGAGACGGTCGCAGGGGATGCCATTGAGGGTTTTAACCCGACCCACGACCTTTGCCGCCTCGTCATCAACGCCGGAATTTTAGTCGCGAACTCCCGCCGGAAGACAGCGCTCAAGAATCTCGATTTTGCACTGGACGGACCGGTCTTTGATCCTGCTCACGCGGGAAGGACCGATCTCGTGACCATGAAGCTCTCAAAGGACGAGAAGGACGAAAAAATCCGAGTGGCGCGAGGCTATCCGGGAATTCAGTCCGACATCGATCGCGCAATCAAAGCGTTCGGGGAGAACACGTTTGCGGAGGAATGTCTGCGGCCGACAGGCGAAGAGAAGCTGTATCAGCAGCTTCACGATCAGAAGCCTGCTTACGAGCGATATGGGGAGGAGCGCGTTCGCGACGGACTGTATTCCTTCGTCATCCGATATACGGAGCATCTTCAGCCGATTCAAAAGGATCTCGCATCCTGGACGGATGAAGCCATATCAAACGGCCGGAAATGAGTTCCGGCGAGGGACGGAGCCGGAAGGCGCTTCGCATCCTGTTTACCAATCATGGTCTCGTCCATCGCGGCGGCACGGAGCTCTACGTCCGCGATGTCGCGAGAGAGCTCGTCGCACGCGGGCATTTTCCAGTTGCGTATAGTCCGCGGCTGGGAGAAGTGGCTTCTGAGATTCGAGACATTGGAATTCCCGTGGTCGACAACTTGTTCGATCTCGCCGAACCGCCAGATCTCATTCACGGACAGCATCACCTCCCGACGCTCGCTGCGTCGCTATTTTTCCCGAATTGCCCGGTGGTTTCATTTTGCCACGGGTATCTGCCGTGGCTCGAAGCTCCGCTCCATTTCCCGAGAGCGCTCCGTTACGTCGCCGTTGATATCGCCTGCCGGGAGCGTCTCGTCGCGGAAAACGGCATTTCTCCAGAGAAAGTCGACCTCGTCCTGAACTTCGCCGATGAAAAACGCTTCCGGCAAAGATCGGAGCCGCTCTCACCGAAGCCGAGACGCGCGATGTTGCTCAGTAACTATGCAACGCTGACCGGTCCGGCGGAGATCGTCAAGCGCGCGTGTGAGGCGGCCGGAGTCGAGCTTGAAATACATGGAATAAGCAGCGGTTCTGTGATCACCGCGCCGGAGGAGAAATTCCGCGAGGTTGATCTCGTGTTTGCCAAAGGCCGGGCGGCCATCGAGGCGCTCATGGTAGGCGCCGCGCTCATTCCGTATCACGACACCGGCTTTGGTCCTCTCGTGACGCTGGAAAACGCCGACACGCTCCTCGGACGGAATTTGGGATTCTCCATCATGTTTCATCCGCTGGGCGTGGAGAGCCTTCGTCGCGAGATCGAAAAATACGACCCCGTATCGGCAAAACAAGTGAGCGACTATGTTCAGAATCGGTGTTCAGTGGCTCGCGGCGTAGACGAGCTTCTCGGCGTGTACGAACACACTCTGTCGGACTGGGAGAAACTCCCGAAAGCAGAACCCGCCATCTCGGCGGAGGAGCGGCGGGCGACGGCAGAATATCTCTCGTGGATCTCGGGAGAGGTGCTTCGGAGCGGAGAGAGCCGTCAGCGAATCAATCAACTGGATGCCGAAATCACGGCGCTGTTTACGATTCGCGATGAGCTAAACGCCGATATCGAGAATCACGCAGCGGTCATCCACATTCTCCGAGCGGATCTCCTGGCTCGCGAGCAGGAGATTGCCACTCTCTTCGAAAAGCTTGATGGAGAGCGCGGAAGCTCCTTGGATACGACGAAAGCGCATGAGGACGAGAAGGAAAAACTTCGCGCCGAAGTCCGCGGATTGCGCGACCTGCTTCACCGCATCGACGTCTCACCGACGATGAGAGTAAAAAACTCCATTCAAAATCTCCCGCTCCTATCAGGATTGATTCGCCGCGCGAGGAGCGTTCTTGGTCGAACATAGAGCAGTTTTCGGCGGGTCAAAACGGTTGGGAATCACGCAAACGAGGACGATGCTCCATCAACCACTTCTCTTTCATCCGAAGCACCGAACGTTCGGTCGTATATCGTTCGATCTCTGGAATCGGGATCCATGCCAGGTCGTGTGACTCATCGCTCACGACAAAATTATCATCCCCCTCCGATCGAAGCACGAATCGAAGGTCGTAGTGATAATGCTCCGGGACCTCATTTCGAGCCGGAATAAGGTGAATATCGATATCAAAAATTTCGGTCCCAACCGGAACAACAGCTGGAAGTCCTGACTCTTCTTCGGCTTCGCGGCAGGCGACACGGAGCACGTCGGAATCTCCGTCTGCATGGCCTCCGAGCTGGAGCCATTTATCGAGCTTGCGGTGGTGCGTGAGAAGAACACGTTCTCCGGAAGAATCAACGAGCCAGGACGAGCCCGTGACATGTCCTTTCAGCAAGGTGCGTTCAAAACATTCGGGTTCCGCTCGAACGAAGGCGAGGAATCGCTCTTTCGTTTCTGCATCGGCGGCATCAATCGGTTGGTAGCGGTCGAGAAGCAGAATCAGCGGTTCGCGCATAAGGGCTCCGGAGTTTGCCCGGAGTTTATCTTTCGAAGGAAAACTTGTGAAGAGAGCTTTCGAGGAAACAATGAGACACGTTAACTCGTGAAGAGGTGCTGGGATCGAGAACCGATCCAGCCCTCCTCGTTGGATGTGCTGGGTCTCAGATGAACCGGGCCGGCACGGAATCACGCCTTCCGTGCCGCGGCGAACTCCGCTTGCCGGTCGGATGCAGTTTCGCTCAGAAGTCGCCGATTACCTCGCCGCCGTCTCGGGTAAACAGCGCGCCGATGATCGCGGGAGACGTCTCTCGTTTGATCGTCCGAACGGACCCATCGGCCATGCACGCATTCATCACCCCCGTGTGCATGGAGTAGGGTTCCGAGTCGTTCGTACACATGATGGAACAGGTCCCTCCGCCCGACGCCACACCGCCACCATTCACCGCGCCGGTGGTCGGGTTCGAGCCGTCGAGACTTCCTGAAACACCGTCCGGATCGCTCCACCCGGCTCCTTCGCCCGACGGCACCGATCCCGGCTGACGCTTCCCGAGTGCGTAATAGTCCGGACGCCCGCCGGCCTCGGTGATGAGGATCGTGTTTGACGTTCCGTCGGTAATAGAGGTGATCGCAACGGGCAGTCCGTTTTCCATCGCTCCGGGAAGGTCACGGCCCGGCGCGGGAATCCCCGCTCCGACCCAGAAACGATTCCGGACCTGATGGATCACGATGTAGTCCATCGGCCCCATCACGCGGCCCGCGGTTGCGCCGCCAGAGAACGCCGTCCGCCCGTCCGGTGCCGAGGGGCACTTGTACAGTTTCAGGGAGAGCATCGCCTTGTCGAGGTTCGCCGATGTGTCCCATCTCTGCGTCTGGTCGTAGACGCGCCCGAGGTTGCCCTGCTCGATGTAGGCGAGGACGTGAATGGTCCATGCCCCGAACTTGGAACTCGGGGCGTTCGTTCGCGTGGATGGAAATCGGCCGTTGTTGGTGTCGGCGTAGTTGTGCAGCCCCAGCCCGTGCTGCTTGAGGTTGTTCTGACAGGACATGCGCGCGGCGGCCTCACGGACTTTCTGCACGGCCGGCAGAAGCAGTCCGATCAGGATTGCGATGATGGCGATGACGACGAGCAGCTCGATCAGGGTGAACGCCGGACGGCGGTTTCCCCGTTCGAGGTGTGCCGCGCTGTTCGCGCGGGACGGTTGGGTGTTCATGAGCCGAGCTCCTGAGGTAGGGTACGCAAGAGGCCCAGTTGCCGGAGCGTACCTGCGCCGCGCCTCGCTTTGAGACAGGCTCGAAACGAGGAACGGCGCAAATACGACTCCGAAAAAAACTTAAGAGAACC
This sequence comes from uncultured Bdellovibrionales bacterium, assembly GCA_964509425.1. GTDB lineage: Bacteria > Bdellovibrionota_C > UBA2361 > SZUA-149 > CAZDWZ01 > CAZDWZ01. Next base: position 82,883 of record CAZDWZ010000010.1, on the reverse strand, counting down.
TCCAGATCCCAGCACTTCGTAGAAACGGAAGCATGTGCACTCGCAAGACCTCGCGCGAATATTGCGAAGCGAAATCTGCAGAGAGACGGCTGGAACGTCTGCCCGACGAAAATTTTTAGAAAAGATCGAGAGCTCATCCGTTGAAGCGAACGGCGCAGGCTAAGAGATTCGCGGCAGTCGCTCAAAGAAAACCGGGTTAGAGAATGGTTAGAAATTACGTGTGTTAGCGAACGCTCACGAAAGAAGCGTGCTCGAAGCAAATAATGAATTTTGGTTAGCGAATTGGAAGCCGTCGGCGCTCCGCGTTACTCGTCTTTCAACGCGCGAGTGAGCAAGCTCTTCATCGCGCCTTGCGGAGTCACGTCTCCGTCGATGATTCTCGCGACCTCCGAGACTATGGGCATTTCGACGCCGAGCGGCATGGCAAGACCAATCACTTGTTTCGCGGCCTTCACCCCTTCGGCCACTTGGCCGAGACCTTGGACCGTTTCCTCAAGGCTTCGTCCTTTCCCGAGCGCCACGCCGACGGTGCGGTTCCGGCTCAGCTCACCCGTTGCCGTAAGCAAAAGATCCCCCAGGCCGCTGAGACCCATGACCGTATTCGGGCTTCCGCCGACTTTCTCGATGAGACGTTTCATTTCCGCGAGACCCCGCGTGATGAGCGCCGCTCTCGCGTTTAACCCAAGATTCATTCCGTCCACGATTCCGGCGGCAAGGGCGATAACGTTCTTCACGGTCCCGCCGAGCTCCACTCCGGCAACGTCCAGAGAGCGGTAGATTCTCAGGTTATCAAAATGGAAAATTGCGGCGACCTTTTCCGAGGTTGTCTGGGAATGCGACGCGATCGTCACCGCGGTCGGAAGACCCGAAGCAACTTCAAGCGCAAAACTCGGGCCCGAGAGGACGGCAATTCGGTCGAGTCCGCCGAGCTCGGCGGAGAGCACTTGTGTCATTCGTTTATGCGTCGATTCCTCGAGACCCTTTGCCGTGCTCACGACCGCGCAGGTCGCCGCCACAAGTGATGCTGCCTGTTTCGCGACGCTTCGCGTTGCCTGCGAGGGCACGGAAAAAACCACGCATTCAGCGCCGCTCAGCGAGTCCTCGAGGGAAACAGAGGTCTTGATCCCGGCCGCGAGAACGACGTTTTTCAAATAATGAGGGTTCTTCCGGTCAACGGAAATCGAATGCAACAACGCCGCATCCCTCCCCCATAATGAGACGGAGTGACCGGCACGAACCAGATGATGAGCGAGAGCAGTTCCCCAGCTCCCGGCACCGAGAACACAGACTTTCATAAGCCGTGAAACTAGCTTAGTTTGCCGGGGAACAAAACCTTGCGTCTGAGGAATTCGAGGAAGTGGGGCCCTTTCTGAAGCGAACGTTCTCCATTGACCTGCGCGCCCTCGGAATCTTTCGAGTGCTCCTCGGTGCCGTTCTCCTTTTCGACCTGGTTTTCCGCTATCGATTCCTCTCGGCGCATTACACCGGGATCGGAATTCTGCCGGGAGATGCCGTTCTCAAGAACCTCCTACCGGCCTGGAACCTTTGTCTGCATTGCCATGCAGAAGGCCTCGGCTCCGTCAGTGCGCTGTTTCTCCTCCACTGTGGGCTCGCGTTTCTGCTGTTGATAGGGGCCGGGGGCCGGGTGATTACGGTTCTCAACTGGCTCCTCCTCGCTTCGCTCCAGCAGCGGAATCCGCTCGTCGAGTTCGAAGGCGATATCCTCCTTTCAATGTGTCTTTTTTGGGGAATGTTTCTCCCGCTCCACGAACGGTCCGTGTTTGGACATTCCGCGAGCGCCAAGCGAAACGCCGCCTTTTCCGTCGCGACGGTCGCCTACCTCTCGATGCTCGCCGCGCTCTTCTGGGCCGGATATTGGGCGAAAACCGGCGTCGGTTGGAGCGACGGCTCGGCCATATTCCTCGGACTTTTTAACGACATGATGGCGACCCCGCTCGCGGTCGATTACCGGGCGTTTCTCGCTCCCTACTCCTGGTATCTTTCAAAACTCGTGCTCGCTCTTCTCTTCCTCTGCCCGCTCTTGTGGTTCAGCCCCTTTTTTCCAGGAAGAATTCGCACCGCCTCGGTTTTCAGTCTGGCGCTGCTCCATCTCGTCTTTGCTTATTTTTTCGTGTTGGATTTGACGCCCTTTGTTTTTCTCATCGCGCTTCTTCCCGTGCTTCCCGAGGAGTTCTGGGACGCGATTTTAACGAGCACGAACGAGAATCTCCCGCCGGCCGAGCTCCCGCTCGCGGAGCTTCCAAGCGCAGAGCTTCCGGAGGACGCTCCTTCCTCACTTTTGCAAGCGTTTGCCGGAGCGGCCTTTGCCGGAATGGTGGTGATCTCAGTTGCTCGCTGGCCGGGGGCGGAAACCCGCTTTTTTCCGGAGAGCATCTTCCGCGCTGCCGAAGCTCTGCATCTTCCGAAGAGCCCTGGATTCCTCGAACCGGAACCTTCCCGGGACGGAGGATGGTATGTCATCCGCGGGCTCACCGAAGCCGGCGTCGACGTGGACGCGCTCCGGGGGCTTCTCCACGCGCCTGTTTGGAAGATGCCGAAATATGCGACGCGCACGTATCAAAGCGAACGTTGGCTCCGCATCTACCGTAATCTCTGGCTCAAAAAATACGCGCGAAACCGCTTTTTTCTGGGGCGATATCTGTGCGACGAATGGAACGTAGATCAAGAATCAGGAAAACGGCTCGAATCCCTCGAGATGTTCTATAATTATTCCCGCCCGAGCTTTTCCTACGACGCGGGCCGAACGCAGCCCATTCCGATATTCCGGGGAAGCTGCGCCCTGCCTGAAGCAGCTGAAGAGGGCGCTCGTGCCGCTTCCGCGAATTGAACGAAAAATTCGTTTAATTCGTGCGGCACGCGGGGCGCAGCCGAGCCAGCAAAATCCAGTGCTTCAACGCTCTGGAAAACTAATACCAAGGGCTCAAGTTCGCGACATTATTGACCGGTTGAAGCCCAAGGTTACATTTTCACGTCGCCATAACCAAAACCAAACAATTCGAAGTGTGTCCGGTTGCATATGGGACACCTTTTCTCATAACGGCTTGACCCCATTTCGCTCAAAAATTACACCTGGGGTTCGGATGACACTCACGAGACCTTGTAGTTTGAAGGCGTCCTCGAGAGGAGAGAGAGACCATGAGCGCCATTCCCAATTTGTCGGTAAATGCTTTCGGGGATCATCTCCCCGAGATTCGTCCGCTTGTTGAAAACCCCGGACTCCGCGAAATTTTTCACGTGACGCTCACTGGTATTTTGCGTTTTTACTTGGACGCGGCCGTTGACGCTTCCGCCGTTGCTGCCGAAATACTGAAGCTCGCAAGAAAGCATATTCGGAGCGAAGCGTATGAAAACGAAGCGTATAGACTGCTTCGCAGCACCGGTGCGTTTGAGAACATTCCGCATCGTCTCTCGGCCCGCGCCGCGAAGATCGCGAGCGAGCTCAGCGAGCATATTTCAGCCGGAGAGTCAGTGCTTGATCTCGGATGCGGAGAAGGCGTAGTCGGTAAGGCGCTCGCGGCGCGAGGCGCCAAAGTCACTCTCTGCGACGTCTACGAAAATGCAAAAATTGCTTCGCTCGGAATGCCGTTTGTCCTTCACCGGCAGGGGCAGAAGCTGCCGTTTGCGGATGAATCCTTCGACACGGCTCTCCTCCTGACGGTGCTTCATCACTCCGATGATCCCGTCTCACTCATTAACGAAGCAACACGCGTCATAAAAAGAGGAGGGCGGCTCCTCGTCATCGAGTCCGTCTATGGGGTGAGTAAAAGCGACGCTCCGTCGACGAATGAGGAAACGGAGCGCTTCCTCAGTCTTGACTTCGAAACTCAGCGGCTAAGAACGGTGTTCTTCGATCACCTCTCGAATCGCATTGTCCGGTTCAACCCCGATCCGGCGCGAAAGGTGAATGTTCCGTTTAATTTCAACACCCCCGAGAAGTGGACAGCGCTGTTCCGGGAAGCCGGATTGCGGCAAACGAGCGTGGCGCACCAAGGCATCGATCATCCATACATGCCGGTCTATCACACGTTTCACTCGTGCGAGCGTTTGTAAGGAGACACGTCCGGAGAGACGAGAAATCGATCTCTCGACAGAGCTAGCGGAAGTGCCGCTGATAGAGGGCAAGGGCGATTTTTGCACGCTCCGGGAGGAAATCGAGATATGTCGTGGAATCTTCCATGAGATGACGAACGAGTTTGAGGTTCGTCCGATATCCGATTATCTCCGCTTCGAAGTCCTTCATCAGATCATGCTCGTTCCGCTTCTGAACCACTGATGCTTTTCCGTAGACGACACGATGTCCCTTCGCCTGTGCGTAATACGACGCCCAGATGTCGTCCTGGCGTCCGATATCCGGAGCGAGGAAATAATCCGGGATGACCTTCCGGAGCACGAATGTGTTCTGAGAATTGAAGGGCGACGGACGGTTCGAAGCGATGGGAAAATATTTATCGTCGAAGGAGCAGTCCGGGCGATGCTCCATTCGGCAGATGGCGTCGATATCAGGATCACCGTTCCAGAAATCAGCTTGAATATCCGGCACGACTTCCTCAATCGTTTTCGTCCCGTATTCACGGCTCGAAATGAGCTCGAGCGGAAACCCGCGGTGCCAGAGATGTCCGTGGTTCGTGAGCCCTACGGGATCGAAAACCGGTTGCGTCGTCTGATAGCAGTTTACTTTTACGGGTTTCCCCAGCAGGAGATTCTCTCCCCAGCCGGGCAGGGGAATGTTGTCGTCGTCCACGATGGCGATGACATCTGCTCCGGCTTTATAGGCGGCGAGAATCGCGAAGTTCCTTCGCTGTATCGTGTTCCAGCCGATTGCTTGGGAAAGCTCCGGATCCATCGCCTCCTGCTCCGCTGTGGAAAGCACGGTTCCGCGCTTCAGCTTATAATCCGCGGGAGTTTTTTTATCGACGGCAACAATAAGCTGCCAGCCGGGAGCCTCGTCGAAGAGGCGCACCGCTTCCGTCGGAGGATTGATGGTCGTCGTCGCAATAAAACGTTTCATGCCCCTATTTAAGAGGGGGCGGAGTTTTCTTTCAAGCAGTTTCGCGGGCCGCTTCGCAAAAAGATGCAGCACACCTTCCGGTGCCCCGCTTGAGTGAGCGTCGGCGGTGGGACAGAACTAGAGGCCATTTCATAAATTCTCCCAAACTCCAGATCTCCAGAACTCCAGAACTCCGTGTTTTAACGAAGGCAGCTGCTCTAATTTTTTAACACGGAGTTCTGGGGGTCTGGAGGTTTTTATGAAATGGCTTCTCGCCCCACCGGCGAATTTCGCCGGTGGGGCTCGGTGCGTTTTTGAGAGCCGTTAGCTTCTCGGTTCCCCGTCGGCACTGTGTGCGCCGGCAGGGTTCGCGGCCTCGGTGTCACGGCTCTTCGCCTGAACTTCATTCGCTGTAATCAGCGAAGTCCGAATCTGCGAAGCGAGGTCACCCATTCCGGCCGGGGAATGAGGGAGTAGAATCGTGTTCGAGCGGGACGATGATCCGAGATCTTTGATCGTGTCGAAATACTGAGTCATCATCACGAGGCTCATCACATCATGGGCCGAGGTTCCCGGAACGCTTTTCTGGAACTCGTCCACGGATTCGCGAAGCCCTTCGACAATCGCGCGGCGTTGATCCGCAATCCCCCGGCCCTGAAGCGCCTTGCTTTCGGCCTCGGCTTCGGCGGCTTTGACCTTGAGAATCCGGTCCGCTTCACCTTTTTCGCTCGCGGCAACGCGAAGGCGCTGCGCGGCGTTGATCTCGTTCATGGCCGCTTTCACCTTGTGATCCGGCTCGATATCGGTGACGAGCGTCTTCATGATGCCGTAGCCGAACTCGTCCATCGTTTCTGAAAGCTCGTGACGAACCGCGTCTGCAATCTCATCTTTTTTCTCGAAGACATCATCGAGCTTGAGAAGCGGGACTCGTGCGCGAACAACATCGAAGACGAACGACGTGATCTGACCTTGCGGATCAAAAAGCTTGTAGAACGCTTCGTAGACTTTCTCCGGGAGTACGAAATACTGCACGGACACGATCACATGCACGAACACGTTGTCCTGAGTTTTCGTCTCCACGCGCACATCGAGCTGTTGAACACGAAGCGTCAGACATCCCACGATGCTGTCGATAAACGGCACTTTGATATTCAGGCCCGGCAACGCAATGCGGCGAAACTTTCCGAAGCGCTGAACCACGGTCGCCGTTTGTTGTTGAACGGTGAAACAGGTGAGCAGGGCAAAGAAGATGGCAAGAACCAAAACAATCGCACCTGCAGCGAGCAACCCGATGAGCATGAACTCCCCCTTCGTAAGTGGTTGATACGACACATCTCTTTAATACAGAGAGATGCACACTATACGATCATCATACACACCTTTGCGTCTTTTGTCACGATTTTTATGCGTCTTCATTTCGCCCATGCTCGGCCGCCGTTCGGAAGGGTGTTTGTCCAAATTGGAAGGAAGACGGCACGTGGAGAAGAAGCGGAAACGGCGTTTCGCCGCTTCCGCCCTTCCTTTTAGAAGTAGCAGAACTTCAGCTCACAGCCTGCGTACGCTCGGCAAAACGCTTTCTGGACCCCCTTTCGAAGCTCGCCTTCGCTGGTTATCCCCAGGTGAGCGAGCTTCGTACTCAGCCCCGGGGCAGCTTCGAATCTCGTGATGACTTTGACGGACTCTTCGGGCGTGACGATCTTCAAGCTGACGAGCTCGGGCAGCTCCGCCGCAAGTCCGATGGCGTCTTTCGCGAGACAGTCGAGTGAGAGCGATCGGAGCGAGGCGAGGCGATGAGCTGCGCCACTTAACCATCTGATGCTCGCCTTTGAGAGTGGGCCGGGCGCTCCTTCATCAGTGGTCTTCGTCCAGAGGGAGAGTCGCCTCAGCGCCAGCGGACCCGAGCTTCCCTGGAAGAGGGTCCGGAGGACTCTTGCTTCATGCTGCGGCTGGATGTGGAGCAGGAGCGAACAGAGATTCTCGAAGAGCGGGCTCGAACGGAGGAGCTCCGCCGCTCCAGCGTCGAAGTCGATCCATTCGAGTGCAAGCTCCCGCAGCTTAGGCATTTTCAGGATCACGTCGAGGAGGCTCCGAGGGAGAGTCCGCGAGTCCGCCTCAGCGCTGCCTGCGAGAGGTGAGAGCGTGATGTTGAGTCGCTCGAGATTTGCGAAGTCTCCGGAGATCAGATTCGCGGCTCGGCGGAGGTCCGCGACCCGGAGCTCGAGACTGCGGAGATGCTGAACGGGAAGAGCCTCGGGCGACCGAGACTCCACATCCTCCAGATAAATCTCCGGCACCCGCTCGACCAGCGCTCCGAGACTCGCTCCGTCCTCGCTCGGCAGGAAATTCATGTCGAGCGGAAGCCGAATCGACTGGAGGTTCGTGAGACGAGGAGAGCCGGCAAGAAGCCGTACCATGTCACCTGCGCTGCTCCCCAGCCAGAGCTGCTGAAGCGGAAGCTCCGGTCCCGACTCGAAGTTCCGGAGCCACCTGGCATTGCTGGATCTGACTCCCACATTCAGACTCGCCACGAAGCGGAGGATGTCGTCGCACATCCATGGCGAGACGTGCGAGTTTAGCTCCAGCAGGTAGATGGGGTGTTTGCCGGACAGCGCTTCACGGAGGTAGTGGGGACTCACGAAGTCGTGCCGGGCCGAGAACATGTCCGGAAAGCCCCGCTTGAACTGCACCTCGCACGTCTTTGAGTCGACGTGCTTCGGCAGCTCCGCAGACTTCCACTCCGCTCGTTTTCCCGAGATGACGTTCTCCCGCCGCAGTTTCTCCCTGATGCCGTCGACCTCCAGCCAGCTTCGTCCGTTCCGCCACGGATGTGGATCGAGCGCGAGCTGTAGGCGGATGAACTCGGCGCGATCACGTTCGCCCCGTTCTTCCAGCCAGTCGGCGATGGCGAGCCGGTTCAGATCGTCGGTGATGTCGTGAGCGAGCGCCGCGAGGAGAGTCTCATTCAACATGTTCGTGTTCCCTGGGCGACCATGGCAGAACCTTCCGAAAAACACTCTTCGGTGCCGTCTACCCCAGCGGAAAACATGAAGAACAAAAGCGCTCGACGGGGATTATGAAAAGGAGGACGGCCTTTCCCCGCGCCTCAAGAAGTTCTGTAGGATTTCGGAAGAAATCGCGCGCGGTTTAGACTCTCTTTCAAGGTACTCTCGCTGTGGATTCGCACTGGAACACTCGCCGCCTGCGGGAAGAGCAATCATGGAGGGGCGTCGATAGGGGCGGGGAAAATGAGCTGCGCGCGCTAGCAGTTCCCTAGCAATCCCAGCAATTCCCTGGGGTGCGGGGAAGGAGCCGTCCGTGCGCCCATAACCGTCTTTGAAAGGTTCTTTGTTCCCGGACGATGTCGAAAGCACTCCACTTGCCAGGAGCATTTCGCTCTCCACCCTCAACAATACCGTCCCCACTCGGGAGAGACACCAACTACCCTCTCGAGCCAGCCGCTTGCGCACTCCGGGACAAAGAACCTTTCTTCTGGAGGTGCTGGTGGTTTGGTCCATGGGCGTAGCTCTTCTGCCTCGAATCTCCAGCAAAAAAATACCCCGCGACCTTCTTTTTCGTCTTTGATTTTCTTCCGGCGAAGTTTCTTGCGGGCTCTGCCGATCGGCGTGGATTCGCTCGTCTCGGGTGTTTGCAGGGATTGTTGTGGACTGCTTTGAGGGGTGGTGGCGGACTTGAGACATTTCCACCAAATGGAGAGTGCCTCAGTTTCCCTAGCGCGGTTTTCTCGTGGCGCTGCTCGGCAGGCACTCGTTGGAGACCGCTTCGAAGTAGAATCCGCTGAAGCACGACACACAGGCGGCAGAGCCGCCGTCGCCGAACGAGCACTTCTCGCAATCATGCGGACAGAAGAGATTTGGAAAGCCGTGACGTGCCTCCGCGGTTTTCGGATTTTGGCTGAGCGCGGCATCGGCCCGGCAATCTCCGAGCTCTCGATCGTAGCTGCTTCCGGGAGGACAAACCTCTACACATTTTCCAAGAATCAGCGCCCCGGTCCGGCAACTCGTACACTGCTGCGCGGAACCGGCACAGGTGGCGCAGCTGGGCGAGCACTCGCCGCAAACTCCATTGCTCAGGAACCAGCCCGGTCCACACTCCGCAGGTGCGGCGGAAGTTTGCAGTGGCGGATTCGCCGGAGGAGCCGGCAAAGTGAAGGTTGTTTTCTCACATATTGCGTCTCCGGTTTTTGTGTATCCATCCGAGCATCGGAGACACACTCGCATGACGTCGAGAGAGGTTTCATTGAATTGATATCCCCAAACGTCACAGGCCTCGGCAGACTCGGCCGAGAAGCTCTCCAGGGTGAACTCTTGTGACGAGGCGACAACGGGCAAGAAAGCCACGAAGAGAAGGACCGCTTTCAGGAACGATTGCCGGAGAACACACCACATAAAACCTCGAAAACAAGGCTGCCCAGGACTGACTATCGTCATGCCCCGAACAAGGCTTTATCAACCGGGCCGTGCGAAGTTCCGGATAATTCCTTGGGTGTTTCTTCCAAAAAGTCGTACGAGATTCGAGAGTTGCTCGCGCTGAACGAATGTTCGGCGCTTATATTGCTCGCGTGAGAAACAGGTGAGCTTTTTTCAGGTGCGGTTTTAAACTCTCTCAAGTTTTTGAGGGATGCTCCGACAAGCGCGTTTGCGCTCGGGGCAAAAAAAAGAGAGCGAGGTAGTCCTCGCTCTCTTCGATAAAGTCTCATTCTAGTCCGGGCGACGAAATGATCCCCGAAAAGCGGGCTTCACTTACACCTCAGTCTCTTCTTCGCCTTCACCCTCGGTATCTGCGACCCGGGCAATTGCGGCGACCGCTTCGCCTTCGGCGAGACCGACCAGGCTCACTCCCATCGTGTTCCGGCCGATGAGCGAGATGTTGTTTGCCCGAACTCGGATGACCTTTCCGCCGGTGGTGATGATCATCGCGTGCTCACCGTCGGTGACGCGTGAAGTTCCCACGACCGGGCCGTTTCGGCCTTCGGTCTTGATGTCGATGACGCCTTTTCCACCGCGGCTTTGAAGTCGGTATTCGCTGACGAGTGTCCGCTTCCCGTATCCATTCTGACAGACCGTGAGGAGAGAGTAGACGTTTGCCGCTTCGTTATCGCTGCCGATAGCCGGGAGCTCACCGGATGTTACAGTCTTCACGCCTTGTCCTTCGGAGCCTTCTTCGGGAACGGTCACGACGTTAACCACCGTGTCGTTCTCTTCGAGCGTAATCGCGCGCACTCCTCGTGCCGTCCGTCCCATGACACGGGCATCATCTTCCTTGAAGCGAATAGCCATCCCTTCTTTCGTGCAGATGATGATGTCGCGGTTTCCTTCGGTAAGACGCGCGCCGATGAGGACGTCGCCTTCATCGAGGTTCGTCGCGCGAATTCCGCCCCGGCGAACGTTTGCGAAATCCATCAGATCAACCCGCTTGATAACGCCCTGGCGAGTGACGAGCACGACGTATTTGCCTTGCTCGAACTGCCGCACCGGGAGAATCGCCGAGACCTCTTCCCCTTCATCGAGGTGAATCATGTTGACGATGGCGCGGCCTCGCGCTGTCCTTCCCGCTTCTGGGAGGTGATACACCTTCAGCCAGTGGATCTTTCCAGTGGTCGTAAAGACCAACAGATAGGCATGGGTCGAGGCGATGAACATATCCGAGACAAAGTCATCGTCGTCTTCAGCCAACTTCTTGGTGCCCATCACGCCCTTACCGCCGCGTCGTTGCGCACGGTAGATGCTCGGCGAGCAGCGCTTCGCATAGCCCTTATGGCTGATGGTGACGACCTGATCCTCTTCGGCAATCATGTCTTCGAGATCGATGTCTTCGCCCATCGGCTCGATATACGTCCGGCGCGCATCGCCGTAGCGATCGCGGATCTCGGTAAGCTCCTCGGTCGAGATGCGATCAACTTCCGTGGAGTCGGTGAGGATCTTCATCAACTTTTCGATGAGGGTGGTGAGCTCCAAAAACTCGTCCTCGATGGCCTTTCGCTCGAGGCCGGTGAGGCGCTTGAGCGGCATGTCGAGGATTTGCTGCGCTTGAATTTCAGAAAGTTGAAAGCGCGACTGGAGCTCTTCTCTCGCGGCGGCGGTTGATTCAGACTTCTTGATGAGGTCGATGACGGCATCGATGTTATCGAGCGCTATCCGCAGACCTTCCAAGATGTGCAGCCGCGCCTTGGCCTTCGCGAGGTCAAACCGGGTTCTCCGGAGGATGACCGTGCGGCGGTGGTTCAGGAAGTGGAGGAGCATCGGCTTTAAACCGAGCACCTGCGGCTGACCGTTTACGATGGAGAGCATCGTCACCCCGAAGGTTCTCTGCATCGGGGTGAGCTTGAAGAGCTGATTGAGCACGACGTCGGTGACGGCATCGCGCTTCAGTTCGATCACGACTCGCATACCGCGGCGATCGGATTCGTCACGAAGCTTCGAAATTCCGTCGATTCGCTTGTCGTTGACAAGTTCGGCGATTTTCTCGACCAGTTTCGCCTTGTTCGTTTGAAATGGCACTTCATCGATGATGATGGCTTCCGCTTCGCGCTTCGTGCCCTTCAACTGCTCGACGTGAACCTTGGCCCGGAGCTGAAGCAGCCCGCGGCCCGTTTCGTAGATGTGTCGGATGGGTGCCGAACCGTAGATGATTCCCGCAGTCGGGAAATCAGGGCCCGGAACATGCTCCATCAGGTCATCGACGGTGGCATCAGGGTTCGTGATGAGGTGAATAGCGGCGTTTACGATTTCCCGAAGATTGTGCGGCGGAATTTTCGACGCCATACCGACCGCAATTCCCTCTGCTCCGTTGATGAGGAGATTCGGAACTCGTGCGGGGAGAACAACCGGCTCGTCTGAAGAGCCGTCGAAGTTCGGGCCAAAGTCGACGGTGTCTTTTTCGATATCGGCGAGGAGATCCTCGGCAAGCGCCTTCATGCGGCACTCCGTATACCGGTAGGCCGCTGCGTTATCGCCGTCGATCGATCCGAAGTTTCCTTGTCCGTCGATGAGCGGATACCGGAGGTTCCACTCCTGCGCCATACGGACCAGCGCATCATATACGGCGCTGTCTCCGTGCGGGTGGAGGCGCTTCAGCACCTCACCGACAACCCCGGCGCACTTGGAGTATTTGCGATTTGATGCGAGTCCTTCGCCGTGCATCGCGTAGAGAATACGGCGGTGAACAGGCTTCAAGCCGTCCCGGATATCCGGAAGGGCGCGTCCGATGATGACGCTCATCGCGTAATCCACGTAGGAATTACGCATCTCCTCTTCGATCGTTACCGGGACAATATTAATTGGTTCCATACTGGTGTGTGCCGTTCTGAATGATTTTAGATATCGAGGTTCTTGACTCGGAGGGCGTTCTCTTCGATGAATTCACGCCGCGGCTCGACCGCATCTCCCATGAGAAGCGTGAAGAGCGAATCCGCATTGATGGAGTCCTCGACCCGGACCTGGAGCATGCTGCGTTTCGTTTTATCGAGCGTGGTCTCCCAGAGCTGCTCGGCGTTCATTTCACCAAGGCCCTTAAATCTGGTCACCGTGAGACCGGAACGGCCGCGCTCCATGATTCTGTCTCGGAGGTCGAACAGGGAGATGCAGCTCACGTCTCCGCCTTTTTTTCCTTCTTCCGCTTCGATGAGAAACGGTGGATGTCCGACCGCTTCGCCTTTGCTGAGAATCGATTGAAGCTGAATAAAGTCTTCTGATGAGACCCGATCAAAGTTGATTTTCACGGGGAAACGCTCTCCATCGATGACGGCAACGGCGGAAAGCGCTTTTCCGCCATGCTCTGCGTCGGCGGTGTAGATGAACTCGATGTCCTGGATGTCGTTTGACCGTTCGAGCACCCAAGCCCGCGCGCGTCCGGCAGCCTCTTCGAGCTTCTTTTCATCGAGGAGAACTTCGCGCGTGAATCCAGGAAGCGCCGCGAATGCCGCGAGAACAAGCCGCTGATACGCGCCGTTCTCGAAGAGCTCGAGGATGCCGACCGCGCCGCTCAGCTCGACGAGGAACTTCTCGAGCTCTTGTCCGCGGAGCGTGAGATTCCCGCCTTGTCCTTTCACCACCGTCCCGTCGGCTCCGACGTTGATGACAAACGCCTCAAACGCTCTCTGGTCGTGGAGATAGAACTCGGACTTCCCCTTCTTTAATCGATAGAGCGGAGGCTGAGCGATGTAGAGATGGCCGCGCTCGATGAGCTCCGGCATTTGCCGGTAGAAGAACGTGAGGAGGAGCGTACGAATGTGGCTTCCGTCAACGTCGGCATCGGTCATGATGACGACTTTGTGGTAGCGGAGCTCGCCGATATCAAAATCCTCGGTGCCGATGCCGCAGCCGAGCGCGGTGATGATGGCGCGGATTTCTTCAAACGCCAGCATCTTATCGAAGCGCGCCTTTTCGACGTTCAGGATTTTTCCTTTGAGCGGAAGAATCGCTTGATACACTCGATCGCGGCCCTGCTTCGCGGTTCCACCCGCGGAATCTCCCTCGACGAGGAACAATTCACAAAGCTCCGGCTCTTCGTTCTGGCAATCGTGGAGCTTGCCCGGCAAAGACATTCCATCGAGGGCGCCCTTTCGCCGGACGAGCTCTCTGGCGCGCTTGGCGGCTTCGCGCGCGCGCTGAGCGTCCATGCCCTTCATCACGACGATCTTCGCGACCGAAGGATTCTCTTCGAGAAAGCTCATCAGCTTATCGCCGAGCATTTGCTCGACCATGCCCTTCACCTCGCTGTTTCCGAGCTTGGTCTTCGTCTGTCCTTCGAACTGAGGATCCGGGATCTTTACGCTGATGACGGCGGTGAGTCCCTCGCGGATGTCCTCGCCTTGGAGATTCTCCTTCGCACTGCCCTTGAAATAGTTGCTCTGCTGCGCGTAGTTGTTCACGGCTCGCGTGAGCGCTGCTTTGAACCCGGCAAGGTGCGTTCCGCCTTCGCTGGTGTTGATGTTATTCGCAAAGCTGTGCACCGACTCCAGATATCCGTCGTTGTATTGCATCGCGACTTCAACGCTCGTTCCGTCTCTGTCTTCTGCAAAGTAGATAGGCTCCGGAAAAAGCGGGGACTTGGTCTTGTTCAGATGGCTGACGAAGCTCTTGATGCCGCCTTCGTAGTAGAACTCTTGAGAACGGCCCGATCGTTCGTCTTTGAAATGAAGCCGTACGCCGCCGTTTAGAAATGCGAGCTCGCGGAATCGTCCGGCGAGGACGTCGTATTTGAACCCGCCTTCCACGGTTGAGAAGATTTCGTGATCCGGAAAAAACGTCACTCGCGTGCCGCGGGACGTCGTCGTTCCAATCTCCTTCAGCGGATAAAGCGCCGCTCCCCGTTGATACTCCTGGAAGAAAACTTTTCCTTCACGCTTCACTTCCACGCTGAGACGTTCGCTGAGCGCGTTCACTACGGAAACCCCGACTCCGTGAAGCCCGCCCGAGACCTTGTAGGCCTTGTTCTCGAACTTCCCTCCGGCATGGAGTTTGGTGAGAACGACCTCGACGCCTGAGATGCCCTCGGTCGAGTGGATGTCGGTCGGAATCCCCCGGCCGTTGTCCTCGACCGTGATCGAGCCGTTTACGTGAATGGTCACTTGGATGGTGTCGCAGTGGCCGGCCATCGCCTCGTCGACCGCGTTATCCACCACCTCATAAACGAGGTGATGATATCCGCGCTCGACCGTGTCGCCGATATACATCCCCGGACGTTTCCGGACCGCATCAAGGCCTTCGAGGACCTTAATTTTATCGACCCCGTAATCATCGCCACTGGAGACTCGCTCCACTACTGGTTCGGTCTGCAAAGTCATTCGAGAATCCTTTCCGTTGAAATTCGCCGCGACCTCTTTTGCTGCAACGCTCCCGCTCCTAAAGCTGATGTGGAGGACGTTGAAATTTCCCTGAGAAATTCAGCTTTGAATTCCTCTCAATTTCAAGTCGCAGAAGAGAATTTGGTGGACCCACCAAAACCGCTTGAATATAGCGAGGAAATGCAGTTTCGGCAAACATTTGCCGCCCTGGAGAACAACGCAAAAAGGCCTCTAAAATCAGCGCTTTCCGGGCCTAAAATCCACTCCCTGGAAGGACCCCGATTTCGCTCCGGCGGCGGGCACTCCAAACGCGGCCAGCGGGCGGCCTTTTTTGCGAATTATTAGCCCGTTCAAGGTTTACCCAAGGACAAATTAAGGTTCTCCACACGTTTCGGAGAGGGAACCTTGGATAACCTTTTTGTGGAAAAATTACTCATTCTCTCAAACGACGCCGCCACGATCGAAGCATTTTCCGCCTGTGCCGCGGAGCTTTCGCTCATCGCGCTCCTGAAGGAGGCTCCGAGCCTTTTCGACTTTTCCTTCTCCGGTGGCGGGATGGCAGGCTTTATCATCGATAAATCGATTTTCCCGGGCGATGCCGTGCTCTGGGCGGAGTGCGAGCGGCTCCGGAGCGGAGCGCCCTCGGCATTCCTCATCTTCCTGGCGGAAAAGCTTTCACGAAACGACGAGATTAAAGCCTACGCCCTCGGCGCCGACCACTGCTTTGAAAAGCCGGTTCACGAGCTCATCGTAAAGGAGCGCCTGTCCGCACTCCTTCACCGCTACTCAAAGCTGAAAAAAGCTGATGCGGCCGGTTCGAAGCTCCGGCGGGTTTCCGGGCTCGAAATCTACGTCGACCGGTATGAGGCCCGCGCATTCAAAAAGCGGATTCCGCTCACCAAAGCCGAATTCCTCCTCCTCGAGACTCTCAGCCGGACTCCCGGAAAAGTTGTTTCGCATGAGATTCTCGGCCGTGTGCTGTGGGGTTGGGATTCGGACAATTACCTCACGCATATCAAGTGCCACATCAGCCGGCTTCGAAGTAAGCTTCAGTCCGCTCATGCCGGAGCCGGGATCATCTCCTTTCGTGGTTCGGGCTACGCGCTCACCGAGTCGGATGGGTCGCACGCCGACTAGCGCCGCCCCGAAAGGTTCATTCCACGCCTCATGAAAATTTCGGGCTGGCCCGCGATCGTGAATCTTGAGACTCTTTCGAGATGGGGATTTTGAGGTGGTACATTCACGGAACGACCACGCTGCGCTGGAAGCTCGTTTTCGTGCAGGTTGTTTTTCTCGATCTCGCGGCGCTCGCGATCTCGTTTCTCGTGTACTGGATTCAGACCGACATTCGCATCTACGCGAAGGAGCGTTCACAGGTCGAGCTCGCCGTCACCATCGCCTCCGGCATTCAACCGCTCTTGGACGGCAATGCCCCCCTCTCTGATGTCTATGCTTTCGGAGACGAGGTCACGGCCGCAAATCCCGACATCGCCGTGTATGTGCTTGATGACCTGGGGAACACCGTCTTGCCCCTCACCGCGCATGCTCTCGGTGGGGAGGGGCATAATCGGCCGCAGATCGCCGAGCTGGAACGACAGCTCGCGGATCCATCGGAGGGATTTTATAAAATTCTCGATCCGGGACGAAGCGATTATGCCACCCGAGCCTTTTCGGTCTCGCGGCTCCTCCTCAATGGGGTGCCGGGATACCTACTCGCCGTCATCGAAGGCGGGCAATTTTTTCATCGCGCGCTCGGTGTTTCGCGAGAGAATCTTCTCATTACTCAGAGTGTAGGGCTCTTCATCGCGATAATTCTCTCCGCCGCGGTCGTGTTTTTTCTCTTTCTCTCGCAGCTCTCTCGGAAGTTTCGCTTGCTCACCTCCGCCGCTCTCCGATTCAAACAAGGTGAGTATTCCCACCGGATCGAGATTTCTCGGGAGAACGACGAGCTGGATGAGATCGGCACTGCCCTAAACGGCATGGCAAGCAAGCTCGAATCCTCGGTGCTCGAACTAAAACACAACGAAAATCTCCGCCGTTCGTTGTTGAACAACGTTTCAAACGATCTTCGGGCGCCTATTGAGAACATCAAGAGAATTTGCGGCGCGCTGCAGATGGGCCCGAGCGAGAACGGCAGAAAAGCCGCTCCGCTGAAGAGCCTCGACTCAAACCTCTCCCTCCTCGAGCACATGCTGCATGAGCTCCGCGAGCTCGCGACCTTGGAGCGCATCTCTCTCGACGCGGAGCTCGATTTTGTGGTGCTCCAATCACTTTTTGGCGAGCTGCATTCTGAATTCAAGCGGGAGGCCTCCGGGAAAAACATCCGCCTCAGCGTCTTTATCGACGACGACATTCCTCGAGTGTTGGGAGACGAGCATCTTCTTCGCCGCCTCGTTGCGAATCTTCTCGGAAATGCGCTTCGCTACACGCCGGCCGGAGGAGAGGTGTCGCTCTCGGCGGCGCGAGGTGAACGCGGCGTTCTCGTTCGCGTCTCCGATACAGGAGTAGGGATCTCGAAAGAGGAGCTTCCGAAACTTTTCGAGCGGTATTATCGGGGCGATCATTCTCGTCCCGTGATCGAAGGCTCGACCGGACTTGGGCTTGCGATCGTAAAGCGCCTTGTTGAAATTCATCACACTTCGATTTTCGTCGAGAGTAAAGTCGGCGTCGGCAGCAGCTTTTGGTTCGAGCTCCGCGCCGAGGAAAATCCGCGCCAGAAGGCGCTCGCGTAGCGTTTTTCCAGTCGAGAAACATGCTCGCCGACTCTTGCACACCGGCTCGTCCCGACCGCTCTGCACACACCGGCTTCCACTTGGCTTTGTCGCGCTTTTTTCAACCGTGGATCACGCCCGTCTTTTACGGCTTCCCACAAATTTTACGCAATTTTTTCTCGCCGCAACCTTTCTCAACTCTCGGGCAACCGGAGGGCAACCTGGCAATCGCTACCCTCTTGTTGTCTGAGGATATTCAGCATGACCGAACGGGATCTTTCCCCAGTAGGCAGTAACAACTGCGCGTAAAGCGGCACTCTCCTCAGCGGGCCGAAGAACAAAAATTCAAAGGCCGGTCATGCAAGCCCCGCACGAATCAATTCGAATGTGAGTGATAGTTCCGCCGGAAGTTACGGCTTCAACCGCGAGTTCCGGTGGACGCAGAAGGTTTTTCCAAAAACCCGAAACGGACCACTTGAACCGCCGAGCGCATGGCGAGTTTTTATTGCGCATGACACCGAATCGGAGACAGAACGTGACTCAGAGCTACACCGCATCCGTGATCGCCGCCGCCAAGAAGCTCGATCTGGCCGCCCCGCCCAGCCCGAAGCTGGTCGGGCCGCACCTCCTGGTCGGCGACCTGAAGATCATCGGTCCCGGCGGCGACGACCGCACCGCCGGAGGCATCATCCGCGCCAAGCTGGACAAGCTCCAGGCCTGGTGGTCGCTGCTGGAGAAGGACCAGACGTGCCGGGTCACCGGCGTCGTCACCAAGGACATGTGCATGCCCGACGGCGAGGGCAAGTTGTACTACGAGTTCCAGGGCTTCGGCTGGCGCCCCAAGGCACCGGTCGGCAGCATCCTCCTGCAGGACGTCTTCTTCCCGGCCGACCGCTGGTCGAACGACGACATGGATCAGTTCCTGAACAAGTCCGGCTGGCAGGGTTTCTGGGACGAGGCCGCCCAGGAGCTGCGCTACCGGAAGCCGGTTAAGAGCATCGCTGCCGCCTGCGCCCTGCCCGTCGGCTGGGTTGTGGAGAGTATCGAGGGCCGGGTCACGATCCAGCCCGGAGACCTCCTCACGCTCACTTCCGCGGTGAAGGGTGACTTCTATCGCTGGCCCGCGGCTATGATCGAAGGATGCGTCACCGCCGTCAAGTAAGCCTCCGGCCGATCGACGACGGCAATCCTGAATGAAGAACAGAGCCGCCGGCCCCACCGCGCCGCACACGCTAGCCCCGTGTGCGGCGCCCCCGTTAACCCGAGGTTCCAAGCGCCCACCTGGAACATCACTCACAAAATTTTTCCGCTCCGCGGCATTCGCGTCGAGCGTGCTTCGCTCTCTTACTTTCGAGTCGGGAAGCAGCTCTCCATCCACGGAGAGATCGTTTCAGGCGATCTGTCCGTGGCAAGAACTCTCCGACCGCGTGGTCGGAGATATGCCGGTTTTCGAGAGGGGAAAGGGTAAATCGTGGAAAACGTAAAATGGCTCGTCGAGGTGCTGAGCTCGCCAGAGGCTCAGGCCAGCTCCATCCTCGTCCAGTTCATCGAACTCTGTGTGATTGCGGCGATCGCACTCGTCGGCTGGGCCGTGCGCAACGCGCTCCTCGCGATGGAGAAGGAACGTCAGCGCGTCGCGGCCATCGCCGAGGCAGCACGCCTGGAGCACGAGGCATTCGTGTCGGCCTCGAAGAAGGTGATCTTCCTCGACGTCTCGTGGTTCGAGCCGCGGGGAGAGCGCATCATCCCGCACATCCAGTTCCTGGACGTGCTCCGGCTGGACGCGGTCGTCGAGAGCGAGAAGATCCGCGGCGAGATCGATGCGGCGGCAAACGCGAAGGTGCTGCCGCACTTCGGGAACCCGCACTGCGCGAACGTGGGACTCTTCGAGCTCCCGAGCGGCATCAAGCGGCTCCTGGCGCCCTTGAAGCCGTTCGCCCAGGCCGCCATCGCGAAGTCTCCTGAAATCTTGCGCCATCTGAAGGCGAAGCGGTCCAGCCTCGCGACGTCAGACGGCACCGACTACGCCGTCCTCTTCGTCCACCGTGACGAGTACGAGGAAGACGGAGTCGTAAAGTATGGGAAGCTTCGCGCCACCGTCGTCGCGCTCTGGCAGTTCGAGGAGATCCTCCCGAGTAGCGCCGACGCCTCGCAGGAGGAGATCGCCGAGCTCGCAACCGCATGGCTCGAGAAGATGTCGGCGAACATCCCGGAGGAGACCATGACGCTCGACCGGCCGCATCACGTCGCGGAGGCCGCGGTCCGCTACCTGCGCCGGGCCTCCGTGAAGTCTGATGTCTGTCAGGTCATGTTGATCAAGATCTGACCACTCGCGCCGTCTCTCCCTTTCCTTACCGAAGGATATTGGGAGAGCTCCGGCGCCTTGTGCAAACATCTGTTTGCAAAGGGCGACCGGCGCTCTCCAAGAGGTTTTCTCTTCCTAGTCTTCCTGGTGGTCCTCCTGGAAGGTCCTCCTGGAACGGGGTTCCTCATCAACCCACCTCACAACTTTTCACGAAATCAATCGCTTCCCGTCAAAAATTTCACTGAATCAAACGCCGCGCTGACTTCGCTCGCTTCAGCAGCTGCAATATACCGAGACGAATTGTGCGCAAGTCTCGCTCAGCTCGAATATACAAATTACGAAGACGAGCCTCACCGTCGTCTCATGGACGAGAACTATCAAACGAAGCAGAGTCGGGGCTCGATGCCGTTAGGCACGAAGCAATTGCGGAAAGACGTTAGAAAAGAGCTTCCCGCCGGGGATGAAAAATCCTGGAGGCATCACCAACGGAGCCTGACCTCGCACCCAGCGGAGAAAAGCCTCTTTGGCAACCCGGGCGTCTTCCAGGCACCACTCGATAAACTCCCTGCGCTGTTCGCGCACGCTTCCAAGGCAAAGCATTCGCTTTCCGTGCTTTTCTGGAACATGTTCTTTCCGGATGTCTACGTGCTTGCCTTTGCCCGGAGGCACCTCTCCTTCTGTGATGTTCAATAAGAGCTCCGCTGCTCCGACCAGTTTCTTTACTCGCTCTATGAAACTCTCTGGTGAACGACTTTCGGTGTCGGGAAAGGAGTTCATCCACGCGAACGGCTCAATCACGAGCTCGCATTCTCCATTTTGTTCGCTGAGAATCTCGCGGTAGACACGCGCGTCCTGAGACGAATCGCGATCAGTCTCGAGCTTCGGCACCGCCGTTCGGGGAAAAATCGGAACGGTTTTTCTCAGCTGGCTTCCGTTCACGAAACTGTTCCAACTGTGAACCTGCGAGTACTCCTCGATACGGCCCACAATTCGCGAGCGTTGAGGATTCGTATAGAAGTAGACGAGTCGCTCCACGACCTTCTCCGCATCAAGAACCACCGGCGAATCGTATCCTTCGGCCCAGACGGTCCGCTTCTCTCGTCCCAGGAGCCGATTGACGGCATGTGAAGTCTCTCGCTTGAAATACCCAACAAAGTTCGGAGCATCCGCCGGATTCTGAACTACGATGAGCATATGAACGTGGTTTCCCATGACCACGAGATTCGTGATCGTCACCGGAAACATTTGTTGAGCGCGCGCTAGATAACTCTCGACAATGAGACGCATGTAAGGCGTGTCGACCAGGGGCAGACCTTCCTCCGTCCGAAATGTCAGCTCATAAGACATGCCGTGGATGAAACGTTTCCGAATACGGGCCATGAAATTCCTCTCTCTTCAGAGCGACCTCCGCTCCGTTCGAGAGTGATATCGGCTGAGCATTATCCATGTTTCGTGAGTGGACTGCTCAGAATGAACCCCGTTCCAGCCGAGATGCGCCCCCTTCCCGCAGAAATACGTTCCTGCGGAGATGTTTCGGCACCAGACTTCTGTGGATGAACCCCGTTCCAGGTAACAAATCTGCGGCAATCAACGACCCGTGCGTAGCAGACCTTTCCGCCTACCGGAAATGGCCTCGAAGTCCATCCAAGACTTTGTTCATTTTTCCTTCGCGGGTATTACTGTCCGCCTCCGGATACTTTCCGTCCATATCAAGAAAGACCATCGCTCCCAGCGAGGCCCAGCGTCCCGGCCACTCCGCGTTATCCGTCCAGAAGAAAACGCCCTTGTTCCGGTGGACGACGATTCTCATTCGTTTCGCGCCGACGAGCGAGTCAATTCCTCCGTGACGCGCGTAGTGCCCGTCACCGTGGACGGTAAAATCAAGAACCTGGCAGTTGTCGTTGTGTTTCCAAAGCTCGGCACCGGTAAGGTCCACCACATAGTCCGTGAGCGTCTTCATCTCATCATCGGTAAGTGGCTTCGGAAGCGACGGTCCCTTAAAATAAGTTTGGTCTTCCCCCGGCATCAGAACCGCAGAACCCTTGAGCGGCGTCATGGACTTCTGCAATTGCGGCTTCTCTGGTGCGACCGGTGCGACCGGTGCGACCGGGGCGACAGGTGCGACGGGTTCCGGCTGCTTCAGTCCCGGAATCGGCTCAGTCAGCTTCACCAAAGTGGGTTCGACGGGAGCAACCGCCAAAACGGGTGGCGGGAGAATCGGCTTCTCTTCGGGCTGCTTTTCCACGGGCTGCCCATCCTTCGGAGTTCCCTCCACCGGCTTTTTCTCCACCGGCGGCTCCTTCACCGGCGCATCTTTCATCTCCGCTCGGCGTTCTTTCGCTTTCTGAACTCCTTCATACCACCGAGAGAAATTCTCGAGCGACGTGTTCACCACGATGTGGCTCGTGGGGAACAAACATTCACCCGGCCACAGGAGCGAATCTTTCTCGAGATGCTCTTGCTCAATCAGCTTAACATCGGAATTTAGCGACTTCACGGCGCGCGTGCTCTTCAAAACGTTGAGGAGCGCATCTCGGGACTTCTCGTCTTTTGAGGAGAAATCTCCGGCCTTCCCAGAAACGTCCGCCCGCAGCTCTTTCAGCACCGCAATCGTCTCTTCGACGAGCTTGATCATCTCGTCACGCTTCCACCCGGTCTTCGTCTTATCGGACTCTTTCTGCGGAAGGCTCGCGGAAAACTTCTCGCCGCGCTCCCAGAGCGCTTCTAGTTTCGTCGCACTCGAAGTCGCCGTCTCCGCATCCGCAAACCGTGCGGCGAGCCGAATCTGAGTCCGGCTAAAACGGATCATCGCGTCTAGCTGCCGTTGATCGAATACGTCTTCGGTAAACGACGAGACCCACGGATTGGTCCCGCAAGACGAATACTGCGCGTAGGGCTCTTCCGCTCGATTTTTCTTTGCTTGCTCCGGATCTTTTACTCCGTCCAGAAGATTTTGATTAAAGAGAATGGCTTGATCCAGAGCGGTCAAAAAATAAAAATCTGCCGCTCTCTGTTCGAGGCTGAGACGGCTCTCCGGCTTCGTCCGCTCATCAGGAGACGGATCGCTTTTCGGCGACGGAGGCACGACCGGCTTCGGTTCCGGCTGCACACCGGAGCGGACTCCTTCGTCAGGAGGTGGAGAAGTGCGCCCGCCACGGAGATCATCTTTGTAATCGGTGGGTGGCTTCGCGTAGAGCCGTCCCGGCGGAAGAACTTTCTCCGGCGGCAAGATCCAATCCTTATTCGGCCCGACGTCCTCGGGTAGCGGCTTCGCGATCGGCGGCACGAAGTCTTGCCGAGGTGGGTCAGGAATCTTCGGCGCATCGGGAATCTTCGGGGGGTCGATTTTCACGGGCTTCTCAGCCGGCACCGCCGGCGGAGGAGCCTTTGGCCTAACCTCCACCGGCGGGGGCTGCGGCGGTTCTAGTTTCTCCGGAAGCGGTTTCGGCATTGGGAGCGGCACGGAATCCGGCGCAGGAACGACCTTCGGAGTTTTGTTCTCGAGCGTCTCTCCCGCAATTTTTAGAAGATGTGATTTCCCATCCGCAGTTCGGACGATGACATCTTTCTTCTCGAGACAACCTTCCGTGCCGGGGACGGTGCAATTTTTAAAATACACGCGAACGGTGACCATCCCGTCAACGTTCGGCTCGGTTTTCGTAATCGTGATCTGCTGGTCCCCCGCAATCCGCTCGCCGGGCTGAAATTTAATTCCGCCGTATGTAGAAACATCCGTATTCGCGCGTCCGGTCGACGACATATGGGTAAAGAAATCGCCCGCATAAACAAAGCTCGAAGCATCTTTCGATGAAAGCGACATTTCCAACGCTATCGGGTGAAACCCGTCTTTCACGTCGGCCGGAACAAGCTTAGCGTGAAGCTCGTTTGAATCGTCGATTTTATCTTCGTAGTGCGAGGTTTGCACGAAAACAACAGGTGGACTGGACACGCACGGCGCATTCGATACAACGTACCCGCCGTACACCGGGCAAGGAGAAGTAACCGGCGGACAAAACACTGGTTGAGCGCACACAGGCGGCGTTGGGTACACAGGCATCGGTTGGGGCGCGCCCCGGCAACCTCGAAGTGGCATAGGAACCTCGCGGAAATAAGTGTCTGCTAAATTTATGTCCAAAGGACGCAAATCGGGCTTCACGCCGTCGTGTGGATTCTTGATCAATTCCAGATCGGCGAAACTTCGCATGTTTTTGCATTCTCATCGGGCGGTGGATTTTCTCACGTAAGCGCGCTCGGATAGCCTCCCGACTTTGTTCTGGACCGGCCAGGCGAGAACCTCTATGAAATCTTAGGGCCGATAGCGGGATGCGCCTTCGAGAGTTTTTTCACTCTATGGGACTTCATAATTTCTTTCAGTCATTGAGTGTCGGACAGGAAGGGATACTGCTTGCCTCGGAGCTCCTTCATGCGCTCCGTTCGCCGATTCCTCATCCTCGTTCTGGGCCCTGGCACCGAACGGTCGCGGTAAAAGACGTTTCCGCCGAGACCGAGTTCCAAAAACTTGGGTTTGATCTGCTGTGGTTTGTTCAGGCAGCGACGTGCACCTGCGCGATGTCGGTGGAAGTAAAAGCCGACAAACACAGCGACACCGGGAATTTTTTCTTCGAAACCGTAAGCGACGTCGAACGGCGATCTCCGGGCGCGTTTCTCAGCTCCACGGCGGAGTGGTATTTCTACGTCTTTCCGAAATCAAAAAAGATTTATTGTCTTCCGCTGTTTGACACCAGAGAGTGGTTTCTCGCGCATCAGCTCGGCTTTGAAGAGCGCACCGTGACGAGCAGTCGCTCCAGCCGCCGGTGGAAAACCACCGGCTGCCTTGTTCCCATCGACCGGGTAATGGCCGAAGTTCCCGGCGTCAGATCGTTTTCGCGCCGCGGCAATGGTTGGGAAGAAGCGCTCTGGAACATCAAAATTTTCGACGAAAAGAAGATCGTAAACATCTGAGTGAGGAAACGAGAAAGGGGACTCCAAAGTTCGAGTCCCCCGCTCGGTGATGGCGGAATCAAAACTTTCCGCAGCGCTCAATTCGGATCGCCGCAGAAACTCAGGCAGCTCGCGACGTTGTCTTGATTGTATTTCTTCTGCAACGCTCCGTCGAGGCAGCAGCCGCGGCACTGCTCATACCGAGAGCTCGCGCTGAAGAAAGTCGTCGACGCGTTGCACTGCGAACCGAACGCGTCGGCTGAGTCCCAACCCCACGTGCGGGTGTCCCTTCCTTGAAAGGTTCCATTACATTCGGCAGTGCAGCCGTTGAAATATTCATCGGCAAGCCGACGGGCTTCGATTCCCTGCGGTCCGTCCGCCACCTGAAAAAAATATGCGGTCTGATCATTGCAGCATTTATTGCATGCGGCGTTGAGCGCGGTTCCGGGGTTTTCCCACGGGCCGAAGATATGGGTTTGTGCAAACGTCGCTACCTGCTTCACACAGCTTATGGTCGAGAGCGTGGTCGGTTTCGGCGACTCGGAAATCTCTTTGACGCTGCAGTCGCAAGGCGCTTCTCTGAAGATCGCCTCGCAAATAGAAGCTTGAGGCACATTGTTCGGGTCGGGGAACGGCTGTCCGGGGAATCTCAACTCACCATTTACCGTATCGACAAACTGCCACGTGCCGTCTGAGAGCTGCACCATGTTGAGCTGATGTCCGATGTCCGATCCCGAGCACTGAACGGAGACTGTACGAGTCGGCTTATCCGAATGCTGCTCGCAAAATCGGTGGAAGCGCTCCGCATAATCTTGGCAGCTCCGCCAAATATGATAATTCGGCTCGCCCTCGTGTACTTCGCGGTCGAGCTCGATGAATTCCTGACAGAGTTCGGTGAACTCGCAAAGCTCGGCATGTGGATCTTTCGCAAAAGCAGAATTTCCGAAGAAGAGTTGAGCCGCGCAAACCATAATCGCCACGCAAGCCCCAGCGCGAAAGGAACAATTTGATTTTTTCATGATCGAACAAAACCTCGACAAAGCCATGCCACCACCGTCGACGAGAGGGGAGAAAGATTACAGCGCATAGGTCGAAATCAGAGGAAAAGGGGAGGGAGCTCTACAAATTACGGAAATCCACTAGACGCCGCTCCGGACTTTCCGGAAATCACGGAGATCACATCGCCAGGCGGAGGCGTCTACCAGAGAAAGAGGGCAAGCTTCGAAGGGCCTTCGACTTTTGTTTGGAGCGGAGTGCTGAGAAGCTCGATGAATTCTTCGGACCAATCATCGATATTTATCTTCGCATTTCCATATTCCGAATAATCGCCGGTGTTCACCAGAAGCGCAGAGCGATCGCCTCGCTCATCGAAAAATTCTCCGAGAAGCTCATTGTTCTCGCCATCCAGAAACTTCATCGCGATTGCAATCCTCCCGCTGCTGAACTCCCTCACCACCGCTCCGCCCGTCATTGAGAGCGCGGTGGAAACCACTTGTGAGCCCGGGATGAAGAAGCCGGCGACATCAGACGCGATATTTCCCAACACCGCCGTCCGGCCAAGTTTAATCAGCGCAAGCTTGACGACGAAAGTCCCCGGACCCTCGTTGTCGACCACCGCAAACTCGCGCATATGCTCTGATTGGAGTGCTTCATGGAATTGCCCCCTCATGTATTCGGCTATTTCAGCCCTGTCTTCTATCGGCGCGGAGTCGTCCTCGATTTCGAAATACGAAAGGTCTACCGGAAGAACCGCGATCTTTTTGTTCCGTTCCTTTGCGGCGAGAAACTTCGCTTCATCGACGGTCCAGACCACCATGAAGGGAAATCGCTCACGACGAGGTTTACAGAGCTCGGGGTGCTCAAGAAACTTCGTGAGCTTCTGAGGTGGTGGCGGCGCATCTTCTCCGCCCAGGAGAGAACAGCCCGAAAAAAAGAGAAGGAGAAACAAAAAGCGCATCATACGCCCTCTCAGCGGGAAACCTGTGCGTGCTGCTTCTTTTCTATTGATTTTTCAATTTCGCCGATCTCGAGGAAGCCATTTTTATTGAGATCCTTTTCGTCAAACGCCGTGGACTGATGCTGCATCGCTTCGTTCACGGTGAGCTCCGCATCTGCGTTTTTATCAGCTTGGCCAAACTCGGTGTTCTTCAAAAACCCGGCCACTTCTGCGCCAACCAGCGTGTCATCATGGTTTTTATCGAGCGATTCGAAGATCGCCAAAGTCGCCCGCGTATATTCGACTCGGTTCAGCTTGTCATCGTGGTTCGCGTCGAATTGCTCAAGCACTCCGGTGGCAATTTCGCGCGGGACACCGCGGCTTAGCTGCTCATGCATCGGCTCTGTCTTTCCTGCTTTGGAGCAGCCGGCGGACGACAGAATCGCGGAACACGAAATGCAAAGAACGGCGAGGAACGAGTTTTTTTTCTTCATGGGTTCTCCCGCAAGCGTATTCAGCGCCCCTCTCCCGTGCCCGGAGCGAATGGCGAACCTTTGAGGGTGTGGAAAGTCTTTACATGAAAGCAGATTTTTATGCCTGCTCGATTCTTCACGGACGACATGGAGAAGAACAGGGCTGCAGCGAGGGGGTTTTCCACTCGGTGGTCAAGAACCTGGCAAGATGCCGTCGACCTGCAGACAGCCATCGAGCGATTCGAGATCGTGAATCCACGCTAGCAAATTGTTAGAAGTTCGCAACCCGGCGCTGTCCGATTTTCATCGGCAGTTTTTATTCTGCAATCATTCCTAAGATGTTCCCAAGAAATTGCGATGAACACCGCAAGAATCTCCTGCCACTTCAAAAAAGCAGCGGACGAGCACACTTTTGCAATGTGTTTTTCAGCATCACTCTCGTGCTCCGCCCATAATGTTTAGGACTCAACTTTGCTCTTTCCAAGAACGAACGAGAGACATCTACTCACACTTCACCCTCCGCGTTCGTGCGGACCGTGCGGTGTATTGCTCCTCAATAATAATTTTTTAAAAGGATATTCTCGACATTCTCGAACTCGGTACTTCCCGTTCGGCTGCTCGATCCGAAGAGCAGCGGAACGGGAAGTACCCGAGCGGCTTCGGCCGCTGAGATCACCAGGGAAGCTCACGAAAGCTCCGGAATTGGAGGGTTGAGTTCGATGCCTGACCAGTACAGCTTTGTCTCGCTGATCCGCCGCCGCGATGTCACCGCCGACCTCACCGCGCTCGGTGCCGTCTACCAAAACGAGAACGGCGTCGTGTGGGCGACGATGCCCGCCGACCGCTGGTTCCTGGGCGGCACGAAGGATGACTTCCGCCTGCAGAACGAAGGGGTGCCGACGCTCACGACCGACGTGGACGATCTCCCGTTCAGCCGCCCGGACCTGATGCCGACCTCCGCCGAAATCCGCGCCTTCGCCCTCGCGGGCAACCAGGGCGTGGTGATCGGTGACGGCGGTGTCTACCGGCCGATGGCGGCCCCGCACTTCGAGCCGGCTCAGCTCATCGAGGTCCGTTTCCTCGAGCTGCCGGCGGCGGACTTCGGGCTCGCGGAGGACCCGTTCCCGCTGTTCCGTTCCCCGCCGGGGCGAGTCATCGTCCCGTTCGTCGGCGACATCTACGCGAACGGTCGCGCGCTCAGCGAGGAAGATCTCGCCGCGCTCGGCCTCCGATGGATGAAGCGGGATGGCGACTTCCTGCGCTACGTCACCCTGATGCAAGGGAACCGCTCCTGCTTCTTTCCGACGAAGCGCGGGATCGGGATCGACTGCCCCGAATATCAGGGACCGCTGGCGTGGCAGTATAAGGGCGTCGGCGTGCCCCGATATCTGTTCCACACCGTCATCTCGCTGGACCGGCGGCCGCAACCGCTCTCGGCGAGCGATGTGCTGATCCGCGGCGGAGACTTGGACCGTCTCCCGCATGGCTGCGCGTCGCAGCGTCCGGCTTACGCGGGGCACTCCGGTGTCTTCGACCTGCCGCACCAGCCCGCGTCCGACGTTCCCATCGGAGGGGAAACGGACCCGGCGGCCGGGATCAGCGTGGAGCGCGAGATGCGCGGCCGCGGTATCGTCCTCGGACGGACCACGACGAACGTCGCGCGGCTCCTCGACCCGGCGGAGCTGAACCGCGTCATCGGTGCCGTGAGCGGGTATCGCACCCCGCTCTTCGTCGTCTGCGAAACGTGGGATCCGACCGGCAGCACCGTTCGCACGGAGGTCATCACCAGGCCGGTTCGCCTCAGTGTCGCGACCGACGCCAAGGATCAGGTGAAGGGCAACCTGGATGCCCTGATCCGCGCCGAGCAACCGGGCCTCACCGAGGTCACGCCGAACCTCCGCGTGAGCAGGCTCATGGAGATGTTCCGGCACTTCGGGGCGACCTGCAAGGTCGGTCTGGAAACCGGCTTCGTGCCCTGGGCCGATAGGAACACGGACGACAACCTGACGACTTCGGGCAGCCAACTCGACTACGGCGACTTCACCCGAGTGCAAGGCTGGCATCAGCTCGGGTCGCTGGGCGTTCGCTACCTCATCGACATGCACCGCCTCGGTATCGGTGCGTCTGCGTCGTCCGCGGGGTTCTTCGAACGCGGGCTGGCCACCGCTTTCCTCGAACAGTTCCTCCCGGCGGACGTCGCGGGCAAGCTTACTGCGAAGGCGGCGAAGCGCTTCCGGACCGGCCGCCTCAGCGTCGAAGTCTGCGAGTCCGCCGAATACATCGAGGCGAACGCGAATGTCGCCTCGGCGTTCATCGCGGCTTGGCTGCTGCCGCGCTGGACGAGCGACGAGACGAAGGTGAGCCAAGCAGTCAAGCTCATCCCGGCGGACAAGCTGATGTCGTTCGCTGAAGGCTCCTGGACGATGGCCCGCCTGCTCCGCGAGGATGGTGTGGTGATCGAGATGGGCAGCGAAACGCTCGGGACGGCGGTGCAGTCGCTCCGCTCCGGCCGTCATGTCCGCTTCGCATTCGACGGCGGGAGCTTCGGGCAGCCGATGTCGCTTGCGGAGGTCGCAAGCCGGCTGCTTCCCTTCTACGTTCGTGCCGTCTTGATCGATAACATCCTGATCAAGGATCGAGCCGGGGAACGGAAGCCCGCGCCGCCGATCAACGAGCTGGATGAGGCCGAAACGGCGCAAATGATCGAACGCCGCCGGGTCGCTCGGAACGCCGCGAACCGGAAGAAGAAAAAGAAGAAGTAACGGAGGTCATCGGAGGAAACGGGATTGGTCCCCCCGTTTCCTCTTTCCCTAAAGGGTTACTGCTATGGAGGAGCAGTACACCGCGCGGTGCTTCAGAAAAGCGGCGCCGGAGAAGTGTAAAATCACAGAAACACGCGAGGGATGTTGGGCATGCCATCCGCCGGGTGCCGAGTTCCTGCAGCCACATTCCCAGCGAGAGCGCCGCGAAGGCGCGCCGGTCGCACCGGTCGCACCGGTCGCAGTTTAATCAGCGTCGACGGAGGACATCAGAAAACTCGCTTCTCCTTGCGATAGCACCCGCTCCTCGGATCGTAGGCGTTTCCGATCCGTTCGCAATCAGGAAAAATCTGCACCGGAGTTCCTGCTGGAGGATCTCCGGCGCGTTCTCCGGTGTAGAGCAGCTGACGGACGGAATGCTCACGACAACTTCTGCCAGCGATACTCGTCATAATGCTCGCATTCGCTCCGCCGAAACATCCGGAGAGATTTCTTCCGCGAAACGACTCGCGCGTTGCACCTTCGCGAAAGGCGACAGGGATCTTGAGCAGCGTGCTGCGATTCCGCTCCGATCGCATTCCAAAGGCCGCGCCCCAGAACACCCCAGGCTCAGGCTCCCCCAATCGATAGCGGGAAGAATTGATCTTCGTGCAGCGGATTTCCGGACCATCCGATAGATGTTTCTCGCGATCGATAAACCCGGTCAAAATTGCTCCTTCAGGACACTGCGACTTCTCGAACGTCGATTCCTTCGTCAGAATATCCTTCGAGGGCAGCGCACAGCACCGCCCTTGGGCGCTTCTCAAAAGCTTTCCGTCATACCCTCTCTTTATGCGCGCGACGCCAAACACCGCATATCCTTCGGGACAGAATGAATAAGTGCCGAGCCACTTGATCCGCTCCAAATGCGAGTACGGGGTAATTCCGCCCTCTCGGCTCGGGCCCAGCGGTTTGTATCCCAGGCATATTCGGGGACCATCCGGATCTCCAACAAGGGGATGTTCTCTTCCGATATATTTTCCCTTCTCGGAGACATCAGCCCCTGCGAAGGCAACGTTTCTTTTCGAGGCCGCAGATGACGAGAGCACGCGAAAAGCCGGTTCAAAAGCAAACTCCGCTTTCTCGGGGCGTAAGATTTCTCCTGCAAACGAATCGCCGGGGATAAAGAAGTTGCCATCGGCATCAGTCTCCGTAACTCTCCCCGATGCTTCAAGCCTCATTCGCACACCGCCGATCCCACGCGGAGGAATACGCATCGCAAAGATGATTTCCAGCTCAGCGGTCTCTCGCCGGCGTAGAGCGGAGACCAGGTCTGAGTAACCATCTCCATTGAAATCACCGCTCCGGACGGCGTTCAGGCCGATTGGTCTTGGAAACGGCGAAGCGATGGGCACTTCCAGTCCGTTGTCCCCTCGAGAATAGACGGCAAACCAAAATGGAAGCGGCCCCAATGAGTGAAAAAGAAAATCGGTTCGATGATCTCCGTTCATCTGCACCGGAATCATCCCGGCGGAGATCAGCTCGCTCGGCGTCACCACGAAAATGCGGGATTCCGGAGCAATACCAGTGGCGAACCACCATCCGTTTAGCAACGTGAGCACATCGACTCTTCCGTCTCCGTTGATGTCGGTAAAAACAGGATTGTAAAAATCGCTCATCGGCTGACCGGCATCGTTGGGAACAAGATACTCGAGCGGCTCGGGGATTCCATTTCGAAGCGCGTGAACTCCGAAATCCGGGAGCGAATTCAAGACCACTTCGGCGTTCGCTCCGGCCCGGGGCGGTTGAACAAAAGCGCTTTTCACATGAGCCAAACTCGGAAGGTGAAGCTGCTCGGCGAAGCGAAAATGACCGTCGCCCTTGGAGTATCCGATTCTTAATTTCAGCTCCGGATCGGACCAGAGAATGAGGTCATCGGCGCCATCGGCATCGACATCGCCGGCGGCGAGGGCTCGCTCTCCGGGAAAAAGCGTCCCATCGTCGATTCGCCGCAAAACGGCTTCGCCGTCAGTGAGGAAAGACACGATCCGGGAGGTCGAGGACACCAGGACAATATCTGATCTTCCGTCTCCGTTGAGATCTCCCGTAAGCCAATTATCGATCGGGGGAAATTCGGCAGAGTTCTCGAGCAAGATCGAATGATTGCGAAACTTCGGATCGTCATAGACATCGACAATGCGTCCGCGAATTCCAGCCGAAGTGTCTCCGGGAACCTGAGCCGCCGCGGCAGACGCAAAGAGCAATAGAAAAAACAGAGGACGCCAGAATTTCATCTTTCGGATCTTACGCAGAGATTGCGTTCAAAGGAAGTCTTTCCGTTCCCTCACGACTGTGGTTCGGCCTTTTCGTATAGCTAATATCGAGACGAGTGGTCTCACTGTGATCTCTCAATTCCGCATTCGAGGAAAGGTGGTTATTCGTGGATCTCGTGAAGATTCTGCTCTGCGTGCTCGCCGCGGGGATCATCGCGGCGGTTCTCTACATCCGGCTGCGCAAGCCGAAGCCTCTTGCAAACTGCTGGACGCTGCTCGTCAATGGAGCCGGTATCGAGCCGATTCGGGGAATTTTCGCGGAGAATCTCGCCGGTCTGCCGCTCCGGTTCTCTCGTCCGGGCGCGGTCGGCGCAAGTTTCGCGACGCTCGAATGGAGAGAGGGCGTTCCCTATCTCGTTCCGGGCTCCGGCGTGGCAAAGGTGGTGGTCGTCGTGTTTCTCGGGCAGGGTTTCGCGGGAGAGCGCGTGGGGGGAACTGAGGGTTCTCGATCTCAGCTTCTCGCTCACTGGCCGATTCCCCAAGGCAAGCTGAATTTCGGACGCGCGCATTACTCCGTCGAGCTTTGGGAAGTTCCGGATGGCCAAGGGATCTCCTTCGGAAACCTTCGCGCTCTCTTCAATCACGGGCACTGCACCGTCGAGGCCAAGCGGGTCTAGGAACGAGAATGGACCGAAGCCGTCTCCGTCCGGCAGGAACGGAGACGGCAAGAATCATTGAAGGTTTTCTCGCCTCGGGACCACTCCGTCCTGTGTCTTCGTCTCACTCGAAAGTTCAGCTTAAGGTTCGAGCAAGGTTTCTCTCCATAAACGTTTTGGAGGGCTACTTTATGCTAAATACCCAATTCCCTATCTCTAAAAATCCTTGTGCAGGCGTAAGCCATACGGGAGACTCAAGCGCTCTCGGAAAGGTTTCCCTCATGAAAAAAAACGGCACCATTCTCCTTATCGAAGACGATCTGGAGATTCATCGTCGAATAGACGCGCTCTGCCGGAATGAGTTGAACGCCGAACTCACGATGGAGTCCGATGGACAGCGGGGACTCGAACTGGCCCTGACCGGAAGGTTCGAGCTTGTCCTCGTCGACGCCAATCTCCCATCAAAGTCGGGTTTTGATATTTGCCGGGAGATTCGATCGAAATTTCCTCACCTTGGCATCATCTTCCTTACTGGGCGTTCGGACGAAGTTGATAAGGTCGTCGCCCTCGAGCTCGGGGCAGATGACTACATCACGAAGCCGTTTGGCTTGAAGGAAGTCGGCGCTCGAATTCGTGCGGTGCTCCGGAGAACGAAAAACGCTCCGGAAGGAGAGCAGCCGACGCTGCTCACGTTCGCGCATCTCGAAATCGACACGAGAAGCAGGAGAGTATGGAAAAACAAAGAGCTCGTGCAGCTCACGTTGGTGGAATTTGAGCTTCTCCTCCTCTTCATCACGAACCCAGGCCGCACCTTCGATCGAAGCGAGCTTCTTGAGCTCGCGCTCGGCTATTCCACATCGACTCACGACGAGGCGCTCACGGTGCACCTTTCTCGCCTTCGTTCGAAAATTGAGATGAACCCTGGGCGCCCGATCCTCATCCGCACGATTCGCGGCATTGGATACCGGTTCGCCGCAGAGGATGAAATACCCGACGGTTCGGCGTGAAAAAAAGGTCGGTTCGTCTCCGAGTTGCCGCGTTCTACGTTGTCTCGTTCTTGACGATGTCGCTTCTCTCGACGGTGCTCTATTACAGGCTTTTGTGGAAACTCAACGACACCGCCGAACAGCAAACTCAAGCGGATCTCGCTCAAACGCTCGCGGAAAGACTTGAGTTGACAATCGAGAGCGAAGCGCCGGAAGGGGCCCTCCGGCAGAGGATTGCTGAATTTTTGCGCTTTAATCCGGAGAATGAATTCTATCTTCTCGACCAGCACGGCAACATTCTCGAAAGTTTCTCCGGTCGGCCTTATCGAGAAAAGCACGTTCCTCTCGCTCCGATACTCGACTTTCTCGGAAAGCCTCTCGATGATCTCCCGATCTACAATCGAGACCCGATAAGCGGAGGCCAGAAGATTTTCTCCGCCGCTCCATTTCTGATCGAGTCGAAGCCGCACTATCTCTATGCCGTTCTAAACGGAAGCGAGCGGTTTCTCGAAGCTCGCGGCGAAGCGTGGAAAAGCAAGCGCGTGTACCTTCAAACCGCGCTGCTTTCTAGTCTTCTTGTTTTTTGCTTTCTGCTCGGCCTTCGTTTTCTGGTTTATTTCTCAAATCGCTTCGATCGGCTTCTCGATGCGGTCAATGACTATCAAGAGGGAAAGTTCACGAAGCGAACCAAAGAGTGGCGCCGCGACGAGTTCGGCGTATTTGCCAACAATATTGACGAGATGGCCGATAAAATCGACTCGAATATAGCGGAACTCTCGGCGCAGGACGAAATGCGAACGGAGCTCATCGCCAACATCTCTCATGATCTTCGTTCGCCGGCGACTCATATTCGGCTTGCCGTCGATGAGCTGAACGAATCCGGCGAACCGCTAGCTCACGAAGTGCCGCTCTTTCGAGAGCTCCAGCGAAATAGTGTTCTCCTGGAGAGAACGTTGCGAGACCTTTTCGAGCTTACGAAACTGGAAACCCAAGAGGCGGTATCAAAGGGGGACTATATTTCACTCGAAGAACTCCTCCTCGATATGAGCGGCCGACTTGCAGATTCTCGTTCATCGAGAAAACCTATCTCCGTTCGAGTTGAGACGGACTCATCGATGGTGCAGGGTGACGCCGCGCTTCTCTCTCGAGCGGTGGGGAATCTTTTGGAAGCGCTCATTGCCGATGCCGCGGAAGCGGGTGAGATCACGGCCGCAGTAGACGAAGTGCCCGGAGCCGTCCGCGTTCAGTTTCTCCTCACCGTCGCCCAAGAAGGCAAAGGCGAAGACGCGGGGCTGGGGCTTGCCATTGCCGAGAAGATTTTGAAGCTTCACGGAACGACGCTTTTGGCGGGCATCATGCCCCACGCGGGGAAATGCCTGAGCTTCAGCCTTCCGCACGCCGAGAGTTAACCTATCGCGAGACGCGCCAGGCGTTCCTCGCACAACTCCCAGTAGGCTTGTTTCCTGTTCGCCGAGAGAAAGCTGCGCTTGAGAAGCTCTTTCCAGACAGGAAGAGCATTTTCGATATCGGAGAGAACCGAACGTATGGATTTTTCAGTGAGCTGAAGCCGCTCGCCCGCAAAGTATCGGATGAGATCGTTTTTCGTGAGGTTCCTCCGCTTCCCGTTTATCGGAAGCGCCGATTCTTCCGGGTCGGTGAGCACCACGCTGCTGCTCAAGAGATCATAGGCCGGAGAGAGCGTCGTTTTCCCGTCACGAGTGAGGAGCGAGAAATTCTTGAGATGCATGTCTTCGTTTCCCGCGATGAAACAAAAAAGCGTTCTTCGAAAGAGCTCTTTTGCTTCGACGAGAGGGAAAGTGCAGAAGTCGAGAGTTTTTGCGACCTGCTCCATGCTCGAGGCGTATTTGGTATCTCGAGTTTTTCCGAGGAGCTGCGCAAAATCTTCAGTCGCGAACTTTTGTCCCTTCCGGCCTCGGTCGAAACGCCGAATAAAATACGTGAGCGAACCGTCTTTTGCATATACAAGCCCGTGGAGCGGCACACGCACGTTCGCGGCCGCTGCGAAATGCATGGTGAGGCTTTCATTCTCGGGAAGCTCCGGATAGGACGCGCTCGGCGGCTTCAAAATATACGTTCCACCTTTATCGACAATTTCGAATTGGCCCTCCGGAATGTTCAGAAGAGCGCTCAGCTTCGGCTGTACCCCTTGAATCGACATCCGGCCGGCCCGTCGTGCGGACTCATAGCGCTGTTCTTCGGCAGAGAGAGGAAGATCCAGCAGCCGTTCGAGCGCCGGAGAGAGGAGGCGTAATCCTCTCTCGGAGTAGCGCTCGGTGCCGCAGTCCTCATAGGTGATGGGACATCGGTTCACGCCTCTTCAGCCTCCGGAGTCACTGTGACGTTCCCGACGAGATCGCTTCCGACTGCGAGTAACTGCGAGAAAAAATCGTCTTTATCTATCTTCCGGCTGCGAAGGAGAGCCTCAAGCTGAAATCCTTCTGGGAGGAGGCCGTCAAAGAACGGAGGAAACGAGCGAAAGACGTAGGGCTCTTCCCGGGGCGGCATCGTCAGTGAAACCGGAGCTCCCGCGTATCCATCGTCATATGACAAGACATACGACCTTCCCGCTTCGAGCTCTTCGAAAACGCCGGCGCGGACCCCATCGACAAACACGACCGCTCGCTTAGCTGCGGGAACGTTCATTGCTTTTTGTCCTTCGCCTTGTTCGCGCTGGTGGTTCTGCTCGCGCTCTCACTACTCGCCGGAAGCGGTGTCTCGATCGTAAAGCCGATCCTGAGCACACGGAACACTTTGAGCAGCGTGCTGAGCTGCACGTTCACCTTTCCTTTCTCGATGTCGAACACCGCCGATTTTCCGATGCCAGCGAGATCGGCAAGCTCGAGCTGCGTCAGGCCGGCGGCCTTTCGGGTCTTCCGCACGGAAGCGGCAAGCTCATTCATGAAATTTTCTTGGTTCATCATCTTGCTAAAGCAGCAATTTAAGCCGATTTTTGCTTTCTTGGTGCGAATAGCTCCTTCTATAACAATATTTTACTGCTATAGCAGTATTTTTGATGAAGGCGCCTCAAAAGAAGGTGCCGAAAAGTAAAAACCAACGTTTTTTCCCGCTATAGCAGCAATAATGCCCGAACCTATTTTCCGCTTCTCGTTCGCAGGCAACGGTACGCTAGCTCTTCATTCAGCCGCTGCTCATTTTCATGTGAACAAACCAGAGAGCGCCTGCCAGAGAGCGGCGTGGCATTCCTGAGCTCCAGCCTTCCTTTCTGTTTCCTGGATTACGAACCGCAACACTGAAGAGATCACGCGTTAATCGAATTCTGTGATCAAACTGACGAGAAGAACAAAACACGTTGAGAGAATTATCATTCCCCCTCTCTCATAATTATTCCTGGATCTCGTCGTCCCAGAGAAAACTTCTGGAAACGAATTTTTCATCAACAAACAGAGTAGAACATCAAGATTTTATCGCCGGAGTTCATGAAGCTGCGCTTTTTGAACGCCGGCGGTGATGGCGAGCGACTTAGTGAATTTTTGCGAAGTTCGCTCGAAGCTATCTTTGAAGTAATTCTAGAGTCTGGAGCTTAAAGCGGTGTTGACGCCGTTTTCAGCTCCAGACTGTAGACTTCGACATATCGTCGAGGGCGTGTCTGCGGAGGAAGAGAGGGCGTTCCTGGGGTTCGCAGCCCCACAGAACCATGCCCATGCGGCGAACTCGCTTCAGGTGTGAACTCCCTAGCAATGAGTTCAGGGGATCTGCTCCCCCTGTAGGCAGGTGCTCCGCCGCGCAAGACGCGGCCTCGGATGGCGGGTGGTCGACCACACACCCGTTCACACCCCGTAACGTTGCCCGATGCCGGATTGTGCACCGCACATTCGGCAGCGCGAACCGGAAGATGTTTCGTAAATGGAGCATCTTGCGTGGGAAAAGCAGCGGAGGACGAAAGCCGTGGTCGGGATTGCAGGGGGCAGCGGCCTCGCGGACATGGATGCCGGAGCTTGCGCTAGCCGGAAAAACCGGCAAACCCCATCCCACACAAATGGTTTCAATCCGGTTTCTTCACAGAGGTGACTCATGCACCCGAGGCACAAGGCGGTTTGGTATGCCGCCTTGCGCGCGGCATTCTTCAACTCCCTGGCGCTACAACGGCGCGGGGAAATGGAGGACGCTCCTCCTCCGGCCGTGTTGCTCGACCAAGCTATTCTGTCGGCGTTTATCGACGCGCTGATAGAGTCCGGTGAGAAACCGGGAAGTTGGAGAGACGTACGCCGCTTGGGCATCAGCCGCGTGGAGTACAAAGGTCCCGGATGTGCCTACGGCTACCGTTATCGCCAAGAGCCGTCGTGGCCGAACGGCTGGGATCGAATGGTCCTGCGATCGAATGTAAGCCGGGACGAGTATGAAGAAACAGCAGAGGGGGAGCTGGTGCTGCTTTCCCCCCACCATCCTCCGGACGGTGTCGCCGAAGGTACCACACACCTTCCGGCAAACCTCCGGCGCGGTGGCGCCGACATGGTCGACTTCCGGATCATCACCGGAAACGGTGACGTCTGGGAAGTCGACTTCCACAAAATGGCCCGGCCCCGCCGGGTCCTTAAGAGGGCGACACGATGGACCTGAAGGGTGTGCTGGTGATCCAACTGCGCGCGTCAGGCGCGCTGACTGGGGCATTGGTGGCGGACAAGAGTAAGGGCAAGGGTGCCGACCTGCGCGCGTACATCGGCGAACACATCCGGTGTGACCACCA
The DNA here is from genome assembly GCA_964509425.1 of uncultured Bdellovibrionales bacterium. GTDB lineage: Bacteria > Bdellovibrionota_C > UBA2361 > SZUA-149 > CAZDWZ01 > CAZDWZ01. The sequence goes on along the minus strand of CAZDWZ010000010.1, from coordinate 44,325 downwards.
CGACGGGATACGAATCGTCGTCGAAGACGGCCGGGAGTGGCGACCCTACAGCGAGGCGCACCCCAGCCTTGGGGAACGCGTGGTCGTAAACGCCGCGGTGTTCGCCGACTACGCGGCGCTGAAGGAGGTGATCGAAGAACACAATCGTCGAGTCGGGCTGGCCAAAACTAAAACGCCGGACCGGCCCGAGAGAGCGTCCGAGTGGGAAGTCGAGGAAGGTCCCGACGGCGTCGTAGTCAGAATGGTGCAGTAACGCGCGAGCGGGAGCGGCACGAACCTTCAAAGACATCTTCGGCGGCTTCGCTGAGGCGTTCTTTGGAGGTTCGTGCCGTCACCGCTGGCTCGTTTCAAAGACTTCTCAACAAACCCGCCTCTATCCTCCGCTCACAGACATCAAGCGACGGATGAGAGGGGGCCCATGAGGGATCGGTGGTGGTGATAATCACCTGACTGGTGCTCGCCTGAAGAAACTCGAACAGCCCCGCTCGCCGGAGCGAGTCGAGCTCAGATTCTACGTCATCAAGAAGGACGATCGGCGAGGCGCCGGTTCTCGCTTCGATATATTCAATTGCCGCGAGCTTCAGCGCTATCGAAATGCTCCGTGCTTGGCCTTGAGAGGAGAGCGTTCGTGCGGGCCCGGAGAGATCGTTTGCCGAGAATTTTACGGAGAGCTCATCACGGTGAATACCAAACTGCGTTGATCGCAAACGACGGTCGGTGCCTCGTGAAGCGGCAAACTCCTCATGGAGACGATCACTCGAGAGCAGCTTTCCTGATTCATAAAAATCAGACTGATACTGAAGCGCGATGTGTTCACCGCGAGAGACTTCCGATTTTTCGCAAAGTTTCTGATAAAAGCTGAGACACGGGGCGCTTATTTCCCGAAGAAAAACGTCCCGCGCTTTCGCCACCCGCTCGCCGTGTTCGATAAGGAGGCTCTCCCACGGCAGAAGCGCCCGCTCATCGCCAACGCCCACGTGTTGCGAGAGGAGAGCGTTTCGCTGCTTGAGCGCGCGCTGATACATCACCAAGTCGGATAAATACTCGGCACTGATCATCGAGAGCGTGCGGTCTAGATAAAACCGGCGAATTTGCGGAGCCCCTTTGACGAGCTGCAATTCTTCCGGAGTAAATGTGACGCACCGGAGTTGACCAAAAAACTGTCCTGCGGACTCAGCACGCTTTCCGTCAAGCAGGAGCGTTCTCCGGCCGTTTAGAATCTCGAGAGTAATCTCTCTTTTCCCGAGATCGCTTCTCACCACGCCTCGAACGGCGGCGCCTTCGTCTTTCTGTTGACGAGAAACAACATCGCGAATCTGCGACGTGCGAAAGGATCGGCTGTGCGAAAGCAAAAAGACAGCTTCGAGCAAGCTTGTTTTTCCCTGGCCGTTTTGACCGGAGATCACCGTCACTCGCTTATCGAAATTGATGAGCTGATGTTTGAGATTTCTAATCCCCCGGACTTCGAGCGCTTCTAAAAACAATCGCGTTCCTCTGCAGAATATTTTGAGAATGTATCCACTTTGTGTCCGTTTACAACCACTTCTCCGGAATAAGTTCCCAACAGAAATTTAAAGACGGAATTCTCGAGCATTAGGTGTTGTATGCCCATATTCCACGACAGAAATCACGGAAGCTCCGGAATCTCCCTTCCAGCGCCGGTCGCACCGGTCGCACCGGTCGCACCGGTCGCACCGGTCGCGCCGGTCGCGCCGGGCGGGCGGGGCGGCGGTGCTCGGGAAAGCGAAATGGCGAGCGTTCCAGTCACGGGTGCCATTACCACGAGTTCAGGTGAAACCGTCACCGTCCTTCCGATTGAGAAACAAACGAGCCCTGAAGCCTACGGGACGATGAAACGGGCCTGGGAGCAAGGGTATGGCGTTCGCGCGGTCCGCGCCTCTTGGGGGAACGATGGAGGAACCGGAACGTTCGAAGTCTACGAGAAGAAAACAGGAAGGGCGCTCGGTGCCGAAGTGACGATTCACGTTCCGCTCAGCATTCAATCGGACGCGGAGCGAACCGCGTATGTGCAAAGAAGGAACAACGAGCTCGCGCGTGCGTTGCTTGATCGGTTGAAGAAAGAGAGTCCGCCGGCGGTTCCGCCTCCGACGCCGCGTCCACCCGCGCCGACGGTCAAACCTCGCGGAGAGGAAACGCCCCCGGTTGTTATTCCGAAGCCGGTGACGCCTGAAAAAGACGCATTTTACCGGCTCATCAGAGAGATGAAGAGTTTAGGGTACAGTGTCTATCAATTCGACGCTCGTGAAGTGGATGTTCACGGTCGGGAAACCACTCTCTATCGGGTGCAGCAGGAAACAAATTCCCAACTCGGTGCCTTGATTCGCCTCCGAGGACCGAGAGAGCTTGAGACAGAGAGCCAATTTCGCGAGCTCTCGGCTGCCGTGAGAAAGCGGCTGGAATCCACCGACTTCCAGGAGCGGATCGACTTCAAAAAGGTATCCGAGAAAATCACGAACTCATCTGGAATCTGTGATCTCGTTCAGTATTCGGCGAAACTCCCGGAGGATCAACTGAGAAAGGGCTTCGAGCTCCGCGCGGCACGCCTTCTCGGTGAATTGGTAAATACGTTGCGCGAAAAATATCCGACGCTTGCCGGAGCGCTCACACGGACGGATTGCGAAACCATCCGCGGGTCGCAGCTTCATATTCTTCAAGATATCGAAAAAGAAAATCCGAATTTTCTGAAGAATCTTCCTGCGGCGGAGAGAGAGAAGCTGGTTCTCGGGCTTGCCGCTGAGATTGCTGATCGGCAAAAGGCCGAGCTCGATTCACCGCTTTTTCAGAAAGGAGATCACGTTCTTTTTCTGCTCGGAAACGAAGACATGTTTGACGAGGGCCCGATGCGAAGGGTCGCGAAGGGAATCGGCATGACAGGATACATTCTCAAAGGTGAATCCGCCGGCGACGCGGAGCATGCAAAACGCATCAAGGACACGTATCTGAAACGTCTCAGACAGTATGTCGAGACCGGCGAAAGGAGTGTGATTTGGAACTTCTGTCACGGCGATGAAGTCGGCATGCGCATCTCGGCCAATCCGAAAACGAACACGACATGGGAAAATCGAAATTCCTACTACTTCAGCTATCGGGAGATCGTAAAAACGATGCTCACCGCCGAGATCGGAAGATTAACCGAGAAGGAAGGCCGGAAGCCGGAGTCCATAGACCTGAGTCGCATCACTTGCGTCTTCGAAGGCTGTCATCAGTTCAGTATGGTGAAGGACAATCTGATGAGGGAGATGCTGGCTGAAGCAGGCCGGCAAGGAGTCGAGGTCGCAGGACTTCCGAGAATCATCACGCCCGGCCAACGCGGGATGGTGGCCTGGGCGCATCATAACGGAGAAACAAGACCAGACGGCGCAGCGGAATACCGGGGACCGATAACTCAAGGAGTTCTCCTTCATCTCAAGTCGGGAAAGTCGACTTTCACGGTGAAGGATTTCATTCAAGAGTTCGACCGGAGTGAAAACTCGGGAGTCACGGAGGCGCTCGGCGCGTGGAGCTATGAGCTGGGGAGTGCGTCGAAGAAGAACAATCTGAAATCCGTGCAAGATCCAGTGTTGTTCAGCGTAAAACCCCTCGACCTCCGGGAGTTGCTCGAGTCGGCTCTCAGACGGATCGACGCACGCGATCTTCTCTATCCCGCAGAAGATGCACGGAAACAAAGAATGAAAACTATTCTTGAGCTGGCAAGGAATAATCCGGCGAGGCCTGTCCGGAAAAGCTCCGACCTCGCCGAACGATCAAGTGAGCAGTCTACTGAAACCGCATCGGCATGACGACGCAGACCGTGTCGTCATGGTCCGCTGCCCGGAATACTCCGGCACCGAATTCTCCGTTGAACTCGACGCGAATTGATTCCGAGCTTTGGAGTGCGTTGAGAATGTCGGCGACGTAACGCGATGAAAAGCCGATGGAGACATCTTCGCCTTCCTTATCGCAGGGTACGCTTTCTTTTGCTTCTCCGTGCTCGGGGCTCGACGAAGTAACCGTGATGCTCTCACCGGCAACTTGGAACTGCACTCCGCGGTTTTTATCCGTGGTCACGATTGAAACTCTTCGCACGGCCGAGAGCAATGCTTCGCGGTCGATGAGAACGCTGGTCTTCTTTTCCTTCGGGAGAACTTCCCGGTATTCGGGAAACCGGCCGTCTAAAAGTCTCACTCCGAGACGGATCGTTCCGACCTGTGCCGAGAAGAATCCTTCGCTGATCTCGATCTCTGCGGTGCCTTCGGTGGTCTCAAGCACTTTTCTAAGCTCGTAAATGCCCTTCCTTGGAATGATCACGGAATCGGTAAGGCCTGTGACCGAAGCGACCTCTCTGTCGACGAGAGCGAGACGATGGCCGTCTGTTGCGACTACCCGCATGAGAGAACGTTTCGCCTCTTGATGAAATTCCACGAGAACACCGTTGATGTTGTAGCGGGTTTCATCGGTTGAAATCGCAAACGAGCACTGGTCGAGCATTTCTTTAAGAAGCGCGATGTCGATTCCCACTGGAGAGCGGAGCTGTGTGCCGTTTATTTCCGGGAACTCATCGCCGGAAATTCCGTTGATGCGGAACGTCGACTGCCCGCAGGTCATCTCGAGACGATGTGATTTCCCGAGCACGAGATTGATCGGTTGATTCGGAAGCTCACGAACGATGTCGTAGAACACCCGCGCATCAAGCGTCGTGCTTCCCGGTTGTTTTACTTCGCACTCGGCTTCACCGAGGAAGTTCACTTCGAGATTCGTCGACACGACTTGCAACGTGCTCTTCTCTGCGGACAGCTTCACATTCGCAATAATCGGCATCGTGTTTCTTTTCTCAACGATGGAGTTACTGAGATAGAGAAGCTGAGCGAGTTTTTCTTTTTCGATGGTGAGGTTCATGCTGATTACTCCGATACTCCGGACTTCTTCTTTTCTATATTAAAGATCTTAAAGAAAATAGTAGTAGCAGTAGTTGGTCCTGTTGGTTCTGTTCGTATCTAGTCAAACTGCTTGAAATCGTTTCCGGAATCGGACTTTTCTTTCTGTGGACCCTGATTCCGGATGCTGTGGACGGTGGGCCGTCATCTCCGTTTTGCCTTCCGTGCCTGTGTGTAAGCTCGACCTTATCCAGTTGTTCTCAACATCAATCCCACAACGGAGTGCACAAGTTATCCACAGACGAACTTTTCCACAATTCACACTCAACAACCCCGAAAGCACCTGTAATACATACAGAAAACGATTTTTGTGGAATTCTGTGAATAACTTCCCACAGGTTATCCACAAGCACTTCTTGAGACATGGCCGAGGCGATCGCCGTGAGTCTCGAGTCAGAGCGGTTCGATTAGCCGCAGATTGTTCGCTGGATTCCTTCGAGAACTTCCGAGAGCTCTTTATCCTTCGCCGCGCGGTCCTCGACCGTGCGGTAGGAGTGGATCACGGTGGAGTGATCGCGGCCCCCGAAGTAGGCGCCGATTTCGGGATAGGAATAGGTCGTCAGCTTCCGGCAGAGATACATTGCGACCTGTCTCGCGAGCGCGACGTTATGTGTGCGGCGCTTCCCGAGGAGATCGGTGATGCTGACGTTGTAGCGCTCGGCCACCATTCGCTGGATGAGTTCGGTTGTGACTTCCACTTGCCGACGAGGCCGAAAGTCTCTCACCACTTCTTGCGCAAGCTCCAAAGAGACCTCCGCAATCTCACCCTTTGAACCGGTTTGAAGCGAGCTCATCGCCTGAAGACGATTGAACGCTCCCTCGAGTTCGCGGACATTCGTATTGATAGCGTCTGCTATATAGCGTGCAATATCGATATCGAGGAAAACCCCCGCAGCTTCCGCCTTCTTCGTGAGAATCGCGACCCGAGTCTCTAAATCGGGAGCCTGCAGATCCACCGCCAGCCCACAGGCGAATCTTGTCCGGAGCCGCTCTTCGACCCCGGCCAGCTCTTGAGGAACGGTGTCGGAAGTGATGATGATCTGCTTCCGGCGGTTATAGAGGTCGTTGAAGGTGTGGAAGAACTCTTCCTGAGTCCGCTCTTTGCCGATGATGAACTGGATATCGTCGATGATCAGCAGATCGAGAGTTCGGAACTTCTCCTTGAATTGCTGCATCCGGTTGCTGCGGAGCGCGGCAATGAGTTCCGAGACGAAAGCTTCCGAAGTAACGAGGAGTGCTTTTTTGTTTTGCCGGCGGGTTGAATTCCCGATGGCATTCGCGAGGTGAGTCTTTCCAAGACCGACTCCCCCATAGATGAAGAGCGGGTTGTAGTTGCATCCCGGCATCTCTGAAACGCGGAGCGAGGCGGCATGGGCAAACTGGTTGCAACTGCCGACGACGAAGTTCGAGAAGTTATACTTTGGATTGAGATTCGTCTCTTCATGACCGGGTCTCCCTCCATGCGACACACGGTGTTGCGGTTGAAATGACCGCGGGTCGCCGCTGGAGAAATCGCTGCCGGATTTGGTTCCGCCCTGAGCACTGGCTCCCGGCGCACCGCCGACTGAGCCAAACCCGGTTTGTGATCCGCTGTCTCGAGTTCCGCCGCTCCGTCCCCCGCCAGTGGGGTTTGCCGCTGAGCTTGCGGTCGAGCTTACTGGCGAACTTGACCCCGAGGCTGCGCTCAAGGAGGCAGCAGCGGGACGTTCGACACGAAAGCTGAGCGCGAGCGCATCCGCCGAGAGTACCGTAGCTAAAGCAGCGGCAATACACTCCGAGTAATGGCGTTGTACATGATCAAGGGCGAACTTGTTGGTTGCAGCCACCACCACGGAATAGCTGTGTGCATCGGGATCGGATTTTCGTTTTGCTTCGATGAGGCGAAGTGGGCGTATCCAAGCTGAGAAGATCTGCGAATCCAATTCCTGACGAATCTGTTTGAGGCACGAATGCCAGACTTCCACGCAGTCTACTGTAGTTTCTTCCGCGAGAGCGTGAAGCTCGGGCGAAGACACCGCAGAGGACGACATAGATGAAGACGCATCAGTCTCCGCGCGAACCACAGTCCGGGAGGCGGCATCAGCCGGGTCTTCGATTTCAGGAGAAAATTGCGAAGGAACGTCCAAGTGCGGGGTATCGGGTGTAGTTGTTCTAGAGGCCGGCCGAGTGGCTGCAGTAGTACCGGGAGCTGCAGTCATAGCGGCCGATGAAGTTTTACCGTTCGATGTGGTTCTATCCGTCGGACCTGTCTTATCAGCGAAAGTTGTTTCTGTGAACTTCGCTATCGTATCCGGAATCAGGTCAGCAACAAGATTCATCCGCACCCCGAGCAAGCCATTTCAAATCCGCCGACACTACGACACTCCCGCGAAAGATGACAAACGTGTTTCGCGGAACTTGAGGTTACTTAAACTTCAACATCAAGAGATTTCAATCGTCTGCGTTCACTCTCCAAAGTGCAAAAAATTTTTTGGAAGTAGTGTGTCGCGCGGAAAACAATTACCTGTTGCACGATCATGAACTCGGCGAGATGAAGAAGTGCTATTGTTTCGGTGATCTAACACGCAGTGAACTTCGGAGCGGCGGTTCGCGTGAAGAATAATTGCTTCGCGCGGGCAAAGAAAAATTTCCCGGAACGAAAACGCAGGCCGGAGTTAAACGACATGCTCGCGTTTTGTCCGGAATCGCATCATTTTCGATTCGTAAGTCTTGCATTCTTTTCTCTGCGCGAGTCTTCATCCGAGTTGTATTTTGTCTGGCGAAAGTAAATCTTCCGCTGGAATCCGCTCCGGCCGAATGTTCTCCACAATATATAGAGTCCTCTCGAGCGCGGGGCGGGTGATACCGCACTGGGATTAGCGCTCGACTCTGCAGTCTGGGCTCCCGCTGCAAAGTTCCGAACTCGATCACGACCACCACTCGCCGCCCGACTGTCTTGACGCTGCACTGTGCCGAAGCGTCATCGCCACTCCAGTTCCCGGATTACCGGATCTCGTTGCGCAATCTCACCGCCACATGATTGACCATGACCGAGTGATGACCATTGACCATCAAAAACCCCATTGCAGTAAAACCGTGGACCTCTAAAAAGCCCCGCACGGAAACCATCTGCCACGAGGAACCCGGCACAAGAGAAAGAGCGGCCCACGAGGAACCGCCCACGAGGAACCCCAGCCCATGAGGAACTTCAGCCTGTCGAACATTGAAAGGGCATCTAAAAACTGCGGACCGTTTTGTGGTTTGCGCTGGTATAGGGAACGCCCGATGCTGCCTCTTGTTCTAATCGGCAACGGACCCATCTTTGTTCCGGATCCCGTCCGCTTTTATTGGCGCCGAACTCGGGAGCGGCGAGCTTGTTTCCGCGAATTTGAAACAGGAGTTCCAGACGTCAGGAAAGGCGTCTGAAATTTGCAAGCCCTAGGAGAATGGTGTAGAAGGCTCCCGCCTATGATTCTAGGGACTTATGAGCGAATTTACCTTTATTAGTTCGGTGGTCGGACACGATTGGGAAGCTCCCGTTGCCGGGGCTCTCGTTGCGACTGCGATTTTTGCCTGCGGCTCGATCGGCCTCAGGAAAATGCGCGCGAGCAGTAATCCGCTTGTTCCTGATTCACATCTCAGTTTCCGGAATTTATTTGAGCTCATCGCCGAATTTTTGATTGGTCTCGGCGACTCCGCGATGGGGAAAGAAAATCGCAAATATCTGCCTTTTGTCGGCACGATCTTCATCTACACGCTGTTCATGAACCTGCTCGGGCTCGTGCCCGGCTTCGTGATGCCGACGCACAGCTTCTTGTTCAATTGCGGAATCGCCGCAGTCGTTTTCATTCTCTACAATTTTTGGGGAATCAAGGAAGTCGGGATTGTCGCGTATCTAAAACATATGTGCGGTCCGTCGTTTAATGTTCTCGGAATGCAGATTCCGCTGCTGTTGCCTCTGCTCTTTCCGATCGAGCTCGTCAGTCATTTTATCAGACCACTTTCGCTGAGCCTCAGGCTCTTCGGAAATATGACTGGTGATCACGCGGTTGTCGGGGCCTTTACGGAGCTGACCTACGGATCGCCTTTCTTTTGGATTCCGGTGATATTTTATCTGCTCGGAACCGTCGTCTGTGTAATTCAAGCCTTCGTCTTTACTCTTTTAACCATGATCTATATAGGGCTGGCTGTCACCCATGAAGATCACGGTGACGAAGGGCACGAACACCACTAATGTGGCTGTTCCGTGCAGCTTGCTGAAGCAAGCAAAAGAGTAACCGTTAACGTTTCCCGCACTCTTCGTGAAAGTCATTCTCGATTGCGGAACAACGTGAACGGTTACAAAAAGAGAAAACCCCCAGAGTTAAACGCCGCCGTTTTGGCGGCAATCGCTGGTGGCCGTAGTACAGAATTACTCTGCGTCGGCATACTCTGCACAAGAGTATTCTCCGCAGAGAAATTGCACCGGGAACCGCTCGACAAATCCTCTCCGTAAATTCTTCTGTCTCTGATGAAGGAACGAAGAAGGGAGTTTGCCGAACGGCTCAGTGACTACGGCGCCAAGGCTCGGGGTCTAAGTTGAAGTGTATGTGTGAGGAAAGGAGAGAACTTATGCGTTTAGTAAACGGACTTGTTGCAGCAGTAGTTGCAGTCCTGGCGGTGGCTTCACCAGCGTTCGCGCAAGAAGCGGCTGTTAATTTCAACGGACTTGCTGCAGGACTCGGTCTCGCGATCGCGGCTGCGGGTGGTGCGTACGGTCAAGGCCGGATTATCGCTGCTGCGCTCGAGAGCATCAGCCGGAATCCAGGCGCTGCCGGACAACTGAGATTGCCATGGCTTCTCGGTTGCGTATTCGTAGAATCACTCGTGATCTACGCATTCGTTATCGCGCTCAAGCTCGCTTAAGAATTTCTTAGGCGAAAAGCAGAAAGCCGCCGGATCTCGAAAGAGGTCCGGCGGCTTTTTTTGTTTTTGAATGATGCTGCAGTGCTTTGGAGTGTCTCTGTCGAAATCTCTCTGCGTCCTTCGCGTCCACTGCGGTTGCATGAGAGTCTTCCGGCAGCGCCGAGAGGGCGGGCCCCGGTCCCCGGTTAGGAAGGGAATCAGAATGGAATCAACTAGAAATGCAAAAATGGCACAGCGACAAAACATCGTGGACACTTGAACGACAGAACATCGTTTACACAATGATATGATCGGAAACCTCAGCGTAGGCGGTTGGCCGTGATCTGGAACGGGGTTCATCTTGATCAGGCAGCTGCGTGATTCGATTACGCCGGACAATCGGCGTTCAACGATCTATTCTACATTTCCACACTCAGAATGAACCCCGTTCCGTTCCCTCAAGCCGCCATGGCCTTTGAGCAAGAGTCGTCATGAGTTCCTGTGGATGGTGAGCTCATGAGGAAGAGAAGGCAAAGCACAGGGCTTCGACCCTCTCTTCCTCTTTGTTCTTGGGAAATGGTGCTAAATATCAGTGGGGAGAAGTTCGAGCAGTTTCTTGTACTGACCGAGCGTCTCTAAGAGATATTTCAGATCATTGGAAAAGTCCTTAGACTGATCCTTTAACGGAACATTCTGCTTCCAATTTACCAACTGTGTCGGCCGAATCTCGCCCAGAATCTTAATGACCGCCTTCAAGGCAGTGATAGCATCCGTCTCTTTCTTTGCCGCGGTGGCTTTGATGAGGTTATCGAGCTCCTTTGTGAGCTTCTCGAGGGACTCCTGATCGCCAATCATGGCCATCGCCGTCTCAATAAAAGCTTCGCTGGTATCCTTAACAATCGTTCTCAGTTCTTCGTAGCGAAACCATCCTTGTCCGAAACGTGGCGCGCTGCTGGTCACGGTTGAAACAACCATGCTTGCGCAAGCCGCTTCGGCAGCCAGAAGCTCGTCGACATAGCCACGATAGAAAACAACTCCGGTTGGTTCCCACGGTGCGATCGGATTCATCAGCAAAGCACAGTCCGCTTCGCTCACCTCGCATCCGCACTCACCAGGAGCGCTTCTTGAGTATTCAAACGGGCAGCCGTCATGCTCATCCGCTATCCCGTCGAGATCCGAGTCTACGGGGAGAGCCGGAACAGTTTCTTCGAAATCCGCAGTGAAAAGCGTGTACGATGCGGACAAAAATTGATCATAGGCCGTGGTCATTATCTCGTACACGGGGTCGATGGATTGATCATAGGTCGTCGTCATTACCTCGTACACGGGCTCGATCGGCGGACTCTCGATTCCATAGGCTTCGCTCGCGAGTATCATATTGACGGCGGTCAAATCTTCGCCAATGCAAATGTCTGTTGAGATATGGCTGAACGCAACCACCGCGAATGCAACGTTTATCCACCGACGTAAAAGTGGACGGCGAAATACCTTGGCGATCGAACCAGCATCAAAGGCATTCACAATGAACGGGACAGAACTCGTTTTCATAGACAACCTCTCTTTTATAATTAAAGTCAGCAAGCTCCGCGAAACGGTCCATTACAGCCGAGACGCCGGCGCTCTCTGCTTCCTGCATAACGAGAGGTGTTATCGGATGGAGAAAGAGAGAATATCGCCGACGAAGATTCTGATTAGGAAGGGGTAAACTTTTGTTAGGAAGCCCAACTTGAGGCCCGCATCTGCACGATCTTCTCGACAGAGTCGGTTCAAGACGCCCCGAAGTCGATTCCAAGGGGGATGGCGCATTGCGAATGAGTGGCAAGCGCAAAGTGCTTGCCACAGCAAGCCAGCCGGATAATTCTTTATTCCAGTTCAGGCTCTGCTTGTTGAGAGAATTTAGCGCATGCGAAGACTATTGTTTCTTCTCGAAATGATACTGAAGCCGTTCGATTTCTTCGCCGGGCTGTTTGGCATCGTCTGCCCTTGTTTCTATCTATCCTATCTTGTCGCTACCTCCGCGGGGTCCAACCAGATCTGTCCCAGCTTGAGTTCTCGCGTACTAAAGAATCGTGAGCCACGTCCGTTTCTCGACTCGTGCACTGATGTGCTCGAGTACCTTTTCTTAGGCCTGATCGCGTTGCATCTCTTCGCGATCTACCTTGCGTGGAGATCTCACCGGCAGAGCATTATTGGTCAAAGGGTTGAAGTGGAACGGGCTTCATAACGACGCCTGAAAGGACGCTCTGGAACGGGGTCGCTTTGCACTAACCCGCATCTCGCTTGGAATCGCTATGCATCACTTCCTCCTCCTCGCACATGTTTGCGCGACCCTTCTCATGACCGGCGTGATATGGGTGATTCAGCTCGTTCACTATCCGATGTTCAGTGGCCTTGACGCACGACAGTTCAAAACCTGGCAAGGCTTTCACTGCCGCAGGATCTCGATCATCGTCGCTCCGCTCATGCTCACGGAACTGTGCACGGCAATGGTATTGTTTCCGCCGCTCGGATTCGAGTCGTATACCCGGAACGTCCCTTCTTGGTTCTCGTGGAGCGCACTCCCTCTGGTCGTCGTGCTCTGGGGGTCAACGTGCTTCATTCAGTCACCGACGCATGCTCAACTCGAGAAAGGCTTTTCCGAAGATCAAATCGAAAGATTGGTGCGCTGGAACTGGATTCGAACGCTGGTCTGGAGCCTGCGGACGGCGGCGTGCATGATCCTTCTCTGGCAGGCGTGCCCGACTTCAAATTCTTGAGCGTCACGTATCGAAGCCACAGTTTTCATGACCTCTCGCCCTGGAACGGTCTCTCGCCCTGGGACGGGGTTTTCTCGCCCTGGAACGGGGTTCATCTTGAGCGGGGAGCTGCGTGATTTGAACGCGCCTAATCGTTGTCGTCGGAATGACTATTTCGCATCTTTATACTTAGGATGAACCCCGTTCCAGCCCGATATGTCAGACCGATATGTCTTTCGCTTCCGATTTTGTTCGATTTCCTACCTCCTGATCTTTTCACGGTCGAGAACATTCTAAATCTTCGTCTTCGCCAAATCCTCGCTTCTTTTCGGGTATCCTTCCGTGAGCGGGAGTTTTCCTTCCCGGCCATGCGCACTCTCTAACCTCTGACCTCGGGGATATCCGTGTCTCGTCCTCCTGTCTCCGGTCCACCGGAGCGGTGAGGACAAGACACTCCTTTTTCGGAGGTTTACACATGCGCGTTTCGGCAGTCCTCGCGATCACCGCTCAACGTGCCCGCCTGCTCTTCAAGAGAAAGAGCTTCTGGGCGGCAGGTGTGTGGTTGATGGTCACGGCGTTCGGGATCGGGTTTGGCGGGAGCACCGTTTTCCAAGTGACGTCAAACGCCATCAACGGGCTCGGGTTTCTAGAAGAGCGACTCGAAAGCAGCAACTGGGTGATCGTGTCGAGCAGCAGTGATGCCGCGGAACGTGGTCAGATGCTCAGTGCATTCCTTGCCAAGGAAGACTACGGCGGCCCCGCTCGCAATTTCAAGGTGACGCACGTGGTCTTCGACGACGCGGAGTTCGAAAAGATCCATCGACCCTCAGAGCCACGCGGAGAATCTGCAATCGTTCGGTTGACGGTGGTGGACGGGAATCCGTACGTCAGAATCCATGGTGATGCTAACGACGACGTCATAAAGACCTTGAAAAATCGAGCCAAAGTTTGGGCGGCGATGGATCAAGCCGGCATTTCGGGTTCACCCTTTTCCGTGGAGAACGTGAAATACCGAACCGTCGAAGTAGTGGCACAACCGAAGTATCAGAAAACGAAACCGGCCGAGAAAAGATTGGTCTGGTGGGCAATGGCGCTCGATGCGATGACGGCAGCGCTGCTGTCGCTGCTCGTCACCACGTTCCTCCAGACAACGACGCTGAATAAGTCTGCGCTCGAGATTGAGTTGACCACCTTCGACCCATCAGAAAACGTGGTCGGGAGCTGTCTTGCGGCAATCGTCGCTGGACTCTGCCTCCTCGCACTTGCAGCAGCGTTCGTGGTCGTGCCCCTTGCAGCAACTGGCCAGATCCCCTGGCAAGCCGTTCCCGGCTTTGCGATGAGTTCCTTCACTGCGCTCATCATGCATGTGGCCGTGTATCAACTGATCGGACTCGTCGGACAGCTAACGCAGTGGACTGGGCTTTTTGTTCGGATCTATCAGGCGAGTTGCCTGCCGGTAGCAACATTGGTGCTCTTCTATCCCACGCTTGTAGGGGAAGAGGTGTATCGAAGCTTTCTGCTCTATCCGATCTCAGCACCATCGGCGGTGCTTGTAAAAAGTATTGTTGGTTTTGACGGAAATTTCTTCGACGGAGCTGGGCTCATCGGCTCGCTCGTGCTTGCTGGTGTGTTCCTGCTTTTGTCGATTCGGATCTACCGAGCACTGATCATGGTCCGACATGAGCCGGTGAAGGTGCGAACGATCCTCGCAGCGCTCCTTTTTCCGCGGAAGTTCTAAACTCCGCCCTCTTCTTCACGGTTCTTCCCCCCGGCGTCCACAAACGCGCCGGGGGAAAGGAGGTCTTGTTCGGATAACGACCTGGCTTGCGACGCTTGTTTCAACCACAGAGACACAGCGACACAGCGACACAGAGATTACTCAGGATGACCACCCCATCGCTCACTCCCAAGTTCCTTACGGAACGATGGCGAAATTCAATCGCGACTATTCACCTCGGAGAGAAATGTATGATTGCTATCGCTCCTCTCCCTTTGAAGTCTCAAATCCCACTCGCTCGCTGAGAACGACGAACACATTCTCATAAATCTTGAGATAGGTTCTTTCTCTCTTGTAGCAGCGTGAAGTGAAGTTTCTATTTTCCGGTTTTGGCCTGGGCACATGCGAGTAATCGTCGGTTGACGATGGAGGACGCCTCTTCATCCGACGGTTACTCCGCAGTGATGCACGTAGGCATCGCGGAGAGTTTCTCGCTACAGCCGTTTTCATGTCGGCGTAACTCCGAAAGGAGAAAACATGAACCGCCTCAAAGACTTCCTCAGCCCCACGGCCCTGGTGCTCGCTTCGATGTCGGAGAACCTCGCGGGCCTCGCGAGGACCAACGACGTCGGATTGAAGCTGGTCGGGGCGTGGGAAGGGGTCGGGACGGCGCTGGCGAACCTCGGCGAGTTGCAGCTCGCCGTAGAGAGCCGGGGGAACGAGCAGTGCGGACACGTCTGCTCCCCGGTGGGGAGCAAGATGCTCACGCTGCTCCGGAAAGGCACCTACACCGGCTTCCGCTGGTGGCCCGGGAACACCCCCGCTCTGGTGGATCTGGCGGGCAACCAGATCCCCCAGCAACTGCACTGGTGCCGCAAGCGGGTGGTGCTGCCCGGGTTCCGCAACCCGGCGTTCTACATCCCCGCAGCGTCCGCGGCGCTGGCGTTCGATCATGTGTGTCGCCTGTACGGCGGTGCCGAGCTGGCGGATCCCCTCCTGAGTTACATCTCGCCCCAACTCGCGAAGCGGCCCTGCGCCGTCGAACGAGTCGGGGACGAGACGCGGATGTACTACCTCGAAGATCTCTTCGAGCCGGTCATCCGAGTAACGCAGGCGAGTGCGGATCGTCCGGCCCGCTGGACCGTGTCCGTCCCGCCCGGGGCGTGCACATGGTTTAGCAGGTATTGATCGAACAAAAAGCGAGAAGCCGTAACGCGAGCGAAGGACGAGAAAGGAGGTTAAATCCCCTTCACTCGCGCTGCGGCCCTTTTTTTAGGCGCATGCTTTCGTCCCTCTGCGTCCTCTTATGAGATTTGGAATTCGACTTTGAATCCAACCGCAGACGACACCGATGTGCAGAAAAAGTTCTTCATACCACTCGTATGGATGCTCCTTTCAGGAGTCTCAACGACATGACGCGGTGCCAAAAGTCGTCCAGCAGGCGAACTTCGGGAAGGTTGACGGGGCTTTTGGGCGCGACACGCACGCAACACGGACCGTCGCGGCAACTAACGGCCCGGAAAGGGGCTCGTGGGATCTTGGAACGGGTTTCATCCCAAGCGCCTCCTGAGCCAACGAATGCGAATTGCAACTTGTGAGTCACCCGCTTTCGCTTCGAATCGACCCGTCCGAGTTCGAATGAGATCGAACGCCGTAGCTGTCCTCGCACACGAGACCTCACGCGATGGTTCTCAGCGGACAGAAAAACTTTGCTGCCGATGGGTCCTGCAGACCCGCTGGTCTTTGCGGAGGCTTCTAAGTTTCGAATCGAGGGTCTGGGCGGAAAGTTCTTCGGTCACCGAATTCGGCGGACAGGGTCGAAAGGAGCGCCATCTTCTCCATCCGATAACCCTAATATTTCGACGTGTTAGCCGGCCGCGCTGCGTATTTGATTTAAATCGAACACAGAGAGGTGTATAATACAGAAAAAGTAAGTACCAAAATGAAATAGGAGCTTATGAACACTCATGCGGATTTCGTTGCTCAGCTGCAGTCTCTCTTGAGTATCGGAAACGTTTTCATTCTCTTCACGATATCGGCGCTGGTTTGGCTTCTCTATCACGGTCGTTTTGTCCGCTACATTCCGAACAATCGAGTGGGGGTCGTAGAAAAACTCTTCAGTATGAAAGGGTCGGTTCGCACTGGAATTATCGCACTCCAAGGGGAGGCGGGATACCAGCCGAAAACTCTTCGTGGTGGGTGGCATGTCATGACCCCGTTTATTTACCGGATCCACAAGATGCCGCTCGTCACCATTCCGCAGGGGACAATCGGCTACGTGTTTGCGCGGGACGGTCAATCGCTTCAGGCACAGCAGACTCTCGCATCGAATGCCGTGGCACAGGATTATGAAGAAGTCGCCGACTTTTTCGAAAACGGTGGGCAGAAAGGCCCTCAACGAAAAATCCTTCGAGAGGGAACCTACGCGATAAACCTCGCTCAGTTTGTGGTGATTAGTCGCGATTACCTATTTTTCCATGACCTCGATGCCGGTGATGCAAAGTTGTTTGAAGACATGAGCAGCATAATCGCCGAGAGGAATGGTTTTGAACCGCTCGTGATCAAGGGTCAGGACGACTCGATCGGGATAGTGACGATACACGACGGACTTTCGCTTGCGGAGGGCGAAATTATTGCTCCCGTGTTGGGAAACGATCCATCAAAGCCTGAGAACTTTCATAACAACTTTCAAGATCCCGAAGCTTTTTTACGCGCCGGAGGGCGGAGAGGACGCCAGTATCAAGTCCTTGTCGAGGGGACGTATTACCTTAATCGACTTTTTGCGACGGTGGAGCTTCTGCCGAAGACTTTCGTCGATGTCGGGTATGTCGGAGTTGTCGTTTCTTATACCGGCCAAAGCGGCGTGGACATCAGTGGTTCTACGTATCGGCACGGTGAGCTTGTCGAACGCGGCGAGAAAGGTGTTTGGAGGACCCCCCTGCTTCCGGGGAAATATGCCTTCAACCCTTACGCGGGAAAGGTGATCCACGTTCCGACTACCAACTTCATTTTGAAATGGAAAAAGAGCGAATCGGGTTCTCATAAATTCGATGAGAATCTGGCTGAGGTTTCGCTGATAACAAGGGACGCCTTTGAACCCTCCCTTCCGCTCAGTGTCGTCCTTCACATCGACTACCAAAAAGCTCCGTTAGTGATTCAGAGATTCGGCGACATCAAAAAATTGGTGGAACAAACTCTGGACCCGATGGTGTCGGCGTACTTCAAGAACGTGGCGCAAACGAGAACGTTGATCGAATTGCTTCAAGAGAGAAGCCATATTCAGGATGCAGCGTCAGCCGAGATGAAGCTGAAGTTCGATCACTATAACCTCGAGTTGGAGGAGGTGTTGATCGGTACTCCGAGCTCTGGCACTGGCGCACAGATTGAGCAGATTCTCACGCAACTTCGCTCACGGCAGATAGCGACCGAACAGGTTGATACCTACGAACGTCAACAACAGGCCGCCGTGCGCGAGCGCGAGTTGCGAGAAGCAGAATCGCGGGCCAGACAGCAACAGCGACTCACAGAATCTGAGATCAGCATTCAAATTCAATCAAACGAGGGGAAGGCGGAGTATCAGCGGGCCCTGCAACAAGCGTCTCAAATTCGAGCGCTTGCCGAGGCCGAAGCAGAGCGTGCCGCGCGAATCGGTATCGCTCAGGCAATGGCGGCGGAAGAGCAGGTTCGTGCCTACGGTGGACCCCAATATCAGGTGCTTCAGCAGGTGGTGAACCGTTTCTCAGAGGCCATTGAGCGTTCAGGAGTTGATGTCGTACCCAAAGTCGTCATTGGAGGAGGCGGGGGGAATTCCGCGGGCACTGCACCGGCGTCCGGAGCTCCGGGAAGTAACGTGCTTGAAGGCTTGGTGGGGTTACTTCTTTCCGAGCGCGTCGGGGTTAACGTGTCAAGCGTTGCCACCGAAAGGAATCCCGCGGTGGAGAAGCTGCGGAACCAAATAAGCGAAAAGCTCGCGAAAGCTTGATCGCTGTGGTGATCGCTGTGGAACGACTTTCACCCTGAGTTGGCAGCAGAATGATCTGCGCCTATCTGATGGTTGGCGTGGAAAGAGATTTTCTATGCCGATAAGCTTGGGATGAAGCCAGTTTCAGTTCGCCTGGGATTTTGCCAGGTGAAAAGCAGAAAGCCGCCGGAGCTCTTTCGAGCTCCTGCGGCTTTTTATTTTCGAGAATGCAGCGGCGTTTCAGTGACGAGTGGCGCCTCAGCGAATATGCCACCGCGTCCTGTGTGGTTGAATTCCAAGGCGAAGCTTCAACCCAAGCAGAATCACCAAGAACGCGAAAAGGATGAACTGATCAGTTCAACCTCTCGGCCGGTGAAAAGAGGCACCAACGCTTCAGTGGATCCGCGTTTGAGCCGGGAACGTCCTGCAGCTTTGCGGTGATCCGGACCACATTTCGGAAGAGGTTCGAGGTCCCTGCAGCGCCGAGACAATTCACTCGCGTTAGTCCGAGATTCGGATCTTCATAGACGAATGAGCTTTGCACCTTGAACGCACTGCAGCGTGCCGGTGGATTTGCGGAGTTTGCGAGCCGGAAGCTGCAGCGGTTGAACCCCGAGGTCGGCCAACGATCGCGATTTTGGTTGTCTCTTACGACGACGCTAAAGACGTTAAGAAATCTGCCGCGGAGGAGAATTGCCGCGCGGTTTCCGCAAGCCGGGAACACCGGCCAGTAGTGAACTTCCTCTGGAACCGCTTCAGCGCATGTGCACGGCTTGAATCGGCCAATCTGACAGAATGGTGGATCGTCTTGGGCGGCAGCGAAGCTGGCCGAGGCCACGAGAAGGCCCGAGACGATAAGGAGAGCAGAAACTATTCGGAGGAAATTTTTCATACGACACGCATGGATTTTTGAAGATTGGATATTAGCGGGCACGGTTTTGATGGCGCAGCATACAAGAGAACCTTCGCGAGTTTCAAGCCGAGGGGCGCTGGGGAAAGATCTCCGCGGAGACTCTTCTGTGAATCTCTGTGCCCCTGCGTCTCTGTGCCTCTGTGGTTGCATTAAAGAAAACCACAGATGCACAGAGAGAGAACTTTAACCCAGATAGGAAGACCTTCGGGCTGGTCCTCAAAGACTCGCAGCGCGAGTGAAGAGGGACCTTTCACTTCCCTGTTCACTCGCGCATTGAGCCGCTCACATGATGCCCGCGGCGAAGTCGTCGTCGTCCCCGTCCCCCGGCTTCACCTCGGTCCGCTTGGGGGCGGACTTCGGCTCGGGCGGGAAGACGGGGTCCGAGTCCATCGCCGTGTCACGCCCGATCGAGGACTGTTCCTCGGCCGGGGGGCACCAGTTCACCGTCGTGTCGGGCAGGCGGAAGGCGTTCCCGCTCCACTCCACCGTCCACACGTCCTCGTCGCCGTCGTCCGAGACGACGAGCGTCACCCCGTTCGCCCCCGTGAACCGCAGCCGCTTCGCGCCGGCTTCGATCGTGAAGGGGGCCTCCAAGCGCACCTCGGCGAGGGGGTCCTTCGACCCCTCGTCGAGGGCACCGAGGAGGCGGAGGGCCACGTACTCGGCGTAGGCCACGAGTTCGAGGGGGAGTGTGAACGACCCGAGGTAGCCCTCGGGCACGGCGACCCACGAGCCGAACGCCGCGTGACGCGGCGGCAGCACGTGGGCGGCGGACGTCGCGACGTCGGACGGGGTGTCACCCTCGCCCGACCCGAGACGGAACGCGTCGTCCCAGATCGTCGCGTGCCGCATGGGCCCTCGGGCGACGTTCGTGAACAGGGTCGCCCGCGGGCGGCGACCCGGCTCGAACGTCACCTTGATCCAGAACCCGTCGGTCCCGTCCACCTCCTGCCGCCATTTTCGCCCCACCCACTCCCACACCCCGGCCGTCATGTCGCCGTCCTCGATCGCGAGGACGTCGTTCACGAACGCGGCGAGGACGAGCGCGAGCGAGGGGACGATCTGGGGGTTCGGGGTTTTCATGTTGTGCTCCTTTCAGGAGTTTCACCGACATGACGCGGTGCCCAAAGTCGTCCAGCGGACGAACGTCGGGAAGGTTGACGGCTCTTGTCGGGCACGACGTGCACCCAACAAGACACCATCGCGGCAACTAACGGCCGGAAAGGAGCTTGCGATCCTCTCCAGCCGTTAGTCGCCGAAGGATTTTTTGCGCGAGTGATAAAACACTCAATTACAACCGTTCTCTTCACTACGCGCTGCGCAGAGACGGCTCTGCCGGCTCTGCACAGACACGATTACTATCTCTTGCGAATGGGTTTACCATTCTCCTAGAACGAGAAAGAACCTGATAAAAATTTTATGAATTCGGAACTTCGAAGCGAGACCGGAGCTATCGATATAAGCGGAGAGTGCTTTGAAGATGAGATTATTGGGATTCGGAACGGATTTGCCGATTTGATATCTTTGTGAAGCCAATCACAGACGCACAGAGGAGGGAGACTCCGAGGTGTGAAGCGGGCATCTTTCGCGGAGCGTCAATCGCTGAGGCGTGATGTTTCCGCCTGGCCTGACGTTCATGCGGTATCTTTGTCTACTCGTAAGGTTCCTGCAAGGCGTTCTTATTTTCTAGAATGCGATTTGTCGTACAATAATATCATCGCATCGCCGCGATCGCCGAAGCTATTTGATTCTCCACTCGTGTAAATCATTCTCTGTCGCCCCGTTCGGTAACGGATAACTTTTTCCGCCCGGGGACGAGGACAATTTAGGTTTTTTACCGTTGAGGAGAGAATGAAAAAACTCCACGTTTTCGATTTTTCCGGGGCCGATCCGGATGTGCTGTTGATGGCCTTTATCGCGGCGAACATCCCAGGACTCGATTTCGCTATTAAAGATTGCATCGAGATTCTTCGCTGCATTCGTGAAGGCGACCAAGATGGGCTCCACCGTGTCGGCCACAAGGTGGCCGGGACGGCGAACTACCGCCCCGGCATCGATCCGCAACCCCAGCTCCGGTACCTCGTCGGAGTCGGAACCAAATTCATCGACCAAGCACCTTTCTATGCTGAGACGGTCGATAATCAGCTGACCATTGGCTTTTTCATTGCTTCCGACTGCTCGGTGCAGATTCTTCCGCTGGACTCCGGCGCGATGAACTTCCGCGCTGAGATTCGCCGGTGGGAATAAACGCTCCGGACAGAATTCGTGTTGGGGGGAGAAGGTTGCTTCGGTTTCCCTGTCCTTTTCCCCCCCGACTTACGAGATTCGATCGGAAGGTGATGGACCTGACCATCGCTTCTGGAGCGCGATATCGAGATGAACCCCGTTCCAGCTCGAGATATCATTTCGTTGCCGAGCCTCATCCTCCGCGCATCTCCGTACCATTGGCAAGCTCACTTGGAACAGCGAATACGACATCTGGGAGGGCGTCGTAAAGCGATAGAATGGCGAAGTTCGGATAGCCGCTCTCAAGCCCTGAATTCGGATACCGTAAGAAAATTGTCCGCATCCGACCCCGTTTTCGTGAGGAGAGCCCTTCACAACTGTTTTAGAATTACAGAACTGAAGGTGAAATTCCATGAGGTTTCTCAAAGGGCCTTTCACGGCAGTATTCGCGGGACTGTTGGTTCTTGCGACGAATGTCCAGGCAGAAAACATGATGAACGGAGCCGGCGGCTCGAGCGTTTCCGTGGGGACCTCCCGTTGCTGTGAGCTGCGAATTGATCATTCAAAAGACGGAAGAGAGAGGGGATCCAAATCCAGCGAATGCCGGATCTGTCCGTCACGGTTCGGCGTTTCTTTTGGGCCAAAAACCTCCGGTGATTTCGACACCGAGCGGGCAGAATGCGCCGCACTCTGTGCCGCCTACGTTCCCGCGGGCACGCACTGCTCACCCTTAGGAATACCGGCAGAGAGCCGAGATAAGTTAGCGGACGACGACTATTGCACCAGGGAGCGCGAGATGATCCGTCTTGCACACGAGCTCTGCGACGAGATTCGATTTTGCGAATCCCGCCGTGGGCATGTGATTGGCAGCGTTGAAGATAATATCGCCCTCGAACAGAGCTTCCCGGAGCGTGACGCGGAAGTTCTCGATCGACTACGAAAGATTGTGAGTTATTTAAGCGAATGTCCGAACGCGGCTCCATTGACTCTGAACCCCGCGTGTGACGAGCAACTTCACTCGATTGAGAGAAATGCGCCAAGGGCTTTGTCGAACACTCCTCTCACTACCCCGCGTGACGCGTCTGAACGAGGGATGCTCAGCTCTTCAGTTGAAAAGCTCCAATTCTACGGAATCACCGAGGACTGAGAAGAAAAAATCTTTCCGCATCTGAGGTGTGAAGAGGGCATCCATGCCTTCTTGTTGAACCGGCTGAATCTTCACACCCGCTCCGCTAGAGCCCGGCAAGCAAGTCTGTTCCGAGACCATCAGGAAACTCGATCACTTCGATGTGGGTCCCCGGAATCCTCAAGCCGCCTCCATTGATGATCGCGAGATTGTAGCTGGGAACATTCTCGCGTGCCGCAACGTCTGCTTTCGCTCGCTCCGCCTCCAAAACGCTCTGGCATTCCAGCACAGGACGGTAATAGAAAATGCTAACCGAACTGTGAACGTAGCCGTCCCGTTCGTTCCCGAGGATATTCACGCTCGTGAGCTTGATCTCATCGCCGGTGAGATCGCCGCTCGAGACGATCTTGGCGAGGCCGAGCCAGAATCTCCTGGACCGATGGACAGGAACTAAGGCCGCAACTGCTTCGCGATAGGTGTGGAAACGCATCGTAAACTCCAAATGCTCCCCGCGGTGTGGGGATGAGATGAACCGCTTGCTGAACCTCTTGATTCACCAAGCGATTCTCCCATCGCTTTGCCGTTCCGAAGAGCGATGCGGAGTCGTCACGAGTATTCGTGATGAGAAAGAACCTCCTGATGCCCACTTCACGATTTAGATATGCGGGCGGAAAATTACAGGTTTACGGTTGGAGCTATACAGAATCACCGCAGTTCGCTCACAGACCGCGTACGCAACGCCGACTCTTGAGTGTAAAGCCTCGGTGGTTGGTGGGCGCCCAACCAAAGGTTAACCTTCCTGGAGCCGATACTCGAGGTGTTCATGCAAGAGCTGCTCGAGGTTCTCCGGAACCGCGATCGGCTGATACCGTTCACGGTTCAGACAGCGCGTCTTCAGCAGATTCCGGACCTCGTCTTCGTCGGCCGCGAAATTGCCGATGAGGCAGTAGCGAAGAGGCTCCGGGACCATGATGCGATACACCTCGTAGCTCTTCTCCCCGATCTGACCGAAGATCCACACGGTGTGGACACCCGGAGCGGTCTCCTGGTGCGTGAGGTTCAGGAAGCTCACGACCAGCGTGTTCCAGTAGACGACCCCCAGCTCATTGTGCTCGCAGACCATGTGAAGCACGTTCCCGAGGGGCGTGTAGCCCTCCGCGCCCTGCTCGGGGTTATCGCGATTGCCCGGAATCACGAACGGAAAGCCGCCTTCGGACTTAATCCACAGAACCAGATCTTCAAACATCGACGTATCTCTTGGGACCTGTAGCAACTCCCTCGTTGCTCCTTTCAATTGAGAACTCAAAGGAGCAACGAGAAATTCCTGCGGGCGCCCACCAACATGCTGATGTGGGCACGGAGCATTTCGACACGGGAAAGAGAGCAGAAAATCTGTACAACGGAATCAGATCTTCTTCGAAGGGCTGTCGTGCAATCGCCCTTCGCTATTACCGTTCGCAGGAGCAGAGACCGCCGGAAGCTGGTCCGGCGGCCATATCACAAGCCGTGCTTTACTTCTTCACAATCGGTGTAATCGGAGGAAGCTCCAGAGGAGTTGATCCCGGCAACGCCTGCTTCAACTGCCGGAGAGCATCGTCAATGGTGGTCCCCAGCCGCAACTTTTCTAGTTTCTGCATTCCGTCGTTTACGCTCCCAGCGGCCGATGGGAATGGTGAATAACTCGTGAGAGCTCCAAATGCGTCTTGAACACTTTTAGAATTTTTCTTCTGCTCGATCATAACCTTCCTCCAAGTTTGGTTTCTTCGAATGTTATAATCTGGAGCGAATTGATCCCTCGAACCGTAGATAAATGCTTCGTTAACAAGTCTTCCGGGGAACAAGAGAATGCCCGGACGCACGGGCATTCTCGCCTGATTACTTTTCAAGCTTCGGGGGAAGCGGAACGAACGGCCCGTTTCCGGTCATTCGTCTGCCAACTTCCCGAATGAGATCATCGAACATCAACCCAAGCTGCAGCTGCCGCAAATTGTTTGCACCCGCACGAGCATCAATCGGCGGGACGACCAGATCCTTTGCGTTGCTAAGCAGGGATTGCTGAACATCGTTTTTTTTATCTTGGAACATACGGATACCTCCAACATGTAGTCGTCTGCTTAACAACGTTGTCGGGTTTGCGAATTGAAGCGAATAAACCGGAGGTGAATACTTCGTAAACAGTATCGCGGGAATCGAGCAGAGGGCGTGTTACATGAGTTCGTTCGGCTCGACGAAGCGGTAGCCGATGCCACGGAGTGTGATGAGGTACTTCGGATGTTCGGGATCGTCTTCTAGTTTATGACGCAGACGGGACATGAAGACACTGACGTTTACATTATATCGCTCGGAACTTAAGTCCCAAACGCAGGAGAGGAGTTCCTTTCTCGTGAATGGACGCCCGGGGTTCATCGCGAGCAGCTGGATGATCTCATATTCTCGTGGCGAAAGTGAGAGCGGTTCGCCGCGTTTTAGAACACGCATACGCTCGGAATCGACGGTGATCTCACCGATGACAATTGGCGGCACGGGTTCGGAAGCTTCTTCCAAAGCGCTTGGTCCGTCGAGGGAATACAAAATCTTCCGTGTCTCCTCCCGGAGTCTCGCCCGGACTCGAGCGAGAAGCTCCTTCGCGCGGAAGGGTTTGTCTACGTAGTCGTCCGCCCCGACCTCGAGGCCGGAGACGACATCGATCTCATCATTTCGCGCCGTCAGCATGATGATCGGCAAAAATGGCTTCTTTTCTTTCAGCCTCCGGCAAACATCGAGCCCGCTCAGCGTGGGGAGCCCGATATCGAGAAGGACCAGGTCGAAGGCTTCATGAAGCGCGCGATGGAGACCCTTCGCTCCGTCATGCTCAACGACGCACTCAAAGTCGGCGCTTTGGAGTGCGTCACTCACGACGGTGACGATAGACGGATCGTCCTCAACGACGAGAATTTTAGCAACAGGAGAGCTCACCGTTCCTCCATGACACAGCGTTCCTCACGGGGAAAGAAGAGAGTGTATTCCAAGCCTCCGTTCGGACCGCCTGAGAGAGAAAGCTTCGCGCCCGATTCGGAGAGCAGCTGAGCGATTGCCGCGAGAGAGTACCCCTGCAGGGCAGGAGGCAATATTTCGTCGGGTGCTTCCGGGCTCTCGTGCTCGAACGGCCGGAGAAGGAAGGTGATTGTTCCCGGAGAGAGAGGAGTTCCACCATCATTGACGACGACTTCTATGCCGTCCCTCACCTCACGGACCGCTACCGAAATCGGACTCTGAGCCGCAGATCGTTCAAATGCCGCCTGAAGCAGCAGGCGCACTGATTGAATGAACACCGCGGACGAGATGAATATCGGCGGGTCGTCTTTCATGATATCGGCATGCACCGATGCGCCGGAAAGCTCCATGAGCCGTTCAAGTTCATCCGATACTGCCTCTCCGATGAAGAACGTTTCTCGATGCTTGGTCTCGATGCGCTCCCCCGGATAGGACATCAGGAAGAGATTTTGAATGATTTTTCGTTGCGAAGCGGAGGCGAGATCCAGGTTCAAAAAATTCTCAGAGACCGGAGAATGCCGGAACTCCGCCATCGAATCTCGGATCGCACGAGCCCCAGCTGAAAGAGTTGAGGATGCACGAACAAGAAACGTCCGAAGTCGAAAACGTTCGTCGGCTATGGCGTTTTCGAGGGCCGGAATGCGTTCGGCGAGAGAGTCGAGGGAGTGCCCGAGTGGAGCAAGATCGTTTTCGGCGGGGATCGCTATCGGCCGATCATACGAGCCTGAGAGATATCTCCGCAGTCCGGTTTGAAGAGGCTCGAAATCATACCGAAAGAGATAATCCCAATAAAAGGATAGCGCCGTAAAAATCAGAACGAGTGCGACGATTCCGAACACCGTGAATGGGATGAGAAGTGCTGAGATTTCTCGAATCGCGATTGCCTCCGCTTCGAGACTCGGGATTCGGGCGCGAAGCACGGGGCAAGATTCACCGGCGCAAATGGGAGATGCCATCTGCGAATGTCGAAAGCTCTCTCGGGTGAGGCCCACTGCGGGAGGGACCCCGCCGTTGGTCTCCAATTCCTTCGGTCTGTCCCATCCCGTCTGAAGGAGGAGCTTTCCTGATGAATCAAAAAACCCAAAATCATAGAGCGGGTTAACGAAGGAGGATTGCAGGATCCTCGCGTTTCGCCACTCAGAATTGGAAGTCAGGGTTGCAAGGTCGCTCACGAGATTTTGGACAGGCTTTCCGATATTTCGTGTTGCCGTCTCGTGAAGTGAGACCAGCACGGTGCGATACAAACTCCCGGCGATAAGAAACACGAAGAGCCCCGCTCCGACCAAGCTCACGGCACCGAACCAGTTTCCGGCACGCCTCATCGGGAGGGTCCATTGAGAGCTCCACGAGATGAGGACCGACCACAAACCGATGGACAGGCCCATCGTGAGCAGCTGCGGCCCGGGCATGAGCGAGAAGAGCGAGACGATAAGGAGCGCACCCGCAGCCACCGGAACGGCCGAAAGAGGTTCCGGGAACGATCGGGAAAGGTGATACACGGCGGAGACGGTGAACATGCCGCACCCGACTTGCATCGGCCCGAAAGCATTTTCGAGGAGCGCAAGAGACAGGAAGGCTGCCGCGGCGCCGATGTCGAGGAACGGAGAACTCCTCCGGAAGAGCAGACGCGGCAAAAACGCGAGCAGGAGGCCGGCCATCGGCAGTACAAGAAGCGCGCCTCGCACCCCAACGAATTGGGTGAGCGCCATGAGGCAACAAGTTGTGAGGAAGATCACCTCGGCCACACGTCGATCGCTCGGCGGCCTTTCGTTTTGCTTGGTTTCAGTCCGTTCTTTCTCCGCGTCTGAGTTTTGCGGAATCCCGAGAGCGGAATGCAGATGGAGACGCACCGTCGTTCCGGCGGGCTCTCGCCTTAGAAACTCGACAAAACCTCGATGGAGACCGGCGATACGATCGACAATGGCGAGTCCGAGTCCGATTCGTGCAGGATGCTTCGCGCTCGAAATGTCGTTGACCAGATTAAACCCGGCTTCGTTCCCACTGTCTTCGACTTCAAAGTAGAATTTCCCTTCAGGTTCAGAGCCGGAGGAGATGCTGATTGATCCCCCCTCCGCCGTGTGCCGCACGGCATTGTCGACGAGATTGAGAATCGCCCGCTTCAGCAATTCGGCATTTCCCCGGACGAATCTCGAATCTTCCCGCGGCGAGCTCGTCACGGAAATTGATTTTCGCCTCGCCATCGGTTCGCTGAGTCGTAGAACAGCCTGCAAAAGCTGCGGGACATCGACTTCGGTGAATTCGATACTCTCAACAACTGAATCCAAGTTCGCGAGCTCACCGAGGCGGGTGGCAATATCCTCCTGAGCGGCCGTACCCATGTCGATGAGATGAAGATAGTGAGTGCGTTTTTCCACCGGAGTAGACGGCTCTTCCAAGAGCGAGATGCAACCTTCTATCGCCGTCATGGGTGTTCGAAGATCATGGGCGAGCTCCGCAAGGATTCCGCGGCGCTTCGCTTCGTCGTCTTTCAACCGGCGGATTCTCCGGGAAACGCCCTCGGCGAGTGAATTGAATGTCTCCGCAAGCTGTTGATGCTCAGGAAAATCACCCGCTTCAAAGCGGCTGTGTAAGTCTCCGGCTGCGAAATTTTTCGCCTTCTCTGCTGCCCGCAGCGTGCTCTTTGCAAGGAGGCGCCGGAAGAATCTCTCCCAAAGCACGATCCACAGCGCAAAAAAGAAAAGCGGGAGAATCGCTCCTACAAAAAAGGTCCGGAGGTATTGTGCGAAGTTTCTCTCTCCCGAGAGCTCACTCCCAAAAGTGGTAAGCGTGACGAGCGCGGGATCGTTGGAATTGGTCACGATTCCTCCGCCCAGCAGAGACTCTTGTTCTCGGCAAACGGGAATGTAGGGAAGGGGATACAAGGGTTGCAGAGGCCCGCGGAACATTTCGAAGAGCGCCGTGTTCACGTTCGGACCGGCGGGCGAGCAAATCATGTTGTCCGGGTAAAACGCGCGTCCGCCGGAAAGTGCGCTCACGAAGCTCCCCGGCAGGTCACGCTCGAATTCTGCGGTCACCGCGGAGAGCGCCCCGGGAAGGTCACGCCCGGCATTCAAGAAATCTCGTACTCTCGTAGCGGCATAGGCGCCAGTGTTTCGATAGATGAGCTGCGGCAGAACATCCCAGGCATTCTGGAGAACGAACCAAGCTGCGGCGAGAACGAGGAGAGCGGCGAGCAGGGCCGCGGCGGCGAAACTTCTCCGAATTTTCCCGAGTGTTGAAGCCATACGTTACGAGATGCTTTTTCGACTCCCAGAGTCTCCGGCCGGTGCGTTTTCCCCGGAGATGACTCTCGATGTTCTGAGGTCCGGATTCCGGGTTCAGAAAACAGTCCGTTAACGACTTGTTAACAATTCCCATGAGCCGTCGGGAAGAATGGATTGCAAAGCATTTACGGAACCTTACGCCACTGGGCGCATTCACCTCAATAATTTTCCACGTGTATCGCGCGCCGCCGGAAGACGGATGGAACGGCACACAGACAAATTATTTGGAGGTTTGGAAGTATGGCAGAGAGACTTTTTCAACGACGAGCCCAAGGTGGCGGTCAGTATCAGCGTCCCGCGCCTTGCGCAGTGCAACCAAGACCGTATGCTCCGACTGTTCTCCCCCCGCGGCCGGCGTGTGGAACCGCTCCAGCGTATGGAGTGCCCTGCCAACCGCAAGCAGTCGTCGCGACGAACCCGGCCGCGAGTTCCGCACCGTCCACAGAACTTCCGAGCGGATACCTGGTCGAGCCGGGTCAGAATCCAAATGAGGTCACCGTGTATATCCCCGCCGAAGAAGCGGCGGGAACGGCGTATCAGTGTGACACGACCCACCATGATCCGAAGACCGGCTGGTCGGGACGACGCTGGCATGACACCGCGCTCGCAGCGGATGCAAACGGCTACAATCATGAAGACATGTCGCTGAAGCGCACCATCGTCGTTATCGACGGGAAGACCTATGTGAAGGTGCACTGCACTTTTCATAAGAATCCGGCGAGCGCGAAAGTTGTTCTAAAGACTGCGGGCGGAAAGGAGTATGTCGTCGACGCACGCGCCGCACACAAAAGGGCAGCAGAAGCACCGAGCACCGTGCCACCGGCGGGAACGATTCCCCCGGCGGCTGAGCCGGCACCGCCGGTAGGCACTCCAACGACACCCGAGACCGCCCCGCCTCCGAAAGAAGTCCAACCGGAAACAGCACCACCGCCGAAAGAGGTTGAACCGGAGACCGGGCCTCCACCGAAGGAAGTCGAGCCCGTACCGGTGGTGCCTGAAAAAATCGTTGTACACGGACACGAGATTGCAGGCCAGGTTCGCCCGAAAGAGCAAGAAGCTCATGAAGCACTGAACACGAAGCTGAGGGCCGAGCACGACGCATTGAATAAATCAGGCGGCACCGCACACTTCAAACACGGCGATACACGATGGTCGATGCAATCGGTCGACAACGAGACCATGCTCGTGACCATCACTCAACCTGACGGGAGAAGCGATCGCTTCATCTGCAAACTCGGCGCAGACGGAAAGTATCAAGTCGTTCGCGTAAGGAACAGCGGACCGGGCCAGCCGTGGACCGCTTGGGACGAGAGTGGAGAAACGGGCGCCACCACTCTCCTTCAAGAGGTGCTGAGCAAATGGAATAGAACCGTCGACGACGGAGTCAACGTCCCGATGAATCCCCCGCCAAAGTCGACGGGCAATTGAGCCATTGGATCTGAAAACACGGGTGCTCACCGATTTTGAAAGAGGACCATGAGCAATGTTCGAAGACGCGGCGCCCCGGATGAACCGCCAAGCGAGGCGCTTCTCGATCCGCTGCCTCCACTGCTTCTCCCGCCACCGGTTGGGGAACATTGGGTGGAGTTAGTCGGTGATGCGCTCGACAGGTATCGCATCAGGCAGCTCATTCTTCCGGGAAAAGAAGCGCTGATGGATGGTCCTCCTGATTCCGGGGCGATGCTCCCGATTGTTTCGGAGAGCCCGGGCAAAGAGAACAAATAGCCGTTCAGATTGAAGAACGTCGTTTCGAGGGGAAAAGGGAATGTTTCAGGAGCTAAGAAGAAAGGCAGCAAGCGTGAATACAATTCGGGAACTGCAACTTCCCGTGCGCGTTGTTGCGGATGAGCCGGTGGAAAGCGACCCTTTCGCCGGCGGCGGAGAAAAGCTCCAGAAGCTGAGCAACAGAGCTCATGCCGTTCCGTACCAAGCGGTTCCTGCCGATCCCGAAACAGCGGCGGCGTATGAGGAGACCCTCAAACGCTTTCCGGAGGATGGAATCTATAGGCTGCCGGGCGGACAGTACGTCCATAAGCGCGGAGACAGAATCTGGTTCTCGACCTGGGAAGGTGACGAAGGGAAACAGCTCTACCGCACAACGACAGTCTCAAGAGATCCAATCACCGGAAAAGTTCTCGTCTACCGGGAAGAGTTTCGGGGGATTCATCCCGGGCACGATCCGACGGTTCACGGCGATCAACGAGATGCTGCGAAAAAGGGCGGAATTGCGCACAAGACACTCACTAAAATGTGCAGTGGAAAAGTTCTCCGGGTGGAATAAGTCTCGTTTCCGAATCGGCGATGCTCTTTGCAGCAGTCATTGTGGTGGCTGGTGCGCCGAGGCAACGGTTTTAGGAGGTTTGTATGTCCGTGTTCCATGAATCTCGCGTGAGAAAGAGTGCGATAGAGGAAGCCAAGGTTCCGCAGGATGCCGTGATAAGACCGCTCGTTCTTCCAGCACGGAGCTCCGAGGTTGCTCACGAGCCCGCGGTAAGTGCCGACCCCGTAAAGCCCGCTCCGGATCCGCTTCGTGAAAGAGGGTATGTTGTAAACGGCAGAGTGCCGGAGGGAATGTGGGCAAATCCTGGAATCTCCAAAAAGATTGCAGAACATCACGAGGCGACAAAAAAAGCGGGAGGCGTGCAGCATTTCAAATTAGGCGACACGGAATGGACGATGCGTTCGCTTGATGACGACACGTTCGTGGTCTCTGTTTATCAACCGGGCGGAGAGGCCGACGTGTACATCTGCCGGAAAGACAAAGGCTCCAGAGGCACGTACACAGTCGTCCGCATCTCGCGAAAAGGCTACGGCGAGCCCTGGACGCAAGTCGGACCATACGGACAATTGGATGCCCGGCTCGACGATGGGATCCTTAGTAGGATTCTCGACTGGCCGAAACATCCTGGCCGGCAGAGCATGCACGAATTTAATCCGTTCCACTATGCGTGGGAGAAATTTTCGTATTTCAAATCCAAAACGGCGCTTCCATGGGGATCAGTACCCGCGGGTGAAGAAGTGACGGCGGAGTATAATAAGTTTGTGGCTCGTTGTCCTGAAGATGGCATCTACGATCTTCCCGATGGCCGCCGCATGTACAAGGTGGGGGACACGCTCTGCTTTGCGACGACGGCCACCGTAAACGGCAAAGAGGAAGAGCGGCATACGTTTATCACAAGAAATCCAATCACCGGAGAAGTTTCGGTCAAGAGGATGAGGATGGGGGAGCGCGGTTGGGTGATCATGCCCGAGGAAGAGCAAGAGACAACTGCCGGCGCGGATGGCATCGCACACAAGTGGCTGAAGGATTTTAACACCGCACGTGTTCAACGCTCCGAGTGGGACGATCGGCTCCACGAATAGAAATGCCAAGCTGCGGGGAACATGCCATTCTGCTGGTGGAATCGGATCGTTTTTTCGCATGGCACATCATTCTGCTTTTGTCACTGCCTTCGCTCTGCTGGCGCTTTTTGTCTGCGAATTCTCTGCCCCTGTCTTCGCCGAACATCTGCCATGCGACGGATACAGCCCTGAGCAAAAAAGCTGGGGAATGATTGCTGGCGCAGGCACGTGCAACACCGGAACTGCCGTGGTTTTTCATTCACCTCTCGTCGGTGCCGAGCGGCCGCTCGAAGAGCGAGCTCTGAAATTTTCCTGCTGTCCTATGCCGCCTGAGAGCCTCACAACGGAATTTTTCTTCGTCGGTGGTGCTTGCCCGGACGGATCGGTGATGACCGGAATCAGACGTGATCCTACGGAAGCGAAATCCAGCGCCGGAGCTGTGAAGCTTCAGCTTCGCTGCACCAAAATTAACGAAGAGCGTTATACACTCGGACCCCGGCTCCCGGGTATCAGCCTTGAATACGGGAGATTGAGCTGGTGGAACCGGCTTTTTGGGAGGGAAAAGTGGACGAGCCGGGATCTCCTTCCCGCTGATTTCCGATTTGGGATCGGACGAGCATCCGAGTCGACGTGGATCGGCGCCGGTTGTTTGGCCGTGCCGTGGGGTGCGGCTCTGACCGCGATCGGGCGGAAAAATTGCGGACAGTCGGAATTTCGCGAAGTCCTCCCCGTGAAGCGGGCGTCATCATCCGATCGCTGAGGCGGCCGCGCGGGCTCAACTCTCAAACACACTCGCGAAAGTCGTTTATCTTCCGTTTATCTTTCCTTAACCGCGACAGCTCGTCGCTTCT
This sequence comes from uncultured Bdellovibrionales bacterium, assembly GCA_964509425.1. Classification (GTDB taxonomy): domain Bacteria; phylum Bdellovibrionota_C; class UBA2361; order SZUA-149; family CAZDWZ01; genus CAZDWZ01. The sequence goes on along the minus strand of CAZDWZ010000010.1, from coordinate 11,340 downwards.
CATATCGACTGAGAACATGAAGCGTGGAGCGGAGAGCGCTCGCCTTCAAAATAAATCATGGAGGAGAAATGGCAGGTCAAATGGTTCTTGAAAAAGGTTTAGGCCGCTTCACGAAAGCGGAAGGAGAGTCCGATCCGAGAATAGATAATCTCCGGCTTCCGCCGCTCACCGAGCGGGCCGTTGAAGGTGTGAAGGCGGGGATTCAGGGGTTGATGAGTCAGCATGTGATGGGCAAGGCCCTTCAAACGTTCGACTCGCTCGCTGCAGATGTCAATCGAGTTCCAGCCGGATACGTGCGCGCTGACAAAGGACTGCAGGACGAAATCGCAAAATTCGACGAGCAATATCCGGACGAGGGCTCGTACGACGTGCCGAGAGATCCCGCTTCTCCTGACCAGCGTCACAGCGTTCACCGGCGTGGCTCGGCACTCGTGATTACCGTGTCGAACAAAGTAAACGGGCAAGAAGTCGCCGAAAGAACCATCATCCGTCGAAACCCGTTCACCGGAGAATGTTACGTGAGGCGTGACCGGTATGATGCCAAGCAAGATCAATTCGTGCCCATGGAACCGAACGAACAACAAGACGCTGCAACCGCGACCGGCGTGACCGCGATACGGTTCAAGGGATACTACAACGACACGGGAAGATATCCGCTCACCAGGCGGAGCGAATAGCACCGATTTTGCGAGGCATCAGGCGAGCCCCTGATGCTTTCGCTGTTGCATCGCCCAGAAGAGTGAAATTTTTGCTTATCGAGGTTCAGAGTCGCATCAGGTCCAAGGAGGGATAGGTCCGTTGGAGCAGCTTTCGAGAGCGCTACAACAAGCACAAAAATTATTCGCTTCATCAAACTATGCCTCTCGCACCAGAAGCTGGACTGAGACGGGAGATCGAGACGTTTAAAGCGAAATGTCCTGAGGACGTCGAGTTCACCATGGCGCCGGGTTCCGCCTCTCCGAACCAGACCCACACGATCCACCGGGAAAGCATTACTTCAACGACACGGAGAACATCCGCTGAAAAAGGTGAAGCTGTAAGAAGTCAAACCGAGACTGGCGGTTTTCTATTGTCTGCATCCGCACGGAGAAGCACGGACGGAATTAGGGTCTCTGGACTCTAATTCCGTCCCCGGGTGAAAGTTAATGAACTCGCAACGCTCCCGATTTCTCGAAAATGTCCTTGGCGGTATCAGCGCTGTCGCTATCGACCGAGTGAACCGCTACGACAATGCTTCCCTTGCCCAACTCCGTCTCAATCAAATTAACTTCGTCGGCCGGAATTCCCACACCGACTAGTCCACCGGCTAAACCTCCGACCGCCGCTCCTGCAGCTCCAGAGGCCAGTGCTACTGCGAGAGGACCGCTGACAAGGATAGCGCCGGGCACCGTCACAGACACCACTCCTGCTGCCAAGGCTCCCAGCCCGCCGATTAGGCCTCCCAGCACTGCACCGTAGCCGGCGCCTTCGGCGGTCTTACTCTTATCCGGATTCACTTCGAAGTGATGCTGCCGACCATCCTGGCTGACGAGAAGGCTTAGATTCTCAGCATCCACACCGGTGTTCACAACACTTTCCAAAGCGTTTTGCGCTTTCTGATGATTATCAAAGATTCCGATCACGTGATGGTCATTTTTCATTTTGACATTTCCTGTCTTCTAAGTTTTTACTTTCAGTTTCCGCGAATTTGTCTCTACGCTCTCGGGGGTTTCCTGACGCCTATCAGCTGCTTCAACTCTGCCCTGATTTGCCGTCCGCCCTTCCTGCATCTCATCGAACTCACGCTCGATCGATTTTCCATGTTCGCCGTTCTGATGTTCCGCCGCGACTCTGCTGTTTGTGGCGGCAGGCGGTGAACAAGAGAGCCGCGATTGCAGTCGAGCATCAATGTTGTTGAGATTCCTTTCCCTGTACTGACAGAGACCGGAGGAGCTCGACTATCCATTGGTAAAGATAACTTCATCTACAGGAGCTGGGATTTCGTGGATATGATTGCGCTTGCGTTCCGAGTTCACGGTTTCCTTCGTCTCTCTGTCTCCTTGAGTGGATTCTCCATAGAGCGAATTCCTACCATCGGCCTGAGATGCGCTTTTCCCCTGGTTTGTTCTTCCTAATGAACCAGGCACGGCGATGACAAATCACCAGAATGACCAACATGAACGTATTTTAGGTATTGCAAAATAAGAGACAAATGTCGGCCTGCTATGAGCTGTGTCTCGGACAGGGAGCGTGGTCGATAGGATAACCTCTTCATGAGCGCGTCGTGAGAAGCGGCGCAGAGATTACGAATGACGAGGTTTTATGAATACTCAAGTTGCCGGTGCAAGAGATACTTCGCGTGAGAAAAATTTGTTACCACTCCAAGAACCGACCGATCAAAGTGGCGAACTCCTGAAGAATTTGGAGAAAACAGTTCAGGAACTCCAGAAATCTGCAGATTCAAAAACCACAAATGCACTTACAGAGGCGTTTGCAGAAATTCGATCTGTTGCAGAGGGTGTAAAAAGTAAGGGCCGAAAGCTTGATGAAGCTGAGAGAGAGCGAATGTATGACGCCTTTACCAAGCTAAATCAACTCCGAGATTCTCTTCAAAAGTCTCATCTTGTTCGTTCTTCCACGGTGACTCTGGCGGAGGTAAGTGACCAATCAAAGCAGCGTTATCATCCGGCGGCGGTGGTTATCACTGTTCCGGAGAAGCAGGACGTCAGGATTAATTTCAGCCGGACTCAGAGCGCTCCGGATGGATATGAATTTGGTCTATCAAAAGATCCAAATCGAAATGATGAAACTGTGCCCGGAGAGTATCACTGCGCCTATGAGAGGACGAGCGATGGGAAACGACGATACGTATTGTTCTGCGAGAAAGGTTGTGGACCGCTGGAGGTAAAAGTTGCCGGCAAGGTGGAAATGCAAGTTGATCCTCGTAAGCTGCAGACGCCAGCCAGAGATAAAACTGCAAGCCTACCGCAGATCGACGTCAAGGCCGATCAGCTCGTTGGCGCGATCCAGAAGCATCAGCGAGCGGTTACTCTGATGGAGTCATTTCGGGATTTAAAAGTTCCCAAGCCTCTGGAGACTACCTTAGATAAAACCGCTCTCCTTCAATCGGGGGCAGGATCGCCCGCGTTTGCTGCTGGGCGAAGCCTCCTCTTGGCAGCCGGAGCGTCACAGGAATTTGTTGGAGGCGACGCGATGGGTGATTTTCACTTTCGAGTTCAAGCCAAGAGTGGGGGGCAAACGAGCACGAATGTGTATAGTTTCAATCCTGTAGAAAAACGTTGGGAAACGACCGGGAAAACTGCGTATTCCGACGCCAAGTCACCGATCGGATTGGTTTCGGTGAGCGATCCCGATGCGCCATATAGTGCTACGCACCACAAAGAGCCGAGGCATCAACGACTCGATCAGATCACGACACTCCTCGCTGCGGCCAACTCTCTGACCGGCGATCCCAAGAAGGACGCGGATAATGCCATACTTAAGAGCCCGGAACTCGTGTCGCTAGAGGCAGGTCGCGTGGTGAAGCTTAATTCTGAAATGAAGCTGACCATGGGCGCTTTTACAAAGGCTCAGCTTGAGGAGGCATCGAAAGGGCATCAGCTTCTCATGCAGGCTGGTTTTGATATCAATCAAAATTCGCAATGCTATGAAATGACGCTTCCGGGAGAAGAGGTTCTCACGATACGTCCTTCCACTCAGGCAGATGGATCGGTCACCTGGACTTCTACAACCTCTAAGGGAAGTGCTCATGAGTTCTTAAAGAGTTTGGGATATGCTGAAGACGATGACAAGTTTGTGCCGTATCAGCATGCCGCAAATGTATTGAAGGCACTCGATGAACAAATGTCGAGGGATCTTGTGGAGCCCCAAAAACTTGAAAGAGCACAGGCGTGGATGAAAAGATTTAGCAGTCGAGCTGAGGGATTTCAATTTGCGCTTGATCTTGAGCGTTCGGTCAGTGCAAGCGGCGCATCTGCTAAGGTATCCGGCCACAACCCGATTTACGGACCTGATAAGGATTTTTCGATTGAGATTGACGGCGTAAAGGGTCTTTTCTGGTACAACAGCACTACAGGAGCTTGGACTTCGGAAGTTGTTGGCGACACGAATGGCAATGTCGGTTCACCCGCCAAATATTTCCAGAATAATAAGCCTTTTGTCAGAGCAGAAAGTCGAAATATTCGTGGAGAGCATGGTCGAGACGGCGTTGTAAACTACCTTCGTGCTCTGGACGGGCAGTGATGACATAATTGCCCGAGCGGACGGGAGCCGTGGTCCTCACGCTCTCGTCCATTTTTAATCTTGAGTTCCCGCTGCAAGCTCGTTCCTGCGCGAGTGTTAACTCCCTACTCTCCATAGAACAGCAGAAGAGAAATCAGAGCTTCATTCGGATTCATCCTGAAAGAAAGAAGAAGGATCTCGACGCTGGAGGACTTCGCTTTGGTGCATCTCTTCACTCCGCGCCTTTGGCAGGAAAACTACGCCGCTAGGAGCTACGGTCCGATCTTCCAATCTGGCGCAATGACGCCGAGGATTCGCCGCTTACCTCGCGAGTTCCATCTTTTTTTGAAGAGACAACTATCGGAATTCTGTCGGATTTGGATTTTGCCCCTTCTCATAACACTCCCAGATTGCAGCTTCCGGAATTTTGGCGGCGGAGCAGATTGAGAGAGGTTTTGTTATGAAGTCCAATTGTTTGGGGATCTTGAAGCTTTTGGTTTTGAGTCTATCGTTCTCAACGACGCCAAGCCTTGCTTGGGCGCCGGATGGGGTAGAAAACCAGCACGAAAGCGAAGCGGGAGAATATTACGGAGAGTCGATCGATTCGTTGGACTTTATGTTTGCTGAACCAGATTCGAGCAATTTGCCACTCAGTAGTTCGACAGCGGAGCTCTTTGATGACGCAGAGTCTGGAGAGGACACTTCAGCTCCTACAGAGCCGTCCCTTCCGACAGCGTTTACGGAATCAGGTGAGGCAGTCGAGCCGCCTTGCGGTGCTGGGATCACGCCGGCAAATCTAGACACGATAATTGCCGGCGAACTTGCGATTCTTAAAAATTCAGAAGCGCTCGCAGAGCGGCGCGCTGCCGAGGAACGTTTGAAGAGACTTCTGACGGTCAACCGATCGACCAACTTCGCGGTTGTGCGGGAGCTGCACCTATTCATGCTGGCGCTTGAGAGGAAAGCACAAATGACTCAGCTCGAAAGAAACGCTTACACGAGGGCCAAGGCGATCCTGGCGACTATCGACATCTCTCGCGAGGAGTTGATTGAGCGTACTATCGATATCGCCCGACAATCTTTACGAATTCCTAAATGTTATGAGAATGGAGTAGACGCATTGAAGAGCATCTATACTCTACTCACACCTCCGCTTGCGCGGTTCTATGAGAACACAGAGCCTTCTATCTTGGCGTTGTACCGCTCTGCCGGTAACTCGGGGGCAGCGGTGCCTCTACCAGTTGAGACAGTAGTTGCGAACATCGACGAACAATTGGAGCTTCTGAAGACTGCGCTTTATGACGCGATCACTTCCTCCGGAATTGCAGTTACGAATTTTGTCTGCCGGATCCAAGGACCGACAAATCAGAATGTCTGCTCGAGCCAGGATGCTTGGGAAACCGAGGCAGCAACGGTAATTTGTAATGGGCATTTTAGAATAAGGGGAAACTGGTTCCCGTTTCTCGGAGAAGTAACACTGAAAGACGCTCCGTCAAGTCCTGAAGATGTCGATGAGAGTTCAACCGAGTCCGCGAAAGCGATTGAGATGAAGTTGAAACTCGGCGCGATGACGAACACGCATTGTTATCGAGCCCAGCTTTCCTGCGCCAGACAGCTCTATTACAACGTGCCAGCCGATATCGCAGCGGGCCGCATCTCTGGTTTTCCCGCGACCTTGCATTACGCCCGTCAGTATCAATCAGCTTCCGATTTTGACCTCGGAGATGTCGGACACGAGAAGGCATTGGGAAGCTTTGAGGATCCCTATTTTGGCATTGAAGCTGGTGAAGTTGCGACGAAGAATAACGCCTTGTTTGGACCCTATCTGTTTATACTCGGTGACTGGTACAAAGGATTAAGAGCCAGCGAAGTTCCGGTGGTGGAGGATGCGGTTCTCTATGCACTTCCACGTTATCGCTTCTATGAAATCCCCACGTGGTTCATTCGTCTCCCGATGCAACCTTTGCCTGGTTACGACATTTCAAGCTCCACAAATGAGCGGAATGTTCCACCGCCGGTCGCGAACGAGAGCTCTATTAATCCCGATCAGGCTTCACAAATACCGCCGATGTAAACTCGGCGGTGCTCGAACACGGAGTGAAGAACTGTCTCAAAGCACCATGAATTTTTCGCGGCTCTGTGCTTCTGGCATTTAGAGGGTTTGCAGGCGAGCGCCGCTTTCACCTCGAATAGATCGAATAAAAATAGGACCTTCCAGCCCCTCTCAAAGGTGGTATGTGAGTTGAAAATATTACTATGGAAGAGAGAAAGACGATATTGCTCATTGAGGACGACCCGAGCATTTGCCAGGTGATCACCCTCCACCTGCAACGCGAAGGATTCAACGTGCTCAGCGTCCCTGATGGAGGTGAGGGGTTACGAATCGCTCGTGAAGGTGATGCTGCGCTTGTCATTCTTGATCTTCAGTTACAGGGATTGGGCGGAATTGAAGTCTGTAAGCTTATTCGGAAAGAGAATCAGATCCTTCCAATCATCATTTTGAGCACGCGAGCAGAAGAGATCGATAAGGTCATCGGACTCGAGATCGGAGCCGATGACTACGTAACCAAGCCGTTTAGCGTCTATGAATTAGCGGCGAGAATTCGAGCCCGGCTCCGTATCGCTGAACAGCCCCATTTCGGATCGTCGAGAGACTCGTCGCAGGGTGCGGAACCTCGATCCTCAGGTGTACTTACGTTTGGATCGTTGATCATTGATGTGAATCGAAGAAAGGTCACGCGAGCCGGAGTACCAATCCATTTGACTGCCACTGAGTTTGACGTTCTCGTCTTTCTCGCCGAATTCCCTGGGCAGCCCGTCTCCAGAGAGATGCTCCTGGAATCAGTTTGGAATTTAGATGCTCCAGGCTATGCCGATTCCGTGACTGCGCTTATCCAACGACTTCGACAAAAAATAGAAGTTGACCCCGCAAATCCTTTGTTTATTCAAACCGTTCGTGGGGTTGGATATCGATTTGCTGAACTCGAAGAACTTGATAGCCAAGTGGAATCGAAACTCGAACGATGAATCGCGAGCCGCGAGCGAATTCAGCGATTGTCGCGTACACTGTTTTTGCCATACTGCTCTGTGCGCTGGAACTCCTGATTTTTGCGGCACTCTCCATTCGGGTCTTAGAGATACATCGACAGCAACTTGGTTGGGATAGCGCGACATTCATCGCAGACAGCTTAGCTACGTTGGACGCTCGACAGGAAGAAGCGAATCAACAGCTCGCTCAGGTCAGCAGCGCATTTCCCGACCTCGGGCTCTATGTGCTGAGCTCCCGGGGAGAAATCCTCACGGCACCGACTGAAACGATAACTCGGAGATCGATTGATCTTCAACCAATTCGACAAGCTTTGCTGAGCCCCGCGCCAAATCTTCCGTTGAAGGCACAGGATCCAAAAAGCCAACACCATTCTGCGCTCTTCTCGGTGGCTCCGCTAAGAATCGGAACGGACGAGGGCTACCTCTATGTCACGCTTTCCTCTCCGTTTTTGAAGGGGTCTCAGATTCAGGAAAACATGTTTTCCCTGCTACGAAACCTCTTCTTTGTTCTTCTTCCCGGTTTTCTCTTGATCTGCGGTTTAGCGATCTTGCTCTCGAGTTATGTTCGATATCGCCTTCGCAGAGTGAATCGGCTTCTGATGCCTTCACGTTCTCCTTATGCGGCTCCAAAATTACCTTGGTTTCGGGATGAATTGTCCGAACTGTGCGAGGAAATCATTCTCATCTCTGAAGCGTCGAGAAGGGAGGTGATTGCTCTTGAATCCTTGCGCGCGAAACGCAAAGACGTACTCCTCGAACTTCTTCATGACCTCCGAGCACCGATAGTCGGGATGAGCGCCGGTGCCGAGATGCTGAGAAGAGATTGGAATAAATTTGAGGAGGTCGAGCAAAATGCGATCCACCAGGCCTTTGAAACTGGATTTTGCACGCAGCAGCGCTATGTCTCGAAGTTCACGGAGGGCGAGCTGCTTCAACTCACACAAGAACAGGTTCCGCTTGGTCCGACAGATATTTCTCCGCTCATTCTCAGCATTGCTTCACGGAGCGGCCCTCAAGCTGCTCAAAAAGGAATTCAGATTGCCTTACAGTTACCGAAAGCTCCTCTACTCGTGATTGGGAATTCAGACCTCCTCGAACGAGCTGTGACGAATCTCGTGCAGAATGCTCTACAGTATACATCGAATGGAGGGGTTGTTCAGCTCAGTGCCCAGAAAACAGAAGGTGGAGTTGAGATTACTGTTTCTGACTCCGGGGCGGGGATCGCCGCAGAAGAACTCCCGCTTGTCTTCAAAGCGTTCTACCGCGGCCAATCTGGAGAACATTTTCATCAATCCGGAGTAGGACTCGGTTTGGCAATTGTCCAGAAGGTTATCGAGCTTCACGGCACGAGTCTAGAAGTACGGAGTGAACTCCATCAAGGAACACACATATCCTTTGTGCTCAGCGCATATCTTGAATCAGGTGATCAGGTTGCCCCCGCAACACAGACCCTTTGGTCAAGATGTGTGTCTCGCGTAGCTCGATTGGGAGTTGAGGATGGGTTGCAGATGCTCCTCCCTCTTTTCTTTTTTCTTAGTTTTCCCGCGTATCCGGAGAACTCTTGGTGCATTCTGCTGGGGATCCTGTTTCCATTCGTGGTGTTGAGGAGAATGTTTGATCTGACCTTTGATTGCCGACGAGGACTGCAATTTGTCCACCTCTGGTGGATATCAGCGTTTATTCTTTGCCCCCAGAACAACCCAAACACGATTGCCTTCTTCGTGTTCTGGCTTCTCTTCGGATATCTTTGTGCGAGTAAATTCGTCGATGCTCGACGTGATATTCTGGGCAGTCTCGCACAACTTATTGTACTTGCCTTTGCCGCAGTGTTTCTGAAGAATCTCGTTCGCCCGGAGCTCCCTTCAGTAATACTCGCTTTCGGAGTGTTTCTCGGCTTCATTGCCGCGTATGCAAAACGGTTGCGGGGGGAGCTTGGTCTAGTTTTGCGTGTCGTTTCCCTTTACTCAATCATTGGAGTGTTTATCCTTGCCTGGGTGGTTCTCAGCATTGACCATCTCTGGCGGCAACTGGCGACCACCGCAACTCATGCTTCCAATTTCCCTTCTCTCACATTTGCACCTGCGACTCTTACCCAATCTCTCTCGCAATTTTACCTTGGTGGAGACATCTCAAGGCTTGTATTCCGAAAGGTTTCCGAGCCGTACTTGATCCTGTTGGCATTCAGCACGATACTCATGAGTGGAATCGCCTGTGCATTTCTGATCTCGTTTGTTGCGCCAGTTTTTAGACAGACCATTCGAAGTTTACGGTCAGGAATTTCGACGCTCGGTGACGAACTCTCGCGAGGTAAGGCATTTGATCCGTGCGTCGCCATTCCGTTTCCTGCCCTGCTATCTTTCACTCAACATGTTCGATCCGTTCGAGAGGACTCTCACCGAGATCAAGAAAGGGTAGGAGGAATAGTATTTGGGTTTGCCCGAGAACTCTCCTTTCTCCTCAGGGAGAAAATGTCGCTTGCACGGCAAATCCAAGAAGGGAGACAGGTCCATCCAGAAAACCGACCCTCGACTCACCTGAATGCCTTTCTCGCCATTCTGACTATCGAACGAAAAATGATCGACTATTTTTTTGGAAGACTTCAACAAGAGGCCCAGGGAAAAGTAGGTTCTGCCGCGCAGAGGTCCGGGTTTGCGAACTTGGAAGATATAGCTGATGATCTACTGATCGAACTCGCCGCATTCGCTAGTCGCCGGTCCGTGGTGATTGCTCGGGAGATCCGGTCGTCAGCGAAGGTTCCGGATTGCTCGACGGAAGCCCTCAAGGAACCCCTGTTCGCGCTTCTTTCTGCGGCACTCACTGATGAGGATGCCGAAAATATCTCCCGTGTTGATTTGACCGTTGAAGCGGAATCAGAATCGAACGTGCTTGTGATAATGTTTTCCTACTCAAATCCCTCTCCGCAGCATCAGGAGCCTCGTCGAGAAAGGGGCTTATGCATATTGGCTTTGGAGGAACTCGAGGAACTTGGCGCGGAAGTGACCCGAAATCGGGACCAAAGCAGCGAAACCTGGAGGATTAATTTTCATTAGCGGCTCGTTCCTCTTGAGGCGTGGTATTGAGACAGCTCGCGTCGGCGGCAAAGGGAGCAGAAAGCGCGTCACATTCCGGATACACCCGTATAGATTGAGAACTCGTGCTCTGGTCTTCTCTTCGATTAATCTTCGACAAAATTTCACGAAAGGAGAGATCTCGACACTCCGAACCGCTTCTTGACACAAGGACCGCTCCCCAAGAGGCGCCGATGCATCCGCCGCTCTCCCACTCTGCAGGGCCGACCCGCAGTATTCCATAACGAAGGGCGAGGGGTATTTCACTCCAGGTAACATTGTCGGTTGTGTCACCAAGGAGATGTCTTACGTTCTCCGCGAAAGTGTCACGAACTCCACCGATTCTCCTCCCACGGCGAGTTGAGCCAAGTTGAAACCGAACGGAATCGAGTCGGGTGCAGCGGAGAAGATATTTCTCTCTTCCTTGAGGGCTCTCGCTTTCGGTGCGCTCTTGCTTCCCTCCTGTAACGACAAACCCTTCGGGGCATGTCTCCTCATCAAAGGTGTGTTCCGAAGTTAATGCTCCGTCTGGTAAGGGGCAGCAGTATCCTTCGATCGGAAATTCGGGAGCGTGACTTCTATGACTCTTTGCCACAAGCGCATACGCCATTATCGCACTGCCCGACGGGCAATTTGCCTCAGAATTTGCAGCGTCAACCCTTACGGGACCCCAGCGCTGTCGTTCGCCGTCAAACCCGGTACAGACTTTCGCCGAAGACTGTTGCTTGATCGGAAGCGGCAAATGAGTCTCAGCCGAAACGCCTGAAGTATATCCCCGCAGCAGGAGAACAATGCTCAGACGGCAAAGGAGGAAAATCTTCGAGCATCGATAGTCGAGGTGGTCTCTCACATTCTCTGAGTCCGCATGAACTCCTATTCCTTTTCCTCCTCCTAATCCTCCGTCTTCATCCTGCACCAGAATCCTTTTCCTCTTTTTTCTCCAAGAGTTGCTTGGAGAAACGAGCAGGAGATGGTGCAGGTGCAGGAGGAGGAGGAGACGGAT
>CAZDWZ010000009.1:0-174997 GCA_964509425.1 uncultured Bdellovibrionales bacterium | reverse complement strand
CAAACGGTCCTCCTCGGTCGGAATGGACGATGAAACCCGGGTTCGGATGTCTCTCTTTCAGCGCTGCCCAAAAGGCAGACATGACGAGCTCGACATCGTTAAAGCCACTCACTGACCATCCGACTACCTTCCGCGAGAAGAGGTCGAGGAAGACGCAGAGGTAAAGCCAACCCTCTTCCGTTCGGATGTACGTCACGTCGCTCACCCAGATCTGGTCCGGTCGTACGGCTCGCATTCCCTGCGGGACAAGATTCGGGGAAGGCGCCTCGGCGTGCTTCGAGTTTGTTGTCGCTTTGTACCTTCGCCGCGCTTTGCCGCGAATTCCGGCTTTACGCATGATATCGGCGACATGATCCACCCCGCAACGATGTCCCTTCCGCCTCAGGTACGCGTGTACTCACGGTGAACCGTAGCGACACCGAGAAGCTTCATGAATCTCTCGAATCGCCGACTCCAACATCAGTCGATTCAGCTCACGCTTTCCCGGACCTGCAAGCCGCCAGCGATAGTACCCGCTTGGCGAGACTCGCAGGCATCGCGACAGCGTACGAATCGAATATGTCTTCTCGTGCTCACGCATAAATTGAAAGCGTCTTAGCGTTGATTCGTGGCGAAGTAGGCGGCCGCTTTTTTTAAAATGTCACGCTCAGCGCGGAGCTCCCGCACTTCGTTCTCTAGCTGGCGAATTCGCTCGCCCTCGGCTGTACGTACGCCATTGCCTCGGAACGCATCTGCGCCTTCTTCCTTCTCCGCCTGACGCCATTTCTGGATTGCACCGCCCGATATCCCAAGGCTCGCCGCCGCTTTCTCGATCGTGTACCCTGGACTCGCTGCCAGTTTCAGCGCATCTCGTTTGAACTCCGCGCTAAATGTACGACGCTTCCCACCAGTCTTCTTTTCCATCTCTTCCCCTCAATTTCCCTACTCTCCTTACCACTTTTTAAACCTTAACTCTGTGTCCACTTTTGAGGGGGAAGATCAAGAGACTTCGGAAAGGGATTCCCAAACGGATTTCGAGTCGGAGAAGGGGGATTACGCGGGCTCGAACTCGTCGATTCTCTGACTCGTTGGGACCTGCATGGTGAGTCCAATTACGAGAATCATCCAGCCGGTGGCGCAATCGTCACCCTGCGGATACCGATGGAAGAAAATAGATACCCAGAATAGTAAGGCAAACTCAGATGGAGAACGAACCGGAGAAGGAAGTTCAAGATAATTTCTCCACCTTACGCGGAATTAGAGCAATGGTAGTGGAGGACGAAGGGATAATACAACTGCACCTAAGGAAGATTCTTGGCGATGCCGGAATGACTCTCGTGGGTGCAGCTCAGACGGGTGAGGCAGGTGTCGAAAAAGCTCTGAAGCTCCGCCCTGATGTGATACTCATGGATATCAAGATGCCGGGTCGAATGAACGGAATCGAGGCGGCAAAGGCAATTCTGGAGAACTACCCCAGTTGCATTGTTATGTTGACCGCGTACAGCGAACATAGGGAAAAATGTTTTGAAGTCGGAGCATCGGGTTTTCTCGTAAAACCGATAGAAAGCCGAAACGTGATTCTCGAGCTCACTTCCGCATATGAGAAGTTTCGCAAGGAACAAACTGAACACTAGCTTTCTCAATAATCAGGCTCCGCTCGCAGCACGCAAGCACTCTCGAAATGTTGACAATCCCAGAGCCTCCATCTGTGAATGGACAGAACTGGGATGCCGCTGGTAATGAGAGAACCTACAGTTCGCTGTGCTTTGCGAGGAATACGCTTGGTCATAGTTACTAAAGTCGCACTCTGTTTTCTTTTCCTCCATGCGACTGTGGTTCCCTCTGCCACCCTGGCAGCGGATCATGCAGCCTCCTCCCCTTCACCGATCACATTGGGATACATCGGCGATCTGACCGGAATCGGCGCATTTTTTAGCGTCAACACCGAACGCGGCGCGACACTCGCTCGCGAAACCCTCTCGGTTGGTCGTCAAGCGCCCATACGGATCGTTTTCGAAGATTTAGGCGGAAAAGTCTCGAACGCTGTTACGGCCGCCATTAAACTGCTTACTCGAGACAAAGTCGACGCGATCATCTGCGATCTCACAGCACCATGCACCGCAATCGCATCGGTGGTGGACGAGGCAAAAAAGGTTCTCGTCTACCATTCCCCTGCTACCTCGATTGCACAAAAATACCCCTCCTCGACCTTTCGGAATTTCATTGACTATCGAGAGACATGTCGAGCACTCGCCAATTATTGGAAAAGGAATGGAATTTCCGAGGTTGGTAGCCTCAATGGAAATCAGGAGTTCGGTGAGCGCTGTTTCGAAGGCGTAGAGGCGGTTTACCCGAAACACTTTGCGTATCGCAACAACCCAGGAGACGACCTTCGCGCAGCGGCACTGGCTTTCAAAGACCGTAAACTAAGACATGTTATATTTACTGGTTTTGATAATGACCTTGTGGCCTGGCTCAAGCACTCAACGGCCCAAAACGTCGCCATCGACCCAGCTTTCATTGAATTGCTCGTGACCGAAACGCTCTGGAAACAGCTCGAAGATATCCCGCTTTCTGGGCTTCTGGGTGGATTCGACGACCTCCCACACGAATTTCAAGATCGCTTACGAGCAAGGTTCCCCGACTCGGCAGGCACCACCTCCGCAGCGACAGCACTCGCCTATAATGCCGTCGTCAGTCTTGTCGGTTCAATTGACGCCTGTCCAGAACGGAAGCGAGATTGCATCGCGGCGGCTCTTCGCACTCCGCGACCAGAGCATCTCCTCGGATTTCGAGGGTGGAGATCAGGCTTCTCGGAATATCCGATATTTCTCAAGCAACTTGAACGAAAGAAGATCACCAAGATTCGGCTCGTTTCGGAAAAACTCGAACCGGCTCAATAAAAGCAATATTCGCAGATTAGAATCGTAAGACATTTCTGGTTCTCATGATTTTCGACGACTCCGCACCTCGGGTCTTCTGCCTCTCCATCCAGCGCACGGGCACGACATCGGTCGGCCGATTTTTTCGTGATTTTGGTTACTCGTGGGCAGGATGGCCGACGGATTGTGAAAACGCTTGGTCGGAAGCCTGGTATAGAGGGGATTATGAGAGGATCTTTTCCTCGCCAGATTTTCGTAGCGCAAACGCGTTCGAAGATTCTCCGTGGTTCTTTCCCGAGTTCTACAAAATATTATATCACCGATTCCCGAACTCCCGGTTTATCTTGCTGACGCGCAATCCCGATGCGTGGTTTCAGTCGATGCTTTCTCACTCGAGTGGAAATGTAATCGGGCGCTCAGAGATACATTGCAAATTGTATCGCAGAGAAGCCGATTATCTCGCACTTACCTTATCGGCAGATTTTCAAGAGTTCGCTGAGAATCGCCTCGAGCCTCCCAAGACACTTCAGATTACGGGTCACGACGAGCACTACAAATCCCTCTACACCCGCCAGAATCGGGAGGTTGTGCAATTCTTTAGCAAATATGCACCGCAGTCTTTCTTCACGACGTCCCTTGAGGACTCGATGAAGTGGCTCAAGCTCGGAAAATTCTTAAACATTCAAATCCCGCCTGACTACCAAGCCCATGAGAACTCCTCTGCTTCTAATTCAAGTAGTAAGGTCCCTATCGTCACCGCGACGACGATTCGAGCTGCCCCCTTTTCTAAGAGCTAACCGCCACTGGGTACCGGCCTAGTTCGAATTCGCCACAATCCGGCGCTCAAGCTTAGACAGCGTCGGCCGAAAGCAGCTCTCGTAGAGGAGAGGTCGCGTCGGCTCGGCAATCCTACAACAAATTGTCGCAAAACTTCGTATTACACTCAATGTTGAGATCAAACCTGAAACGGGAACTGCATTTTCGCTAAGATTTCCGAATACCGCGACCGCGTATACAGCGTAAAAGCCATGGATGTCGGTTCGTTAGAATCGGCTGCAGACCTGACTTCGGTTCGGATCAGGAACGCTAAACACAACTTCACGTGCCGAGCTACGACAGGTCACTTTAACGTCTGCAACTTCTGAACATTTGAACATTCCTCGCCACGTCTGCCTATTCCCATTAGAGAAACAGCTAAACGGCGTCTGCGTCCAGGGCTGATCGTTAATACAAATTAGCTGAGCGACCATTCCGTTCCGAAGTGTGACCTCACAGGAGTCAAATTGTGCTGAATACTCTGCACTGAGAAGCACCACCAGATTTCCTGGGGCCGGGCTGTGCTCGTCGGCTCGAGGTTTCCAAAGGTTCCCTCGTTCACCGAATCTGTCCGTCGACCGCTCTATCGGATCGGGGATTACACCTTCCGGCTCCGCCGTTATCAAGTCGTCATCCGAACCGCTACAGGCCCAAATGCTCGTGCTCATCAGCACTATTGCGAGTATTTGGGAAACAACATTCACGCGACCAGCCATACTCTCCTCGAATGAAATGAGATTCATGCAGTCGCTGATATTACAGACCCTCAATCCGGACACGAAAGATCCGACACAGCGGATAAATTCCACATCATAATAGGCTCTCGCCATCCAGAGCTCGAGCAAAAATGCATCCGATGATTAGTTCGACGGAAGAATTCTTCATTGGCTGTCAGCTAGTCATTCACTCTTGGATAGTGGCTTACTCTACTAATCGCGATACTGTGATCGTTTCAACTCTGGAAACAGCTCACTTCGACATTCCTCCGAAAATCGGGATAATTGGTCGCCCTACTAAGGAGTCGTTTGGCGGCTTCAGCAGCTCGGTGAAACTTCATCGGTATTGTCACTCGGTCAAGACAGCAGAAGGTCGAGCGTCTCACACCCAACAGCAACTTTTCCGGCCGCTGGAGCACTGCAATTGATCTACCGGGTTTGTAGCGCTGTGAATGGAGCGTGTCGCCGGTCGAATTTAGCTCGCCAAGTTTCCAGTGATTTATTACGAGGGTAATAATGCGTAGACCCGCAAACACGACACAACAAAGTGACTTTCGCATCAGCGCACGACGGGCGCAATTCCCGACCTTTCAGCTCGATCTTGGTAGATTCAAAATTCCGATCCTTTGCGCTTTGAGTATTTTATACTTCGCGACTGTCGCCGTTTCCGAAACCCCACATTCATTTCTGACCGGAAGAATCGTTGATGTCTTGGAGAAACCTCGATTCTCTCAGGATGTATGGGGCGAGATCTCGTTGGACGACGCTGACTCAAATCGGATATTTGCCTCTGATTTCACTGGTGACTCTAAGTCCGACCTACTTCTCTTCAACGGATTGACAAGCTCGCTTGTCCTACTCGAAGCGCACGCGATTCATTCCTTCAAACGCTCACGGTATCCGGTTCCGCTGCAGGGTTCACTCCCTATCGGAAGCGGAGATGTCAGCGGTGACGGTTGCGCCGATCTTCTCCTTTGGGACTCTCGAACGCTTAAGCTTACGCTCGGCATCTCGCGATGCAAAGACGGTGGATTTTTATGGGATGCTCCTATCACGCTTACAAATGTCGGTTCGATACTTGAAGCTCACGTTGAAGAGGCCAGGAACAGACCCCGAGGCAGAATCTTTCTCAGCAGTGCTTCGGACGGCAAGATCTACTGGCTTAATGGCGAGAGGGCCGAAGAATACCGACGACTATACGCGGATCATGCAGAGGCGAACCTGCAACTTGCGCGGCCCATCATTTTGGCGGATGTCAATAATGACGGAGCACTGGACTCACTCTCCACCTTTAAAGCAGCTTTCGGCGAAGCTTGGTTTGTCACCGGTGCAGCGAGCACTTCTCGACAATACGCTTCTCTCCCGGAGTACTATTCGTCAGCGACATTTCTGCCGATCGAACTAAACGGCGACAAAAGGCGTGATTTTCTCGTCTATCCCGGAAAAACGTCGCTGCTCGGTTGGTTTGCAGTTCTGAGCACCGACTCCAGCGGAATTGAACGATCGATTGAAACACCGTTCTCTGAAGTTATCGATGCAAGCACGATTCGCGCCGGCGACTTCACAGGCGATGGCCTCGAAGATTTGGTGGGCTTTGATGCCCTTGCGGTCAGCTCATCTCGAAAAATTCGAGTGGCCTCCCGTATTCCACCGCGTGGCATTGCGGGCGTTCGTGTCTCCAGCGACGAGCCGAATGGTGAGACGGAATCCGATTCAACCGGCGAGTTTCGAATTCCGGCAATTGCTTCCACGGCGACATGGAAATTTTCCAAAACGGGGTTTGTATTCGAGCCAAATGAGATTGTCGTTCAGTCTGAAGTGGTAGCGAGCGGTCATATATTGATTGCGGGGGAGGACCTGACCGGCCATTCCGCAAGAGGGCGAAGCCTTGGGATCCTTGGTGATCCTCCGGGGCCCTACGTTTGTAACGGCTATCACCAAAGAGAGGGTCCACCGACCGGACCAGACGTGCGGGCAGTTCAAATGTATTCCCGATGGCGGAAAGTCGCGGATGAGTGTCCCGGCGGATACGCGATCCTCAATCTCGGATTAGTACAAAGAAATTTCAACGGTTCGATCAAGCCGCCACTGCACGGTACCTGCTGCCGCCTTCCGAGTGCAGACGTCCTGACGAATGATCATCAATTTCAACTCGACGAATGTCCGGATGGCACAATTCTGACAGGATTCAAGCTTGATCCGGGTTCCTCATTGGACCGTTACATGCTCCGATGCACGGCAATAAATTCAAACCGGTATGAGCTTGGCCCCAAAAGCGGCGGTACGTTCTGGGGATATTCACTCGTGATGCGCAATCAGCGAGGACGTATCCCGCTTTCGAAGTTACCTCTCGCGGTTCGTATCGGCTACAGCAGAGAGATTTGGCAGAGCCGCGGAACTTCGGGTTGCAGTGGTGGACCGTCCGGAAGTTTGTTCGTTGGAATTACAGGAGAGAGCTGCGCGGAGCATCAGGTTCGCGAGCTACGATACGTGGGAGCTCCCGGCGATCCTCCAAAAGGTACAGCCGTTCAATTGTTCCCGATGTGCTCGAAACTCGACGATCCTTACGACCCGCTAAGCGGATGCAGGTAACCTTGGTTTGGTCGGATTTCGCAAGCCATGAGAATCCGCGATCACGGAAAGCGGTTCAGAGGGTAACTCAAACCAGAAATGGGAACCCTTCCCCACTACGCTCTCCAGCTCAATCGTGCTCCCATGGAGTTCGATAATTCGTTTTGTAATCGCAAGTCCAAGGCCCGATGATCCGGAGGTCTTCGGCCTATGCTCGCCACCTCGATAGAATCTTTCGAAAAGCCGAGACGATTCCTCATTTGAAATGCCGACGCCGGTGTCGGAAACTGTTACGAGAACGCCCTTCTGTCCGAGCACCGCTGTAAGTCCAATCGATCCTCCAGTGGGCGTGTAACGAACTGCGTTCCCGATAAGATTGACCAACGCCCTGCCTATGAGTGCCGGATCCGCGTAGACTGGGGGCAGATTCTCGGCAGTCGAAAAGGTCAGTGAAAGCGATTTTTTCTGAACTTCCCCGTGGAAGCGAAGTGAAAGATCGTCAAATACCTCCTCGATGGGAAAATACTTAGGAACTGCGACTATTTCGTGAGCCTCGAATTTTGCGAGATCGAATAACTCTTGAAGCATCGCTTCAAGTGCCTTGACGCTGGATCCAAGGGCCGCGATCTGAGGCGCGTCGTTCCCAGGTCCCGTCGTAGCATCCTGTGACTGCAACTCTTCAGCTGCGATTTTAATGTGGGACGTCGGCCCAAGCAGGTCGTGCGAAATGTTGGCAATGAGCTCGCGCCGGAGTTCGTCCCGGCGTTTAAGCTCATCGATATTCGACTGAATTTTTGAAGCCATTTGATTTATATTTCCGGCGAGCTCATCAATTTCATCATTGCTGGTTATCTGAAGTCGACCGTCTAACTTTCCCTCACCGTATTGCCTCACCACACTGGTGATGCGTTCGAACCGAATTGAGAGGAGAGAAACCGCAACAAGGCCAAGAAGGAGCGCCACAGCATGGGACCCGAAGACTAAAAGCAATCCGTGAAAGGTATACCCGTCTTCGCGAGCGACGCCTCGGGCTCGATCAAACGGCGCACTACCGTCAATCGTCAAATACAAATACGCAGGTTTTCCCAGATATCTCACGCGGGCCGCCGAGAAAGCCCGCGGCCGTCCATCCCGCGGATCAGTGTTGTAAATTGGTAGATTCTCCAGAGGGCTGTTGAGAAACTCCTCGACCGGCGGAATTGGTATCGCTGTCGCACGCAAGATCCACGTATGTGGTGAAAGCGCCCCCAACACTTGGCCTCGCTCATCAATCAAATAGAGGGCAAAGTCAGGATTATATCGTGCCGCTCGATCACCAACCTGCTTGAGCTCACTAAACGGTGCACCACTATCGATTAATGGTTGCATCTCCTCTGCGATCTCCTGAGCCACATCGGAATGTGTTTGCTGTCGCGTGAAAATCGAGAGAGTTTCGAAAAACCGGAGCGAATGCAGAAACGCCAATCCAGTTCCGACGAGAAAAAGAGAGACAAACATCGCGTAGAGCTTGAAACGCAGAGTCTGCCAGCGCTTGGACCTTCGCACGACCGAATTTTGATCGACTCGTGTCGACAACTAAATCTCCTCCTGCTCATCGGGCGCTGCGAAGCGATACCCCAGGCCTCGAACTGTTTTTAGCAGCTCCGGTCGACGAGGATTCTTTTCCACCTTTGCGCGAAGGTTAGAAAAATGCACTGTAAGCGTTTCATCGTGCGCATCCGAAGTATATCCAAGGACGGATTCTAAAAGCTCTGCACGGGAAAAGATTCGCCCCGGATTCTCGGCAAGCAGCACCAACAGGTCAAATTCCACATTTGTAAGTGTCGCCAGTGTGCCATCCACCCAAACCCGCCGGGTGCTCCGATCAATTCTTAACCCTCTCACCTCGAGCACCGGGTCTATGCCCTCTAAGATTGGAACACTCATCGACCTTCGGATAAGCGCCTTGAGTCGAGCGGCGACCTCTCGAGGGCTGAACGGCTTCGTCACGTAGTCATCAGCACCAAGCTCAAGGCCAAGTACTTTATCAATCTCATTGTTTCTTCCCGTCAGAAACATTATTGCTTGCGCTGGCCGCTCTGCACGGAGTGCACGGCAGATCTCAAAGCCCGAAAGCGACGGTAATCCGGCATCCACGATGACGACGCTATGCTCCTCAGCGAGTGCGCGCTCCAGGCCAAGTAGTCCGTCAGAAAGTGAGACAACGGGACGGCACAATTCGGACTCGATGAGCGAAGTGAGGCTCGCGACAATGTTCTCGTCATCTTCGATCAACAGAATCGGAGCTGGATGGGGATTTTTCATATTGAAATTCTCTTCTAAGCTTATTCCTCTGGCAAGTGATATGAGCCCGTGAAGCCACTTCGCCCTCCCCGCCGCCTACTTTGGAAATTCTTTAGATTCTCTGAAGTTAGTCGAGACAGCCAACCCCCATATCTGCCTAAGAGTTTGGCTGAGGGCTCCTCAGGGGAGCCGGTCTTTAAAATATGAAATGAGGGTAGTTGTATGGGACTTTATCGAATTATTTCTGGTCTTTTTATCGGTCTCAGTGTGTTTCTCGCTGGCGTCTCCACCGCCTCGGCCCAAGTGGGTCGGATTGACGGATGCCACACCCAAGCGTTCGGGCCGCGATACGGAATTCAGACCCATATCCGCTTTGAGGGATGGATTCGCGAGGATGCCGGCGCTGCCCAGCCCTATAACTTTGCCGATAGGCCCTGGATCTGGGTAACGCTGCGCGCCCCGAATCGTGCGGATCAGTCGTTCTGGTTTCAACCGCAGGATATCAATCTTTATAGGCCCGATATTCGGAAGGCAAAAAGAGCTCTCACCGAGTGGAGTGGAATTGCGCACACATTCGTTCTCCCCGGAGCCTATATTTACCCAAACACACAGGTCTATCTCGGGGTCTACAAGGCTGGCGGCAGCTTTGAAGCACTACAGCGTTCGGGCCTGAGTTGCTCTCATGGTTTCTCGAATTAACGCACTTCAAGACGGTTGAGAAAGTTGCCTCCGGTGTCGTCCGGCGGCATCTTTCTCTCAGTCTTGCGATTTCGTTTGATGAAAGAAGGTTTGCCAAAACAAATTGTCGAATCGGGTTCAAGCCCAGTGCAAAAGACTTCGGTGGATCAAAAGGTGAAGCCGAACGACATCAACAGCGCATGGATCATCCTGTTGGACAGTCCCTTTCGGTCCGAAAACTCATTAACATAACCCGCCTCAATCCGAGCGAACCCATCAGTCCAATATGGACCAAGAAAGATTCGATTGCGATCGAATCCTGAGCGCGGCCCGGCGGTATCGTTCAGATTGAGAAAGAGCTCATTATACCCGGTAAGTCGTGTGCCCAGGACAACCGGATCATTCGAGCTAAGCCGATACAAAATACGAAGGCGATTCGAGACGTTTCCGATTCCATCGATAAATCGTTGCTCAAGACGAATCCTCAATACATCAGACGCAAGCTCATACTTTTCTTCGTGCTGAACTTGGCTCCACACTCGATGCTCTTGTTCGAATAT
Organism: uncultured Bdellovibrionales bacterium; assembly: GCA_964509425.1. Classification (GTDB taxonomy): domain Bacteria; phylum Bdellovibrionota_C; class UBA2361; order SZUA-149; family CAZDWZ01; genus CAZDWZ01. The sequence continues at coordinate 164,512 of CAZDWZ010000009.1, read as the reverse complement.
GTTTTTATACCGACCATTGTGAAAGGTGGGCGTCCAGGCGTATCCGCCCCAAAGCGACCAAGTGTCCGCAAAACGATAAGTGAGCGCCGTTCGAAGGAGGAGTCGCTCGATATGCTCCATGTCTCGCCCCACCCGGGGTTGCACTTCGAAATACCAGCGAAGGTCTTTATTCATCTGTGTCGGACCTGTGGCAGTCGTTAACAGCCAACCTTGAAAATCCTCGTCGATGGCATAGGCGACATGCCGCGGGACAAATAAAACGCAGATTCCCAAGAGAGAAAAAAGCCAGAATTTTTTCATATTGTTCTTCAAACATTCGAGAGCACGCACTCTGAACCGAAGTCTTAGTTAGCAAGATTTTCGACCATCTGAAATGCAACAATCTCAACTTGGACATTAACGCATGAGAAAGTATAGCCTAGTCCAGGGATTTGCTCTCGCAGGGCTCCTGCGTCAAGCAGGCAATCGCTTACGTTCCTCATAGTTCAATCTGGTTTAGTAGATAGTGCTCACTTCCCTCGCCATTATTATTCTCCTAAGCCAGCTCCTCGAATGAGCATTTCGGATAGGAGGATGGTGATGATGGGAATTTTGACCACTGCGATGGCCTCCCCGATACTTGTTGCAACTAGTGTGACATCACGAGGAGTAGCGACAAGCCACACCCTCTCAACAGCCCAGCAACGAAGTATCCAGCGCGTTTGGCTATTCGTCGGTTACGACGCCCGGATTCCAAGAAAGCGCGACTTCAGCCTCAACCTCATGTGAATCCCGGAGCAATTCCTCCGACCGCACCACGGCGGTGTTCCCCGACGAACTCAAATTCGGTGCTGGGTTGTTAGGAGTGTTGATGTCAATCAGTTCCTCGATGGGGGGAAGAAGACGGTAGTTTGGATTCACGCATGCGTTCGCCGCATTCGGAAAGTAAGCGGAGAGAATGTTGGGAACCACAAAGCATCCCACCCCGACAAATATGACTCCGGTAAACACTCGAAAATTCCCCAATGCGGCGGACACCACTCCTCCGAGTATCGCCACCGCCGCCAATAACGCGCCGAAACCCCCAGTGAGATGTGAACAAAGCTCATAGATCACTCTGTATATTTCAATAGGGTTTCGCGAAATTTCTCGCGCTTGGAGGCCAGCGGCCAGTTGTGGAATGAGAATGATCGAAAGGACAAGACTGAGGCCTTGGCAGAGCAAATACCTGCTGCGAGTCGATACAACTCCGCACGACATTCGACTGTTCATAGGCACCTCGCACAATTCCGCTCGTTATGAGCTTTTGAATCGTTGTGAGCGAGGAGATTGCGATCAGGCCAACAATACAAAGAGAGCAGATTACGTTTGAACTATGTTCCCCCTTTTGGGGGCACAATTCGATCTTTCGACGCCGCTCTGTTTCTTCAACTGCGGTTCGGCTGGCGCGTCGAACAGATGGGAAAGCACTTGCTTATTTGTGACTGCTTAACATTCGCTGTGCCGCTTGGGAGACGGACTTCCGTGCATTTGGATCCACACTCAGCTTCCGAAGGTCGTGTGCCGTAAGACTTCGCATACATTTAGTCGCAATGCTCGCTGGAGTTTTCGGATTCTTCGCCAACGCGTGCTTGATTCTGTATGACTTTGACCAACGAGAATCGGAGAAGATGGTGGTCAACACGACTTCCGCAGACACTGGAAGTCCAGCCAAAAACTCTATGTCCCCTTCAAGTGTCTTTGGACTATTCACGATCGCCAACTGGACCTCGACGTTTGGATCTCTCATCAGAATCCGTCGCACAGCCGCGTTCCCTTTCAGAGCGAGCACGATCTTTTGGCCAACATTCATCTTTGCGACGGCCAGAATCAGATCTTTCCCACTTAGCTCGGAAAGGTCTGCATGATGCCCCGTCTGGTGAACGAGCTCCCCCTTTTCATCGTCGGTCATAATCGTGTCCCAGCGAGGCAATCAAAGCGGCCACTAACAATTATATCGATAGAAAATAGATTTTCTTTTAGGTGCTTGCAGCTGATTTCCGACAGGAGGGCTCAAATATTTGAAATCAATTGCGTATGACGCAAATCAGGCGGGAGGAGCCGAGGCGTGAAGCTCCTCGACTGCACCCTGAACTTGCTCCGCCGAAGCAGCCTCGTAAATACCTCGTGCGACCCGCTCTCTAATCTCTTCCGACTGAAAATTATCGTAATACTTCCGTAGGCATTTCACATCATTGATGATTTGCGGAGCATAACGATGACGCAGCGACGCCACTCGCTTCTCCAAACATTTCAGTAGATCTCCTGGTCTACTCGTCATCTTGAAAACCGTTTCAGATCTTTCGCAGGGATTCAGATAGGCGCGCTGGTTAGTGACAGCGAATCTCCGATCCGGAGCAAGCACGCTGTATACGAAGAGGGCTACCACTTCGGTCGAGATATCTTGGTTCAACTTCTTCAGGTACATCACGGTGCCAACATACTCGCCGGTCGAATGCAAAAGGAAAACGGCTCCGTTATCGACATTCTTCGGGTCAAGTGGATTCCTCAATCTCTGGAAAGTCACTGGACGAAAATCAAGCTCGGTGAACTCTTTGAGCGGAGCGGCCATTTGATTCCGAGCTTCTTCGGATAGCTCTTGCTCAGGGACCTCGAGCTCGTCAAAGCTCGGAAACTTATGCAGGGTCTTATCCGACAGATCGATGAGTTTGAACTTTGAGAGAAGCCAAACAATCCCCGCAATTGCAAAGTTTGAATGGCGACACAACTCTCGAAATGTCATTTTCTGGATATTGACTCGATAGTATTGATCCATGGAGCCGACCCTCCGGAGCAGTGGTGGTACCTTACAAAATTCGAAACGAACTTGGTTTTGAGTCGACTCGACTTCCAGGGATTCAAATTTATTGGAACCGTGAAAGCGCCTCGATTTAGAGTACCAAACTCGCCTAGAATGCTGTTCTTAAACGTGAGATTGTTGAGGAACGATTGCGACCTTTTTCAATTTGGCCGCCCGAGTCAACGGAAATACTATGCATAACAGAATATTCTGGTTCTCCTGTTACATTCTTTCGGGACTTTCTCTCGGTTCGGAGTTGCTCGTTCCTTATAGGACTCTTTGCAATGACGACGGCACCGCCAATTCATCGCAGCCCTATTACACCTGGCGTCTTGTCCACGTCACGGTCCTGTTAGCCTTGGGTTTTGCAGCAATTCGGCTAGAGAGAAGGTATCAAGTCGTTCGAGGCGGAGCACCACCCTCCCGCCGAATCGCGATCTTGGTAACGCTCTTCATCTTGGTCCTACTGCCATCCATACTTATTCGAAATCTCCCACTGAATACCCAACAGTATATCAGCGCCTACTACGAACTCGGCACACTCGGTGTTGCATTCGGTTTCGTTTGTGTTCTGCTCATGACACCCTTCTCTCGAGAACCATTTCACATCCGGCTCTGGCCACTGGTGTTCGCTTTCGTCGGGACCACGATTACTCTGCGATTTATGGCGCAATATATCGGAGATATCTTTTACTCCGAAAATGGGGTGCTCCGAGCAATGTGCGGATAGGCAGGCAAACTTATTTCACCGTCTCTCACTCTCTGCTTCCTCGAATTTGTCGTTCACGAACCCGGCTCGTTCCGTAACTCCCGTGAGTTATTTTTTTCAGCCGGCCACCCTCGAAGCGAAGGAATTGGATGAACTTGTTGGGCCCAAAATCGTATGTCCAATCTTCGATCGGGATTGCCACCGATTCGAATCGATTTATACGCCGAAGAACAACAGCAGATTCATTGCGAAATTGAGGTTCGCCACAAATACTCAAAACCTCGGCAAAAGTATCGCCGTCGTGAATGATCCGATCGGTTTCCGGGCAGCGTAGGCTGTCGGCATGCGAAGTGCATGGAGAAACTAGCAAACCGCAAAACAACACAGCGCATGTTCCTATTCGATACGTCACGATACCCTCCTTTGTTAAAATAGAAGAATGGAACGCGGGCGAACTGATTGAAACTAAATCTCGCTCTAGTAAGTCCGCATTCACTGGACCTATGAATAGACGTTGTTCGACTGGAAACCTCACTCGCAGGCCCTGCTCACTTTCCTGCCAGGTCCTACGGATAGAATCACTTTTCCTTACATTTTGCTTTCCGCCTGTAAGTGATGTTCGTCCCCCTCATTATGACAATACTTTCTCCCCGAGGTGGCTCGCAGACTCTCTTAGATTAGGGCCATTAATTCATTCGTTGTCTTTTTGCGTTTTATAATAAGCTCCTCGAGGTCCACTCTCGCCTTTCCCAATACTCCTATCTGATTTGGAACTCCGATACCGGATCTGTCGACCGGAAATCCCCAGGTCAAATAAACTTCGTGCTCCTGATGGTAACCACATAGGTAATGAGTTCTCGAAAGGTTGAGCGCTAAAGATTCAATGAGTCGTGAAATCAACAGGGCCGTCGATAGATTCCGAGTCTCACCGGCGAGAGTGGTAACTCTTCGCAAGAATCCACGAACTTCTTTAGCGACATCCAAATACTGTTCCTCACCTGGATATACTGGAATCGCATTCCCGCCGTGCTCTCCCACGAGCTCAATTTCGCCCTTAAAAATATTTCTCCGGCGAAGTACGTATTCCAAACGGTTTCGATCCAGATCTCCCCCGAAGCCAAAGACTTGTCGATGGGGAAGACCGGTGAGCAACTGTGCGAAAATGGTAATATCATCGACCGGTGTGGCAAGCGTCACGAGGATAGTCGATGGCTTCAGCTTCATTCTCAAAAGGCTTTTACGCGTCACTTCAATATTGGCGGCTCTAACATCTGCGGCAGTTTCTCCCGCTCTCATCTGAACACCAGAAGTGAGAACAACGACATCCGCTACAAACAGCTCCTCCAATTGAGCGGAACAAACCTTTTCAAATGCCGTCGGGTTAGCGCTACCAATGTCCATCGAAAGCGCCTCTACGCGTTCCACACTCCGACTTGAAACCAGCACCCGATCGACAAACTTTTGCTGAGACAGAATTGCGGCAAGCGCCCAACCGACGTTTCCAGTTCCAACTACTGCGACATTCATAGTGTTCTCCAATAACGCCCAGGGATCTTAATCAGAATACCGAAATCAGAGGTTTATGTCGCATTGGCGGGCAGATACACCACGAATCATCTGCGTTATTCTTTACTTCGTAATGAAAATCGGAGGTACTGTCGATCCTTGAGATACGGCGATAGGAAGTTGTTAGTAACGTATCACCTTCAAGCAGGGCCACGCCTATGTTCGAACACGCAATCTCTGATGTCGCACGAATCATCGGCCTCAGCCCCACTTTGACCGCCTTTCTCTCCGGTGCCTTCCTCGGATTTGTTATCCGCGGTTTAATCACATCGAGAAAATCAGAAGTCGTGGTTCACTCTGCTGCGCGAGGATCCTCGAATCAGAATTTTTCGATGCGCACTCCCGATGCTGACGTTCGGCCGCTCATTTCCGGTGTGGCAGAGATGCTCGCCTCTCATTCGACAAACCGGTTCATCGTGAACATCCAGGACAAACAAGTGGAACTAGACGGTTCACAAATCGCTGAAGAACTCCAGAAGGGAAATCTAATAGCCGCAATTAAGCTGCTGAGGGAACAGACAGGCCTTGGCTTGAAGGAGTCGAAGCGCGTTGTCGAAGCGTTGGAAAAAACTTCATACCTCACAAAAAAATAAGGCCCTGCCAGAATTCTCACGATTGTCTCGCTCTCCTTGTGGGCGCTTGACGACGACAAACCCTTGATGATGAGGGAGCTCATAACGCCCCGTTACGGCGTTGAAGCTGCTACTAAATTTGATCCACGCCTTCCACGCATCCACGAATGACCTTGGCATCGCCTTTGCCTCTGCGTTCAGCAAGAAACAGAGGAGAAGCAATGCGTCTTCCTCTCTCCCGTTTTAGAAAGAATCTACAAATAAATGTGCCGGTTCGCTGAATGACCGATTCGGTATTCAGGGCGCATTCAATTCGTTATCAGAGGAGCAAAACGGATATCGACGTCACTTGGTGATGGCGCGACTCATCGTGCTTGGCGGCAAACAATTCCCGCGTTTGCTCCGGAAAGAGAATGAAGATTATCTGAAAAAGGAGCCCGCGGCCGCGAAGCTACTTGGACTTGAGGGCGATCCATATTTAGCAGTTCTAGCGCTGGCAGACGTCGAAGACGAAGGTTTGGAGACTCTTCTCAAGCAGAGCTTCGCACCGACTTTTTTACCTTCGTAGTCGGCTCCATCAACGCCGTCCTATTGAAATTCTTTCAACTTTCCGAGCTTCCCATCCCAGCGCCAAACACTTCGCTTGGAAGTCGTTGACAGTTCTTTTTCGCCTTCGAATGTCGTCGAGCTCGATTCAACGATGATTTCGTCGTGAACTCCTTTCGGATCCTTGGGCAAAATTGCCTTCGTCGAGAAAGAATAGATTCCAGCCTCACCACCATACGGAAGCTCGATTGGACCGTGCAATTTAGTACCGGTGTACAGAAAATAATACTTGCTGCTCGTGTATCCACACGCCTCGTAAAAGATATCCAAAACTATAATGTCTTTGACCTTTGAAAGTCCTGAAGGAGGTATGCGGCGCAGAGAAACCGAATAACCAAACCGCGGTGGCTGCTGAGTGGCAAACTCTGTCAGCGCTGGTCGAAAACTTGATTCAGCAAGCAATTTGCCGTTTTTCACCACCTTTAGATCGAAAGTGACGACTGTCGCTCCGCTGATTTCGCGCGTTGCAGCCCGCACTCCGGCTATAGCCTCCGCGGATCCGGATACCAGCGGAAGTCGAACCATTGCCAAATCGACCTCGCGAACATATCGAAATTCCTGAGTCCCAGCGATATTGCGAGAGACTTTGAACCACTTAGAATGCAGTCCGTTCATCACTGCAGAGCCCGTCTCTTCAATCAATGTGAGTTCTTCGAATCCTAATTTCTCTCGAATGGTTTTCTCATTTGGTTCAAGGTAGAGCGACGCGGCTTCTGCTAAAACCTTGCGCTTCGCCCCAGTCAAAGAGCTCAGAGGATCATAGTCCGCTTCCGATGCCGATTGCGCCACGCTCGAAGCAATCATCGACACCGGAAACAAAGGTAAAACGCCGCAAAATAGGCAAAGGGAGAAAACTTTCATGAAGGAAAACAAACCATGAACTGAAGATATGACGGTTAGACGCTCAGGATTAGGAACGATTCAATAAATGCGTAGGAACTCTCGGACGGATGATGCCATCAGACGCCACTCAAATGTCGGTTTAGATTGGCTCGACAAGCCAATCCCGAAGAACCTCGGAGAACTCACCCTCGCTCCACTCAAGCAAAAATTCGATGTGAAACGGCTCCGCCGGCACTCGAATCGTTGATTTGAATACTGCATCGCCGTCCTCTGTCCAGCCGCTCTCATTCTGCATAGAAGTCCACGAAACCTCTCCCGCCCCTCTCTCCAAGATGCGAAATCTCACGGATGGCAGCAGCACCGAGGCCGGATCTTCAAACTCAGGGATGTAGCTACAACTAAATTTTGCCTCTACGATCGCTGAATTACCCACAACAGGAGGGGAAGGTTTTGTTTCGACTAAGAAAGAGACTTCGGAAGGCAACTCCCAACGAGCGGCCGACTCCGTCACAGCATCGTGGTAGTTCACATCCGACAAAACCAACTTTTCATCGGAGCTTCTCCACTCTCCCCCTAAACTCTGAAGGAGGTCAAATAGCGCTCCACTTCGATTGCGCTTCGCCCAGACCAACGAAGACATGCCAAGCTTATCCCGAGCATTTACGTTTGCGCCGGCTTCGACCAAATACCGAACCGCTTCTTCCTCTCGGCTTGATTTTCCGTCATCTGCTCCAAATATCCCGGGGGCGAAGGCTCTCATCAAAAGCTTCATCACTCCCAGGTCACCAGACATTTGGCTTTGTACCTCCCGCACTTTGGCTCCCTGAACGAGATGAATCAAAGCTGTGCGTCCACGGATATCGACGGCGTTGATATCTGCGTCCGCTGCGATCAGAAGCTTGATGACTTGAAGTAGCCCGGTCGAATCCTTAGGCATAGCACCGCAGGCAAACATGAGTGGAGTTCTACCTTGTACTGAAGGATCTCCGTCATTCGACCGCGAATTTGGATCGGCCCCATTTTCGAGGAGTCTTGCGACGAGAGTCGGTTGCGCTGCCAAGCAAGCAGATTGAAGTGCCTCAGGTTCACGAGACTCAAGATCACGAGTGCTCAACGCAGCAATCATGGCTGGGTCACCTTTCATGGTGGCATACTTCATGGCAGATACTCCCGTAACCGGATCCAATCCGTTGGGGTCTGCACCTGCAGAGATTAACTCCGCGGCCCTTTTAATATTCTTCTGATGAATAGCCTCGAAGAGCTGTGTCACCTTATCGTTCGGCATACCTATTTTCCATCTGTGCTGAGACGCGCACAAGATCGTTCGATGCACCCTCCTGATTGCCGGTTTCCGGGGGGCCCGCGTCTTCAACCTTGCCTGATTATCTTTTCTCCAACGGCACAAATTTTCCGTCTCGAACAACGAGGAGGGAGTAACTGTCTTGCATATCTCCGAAAACCGAGTCGAACCCCTTCTTTCCGCTTAAACCGTTGTAGTCCTTGATTTCAGATAGCGCTTTTGTGAGACAACCAATTTCGACTTGATAGTCGCACTTCTCGAGTGCTCGATCAGCGAGAATGACCGCATCGTAGGCATTAGCAGAGAAGAAATTCGGTTCTCTTCCGTATTTCTCCTGAAAAATCGCAGCGGCTGAATGTTGGAGATTGGGTAGCGGATAGGCAATTACAAGCCCTTCGGATTCCTTTGAGGCGGAATCGAATAGCTCTCTTGTATTATTTGAGGCACTGGCAAAAACATCTTTAACAAAAGGCCCGGTTTCTCGGAATTGTTTCAAGAATATCGCCGCCTGTACCGCATATCCGAGGAACACCACTGCGCGAACATCGCGGCCTTTTATTCGCGAAAGAATGCCGCGAAAATCTCGCTCTTGGCCGACAAACTCTTCCGTCGTGGTTCGCAATCCTCTCGATTGTAGATTTCGCTGCAGATAGGTTTGCAAAGTCAGGGGATACTCATCCTGCATGCTCAGTATGCCGACGCGCGAGTGCGACGGCAGAACCTCAGCGATCCTTTCTGCCAGAAGCTGAGCCTCAGGATTCGTCGAACCGTTTGTTCGAAAGGTGGTGTCGTTGGGTGTCGCATATTTCTCGCTGGTGGTGCAGATCGCCAGTTGCAAGACCTTGTTTCTCCCAACGAGCGGTGACACAGCCATCGAGACATTGCTGTTGCTCGTGATAATAAATCGAACACCATCCGCCAGAAGCTTCCGGTAGGCGCTCACTCCTTGAGCGGGATCGCCCTTACTATCCTCAATCGACAATCTTACCCCTCCTTTCTTCGCTCCCCCGTATTTGCGAAGTTGTTCGAGCGCCAGCTCGGCACCTTGTGACGTATCCTCACCGATCGAGGATCGATTCCCCGTCATTGGGAGTATCAAGCCCAGTGTAATTATCGTTGATTTCAAATCCTCGGCGAGAACCGTTGAAACTCGAATAGGACTCACCAAAGCGGAAGCGGATAAGATTAAAATCGCGAATTTGGTAAATCTGATTAAACGGTGTTGCCGACGCATAAGTATCTCCGGCGAGCGTTCGTCTCGCTCACTGCAAGCATCAAAGAATCTTAGCTCGCGCATCTTGCAGGCTCAATGCTTCAAGCAGGAAAAGGATTTTTGTTACCGTTGATAGAATTCGGATGTATATGATTCCTCAGATTGGCAATCCCTAGACATTCGGTCGCGAATATTTCAAGAACCCAGTTGCCGAGTCGATTCAATCCTGGAGGAGGTGCTTAACCTTGACCTCCTCCAGGGTTAGAGGAAGGGATAGAGACGTCACGCCGAGAAGCTGACTCGCCCCTCGACGCCGCGCATGTACGCCATCGACTCGACCGCGGTCGTAGCCAGCGGCCTCGCCGCGCAGTCGAACGGCTCCACCGAAACGAGTCGCTGGCCGTACTTCGCGTGGGGCTTGTGCCAGTTCACATCGGCCAGAGCCTGAAACAACGGAAGGAAATCCACATCACCGAAGCCGGGGCCACTCTTGTTCCGGTCGTTCGCGTGGAAGTGGACCGCCCGATCACCGTACTGCCGGATGACGTCGGCGACCGCATCCGCACTGCCGCACTTCTCCCACATGGCCTTCACATCCAAGACGAGGCTCATGTTCGGGTGCCCGACCCGCTCGATGAGTTCGACGACGTCGGCGAGGCTCGTGAGGAAGTCGGTCTCCTCGCGCGCCAACTGCTCCATCGCGATAAACACGGGGAGCGAGCCGACCTGATCCATCACCCGCTTGTAGATCGCGACGGCGGTGTGCATAGCGCCGGAGTAGCTGGTCGAGTGGTTGCGCAGCGTGCGCTGAAGCGGCGACCCATGAACCATCACGCGACCACCCAGCTTGTGCGTCAGTCGAGCGAGGGACGCGATGTAGTCCACGGTGTTCGACATCGAGCCGGCATCATCGTCGGTGAGGTGTACTCCCCCTCTTTTTGCGAGGAGCCAGTGCAGACCGGCGAACTCGCACCCCACCTCGGCGAGAACCGTTCGGTACTTATCGGGCGGCTCGTCGTCGCCGATGAGCGGCGCGACCGACTCGAGCGCATGGTAGCCCCAGTCGCGGACCTGCGTGGCCACCGTCCGGAAGGTCTGGATGTTGGGCAGCCCACCCGTTCCCGGATAGAACAGGTCGTAGAGGCCTTCGACACAGAGGGCGTACTTCAACATGTGTGTTTCTCCGCACGCGGAACCAGAAAAAACGGGGTCTCCCCCACGATCAAAACTACAGAGCTTTGATCCATTCAAGGATTCACAGCGAATTGAGAAAGAGCAAGATGCAACGCATATCATAAGTTCACCGTTGAACAGCAAACATGGCGCGCGTTTCAGCTCTTCGAGAATTTCCACTTCGTCACATAAAGATGTTTTTCCTCGAAGACAGCTAATCGATTACAAATTCCCAGAGAACACACCGGAATAATGGCTCTACCGCTCACGTGCCGCGGGCGCCGGTTCTCTCGAGAGCTGGATTGGGGTAATCAGGTGGAACACTTATCTTATCGTCGTCACATATGGCTCACTCCGCCCTTGAAAATTGGCTGCTCAACTCGGATCCTTCAATCCGCTGGCAAGCATTTCGTGATCTTCGGCTTGCACCGGAGTCCGCGGCGATTCATGAGCGGGCTCGCATCTCTCGCGAAGGCTGGGGAGCGATGCTTCTCGGTCGCCAACGGCCAGATGGAATGTGGGGAGATGGACAGCGTTCACCGCTTTGGGACACAACACTCTGTTCGCTCATGCTCCTTCGCGATTTGGGAGTTCAGCCGGGTTGCGAAGGTGCGCAAGCTGCCATTCAACGAGTTCGCGAAAAAGTAACTTGGGGAGAGGAGTTTGGTGATTCCCCTTTTTTTGAAGGCGAAGTCGAACCGTGTATCAATGGTCGGGTGTTGGCACTTGGCGCGTATTTCGGTTATCCGAGCAACCAATTGCTCGATCGACTGCTTTCCGAGCAACTTTCGGATGGAGGTTGGAACTGCGAAGCTGAACGAGGTTCAGTGCGGTCTTCCTTCCATTCAACAATCTGCGTGTTAGAGGGTTTGCTGGAATTTGAGCGGTCGTGCGGGAAATCGACAAGAATCGCCTTGGCGCGCCAACGCGGCGAGCACTATCTCCGAGAGCGAAGTCTTCTCCGACGCTTATCCACCGGTGAAATAATTCGCGACCGAAAAGGAAGTCGCGATTGGATGCAATTCTCATTTCCCCTGAACTGGCACTACGATGTGTTGAGAGGTCTGGAATATTTTCGTTCAGCTGAGGTCGCGCCCGACAAACATATGACCGAAGCAATTGAGATTGTGAACAATTCCAGAAACCAAGACGGCACTTGGAATCTCGGTCAAAAGAATTTAGACCCAGTAGAAATTGAACTAGAAGATGGTCCGGGGAAGCCGAGCCGCTGGATTACCCTACGAGCGCTCCGTGTATTGGATTGGTGTTCGTCAGCGCTCCACACAGCTACTCCTTCTTGTTCTTGAAGTGATCCAGCTGCCAGATTTCCGCGCCGCTTTTGCTCCAGAGCTGCCTGAACGCCTCGTTCGTATGTAGGTTTAGGCGGAAGCAACTGCGCGCTGTTTCAAAGGCCGAACCATCGAGCTTCGGTGACGCAAGTCGACCGGGGAGATGATTGACGAGATTTTCAAATAGTTGAAAGGCGTACTCTCCCTTCAACTCTAATCGCCTTTCCGGTGAACAATCCTTTGGCTCCCCATCGAGCTTCTCAGAAAACTGAAGACTCATCATTGCCCAGGTGATGCCCAATCCCGCATAAGAGAATCCCTTCGGGTCTCGAGTATACACAGAGCCTCGATTTTCAGCAGCGAAGAACATGTAGACTATCGCGTCGTCGCCTTTCGCCTTGGCCAGCGCCTTCAACACCAGTTCGCGTTCTGGAATTGAGAAGCTTGATTCCGCGGCATCCATTTCACGGATGAGTTGAAACACGTCCTTGACCGGAAGAGGGCTCGAACCAATCTCTCTCGATGAGATTGAGCTGAGCCTACTATTAACATATTTCGCAATCGTTCTTCCGTAATCGACAACCGCGGCTTCAAGCAACTTCTCCTTCCCCTTAAACAATAGTTCGATTCGATGAGCGGATTCCGGGTGGGCGAAACCATGACGGATCGCGGGATAAAGATCTGCCCCGTATTTTTCGACATAGGTGCGTAGTGTAGTCTGTGCCGCCAATCGAGTATCAAAATCGTCGTGCTTCAAAGCCGTGACCAAAAGAGCGACGGCAGCGTGTTCAAAAAACGGTAGTTTCGAAGCTGGACCTGGAATCGATATCTCCGGAAGGCCCGGCCTGATGCGCTCGGGCGGTATAGGCGCGGTGATCAAGCGATGAAAAGGTGAGGCCTCTCCTTGGTGAAGCAAGACGGATGGCTCTGAAGGAATCACGAGGCAATCTAATTTTGGTGCGGCGGCTAATTTTGAGTTCATGATGCGAGTATGGCATCGCAACGAGACAAAAATGTATCCGAGAGATTACTTAGAGCATTTCGTTTGCCACTTCGGATGTACTTAGCGCTTTGATTGCAATCTGGTCAGTGAAACCGAACTCTCTTTACCTGCGTCAACACCCTCGAGAGCACGATAATGACGGTGCCGAGAATTTGAACGCCCTCTAAATTTTCATGAAGAAAGAGCCACGCAAGCGTTGCGACCGCAACCGGCCTGAGTGACGCCATCATGGCCAGATAGCATGCAGACGCGATCTGCTTGAACTCGCTCGGGATAAACACTCGACAGTGAAATTATTAACCCAAAGGCGGGTAATCCGGCCAGCGGACTGCTTCGAGCGAGTTGCCCACCTCCCCTTTCGTGCTTAAAACGTGAAGACTGCGGAGGACCTATGTATCAAAATAACTCGTGGAAATACTTTGCCCTACTCAATCGCAACCTCGCGCCAGGACAGGGGATGAATGTGCTTGCTCACGGCGTTAATGCGCTTGCCCGCAAGCTCCAAGATTCGCCAGAGATAAAATTTGATCGCTACGAGAATGCCTCGGGAAGGTTACTCGGGGAACTCTCCATTTGGCCCTACATTGTCCTCGAATCTTCATCGTCCGGAAAGCTAAAAACCCTGAGACGACAACTTGATGACCTCAATATCTCTTCCGTCGAATTTCACGCTTCGATGTTGGGCGCTTCTCACGAGGAACAAATGGCGAACACTCGGCTCGTGGGAGAAGGCAAAGAGGAACTCTATGGGCTCTTCACATTTGGCCCTGCGGAAAAGATGCATCCACTCGTGAAGAAGTTTTCACTCTTTCGCGGATTTCGAGGTTCTCACGAAGCGCCGAGCGATTCGATTCAATCTTCAGGGGCAGTCGGTTCTCGCTGAAGCGGAAATAGGTTGCCATCGATTGAAGCAAATCCCCTCTCTCCTGCACCGAGCCGATACGGATGTCCTCCAGTGAAGGACCCGAACGCCGGAAGTACGAGCTTGCGAGGGGAAAGGATGAAGCACGGAAAACTTTTTCGCGCACCCGCGACAACGCCGATCGCAACTTTGGGATGTAGGTGGCCATGGATAACAAAGCTCTCGCTCTCGCAATCGTCGTGAGAGAAGAGAAACGGTCCCTCAAGGAAGGTCTCGCAAACTCTCTTAATTTTCCAGGCAGTAGGAATCTCCCCCGCCGCTCGGTCATGATTTCCTGGGATGAGAAGCATCTCCACTGACGAATGGTGGGCTCGCCACCTCTCGACAGCTTGGAGAGTTTTCACCGCCTTCCCGTGCACAGAGTGGAGCAAGTCTCCCAAAACGAGAAGTCTCGTCGCGTTTGTACTTTCAATTAGACGATCGAGACGAGCGAGATCCTCCTCGGTCGTTCCATGTGGGATGGGAATCCCAAAGCGTCTAAAAGTGGCAGCCTTTCCGAGGTGAATATCCGAAATGATCAGCGACTTGGTACGCTCCATGTAGACCGCGCGATCAGCAAGCAGCCGAATCCGCTCACCTTCGATTTCGACGCTTCGGCTGTTCACTTACCGCCTCCTGTTCCAAGTCAGCAATCATTCGCTCAATCCTGTCGCTCCAGTTCTCGGAAGAAAAATTACTTCGAGTAAAAGAAGACCAAAGAGGAAAAGAAAACGGCGTAAGGTGCGAAATAGGAACTACTCGGAATGTTTTGGACTGAATATTTCGTAAACAAGCTCTCAATCGAGAAAGCTCAATTTGCTCTTCGAATATTTCTCGCTGCGCTTGCTCCAGCAACAAGTTCTCAGGATCGTATTTCGTAAAGACATCATACAGCAACGAACTCGAAATCTGGATTTGCTTATTTGTTTTAGGACTCCCTGGATAGCCTTGGAATACGAGCCCCGCTATTCGTGCAATTTCGCGAAACTGCCGCTTGGCCAATTCAGCCGCATTCAAGGCACCAAGAATATCTTCTACCAACTTCTCTTGACTGAAAAGTTCACGAAGCCCCTGCTCATCGAGAGATAACTGTTTACTGAGAAGTAATTGTATTCCGTAATCATTCACAATGGACGTCACCGTCAAAGACGTTTTCTGAGTCAATCGGTGACCGAGAAGAGCGGCAAGGCCCTCATGAACTTTGAATCCTGCAAATGGATAAACAAAAATGTGGTAAGCTCTTTGCAATTTGAGAGTTTCGATCAAAACCTCATCTACTTTGGGCACCGTTGACCATTGACTCTGCAACTGAATAATTTGACTAGCCGCTCGCAACTCAGGCGAATCCGGTTCATGTGAGAGCTCCTGAAGAACCGCATCTGCTAAGTGAGTCGAGAGCGGCAGCCGCCCGCCCATCCATCGGGGTATGTTCGCCCTCCCCTTACCTGCCTTGCGCACAAAAGCTTTCATGTCACGAAGCTGAATGAGCGTGAGCAGCTTGCCGGCGAAGAAGAAACTCTCCCCAGGCTTAATTCGTGCAATGAAAGATTCCTCAACGTTCCCCAGTGTTTTTCCGCGTAGAAATCGAACCGACACCATCGAATCACTGACTATCGTACCTATCGACATTCGATGAAGCTTCGCGAGATGTGGTGAGCTGATTGAATAATGACCTGCAGATTCCGAGAGACGTTGAAACTGCCCGTACGCGCGAAGTGAAGGTCCTCCGGATGACGCAAAATCGAGTGCCCACTGCCATTGCCTTTCACTAAGAGTGGAGAACGCATGGGTTTTCGTCACTTCCCTAAAGAGTTCGTCGGCATTGAAGCCTGCAATTCCGCAGGTGATGATATGCTGAACAAGCACATCGAGCGATAGCTTGAGCGGAATTCGCTTCTCTATCTTTTTCTGCAGAACTGCACGTCGGGCCGCGGAGAATTCAATCAGCTCGAAGCTATTTGTCGGGACACAAACCATTCTGCTTATATTGCCCGGAGCATGTCCGCTCCGTCCGAGACGTTGCAACAATCTTGCTATTCCTTTCGGACTCCCCACTTGAATCACGAGATCGACTGGAGGAAAATCGACTCCGAGGTCGAGACTTGAGGTAGCAATCGCGAGCTTTGCTTCACCCGATTTCACTCTTGCCTCCGCATCTTCACGAAGCTTCCGGTCTAGTGACCCGTGGTGCAGGACGACCGGGAATTCAGGCCGTGCGGCAACAACTGCGGAAAACCATGCTTCCGCCTGGCTCCGAACATTCGTGAAGAGTAGGGTTGTAGTTGCCGAATCAACGAATTCAAATACTTCCTTCAGTAGCGAGAGCCCCATATGACCTGACCGGGGAAATCGCTCAACGTTCTGAGGAACTATTGTCTCGATCGAGTGCGGCTTTGAAACCTTCGAATCGATGAGAATCGAGTCACTCCCCCTTTCCCTAGAAAAGGTAAGCACCTCTGCCGCTTCTTTAAGATTTCCAATAGTGGCTGACATGCCCCAAAAATTTGCCGCGGGCGAGGAGCTTCGGAGCCGGGCAAGAGAAAGTTCAAGCAATACTCCTCTCTTGGTACCGAGCAGCTCGTGCCATTCATCAACGATGACGGCGCGAAGATTGTCTAACTTCGGAAGCATTTCACCATCCGAGAGGAGGAGGGAAAGACTTTCTGGTGTTGTAATGAGAACCTGAGGAAGCCGCTCTTTCTGTCGTTTCCTCTTTGCCCACGAGGTGTCTCCGGTTCGAACCTCGACTGTCCAGCCAGTGTTGAGTTCGTCTAGAGGCCTGCGGATGGCGATAGCCAAATCATTGGATAGCGCACGAAGTGGAGTGATCCACAAGACCAAGAGACCTTCTTCGTCACTTGCTGCTATCAGCGGCCCAAATATTGCGGCGTACGTTTTCCCGGTACCTGTGGGCGCGTGTATCAAACCTTCTCGGCCAGCCAGGAAATGATCCCACGCGGCACGTTGGTGAGAAAAGATCGTCCAACCTTGCGCTTCAAACCAGTTCTCGATCTTTCGTCTCATGGCGTAGGGAGCAATCCTTGAAGTGTCGACACGGAGTCAGCATCTTTCGGCAGCTTATCGGAGCGCCAGCGCGAGATACGAGGAAATCTAAGGGCTATGCCTGCCTTGTGCCTCCTCGAGAGCCGGATATCATCGAAGGCCAGCTCAAAAACAAGTCCAGGTTCTACAGTGACGACCGGGCCAAAGCGCTCGATCGTGTGTTTGCGAATGAAGCGATTGACCTCGATAAACTCATCGTCCGTAAGACCAGAATAGGCCTTCGCAACCGGAACGAGTTCGTCATTTTTCCACACCGCGAAGGTAAAATCTGTAAATAGACCGGCCCGTCTGCCATGGCCGCGCTGAGCATATACAAGCACCGCATCGCAGGTATGAGGCTCCACTTTCCATTTCCACCAATATCCCCTCCGACGGCCTACCCCATATGGAGAATTGAGACGTTTCAGCATGCATCCTTCCGCCTGCATTTGTCGCGATAGCTGATGTATACTTCTCAGCTCGTTCCACGTGGTGAAATGAAGAAGAGGTGAAATTCCAATCTCCGCGCTGCGCACGTGACGGAGGGAAAGCTCAAGAATCCCGCGTCGCTCGGCTAATGCCTTATTCCGGATATCCTCTCCGGAAACTTCCAAGATATCATAAGCGAGAAATCGAACGGGAACTTCAGACATCAACTTCGATCCAACTTTCTTTCTTCCCAGTCGACGTTGCAAATCTCCGAACGGTAACGGCTTCCCTTCGCGCCATCCGAGAATTTCACCATCAATGACTGTCCCGTCGGGAATATCTATGCATGCATTCGCAATTTCAGGGAAGCTGTCGTTAATTACCTCTTCTCCGCGGGACCAGAGCAGGACCTCTCCTTTCCTTCGAATTGCCTCTGCGCGAATTCCGTCCCATTTCCATTCCGCCTGCCACTCGGTCGGCTCTCCAAGAGATTCGAGATCACCCTGGATCGGGTGAGCAAGACAAAGCGGATACGGCTGACCAGGTTCAGCTTGCGTGTCACCCGGTCGAAGCATGGACTCGAGAAAATCAGGCGTCGGTTGAATACCCCCCATCATTCGGTGTTCAATTGCGTGTTGAGGGACATCACACACCTGCGCCAGTGCTCGTGCGATTGATGTTCGCTGAACTCCAACCCTCATAGCGCCGGTAATAAGCTTCACAAACAGGAACGACTGGTGCGAATCGAGAGAACTCCAGAGGCGAAACAACGGCTCTCGTCGGTCTGCTTCAGGTTGCTTCAACAACGGCCGAAGTCCATTCTCCACCAGTTCAGAGAGAGTAATTTCCGAACCTTCCTCACGGGACGGAAGGATGAGCGCAAACGTCTCAGCGAGGTCGCCCACGACGTGATAACTCTCTTCAAGGAGCCAGAGCGGTACATTCGTGGCCTCTGCGACCCACGAGCGAAGTGTTCTCGTCGACGCTGGGCGTGTAATGGTATTTCCGGTTAGGAAAAAGAGTGCCCATGCGGCATCTCGCTTCGGGGCATTGACGAAATAGCTCGAAAGCGCGGCTATTTTTTCGTTCGTTTTGGTCGTTCGGTCCAGCGCGATAAACAACTCGGCAAATCGCTTCATAGTTCCTCGCCTTGCTCGTCTGCATCACCGTGGAACTCTGTTTTCAGTTCGCGCGCGTCGAGACCCCGCTCGCGCAGGAACTGTGAGAACGGTCCTGTCGAACCGTGCGTTACCCAGATAGTACTGGCACCTGTGCTCGTGATTGCGGAGAGTAGTCCGTCCCAGTCAGCGTGGTCAGAAAGCGGAAACCCTCGATCCACTCCCCGCCGTCGCCGCTGCCCTCGGATCAGCATCCAACCCGAAGCGAACGAGGTAGCATACGGAGCGAGCTTCCGAAGCCACGGAGTATTTTGAACCGAAGGGGGAGCGACAACCATTCCCTTCCCAACTATCTCGCCGATGTTTTCCGACGAAAGGAGCGAAGACTCCGGAAGCACGACGCCTGCCACCGAGTAGGCGGAATTCAGCCGATGTACGCTCCCATGCGTCGCAATCGGCCCGATGCTTGCGTCAAGTCCCGCTAGCACCCGCTGGGCTTTTCCTAAAGCGTAGGCATAAATTACGCTCGTCACTCCAAGAGATTGGTTAGACGCCCACCATTTGTTTATGTCGCAGAAGATTGTCTCATCCGCAGGCCAGCGATAGATGGGAAGTCCAAAAGTCGATTCGCTCACGAAGGTGTGACACCGAATCGACTCGAATGGGTCGCACGTGGAATCCGGAGCCACTTTAAAGTCTCCGCCGACAACGACAACTTGGCCTCTTTGCTCCACACGAATTTGGGCCGATCCGAGAATATGACCGGCTGGGTGGAAGGACACATCGACATCGCCAACCCGAAGCGCCTCACCCCATGGCTGACACTGAATGCTTGCCGTTTCGCCAAGCCGAATCCGTAAAATCTCGCGGCTACGCTCAGCACAAAGATAGTGACTCGCACCGACACGTGCGTGGTCACCATGGCCGTGAGTAATCACGGCTCGTTCCACTGGTTTCCATGGATCGATGTAAAAGTTTCCTCCGGGACAGAAGAGTCCTCGATCGGTGAGCTCCAATAGCTCGTGCGTGCTCATATTGCTTATTCCCGTAGACACTTGCTCAGCGTCTCATGCCGCCGGGGAGTAGCCTAACTCATCCGATAGGAACTTTGAATGAGCGGCGTCATGAGCTGAAGGACCGCGGATTTACGCAAAGAAATGAGGCTGCGTTTTATCCATTCGCGCCGAATTCATGACTCATTCTTCAAATTCATGTCTCGCTACTCTCCGCAACTCTCTCGCTGAAAGTGCCGTCGGACCACGCAGTGAAAAGAATGTTGGATAATGATTGAGCAACGCTGCTATCGAATAGGTAATTTAGGCGTGAAGAAAGATTCAGAAATTACTTGCTCAGATGATATCCAATGATCTCGGCAAACATCTCAAACATGTCAATGATTCGCTGATCCTTCACGGGGCGCGGCTCGGGATCGACCGCGCAAAGTGTTCCCCAGAAAGATTTATCCACAAGACGGATGGGAACTGCGATGTAGCTGGCGATACCAAATATTTTTGGAACGTGATGGTTACAGTAAACAGGATCGTCCGATACGTTTGCGATTACGATCCTATCGTTCGTACTTCGTATCTCATCACAAATAGTGATATTTGGATCAAGAGTTGTCCCAGCGCTGACTGCGTGACCCATCTCATCGCGCACACTGCACGCGACCCATATATTTTCTGTCACTCGGGCGACCGCGGCGAATCGCATTCCCGTCACATGACAAACAACATCAAGAATCGAGGAAACCCCTTTAATTCTGCCGACTGCCGCAACATCGTTCTCGATTGCTGCATCCACGGCAATGAAAAATCATAAAATTCTGATCTTGGCGAGAGTAAAAATATTGAGCGCCGGGGCTCCTCGAGTATCTTCACAAAGCGTCCCGAACTACTTGTCCTTTTACCCGTCGGATGACAACATCCGTGCGGACTCTTGGTTGGGTTCTTCCAAAGGAAATGAGTTATATGAAAGCCATGATCGAAGCTCTTATTAGTGAGATTCAAGTTGAGGCAGCGACTACGAGAAGAGTGCTGGATGCGCTCCCGCAAGAGAAATATTCGTGGAAACCGCATGAACGCTCGATGAGCGCCGGCGTGCTCGCCACTCATATGGCGCGATTTCCGCAGGGGCTTTTTTCGGTCATTTGCACCCCCTCATTTGATGTTGGAAGTATCAAAGGCACAGCAGAGAGTCTGACCACAAAAGCTGAACTCTTAAAAACTTTTGATGACGGAGTACAAGCCGTTACAGAAGGTCTCCTGAAAATGCCGGAAGCTCAGGCATCCGAGATCTGGGCATTTAAAAAAGGAGAACAAACGTTGGTAGAGCTTCCACGCATCTCCGCGGTGAAGACCTTAATCCTCAATCATTTGATCCACCATCGAGGTCAGTTGAGCGTCTATCTTCGACTCCTCGACGTGCCGGTACCCTCAATCTACGGACCGAGCGCCGACGTCAACCCTTTCAGTTGATCAAACTCGTGAAGTGATTTGCCGAAACCAGTAGCGTCCATGGAAAAAGTCGGGCTGAAGCGTTCACCAAGGGTAATCCGTCTGGAGAGAACGTGCTCGACGTTTGCTCCTTGAAGAATCCGCACTCAGTGAGATTGTCTCAACGAGTTCGATTTTTGGCCGCGGAATTAACCTCCCAGTCGCGCTCGATTCGGCCTCGAAGATGCAAACTCGTGTCACAAGCCTGCTTTCAGAAGCATCTCTGATTTAAAGTCGAGACATAGTCGAAACATTCTTCTCAACTGCCCGTAACTGCATTCCATTCTAAGAAAATGCCCCCATAATGAGCGTGTGCATCAACACCGCACACATATTTGAGGAGCAGTTACATGAAATCGCTGACGCGGATTATCTTAGGGGTTGTTAGTATTTGGATATTCTCGGCCGGCAAAGCTGATGCGGTTCCTATACTTCCGGATGGAGTCATAAGTGCGGTTTTTGATAGTCCCTATGCTGAAGGACATCAAAACGTGCGAGCGCCTCAAGGAAACGCTCAAAATCCAGTTTTGGGGGGAGCTCCGATGCAACCAGGAGCCGCGTATGCGTTTCACAACAACGTAACCCCAACAAATCCCCAAGGGACGACGCGCATCGGGATGATCAACAGTCCGGCCATCGGAGCATATCTTACGGATCTGACGATCGAAGAAAGTGCTGATTCATTGATTGTGACAGGGGGAAGACTGATTCTCAATGGACTTCCGATGTTTGCCGGTTCAACACCGGACGGCAATAACCGGACGTCCTTCGAGGCGATATTCACAGGTGGAAGCGTTGCGGCAGACGGATCGCTTCAGTTCCGCGAGGGGGACGTTCAATTTGCTTGGTGGTCGCAAACACGCTCGTACGGACTTGGCACTCACGCGAACGCGTTCGGAGACTTCCGCCCTGCGTCAGGGGACCTGCTGTTTGAGATTGCGGGAATAAACTTCTTGGATCCAAGCACCTATCTGAGCTCTGCGATTCTGCTCGCAGGACTCTCAGCAAATCTTCATTACGGGCAAAATGGAATTTTCAACTTGAGCGCGACAGCTCACCTCACGCCATCGCTTCATTCCACCGCGGTACCAGAGCCCGCCACACTTGCCCTGCTGGGAATGTCCGGAGTGGGACTTGTGCGTCGCCGGAGAAAAGTTCTTGAGCTAAAAGCCAATTAAGTGTCGAATGTGCCGCAGTTAGATCGAGGATAACTTCTTCGATCTAGCCGGACGTACCACTAGTCGCGAAGAAACTGAACTAATTTGATTTCATTACTGCTCATCGAGTCGCAAGAGTCTATGATGAGTCGCTCCTCGCGCCACTCATCATATGTTGCTTTCACCCTGAGCACCTCAGACCATTCAAGCTCCGGCCAACCCGGAATCAATCGCTGTCTCGATTCCAGTCGGGTGCGATGCAAAGTTTCGTTGGAACAGATACATTCAATGACGACGAAACGAGCTCCGTGCTCCATGGCTAAGCTACGCCACATGTCTCGAATTCGATTGCGTCCGCACACGCTGTCCAGCGCCACTGATTTTTTTGCCTTGAGTTGAATTCGCGCGCATTCCGTCAGCAAATCGTATCCTGCATACCCGAGTCGATTGTTTTGGTAGACGACGAGCTCGGAGCGGATAAGAGTCGCTTCTAGCTCATCCTTTGCGAAGACCGGAATGTTTGACTGCGAACTAATGGTCCTTGCGGCAGTGCTCTTCCCTGATCCCGGAAGACCGGAGAGAACGATTAGTTTCGGCGTGAGTTTCAAATCGATTTCCATCATGATCGCACGCCCTTCGAATGTTGTTAGCACCTCTCGCCAGCGCTGACAGATAAAGCAAGTGTCGATTCGGAATCAAAAAGAGAATGCGGTCCCGGCGTAGCCAGGACCTCGGTTGTTGTTGTTAAACCCTTTTTTACCGGCAGCTCAAACGCTCCACGCGGTCATCGTGCCCGACCCAGATCTCCGTCGCCACAGTCTCGAAAAGGCCCGTGGCAAAAACCCCGTGAATCCCCTTGAGGGTCACGTCGAGTCCGGCCGGGATTTCCGAGAACAGAGCGTCGATGATCACGCAGCCGAGTTCGGTGACGACCGGGCCGTAGATCCCGCCCCTGCAGATCCGCACCGTGGTTTCGGTCGCACCGTGCTGCTTAAGCGCAGCGCTCACGAACTTGATGCACGCCGGATCCACCTCCACCGGGATCGCGCATCCCGCACCCAGAGTCGTCACCAGCTTCGGCGCATCGACGGCGAAGATCACGCGATCCCCGCGAAGGGCGACAGTCTTCTCACGGCGCATGGCACCGCCACCACCCTTGATCGCCCGCCGGCCGTCCACCTGATCGGCCCCGTCGAAGACAATCGGCAGCCGACGCTCGTCCTCGTAGCCCAGCACCGCGAGGCCCAGCTCACGGCACAGGATTTCCGTGGCCTGCGAGGTCGCGACGACGAGGACGTCACTGAGTCTGGCACCGAGCAGCTTCACCCACGCGCGCACGGTGAGATCCACCGTCGAGCCGGTGCCCACACCGACCGGACCAGACACCGGCAGGATCGCCGCGAGTTCCTCGGCGACACGTTGCTTCCCGTTTGGCATTGCATTGATCCCCTGGAGAGAAAAATTAACCCACACAACGCTGAGGTTCATAGAACAAGGAACGGAGATTGTCGACACGCTCGGAGCGAGACTGTACCAATGCGGGAAGTGGAGAAACGAGCTCATTCGCAAAGTATTATTCGCACATGCTTATGTCGCTGGTATTTCGAGAATCACCTTTCTCTTCAGGTCGGCGAAATCTCCTTGATAGGAAGAACACAGGCTGGTTCGATTTGGATGTATTAAAGTCGTCGCTAAGGAGCGCTTGAGAACCATTCGTGACCGGTATCCTGCCTGGGCGGGGCAGAATCCGGTCACGACTGAACCTCTTGGCACTCCTATTTACGCCGATGAAGAAACACCACTTGCGGTTGAAGCACGCCACCGGTCTCGAACGACGCCTGGGCGAGGATCTCGTATCCGACGTTCAAGAAAATCGGATACTGGTGGGTGTCTTCTCGCGTCCTCGAGGCGACGGTGGCGATACCTCGATCGTGAATGTCGTCCGTAAACGCGCGAGTGAGCCGGGTTCCCAGCCGTTGTCGCTGCGCTGACGGATCCACGACGATGTCGGACAACCACATCGCGTCGCTGGGGACACCCAGAGCGAGCAGTTGGGCGTTGTGGTGGTGTTTCGCGACCAGAAGACCCGTCACCCACCCGACGATGGAGTCCGCGCGACACTGTTGGCCGCGGTCGTCGCTCTGGATGGCCCGCGCGACGACGAACACCGCATCGTTCTCGAGGAGGAAGCGGACCTCCGCAAGTGCGGTTTGGAGAGTCCACAGTTCGTTCCACGGGGGTCCACGAAACCCCTTACAGTAGATCTCGGCGAACCGGTTCTGCAGATCGGGGCGCTCTCGGATCTCGATCGTGGAAAGAGGCTCGAGAGCATACTCGATGGTCATGGGAAGTTCCTCGGGGAGATTGTTTAGTGACGTAAGTTGGAGTGTGAAGAAAAAACCGAAGAGCAAAACGCTGTAGCGCTCCTCGGCTTTCGTGTCAGAAAGCCGAGCAGATAAATGGTTCTCGTATGATGCTGGAAAAGATCAAAGCCCGAGTTACGGGAAAGATTAACGAGAGCGGCCGAGACTTCCGAAATCTACGGCGCCAGTTTGTTGAAGCGTGTTGTAGAGGTCGCAATATCCGCGAAAGGCCAACTCGAGTTGCGAAATGGCCACAAACTCATCATCCGTATGAGCCTGCGCAATGCTCCCGGGGCCGAAGAGTAAGGGTACCGATTTCAACTCCGAAAAATTTGGCAGATCGCTACCGAAGCTCACCGGCTTGTTCTCCCAGCCTTCCGGAACGAAAAGGGGGAAAGCTGGGCAGTCAAAGGTGATTTCGAAATCATCGGCCTGCAGCAGCTCCTCGAGAAATCGCTTCGACGCGTCATTATTCACGGCACTCGTGCGCACACAGCCGTCCATCGTAGCGGCTGGAGAAATGACGTTCGCCGCGACACCAGCGAGAATTTTCCCGGAATTGACGAGCGCTATTCCGGAACTTCGGAGATCCTCTTCGGAGCATGAGGCAAGTCGCATCCAAGCGTTCAGTAACTTTTGGTTCGCATCCTCTCCGTTCTTGGGGCATCCCGAATGACAAGCAATGCCCTTAAACGATGCCCGAAAATCAAAAACTCCATTTTGGCGTGAAGCCAAGACACAACCTGTGGGTTCTCCGTTCACCAGAAAGCGGATGCCGCGATCCTTTAGTGCTTGAGCGGCGGACCGAGCGCCTAACCCGCTCACCTCCTCGTCAACGACCAGAAGCAACCCAAAGTTGGAAGCACCGGAACCCTTGAGCGTACGGCAGACCTCCATCATGACCGCAGCGATGCCTTTCGCGTCGCAAGCGCCTCGTCCGTACAGGCGGTCGTTTGCAATGCGCGGCCGGAAGGCCGCATCAGGCGCCGGGACCACATCGAGATGGGTGGTAAAAACGACTTCAGGCACTCCGCAGGAGACGAACAGATTATCCCGATTGCCTTCGACATTGAGTCGCTCGGGGGCCAAATCCCATGACCGAAGTTGCGATTCTACGAAATCGACTACCTGCTTCTCGTCTCCGGTTACCGAAGGAATTTCAATCAACTTACTCGCCAAGCCGAGAAGATTACCAACGTCCATTTTGCCCTCGAATCGATGAAAATCTCCGATCCATGCCGCATGCAGGGACCAGGAATTCAATCAAATTAACGAGCAGCTTTCAGACTTCGGTGGGAGATATATTTGAGAGAGAGAGCCGACATCTAAAAGCCGGCTCTGAATTTCTTCAATAAAACCGACTACGACCGAGAATGGCCGTGATGATGGTGTCGGTGATGATGAAGAGAATTGAATAACATCCTAGTGTTATACGGCTCCCGGGCGGAGCTGTCAATAACGGCGGTTTGCCTCCCCGCCATGCTATTTCAAATGATCGTGCACCGCTCGGGCGACCCGCCTGATGAAATCGTCAGTGTCGCTCTGCGCCATCGTTTGCAGCTTCGCGAGAATCGGTGGAAGAGCGGCGCCGATTCCAGTTTTTCCGCGACGTTCAATACCGGTGAGAGCCGCTTGGCGAACCTCCTTCCTCGTATCCGAAAGCGCTTCGAAGAAGACTGGTACATCGTTCGGCACCGCCTCTCTTTTATCGAGAACCTCTTTCGCCGCGGAGGACCCCAAAGCCGATAGCGTTTGAAGGGCCTTAACTCTCAGCCGGGTGCTCCGACGATCCGTTTGCTCAAAAGTCAACAGTCCGAGAACGTCGGCGACGGCGGGCCGGCCACCGGTCCCCATTAGCGATAACGCATCAAGCGCGGTTGATCGGCGATGGTCTGATGTCGAGATACTTATTACCTGCCGGAGAATCGGCAGTGCTCGATCAGCCTGATCTGTTTTGATAGCCGCAAGCGCACACGCTGCGTACAGCTTGGTATCTTCGTTTGTGGATCCGGTCGCCGCCTCGACGAGCCGTATGACATCTCTATTTTCCTTTACCCGAGTTCCGAGAGTGCCAAGACAGGCCAACGCGTATTGCTTCGTGTATTCATCGGTCGATTCGCTCTGGAGAATGGTGACGAGAGTCGGCACCGCTTCCGTCCGCACTCCAATTGCAATCAAACATTCTAAGGCTTCGCGTCGAATCCTCGTATCGGAGGCCGTAAGCAGCCGTTCCACCGCTGGAGCTGCGTCACGCGCATTGGCTCCAGAGTATCGAAGCGCGGACAAGGCAGAGCTTCTCACTTCCGGAGAGCGATCGAGTAGCGCCCGCGAAAGCCCGTTTAATATTTCTTTGAAGGCGACGGCACTATCCCCACGGCTGAATACGCCAAAATCAATCGCGATCACTCGTCTCACGTCATTTGAGGGGTCATCGATCAGCATTCGAGAAACCTTCGAAAAGACGGTCGCTCTCTCTGCGCTCGACCGCATCCAAAGATTGGCAACGGCAATTTGCCGAACAAGAGAATCAGAGTGATCGAGGGCGGCAGAAAATTCTGAAAATGGGCAACTCGAGGATCGTAATTTGGCCCGAATCGTATCGACACTTTGGGGTGCGTGCGGAGGCGGGTCAACCTTGGCGCTAGGCGACACAGATTGCCCTCCTAGTACCGGCAACGGCGCCGGAGGGACTTGTGGTGCCGGAATCCCCGGATTTTGGATCCATGTCTCCACTGTCTCCCAGCGATAATGACTCGAGGAGAGCCAAACCTGTCTGTACCCGCGAACAAGCTGCATGCTTCCCGGGACGGCTGTTTGATCGAGAAGCCTTTGGAGACTCACGGAGGCTTCGCGGATCGCCGTCTCGCTTCCTGGCACCGCTCCGAAAACGAGCTCGCCAAGCTGCGCTGACTGCTGGACAATTGCGTTCTTCAAATCAGCCCGTGAAACGGAAATCCGCTCACACAGCACCGCTACGTCCCCATCGAAACGCACCCATGCCGCCGACTTTTCCGGACGAGCGACACTCATTAAGGCTGGGGGGACACAGAGTATCCGACCTTCCTCGCGAGGCCGGTGTGACACCACAGCGGTGCCATTTTCTCGGTTCACAGTCGCGGCGATGGTAAAGAGGCCCATCGCACCAGGTGTATTTATATCGACGGCCCCGTTGAAGTCATTTCGGAAGTATACTTTGTATTCGTATCGATCACCGATCTTCTCTCGGGATACGAATACCGACTTCCCTTCGGAAACTGCCCACGATCGCCTTCCATCATCTTGAACAAAGCTCTGCGGGCCAAACGTGCTGAGCACCTGCGGAGGATTCCCAGGAATCGTAAAACTAACGTTCGGGGGATCTCCATTTTGACGTTGCGGAATTGTGAATCCGTATCCTGTCTGCCGAAGCGCGAAGTAATCATTTCTTACCCGGAGCTCTCGAATTCCGAGTGATGCTAGCTGAAGATAATTGTTGAGAGCGTCTCGCGCTTGCAGCAGATCTCGAGCGCTGGGTATCGCTTCAGAGTCTAAGAGACGCTTCAAGGCGGAAAGATTGCCTCCAATTTTCTCGGCAACTTCTTCGTTTCCGGATGTGCGCGCCTGAGTCTGCAGACGAGTCACTTCCTCCGCAAAGTTTGTCCAGACTTGAGGAACATAAGTGATTCGTGATGCTGGAAGCGATAACGAATTCGAGTTGAGGTCCACCCCTCCCGTGCGATCGACGGAATGAGTAGCACCGCCAATCTTTACTTGAAACGGATCAGCGGATTCTACCCGGTACGTAAGCTTTCCATCATTTTTGCTCCGTGTAACCACAAAATCAGCCGCGCTGAACGAGATTGTGTTTGAAGCGCCAAATTTTTGCGCATCAAGGACATCTTTGAAGTAAAACTCGGGATCAACGCCCGCATCGAGCGTGAAGGTTGCGACGAATGGTTTCTCCCGCTCGACGCGGTAAGCGCTAGGATTTGAGCTTAAAGTGCTGGCACTTGGGAAGCTCATAAAACACCCCCCATGGTGCAAGAGTTGAGTCTGTATGCCTCTCAATAAGGTATGCGGCTCACAGAGGGGAAGGATGTCTAGCGAACTTCTAACGACATCGAGCGAATCGCAATCAATAGTCAGTCAATTCTAGCAATTCTTTAAACACAGAACGCTTCAACTTCTACCGGAAGTCTCCGCGACAAATACGTCATTGCCTCGTTGTTCACCGGTATCACCTCCGGCCAGTCCGCACGGATCGCCATGGAATTGTCGGCGAGGTAAAGCAATGTCTCTTGCTTTCAAAGGAGAAGCCTTACGACTTTAGGATCCGTTGGTCCCAAACAGTCCGCGCACCCGTGGTTCTCCAGCCCGCCTGTCCGAGACTTTCTCGGAATGGAAAATCCTCGAAACCGACGCCTCTTCGAAATTTGAGAGGTTCCTCTCCCCTTTCGACTTCCCGTAATTCCTCTGTTTTCTCGGCACGCCCAACTCTGGATCCGGGATTTCATTTACAGACAATTTATGCTATTTTTACTCAGTTTTTAGTTCTCTTAGCCGCCCCCCATTTCCGGGCCTTCTGCCGGGGGACAATTCTTGAGTACTGTCACTGTCCACATCCACTAAGGGAGCGAATCAAGGGGGTTAAAAAGTTATGTCGCGCCGAAAGCGCAAGTTCCGCCGGCCCGGGCAGAAGCTGGGTGCGGGGGCGGTCGAAACCGACCTGTTCTTCCAGAGTCAGCATCCGCAGTCGCGACCGGGGCCGGATGCCTACCAGCCGGTGCCCGACCTCGACATTCACGGTCAACGTGCCGCCGAGGCGAAGCGGACGTTGAAACGGCGAATGACGGAAGCTGTCCAGAGCGGTGTCTTAACCTTCACAGTGAACCACGGCGAGGGCAAAGGTGTTCTCGCTGAAATCGTCTGGAAGGCGGATCTGCTCTGCCGCGAATGCTTAGCCCGCGGGGCCAAGGTGTTCAGCGTCCCGGGGCAACCGCACTGGGCGCGCATCGAAATCGAGGCCCTGAAGAGCGACGACGCGACGGGCGCGGTTTAATCAAAAAGGTACAGGTTCACAGGAAGTGGACAGTGTACCCCTTTTATCAAACTGTTCCGCATTGAAGATTTCCACTCACTCATCAAAATCCTTTCGCGAACTGAAATGGTTCGCCTCAATGCGTTGCGAGTTTAATAGCTCTGAACGAGTACTCAGCATGAAATCGAAGTAAACAGCAGCCAAATTCTCTTTTCGCACCCATTGACGAAAACTTCGGAGAGGCGTAATTTTCTCCCTGGTTTCGTTCCTCTGAGCGATCCCGCTCGCCCAAGCTGCTCAAGCTTTGACCCCCGGGACCACTTCGCCGCAACGATTTAAAATTCAAGCCCGCTGACTTCTTCTCGCCCCTTTTTGGTGGATTCGAGCCGTTTTGCCGTTTTTGTTGTGAGCAACGCCCGAATGCATCGGAAAGAGGAAGGCATTCGGTTTTGTATTGGTTTTTCTTCTTCTCTTCCTTACTGGAGAACTCAACACCAGGCACCCGATCGGTGGAATCACGCGATTTCGCTGCCACCGCTCCGGTGCCTGATGTCCGACGGAACCCCGTCCCTACTTCCCAAGGAAGAAGAGGAAACACGCCATGACAGTAACTCCGAGTGGAACGGAGACTACTCTCCCGACCGCAGCTATCTCGATCGGGAACCTCCGCTTCGCGGCGCTGCTTGCGGCGCTAGCAAACGCGAGTCTACACCAAGTCGGTCCGAACAGGTGCCGCTTCCGAGGCGTCGCAGACGTCGAACGGGCACTGGACTGGTACCGCCGACTTACCGACGCCAACGCGCAAATCGACTCACCCGGCTTCGTGTGCTCAATTCTGCGAGACGCCCCGGTCACCGTGGTGGCTCGCCTCAACGGACGGCCGAGCACGATCGATGCCACTGAGTACGATGCTGCAAACGGTGAAGGACTGGCCGCCGAGGTGATCGCGCGAGTGCACCGAACGGGCAGCGTCGCCACCCACGACCTGTCCCGGTTCGAGTATCGGCCAGCTTCGTGGGGTGCGATCACTCTCGCTATCGGTGGTGTCTTGTTCGTGGTTTCGGTTCTGTGCATTCTCGTGTCGTGGCCCAAGCACTGACACGTGCTCCTGCTCCGGCTGTCTGAAACTAAATTCAGCCGGGCTTTGGATAGAGGTTAGCGCCTTCCTCTTTTCAAAGCTGATGAAAACAATTCGCGTCGGGAGAACCTGCGTTCACTTCTAACTCTGATGGATACGAAGAATTTAACCTCACCGAATCTCGAAACAAGAAATCCATAACAAAATCAACCACTCGAATTCTCCAAGAGTTGATCCAGACTGGACTCACACGCGAATCGAAAAGAGCTTCATTACAGCTACGGTTGTCGAAAATTCAAATCACATTTGGGACCGCAGAGCACAGATTCTTTGTCAGAGGTTCACGGGTAGTTCGCACATGCCCAGTTTGAGGGGTCACTTCGTCTCCGTGAAGCGGAGAAGAAGTCGTCCCCTACCTGGATTCTTCCGATTGTCTTGTTTCGCGGAAAGTTAATACATGAAGAGAAGCAGAAACAAGGGATCAATATGTTTCTTCTTTGGAGACTTGGAAGAGACACGCTCGACTGAGTGGCGGGGCATTTTCTGATCCGCCTCGACCCTAATCGCGACCCATCGGAATTAAAATGGAGCAGGCAGCCTGGAAATAGTGTTCCATTTCTATGCCTTTCCGGCCGCTCCCTTTCAACTTCCCGAAAGGCGTCCGTTACTTCGACCGTGTTCGAAAAGACAACTCACTAAGCGGAAGCGCCTTTGGCCGTTATATCACCCAGCGAGCGCCCATAAAGTCTATCGTACCATTTTCCACTGTAGGCCTTGAACCATTTTTGCAGCAGGAGATCGTATTCTTTGCGATCCGCCTCGCCAAGGGACCTGAGCTGCAAATCGATTGCACCAAAGACAGCGTCACACTCAGCGACAAACTGATCAACGCTGCCCGCTTCACCCTGTTCAAAACGTTTCAGTGCAGGGGAGAACGGAATTTCCCCAATCATAAACTCCTGCGGAATCGACGCGCCGATGTATTCTCTATCGCTCTCACTGCGAACCTTGTTCGCCAGAGCTACGACCGGACCCCGGCGCACTCCCTCGGTCGCAACACAGTAGTCCTTGAACACCTGGACCGATTTTTGCGTAGGCTCGACCACGACAACATGCATGTCGTAGGCCATCACTAAACTCGTCGCGACAGGATCCGTGCCTGCGGTTACGTCAAAAACGATTGTATCCTCAACTCTGTCCATGATCCGATGAGCGATCAACTGAGCACCAAACAGCTTTCCGTGGTAGCAGGCCTTCCCGACATCCGACGTCGAGTATGTGCCCGTGGTCAAGAGCGCGAGGTTCTGGTCGATTATTCCGAACTTGTTGAGCACCGGGTCCGAGGGCGAACAAGAAATGCGTTGGGAGGAAGGCGCCAAAGGCAGACAGCCAATCATCGGCCGTTCACCGATGCTATCGAGCAAGTCCTTTCTCTCCGGCTCTAAGTGATCAAATATCTCCTTAACTCGTGGAATGAGTTCCGAGCCAGCCACATCCCTGCCAAGTGCGGCACCGAGATGTTTGTTCACATCCACGTCAAATGCGATCGTGAACCTTCCCTGAGAGAGGTTCCACCTAATAAATGACGATGAGATAGACGTTTTTCCAGAACCACCTTTTCCGATAAACGCGATTTTCATTTTAGTGCACCTCATCCAAATACGGCAGTAGATCGATTCCGAGATATGAATTCCAATACCCCAGGCATTCCTTTCGGAAAATTCCGTGCAACTGCTCGACTTGCTCGGATCGAAACGCAAAACGTTCCGCGCCGTGTTCGAGTATCGCATCAAAGAGCGATCTCAACTGCACCGACTGATTTAGGAGAAGCGAGTAATCGTGGTCATCCGAACGGCCTAACTCCGGAATGAAAGGGACCGATCCGAAAAGTCCACGTCCAAGATTCTTGGAGATGAAGGCGAGATCCTCCTCCCCTTCAATCTTATTGCCAATAAAAATAGCGGCTAGACCGGCCTGTTCGGCGAGAGAAAGAAAGTCCCTCGCGACAGAAACACTTTTCTGGGTGGGTTCAACTGAGAAGACACATAGGTCATATCCACGAACTAACGACGTCGCCAAATGATCCACGCCAGCCGTAGCATCGGTCATTACGACCTCGTCTTTCAGGTCGTCAATTCGGTGGACGAATAATTCAAGCGCATTTTGCTTGAAATGATAGCAATCACCTCCGCTATCGACTTCGCCATAGTTTCCGAGTTTCACATGCCACCAAGGCTTGTCTTCCGCGGTCCAGGCAAACTGCTTGAGAACTGGGTTGTCTTTGTTCAATGAAATACGCGTCGACCAACGCGTCGGTGGAAGACTTCCACATCCCGGAGCGATCTGTGTTGACTGATAATAGGGATGAGATCCTTCCAACGCTCGAAAGAGCTCCGAGTAATCATCGCTCAAGGTAGGCGATGAACTCGGCACATGGAGGGCCGGACCAAGATGAATATTGACGTCTCCGTCGATGGTTAAAGTACTTCTACCGCTTTGAATACAATGAAGGGCAACCAGAGAAGATAGAGTGGTCTTTCCACTTCCTCCCTTACCAAGAAAAACTAACCGCATGATGTCTATTTCGCTGATGTTTCGATACGTTAATGCTGGGGGAACTCCGCAGCGCATGAAGTCTGCAGACCGCCTGAGAAGTTACCTTCTCTACGCAGTCCTAAAACGGTTCTTAAAACCAGCAGAAATCCTGTGCTCGCCATACCCCTCGTCAGCATAGCGCTACCATCATTTGTTCGACATGCCAAGCAAATGTATGATTTCGTCATTTTCCGCGGTCAGCGAGTAGTCCGGATGAGCTTCGACGTCCACTCTTACGGGCGGCCGGCATACGCAGTGCCGTTTCCATCCGAGGCCAGCAGTAATGAAGTCACATAATTCCGCTTTGATGTTTAGTGTCTTTATTGCCGCATTCTTGCTCTTCGGCACTCGACCGGCGAACGCGAATACTGATTGTGAAGAAGAATACGATCCAATCTTCAGTGACGACTTCGAGTATTCGGACAACTGGCTTCTCTCGACTGTTCAAGCAACCACTGTGACGAGCGTCGACGCTTCTCTCAATGCGACTTCCCAGGCGACAACTGAATCCATCTTCGGACCGGGCTCGGAACGGAATTCGAATTCGACAAACTGCTTCCATGCCGCCACCAAATTTGTTTCGTTCAATCGGATGGCAATACTTCGAGACATCGCCGTGGGTCATGGCGAGCACATCGCGTCCCTCTCGCTTCTGCTCGGTGTAAAAGACCGCGAAAAATTTATTACACACTCTCGGGCGAAATTATCTGTGCTCGCCTCGAGCTCACCCATCTCTCCGCGAATGTTTGTCTCGATTCTGAGATCGACCTAAGCTGTGCAGCGTCGGCTGCACTGTTCTCAAGTGTCATGCTCTGCTCCGCCAAAAGTACAATCCGTAGCTAATCTGTAACGATAGCTTGGGGCTACGGCACTTTGACGCCGGCTGCCGAATACCGTATTCTTAGCGAGCAAACACCTTTTCGAATCGCTCGCTCGTTGCTCTCTCCCGGCCGTTCTTAGAAGCAAAGCAATGGCTTCAAGAAGCACCACATCAATGTGTAGTTCACAGAGTATCTATCCCTACATTTGGTTTTGGAGGGTTCACCGTGAGTGATCTGATTCACAGACCTGTCGTCAGCGCTTCAGCGGAGCATGCCGACCGGGTTACGTACATCGAAACGCCGCCGACTCCGCGGGGCGAGGTGTACGTTGACCTTGCCGGGGCTCCGACCGTCGAAGCGTTCTTCGGGTTGGAAGCAAGTCATCAGCATCGCGCGGTGTGGGCCTTTGAGGCGTTCGTGGTCCCACCGCTGTGCGATTTGATGAGGCGGGACTTCCCGGATGAGAAGAAGCTGCTCGTTCGAGGGGTAACGCTGAACCTCGGAGCGCGCTTTTCATTCGAGCGCGGGAGGATGCAGATCGGCGTCAAGACTCTCGGCGAAGTCCTGCAAACCGGCTCGGAGCTGGAGAAGTCCCAGTATCTTCCCGACGGTGGAATCGTAACCGAGGTGCTGGAAATGGACCCGGACGACGGAACGGTACCGTCATACGCGCTCTCCTATCTCTGGCTCGGGGTTCTCGACCTGAGGAGGCTCGCACCGCCGGAGCATCGCCGCCACCTGTTCCCCGCGCTCTTGGTGTATGACGCCGGCCTCGGAAAGCACACGAGCGAGCGGCCCTGCGGCTGGCAGCTCCCGGGCCAGAGTGATATCGCGGCACGTGCGATCCGCCGGGCGTACGTCTTCGACTTCTTCGGCCCGGAGGAGTGATCATCGGTTAGGTCCGAAAGGCGCGTAACAACGCCTTTCGGACAGTAGAGAAGCTGCTCTGAGGAGTGCACGATTGACTGAGGCTTGTCTTCTCTGCGGCGGGATAGCCCCCTCTTTTTCAATAAGCGAAGGCAGAAGAGAGTGAAGCGCGCGGGCAACTATCCGTTCCGAATAGACTGCCATTGCCTCGGCCGTTTAGAGACCGAAAATCCTACTCTAGGGAGTTGAAAGTTATTCGAACATCACGGAATTGCTCTCTTACACTTTCCGG
Organism: uncultured Bdellovibrionales bacterium; assembly: GCA_964509425.1. Lineage (GTDB taxonomy): Bacteria > Bdellovibrionota_C > UBA2361 > SZUA-149 > CAZDWZ01 > CAZDWZ01. The sequence continues at coordinate 129,245 of CAZDWZ010000009.1, read as the reverse complement.
AGGTGAAGGGAGTGGTGTCGATGTTCTCACTGCCGCCATCGTCGATTCGTCGAACGCCGTGTCTCCCGAGGATTTTTCCAAAACCATTCTGGAGATCACTCCATCATCAGCGATGGCGAAGCGAACTACACAAATTTTCTCCTTGGTCTCCTTTTGCCAGCGCCAGTTCGATTTAATTTGCTTTTGAATGATCGCCGAATAGCGAATCTTCTCGGGTGAGCGAACTGCCGCTCCCGGGTCAGATTTTCCCTCGTACCGGGCAGCTCCAAAGCCCTCTGCTGAAGACGACTCCCCCTCTGCCAATCGTCGTTGAACCGCCTCGATGAGCTTGCGCTTTCGCTCCTCGGAGAGCTTGTCAGGTTCCGCTGCCGCGATATTCCCGCTCGTGGTTATAAATCCGACGATCGTGAACGCTGAGAACCACAAGAAAAGACTGGGTCGCATGAGATTCCTCCGGGGAAAAGGCATATTCACTCCCCCCCATGAGAACACGAGCGGCGACCTCAGAACAACAGCTTCCCTGCCCCAGCCTTAGACTTTCAAGCACCTCTGATCTGAGATATCTCTCGGAAATGATGCGTTTTACAATCCCCCTACCAGACCAGATACTCACTTCGATGAGGTGTGTGCCGTGATCTTGCGGGAGACATTCATTCGCTTCGTCCTTGTCTTCGTTTCTGTGCTCTCGATCGTTGTTTGCGCCGAGCTTATTTTTCGCGCCGCCCAGCTCGCCCCCAGAGTCTATCGTCTGGATCCGAAAACGGATTACGGCGCGTTCCAACTCTCAGAAAACCCCATTCTCGGTTACGAGCTGAGGGCCGGATTTCGGGGTTCTCCGAATAGTAGTCGAATATTCTCGTACATCAATGCGGACGGGCAGCGCGATAAAGAACGGAAGATTACCAAACAGGCTCAAGTGAAACGCGTGATCATACTGGGTGATTCTGTGGTCGCGGGCCAAGGGCTTGCAGATTTGAATGACACGATTTCTCGTAGGCTTGAGGACCGATTTGGCGGGCAAAACGTCGAAGTGCTGAATTTCGGAGTAAGCGGCTATTGCACCCGAGGCGAGGTTGAGCTCCTGAAAATCAAAGGATTAAAATATCAGCCGGATGTCGTCGTAATAATCTTTGTCGAGAATGACTTCATCGAGAGCAACGGTGAATTGATACGGGAAGTCGGCTTCGAACGGCCGAACTACGCGAAACAATTATTCTCGAACTCCCATTTTTTCCGCGCGATCAGTCTCCGCACGAATCTTTTTCGCTTCCGCGATGAGTTTGGCTTTGGCGATCGATATGTCACGAACGCGATCGCTATTGGAAAAAATAACGTCCATGAAGGCCTGAAGGAGTTCAGACTCTTGAGTGAGAAGCATGGCTTTCGCCCGCTGATTGTGGCCTGGCCGTCATTCTCCGACGATCAAATCTATTACTCGAAGCACGAATACTCCGCCTCGAACCCCAGCCGATTGCGGATCGAAGATATCGCTTCCGAGAATGGATTATCGGTCTTCCGATTGGATAGTTATTTTCAACAGAACTTTGCTGAAGGTGCTCTGGAAAAAGGCCGGGGCCATTCTCCTCGCTGGACGTATACGAACGGCGACGGAATGCACCCTTCGAAGTATGGCGCGAAGATTGCTGCGGACGGATTGCGAGTTCCAATTGAGAACCTTCTCTCCCAAATATCGTCCCCTTCGCCAGCCGAATAGTAAAACCAATTGCGATCGAGATAAAGGTCAGCAAGGGCGTGGGATGCCGCGCGGCTCTCGCTATTAAAACTCGGAGTCGAAGACTTCCGAACTAAAAGGTGTTCGAGAGAGGGCGATTGTCCCGAACTTCCTCCTTTAGGTAGATTGAAGCGGCTGGGCGACGCCGCTTATGAAGACACTCCGGAATCACGACGTTCCGGCGGCGCTATAGTCCACCTCGACGACCTTTCCGCGATTCAGCACCGACGCACGCATCGCTTCGTAGACACAGGCGCACCACCCGGTGTTACCCAGGGTCGCCATGTTGTATTCGGCATCGACCGCGCTGATACGGCTTCTCCGGGCAGCGAGGTCCTGAATCGCGGCGACGTCGAACGCGGTCGTGACCAACTCTCGAACCGACTCGTAGCCGTATCCGATCATCGTTCCGCCGGGCCCCTCACGCCGAGGGATCCAGCCGATGTAGTCCGTTCCGGCATCCGTGACTCGGCCTCCTTGATCTGGGTCAGTGGCGTAGTACATTCCACGATTGTTATCGACATGGCAGAGGAAGGTTCCCTTCCCGCCTGGCGTCACGCCGAAGATCTGCAGACCCTGATGGTTCCGCATCGCGGCGTGTCCGGGAAAACCGAGACCGTTGACCATCACCATCCCCGCGTTCGGATAGTGAATATTGCTGGTGGCCCACGAAACGCACTCGGGGCCGTTTACGAACCGGCCTTTCACGCCGTACACCGAGACCGCGATCGGACGCTCCCCCGTGATGTAGTGGACTTGCTGGATGTAGTGACACCCGACGTACGTGGCCGGGTCCGACGTTGCAGGCACGAAGTGAACCGCAAACGGGCTGTTGGCCCCCATGTACGAGTCGTCTTCGATCATAGTCGCGGCGGCCGAGGTCATGACGCCGAACTGCCCGGCTTGCCAGTTGCGCCGGGCAATTTGCACCCGCGTGTCGGCCATCTTGTGGTACTCGACGCCGACGAACAGTCCGCCTTGATGCGCTGCGTCACGAAGTGCGATCAGCTCCGCCGCGCTGGTGCACAGCGACTTCACGCTCACGACATGCAGCCCGCGTTTCAGAGCTTCGAGGATCACGCGCGCGTGAAGGGCGTCCGGAATGGCCACGAAGACGACACTCCCCGGCGGCATCGCATCGAACATCTGCAGGTAGTACCGGTCGCTCCGGACGCTCGCATCCGTGCTGAGCGGCGGATAGCTCGTGAAGGCGCTCACCGGGTTGAAGTCGGGGTAGTCACGCGCGAACCGCCGGTGGCTGACCAGCGCGTTCAGTGACTTGCTGCCCTGCGCGGCCATGTGCAGCTCCGTGAAGACGCCGCGGCGCAGCAACTCCAGCAGGGCCCACAACACTTGATCCGCGAGGATCATTCCGGCGCCCACGACGCCGAGGACTCGCTTCGAACTCATGGACAAAACCCTCCGAACAGTGGTTGGGACGATTGATTCGCTCTCTCCCGCACCAAGGTGCTTTCAGCACTTTGAGGCAGGAGGCAAAAGGAACATCTACTCATTCGAAATGTGTCGAAGGGAACGGAGTCGGGTTGACTTGATAGCAAGAAACTTCGAGGGCTCAAAGCGGAAAATACAATGACGTGAGTTTGCTCTTTTGTTGTTATGTGCGTGAAACGTACTGGACAGATAGTCGACGTTGCGTGGTCATCCGCGGGACGCTGTCGATTCGAAGGACTGCTCCCGACTCTTTGAACGAGAACGAGAACGAGAACGAGAACGAGAACGAGAACGAGAACGAGAACGAGAACCGTATTCCCGGCACGATCGTTAGGCTTAACAATTCGTGCATCTCGCGGCGCATTTTTCACCCCCGAGAAATCATAGCCGGCATCATAGCTCGCGCGAATCGCGGATCCTAGCACTTGGTCGCCTTTCGACCTTCTCTCATCACAATCGTTTCGAGAAATTTTAGGGAACGCAGGCTCTTCAAAGATTCTCCTAGCCGCCCCTCCTGCTCGTCACCGATCGAGCACGACATCGTCAGAATCAAACCACCATTCCGCTCACCCTCGACATAAAGCCGCCTCAAATCCGTTCCATAATCTCGATGAAAGCCCTCACAGGAGATTCAGTATGGATATTTGTTCTCGGATTAGTTTCCGGCGACTGCCGTTGTTTGCGTTTTTTCTGATTCTCGATTTTGCGTTTGCGGATTCCGCATTCGCGTTTATTCCCACCGTGCAGATCCAGCCGTTTTGTCCAGACTGCGGACAAGCCGGAAATGCATTAGCAGCTTGCTCTCGATTGCTCGGCTATCTAGAAGGTGGGTTTGGAACGCTTATCGGCGCGGCATCGGGCTTCGGTGCAATCATTGCGGCTTCCGTCGGTGGATTCAAAGCGGCCTGGAACCTATTCGTGGTGTCCGTGGGATGTTTCATTCTGAGGAGCTTCCTTCCTCTCTTTCTCACGGGCTGTTGATTGCCTCGGCGACATTCTCCGTATTAGCAGCGGAGATGGACTCTAAAACGGGCTCCGATTCCGGCCTTTGACTCAATAACACGTCTACGAGGAGAACTCGCGAACTTTGGAAACTGCGTTACGTCATTCGCACTCGTCAATGGACTGCACTCGAGAGAGATCTCTCACCATTGGTTCAATCCCCTCAAACACCTGTGACATTATCCGGTAATTCAGTCGGGCCGGCTTATCCTCTGTCGTATGATAATGACGATATCGATACATTGCTGTGTCGGTCAGCATTATCGCCGGATATCCCTCTCGCCAATACGACCAATGATCGGAGGAGCCCACGTGAGGAATAATCCAAGGTAAAGCCGCCCCTTCCGACGGCACGGTCGCGTGATGCCGAAAACGTTTGATTGCACATTTCAAAAGCTTGGAAGAGCTGCTCATTCCAACGAATGCGACGAAATTCCCACGGCTCGGATAGAACCAGGAGAGTATCGCGGGATACCGTTGTGTATTTTTCTCATTTTCATAATAGCCCAAAGTCTCGAGGCTCAGCATCGCAACAATCTTCTCGTTCTTAGATTTTGCCAATTTTGCGGAGTGTACACTTCCCATCTCTTCGGTCCAAAAGAATGGTGGCTCTTCATTCACGAAAAATATCAAGCGAACCGTTCTCTCCTGCGGTGTGGCAGAAAGTGCGCGAGCGAGCTCGATAAGGAGAGCCACCCCGCTCCCGTTGTCATTTGCCCCGGGAGATCCTCTGACGGAGTCGTAATGCGCTCCCACGACGACAATCTCCTCCGGTCTCTTGTTTCCTGGAAGCTCGACTCGAATGTTATGTACAGGAACACCCTGTGAGACGAACGCTTCACGAAAAACTTCATAGCCGGCTTCTCTGAGCGACCTTTCAATATTTTCTTCGGCGCTGCGTAGACCCTGAAGATTGAAAATATTCCTTTCTTTGTCAGCTACAAAAAGCAGTTCGACGTTCTGCCGCAGCCTTTCGGCCAGTTGCAGACGCTCTGGGGTGTCTTTCGGCGATTCGCCTGAATAGCTCTTCCCCGGCATCGCAATCGTGCACCCCCCGAGAAGAATAGCGAGGGCAGAGCCGAACAAACTTCCAGTCGCCTTGAATAAATGCTTCTTCGTCATGCTCATACTTTCCTCGACCTGATGTGGACTCGAGAACAATATGGACGGCGGCGAGAGGAACTTCCCGCTTCCCTTCATTACATTGATACAGCTGCCCCTTCGAGCACCCCTGAGCTTTGAAACAACGCCCTAACCCCTAGTTAGAGCGCATTGAATTGAACCCCGAAGTGGGCGGATATTTTGTTTCATTGTATCGGCACCCGAAGCTTCGAAACGCGGTCCCGTTCATCATCGCGAGCTGAAGCAAGGAAAGCTCCCGTGCCCGAAGTCGTTACCTCCGCCGCTTCAGAAGGCAGGCGGCGAGGACGGTTCCGTGGACGACTACAATTCCTGCAGTCTCCGTTTTATTCGGCCACGCCTCACCAAGAAGAATAAGAGTCCAAAGGGGTGCCCAAAGGGCAATGAGAGTGGGAGTCATCGCAACGATATTACGTGGCAGCTCGGGAACACTTCGCGCCCAAAGCCAAGACGGCAGCGAAGTAACGAGAATCCCGATCAACACAACAAGAATTGCCGCCCACAGGGGTGGGACGGCAAGCGGCGTCCAAAGTTCCGGTATAAAGTCACCGCTCGCAAGAAGGAGAAGCAAGGGGAGCGATATTATCAAACTAAAGAGATGCCCGAAAAGCGAAGTGCCCACTGCGAGAGGTTCGCCCGATGTCGTGACTCTCGCCTGAAGGGTTCCCTGTGCATAGAGAAATCCAGCGAACGTCACCCCCGCACCCAACGACAAAAATGTTCCTACATGCAAGCCCGCCTCGAGTCCTCTGGAGAAAAACAGAGCAAGACCAAGGAACACGAGGAAAGCAAAAAAGAAATCTCTCGGCGGAGGCCGAGTTTCGTCAAAAAACAGCTGATACCAAAGCATATAGAATGGTGTTGCCGATGAAATGAGGTACGCCACTGCCGTCGATCCATAGATGATGCCTCCAAAGAATAGCGGGGCATTCAAGGCAAGGCATACTATTCCGAACCATTGCCATTTATCTCGAGCAACAGGCATCAACCAAATCGGCCGACTAGCTCGGCGCAGGTGAATTGAACGAAAAAGGAAAATCAATGGCACGCCAACCGCCGCTCTTCCGATGGCAACGCCCAGCGGACTGACATATCCCGCGAGAGGTTTTGTAAGAACACCGGCAAAACTGAGTAACAGCGCACCTATAAAAAACTCGAGAACAACAATTGATTGAATAGCGGAGGAATCTTTTTGCGATTTTAGACTGCGGGAGAGGTTGGCGTCCTGCACGACGTCAGAAGCATCTAATGAATTTCTCAATGAATGAATCTCCGCATCCCATTTCGACCACGGGGACAATAGTGGATGTGGATGTACCCGGTCAATTCATAGGCCAAGCCACTGATTTCGGCGCTTCATGAATTTTGATCTAAGAATGATCTTACGTAGATTGCCAGGATACATTCGAGAGCATGGGGTCGACGGCGGTCAGTGATTTTGCAGTGACACTCAGCGAAGAAGGCAACAGTTAGAGTTTTTGAGGGCGTTATTCAGATGCTGTTGGTGCCACCGCTCCGGTGCCACCACATAACATTCTAAAAGAAGCGTCACCGCTTTCTCGAGGGTTATTATGAATCGGTTATTTATTCCGGCACGCTGCCTTGCGCCGATCGCATTTTCGGTCTTCCTCCTTTCATTAACTCCGAGTGCGAAGGCCAATAATTCTGAAGAAGAACCACGGTTCTTCTTTGGAAATAGCGGGGGTGTAAGGATTCTCCTACTTGGGACATTAAGCGACCAAAAGAGAGCTCTGAAAGAGCTAAACGAAGCCATCGAACGAGAAGCGCTCAAAAATGATAACGACGATTCGGTCGAGCAAAAGGCTGCCCAAGCAGCCATTCTAAAATACTTAAAGGGTGCGCAGGCCGTGATTAGGGCAGCGAAAGTTCAGGACGAAGAATACAAGGCGCTTCTCTCCACGTTGCTTAAAAATATCAAAGATTATTCGAAGATTTTACAACTCAAATGTAGGGGTTCGACGAAGACCAGTTCAACTGAGGAGAGTGAACCAAGTCATTCAGATGCTCATACGGAGAATATAGGCGAAGGCATTTCTGAAGACGAGATCCAGACTTCTTCGACCGACTCCTTCGGCGAATGTGGAGACACAAGCGAGAATAGTGAACTTCTGATCGATATCTATGAGCTGCTCACTACCACATGCGAGGCACCTACACCTTCACCAGCAACTACTCCGAGTCTTGGACTTACTTCGAACCACCCTTCGACGCTCCTACCAAACGCGATTCCGGTAAGAATGTCTTCCGAGCCTCGAACTGGGATAGCGGCTTCAACTTTTTCTCCGCTGATTTAAGTGCGGAAAGGAGCACCAATCTCACAGCATGATTCGATCGTTCTTGCGTATTTGCTCGATCTCACGTGTCACTAAACTCTTAGCATTCCTCGAAATGCGCGAGCGGCGTAGTACGATTCCGCACCGTTATGATAGACGAAGACACGGTTGTACCGTCGATCACAAAAAACAGCTCCACCCAATTTTCGAATATCGGCCGGAGTCTTGATCCAGCTTGAAGTCTTGGTATCGAAGCTTCCAAGCGTTTGCAGCTCGCGGTACTGCTCTTCAGTCAGCAATTCAATTCCCATAGCTGAAGCCATTTCAACGGCATTTGATTTTGGCTTGTGCTCCTTCCGCGCGTCTTGTGCCGCACGGTCGTAACAAATGCTCCGTCGACCTTTGGGACTTTCCGCCGCACAATCACAAAAAACGTATTCGTTGGTCTTTTTATCGAATCCCACAACATCAGGCTCCCCGCCTGTTCTTTCCATTTCATTTAGGGACCATAGTTCTTCGCTCCTGGCTTCCAATTTTTTTTGGACTTTCTCCCAGATTATTCCCTTATGCCGCCGGACGTTTTTTTCGAAACGGTCTTTCAGCAGACGAAATAACTCATCACGTTGTTTCGCAGTAATGGATTTTGAGTGTTTCATTTTTATGACTCTCGCTTTACCTAAATCGAACATCGAGGTGCAAAACTTGTGTGATGGCCAACGAGTAAAGTCAAGGTCCATTCCTCTCGAAGAGCAGACTTCGCATCTGCGTTAATCATGAAACATCGATCACATCAGACAAGTTGGAGAATCGAGCAGAAGATGAAATAACGCACCAATTCCAAACCAACGGCTCACCGGGAGAAGAGCAAGTACGAAATAGAATGAAGCGGCCGTGACACCATGAAGCGGATGAGTCGAAAGAGAGCAGCGCTCCGCGACAAAAATTTGCGCCGCGAACAGATGGTCCAGATCGATCAGATTTGCACTCTCGAGCTGAATCAGTTGGAGTTTGTTTTTCGTAGTAAAGTAGATTGCGAGAGGAATCAAAAAGTGAAACGGAATGTGACCAATTCCATACAAGAATGCAATATCCATTCCATCTCCGTTGAGCGTCTTACTGAAGCAGTTCATCGAAACCAAAGCTTTAGCTCAACTTCTGTAGTTCCGGTATACCAGACAAAGGTTCCCACGGGACGCGGCAGACGAGGCTTTCAAAAGATCGAACGAGGAATTGAGAATGAAAATCCGCGCAATGGCCGAGGCAGATATCACGGAGGTTGCCACGATTCATGCTGAATGCTTCCCTCGGCATCTCGATACGAAAATGTGGATAGAGTGTAACTTGCGCGCCTATCCCAGAATGTTGTGTTTCGTCGCAGATGCCGGCGGCTCCCTTCTCGGATATATCCAATGGTGTCAGAGGGCCGGATTTCGAAAGCAAGCAGTCTTGGAGTTAGAACATCTCGCCGTATCCGCGGAGTTCCGGGGACGTGGCATCGGTAGGACCTTAATCAGGGAATCACTGCTGGAGGTTCATGAGCATCTGAAGGCTCGAGATGCGGAGCTCAAACATATCGTGGTAACCACGCGATCGGACAATGCAGCCCAGCGGCTTTACCGTTCGGAGTTGGGCGCTGAGGTAGAGTTCACCATTCGAGACATGTATTCGGCGGATGAAGTGTACATGCTCTCAAGAAATTACGGAGAAAGGCGGCGAGAAGAAGAGTGACTCACCGCGGGACAAGCACGCGAAGATTCCTTGTCCCTCTCGTTCGCGCTATCCAGGTTCTAATAAACCTCATTCGACTACGCATTCCACGTTGCCGATTGTTCCGAAATCTGCTCGAAGGGTTTCACCCGGTTGTGCTAAATACACGTCGGTTGTAAGTCCTGTTGTCACCACCTCGCCCCCCCGCAAACTTTTGCCGTATTTTTGAAGCTCTTGCACCAGCCAGCATACAACTCGCAGGGGATTGCCTAATACATTCGCCCCACTTCCTTCTCTAACGAGCCTTTCGTTTGCATAGAGCCTTGTCTGGTGGGTCGAGAAATCGAAGTCGCTACTGAATGGAATCGGGTCACCGGCGATCCAACACCCGTGAATCGCGTTATCAGCGACCAACTGTTTCGCGCCGGCCGCCGTCCAATTCGTGTAGTGGGTCTCTACGATTTCCATCGAAGGAATTACTGCGTCCACGAACTCGCCGATACTTTCGAGAGAATATTCTTCGTGATTAAACGGTATATCTCGGGAGATTCGAAACGAGAATTCCGTTTCTATACATCGTGTAACAAGCTCAACCCCAGGAACCCGAGCGCCTGAAGAGTAGCTGCGATTTTTCAGTAGCTGACCGAACAGCGGTTCAGAGAGCCCAAACATCGATTGAATTTTTGAATTCGTGCACGCGGCCTTATAACCAATCACCGACGCTCCCGGCGACTCACCAAGAATTCTCTCCACAAGTTTGTCTTGGATCGCATACGCACACCGGAAATTCTCCGGGAGCAGCGATTTCGGCAGGCCTTCTGCCAAAGCTCTTGTCTTTCTCAAATGATAAAGAAATTCCGCCGCGCTATCGATTGTTCTCATACGTTCTCCTGAGGCAAACGTTTTTCGGCAATTGCCCTGAAGACCGCTTTTTAGTAAACTTTTCTTTTTATTTGGGATTTTTTGCTGTTTTTTTCCTGGATTCTACGAGTTTTGCTATGGAGCTTGATCACAAAGACCGCGAACTGCTTCAGATTTTAGATCAGAACTCACGGTGTAGCTTCGCGGATGCAGCACGACAGCTCTCGCTCTCGGAGCAGGCCATCGCCTATCGAGTCGACCGGATGAAATCTACCGGGTTGCTGAAACAATGTGTCACGTTTGTGAACAGCCCACGATTAGGCCTCACGCATTATAAAGTGTATCTCAAATTTCTCTCGGTTAAGGAGGAAGCAGAAGAGCGCCTTCTCCGTTTTCTGTGTCAGCAGCAAAATGTGTTGTGGGTCGTATCGATGAGCGGGAGATACGACATCAGTTTCTCTTTGCTTTCCCGAAACGTGATCGAATACGCTGAACTTTACCGTCGCCTGGAGTCACAGTTCGGTCGATTTATCCGTGAAAAGAACGTGGCGACTGTCATCGTCGCCCCCGGTTACACGCGGGCCTACCTCTCGAAAAAAGGGAAACGCGAAGAAAGATTCTACGGAAGCACAGCGCCGGACCGTGAGATCTCATTGATTGAAGCACGAATCCTCAAAGTGCTTTCGCAAGATGCGAGGATTTCCTTGAAATCGCTCGCTGAACAAACGTCGTTGACTGTAGACATCGTGAGGTATCGGCTAAAGAAGCTCGAAGAGAGCGGGCTTATCGTGGGCTATACGGTGCTCTTGGATCTCGCGAAGCTCGGATACGACTATTATGTCCTCTTTCTCTATTTTCACGGAATCACGAAGCAGGTGGAACAACGACTGAAGAGTTTTGCGGCGAGTAATGGAAACGTCCGCTTTTTCGTCAAGGTTATCGGCGACCACGATTTCCAGATCGAGCTTGAGGTTCGAGGAGTCGCAGAGCTGGATACCTTTCTGGCGAATTTTCGTAAGACCTTTGCAGCTCACCTTCGTAATTTGGAAATCCTCAGAATTACAAAAGAGCACAAATTTGATTTCTTTCCTTTTGACGAATCGTACTTCGGCTGAAGACGGTCATACTCCAAGCGCTTGACCTAAGAACGATTGAACGAAGCCCGTTTCCCGCGTAGGCCCGCGAGCGTCCCAAACCCCGTGAGAAGTAAAGCAGTCGTCGCCGGCTCTGGTACGGGAGCACAGGGACAATTCGCAGCTGAAATTAAACCACCGACAAATGTCGCATCCCACGCCCATCCGGCAGGAATATTTGTGACGTATGACTGCGACTGGTAAATCGGGGAGTTCGGTCCATAGATTGGAATGCTCTCATACACGGCGCGCGTTTCGTAGATATTCTCGCTCGCATAGGTCGGACGTTCCGCGTAAACGAGCTCAGTTCCGTAAATCGGTCGGTTCTCGACCACTGGACGATTTTCGTAGATCGCCTCATATCCATATCCGGAAAGCGGAGGTGTGCTAGAGAGAAAGAAACGTTTGCTCGGCTCAAGCAAATATCCGAATTCGTTCGCAGGGAAGCACCCCCAAGCACCAAAACAAGCGGAAATGATTCGCTGACCAACCTGAACCTGCTGGTAGCCCGTTACGACTTGATTATAACCGGTGACAACTTGCCGCTCCCCAGACACGTAACGCTCAGTTCCGGTTTGAACCTGCCTCGTGCCGACTAATATTTGCTGCGTTCCGGTCTGTCGCTGCTCATAGCCGGTCACACCGCCGGGATTATATCCGACGAGCACGTTTCGATACTCGGTCCTCGTTTCGAACAGTTGAGTCGGCACACCTGAGAACGCGAGCGAGAGCCGCGCATTATGCTGGAATTGGTCGCTGAGCGCTCCACGTGAGAAATTGATGTCGGAGGACGAGAAGAGGAAGGTATCACTTCGGCTTCCGTTAAACCGAAGCTCACCGAGTCCCAGGACTCCCTCCAGCATGAGATTGGATCGATTGTCGAACAGTTGAAACCGGCCACCTTGCGTCGATTGAGGTATCTCAGAGCGACTATGAGGTTGCTGGGTTCCCTGAACACCGAAAAGCCGGATTGAAGCGCCGTTCGAAATATCAGCCCTTCCGGACAGTGAATCACGATAGTCAATTCCGACGTTCGGTCCCGTTGCCGAGAACACGGCGTTTGACGTCGCATTCAGCCCGCCTGCCTCTCCGATTCCTCTCAGCGAGATTATCGGGAGTGCCCAGGCCGGCTGGGCAAAACCGACAACAAGCCCCCATACAAAGAGAAAAGAAATGCGTTTCATAATCCATGCTCCAACGAACCCGACGATGTAACAAATGATATGAAGCCGCTTCAAGGTCAGCTGATTTGCATCTCGTAGGTGAGTCGGTTGCAAAGTTATTGCAGTGAGTAGGTTTTCAACGTAGTCCGCCTGGCCGCCAGCGTCTCATCAAGAGCGAGAGAAACTTGAAATTAGCCAACTGAAATTATCCCACCCTGTCTTGTGAAGTGGGAGGCAGACAGAAATGGCGAAACTCCCAAGAAAAGTAGACCAAACATAATATTCAGGTTGCAAGCAATCTCACGTTCAGGGAAGGCTGAGAAGATTCTCGTTTACTCCCCCACCGGCCGACCAGAAACGCCAGGGGCGGGATTAAGGCGAAAACTAGAAAGAAGGATAAGCTCGCGATCACCCCCGCCTTTTTCCCGAGGTCCGTGAGTAGCCACACGACGAGTCTGATAAGATCACGACACGCTTTCCAAATCTCGTAAAAGATTATGTGGGGCTCACCATCTCCGAGATTCGGAAATGCATTTTAGCCGCAGGAATCTGACTGAGTCGGGTTCGTTCTCGGGGATCCATGCGCTTCGGGAAATCGTCTCCACCAAAAACGCTCGATGTTCAGCTCCTCTGAAGACCACCTGCCAAAGCAAGGCTCCCGTCGCAGCAAAGGCGAAGGGATGAGGTCGATTCAGAGGAGAATTTGTCCATGAAACGTCAACCGCGGCACGCTGCCTCAATCGCAGCGACATCGATCTTCGACATTTGCATCATTGCATTGAACGCACGCTTGGCAACGGCTGGATCAGAGTTCGTTACGGCCTTCGTCAGAACCACTGGGGTGATTTGCCAAGAAATTCCCCATTTGTCCTTACACCAACCACAAGCACTCGCTTGCCCACCGTTTCCAACGATAGCATCCCAATAACGATCGGTCTCAGCTTGATCAACAGTTGCTACTTGAAACGAAAACGCCTCAGTGTGTTTGAATGTGGGACCACCGTTCAGTCCGAGACAGGGGATTCCCAATACAGTGAATTCAACGGTCAATACGCTTCCTTCTTTTCCGGATGGAAAATCTCCGGGCGCCAAATGCACCGCGCCGACGGAGGAATCCGGAAAAGTCTTTGCGTAAAATCGAGCTGCCGCTTCAGCTTCTCGGTCATACCAGATGCAGATCATGTTTTTTGGGGTCTTCATAAACGTGGTCCTCCTCGCTGCGTTGAGAAAATCGAATCTAGAGGAGAACACCAACAGAATGCAAAGGTCTTAAATACGCGACGGTTGAGTTTGATTCCATCAATGCAACAAACACCAGCGATGAGTTTAAAATTGTTGCGTCACACTCCAACTCTCCGAGAGAGCCCCGGTAAGGGCCGACTCGAACCGAGGCCTCACCCTCGAGCAATCCGTCTAATTTCGCTTTCTCGATCGCTCCCCCCAGAGCCGAATTTCCGGTGAAACTCGATCATCTGACTCCGAACATCGTCCCGGTTTCTCTCGAGCTCCTGCATAACCCATTCAGCCGTAGGGATCGGCTCTAGTACGAAGACGTCGATCATCCCTCCCGTCGGTACATACAGCCCATCTCTGCAATCACTCTCCGGCGGGATACGAATATACAAAGGAACGATGGGAGCCCGCAGCACCGTGGCAAGATGAAAAGCTCCCTTGTTGAAGGGACCGATTTCCCCTGAGAGAGTTATCTTGCCTTCCGGACTGAGATAGACTGATTCCCGGCTCAGGCGGAGCGTATTACAAGCAGCAGCGAACATTTTCCGCCGCTGCTCTTGGTATTCTTGCGGAATGGTAAAAAACGTCCCCATCAAGTGCGCAACAACACCGATTGGAAGGTGCTTCCTTACGTACCTCTTCAAAAAGAAACGTGTATTTGGCAGTCCGAGCGCGACGAGAACAAAAACATCGAGAGAGGACGTATGATTTGATAAATAAATAGTTTGCGTTTCCGGGAATGGCGAATCCTGATGGATAGCCATTCGCAAACCCCAGATACGAAGAACAACAAGAGCACCGCGTCGCGCTACGACTTCGGCATTGAATCGGTGTGCTCGGTTAAATGACAAAACACAAACCACGAGCATGAAAAGCGCCGTCGCCGTCATCGCGACGTAAGTAAGTGAAATGCGAACGACAAAGCGAACGGCAGATCGGGTCAAATCAATCCTCCAAGCTCGTGAGAGCTAAACGGCGACCTCGCTCAATCTTCCCCTGTCCGCAATACCAGAAAATCAGGGACTCAATGTTCGGAGAGAGCAACAAGCTGCTCGATTGCGCCGATCGTTTCCGCTCGAGCACCGCCCTTATCGTCACCTTCAATAACATTCACACACGCGTTCGGCTGTCGGAGGATACTAAACGGCAAGATAGGCTGAAACAAGAGCCGGAATGCGTTCGGCTTTCTCAACGTCGACGGCACGGAGGAAATTTTCGGCTTGGTTTAGGCCATTTTGATAATTTCGTGAGTCTTAAATATAGGCGAAATCGAAGCTTCATTCGCAACTATTTGATTGCGAACTGCGATGATAAGCGGGCGATCGACCTCACCACGGGGACGAACGAAGCACGGCCGGAACAAGAGTGGTGCAACTTCTCACCTGAGCCAACTCCATTCGAAGAGCCTACTCCCCCTCCCACGGTGACGCCGACTGAGACTCCGACGGAGATACCCACGGAAACTCCTCTCCCGACTCCGACACCGATTTGAGCGGGGATGAATCTCCATTCGTGCGGGTTTCGCCTGGAGCTACGCAGGCAGCTCCAGGCGGACGCAAGGCTTTATTGTACTACGGCTTGAAAATCTCGATATGCAAGCCATCGCGAGAGGCGTTTTGGTACCCGACGGGATCTCGACCTCCTAAAGAAGTCGCGTTCCATTTAGTTTGCCGAGTCGACTCGAACAGAATCAGCGAAGCGAGGATTTAGTACACCATTGGAGTGTGTCACGCAGGATACCTGCGAGTGGTCGAGATCATCCCCGACATTTCTGCAGAGCATCTCACCCGCTTTGCATCTCCCATAATGAAGCAAAAGGTCTTGGCACATATTGTGAACGGACCCGAACTCAAGGGGATCCAAACCAGGCAGAGAAAAGTAGACAGATTTCGGATCTTCGCCGCCGAACCACCACGCATACGGAACACTTGGATTGGTGAGCTCGCATCGATAGCTGCAGGCATAATTCACGATTGGATTTCCATATTCGTCCAATTGAGGACGTCGATCTCGATTCAACTGAGGATTGGCAATGGCGCTTATCACTTCACACACCGAATAGACCTCTACGTCATGCTTACATTGAAGCACATCAGCATCTTGTGCTTGGGCGATGACTTGAGATGGTAACCCCAGGAACACAAAGCAGATACCAATAGAAACGATAGCCATTTTCCAGGCAATAAATCTAAGATTTTTCGCATTCATAATTTCCAGCATATTCTGAATTCCTTTGTTGGTCGCCGGTCCCCGATTTCCTCCAAGGACCCGCTGATTGCACAACTCCGTTAAGCTGCTCAAACTCGTTCGAGGGATAACAATAGGGCCATTGTCAGTAACAGATAGCCAACAAGACGATCATAGTTGATAACAGCCAAGCAAACGCTCTGTCTCCGCGTGCTCAAGGATTTCACCGCCAGAGGTGTTGGCAGATTGTCGACAGCAGAATTCGTGAGGTCAAACATTCAAGATTCATCAGAGATGCAGACGAATCGGAGGACTTTCAAACGCTCAACTTTCACCAAAGGTATTCTCATGTCGTGGAAGTTCGAATGGTTTTCACCCCGAGGTTTTGTTGATGAATGAGGGTTTCGAATCGTCGCCATCTAAAGTGCCACAGCCGGCAGAAAAACACCTTCAGCCTCATAAGTTCTGGAGGTTTGCGATCAACGGCACTCCTTTTTCGACGGAGGACTCAGCACATCTAGACAGATGCACCTTGTGCAAGCTGTGGCTCTCGAACATTCAGGCTCTGGTGGATGCGGATGAATAGCTAGATGTCTGCTTCGCTTGTGGTCAGAGGGTCCGACGTGTGAATGCATGGCACTCACAAGTCGGACCACACCTCACGCATCTGCAGGAGGGTTTTCCATGAACTTCCATTCTCTATCGATTGCCAGGGTCCAGGAAGACTGTCAGCGCGGTCATACTTTGTGAGCTGAACTGCTCCTCTTTTACAATTTTCTTCATACCGCATATCCTAATCTTCGCATCTCCCGCCGATAGCTCACGGCGACCGCGTCGAAGCAAAGGTGAATCTCATCTGAAAGATCAAACGGCACTTGCTCAGGCCGTTGCGATTCCACAATACGCTGATCTTGCCCGAAGATGATCTCCTCGAAGCGCATCGTGATTTCGTCCGGTTGATCAAAATTGTAGTTCCGCCCAATAATGTTAAACCCGTTAAAGTTCTTTTCATCTATCGGTAGCGAGGTGAAGAGTGACGCATTCCTTTCCTTAGCTCCCCAGCTGATGCGGAGAACAATCGAGTACGGCAAGTGCAACTCATACGTGTTTGTCCGCACGGGATCGACTTGAACGCCGTTCGCAAAAATCGGGAACGCTTCAGTATTTCGAGCTTCGGGACGTGTGAATTTATAGTGCAGAACATTCTCGTCGCTCGTAACCCGATGCTCAGGAACCACGGTCCGATTGGGATCTCCGAGGAGTTCCGGGTGCACAAAAGGAAGATGCGCAAAGTCAGTGACATTTTCGACTTGCCTGGCAGCGCTCGACTTCCACGGAAAGGGTTCAGTTGGAACGACCTTATAGTCACTCGATTTCAGTTCCGGAACCTCGGGAAGGCTCCAGAGCGGCTTCTCCAACGCGACCCATACCAACCCATACCACTCGGCGCAAAGGTATGACTGAATCTCAGCTTTCTTGGGAACTCGACACGGCTCTAGAGGCTGGGGAATGTGGGTGTACTTCCCGTCCCCGTTGAATCGCCAACCGTGGTAAGGGCAGACGATCTCGCATCCTTCAACTTTACCGAGAGAGAGCGCCGTACCTCGGTGAATACAGAGGTCCCTCAGTGCGTTTACTTTTCCTCGCTTATCTCTCCAGGAGACTAGGCTCTCACCCAGCAGTTTTGATGCGACAGGTTGTGAACCAAATTCAGAAGACAAACCGATCGCATACCAACTCTTGCGCATAGAATCGGAATAGCAACTCATTGCTTTTCTCCCTCCGAGAAGCAGTTTCGGAAAAATCGACTATTTCGGAAGCGCGGATAAACCGCGCAGAAGATTATTTTGCCCTGCGGTGGGCATGATGATGGGTATGTGCTCGATGCTTGCGCGGGAGCGATCTCGAGAAAGAAAATCGGAAGTTCTCCATCAGTGGAACATATATGAATCCTTCTGCGGGTCAACGTCGACCGCATACGAAACGACGCGGATTGCAGTTCCAAATAAAGTCCACCACCCGATGACCCGTAAATTGTCGAGCCTTCCCCCTGAGTTTGCTGAACCAACGAGCACGACACACCGTTTGGGGAGTAACGCGTGTTTCTGAAACCCTGGGAGGAAATCGCTTTCAGAAACCTGACTTACATTCAAAACCGATACTGAAAAGGTCTTTGAACCGGTTTATAAATAAGGGCAATATCGACTGCCTTTGTGCTGCCGCCAGCGAAATCTAGAGCTCACAAACCATCCTTGGGAGAATCCTCATGGGCAAGGTACTGTTGACCTGCAAGACGTGCAAAAAAGAGAAAGACCGCTGCCGTTTCGATGCGAATATCGTCTGTGGTGCATGCCGTGCGGTCAAGCTTCGTTGCGCAGTTTGCGCGGGGCTGAGGCGTGTGTATCGTCCGCCGCTCCGATTGCCCTATGTCTGCAGCACTTGTCGTCACCAGAGGAAGCAGAAGAGCGCCTTCCATCTCAAGCCGAAGAAAGTTCATCGGACTTTCAGCCGGAAAGGCGACCCGGCTCTCGAAGCGGACATGCGTTATCACGGCCTCCACGATGATCTTCACCGCTTCGACTGACTAAACGGTGGCTGCACAGCAACTCGATACAGGGAAGTATCCGTCAGGTGCACGTCACGCACCTCTCTCTTGATTCCACCGTCGAACTTCTGGTTGGGGTCTCTTCGTCGATAGACTTGAATGGAAAGATATAGAGCTTGACTTGCCACGCGATCTGCAGCTGATAATGTCAGCGCTGCCCAATACGGTGGTCCGATTATTCTTCTATTGACAGAGGTGGATTGTGGTTCACTTTCCGATTCCGGGGGGTAGCGTTCGAATCTCGCATTTGGTTCTCGATTTCAACGGGACTATCGCAAAGGACGGGCAGCTCTTCGAAGACTTGCCGACGCTGATTGCGGCGGCTGCAAATCTGGTCACAATTCATGTGATAACCGCGGACACTCACGGCTCTGCAAAGGCTCAGCTCTTTGAGTGCTGCACACTACGAATCCTTAACTCGAATGATCACAGCGCCGAGAAGGCTGAGTATGTCCATTCACTCGGCGCTCCCGAGGTCATGGCTGCCGGAAACGGTAGAAACGATGTGGAGATGCTCAAAGCCGCGGCAATCGGTATCGCCGTCATTCAAGACGAGATGGCCTCAGCCGCGACGATTCTGGCGGCTGACATGGTAACAACGGATATCCGAAGGGTATTCGAGCTGTTCGACCACCCGGCTCGAGCGGTGGCAACGCTGCGGCGGTGAGACGAAACGACGAGCAGCTGCAAAAGCTGACCAATCGGTAAGATTGAGTTCAACCTGGTAGCATCATTACTCGCGAGCCTGAAAATTCAGTGCGCTTGAAACCCTCTGGCGGATCGTTCGATATCAAAATTTAATGCCGGAGGTGAGATTCGAACTCACAAACATCAGTTTCTAAGACTGACCGCTATTCCAATTCGCGTACTCCGGCAAATGGCGAAGGAGAGATTCGAACTCTCAAACACTAGGCTCTCTACCTAGCCGCTATTCCAATTCGCGCACTTCGCCGTACATAAGTTGAGAGAGGAGAGATTCGAACTCCCTGTGTTTCTGATGTTCTGCGTTTACAGCGCAGCGCCACTCCACCGTCGTGGCCGCTCTCCCGTTCAGGTCAGCGCTGAAAATAGGCCGCAGCTGCAGCTATTTCAGGTCTAACTTTAAAAAGATGAACGTAATAATTTGCTGGTAGCGCCTCCAGAGGGGCGCAAAGTTTGAAACTCCCCTAAGGGAGATACAGAAAGGAGAAGCAGAGATGACGAGCAATCTTTGACATACGAAGATTGTAAACTACCACAACGATGAATTCAAGCTTCAATTATTAGTATTCGCGTTTGTCTCGCATCGAGCTTCAATCAGACTCTTCAAACACTCCTAGAGTGTCAATACTCACGGGAACATGAACGAGAGCTTGAAGAGGTCGCATGGAAACGCCCGCCTCCCGCTTCTCAAGATCAGACACACGTTATTTGGGAAATTTTTATCTTATCGGAAGAATCTTAACTATTTGAAGCTCTCCTTGGTGCCGAGCCAACCCAAATTCGCATCCGCGAAAGAAATGGCTATCCATTTCGCCTCGGGGCTCATAAGTCTCTCGTGTTGCGACGACTACGCCCTCTGCTACGTAGTTGTTGGAGCACTCGTCGCTCATTGTCGAAAACAGTTTAATTTCCACTTTATCCGCCATTGCACCCGTTCGATCGCCCTTCCATCGAGTGCAGTAGGCGAGAGGCATTTTGGTTTTTCTACTCGCCCGCAGTTCCATCCAGGACTTTGGGCGACCGCTCGGATGAAAGACTCGTTCTTTCTTCCGAGCGGTCGCTCAGTACGGAAGACTTGGTCTGAGAAAAAGCGGGAGGCAACGTGTACATCCAGGCTCGCATGCAGTCGGCGATGGACTTCGCAAAAGCCATGAAACGGTTCTGCGGCTCGGGGAATTGGGAGCGCGCGGCAGAAAGTCTCCGCCGGAGCGCGGCATCCAGGGCCGGAGAAGCGCCCACCCTCGCGAGAATCGCCGGCGAGATCGAGGCCGAGTCCGGTAAGCGCACCTGCGCCTCTGAGGGCTCGATCAACGCGTTCCCGAGCGGTCCGGGGAACGACTATTTCACGGCCTTTTTCAGCGGAGAGGAGTGGTGGATTTGCTTCGGCGTCTCGTCAGTCAACGCCGGAGCAAGCCGAAGCAACGAACGTGAACGGGCGCTCGAGATCCTCGGTACGGCGCTGGATCAGCTCAGCGTCATCGTTGATGATATCGGTGTCGAGAACTGCACGGTAACCCTGAGCTTCGGGCAGTACAGCGATCTCGACGGCGCTGCGCGGAAGGCTCTCGCGGACGTCCGTATTCGCGAGATCGACGGAGTTCTGATCCACGACGTGATGCTGATCGGGTCAATCGTCGACGTGTGGGATTGGCTCGTCGACGTCCTTCGCAACATCGATCCCGAGGCCGTCGAAGACTGAATGGTTAATCAGGTCAGGACTCTCAGAGTCTGACCCTGCGGTTGGCGCCTCTCGCCCACCGCAAAACGTTTCGCCATCTGAATCTTTAAGCGCCTCGTCTCCTCGCTGTTCAGTATCGTGATAACAAGAACGTTTCCCTCAAACGCGAGTTTCCCCTCACGAAGCGACTTAGGAACTCGCTTCGGCAGAATCCGTTCTTACCCGCCTTCTCCTAGCGTCTGCTTGGATCCAGGAAAGTCAGATCGGATCGGATGACCACCGTCTCAGTTAAGGTGCTCGTTTCCGGTGCTGGCTGACCGAAGGATCCAAACGAATTGGGTATCGAAGTGGTCAACGCAGGAGCGCCCGGTGTTGAATGCGATGACGTACCTGACAACGTCGGCAACGTCCTCAGAACGACTATCCCATCTAAGTTCAACTCGTTCGGTACGGGATCACCTGGCAAACCGAATAGCGACGTCATTGAAGCATTTGCCGCGGAGGTATTTACGGCGGTCTCCTCCGGTTCGCAGCAAACCTTTTGAATGCACTCACCGTGGAGTTCCGGGCTTCTAGTCCGCTCTGACGGGAGTGGCTCCCGTTCGCCAACGTATTTCACCTTGGAGCCCGCGGGACAAATCGGAATGTTGTCGGCGACGCACATCACCACGTATTCGAGCGGCGAAGCCGGAGGTGTGGAGATGTGCAAGACTAGATTCTCGCCATGGAGCTCTTCGTAATCTCCGCACATGTAGCTAATCTGCACTTCTTCCATGGCGTAGACGTTCCCGGACGTAAGCAGCAGAATTGCCAAGATTTCTTTTCTCAACATCGTCTTCAATAGTCGCATCGTAATCTCTCCTCGGAATTTTTCGTTAGTTGTTGGGCTGGTTTCGACAGCACGGAGAGATTATGGAGGGCATTCCACCGCGGCACCTTCCGGAAACATCACAGTATTTTAGACTCATCTTACAGTTGATTCCCATCCGGAACGATGGTGTCGATTCCTGATCCAAATGGTTCGAATGAAACTGTGGCTTTGCACAAACACCCGCGAAGCTGCCTTGTCGCAAATAATCCGCCGGAAAGGGTCGAAGCGCTCCGCGCTCGCCTCGATTCGCATTTTCGAAACCAATTGACTTTGGAACGCCAATACCAGCGTCTTGAACTTAGCTCGTTGTCGTTTTTCTCACGGCTCGCTCGTGCAGTATGATCCGCAACACATCGGCGGTGGGTCGTTTCGGATAACACCGGCGAACGTATGCCTACACCATCTGAAAATAGCCAACTCTTCAGCCGAGAGGTGCTGCTGACAGCACTCCTAGCAATCCTGACCTTCATTGCGATTTTCCTATCGACGAAGATTGTGATGCCGTTTTTTGCACCCCTCACCTTTGCAGCGGCTGTGGCCGTCGCGACTCAACGGCCGTTCAATGCTACCGCGAGCTACTTTTCGAATAAGTCGGTTCACGCCGGGGTTGCGGCATTGCTCGTCGCGGTCCTCGTTCTCGTACCGGTCGGCCTCCTTGCAAGCTATGCGTTCACTGAAGGTTTAAAGGCGTCGCAAGAGTTGCAGAAACCGCCGGAGCATAACAATGCGCTCCAATCGGCCTCGCAGGCTCCCGGGCACATGGAATCGCTAAAGAAACTTTTGAGAGGAAAGGAGCTACAAGAGCAAGTGCGTCAGGCGGCGGCTGGAGTGGCTGAGAAGGGCGTTCAACTTGTCGGGGGCACGGTCAAGATTCTGACACAAGTCGCGATCACTGTATTTCTATTGTACTTCTTCTATCGAGACGGCAAACAGGCGTCTGAGCGACTTCGTAAGTTGCTCCCTCTTTCCGACGATGAAGCTCGGCGTCTGCTTGAACGAGTGAGCGACAGTATGTTGGCAACGGTCAATGGTTCGCTCATCGTCGCCTTTGTTCAGGCTGTTTTAGCCGGCACGGTCTACACACTGCTCGGCGTTCCGGCGGCTCTTTTATGCGCACTTGCGACATTTTTCATGGCGCTCATTCCCATGTTTGGAACTTTCGCCGTATGGGGACCAATCTCTCTCTATCTCTTTCTCCACGGCCAGCACATGCAAGCGTTCATGCTTCTCGGCTTCGGAATGTGCGCAATCGGAATGATCGACAATCTGTTGTATCCTTATCTCGTCGGTGACCGGATGCGAATGCACACAGTCGTGGCGTTTTTCGCAATTCTGGGCGGAATTGCCGTGTTCGGTCCGGCGGGCCTCATCGTCGGACCACTTGTTTTCTCGATTACGACTGAACTGCTTGAGATTTGGTGGCAGCGAACGAGAAAGGGACAGAGTGCGGAACAGCCGATGAAAAGGAAGAGCGCGAATTCTTCTCCAGCAGAACTTCTCGAAAGTTAAGCACCTCGATAGTGTCGGCACGAATCGAACTTCAAAGTCGCTCTCGATGCGTCATTACCTTCATTTGAAGTTTCTTGTGCCCTCCCGCGCACAACCTGAGTAGCGATTCAAGTCCGCGTGATGTCGTGATACTGCCCACCGTTCGTTCACGGCACCATGCGCGCGATTTGCGACCGCATGGCTTCGGCCACCCGAACCATTTGTAACCAGATGTCACCGGAGGGCGTTTGGTACGCCATGGCCGTGACGGCCCGATCGCACGAAGCGCACGCGGCGTCCAAGCGCGTACGTAGCTCACGCCACTCGGCCGGTTGCAGAGCCTCACCCTCAGAGCCGTCGCCCTCGAGCTGAGTGAGAGCGAGGCCGGCGAGACAGAACAGGATGTGGACGGTCTGCACCCGCCGCATCCCCTCGGCGAAGCCGGGCATCTGACCGGCGATGCCGTCGGCCACGGCAGCGTCGAGGAGCGCGGCCGGGAGCTGCGGGGCGAGCGGCAACTCGGCCGCACGCACATCCTCGACCGGCACGGGATACTCGTACAGCGACTCGACGGCGAGCGCGGCACAGATCGCCTGTAGCACCTTGCCGACCTGCGCAGCCGTCAATGGCTCTACAAACTGGTCGTCGCCGTCCGCCGGTTCCGGGAACACCAGTGTAATGACGCCGCGGAACTCTGCATACTCGAGCGTGCCGCGGCCGATGTCCGCGAGCAGCGCCGCGAGTATCATATCGCCGGTTAAGTCGGGGTCGCCCGCGCGGGCGATGAGGGAGGAAAGCGCACTTGCCATACGGAATTACCTCTTCGAGATCACCTTCTGGGAAAGACACAAGAAGCTTCAAGGAAGTTCGCCGCGGCCGCAGCGGGAGAAAGAGCAAAGGGCGCGCGAATATAGCCTAACGAACAAGAGATTTGAATATGGCAAGCGTTGCAATTGTGGAGCATTATGCTGCAGCGGGTTAAGTGCGTGTTTTGTTAGGACTTCGCTCCGCTCCGAAGCTCAATTGACGCTTCTGTCATCGAAAAGACGATGTCACTCGACTCAACCTCTCAGGGGGAATTTGATGTCTGAAAGCACCGAGAATTCGCTCGGTAAGGGACGACACGTATTAAATGCAAAGTGGGCTGTGATCCTGCTTGTTACTTACGTCTCCTGCCAAGCCTTCGGAGCGGTCCTTGGATTCAAGTTGCTTCGTGCGATAGGTGACGGAAATGTTCTCCAGGGCCTTTTGCTGTTTCCGGAAAACCGTGAAGAGCGAAAGTTGGTTAGCTTTGCGTTCGCGCTCTCGCTCGCCGTCCTCTTCTCCGGATTAATTATTCTGGCTCTCTCGCTGACTTTCTTCTGGGGAGAGCTTCGGCATCGCGAAACCACCGGTGCAGCTTGGGTGCGCGGCAATAGGCGAGACTTGAGAAACGGATTCTTTGCCGGATTGCTTCTCGCGGTCCTTGGAATGATGATCGCATCTTTTTTTCAGATTTTCCTTACGCCGGATCAACTCGGGCCGGTTACTAGTCTCACCCTCTCACCTGGCGCTCATCAACTATTCATAACTATCTTGGGCATTCTCATCGCTCCGTTCGTTGAGGAGCTCCTCTTTCGTGGTCTCATTTTTGGCGGACTCACCTACTCGTTCGGATTCTGGTGGTCAGCAATTCTGACAACCTCCGTCTTTACACTCATGCACTTATCGGAGATCGTCCATTTTTGGCCAAACGCGATCACCATTAGTGTTTTGGGTGCGGCGCTGCTGGCTCTACGAGTGAAATCGAGATCAATCGGCCCGAGCATTGTCGCACATTTTGCCTACAACTCCTCACTGCTCGCTTATGCCTCTGTTCTGACTTCATGACGCATTCTGCGCTTCTGATTCGTCGCGAGGTCGGGACTTCACGGCTGCGTTGTGAGCCGGAATGCCAATCCACGCACAGGAGAATGGCGTGTGCACGTGTCCGTATCGAAACGATAAGCACTGGAAACAAAGCGTCAAATAAAATCAGGGAACAAAGTTCCCTGATTTTATTCTCTCCTCCCAACTCTATTGGAAGGAGAGGTTGAGTTCGCAATGATCTAGCGAGGACTTAGCTAATACCGATGCCGCCGCTAAAGTAACCTTGAACTGAGTTAATGAGGCTCAGACCCGCCGCAGTGGCAGTATAGACCACCATCAGTCTCGTCTCGGCCGTAACCGGTATAGTCAAACCGGTTGTGACACCGTTACTTATAGTCCCGATGGCAAGAATGCCCGTCAGTGGTGGCGACAGAGTGACGACTGCCCCCGGGATCGGCACGAAGACGTTATCAGGAGTGTTAGATTGGTAAATCTGCGCCGTGATTGTGACCGTCGTTCCGACTAAGGCCAGCGCTTGAGTCGAACTGAAGTAAGCAGACAGAGACGTAATCGTACCATCGCGTGGCATGGAGAACGCTTGATTCTGCAGAGTTCCCGGGCTTCCCGTGAGATCGATCGTTGCGCCTACCGGAGAGTTCGTGGTCGCGACGCTGCCGAATCCTACCATTGCTCCGATGCCTTGCAGGCCACCGACGAGAGTAGTGATCGTTGCCGTAGTCCCTGAAGAAATAGGGATAATTGCGCCTGAGCCAGGATCGCCTGTTGTTCCAGTGGCACCTGTCGGGCCAGTCGGTCCGGTTACACCGACGGGACCTGTCGCACCAGTCGGGCCCGTTACTCCGGTCGGGCCTGTTACACCAGCTGGACCAGTGGCTCCAGTGGAACCGGCAGTGCCTGTGGCACCTGTTGCACCTGCCGCTCCAGCGGGCCCCGTCGCACCTGTAGCGCCAGCTGCCCCAGTCGCGCCGACTGCTCCATTTGCTCCAGCAGGACCCACGGGACCCGTTGCTCCTGTCGGCCCGGTTGCGCCAGGAGCACCATCGTCTCCACCACCTCCCGGACCAGCCACCGTTTCCTCGAACGGCCGACACGGAGTTGAACTCCGAAAATAGACAT
Source organism: uncultured Bdellovibrionales bacterium (assembly GCA_964509425.1). GTDB lineage: Bacteria > Bdellovibrionota_C > UBA2361 > SZUA-149 > CAZDWZ01 > CAZDWZ01. The sequence continues at coordinate 103,012 of CAZDWZ010000009.1, read as the reverse complement.
TTCCATTCCGCTCACGGCAGAACCGCCCACGATTTTGCGCCTCAGCATCAGAGATTTGAAAATTTTCTGCCATTTCAAACAGCAGCGTGAGAATCAGCAGGCGTGCAATTAAAATTAAATTTCTTCGAGGTTTCATCTTCGGGCTCCTTCTCTCTGATGATCCATGAGGCAGTGACGCTCGAGTGGAACCGCATAATCGCACTCCGCTTCCGGAGCGGAATATCATCGCTCAACCGGGACCAGCAAGTGGTATTGCAAATTGCTCACGCAATTCTCCGAGAGAGTCTCGTAGAGCGTGGACGCTCCTCCAAGGAGATTCGAGACAGAGCGAAATATGGTTCAAAAGCAATTCTCACCATAAATTGTGAAACTTAGGAGAGTCTAGGGCACCGCGAGGCAAGTAGGACATTACAAACTTCTAACTCGCCCTCGGTCACCTTCTGAATGCGTAAGAACGCAAGCTCGCAACGGTCAAGGCGACAATAATATTTGCTCTTCAAGAGCAAGAAAATAACGGAGGTTATCATGATGAAGAAGGTTGTAGTCACGAGTTTGGCAATTCTGCCAATCTTGCTCGGTTCTAGTAGTGACGATGCCGATAAGCTCCCTCTCCCGAAGCGAAGATTGACCGATACTCAAAAACTAAGGAATATCGCCGCCCCGCAGCTCTCGCTGGTGATGCAGGCCGACGAATGAGATCATTCGGCAATTTGGATAAGCCTGGCATTGACGCTACCGATCACGTTGAGAGGGATGGAAATTGAACTTCGAACGCAATGAACTCCAATATTCGAACACTGTATACGTTCAGCTTCTTGAACGGCTTTAGGCCGCACTGGCCAATCGCGATCATTTACTTCAAAGAAATCACGGGCACTTACACCGCAGCGATGACGATCTATTCAATCGTCTTCTTCTCTCAAGCTGTATTCGAGATTCCAGCCGGTATGTTCTCGGACGGCTTTCGACGTCGGAGAACGATGATTCTCGGAGCCGCGGCCGCTTCTTGCAGCATCACCTGCTATGCGCTGGGAGTTTCTTTTTGGGTGCTTGCGGTTGGGGCCCTACTTGAAGGGTTTTCCCGAGCGTTATTCAGTGGCACAGACTCCGCGTTCCTCTACGAATCTCTTCCCGAAGACGAACGGGACCACAGATTGCATCATGTGCTTGGAAGGATGAATTCAATGTCACAAATTGCACTCTGTCTCTCTGCGGGGCTGTGCGCTGCGCTCTCGCTTTATTCGCTCAAGCTCGTGCTTTGGGTTTCCGTGGTCCCGCAAGCACTCTCGTTCGTATGCGCGCTCTTCCTTAAAGACCATGGAAACGGGAAAGAGGAAGGTGAACGATTCATCGAGCTTCTCCGAGAAGCTCTTCGTCAATTCAGAGGGAATGCCAAACTCAAGCTTCTTGCAATCGCCGACACACTGGACTTTGGTATTGGAGAGGCAGTGTTTTATTTCCAAGGAGCGCTTTTTGATACTCTTGTTCCCACTTGGACTTTGGGTATCGCTCGCTGTCTGAATCATCTTCACGGTTTTCTTGGATTTTGGTTTGCCGGCCCCGTGGTTCGGCGGTTTGGAGCGCGACAGACTCTAATTGCAGGGACGCTTATTGCAGCATCGATCAGGTTCCTCGCAGTGGTCTTCTGTTCGATTGCCACGCCGTTTGCCATGGCCGCAACGAATGTCTGTTACGGTCCGACGACCACGGCTCGGGGTGTGCTCTTGCAGCAGGAATTTAGCGACCGGCAGCGCGCGACCATGGGCTCTATGATCTCACTCTTGGGAAGCGTCGTCTTCGCTGGTATCAGCACTGCACTCGGACTCGTCGCCGATTTGAGCTCCCCTGCAACTGCAATTATGTTCGCGCTCGTTGCGAACAGCTGTGTTGTTTTCCTCTACCGAGAAGTATTCGTCAGCCGATCGAAGTCGGAAGTATGAGTGATCACCTGAGCATCACATCGCTTTCCAAAAACCCTCGTGAGGTATGAGTCCTTCGCTCTCGAGGACCGGCCCGATGATCTCCACCTTTTGCGGGCCGACGTTCAGGACCTTCGAACAAGGTTCGCACAACTCGCTTCCTCCAAACTCGCTGAACTTGAGTCGAGAGACCGAGAACACGACGCGACGAATTCCAGACCAATAAATCGCCCCGGCACACATTGGACAAGGTTCGGTAGAAGCGTAAATTGTTGATTCGGCAATCTGCGCCGGGGTTAACGTGCGCCAGGCCTCCATCAAAACATTAAGCTCCGCGTGTCCGAGCGGCGAATTCGTAAGCTGCGAATTTTCTGCTGTTAAAAGGACGCTGCCGTTTCGTTCAAGCAAGGCACCAAACGGCTTGTTGGCGTTCTTTCGCGACAGACTTGCCAGTTCATTCACCTGCCGAACATATACTTCATGCTTGTTCATGGACCGCTCAGTCTGCCGATAGCTCGTTCAAATATCCTTCAAAGCGAGCACCGGCGAGATAGTTATCGGTTGCTCGAATCGTGAGGCGTATTTCGTTATTGCCCGAGCGAAGCACACCGGAACCTGCCTCAACTTTGAAATCGTTCAAACGTATCCAATTCCCGCTTTGAACCTGATCTGCCTCGGTCAACTCATCGATGGTAACGCCATTAATGTCGACCGTGCCATCGTCATCGATTGCCCACTTCCCTACGAGCTCCGTACGCTCAGGATCAAGATCACCAAGCTGAAAATTGAGCTGGAACCAATACGGAGCGGGGCCGGGATTCTCCACATTCGCGGCACCGATCCACTGAGAAGTCGGAGAGTTGACAAGCCACTCCGGCCACCAGTTTGGACCGGCGGGGGTAAGCAACAACGCAGGCTTTAGAAATTCATTCGAAACGGTAACCCAACTTGCGTCTTGAGATCCCACATTAACAAGCGGGGTCCCATTCTCGGCTAAGCCCGTCCCACGAAGGGTCACCGTCCTCATGATCGTTCGGCCACCGCCGCCGCCTCCCCCGCAACCGACTAATCCAGAAAGAATTCCAATCGAGATAAGTACGAGCAAGATTCGTGGGATGAGCAGAAGTGTGCGAAGTGAATACATGGAAGGCCTCCGTCGAAATATTGTGTTGATACATTACTATGTGATTGAGAATTTCGTCACTGAGTTAAAGTGATCTGCCGCGCTTCGCTTAGCGAGCGGCGTGTGTTGTCCTGAAGATCGCGATTTGATCTGCATTTCACTTGCTAACAACGTTTTCGTCTCAATACCCCCCCCACGAAGGCTAGTCCTCGATTACGGATGCCGTCGCAAGGAAGATATGGGGCTGGCGTTAGGGAAATTGCGGACCCACAGGTTAAAAAATCAATAACTCCGTCGAGATTGACGTCGGCGAATGCCATGTCTCCTCCGCTGGGAGTCGAGGTCAAACTGGGGAGCGGATCAAACTCCGCCTGCCCGTTTCTTAAGAACACCTGCAAGAGTCGCGCCTTAATAGGCGACATGACCGTCCAAGCACCTTGGACCGGAGTAGATGATTCGCCCCCCACCGCTCTCTCCCGGCGACCCCAAAAATTGCGAAAGCTGATTTGCACTCCGTTCTCTTAATGATAGCTGACTCAAAACGGTCAGGTTGATTCTGCCTTTAGGAGTATTATGAGAAAACTGATTGCGTCTACGTTTGTATCGCTCGACGGGATCATGCAGGCCCCCGGTGGCCCAGAAGAAGACACGAGCGGACACTTCGCGTTTGGAGGGTGGACGTTTGCGTTTTGGGACGACGCCATGGATCTTTCCGCGGCAGGTTTTGACGGAAATAACCTTGAACTCGTTCTCGGCCGGCGCACCTACGAGATATTCGCGTCGTATTGGCCTCAACAATCAGACGATAACCCAATTGCAAGAACATTCAATTCGACAAAGAAACATGTGGCATCTAAAAGCCTCAAGTCTTTAACTTGGAATAATTCGTCGCTTCTTGGCGCCGACGTTGTCTCGACATTGACTGCGCTTAAAGCTGAGACGGGCAAAAACCTGCAAATTATCGGTAGTGGCGATCTAATTCAAACGTTACAGACAGAATCACTCATCGACGAATATCATGTTTGGACATACCCGGTTATTCTCGGTCGGGGAAAGCGACTGTTCGAGCCGGGCGTGAAACCGGGCGCCTTGCACCTCGTAGAATCAAAGGTATCTACGTCCGGCGTAATTATGAGCACATACCTGCCGGCTGGCGAGATTCAAGTTGGGCTAGTTGGCTAAGCGACGACTAATCTTCCTTCCGAATGGCCCCGAAGCCCATTTCTCGCATGGTTTCGCCAGATCGTCAGCTTCCACTCGCCTGAGACGATCCGCGACATTTTCGAGCTTGCCCCATAGGGAAATCCACGAAGAGAAAGTAGTTTGGTCTTCGGGGTTCGAGGCTTCGACTCAGGCCGTTTTTGCTTGCTGCAATTACCTCCATCCGACTATTCATTGCTATTGAGAACTTGGATCCTGGCCTCTTTTCAATATCCCATTCTGACAGAGTAAATATATGCCATTCAGCAGCAACCTTGCCCGGACCTCTCGACATCAGGCTTTATTACTTGCGGGAGCTATGCTCTTTTTGACTGACGCAAGCCGCGCCGAGGCGGCGCCGGTAAAGCTCGGGACATTTGTCGACGACTCGGGAACGGATGCCTCAGCGCGAAAAGCATTTTCGAACGGAGTGACACTCGCCGTAGCGGCGCAAACCTCGCCCACAGTTTCTGTGGAGGCGCTTCCCGCTTCACAGGGTCTGACTCCTGAGAGCGCAACATTGAAGCGGCTTGTTGAAGCGGATCATGCTCCGCTTGTGATGTATTGGTCGGTAGACGACGTGAATGCAGTGGCGCCATACCTGAACGAGTCGAATACGATCGGACTGGTCGGGTTCGAGGTCCGAAAAAATATTCCACGACTGGGTTCCTATATTTTTGGCTTTGGGTATTCGACAGAACGTACTTTCTCAGCTTATGCCAAGTTCGCGGGTAAAAAGCTGAAGGCCTATCGCTTCGCTCTCATATCCTCGACCGAGCCGCGATTCGACGCGCAAAGCAAAGCATTCTCTGAAGAAACAAAATCACTCGGAAACACTGTCGTCTTCGATGAGAAGGCCGGTTCGGACCCAAACGCCTTCGGTGCACTGGTTACACGCGCAGGGAAGGAAAAATGTGATTCGATCTTCGCTGCTCTCCCGGCGGCTGCGCTTCCTTCGTTTTTGAAGGCCGTGCGCGCTTCAAAGTTCAAAGGAAATGTTTTGATCGGAGACTCCCTCGGCCCGGAGGACCTCGCTGGCATTGCGCAGGATGCTGAGGGAATCTACATGGTGCAGGTTTGGAGCGACGATGCCGCGTTCAAGAGTGCCTATGCTTCAAAATTCGGAGGAACCCCGGACAATGTCACGCTCGGCTTCGCCGCCACTGGTTACGACGCGGTGAAGTGCATCACCGCCGCCCCCGGTCCATTTGACTCAAGGACGATCAAAGATTCGTTTCTCTCGTCGCCCTGCGAGGGCCTCACCGGCCGGACTGGATTCACCGGAGAACGGATCGCACAAAGGACAAAGCGAATCCTCACCATCCGTGCTGGTCAGTTTGTGCTCGCGGAATAGGTCTGAGCCCTCAGGTCTTCGAGAGACACGAAGCACGAGAATTTTCGCATCTCTCTTGTCTCGGATGGGCAGTATCTTTCTGCGCTCAAGCGAGCTCAGAATCTGTTTCTCCTGAACTCGAAGTTCACAAAGAGCACGTCTCGTCCCGCTCCATCGCATAATCCAAAAAGCTAATTACCTTTTCACACTAACGGATGACGTCGATGGCACTCAAATATTCCGCGGGGTTGCTTGTATTGAGCGCTGCCTTTCTCTCGTGCAGTGGTTTCGGTTCCAAGAGCATCGATGGTCGAGAGCCCTCGATAAATTGCACTACGAAAGATGATAGCCATCAAGTAAAACTCTCCGGAAGTGAGCTTACGTTTCTTGATTACCGGCTTATCGAACTCCCCGAAACCGAAAGGGTCTCGAACCGCGGCTGTCGTGTGCTGGCGATTAATGGACCTGGCCATTTGCTCATCGATTGCAAAGAAGACTTGGCGGAGTCCTACTCAGCGACTCAGAACTTGTACATCTGGTCGGCTGAGAACGGCGCACGGCTCATCGAGCCTCTCAGCAAAGGCAGCGGCTTTAATTACGTAAACGTTCTGGCATTTGCCGACGACGACTCTTTGGCAGGAAGCATCGACGGTGCAAACGGAGAAGAAATTCCGTTTGCATATCAGGATCAAAAACTTTCCTTCCCGTTCGGCCGAGATTCAGATGTCTACTACCGGTCTATTAGTGGGAACGGTCGGGTAATCTTCGCTCAAAGACCTGCACTCAACGAAAGCTCCGCTCGATATTTCCTCATCGTCGACGGGCGCGAAGAATCGCTGCCCAGTGCACTCGAGAAGTTTGACATCATCGTCGGGATTGTGAACGACCGAGGAGATATTGCAGGCGGCGTCATGACTTTCGGATCACGTAATGGTGAGAGTGAAAGAGGCTTTGTCGTTCCCCGCGGAGGAGAGTTGTTTGTAGATAAAGGCGATACATATTCTCATTTCACCTCCCTAAATGAACGCGGTGAAGCGATGGGAGCACGAGGAATCGATGTCCCTGAACCCATCATGTTCAGGATTGGCGAAGGTTTTGTCGATTCTCAACCACTCGGTGGCGAGGCAAACATCGGAATGCACGTCGAAATGGTGGATGAAGCCGGACATTTCATCTTGCTCAGTCTCGTCAACCCTGAGCTAAGCGAATACCGTCTGCGAGATCTCCGGAGTGGAAGGGATTTCGATATTCAAAGCGCCCTCGACGCCGCTTTTCCGGGCGAGCAGATTTATAATGCTTTGGCGGTGAGCGAGACATTGGTCATTGCGGGCAACGTACAGCATGCCGACGGGCGCTCTGGAGATCTATTTGTGGCACAGCTTGGTCCGAGCAGCCGCTTACCTAAATGAATCGAGTTCATTGGACCAAACCTGCATACCAAAGCTCGTATATTTCTTCGAAGTTCAGCGATTCCACTTCGATACGAAGCGAGTCACGTTTGATCGAGCGCTCGAGCGACTCCTGACCAGCTCTGTCGACAACAATTCCTAAAGATCGGCGCGAAGCTGCGAAATTTTCCAGGACGATTCGAGCGAATTACTAAATCAGCTCAAGAACACTTCCGTCAAAGAATGAACTCATTAATCTTGAGCTAGAGCAGAGTTTTTAGGGCTACGCTTACCAGAAGCACGATGACGAGAACGATAAATGCGACCTTCCTCAGTAGCTCGTCCCAGCTCGCGGGAATATCCGATGTGATCTCGCCGGTGCTTCCATTCATCAGCAGATGATAAGATTTTCCATTGCTCGCTGTCGTGAGGAGCCACACTGGTAGCAGAGTCAGTCTGTAATTGACGAACGAGTACGCCGTGTGGCTCGTGGTAATCCGCTGCCGAAGACCTCCAAGCTCCTCGATGATTTGATTCTGAATCAAGGGAGTCATCTTCTGCTTCGCATGAATGAACGCGCGAGGAAGCTCGACTTCATACCGCGCCAAATGAAATCCAAGCGTGTGAGCACTAGAAAACACACAGGCCTGATTCAGATCCCAAGATAGCGACTGGAGAAGCGGAAACGGGAGATTCGTCACTCCCGGAATCGCAAGGTCTTCGTGATACGTACAGATCACGCCCTTCCTCGAGATCCAATTCACTCCTTCATCATTCCCAAATGACGTTTTTAGTTTGCCTTCTCTGGTAATGGTCGTCTCGACAATGGGACCATTGGCCAGCTCCCCCGAGGCACCTTCGTACGAAGTTGTTGAAAATGTCGAAAAAATCCAAAACGGGAGATAGAGACCCATCGGCCGACTGTCTCGCATTGCTTTGAGAATGGGCGAACCCCTTCGGTTGCCTGAACCAATCCACTCGCGGAATTTCTGCTCGGCCGTGGCAACGTCAATTCGAAAAGGCACGAGCTCTGTGGGCTGAACCTGTTCCACAGATGGTTTGGGGAGCGAATGGATATGCACACTGCAGAAGGGGCACACTCCGGAGACCCACGGAGCCTCGAAGAGGAAGACAGCGCCGCAGCCATCACACGTAATACTTTCATTACGATCTGCGACCGCGCTCTGTTGAATATTCGAAAAATACGCGGCCTCATCAAAACGCTGCTGACTCACCTCTTCCGCCGTCTGAGGAATGTGCTCCTCACGACCGCAATGGTCACAACGGACGTTAGAAGTGACAGGGTCGAATTTCGGCTGACCACCGCATGACGGACAGCGAATACGCGCAGTGCTCGGGGTCGACGGTGGCTTGACGGATGCGCCTGTCATCGTGGGAATACCATAGTCTCCTCGTTGAGATGCCCTCTTCATTTCGGTATCGGAGTGCTGAACTCTAGCAGTGAATCGGAGCCGGTGAATAGATCACATTCTCGAGCAACGCAGAGCCTTCGATCTCCGGTCGATGAGACGCCGTTTTGGCTATTTCGCGTGTCGGAGGACTGGACAAATACCATGTGTCTTGCACAACCACTGTTAGAATGATGCACAGAAACGGCAACACTCCTTCGTGATCCTCATCCAACGATCGCGCATAAGTTTATTATGCTCGGCGGCTTTATCAAACAGAATCCGCCGGGAACCAGAAGGATCATAAGGTTCGAATCAAAGGTGAAATGTATGATTTCCTCAGACCCAAGTCGCATTAACATTGACCTACGGACGCCTGAAACCTCTTTGGTAAGGTTGCCGCAGATACCAGGCGCACAGATTCCAGAGGAGATCCTCGTCTCCGCAGACGAAGGACCTCCAAATTTCAGGGCGGTCACACCTCACACTCGTGCTATCCAACAGGTTCAACCACCAAATATCACAAACCTTTCCAAGCTCAATCCGGAAGCAAGTGCCCTCGTAGAAAGGATTCTCGAAGCAGATGTCTTGGGTTCATCAGGCGTCGTGATTCAGAACAAAAATCACTGGATGACGTACTCTCGGTCGGGCCGAGAATTGGTGGTGAAAACTGTCTCGATCTTCCCCGGCGATGGGACGACTCCCTCTCGTCGGGAACATGATACCGCGTGCTTTCGAAGAGATTCAGCCGGAAATATTCAGGTGTACATGTTTCGGGAGTCGACTGAGCTTCGGGCCACAGATCCTTGGGGGTTTTCGAGCATGCAACCGTTCGATGCGAGGCTCCAAGAGGACTATTTGAGGCGTTCGGGGAATGGCACAGGGCTGGTAGAAGTGCGCTTGAATTGGTTGGCTACGGAAGGAGCCGTAAGAACGGGACTCGACCTGCTCCATCAACTCCGGTCAGGCATATTGAACAACCGGACACCGCGTTAGAAGCGCAGAGTTGCGGCGCGCAAAGACTCGCCGCACGACACTCGCAAGTTCGCACAATCAATCCGTGGGCAATTCCTCCTCGTTCCTTTCGCGGGATAGCGAAACGAGAAGAAGATCACCCCCGGATGCCGCTTACGTCTGCCGGCGGATCATCTGCGAGATCAACATCATCCGCACCCGCCGTTTCCGACTGCCTTGGTGCAGTCCGTTTGCGACCATCTTCGGAATCAGCTCGGCCGTCCGCGCCAGTTCCGCTCGCAACTCCGCGACGCTCCAGACCCGCTCCTTGAGATCGGAGTTCGGCCGGGTGGCGTTGGGGAAGAATGCGCAGAAGTCGGCCCACGTGTTCGTCGTCATGATCGTCTCCGGGTTCGAGGTCGTGAAGCCGAATTTAGAGTTCCAAGCTCAAAATTAGGCTGCACGACCCTGAGTTTCTTCTTCTCTCCGCTCTCCCTCAGAAAATGCTAAAACCCTGAAAACCTGAAGGAGAAATTGCACCACGAGTATCCCGCCAAACTGAGACGAGCCGGCAGGATATGCGTGGTTTCGTGAGAATTTCTTTGCTCGACCTGAATTTTTTGAAAGAGCCTCGGTGAGGCGAACATAGAATGTTATTCGGCGAAAGTTGCGGAGTAACCGCGTTTCACATCCGAACTGTATTGTTCGCGGCTCGCTAGTTGCTCCGAGGCGCGTAAAGTTGAAGAGGTTATAGCGTGGTTGCGGCATCACACGAGAAGGCGAGCCAATTTCCCGCTGTTAGCAGCGTTTCCCTTAGGGCCGCCGGAAGAAGCTTTTTAATTGTTAACCAACCATCGGGGTTTGATAACGAATCGATTCAACGAAAGAAACGCTGGTAAGAATCGAGAAAACCAAAGACTTCCAAACATTTTTTTACTCCAAAGAAGCTGAGAACTTCTACAGCGAGTTCCGACAGTCCCACTTTTTCATTCTTACGGGTCAGCTCGGCAGTTATGAGTTTGCTAGTCTCGCTCGCCGACCTGTTCAGACTGCTACACCCCATGATGCTAACTCCTGGAGAATGGACAACCAGAATTCTCCGGTTAACCAGCGAATGCAAACTGAAGGTGAGGACGAATCTGCTTCAACCTCCGCTGGGAAGCAGGTCTCGATTACTTATCGAGTAAATTTCGCTGAGGCAGGGGAATCTCCAATCTCAAATCAAATTGTTTAACGATCACCCTCTCCAAAGTGGGGAGTTCTTCTCGCGGAGGCTGGGCCACCGGAGAAATTCGCTTGATCCAAGGATCTTTCAGACCACTGAAACTTGGAAGCGCTAAATCCTCGGGTGCCAAAAGTGAGCGGGCAATTCCCTTACTCCCGAGAAATGAGTATGCGTAATTGATTCTTCCGAATTTCTCGAGTTGTTCCGCCGATGGTGAGACTTGCGGGTCGGGGTTGTCGTATCCCTTTCCGGATTCGCCGGGATAGAAGCTGTGCAGCGGCCAAGGCGACTCTGAATCGAAACAACAGATTTGGGTTCTGGCTTTACAGATGAGACTTGAGATCACACGCCCGGGGGCTCCCTCTGGCGTCCTATCCCTAATTCTCAACTCTCGTTTCTCAAGCTCGAAGAAAATCCCATAGGTGGCGGCAAACGTGTCCCGGCCTCCGCCAGGGCAGGCGGTCTTCACGTCGACCGGTTGGTGATCGAGAAAGGCTGGTCCATCGATCCAAGTCTGCAATGCCGTCCCTGCTCCGTTTTCGTCCTCCCCAAATGCCCAGACTTCGGTCTTCGACCAGCTCTCGAGCGCACTCTTGCAGAGCGTGTCAATTTCCTTTTGCTGAATGTCATCGCGCCACGGCATGCGTGCGGATCGTTCGTAAGTTCCAAACTTCCCGGATTGTGGATCGATCAGCGCATAGAAATTTCCCAAATTGCGAATGCTGGTCATCTCCGACTCGATGTCACCGTCTCTCGTGACTTCTGTGTGTTCGTACGGCCATGGAAGGTTCGGCCGTTCCTCTTGCCGAATCTGCCGGAGACCAAAGCTGACCCGCATTGGGCAATATCCCAGAGCACTCTTGGGCACGCCGCCCCTGGGTTTCGCGAGCCACGGCTTCTCTAACTGAACTTCGGTGTCCGGCGGCACAGGAGACGAGAATGATACGCTGGACGCGTTCTCCAAACCCACCAAGTATTCCTCTACCTCTGCATCCCTCCGGATCTTCACACGTCTTTCTTGAGGAAGGTCATTCAGCTCAATGAATTGTTTTTCAATTTTCGACACCGGAACGGAACTCGTTGGTAGGTGCACAAGAACATTCAAAACACTTTGCGAGCTGGGAGAGATCTGGGGCGCCTCCGTGGGAAACGGAAGCTCCTGTCCCTCAGAAATATTAGTTTCTCGAAAAATAAGTAGGGAGGCGAGAATAATGTATGCGTGTTTCATGACGACCCCTCTCTCGGTTAAAGGAGTTATTCTGAAGATCACTACGAGTTGGTAACGAGTCGCGAGCGTTCCGATATCGAAAGTTCGATTTGTTTTTAGGTCGAGGGAAGTTGTCGCAGAGATCTGTGAACGTTGAGCGAGACAAAGCTCTGTAAATTCTGATTCGTCCTTAAGAATTCCCCGTATAGCCGAACAGCGACCGTGGGAAGATCCCCTATTTCAGCTATCCCGGTGGCAGTGTCTGGTGAATTTACAACTCTCTCCGACAGCCGATGAAGCTCGCTATCATTTAGTTTACCAAACCAGAACACTAAAGGGATGGAAACGAAAAAACCGATCGTTCGTTGCACCTTGAAGATTTTAGGCCTATAATTCTAATCACTCTGCTAAATCAAACGCATAACACTGACGTCTGTGCGTTGAACCTTTTTGATCCGCTTTCCCATGGGCCCATCGATATACAAAAGAGACTTTGCGCCGTTTTTACGGGCTCTCTCGGTGTGCTTATCGCGTCGTAACAGTATTTTCGTTTTCGGCACCCTCATCTTTTTCAGTCTCGTCACCGCGTTTGTTCCACGAACCGATGGCGAAGACCTGCGCAAAGAGGAAAAAACGGCGGAGCTTACCGAAGAATCCTCGGAATCGGAACTCACGGTCAAACCTGCAAACGGGAGCGGCGGTAAAGCGCAGCTCTTACTTACATGCTCGCAAACTCTTAATATTTTCGCGTCAACGATCACTGTAGCGTATCGTCCCGAGACGTTCTTTCACGCACCTTCCCTCGCGCCTGATGTCCGCGACTCTTGGGAATCCGATCCCGACCCACCTATCTTTTCTGAAGCGGTGTAACGACTTCTGCCATTTGTGAACGCTCGTGGCGTGATGGTACGCAACACCTCCCCCTCAATAATCGCGTCCCACAATGCTTCCTGGCTTTGCCGAAAGGCTGTGCCTAGGAGCGATAGAAAGCAAAACGATCGAATATTAAAATCTCCAATGAACGCAAAAAAACAACTCACCTGCTGTGGTGTGAGCGTAATCGCCGTGGCTTGCTTGGCACTTTATTGCTCTGGCTGCAGCACTGAAGTAGAAGCTGCAAAAGAACCCCCTCACCTCAGTGTCAGCAATCCCCTCCGAAGGGACGCCGAGATTGCTGAAGAATACGTGGGGCAGATCCGATCGATTCGTCATATCGATCTTCGAGCCCTCGCTCACGGCTACCTCGAGAAAATTTTCGTCGACGAAGGTCAACCGGTCAAGGAAGGGCAGTTGATGTTCGAATTGATGTCGAGCGTCTATCAGGCAAAGGTCGGGAGGGCTCAGGCTGAGGCACAATTCGCCGAAGTGGAATACCAAAACACTGAACGCCTTGCGAAAACTAACGTCGTCGCCGCGAGTGAGCTTGCCTTATCGCGCGCCAAACTCGACAAGGCAAAGGCCGAACTCACGCTCGACCGCGTTGACCTCGCATTCACCCAGGTCAAAGCCCCGTTCGACGGCATCATGGGCAAATTCCACTCGCGTCCTGGGAGCCTCATCGAAACTGGTGAGCTACTCACAACCCTCTCGGACAACCGGGAGATGTGGGTGTACTTCAATGTCCCGGAGGGCGTTTACCTCAAACACAAGCGACGAGAACTCGACAAAGATCAGATGCAAGTCAAGCTCGTCATGGCTGACGGTACGATTTATTCGCATCCTGGGAAGGTCACCTCAATTGAAGCCGATTTCAACAACGAAACTGGGACGATCGGCTATCGCGCCACGTTTCCGAACCCGGAAGGCCTACTGCGGCACGGACAAACGGGAAAAGTGCTTCTAGATGACACCATTAAAAACGCGCTCCTCATCCCACAATCTGCTGTGTTCGAGATTCTTGATAAACGCTTCGTATTCACCCTCGACGACTCCAACAAAGTAACTTCGAAAGAAATCAAGGTGAGTGCCCAGATGCCCGACCTTCTCGTGGTCTCGGATGGCCTCGGCGACAAGGACAAGATTCTGTTGGAAGGTCAGCGGAAGGTCAACGAAGGAGATCTGATCGTTCCGCAGTTCAAAGACCCGGCCGAGGTCGCTGCGAGTCTGAAGGTCTACGCTGAATAAACGCACGTCCGAAAATTACCTTTTATGTTTAAAGTATTCCTGCACCGCCCGGTGCTCGCTATCGTGACGTCTATCGTCATCGTGTTCATGGGGATTCTTACAATCTACATGCTCCCTGTTTCGCAGTTCCCCGATGTTGCGCCCCCGCAAGTTGTTGTTCGCGCGTCGTATCCGGGAGCAAGCGCCGATGTTCTCGTGAACAGCGTTCTCATACCGCTGGAGCAGTCAATTAACGGAGTCACCGGAATGCGCTACATGTCGTCAGACGCATCGAGCGCGGGGGAAGCGAATATTCAGGTGTTCTTTGATCTGAACACAGATCCCAATATCGCCGCCGTGAACGTACAGAACAGCTTGAGCCAGATGCTGAATCAGCTCCCGCTCCTGGTGCAGCGGGAGGGTATTCGCGTTATGCGCGTTCAACCCCAGATGCTGATGTACATAAACTTGTTCAGCACCGACAAGAACGCGGACATGAAGTATCTCTTTAACTTCGCGAACCAGACAATCCTGCCAGAGCTGCGGCGGATCACGGGCGTTGGGCGCGCAGAAATCCTTGGAAGCCGCCAATACGCTATGCGAGTCTGGCTAAACCCCGATCGCATGCGAGCGTATAACATCGGCACGGACGAAGTGCTGAAAGCGATGGGTGAACAGAGTGTGATCGGATCCCCTGGGCGCTTGGGGCAGGCCTCGGGTCAAACCTCTCAAACGCGAGAATACGTGCTCGCGTACGAGGGGAGATTCAACAAACCCGAACAATATGGCGAGATCGTTCTCCGGGCGAGTCCCGAGGGAGAAGTTCTTCGGTTAAAGGACGTCGCGAGAATAGAGCTCGGCAGCGAATACTACGACATTTATTCTTATCTTGACAAAAACCCTTCGGCGGCCATCGTTCTCAACCAATCGTACGGGAGCAATGCGCAAGCCGTCATCGAGACCGTAAAGGCCAAACTTGAAGAGCTGAAGGGTTCGTCCTTTCCGCCGCAAATGAATTTCGAGATCAGCTATGACGTTTCGAAGTTTCTCGACGCGTCGATCGAGAAAGTCATCCATACGTTGGTCGAGGCTTTCGTACTCGTGGCGCTTGTGGTGTTTATCTTTCTGGGTGATTGGCGCTCGACGCTGATTCCCACGCTCGCGGTTCCGGTGTCGCTCATCGGAAGCTTCTTCTTCATGCAGTTCTTCGGATTGACGATCAATCTCATCACCCTTTTCGCGCTCGTGCTCGCGATTGGAATCGTGGTCGACAATGCAATCGTGGTGGTTGAAGCGGTGCACGCGAAGATGGCCGAGGAGAATCTCTCTCCGTATAATGCGACCTCCGCCGTGATCGGTGAGATCAGCGGTGCAGTTATTGCCATCACGTTGCTCATGGTTGCCGTCTTCATCCCGGTATCCTTTATGCCGGGTCCCACAGGAGTTTTTTATCGCCAGTTTGCAATCACGATGGCAACCTCGATCACCATCTCAGGGATCATTGCGCTTACTCTCACTCCAGTGCTCTGCGCTATGCTCCTTAAAAATACGCATGACATGCCGGTCAAACGATCACCAGTCGCGCGTTTCCTCGCCAAGTTCAATCAGGCATTTGAAAAGCTGCTCGGTAAGTATGTGACCCTGCTCGGCAGAATCGTAACGCGCAGAGTTTTTACCTTTGCCCTTCTCGGCGCCTTCTGCTTCGGAATTTTTTCGCTTACGTCGGTTATGCCTCCTGGATTCATTCCGGCCGAGGATCAGGGTATGCTCTACGCCATTGTCCAAACGCCTCCGGGCACAACGCTGGAACAGACGAATCAGGTCATCCGCAAGCTCCAGGAGATCCTAGAAGAGACAGAAGGAGTTGCGTCAGTCTCCTCGCTCGCGGGGTATGAGGTGCTGACTCAAGGTCGTGGCTCAAACGCTGGCACTTGTCTCGTGAATTTGAAACCTTGGTCGGAGCGAAAGCACACGGCAGAGCAGATCATCGAGAAACTCGAAGAAGAGGCTCGAAATATCGGCGCTATAATTGAATTCTTTCAGCCGCCGGCCGTTCCTGGTTATGGAGCCGCCGGGGGGTTTGCGCTTCAGCTTTTGGATAAGACGAACGGCGATTCTTTTGCAGAGCTCGGTAAAGTAAACGACGAATTCATGGCGGAGCTTCGAAAGCGGAAGGAATTGAGGGGTCTCTTCACGTTCTTCACTTCGAACTATCCGCAATTTGAACTAGTAATTGATAACCAAGCGGCGATGCAGAAGGGCGTTTCCATCGGGAAAGCGATGGACAACCTTTCGACACTCATCGGGAGTAATTACGAGCTCGGGTTTATACGCTTCGGGCGCTTCTTCAAAGTGTTTGTACAGGCGGCACCGGAATTCCGCCGGATTCCAAGCGACCTCATGAACATGTTCGTGAAGAATGACCGGGACGAGATGGTCCCCTACTCTGCATTTATGAAGATGGTCGAGAAGCAGGGCCTAAACGAGATCACTCGCTTCAATATGTATACGGCGGCGTCTATCCGTGGCTCTCCCGCTCCGGGATATAGCAGCGGTGAAGCGATTAACGCCATTCAAGAGGTGGCAAAGCGAGTGCTTCCGCGTGGCTATGATATCGACTGGGGTGGACTTTCTTTCGACGAAGTCCGTCGTGGGAACGAGGCAATCTACATCTTCCTGGTAGTCGTAGTATTCGCGTATCTCGTGCTTGCTGCGCAGTATGAGAGCTTCCTTATTCCCCTGGCCGTTATTCTTTCGCTTCCAGCTGGACTCTTCGGCTCATTTTTATTGCTCAAGCTCATGGGATTGTCGAACGACATCTACGCGCAAATCGGATTAGTTATGCTCGTCGGCCTCCTTGGCAAAAATGCGGTGCTCATCGTTGAGTTCGCAATCCTCAAGCACCGGCAGGGAGCGTCGCTCAAGGATGCTGCGATCGAAGGGGCGAGAGTACGGTTTCGACCGATTCTGATGACATCATTCGCGTTTATCGCCGGATTGATCCCGCTGGTATTCGCTACGGGACCAGGAGCGATTGCTAACCGAACTATCGGAGCGTCGTCACTCGGAGGAATGCTGACCGGAACAATCATTGGTGTGATCATCATCCCGGGTCTCTACTTCATCTTCGCATCGCTTGCCGAGGGGAAGGATCTGATCCGGAACGAGCATGCTTGGCCGCTGACCGAAGATAAAGTGGACACTTACAATTCCCAAGCTATCCATGACCCGCGGGCATCCTCGGGCTTATAGAGAAGAGATCGATGAAAACGATGAAGAAGTTTGTATGTAAGTATTATGGCGTTATCTCAGCGCTTCTCGCTCTATCGTCTTGCACACCGGCAATAGAGCTGAGAACACCGGCGATTGAAGTTCCCATGAAATTTGGTGCGGCTGATGATGGTGCTACAGTACAAACGGGTAACGCAACAAATCCGGCAGCGACAGTCAATTGGAAGGAGTTTTTCGGGGACGAGAAATTGGCTGGCCTAATTGACGTCGCTCTCCGCAATAATCAGGAACTCAGCATCTTCCTTCAGGAAATTGAGATTGCGAAGAATGAGGCGGAAGGACGAACGGGCGCGTATCTCCCGTCCATGGAGTTCGGTGCCGGTACAGGTTTCGATAAAGTTGGGCGTAACACACGCTTCGGAGCAGTCGAGGAGCGTCTCGAGATTGCCCCGGGAAAGGGATTTCCAGAGCCGTTAACTAATTTCCGAATTGGACCGAGAGTTTCATGGGAGCTCGACATTTGGAGAAAACTCCGAAATGAACAAAAATCCGCATACACTAAATTCCTCGTCACTCAAGAAGGGCAAAAGTTCCTCGTCACCAACCTTATTGCCGAAGTTGCGAACTCGTACTACGAGCTCTGCGCGCTTAACAGTCAACTCTCAATCGTTCAGCAAAACGTCCGCATTCAACGGGATGCCCTTCAGACAGTGAAGCATCAAAAAGACGCTGCTCGAGTAAGTGAGCTCGCAGTACGGCGATTCGAAGCACAATTCCTTAAGACGGAAGCGCTACAATACGACCTTGAACAGAAGGTCATCGAAAAGGAGAATAAAGTTAACTTTCTGCTCGGACGGTTTCCCCAACCAATTCCACGAGATACAAGCGACTTCGTATCTCTAGTGCCTCGGATTGTGATGACTGGCGTACCATCGCAGTTGCTCAACAACCGCGCCGATATACGGCAGGCGAAGCTCGAGATCGCGGCGGCTGAACTCGATGTGAAAGTTGCGGAGGCGGCATTCTATCCTTCGCTCACGCTAGACGCAGAAATCGGCTACGAGGCGTACCGAGTGAACAAGATGTTCACCACTCCAGAATCGCTGCTTTATGGCATTACGGGCGGCATCACAGGGCCACTCTTCAACCGGCGAGCGATCACGGCGGAATACCTAAACGCCGGAGCCAAACAGCAGAGAGCGGTATTTAACTTTGAGCGGACTGTCCTAAATGCTTTTGCCGAGGCAGCGACTCAGATTGCGAACGTGCGGAACATGGAAAAGAGCGCGGCTCTAAAGGCGAAGCAGGTGGAAGCACTCACGAGCTCTGTTGATATTGCTGGCACACTCTTCACTTCGGCACGCGCAGACTATTCGGAAGTTCTTCTCACCCAACGAGAGGCACTCGAAGCACGCTTTGAGCTTGTCGAAACTAAGTTGCGTCAAATGCAGGCGGTGATCAACTTGTATCGTGCACTCGGCGGCGGCTGGGATCGAAGGGCGGATTCAGCCTCCGTGACCCGGGGTTCGGTCGAGCAGCAGGTAGCATCTGTGAACTCCGCGCCATGATTGCAGATATCCTCGGAAGGTCCGCGTATCTCCAGACAATCGGATAACGAAAGGCGGAAATAGAGACAATCGATCGACGATTGGATCGTTTTTCCTTTGTCTTAACTTTGTCATCCTTTGCCGTGTACCCAATCACATAACAGGCATGCTCGCGTCGACCAGAGTCGGCGAAGCGGTTGCTTACTGTGAGGTTTTTGCATGAAAGCGAACGACGACTTACCACTCCGTCCCGACCACAAGTACTGTCTATTCTTCGTTATCGCACTATTCTTTTGCGTGAACTCGTCTGTGGCGCAAGAGTATAAGGGGATTACATCTGAAATGTTCACTGCCATGGACTGGGAAACGCTCAGCGATACACCGGACGAGAATTTTTTTACGGCCCTCGCGGACAAAGCGGCGGGATTCACTTCGGGCGATTGCCGGATTACAATCTGTGCGAAGGTGCCGAAGGACTTTAAGAACCCCGCAGGAACGAAAGTAATCCGCGATATTCCCCTGTGCTGCATGCCCACCGCGGCCGAGGATAAAGAGATACTCGCGTTGTTCGCGCTCATCAACGCCTATCGGAAATCAAAAGGAATTCCGGAACTCGGTTGGAGCAACTCGCTTCAGGAGGCAGCTCAAGGACATGCAAGACATATGAAGCTGGCGGAGTTCTTCGCCCACGACTACCCATACGTGACGCAAATTCAGACTTGCATCGCTCGAGGAAATGCCTGCGGCGAGAAAACTCAGTTCATTGGCGAAAACCTTCACAAGGGTACCACGACCGCGGCGGGTCCGTTCAACGGGTGGAAGAAGAGCGATGGCCACAACAAAAACCTTCTCAACAAAGATTACAAGAGCATTGGAATCGGCTTCCACGACAAATATTGGGCCGCCAAGTTCAGCGATAAACTCTAATACCAATGAGTGACATGAAACGAATAATCGGCACCAACTTCCGCTTACGGGCTCTACTTGGGGCTGTAATGGTAATCTCCGGAAACGTTTCTCGCGAAGCCGTTGCGGCGCCGTTTCGCGGAACCACCCAACGCGGAGCCAATGTCTCGACGAGCACTCCGGTTGCGCCGGAGCACGCCTCAACCGTTGCCTGGGCTACTTCGCCAACACCGACTTTCGTTCCCACAATTTCTCCGATTAGCACTCCGGATTCTCCAATAGGCTTGCCCACGTTTACCGAAACGCCTTCTCCAACTCCAACTTTCGCGCGGCCTCCTGAACCTTCAACAACGCCGACTTACTCTCCGTCCCCGGGCCCCACGCCAATGGACACTCCTGACTCACCTGACGAAGAAGAAGGCATAAATGACGACGGAGCCTTTATCCCGCAGCCCGTTCCGTCGGGAACTGGTTCTCCCGAACCTACTGCAACTCCGAGCCCAACTTCGCTCCCTGTATGTGAGAACGTGGGCAAAGATTCGGACCTCGAAATCGCACCGATCGCGACCGAAATTCCCAGCCCAGTGAACTCGGATGACATCCGATATCGGAACTGACGAGAATCTGGACAGGCTGAATTGCCGGCACGTGTATGATTTGTTCCCATCTCCTTCGCCATTATTGGGCAACACTTTGGTATCCCGGAGGTGCCCTCACTCGCACCTTCGGCGTTCGGTCAGCGCTCTGAAGAAGTGGCACCCAGAGACTTTTCAACCGAGGGTCAATGACGCCCTTCCGGTTATCTTGTGGACGCAAATTCACCCCATATCGACCTCCGAATGACGCTTCAAACTTCGAGTTGGCAAACCGGCTCACCCGTTTTTTGAAGTAAATGTTCGCAACGATAAGGATTCAATAAGAAATCTATTCCGGTCAAAGACCTGCTAGGACTTCTCGTCTTCTTCGCAACCACCCGTGCTGATTCGGACAGATGTTGATCGATTGGGAAGCGGTATCGGCCCGTTACCGATCGGGCAGCTCGGTTCAATGCTCTCCCGTCCAACCCGGCTAACTCGAGACCTCGTAAAATTCGAGCCGTGTTAATTTCGCTGTCATTAATTTGGGGAGGGGGGGGAAATTAGCCCGGTTGCGTTACCTGGCCAGTGTTTGAGATTAAAGCGATCAGCGTTCTGCCAATTTGCTTGGCTGGCGCATATTGGATAATCGCGGCAGACCCTGCAGGAGAACCGAAGCATGTATGCTTGCAACATAAAATTCGACGAGGAGTTTCTGTTGCGGTCGCAGCTTGCATTATTTCGCAGACGCTCGCCAGCACCTCGCTTTGCCTTGGTAAGCATTTTTGCGATCTTAATCTACTTGTTTAATGCGGTTCGTCTTGAACATTCGGCGGGACGAGTCAACGCGCTTACAGCAAGCGCAATAACAATGTTCGGCCTCATTGCGCTTCTGATTATTTTGGTAGCTCGTCTCGTCAACCAGAATTACAAGCGAGGGGCCCGGTTCTGGATTTCTCGAATGCAAGGTGGCACTGTTGACTACGAGTTCAGCGAAGCCGCTGTTTCTTGGAGTTCCTCCTTTGGAAGTGGAACCACTTTCTGGGAGTTTTTTGAGGCGCTCCTTGTAACACGAGAATCGATCGTCTTTGATGCCCCTTCAAGCGCCATCCTCCTACCAACATCACAGGTACCCGCTGATGCAATAGCATTCTTAATATCCACGTTCTCAAGCCGAGATTTGCCGGTAATGGATGAACGCTAGCGAGGCTGGTATCCGGATCAAAACGTTGAGAGCCAAATCAAAGAACTAGAATCGCACATCGCTGGATCGAAGCAGCTTCCGATCGATTTTTGTTTGGCAATCGAGGCGAGACTCTATTTCGCTTTGGGCATCGGAGTCGGCGGGCGAATGATTTTTAACGCAGCATCAATATCTTTCTGAATATCAGGGTCGGTATTTCTTTTTCGATAAGCCTCAAGCGCTGTGGTTGCAGCAGTTCGATTCTCCGCTGTGAGATCAGCGCCAATCGCGACAAGCCGGGCCATCGCTAGTTGCGGAATTTCTTCATCGGTATTCGCTAATAGTCGAACGAGCTGCGGCACAACATTTGTCGTTAACTCACCGTTACGCCCCGCCATGGTGTCGTTGCGGAACTTAACTACGGCTAAACCGTCCATAACTTCACGCTTGACCTTGCTGTTCAATCCGGGGATTGCCGCAAGCTGTTCGCGCTGCAGAGGCGCGTCACAGAATTGTGTATTCTCGGGAAGAGTCGGGAGAACCGATCGAGTGTCTGGCAGAACGAGCGCAGCAGCGTCTCCTGTGCCTAATGCTCTCGAGCTACGAAGGTTATCTAACATCGTCACCATTGGCTCCACAAAAGAAGGAAGTATCCTTCTTCTGTTATGCAGAATCCCAACCAGTTGTTTCGTCGAGACTAAACGAGATCAATCGACACAACATCCGAACTACCGGAAGACGAGCATAACGGCTCTGATGTAGTGATAAGTAGCTGAATTTTCTACGATGCCAATACCCATCTCCTCCGGGTTTGCCTTACCGAGATTTGCAATATCTCAATGAGGAGAAATCTTCATCCCCGATTTTTCGCATCCGTCTATGCGCTGGAAGTAAACGTGATGCGGCAGAATTGTCTATGCAGCGCCGCATGTACACCCCTTCGAGATTATCGAAGGAAGCGCAACGACTTTCCGCTGTCACCCGCAACGGATCGGCGACCCGTCGCTGCACAAACTAGTCCAGACCGAGTCGATTACGAGAAGACCCTCTGCAGCATTTTATTGAGATTGAAGCACAGGAGAATGGTTTTCTTCTGAAAAACATCTACGGACGGGAAATCGGGCTGCAGGAGCCTCACAACGGACGAACAATGGCTGTTAATCGAGGATTTCATCATGGTAAAATCGCTCCGTGGTCGACTCGCGCAAAGATCTGTGTGTTTCCGCCTGCTTAGCATCGGACTGCTAACGTCCACGCTCAATGCTTCTCAGACAGCGGGCGCCACCGAACCGCCAGTCGCTACGATCATCAATGGTACCAATGCCCAGGCCGGAGAGTTTCCCTTCATGGCCGGGCTCATTCGAAATGTGAATCTCCTCGGAGGAGCGCCGATTTTTGATGGGTTCTTCTGCGGGGCGACTGTGATCTCAAGTCGCTTTGTTTTGACCGCAGCACATTGCGTCGAGGGCGTGGCAGCTGAAGATGTTTCGGTTGTCGTGAAAGCAACCAATCTCGCAGTTCCGGCGCAGCAAGTCGAGGTGAGACAAGTGCAAAAGATCACGATGCATCCCGAGTATATCTCCGTCTACGACGCTGGCGGGGTTCGAAACGACATCGCGCTACTCCTGCTTAAGAACCCTACTACGGCAACGCCGATTGCCCTTGCCGGAGCGGCAGACTCCGCGCTTGAACGCCCGGGAATCAATTCTCTAATCGCAGGATGGGGTATCGACGAAACGGGCTTCGCATCCAGCACACTTCTAAAAGGTGCGGTGATAAACACGACCGATGCGGCACTCACAGAAACGTATGGCGATTATGTCGACGTGAGAACAACAATTGGTGCGGTTAAGCTCGCTTCCGGGCCCTTCGCCAATGACGCGATTAATATATGCTACGGCGACTCAGGAGGTCCCCTTTTCGTTCGCACCGGCTCGACTTTTAAGCAGCTTGGAGTCTCGGCACTCGTCGAGGCAGGATGCATTCCGACAGGTCCCGGAGCCTTCACGAGAGTTTCGGCGTATTCAACTTGGCTCGCTCCGGTCTTCTCGGATCCGAACGTGACAATGCCGCCGACATCTACGGGTGCCGCACAGATCTCCGGAACCGCTGAAATTGGACAAACAGTCACCTGCAACGTTCCACCTATCTCCGGGAATGTGCAGAGAATCATCTATGAATGGTTCACTTCGCAATCACCAAACGGAGAGATGTCGTTGTTGGCGAGTGGCTCAAATTGGGCACAGTTTAGAATTGTAAGCGGAGTCGGTTCATATCTCTCGTGCAGAATCTCGGTCGATGGCCTGGCCGGGGAGTTTCACTCTCAGTCAGCAGCAATTGGTCCTATTCGCAGTGATTTGGTCCCGCCTGGGCTAACACTCCAACTCCGCTACTGCAACCGCACAGCCTGCGCCGTACTGGTGAATGTAGCGGACAACGATTTCGTCCTCGGCGTATACGGAGTGTTGCAAAAAAAGATCGGCCGAAAATTCGTGCCGGTCAATCTTGTAGAGCAAGTTCCGAATCAACCGGTGACCACTTTCCTGGTTCAGAAGCCACGTTCCGGGACCTATAATCTCTGGATTCGGGCCTTTGATGCCTCCGGGAACCCGAGCAACATTCTCACTGTTCCAATTCGTTAAAGAGACCGATGTCACGAGATCGTGGTCTCGTTGACGCGGCAGGCAGCGCCTGCCGCTTCATAGTTCATCGATCCAAATTCAGCGCCTTCACTCAATACGAGAGCTCTCTTCACACTCACGCCTCATGGCTTTTGTGAAAACGTGGTATGCTCCCGCCATGAATGCAGGTCTCAATGACAAGATTGCTCTCCTCGCTATCTCAGCGAGAAGTGCAGGAGTTGCCGGTGCGCTTTTGGTAGCTGTTCCGCTTGGATTCTGGACTTCCTCAGACTGCATCGATCTGCTTGAGTCCTTTAGTCGAATGCCCGCGCTCGCTTTCGTCATCCTCGTAGGGGCTCTGTTCGGGTTAGGTGCAGGACTGGGAATTGGAACCGTCGTTGGGCTATTTGTGACGCTGTTTTGCGGTCGAAGAGAACTTCAGGGTCACGAAAAACTGTTGACTGCGCTACTCAGTGTTTCGCTCGTGATCGCGTGCTTCGCTGATGGGCTTTTGTCCGCTCATGAGCGGTTTAAGGGAAATTGCGCGAATAGCTTCTTGGGACTTTGATGGGGAAACTCCAAAAGCAATCCCTCGCCGAAGGCAACCATCTCTTAGGTTTTCGAGGTCATCTTTTGGAAGGCGAATGAAAACCTGCGTCCTCTTCCGATCTCTGAATCTAATTTTATCTCTCGCCGATGCGGCGCGGGAATCTCCGAGACAATTGCTAAGCAAAGTCCGAAACTAAGATCGACATCGTCCCGGTTTCTTCTCCGATGGAATCGTTCGAAGATATTCTCAATGTCATCCGCTCGTATTCCCAAGCCTGACTTGAGACGACTCACAAACCAAGTTTTATGTAACCCGCATAAGAAGCATCGAGCTTCGCCGCCAGAATGTAGTCGTTCTCGCTGAGACCATTTACGGTATGGGTCCAAGTCTCAATGATTACTTTGCGATAAAGAATCTTTATTTCAGGGTGATGGTTCTCTTGTTCCGCAATCGCGGCTACTTGCGGAACCCAAGAAACTCCATCGAGATATTTCTTAAACTTAAACTCCCTGCGAATCCGTTCGCCACTCACTACCGTCCATTCGGGAGTTTCTCGAGCCAGCTCGACCTGCTGATCGCTTGAAAGCGCTGGGGTGCCGCGTGGATAATCAATGCAAGTTTTCTCGAGCAGTGACGGCATAATAAAAATCCTTGAATTGTACTTATTTCAGCTTGACCTTCGTTGTGACAAACTCCCTCGTATATTCGTTTGTTCCCTGCCGGAGAACCGTATCAGATTCAAGCAGCGTAAACGGAGAAAGTGTCGGCTTGGTTCGATACTCTTGATATAGAGAAGAAAAAGCCGTTTGGGCCATTTTCTCGAAAAGCGTATCAAAGCTCGAAATAACAAAATAAGTCGCTTGGAAATCATCGATATAATAGCCAGTCCGTAAAACTCTTTCGAGGTCGAACTGAACGAAGTTTGCCGAAGGATCGTGAATAACGTACTTGGTTTCGCCAAATGAAGATATGATCCCTGCCCCGTAGATCTTGATATCCTTCCCTCCTCCGATAAGTCCGAACTCTATCGTGTGCCAGTTGAGGCGAGCGAGAAATTTAATTCCCTTTTGTTCTAAGGCTGCAAGACCAGCACGTCCATACTCTTGCATGTAAGAGGCGTAGGCAGGATTAGTTAGGAGCGGAACGTGACCGAACACATCATGGAAAATATCCGGCTCTTCCAAATAATCGAGTTGCTCTGGTGTCCGGATAAAAGTTCCAGCGGGAAACTGCTTGTTTGAGAGCATCGTGAAGAATGGCTTGGACGCAATGAGGCCCGGCACTGGGAGCACCTCCCAGCCAGTGGCAGCCCGCAAGTGGCGGTTCATTTGCTCAAAATCGGGAACTACCTCAGCCCCAAGATGCAATGTCCGGAGGCCTTCGAGGTACTCCGCACAAATATGATCACGCAAAATTTCGAGCTGCCGATTGTAGAGGGTTTTCCAAGTATTGTGATCCGCCTGCGAGTAGTTGCTCCAGCGTTGCTCTACGATACACTCTTCAACGGTCTGCGCGTCGAGGATTGCGTGTCCAGCAGATTGCTCCATAGAACCCTCCTGCCTTAAAACCTTATTCCCTTTAGATTATACCACCTGCCTGAGGGACTCACGAGAGCAAATAGGACGATAACGTCGAAGAAAAACTGAAAGTTTTTGATTCTCGACGGTTCGTCTTTCGCTTAAGCTCTGTTCTTGAAATCTATGAACCGAATTCGGCTCGACAAGGAAATCAGAAATCGACCCGATTAAAAGAGTATACTGCCGTCTCAGGAGTGAAGATTTGATCACCGACGATATTGTATGGTCGCCTCCACCGGATCTCCTCGCGGATTGTAATTTGCGCGCCTTCATGCTCCATCTCGATTCGCGGGCGAAGGGAAACTTCGCCACCTATCAAGAGCTCTACGACTGGTCAGTCAAATCGCCGGGTGATTTTTGGCCTGAGCTGATCTCGTTTCTCGACCTGAAATGCCAGGGTTCCTCTCTCCCTGCCACGGCAGCGGCACCGCTCAAGGTGCCGCTTGTAAGAACTTGGTTTCCCAACCTCCGTCTCAATTTTGCGGAGAACTTACTTGCTCCATCGAGCGAAAAGACTGTCATCATTTCGTGGTCGGAGAACAGGCTCTGCAGACGATTGAGCTCGCGCGAGCTCCGATGTCATGTATCCGGTCTTCAACGGTGGTTTCAGAAAATTGGGATTAGACCAGAGGACAGAATCTTTGGCTACCTTCCAAATATCCCTGAAGCGATCTCCAGTATGATCGCCGCCGCTTCGATAGGCGCAACGTGGGCGAGCTGTGGCATGGATTACCAATTTGACGGCTTGCTATCGAGATTGCAGCGAGTGAAGCCAAAGCTGCTCATCGCGACACTTCGTTATCTCTGGAGAGGCAGTGTCGTAGAAACGAAAGCGACGATCGAAAAACTATTGCAGGCGACTCCAAGTATAACGCATGTCGTGCTACTCGATTACCTTGACGGCAGCGATGCGGATCTCAGATTGCTGAATTTCAATGGAAACGTAGTCTCATATACGTCTCTTGTCGCGCAGGCATCCGAAGAGATTGTCTTTGAGCAATTCCCCTTCTCTCATCCACTGTTCATCATGTTCTCGTCCGGCACAACTGGTAGCCCCAAGGGGATCGTGCATTCTGCTGGTGGAACCTTGCTGGAGCAGAAAAAGGAAATTTCGCTGCACTGTGATGTACGACGAGGTGATAGGTTGATGTACCAGACCTCCACGAGCTGGATGATGTGGAATTGGTTAGCGAGCGGACTTTCATGCGGAGCCAGCATCGCACTCTACGACGGAGATCCAATGTTGGAGGATGGGTATATCCTCTGGCGCATGTTGGAAGAGGAGGAAATAACCCATTATGGAACAAGCGCGGCATTCCTCAGTCTTGTGGAGAAAAGAGGAACTATCCCAAAACAACGCTACTCCTTCCCCTACTTGAAGGCGATCCTTTCGACAGGTTCTACGCTGTTCCCTTCACAGTTTGATTTTCTAATTTCTCAAGTCAAATCGTTGTGGATTCAGAGTATCTCAGGAGGAACGGATATCCTTGGATGTTTTGCGCTGGGCTGCCCTCTCCAACCTGTCGTTCGCGGAGCAATCCAGTGTAAGAGCCTCGGCTATGACGTGCAGGTTTACAACCTGGAGGGTCGGCGAGTCGTGGGTGTGGAAGGTGAGCTCGTATGCGTGGCCCCTGCTCCATCAATGCCGGTACGCTTCCTAGACGATCCGAACGGCTCTTTATATCAAGAAGCCTACTATAATGAGTTCCCGGAAGTTTGGCGCCATGGTGACATCGTGGAAGAACGTGCCGATGGCCAGCTTTTTTTTCGAGGGCGATCCGACGCCACGCTAAAGCCGGGCGGAGTGCGAGTAGCAACCGCAGACATCTACTCGGCACTAACCCAGCTTTCTTATCTCGACGGCGCCTTGGCCGTCGGCTACACGCCGAGGAATGAAGTAGTGGAGAAAATTGTGCTTTTCGTCGTACTTCAGGAAGGATACCAGCTGGACGGCTCAATCGTTGAAGAGATATCGAGCGCGCTGCGGAGGGCGAATGTCTTCTATGCACCGGCACTGACTCTTCAAGCTGAAGAGCTGCCGAAGACAACAAATAACAAGTTGGCCGAGATCGCCGTTAAGCGTATTTTGGCGGGTAAAGAACCTGGGAACCGCTCCGCGCTGGCGAATCCAGGAAGCCTTGACTATTTCGAGAATGTGGCTTTCGACCTTGTTCGTTCAAAACTAGGCTAGTGCTCTGCTATGGAGTAGCGACGACACGGGCACGGACTTCGAGCAATCGGGCGTAATCACCTTTGAAATGCAGATAGGGAATTGAAATGAAGAAAACCGCCGCACAACTTCAATACATGACGGGTTTCGGAAATGACTTTGAAACGGAGGCCCTCCCAGGAGCACTTCCGCAGGGACGGAACTCGCCTCAAAGGTGTGCCTATGGCTTGTATGCTGAACAGCTTTCAGGGTCGCCCTTCACCGCACCACGCGGACTAAACGAGCGGTCGTGGCTCTATCGAATCGCCCCGTCGGTGAAACACTCCGGAAAGTTCTCGACTATCGAATATCCTTTTTGGAAAACCGCACCGGATTTTGGTGAGGCAGCTCTTGCGATCGAGCAATATCGCTGGAGTCCCCCGGATCCTCCAAAGGGAAAAACGACTTTTCTTTCCGGAATGCGAACGATGACCATCGCTGGAGATGCGCACACTCAGGTAGGCATGGCCGCGGGACTCTATTTTGTGAATACCTCGATGGTCGATGAATACTTCTACAACGCAGATGCAGAAATGCTCGTCGTCCCTCAATCAGGAGTCCTTCGATTTCGCACAGAGTTCGGAGTTATCGATTTAGAAGCTGCTGAGATCGCAATCATTCCCAGAGGAGTAAAATTCTGTGTTGAATTGCTGACCGGTCCAGCCAATGGGTACATATGCGAAAACTACGGGGCGAAGTTCACGCTCCCCAATCGAGGGCCGATCGGTGCGAACTGCTTGGCGAATGCGCGGGACTTCAAAACACCCGTCGCGGCGTTTGAAGACAAGGCGTCAGAGTGCAAGTTGAAGGTGAAGTGGTGCGGAAAGTTCTACGAATCGATGCTTCATCATTCGCCGCTCGATGTGGTGGCATGGCACGGAAACTATGCGCCTTATAAATATGATCTCAGGACGTTTTCACCGGTTGGCGCGCTGTTGTTCGATCATCCAGACCCGTCCATATTCTCCGTGTTAACCGCGCCATCCGGTGAAGACGGAACAGCAAACATCGACTTCGTTCTCTTTCCCGAACGTTGGCAAGTTGCAGAGAATACTTTCCGGCCTCCATGGTATCACATGAACATCATGTCGGAGTTCATGGGGCTGATCTATGGACAATATGACGCCAAGCCCGACGGATTCCTTCCTGGAGGTGTGAGCCTCCACAATTGCATGCTGCCACATGGCCCAGACGCGAGCGCTTTCGTGAAAGCCTCAACGGAGGAGCTTGTGCCTAAGAAGTTGGGAAACACACTCGCGTTTATGTTCGAAACGCGATTCCCCCAGATTGTGACAAAATATGCGTCAGAAAGTAAAGCATTGCAGCCGGACTATCAAAACTGCTGGGCAGATTTGCCTCGCACGTTTCGGAGCCAGCCCTAGCCCGGGGTATTCAGGAACCCCTCAACTGTTGCTAGCTTTTGCGCGCATGTCGCATAGAATGCTCCAGTGCTTCCGCCAGTGCGGCGAAATTGCCGTCTCCAAAACACCCAAGAACATCGCTCGCTCGCTGGATGATTTCGATGAAGGGCACACTCTTTTCAACGAACAATCGTTTGGAGAATAGTTGCAGCAGATATCCTTGACCGCACTTATCAACAAGAATTCCCAATGATTTGAGCTGTTCGATCGCTTCATGCACCGGAATACTTCCAAGCCGCGCGGGAAGACCTTGGTAGTAGCTCGCAGCATGTTCGGGATTCCGGAATTCAAGAAAACCCAAACCCAGATTTCTCAACGATCCGATAGTTTCGGTAATAGAATCTGTGAGAAGAGCGATGTGTTGTGCGTGACTTCGCCCCACTTCTCGAATTTGCGCGGGGATCTGAGAAACCTCGTCACCAGCAAGCGGCTCATTCAAAGGAAAGAGGATTGGATACTCTGTTCCATACAGCCCCATCACTTCGCTATAGAGTGAGGCGATAAACTCTTCGTTCTCCACGCGAATCGTAAATTCATTGACCTTGTCCATACCAAACACATCACGCATAAATTCAACAACGGGCTGAATTTTCTGGGTGTTTACGACGATGTGGTCAATCCGCGAAAAGAGACGAGCACCTGTCGACACTCCGGATTCGTTCTTCACTATTCCAGCATACGGACTCTGAGCGTCTTCAATAAAGCGGAAATAGATATCCCCATCATGCGGCGATCGGAGATACCCCGCTCCGGTGGATTCGCAGAACCGGGTGGGTTGAGAAGTCCGCTGCGATGCAAGCGCAACGGCCCCACGGCTATCCAGCACTCTCAATCCAATTTCGGCTACATGATTTCCATATTGCGCCGCAAGTGTAGAGTGTTCTGGAGCTCCATCGAGAATGAATAGAACATCACCCGCTTCAAGTCCGTATATGGGGGCATTCCCCGAGGGGACGTAAGCGATCTTCATGCCCAACAATTTAGAGAGCCGTTCTGCCTCAGCTGCGGCATTTTGAACGTAAAACGTAACTGGACCGAACCTCTTAATTCCTAATGGATTATCCATTGGCGTCCTCTTGTGACGTTACCTGCTCACCAACAATGTTTCCTCAACTCTTGCCGGTTCAATTCTCCCGTTCACTTCACCGAAACCAATTTTGTATCCGTTCCCATTTCCCCAACCGCTCAGACTAAGTGTGTCGCCATCCTGCAAGGAAGAACGGATATCTCCGCAAGAAAGCTTCAGAGGATTTGCTCCTCTCCAGGTCAATTCTAACATGGATCCGTAGGACGCAGGGTCTTTTCCGCTTATAGTTCCCGATGCGAGAAGATCTCCGACTCTGAGATTACAACCATTTGATGTGTGATGGGCCACTTGCTGACAAATATTCCAATACATTGAACGGAAGTTTCCCTTTGTAATTACCTCACTTGTGCTTGAGCTCGCAGTTTGGATCCTCGCCTCGAGTTCAATGTCGTAGGACCAAGCACCGTCGATTTGCAAATACGGCAGCGGAGGTGGTTCCTGCAGAGGCCCATCGACTCTGAATTCCTCCAGCGCTTCCATCGTTACCACCCAAGGTGAAATTGAAGTGCCAAGATTCTTTCCCAAAAAGGGCCCCAATGGCACGTACTCCCAGCTCTGAAGATCTCGAGCGCTCCAATCGTTTACGAGCACCATGCCGAAGATATGCTCGATTGCATTATGTACTGGGATCGGTATTCCCAATTCATTGCCCTTACCAACGATACATCCAACTTCGAGCTCGAAGTCCATAAACTTGCTCGGACCAAAACTTGGAAGCGGTTTATTTTCCGCTTTCGATTGCCCACAAGGTCGATAAATCGGCGTGCCTGAAATTACTATGGAGCTGGATCTTCCGTGGTAGGCCACGGGGAGATGAGTCCAATTCGGGAGCAAGGCATTCTGAGGATCCCGAAACATGGAACCGACGTTAGTCGCGTGCTCCTTCGAGGAATAGAAATCGGTGTAGTCACCTATGTCTACCGGGAGATGCATCTTGACGAGATTTTGTGGGATGAGCACTTCCTTCCTGAGAGCCGCATCATCGCGCAAAGTTGAATTATTCTCGTCGAGAAGTGATTGAAGAATGCCACGAATTTTTCTCCACTCTGCGGCGCCGGTTTGGAGAAATGCGTTCAAGCTCGAGCTTTGGAAATAATCTCCGGGAAGAAGTTGCGACTTCTGTAACCGAGTAAGATCGAGGACGAGCTCTCCAATTGCGACAGCAATATGCGGTCTCTCCGATCCGACGGAGAACACTCCATAGGGAAGGTTTTGCAGCGGGAAATGAGAGTTTGCCGGAACATCAACAAAAGAACGGCGCATAGATCCACTTTCTCCCACTAAAAATACGTGACCACAGAATATTCTGCGTTCGAACGTCTAGAGTGCCGGCAGCCAACCCATCTTTTCGGCCTCATCTGTCGGCTCCATAAAACTACAACTGCCGAAAGATAATACCCGTTTGGTGCGTAGTTCAGCAATCGTCGACGCGTTCAGCGAAAAACCACACCAAGAAACGAGGTCATCGCTAAATTGTGGCGGCGGAGCAGACGGAGGCGAAGCACTCAGAATAGCGACCAAAGTGTCTTCTGATGCATCGAAGGCGTTCGCAACAAACGCCGCAAAAAACATGTTGAAAAACCCATGGACAGCGTCGGCGACGCCCGCCAAGGGAAGCGGATGATGCAGACCAGCCGTGAACTTTACGGGAACTTCACGGGCAGCACATGCCTTCAATACCTTTCCCACCATCACGGGCGCCGGCGCCCCCAGAGGAAGTCCTCCACAGCGAAGCTTATATCCCATCATGCTCCCAGTGCGCTGGCGAGTTTGCTGGAGGTGCTGAAGCAAATCCAGCGACGAGGAAAGAAACTTTTCTTCTGAGGGTATTTCGAAGAATACATTCGGGCGCCCCAAAGTAGCCTCAAACGCAACGAGGGAGTCCTGAATCTCCGTAAGCTGCTCTGTTAGGGGTCGGACAGCGTCGAGTCCTATTTCAATATTTTTGATGCTCGCCTGATTCTTCAGTGTTGAGAGAGAGGCCGCTGCACTTTCGAGATCCCCTCGAGGGTTTTTTGTAACAAGGGAAAGAGAGAGCGGTTCAAGTCGATTCTCTTGAAGGAGAGTTGCCACGTTTGTGAGATGTGAAGCTTGCACGATGAGCCCGCCTACGATCCAAGCCCGGTCGCCTTTTTGGTAAAGAGAATAATTCTGAAAAGTCTCGGCAAGAGAAAGTGCCGCGGGCGGAAAAAGTCCCGCGTAATCAATGAGGTTTGAAAATACTGCCCGAGAAATGGGTCTGATCGCTGTTGATGCACTCATAAAGATCCCCAAGAGGAAGAGTCACTGTTTCAAAAGCATTTGGAACGTTTATTCGAGTAGTATGCCCGAGGTCTATAACGATAGGCAAAGCGAAGTGAGGATCGAGCGAGAAACTCCTCTCCTTCTCTCCTTCAAGGAGTCGAAAGGATACTTGTCCGCTCGCATTCTTCTGAATATCGAGCGAGTTCGCCGATGCACTCGCAAGCGCGCAGAGTAAGATTGCCGCAAGCCAGTAAAGATTCGTTCGAAATTCCATCGGCATCCTCAAATATGCACCTTCCACCAAAAGTTTGGGAGAGAAAATGCAGCGAGCACATCTGCGATGCGACTTACTACTGAAGGTGTTATCACCTCGGGACCACGTCCCGGGCGACGTTACTGAAGTCTTGAGATTTACTCTAGAGACTGCCTTCACGAAACCGGGGCAGGCGATAAGGTCGGGGCGGCACTTTCACCCTACGGGTGGAAGCGGCACTGCCGGCCTTTGAAATGGGGAGAATACTCCGAATCCTTTGGATGACCCGCGTAAACTCCTCTGCACCGGCCGACTATCTGAGGAATACGAGGATGCTCAGGCTGTAGAGGATATTGTTCAGCGAATGGGATAAAATGGCGGGGACTATGCTGCCGGTCTTCTCGTAGCCAAAAGCCCAAACGAGTCCGCACCAGGTCAGTGTCAGGAATGTCGGTAAACCGGCGCTGTGTGCAAATCCGAAGACAAGAGCGCTGAAGACGATCGCGAGGTGAGCACCGCCAATTCTCTTACAGATCCCAAAAAGAAATCCTCGAAAAACAATCTCTTCTACGAGCGGACTAAACACACACTTTGCAACAAGGAGAACGCCAACGAGCGACGGAGCTCCGAACACGAGATCCTCGTTGTACCATTCCGTCCAGTGGGCCGGCTTGCCGATGCGCTCAAAGATCCATTGGATGAAGGTGGATCCGGCCATCGAGGCTCCACTCAAAGCAAGTGTGCTGGCCGCGAGGCGCAATAAGGACTCACGATCCTGGCCGATACCCAGCAGTCCGAGGAAAGAATGTTTATGCTTCTGAAGATAAAGAACGGAGATAACCGTTAGAAGAACCGCGAGAAATACGCACATTGCTCTCACAGACATTAACTCGGCGACGATTCCGGTGAGGAGACATACGACGATGAAGCCAGCAACGAGAGCAGCTCCCAACCCACGAACACCTATTCCTCCGGGCCAAAGGCTTTGATCAAGTCGCTGCTTCCGTCCCGAACTGATCGCCAGCTTCCAAGCCGAGCGCCCACTCCCTCTTCCAGAAAAAATGAGAGCAAAACAGCAAACAATGCCGATCAAGACAAACGCGGTGGACAATCCGTGAAACGCACAAAGCTTCCGAAATGTATGATCGCTCCGTCTTCGTTCTCGTCTTTCGAGACTTAGGGCCTCTGAAGGATCCGGACTTTCGGCGAGGCGAGATTGGGCTATCCGGTCGGCAAACCAGCCTTCGGCAGGAACGTCCCGAGCTTCACATCCAGGTGGCGGGTACTTTACCGAACTTGTGAAGATTTGGAGTCCGCAATTAATCGAGAGCGACCCATCTCGGGCCGCAAGCTCGCGATACCAGCCTTCGATTTGGCGACGGTTCTCCACAATGTCGATTCCGTTTACGACAAAAATCAGCCGCTGCCAGTCCGGCGCCTGTTCGTAAGCCGCTGAAAGATCCATCGTCCTTGCAGCGATACGGGCAACGGCACGGCCGGAATCAATTTGCATGACCCGTCCCTCTCGAGACAGTGACCACGCAATTGTCATCGCGATGAGAAATATCACCACCGCGTCTGCGACAAGTATGCGCTTTATGCTCTGCGGCGAATAGCCGATCAATGGTATCTCCGAAAGGGCGTATTGTTGGATGCTACCAAAACCTTATGCCCCGAACGACCGTTAAGTGTGCGATAGATTGATCAGAATAAGAACTCTCCTTTGACCATCATGACACCGGAGCCTCCGATAGTGAGCGATACGCTCTTGTTCGAGTCCCTCAAACCCCGAACAAAAATAACAGAAGGCATTTTCTCAATATGTCCTTGCTCGGCGAAGGCGTTCACGACATAGAATGGAAATCTCTGCGGCACAGCACTACCCCAGATTTTAAGTGAGCTATTGAAAGCAGCTTGGATATACTTTGACTATTACAGATCTGCGACTTGGTTTCCATACCCATAGCAGACAATGTCTACAGCGCTGTCACAAAGCCCGTTTTTAAACTCACAAGTGAAGAAAATATCTTGCTCTTCGACATAACTCTCGCGTGTGCCTTGCAGACGATAGACACTTCAAAGGGGTAGCCATGTTAGACACATTGAATCGACCCGGGAACAATCTAAAACCGGATGAAACCTCAATGTCCGCCATTACTGCGGGTTTGGTTCTGCCGCATCAAAAAACCGAGACGGACCTTAGCGTACCCCTCCGGAATGCCAACGATCCCGAGATCACGCCCGAGATGCGCGCGAAGCAACTTCAGAAGGATCTCGCAATCGTCTGCAGCAGCACCGCACCCGAAGAGGAGAAAGTTTCCGCACGTCGGCGAATCGTGGAAACGGGAACATTCGGATTAGAGGCTGTCGATGAGCGGCTGAAAACGGCTCGCGGCGACGCACGAAACGAGTTGCTTCGGCTAAAGCGACCGATGGCGCTTGAGGCAGCCGCCGATCTCGGTTTGGAAATGGTCGAGCTGGATTTTACAACAACTACTGAGCGCAGTTCACGGCTGTTGTCCCTCCTTGCCGCCTTAAACCAAGACTCGGGACGAGGGTTACCCGGAAACGCACTCACGGTGACCAACGTTCGGGAGGTCGATGGTAAAGCGGTGTTCAACGCATTCTGCGAAGGACTTGCTAATTCAAAGGAACTGACCGGACCTCCCAAGTTCTCCGTAGTAAAGCTTCCAGGTTCGAATAACCAACACAGTGTCGCCGTTTTCCAAACGAAAGATGGAAGAGAGCTCACCCTAACCATGGTCCATGAGCCGGGGGATGGTCGTAATCCGAACAGTGGTAGGTTCGGAAGTATTCGACTCGAAGTTACCAAACCAGAAAAGACGACAGACGGCATCCGCCCGGTCGTAGTTTATTCCGGGACTCTATTCTCGAGCGGCTCCCCAGCGCGCTGAGCTCATTCGACGTCGCTCGACGGAGAGGAAGGCGTGTCCTGAGAGCCCGCGAGGTTCTCCGTACAAACCGTTCAGAATGGAAATTTTCTCTCTGAAAACACTCTCCAAGATGCCCGTATCAGAAGGCAGCGGCTGCCGCACTCCAGGACCCAATCGAGAGAACGTCATTAAATCCAAAATTCTTCATATTCAACCTGCTCACAAAATCGAAAAAAAACTTGTTCACCCACAGTTATGGATCATTCCTGCGCCAACTCTCGAATGCGATAACGTTGATGCAATGTTGATCAACAGCGCCGATAAAGCACCATTGCTTGGTGATTTATCTCGTAGAACTCACTAGAAGATACAGACGAAATCTGTTCGAATCCATGAAACGCGAACCGCACCTCGTCTCCCCTCTGCTCGTTGAGACTCGGCAACCACACTCCCCACAAGAGCTCCTCCTCTCCGCCTAGCATCTCAGCCTCCGAAGATCAGCGAATTCTCCGACGAGAGATCCAGGCTACGGAGTGTCATCACTAGGAAATTCTCGTAGCGTTAGGTCGGTTATGTATTCGCCGACTCTACGGAGCCTGATTTGAGGCACTTCCCAGAATTTCAATCACACGTAGATGCTTTCTCGCTATAATGTCGGGATGCCGAAGAACACCGCGAGAATCTTGCTCCTCATCTTACTGCCCGCTCTATCTATCTTTGCAACTTGCCAGAGATCTGGCGCCGACTCTGCTCTTCCATCCGAAGGCCCTCAAGAACAGTTGCGGCAAATTGAGCAGTCACTTCGAAAAGCGGAGTTTTTGATCGGTCACCCACCAAAAAAAGCAGGGCGAGTTCAATTCGCTCTTTTAGAAGAGCTCGAAGCGATCAGCGCTCGCTATGAGCTCTTCGAAATCCGCCATGACCAGGCGCCGAACGGTTACCCAGAGTGGAAGACGATCGAAGCACTTGCAAAATCACTTCGCTCCAAGGTGGAAACGCGCATTCAGGAACCAAATGCGCTCTACATTGAGCGAGATGCGCTCGCCACCGAGCTCGTTACACTCCTGGAGCTAAGCGGATCAAGCGCGCAAGCATTGGCGAGGTCACGGTTTGTGCGTCCAGGTGGAGGCTGTGGCAACTGGATAGCAAGTATTCGCCTCGCAGCTCACCGAAAGGAGGCAGGCGTATTGCAACGCCTGGGACGCTACGAAGAAGCACTTACCGCGATGAAGAAGGCGAAATTGCACGAAGATCTTTCGCTCGGCATCGAGAATCCTGATGCCTATGCGCTTCTTTACGGATATCTTCTCATCAAGAACAAGCAAACATCCTTGGGTGAAGAAGAGTATCAAAGAATAGTGGACCTTTTTCCCGGAAGCTCTTCGGCAGATATCGCCAAAACGTGGCTTAAAAAGTCCGGGAGGCTCTTGGTGCCGACTGCCGATCGACTTCTCAAGGCTTACGACGCCGACGACTTCAGACTCTCCGAAGCGATGGTAAAGCACCGTTTCCCAGAGTCAAAAGCATTTATCCTGACAAAGCTAAGCAGCGAAGAGCGAGGAGGAGTGAAGGCCGGGCTCGTAGGATTACTAGGAGAATTGAACGACCCATCCCTCGTGCCTCTTCTCGAAGAGAATTTTGACAAGAATCTGAACGCGGAGGGGGAAACCTGCAACGACTATATCGTCCTCGCTTCGCTTCAAGCGCTGCACGCTTACGGAAATCATCAGCACATTCTCGAGTTCTTGAAGAAGGTGGCTGAGGGTAAATGCTCCCCCAGCACTTTTTATCTTGATTCGGAGCTTGCAAAGCTTTTCCCTGATTCGGATCTCGCGGACGATGGCGCCGCCACATCAGTTCGAGAGCGCGCTCAGCAATGGTCGAATTGGTTAAGAAAGAATCGGAAGGATATCATTTCGTCAGACGACAAAGTGTGAATAAAACTCTGTAACTGTCGAAGAATGAAAAGATTCCAGCATACCGCCGCATTCCGTTCATCGGACAATTGTTTATTGGATTAGCGGTGCGTCAACCGCTAGACTCGACCACAGGGACCATTTCCTTAGCTCTCTCACCTAGCGCAGTTCGGACGCCGTAATTCACTCCCTGTTTCGGAATCACTCACGAATCCGGAATAGGGGCGCAAATCCCAGAAGGAAGTTCGATTCGAAACACTTACGGAGGGCTCGAGATGACCACGTTCATCATCGTGTGGCTGATTCTCAGCGTCGTTGCGATCGTCGGAATCGCGGCCTACGAGGGGTGGCAAGTGGAAAAGGACTCCTTCGCGATGGGCCGCTACATCGACGTGATTCGCCGTCACGACCACGAGCTTCTCGTCGTGGACTACGCGGCATGGCTGCTGCTGTGTGGGAACGTGGCCGGTGCGAAGCGGGTGATGGAGATCGTCCGGGCCCTCCGGAACGCGGGGGCAACGGATACCGTCTCTGATGTACAGCTCCACTTCGCCATAGGAGGTTTCTCTCCGGCGAACGGGTACACTGCGGTGGACTACGTCATGAGCGGCGCAATCAAGGAAGAACGAGATGTCACCTTGGTTCGGACGCTCCTAAAGATGAAATATCGCCAAGAGGCGGCCCCGGTGTTTTCAGAGGTTGTAAAAGCGGGCGTGAAGTTCGCTCGCCGCGCGCTCTCGGTCTACGACGAGGTGGAAGCAGCGGTGCTCGGCTCTGTCCTGTATCGCACCTCGACATGCTCGACCGCAGCGTGAGCGACCGGAGTGGCAGTATGTATAATTAGACCCCGCAAACCTTCATGCGAGCTGGACGAATGCCGATGCAGCGCAGGTAGGTGGAGAAAGGAAGCGCCCCTTTCTCCAAATTTTCAAGAGACATCGTGCTTTGTTCCGAAAAGCTGCGCCGGAAAAATGACTCTTGGAACCGGGAAGTTGTCTTCTGTCAAATCAAAGCAAACCCTGGATGTTTTGAGCGTCCGATTGCCTCGCAATATGTGTCCACATACAGTGCGTCTGGGCAGCGCGCCCATTCCTCGATCTCGGCGGCCACCGTTTCAACGGCTTGCTGATCCATCCAACCTTCGGCGAGTGCGGTTGACGCGAATCCCTGAAGCTGTGCCTTTAGGAACGTGGCAAAGTGTTGGACTTCTTCCGGCGTTCCCGCACACCAGACCGATGCGCCAGCCTCGACGCTCACGAAGTCGGCCTCGATTAAAAGCCGACGAAGATGGCGGCCCATGAAAGGATCACCGCCATTCCGCTGCCGGATTTGTATTGTAAGGGCCCACCACTCTTCAAGCCGTGGAGTCGCAGGTGCGTAGATGCGCCCGCCCCAATCACAGTCGCGAACCCCGATGATACCGCCTGGACGAAGCACACGACGAATTTCCGCCAACGCCCTCAAAGGTTCGCGGAGATGCCACAACACCGCATGAGCAAAAACGGCGTCGAAAGAAGCATCGGGGAAAGGTAACTGATAAACGTCAGCAACCTCAAATCGCGCGTTTAGAGTCCCTCGCGAAGAGCTTGAAGCCTGGGCGAGCGCAACTTGCGATGGCTGGAAGTCAACGCCGACCGCTTCGCCGGGGAAAACTGCTTCAGCAAATCCAATCGTGATGGATCCAGGACCGCAACCCACATCGAGCACACGCATACCGGGGGAGAGGTGTGGCAGGAAAAATGATCCCTCTTTCGCCGCTGTTCGAAGAGCCATTACCGCCTCGAATGCCGGATTCGCGCGCTGTGAGTAGAGTTCAGTCGCGGGAATTGCCGCACTGACATTCGTAGCAGACGGTTCGTTCATTTTTACTATCCTTCTGTACTTGGGGGCTCTGAACTGCTGCCCATACTCGTATCTCAGGTTTAGTCCTCTGCCAATTCCAATCGAAGTACAGAACATTTTTACTCAACAAATTCTGCTACACCTAAAGCCTAGGTGCACTTTGATTGGCCCATCTCGGAAGTGACGAGTCGAGGTGTAGCACCTCTTGTTGGTGGTCCTAAGATGGTTATTGGGTTGGCACTTCGCCTTCCCTTCCCCGGCACCCTTCGGAGGTTCGACAGTGAAGAACAACACCGCATCGCGCGAGCGCCGCTCGCCCGTGACCCGTCGCAGCGCTCAGGCGAACCGCAGTCGCCCGAAGCCGCTGTTGAAGGTGACACGACGATAGACCGCGGCGATGACACGATTCGCGAGATTGAGGTGAGATGTTCCGCTGTCGAACCCTGAAACGCGTTCAGGGTCTTCAGCGGTGCTACATCTCATCACGAGACGATCCCCTTCATGCTTGAACACACTCTCCATGTCGGGATTATGTCTTCGGCAGATACCAACCAACAGACATGAACGACATTCGTTCAGCACCTCGCCGACGAGACGTTCTTCCAGAGCATCTCGAACACGCCGGTGAACGACTATGGGGGATTTATACCTAAGAACGGTAAGGGAGCGCTCGCCAAAGCTCCTTCTCCTCGAGAGAACCATAACTTTGAGTTCAAATTCACCCTGTCGAGCGTTCCCTCGAAGGGGTGATGCGAGATTATATGATTAGCGAGGGGAAGCGGCACGACTT
The DNA here is from genome assembly GCA_964509425.1 of uncultured Bdellovibrionales bacterium. Classification (GTDB taxonomy): domain Bacteria; phylum Bdellovibrionota_C; class UBA2361; order SZUA-149; family CAZDWZ01; genus CAZDWZ01. The sequence goes on along the minus strand of CAZDWZ010000009.1, from coordinate 62,305 downwards.
CATCGCGGACCTGATCAAACGCCAAACTGAGACTACGATCTGCTCGCTCGTCATCGGCGGATCTCACTTTGGATCCGGCAAGCACACCGGCTCGAAGGCGCCAGCCAATTCGCTCGAAGATGCGATCCTCGGCATCGGACCCGTGAATCTGGAGGTGTGGGAGGACGATGTCTAGTCTCGGCTCTCGGACTTCCGAACACAGGTCCAGTGGATCGTGCCGGACACGCCGATCGGGGAGTTCCGCAATATCATCGTCCATGATCTCAAGCCACGGGCGAAAATGAAGTGACGGTTTTATGAGAGAGCGCTTACCGGGGGCGCTCTCTTAATCCGATGCTCGCGTCACCACCCGGAATCAGTGAGCTCATCAATTTCGTTGGAAGGTAGTTTCTTCAGAAATCGCGAGGCCTCAGCCAATGCGACCACGCCGACGGCCGCGTACAGCAAACCCCGCACCCGAAAGGACCAGTGCGATCGTTGCAGGTTCCGGAACCGGCGCGCACGGACAGCTCCCTGCCGTAATAAGTCCTCGGACGAACTCCGCGTCCCAAGACCAACCCACTGGGATTTGTGTTGTGTACGCTTGCAACTGATAAATTGGCGTCTCGGGACCGAATATCGCAAAGCTCTCGTAGATCGGACGAGTCTCAAACACGTTCTGGGTGGTAAAGGTCGGCCTCACCGCATAAATCGGCTCTTTGCCGTAAATCGGCAGGTTCTCGATTTTTGGCCGAGTTTCATAGATAGGCTCGTATTCGTATCCGGAACGGGACGGAGTACTGCCGAGAAGGAAAATTTTGCCTGGTTCGAGAAGGTATCCGTTTTCGTCGGACGGATAACATCCCCACGATCCAAAACATGCGGCGACGATTCGATCCCCCACTTTTACTTGCTCGGTTCCAGTCACGACCGGAGTATGTCCGACGATCACATCTCGCTCGCCGGCCAGATACTGCTCAGTCCCGGTCTGCACTTGACGGGTCCCGGTGAGTACTTGCTGTGTGCCGGTCTGACGTTGTTCATAGCCGATGACACCCCCCGGATTATACCCGACAAGAACATTCCGGTATTCGGTCTTTGATTCAAAGACTTGAGTTGGCATGCCAGAGAAGGTCAAGGATAGCTCGGCATTCAACCTGTAGTCGCTGCTCAGCGTGCCCCTAGAAAAGCTCACATCCGATGACGAAAACTCGACGCCGTTCTGCACGGCAGAACTTAACTGGAGCCGTCCAAGACCCAGCACGCCTTCGAGGAGAAGATTAGAGCTTTGATCAAACAGTTGGAAGCGGCCCCCTTGCGTCGTTTGCGGAATCTCAGCTGCGGAATGCGGACGTTCGGTCCCGCGAACTCCGAATAAGCGAATGGAAGCACCAGATGCAATATCCGGGCGTCCGGATAAAGACTCTTCATAGTCAACTCCGACATTCGGTCCGGTGGCAGTAAATACTGCGTTTGCGTTTGCGTTTAACCCTCCCGCTTGGCTCAAGCCCTGGAGCGAAACGATCGGCAGGGCGGAGGCCGAATCGAGCAGGCCAAAAATGGCGCCAATCAATAAGAGAAGACTTCGGAATATGTTCATTCGTGAGCTCCAGCAATTTGCCGCAAGATTAACGATGATATGACGGTGTATCAACGCTGGTTTGGCTCCATTTCCTGCTCAATTGAACCGCAAGTCCGCGGCAAGAAGGATCCGAATTTGATCAGACGCAGATCGGGTTTGAAGAATTGAACGTGATTATTGCAAATGATTTCTGAGGTTGTCTGATCCACTCACACAGATGAGGGAGGATTTCCCGACGCTGAAAGATAGTTCATTTCTGAAACGGAAGTAACCTGAAATCCCTTGTATCTCAGCAACGCGAAGAGCTTCGAAGAGCGACGTTTTCTCGCGGCGACTTTGCTCAATGGCGCGATGATGGAGAAAGAGCGTCCATCATAGGTAATGTCGGCGAACGCCTGAGGAAGCTCACCGAACTTGCGCTGGATGAAGAATCTCAAAGCAGCGCTGATCGAGAACATTCTTCTCTCGATGCATCCCGAACCTGTCTGCGAGGGGAGCGAGCGTTGAGAGGTAGAGTGCTGCGCGATGCTTCTGCTCCTTCGGGTCCGTTGACATCTGAAGTTGCTCCCGCAGCGTTCCAAACAGGATGGGAAAACGTTCAGGACCGGCGGCAAAAGACTCGAAAAGATACTTACCGAGAGTTTCCCGGTTCGTTTCGACGTTCCTCACGAACGTAAGCACACGGATCCATTCCTGCATCTCTCCGGAAACGTCCTCGACATCCACGCTCTTCGAAGCAGCCGATACCTGTCACGCCATCCATCCCTCAATTCTCCTAACTCGCTCCCAAACCCCTCCTCGACGTCGCGAGCTGCGACTCAGCGGGAATAATTCTCGTATCGTTTTGAATCTCGATTGGACTTAAAACACGGAGGGCTGATGAAACTGATTAGAGCGTTGTGCCTCATTCTCGGATGTCTCCTGGGAACCGTGTTTGCCTATCGACCGCCTGCGAAGGCACAAGAACTCCAAGCTCCCCTCACCGCCGTCAACGAACAATTTATGGTCACTGCGGAAAGAGATCTCGATCATTGCGAGGCTCAGGTGAATGATTTTTTGGCCGAAGAGCCAAAACAGGCTCAAAAGAAAGACCCTTGCGCGCCCTGTAAAACGGGCAGTTTTGTCTCGTCCTGCGATGTAACCATCACCTGTCAAAACGCGCCGGGGAATTCGCTCTCGTATGGAAACCTATCCTGCACAGTCATGTGTGAACTCGGGAATCTCCAGTCGAGCGTTCCGACTCCCGATTGCAATGTGCTTTGTCAAAAAACGTGTGGAGGTCGACGGAAGGACTGCACGTGTAAGGTGGCGCAATATTTCTAAGCCGAATTTCAGGTGATCTGCCGTTCTAAGCACGCAATCTGCTTTTTCCAGAAGCTCATCGCGGTTTACCCAAAGGTGATTTGCCGCGGTACAACTGAACACTCGATGAGTAAAATGAGAGGATGCACGAAGCAACCCTTCCAAGTCCCGGAGATTCCGGTCCTTGGGCGGCAGTTGCTTCGTGCGCGGCGTTCCTCTCATTCAACTCACTACGCGCCGGCTTCGGCGGCCATTTCCTCCCACTTCCCGGTCGCCACGTCCAAGCCGGCGCCGCGCGAGACGAGCGCGGCGAGGCAGTAGACTCGTTTGGCTTGCGGGGGGAGGCCCTCGTCGTCCCACTCCGCCAGCTTCTCCGCGAGGGCGTACAAGGACGCCTTCACTTCCGCGGCCGCCTTCGGCAAGTACCGATCCGCGCGGGAAGCGGTCCGCCACGCCAGCAGCAGTAGGCGGGCCCTTGCGCCGTGCTCTTCGTCGGTGGTGAGACCTTCGAGGAATTTCACCCACGCCGGGGTGAGCTCCCCCTTCACGAAGATCGAGTCGGTGGGCAGCATCCGGTGGGACTCGAACGGGGGCGGGTTCACCCCCGTGTCGTCGGCGTCGTCACCGTTCTGCTCGTACCACCCGTCCCACCACAACTGCTCGAACTCCTGCCGCGCCTTGCGGTCCTCCTCGCGGAGGTCGGAGACGAGCGCTGGCTCGGTGTAGAACTCGAAGGGGTTGCACAGCGTCGCCTCGTCGAGGGTTTCGAACCAGCTCATCGTCGTTCTCCGTAGGGGTTTGGCACCGATTCCGCGACTCACGAATTGCGGAGATTCGGCGTCGAGCGCTCACACACGACGCCGAACCCCCGCAGCAACTGCTACCCAAACCCTAGCGAAACTCCTATTCCGTGCATCCTCTTCCGATGTGCTCGAAAGAAGACACCTGGTGAAATTTGAATAGCGATGCTGAAAGAGCCAGAGCGGTATGGTGCACACGATCCGCCGGAAGGATGTCGAGCATTGAATACAAAAACAGTTATGACTGAGCGGAGGGTTGAACAACGATGGTTGACGGCGATGTAAGAATCTTTGCCGATCCTGTGATGCTTTCACGTGAGTCGGTGACGTATTTATCAACACACCCTAGGTTAAACGGGATCTGGAAATCGAAAGATCCATTTCATCTTCATTTCTATAGAGATTTTAGATTAGAATCTCGGTGAGAACGACATTCATCTCGCGCAGTTGTTCGCCCAAGCATCCGGGCAATAGTTGCAGCAATTTGTTCTTGTGGGCATCACAGAATCAACCCAGAGATGTTCACACCTCGATTCCGGTTACAACGCTGTAACACAATCATTTAGCATCGGTAACGCTCGCTCGATCGGCCGCTCCATAACCTCTCCGACACTTGCTTCCGCGCTTCGTATTTCCCCGAGTCGAAAGATTAAGGATTCTATTTATGCGTTCTTCGAGCCTGTTTTTTTCCGCTTTGGTTGTTCCGGCGATGCTTTTCTTTTTCGCTGCAGCAGCCGAAGCACAATCGCTCAGCGAGCTTTGCTCGTCGGAACTCCTCTCATCCGGCAGTTTGGGAGCAACTCAGAAATGCACCTGCCTCTGCAAAATAGGAGGAGTCGCGGCGCCTAATCGGCGTGGAGATATTGCTTGGGTGGTGGATGGTGCAAATGACTCCGACGCATGCAGTCAAGCTAACAACAGACCTTGCCGCACACCGGCCGGTTCGCTCGGCCGTTTCGAGGAATGTGCATTCACCTATTTCGATACGATAACCTCTGAAGCGGCTGAAGCTGTTGCAGACGGTTTGGCGGATTCGATACTGCAATCTCTCGAGATGAAGGGCGAGCTGCAGATCCAGCGCCAGGATGCGCAGGCCATGCCGTTGTTCTGACTCGAAGCCGGACCTCTATCGATTAGGCGGTCACATCGCCGCTTTGGAATGAGATCGCTTGAGTCGAACCCTCCGATTGCAGGATTCGGCGCTTTCAACGCCCATGGCACGAATTTGTATTAACTTTATGCGAACGACGTAAGAACTCCCACGCGACCGCCCGAATTTTTATGCATACCTCTTTCTAGAGGCGTGACTCCCCGGTTCCTGTGGTCTCGCGCCGGAGGTTCTTTCGTGACTTCTAAAAGGAATTGGATTCCTCTTCGATCTTGTCTCCTGCAGTTTCCATGCTGAAGACAAGAGACGGAAAGAGGAGAGTAATGTTTTTTCAGCTCTCAATGCGGCTGTGTTTCGTTGCGTGGCGCTCTCTCGCTCCCCAACGAAGCACAGTCACCAGAGGAGCTCGTATGTTCGTCGAAAAAATGCAGTTTGGCATGACACGAGTCGCGGAGATCCGCATGACCGCATGGGCATGCGCAGCTGTCCGCGCGGAATTCGTTCGATTGCTGAGGATCGAAAGACGGCTTATGACCCTGAATGCGGGAACGACAACACCACTTCGTCAGAGGGTCGTGGCGCTAGAGCGGCTCCAGGCCACACTTCGTGACCGCGGGGGAAGGATTCAACTTCACATGTCGTACCACCGGTTCGATCTGGTGGGAGACGTAGAGCTGATCCTGCGGGCCATATTCACGCGCCGGGCATCCGACTCGCGAGCGCGTCAGATTCTCCGGACCATGCGGTCGGTTTCGTTTCACCCTCAGGACTACCCTGACCAGTGAAACGAATGCTACAAATGTTCCGGAGTGATTCCGGAGCCTGCTTTGCCACTTTTGGCAAGGTGCTGCGCACGATGTGACGGCGACAGGCAAAAATCACCGGGTCCGTATTCACTTCTTCGGACCCCGGATGCGGCGCGAGAAGGTTCCACACCTCCTCTTCTCCGTCTCGTCCACTCTCCCCATTGTGAAATACCACTTCCATGCAAACTTACTGCAATGTTCCGATTCCCCTCTCCGCCATAAAGTTAGACGTATATTCCAAACACGGAATCGAGTGAGATCAGCCGGGTCTGGACATTTTCGATCCAGATCCAACGTCGCGGTAGAATGGCTTACAAAAAACTCACGTCAGGGCCTTTTACCAGTTTCATTGCGCTCGGCTTGAGCGTCAGCTGCTTTGTCGCATCTTCCAAACTTCCGTCGCTTACTGGAGATTGGCGGCTGACACTTCACAGAGTTGAGGAACCTTCCGGCGCTGGGTGCCTAAGCATGGATCCCGATCACATCGTTCAGCGGGATCCTTTCGGCTTCGGGACCCTAGTCTACCAAGTCGTTCAAGTCGGTAAAGAGGTCTTGGTTAAGAATCGACTCACCGGCGAGTCGTTCGAGGGGACGGTCAACAATTCAGGCTTCTCCATCCGGCTCAAGTCGCGACGAAGCGGTTCGCACGCCATTTGCGACTCAGACTTCAGTTTGGTGGTCGACAAGATCGAAACAGACGGTGCAGGTACATCTCGAGCTCTTGCCCGGACCTCTCTCCGCTTCGAATGTGCCGGGCTCGCGACCTGCGAGTTCCATTGGGAAGGTAATGCAGTGCGAGAAGAAACGAATTAAGGCGCTTAAAGTTCTCGTAAGAGTTCTCTGTGATGGAAGAATCACGGCGAGAAGGCAAACTTTCTTTGCTTGAAGTTCACGGAGATTTTTTTTAAGCGCGTTCGCAAGCTTTTTAACTCAGAGTCATTGAAAATTGAGACATTATTGCTGAACTAGCAAGTCTTCACCCTTCCCCCGAGTTCATAATTGAGGTGCGATCATTGGAACTGGATCCTCAGTTTTTCCAAGTTATTGGACGGATCAACGATACCAGGTTCGATGTCCCCGCTAAATCTGTGCTCCAAATGGAGACGGGAAATAGGAGAAACTATGATTCGCCAGTTATATTTCGGAATCTGCGCTGTTGCGGTTGTTTGCGCGCTTCCTCTGACTGCGTCATCGCAAGAAATTGACACGGTAATACCACCACCTCTGCTGTACCTCCCACCACCTCCCCGAGATTTGGAGTTTCGTCCTTTTGAGAGAATACCGGTCGTCCCGTGTAAGATCCTGGCGATCTGTTCGTTCTCGAGCGATCCTCAAACCCCTTCAAGGATCGGTGAGCCTCCTGCAGGCTCTTGGATCGAGATCCCCATGGGCACTCAACCTGCGGAGTGTTACGATGGTAAGCAATGTGTACCTCTCGCCCACTTAACGTGTGCAACAAATTACCAAGCCCAGTATTCGACATTGTTCCTCCTTTCCACGCCTGGTAATTGCGGTGGCCCCCCCACCGCTATGCCGAAGACCAAGTAAAAAAGGGCTAAAGCCGAATCAGAGCGAGATCTAGAAGACGACTACGAACAGTTCGCATGCTCCTGAATAAGCAAGAACGGTCCACGGGGTGGTACCTCCGATGGTCTTCCAAGCGTTTCTTGGGGTGAACCCAAAAACGGCGTAACGCAGCATTTGGGCACAGCCTCAAGGAGCGTATTTTCTGTTCTCTTTCGCTGGAAAAGAACCTCATCCAAACGCGTAAAGAACACAGCGAGTGGGCGGCTTCAAAGGTCGCGGCGGTATGCGCATGGCGTCAACCGACGTTCGGCAATCGAAGTAAATCTTCGAGCGATAGATACCCGAATTCGCCCTTCGGTTTCGGGTTCTCTGCGAACTGTTAGTTCGAGTGACAGAAAGGTAACCAGAACGTCGAAGTCTGAGAGATCTCGGTTAAACCGCTTTCGAATTTCAATTCCTGTTAAGTAAATTGATAACTTAAAAGCTCGTTGCACTATTTTTCCGACTGCTTCGCTCCCCACCCCGCCCGTTAAAGCAGCTAGTCCAAGTTGATTGGCTCCCCGAGATCCTGGGAGTCAGGTCCCTCATTTAATTCCTCGAGATGTGCCCCGTCGACAGCCGCTGAGATGGCTGCTTCAAAATTTTTCAGAGACTCGTCCTCAATTGCCACGCTCGTACCGAAATTGCCGATGGATATTTCCTCGAAAGCCTGAGCGACTGCATGATCCAAGATTTGAAGATCGAGAACTTCATTTGTCTCCTCGAGCAGTGGCGTCTCAAACCCGACAGCTATAGTTTGCTCGATATTGAGGAGCGATTCATCCGCCTCCTCCAAACTCGTGTTGACTTCGAAAGAGTTTATTTCTTCGGGGGCCGGATCTGCGCCGCTCTTGGACGCCGCTGCGTAGGGTTGCTCTCCCAAGCAGACCCGTGCTGAGAAGCCGCAACTTTTTGTGTCAGCCTGCCAGTCCTCAACGCACCAGCTGTAGTTCTTCAGCGTGAAGAGCAGCTCCTCATCAGAATCTGATGCGTCCCGATAATGGGAGACACATTCGTACACCACGTAGCTTGCGGTACGGCTGGACACGAGTTCCAAAGCAATTGACTGATATTTCCGACGCGCATAATAAGGCACAGGTTCGGCGTATCTTTCCTCTACGGGAAGGAAATACTGAAGAATGCAATAATTTTCAGCAGGGGTGAGCGGCCGTTTTAAGCCGGTCAAACATGCCGCATAGTTCGTGTTACGAACTGTCTCGCAAGTTTCAAAGCTCCTTCGGCACTGCTCTTCCTTTGTCCTCGGATTTGGTGCAGGTGCGGCTGTGGCGGTGGTCGCGAACACGAGAATCGTCAGTAAACCTGCTGGTACAGCACGTTGTCGGAAAAAAAGAGCGAACATGATTTCAAACCTCCACTGTAAGTGCATCCCAATCTCTTGAGATGGAAGGCATGCTTCAGCCCGCAATCTAGCGAATTGATAACGTCCTAGTTTACGACTGATTTCAGAGCCTTAATGCGCCCTCTTCTTGTTATTACTTTTTCACATTCTTTTTCGACGCAGACAGAGTTTCTGACCTGATTCAAGATAACGGTCATGTTCCCGCTGAACCAAAACATCTGAAGCACGAACATCGTCCGGAATCCCGGGGGATTAGTGCAAGCATCGCGATTGAAAATTCCGAGACGAGACGTAAGACCCGCCCTTCCCTTCCGTCCCGTCGCACGGGCGTTCAAACTCAAATGATATTTCGCTCTGGGTTTTACGAGGTCTTTTTGAATTGAGAGGGAAGTAATGTCTATGCAGCTTCGTTCGGGTAACCGCGCGGAGGGAGCTGCTGCGGAGAATGATTAAAAGGTGGATTCTCGCTACGCTCCGGCTCGGGAGAGAACATGCTGCGGATTACTAAAACGCAGGACCGAGTCCTGCAGATCGGGGACGACCCAGAGGACCGCCGCCGTTGCATCCGGTTGTCGGTCTTCGCGATTGGCCTGCCGGACATCCGAAACATCGAACGGATCGCAGGGCAGTTGACCGGTGAACTCAAGGTGAACTGCGCCCAGGTCACGGTCGATGTCATCAGCGATTTCGCGCGCGACTCGCAGTTGGCAAACGTCATCGTCAACGGTGTCTGCGCCGGTGCTTCGAGACGAGGTGAGAATTTTGGAGACGTGTTCCTGGGAAGTTGGACCAAGCACGAGGGGCACTGACCAAAGTCGTCTAGGTTGAAATTGGGTTTTGTGACGACGATCGGGTTTGTGCCCGATCGTCAGCGCCGAAAGGACTCCGCGGCAGCACCCCGATAGAAGATCGGAAAGCATTCGACCAGGGGTTCAGCAGCCGCCAAAAAATTCACGCCAGTTTCTGGCTTCTTGGATACGCTCGTCATGACTCAGCGATAGTCACGTCAAGATTTCCATCTTTGCGGGCCGACTGTGACTACTCGGATTGCTCCGAGGCATCCACTCGCCTTGGTATCCCGCGGTATCGATAATGCCAATCTGATGCAAACCAAGTGCCATTCGGTAAGCGCACGGCCCCGCATAAATCTCTTGATCGAATCAGGAGAAACGAACATGTCACAGGCTTTTGGTCCATCGACGCCTCGGCATACACTTGCCGGCGCGGCTGCAGCAGCAGAGGCGGCAGCAGAATTGCATCACGACCTCCGAAGACAGCGCGGGCCGTGGGATGGAGTTGCGCAGGACGGGTTCAGCGATGGACGGTCGCGCGGCATGGCGGGCGGGCCCATCCCAGAAAGAGACCCGGCTGCAACTCTGACCACCCGCCCTTCCGAGCTCCAGAGCCCGCGCTCGGTAGCCGCGATCGAGTCCTTGGCCCTTCCTCCCCGACCACCCAATATTCGTTGATGAATGATCTCCAGATCTGACGAAGTACACCAAAAACCTTGCTGTGCTCAGCTGACCTGCGTGGCTCTCTAATCTCGAGTGCCGCTCCACGTAAAGCTTCAGGTCACGAAAGTACGGTTCGCGCTCATGCCTGGATAGGCCCTTTCAAGTCGCCCGACCGAAGCGGATCGAGATTAACTGCTAATCTTTTGCAATGAAAATATTTGCAATTTTCTTTATTCGAGGGGGTAATTCTGATGAACTTTGAGTACACTGCTCGAACAGATTACGCTCTCGTTCCCGCGCTGGAGATAGGAAATGCAAACCTTAGTCAAACAAGATCAGCTCGATGGCTATTCGACCGAAGAACGCGCCAGGATCATTTTTCAACTCGTAGCCGGAAGCTTGATCGGCGACAACACTGTTGAACGTTTGGCGGCTCTTCCTCTCGGGCAGCGCGCGCTATTCCTTCTTTTTCAATTCGACGCTCAAGTCAGAAACGGTGGGCTCCACCAATATTTCTCCAACTCGTCCGGCAATTTCGCCCATCAAAATCTTGCGGCGTCGATAGAGGTCAAAGCCGTCGAGAGTGCGCAGATTCTGAAAGAGGCGCTCAACCTTTTTCCTGGGGGTTACGCCGAGAGTGATCGGATCGTTCGCTCGCGTCAGCTTGATGAAATGAAACAGCCGGGCACAAAACGCTCTGAATGGGACCCTTTTACTGCGCTCGATAAACAATATTATGCGCTGGTAAAAACTCCCTCCGCTCCTCGAAAAGTCTGCGAGAGATTTCTCGAAACGAATCTCGATAAATTCATCGGGTGATTTGCAGTTTCCTTCTCAGCCTCCTCGAGAACACGAAACGCTTAGCACAGTAGCGGCGGTATTACTCGCGTGCCATGGCTTTCCGATTGGCTGGGCTCTTCGTCGTGATTCTCCTTCGGCGTTGTCGCTGTGATCGAATATGCTCTCGTCCAGCACCACGCATTGAGCGACCAACGCAACGTAAAAGCAACAATTCAATTAACTTTTGAATAACCTTCAAACCGGCGTTCCGGTCTCCCGCTGTCCTTTTCGAGGTTCAATCATTACGCGAAGTTGGATTCCTCCCGACTGGCCACATCGGCCAATCGGGAGAGGATTATGTCCTAGGAGGTTCTACCTCCACTCCCCGCTCTCACATGTCGGAGAGCGATCGACACTTGGTTCCAGGGGATCGAACGATGAACGGGAAGTGGAAGATCATCGCGGCGCTCGTGTGCGCCGCCGCAGCACTGATGGCCTACCGGCAGGCAAACAACAGCCAAGGCGGCGATCCGCCGGCCGAGGTGGTGAAGGGCGAAAAGCCCGTCGAACCGGGCCAGCAGGACGTCGCCGACCAGCCCGCGATTAAGGAGGCCTTCCTCCTGCTGAAGAACGCCGAGCTGGAGCCGCAGGATCGGCTGATCTACAACCGACTCCTCGAGCTGAAGCTCGTGTGGGGCAACTCCGAATGGAGCAAAAAGAACATCGTCGCCGCGCTCGCAAACCTCACCACACGGGACCGGATCGAGTTCGGTCGGGGTCTGTTCCGACAACCTAGCCCGGTGCGTCTGGCCTTAACTATGATGCATGAAGCGGACCACGTGCTCAACGGAAAGCACTCCTTCAAGGCGGGCGACAACAACGCTCGAGATCTCCGGCTGTGGTTCACCGAGGAAATGCGCACGCACTCCGCGGACGACCGCCGCGCGCTGGCACTCGAGAAGCACCTCCGGAAACCGGGGAGCATTACGAACCCGGAGCAGGCGCTGAAGGACCTCGGAAAGGCCCAGCGTGAAAATGGTGTCGCGAAGCATCACTACGAGCAGCGATTGGCCCACCTCGATGTGCTCGAGACGCTCGCCGCGCAGTGGAACTTCTATGCGGAGAACGAGGCACGTTTGGAGGTGCGTGTGTTCACCTCCTTCAAGACCTGCATCTCGATCGGCGATTCACTGCTTCAACAGATGGATATGGATACATGGGCAAGGATGAACTCGGACGTCATCGTGCTCGCTCGGACTGCAAGGTCGCTCGAAATGCACATCCCCGCGAATCGCCGCCAGGCGTTCGTCGCGGCGACTGAGCGACTGGAACAGACTGCCGGGCAGTTCTTGACCGTCTACCGGTTGTACGTCACCAACGACCTCCGCTGAGAAAGGACGGCGGATTCTGGGTGGCGGTGGAGGATTTAACCGGGCATAAATCCTCCGCCCGCCACATCACCGTGTAAAACCTTCCGAGATGAGATGCGCCGAGGACCAAGCACCGTGAGAGCCGCCGACTATCAGGAAGAAAGACCTCACGTGTTTCTTCACTATCGAGATGTTGAGCGAGAGGAAGTTCCACTTCATTCTTCGATAACAAATCAGGTTCAGCATGCGCAATCGTCATGCAGGAATTTTGTTATTTCAAGGCTCTGAAAAATCGACGATCAAGCCATGAATTGCAGTCGTTCTCCGAGTTGAAAGACGAGACAAGTATGTTAGGTGTCTCATGGATGTCCTCAGTTGGGACGTCGGTTTGCACCTGACATTAGGTGTCACCATCTTGGTGCGACGATGAGCTTCGCGACGACCCCGATGATCGGAGTCGGCCCGCCGAGTTACCCGTTTACACTCGCGCCCCCAGATATGGGCGGCCCGAGGCGTGGCGGTGGAACCGGTGGCGGTTCCGGCCCGGGCTCTGGCGGTGGCGGTGGCGGCGGAGAGAACAGAGACAATGAACCGGACGGTGTTCTTTTGCCGATCGTATTGATTCTCGCCGTCTTCGCGACCTGCGGATTGCTCTTAGCGTTCCTCGTGTGGAACGCCCGTATCGACGTACAAAAAGAGGCCAAGCTCGAGGAGGAGCGCCGGACCCACTCACAGAAGGCTTTCGACACGATGTTTCTGCCGGTGATTGGACCGGCAGACATCCGAAAAGAGTTTTCATGCGACGTCTCGGCCGCTGAGATTGTGCTAGAGAAGCCGTACCGCAGGGGGAAGCGAACAGTTCAGATCGTTCTCCTGTGCGGTGTCTCGATTCAGGGCCGTGCGCTTCCGAACCTGAAAACGGTCAAGGAGCGAGTTATAGGCGACATTCCCTCGGGAGAATCTGTGACCGTCCGGCTCAAGTTGCTCGCGAACGGCTCTCCCACTCTCGAGTTTCCGTTCGAGGTGCGAAGCGTTGAGGTGCTGAAGGTTCGATCGAAACAGGAAAAATAGCCCGCAAGGGACCCACGCAGCCGAGGGCAATCGGCTGCAGCACTCTTCCATCCATGAGCTTCGGAAGCACTGCCAGAATGACGGCTCCGATGCGAGCACCGACGAGTTCCCTCTAAACATTCGCAGAGCTACACTGACTGAAATACACAGACGCAAAACCGAAGAAGGTTATGCGCCGCTAACTTTTTTCTTCTTCCCGGCGTCTGAATTGCAATCGAAGACCAACATGTCGCATCGAATCGGAAATAGTATCCTCGCACTTCGATGGTTCAGTTGTTGACTTTGAAAAGTCGTTTCCTCTATGTTTGAAGATATGAAATCCTTTCCTTGCGAATTGTTTCCAACACTTTTGTTAGACGGCTCAGCATCCATTGAGCGTGTCGGTCTTAAGTGGCCTCCTGGTTCCGGGGCGCCCATCTCTTGGGCTTAGCCCCCACAGCATTCTTCCTTCAATACAATTACATATGAGCAGAAGATAAATCGCTTTCTGCAAAGTTTGTTTGGGATTTTCGGTGTTCTCTGCACCCGATTCACACACCTTCTTTCAAGATGCGATTTCTCCAAGAGGCTGCCCTGCATTTCCAAAATCACCTTGTGTGATGCGGGGCACCCTCTTCCCTTTTTCTTCGCCCAAACGAAGGAGAAATCATGGTTTTTCAGGTTCTGGACGAGTCGAATCTCTCGCTTGTCCCGCTCGACCAGCTCGCCGAGATCGTGGTCGAGTGTTTCAACGCTCCGCCTTGGAACGAGCAATGGACTCAAGAGACTGGGAGAGACGTGATACTCTCCTTTCTCAAAAAGCGAGTAGACGTCGTTCTGTTGAGTGACGAGGCGGGTCAAGTGGTCAGTGTCGGCATAGGTCTTCCGCTCGCCGACTACAGTTCCGCCTCCGAACTTCACCAAGCAGGCGTCGGCTCTGACTCTTACTACATCTCAGCTCTCGCCACGCGGAGAGCGACACGCCAGAAAGGGGCATGTTCGAGATGCTTCCAAGGTCTTCTCGATGCCGGGCAAGCTCGCGGTTTCCTCGCCGTCTGCACTCGGACTCGCTTCGACAACGAGAATGCGCTCCGCATCTTCCGCAAGTTCGGACTGTTGGAGGTCGGTCGCATGGTCGCCTCTACCGGTGGAGTGCAGTCGGAACGAATCATTTTCGCTCGCAGTCTGCTTTCCTAACTTTGGGCAATTTTTCGAGCAAGAGAAACAGAACTCGCCGTTCTCTTGCTCGTCAATGTTTTGACAGGAATTTTTGGGAAGAGGGCCCACCTTGTTAGAGCGATGGAAGAAACAAATGGGACAAATGAACGGCGCCAGAAGGTGCTTGCGTTATTTACCTGTGCGCGTCGCCACGATCTCCACGCTGCGTGTTCCTCGCCGATCTTTGCGCAACGGATCCAACCAGCATGTCTGCGCTCTACCTCAGGATCGCTGAGTTCAGGTGATGCCAGTAGCGGATTCAAAATTTGGCTTAACTAAATCCGATCCAACGAAGGAAACGCTGGCCAAACGTTTGCGGTGAATGAAGGGAGAGGCTCGGTTTCCAAGCCCCCTCGACAAATGCTATCGGTTGATCGCCGTATCGCGAACGTCCCGAAATCGCTGTGGCAGCAGGCGAAGGCGCCGAGGAATCTGTCGCGCTCCCATTTTTATATCGGAGATGCATATCCTCCGGAGCTCGCATGAGTTCGATTCCGGCCTTGTTCGTCTTCATTCTTAAAACCTTTTATCATACAGGGTTACCCGAAAACCTCGAACAAGGGGCGGCCGTTTGAAATTTGCCGCCCCTTTTTTGAGACCGAAACTAGCGTCTTCGACTGCCAGTCCGACCGCTGTCATTGAAACCGCCGCCACGAGGTTCTCGAGGTCGCGCTTCGTTGACCGTAACGGCTCGGCCGCGGAGGTCGGTGCCGTTTAACTGAGAGATCGCTTTCTCCCCTTCGTCTTTGCTTCCCATCTCCACGAAGCCAAAGCCCTTCGACTGGCCGCTGTCCATGTCGTTCACAACTTTCGCTGAGACCACTGTGCCAAAGGCTGAGAAGGCGTTCTGCAGGTCTGCATCACGAACGTCGTACGAAAGGTTGCCGATATAAATATTCACAAAGTATTTCCAATCTATTGCAAGCCGCACGCAACATTGCGCACGGCGGTGCCTGCCTCGATTGCAACCGAAGCAAACAGTCGAAAAAGCTGCCGAGCTTCGTTCGAGCGGCATCATTGCCATCAAAAACGAAATGCGCTCGGAACGCTAGTTCCAAAACGGGCTAGTGACAGATAGACATCAAAGGATTCGCTCGGACGCATTGTCCGCGAACGGTCGGATGAGGACTAACCGAAATAAACCAAAACCATGACGACCCCAATAAAAAGCGGTCGCCGACACATCAGGAAGTCAAGGCTTCTCCATCAGTATAGCTCAGATCAGCGTGGAAGTCTCAGCGACTTTTACTTTTCTTTGCTCAACCGCATGTTGGGGCCAAGATCGCTCAAGGGCGGAGGAAGGTCTTCGATAGGTAACGACCCGCAATGCAACGTCTTTCCGAGCTCGAAGGGAAGGAACTCGGTGCCCTATACTGCAAACTCTTGTCAATCCATTCGAGGCTGGATCGAATTACCCTCTGGGATCGCCCGTCAAGATAAGTGGAGTCTCCGGCAATCCCCGATTTCACGTGAGGACTCCACACATCGAAGTCCACGCTGCGCGTCGATTTAATTGTAGAGTGATACCGTACTACACCTTCACAGTATCGGGTTCATTTCGAGCAGTTGACTCGAGAGGAACCCGATACCAAACATAAAAACGCCAGTTTCTCAGCGATTCTTAGAATACTTTGGTGATGTCAAATTCAATGTAGATCGGCACCGGACAAAGCTTCCCAGTCTTCCTTACGCAGGCGAGGCAGCGATCATAGGCAGTGGCAGCCGCCTGCCAACAGGCATTTGTTTCCTTATTGATCTGATCTGTGCACGCAGCACCTGCGAGGTCTGCGGAACGGACATTTGCAATTGCATCTCGGCAAGCGGTGGATCTCGGATCGCGCGCGCAGACATCCTCCGCAATTTGAGCAAGTCGGTCGCGCTCCACGCCGATTGGCCCACAGCGTATGAGCGCGCTCAAATCGCGAATAGCTAGGCACATCTCCTGTTGAAAATTGAGGTCTGCAATACAGATTTTATGAGGCGGTAGCGGCGGAGTCTCATCGCCCGCATCTTCCGATTCCATCAACTCACTTTCAGAAATTGCAAATGCCGAAGTCGAAATGGATGTGAATGACGCAAGACCTAATATCCCAAACACCAATGAGTGAAAGACGCTAACCTTCATTTTTCTCCCTCCTAGATACAAATACTAGTTGGGGTAGACCACACCCAGAGTTGGGTCTTACAGCGACAAATTGATCAAATTCAGATCAAAGTTCGACAAGACCAGGGGGTTATACAGATTATTCAGACTGAGTCCGTGGCACCGCCGTTCGAAGAAGTTCTCGCTCTAAATCGACGCCTCGAAAGAGGCTTAAATCAGGGTTCCTCCTACGAAAGTGTCCGCAACCACTCCTCGTGGCGGGTTGAAATAGAGTGCCAGCCCCCAGCGAGTTGTCACGGCTAGCGGCTTGCCCATCATGGCGCGGTCTGACGAGGAACGTCGGGTTTTAGGTCTCGCCAAGCCATGACGAGCACGGACCATGCAAGAGAAGATACGATGGAGAACACCGCGATGAGGTCCTAGAAAGTTTCGAAGGCGTAAAGTCCTTCAATACTAAAAGTGACGAGCACCCAACCGCAGCAACTCTTCGAAACGAACCTTGGAAGGATTCGTTTCGAAGAGCCACCACCGGAAGAGCGCTGACGGGGTCACTTCTTGAGGTTGGCGAAGGACGGCGGGATGCGGGAGAGCATCGGCTTGGTCCACGTCAACTTCAGGAATGCCGTCACTTCCGCGAGCCGGTCGTCCAGCATCGCGTCCGTCCAGTCCGCCACCGGTCGCCTTGTGGGCTTCCAGTGACGCGCGTGGCTCCGGTGGTGCCGGAGTTCCGCGCGGTAGCTTTGCTCGGCCAGGATGAGGAGACGCAACTCGAGGGCCGGGGCGACGAGCAGGAAGCGCTCGCCCAGCATCCATGCCACCTGCTCGGCTCCGAAGAGCTCGGCCGGGAGCAGCACGAACTCCCCGAGGTGGAACCGCATCGCCTGGAGCGCCTCCTCCTGGCCGAAGCGGAGGTTGAGCGCCGCCGACGTGAGGTCGCCGTTGGCGCGCATCTCGTCCACCACGGCCGGGAAGTGCCGGAACAGGGTCTCGTCGATCGACTGCATGGGTCGAAATCCTGCCTGTTTCCAGGGAGGATCAGAATGAGGGTGGCCGTTCAGGCCGGGTCGAATTCACCGCCAATCGCTGCGAGCGGATACCATATCCACTCGAAGCGAAAGGCGGGATTGGATCCCGGAGTCGAAACGAATCTACTCGAATATACAACCTTGAAATGCGGGTGGGTACTCAAGGGGGTGGTCAAATCGGCCACCTCATTGAATGCCCAAGGCACAAGCAGGCGCCAGTAAAGAGCGAAGCACAAGTTGAATACTTTGGATTCTCGATAAAACGTCCGAGTCGAACAGCCATCTCGACCCGGCGTCAGCCATTAGAAGTATTATGACAGGTGTTAGAAATCTGTTGCCTGTCAAAGAACTTGTTTTTCGGCGGAGTACCGAATCTGCAGCTCGTTCGGTCGCTCCGTAAAGCAGAGAAGCAGTCAGTTAAGTTTCAATAGATTCACTACGAAACCATTCGATCGCCCCGAACTCGACTTGAACGCGCCGATTAGAGGCATTTCGTTTCTGCGTCCCCTGCCGAGCCACGAAGCTCGCTGCTCGGCCGGGGTTGCACGTTGAGCTACTGCCCTCCGGCGAGACCTCGAATCCCGTCACCGGTAGCATTGAGAATGTTAATCTGGACGTCAGGAGATAAGACAGCGCCAGGTGGGGTTCCATTGTCTGGAGGATCTCCAACGTAGATGCCGCCACTTTCGTAGAGCGTCGAGCATCTCCAAGCAAGATCCGGGTACACCGAAACCGAAAATAGTGAACCATCCTCTCAGAAGTATGCGATAGGAGCGACTGAATCAGCCAACGCCAACCCGATATTTTTCGTCTCGGCACTAAGCTGAACGTCGGTTCTCGAAGGCGATATCGTGCAGGTCGACGAACCACCGTAGCCATTCGACCACTCAAACGGCCAGCCAAGTTTTAACAGTTTGGCAATCGTCGAGAGGATCGTCCGCAAAATGCCATCACGCAGTTATGAAAAGTGGTTTCTTTGGAATCCTTCACGAGACTCTAAACTTCCCAGAATAAACGTTAGAAACATCGAATTCAGAACCCGGAGCTCTGATTACTACAGATGGATTTCGTTGATGTTAGGCTTTTTCAGAATCTAATAACCGGTGGGAATCGATTTCCAATCGCCATCGGTGTTGAGTTATTGGGAAATTCGATCCCTTGTTAGAAGCTCCGTAGACTGGCTACTCCACCGCCAGAGGACGACTCGAAGTTCTCCTTGGGTATTCGCTCAACGTCACTCTTTCTCCACAACAAAGATCATCTCTTTGCAAACGGAAATTGGCTCCTTGTCGAAAGTGCCGAACTCCTCTCGGACGCGAAACCCGGTCGATCGTAGAAGCAATAAAATTTGCGGATACGAATAATAACTCATGTTCAACGTTGACCGCTCTTCGTTCAACAACTCCTCGCCTCGATATGAGCGGAATATGAACTCGCCCCGTGAAATCTGATTCAATTTATCGACTGACGTTCGAAGAAATGATCTTCGCACGGTAATCGAGCTGTCCAAAGGGTCTCGCCATTCCAGCTCCATTCTTTCTACTCCGACTTCTTCGAGCAATTGAAAGTTTGGATAAAAGACGTTGAACGCGAGTTTCCCGCCCCGATTTAAGTGAGCGTGAAAGCAACGAAACGCGGAGAGTTGATCGTCTACCGTAAAGAGATGCTGCAAAGGTCGAAACGGAATGGTGATGAGATCATACAACTGTCCCAAAGCAAAGTCCCGCATATCCGCCTCGTACAACGAGATTTGATCTCGCAACTCCGGTGCTTCGGATTTCAACTTCTCGCGCAATATTGAGAGCAGCTCTGGGGAAAAATCGAACCCATCGATCCTCACTCCTGCTCTCGCTATAGGAATGAGAACACGCCCCGTCCCGCACGCGACTTCGAGCGTTCTGCCATTCACGGCCTTCGCAAGTTCAAGGTAAAATGGAGTGTCTCTTAGTCGAGAATCTGCAGCGTAAGCCGCATCGTAGTGGCGAGCGGTCGTACCGTAATATTTGAGCTCGGGTGATTCCTCTGGGCTATTGTTTTGGAGTCGGGTTTCCATTCGAAGAGTCTATCAGGCGATATGCTGTGACTCCAGAGTGACCGGCAAAAGACGCATCAACTCGGGTGGTCTGTCGCAACCGCTGGTCGGCAGATACCGTATCGACAAGTAGTTCTTGGCCGCTGCCGCCAGGTCTTTGACGCTCCGCGCCTTATGCGTGACCCTTGTGAGTTCGTAGGAGCACGTGAAAGATCGACGAGAGGATTCGTGAGGGGCCCGTAACGGCGGCCCAGCCCGGTGCAGTTTCCTGTCTTGACGGACATTACAACGCTTTTTTTCCCTTACTTCTGTCGAATTAGTTCCCCTTCTTTTCATCCCACGCGAACAGCTCTTCCCCATTCACCACGACCTTCACCGTCCTCCAGCTCATCGCCGCCTTGATCACCATCGCCATGACGCTCAGGTGTTCGATGGCGAAGGCGATGTCGACATCCACGCAGTCCTTCGTCACCACCTCACCCTCGAACTTGCTTGTGTTCAGTTGCAGTACGGTGGTGGAGGTTTCGTAGGTCAGCTTGCACAGGGAGATCCTGATGCCGCTCAGGTGGACCTTCGCCCGGCCGGAGAGGGGGGGGAGCGCGGTTTTGCAGGAACGAACGGCCGCGCCGGATTCCTCCTCCATGACGGGGCCGCGCGACTCATCTTCGGGGAGGCCGACGATCATGTACTGGAGACACGAACCGCGGAAGGTTCGCTCTTTGGGGTGGTCACCGAACATGTCTGGTTCTCCTGGTTGATTGATTCCGGGCACGCCGGAACAGACGCGATTGCATCCGCGAACTGGCGCGAATCGAGGGCGCCAGTCGGCGGATGCGATCGCTCACACGTCAACGGGGAGTAGGAAAAGCTTGTGACCAGAAGTTTCTTTGACTCGAGCTCGACCCAAGTCATTCAGCAAATAGAACTGAGGTACAAATAGAAATCATTGCCGGGTAAACATCAAACGCGGAATGATTGGGATGGAACTATCTCGGTGGGGAACTCGTCTCGACTGAAATTGAAAATCCGTAAAAAGAACCTTTCCACTATAATGCGAGCTGGAAGCCCGCTAATCAACATCACTTCGTCTCAATTTGCCGACAAAACGGCACAAGTCTCTGATCTGTGCTCCCTTACTGCCCTATCCTGAGGCACCGCGAGATGACCTCCACCGCCAAGATACCGCCCAAACCTCCGAACTCTTAGTATTTCGTGAGTGACAACATGTTCGCGAGTATCTCGAGCGAAAGCGAAGAGGTGGAACTGTAACGGACGCCGCCTACCCCCACTCCCCGCGCCGGGGCACGAGGCGCCTCGCAGAAAATGCGACATCGAGAGCCTTGCAGATATTTCGAAAAGTGAGTCCAAAAAGTGTCGATCGCGTAATGGAGGAGGGATTTGGGCCACCGTTCACAAAGTCGGAGACCTAAATCATGAAATGGTTTACGCTATTCTTGTATTAACTCTTCTTGCTTTGTGCCTCTCCGAGGTTTGCACCGACGTTCGGCGACATTGAGGCTCTCCGGTTCGACCCGCTTGCGTCCTCGATCAGACAAGACGCTGATGTCAGCGCCGGCTATCGTTACGAGCCGAACAGCTGTTTTGACATGGTCTCCAATTTGATCGAATTCGGACCGGGGCAGGACGCCCTTTGTTTCGATAAGGATTGGTGGGATTAGGTCAAACTCGCGAATTTGGATGCTGGTGAGAAGGTGCTCATTATTTCCCGGTACGCCCCGAGGTATTGGCTTCGTCAAGCTTGCTCCCATTGAAATATTTAGAAGATTGCGTTGAGCGAAGAAAAGCTCCTCGCCAACGCATTGTCCCGCGGCACCTTTGATTCTACGCCGGACAAAAAAATTAAAGGATTCGCTTACGGAGTTCGGCTTTGTTATTCGTTACCTAACTACTCCGACCAGCGAATCTGAAACTCTAGTTCTTCATCACCCCCATCACGCTCGTGTTCGATGCTGAAAGTGGCTCGAGATGGGACATAGACGCGCTCACCGGCAACTCGAACTTCAAGCTTCTCTCCAGACTCTATTGCGTCTGCTGCGCGACGAAGAGTCGCAACAAACTCAGCTGACGATAAGTTCCTCTCACTGTCTCGGTTCTTCTTGGCGCTCATTTTTTTCCTTCTTTTTCTCGCAAGGTGCGATACCACACAGCGAAATTCGACAACCCTGCAAATTTGCCCACTATAATATCCCCGCTACCATGTCCGGCTACCACATCCTCAGAGCCTCCGATACGGCCCTCGGCGGTGCGATACGAATCGACGAAAATTCGGTCCGGAGGAAACGATCACGATATTTCTGCGGGTAGAGTTCCTGCCTCTCAACCCCAGGAGCGCGGATGTCTCTTAAACGTCAGTCTCAATCTCTCCGCATTGAGTGCTGCGAGCTGCCTGCCTCCAGTCATGGCCAGCGCGCTTCTTGAGGACGATGCTTGCGGCGTGAGAACATCAAGAAGGAACACATGAACAATCAGCGCCCAAACCCATCGCAGCAGAATCCGAAGTCAAACACTTCAGATCGAAACCAGAAAAACGCAGGAGAGCAACGGAGCCAGCAGGCTCATTCCGAGACGAAAAAGTCGGAACGAAAAGGCGAGAACTCGCGCTCTGACTCACCGAAGCAGGAAAGAGGCGGTCGGAATACTTAGTCGCAAATTTCGGTAGACGAGCCTGCCCGAGCCATTGCCGGGCAGGCAAGCGCTGAATCAAACAAAGAAATCCAACTACGAAACTCCAGAAACGGGCACCCTCATTTCCTCTGAAGGTGAACGCAGGAGGAGCTCAGTGCGAGCCTTTCGATAACTCCTCGTTGTCGATCGATGAAAGAATACTCTTCCCCATCATTCGCCGAGCCGCATTCGCCAACTCCATCAACTCGGGAGATAGTCCCGGACTGAACTCCTCTGTTCGTTCAGGACCCGTGGTTATCGGGAACCCCCAAGGTGCCTGCTCCTGACCCGTCAGCTCCCCCTCGACGTCCGGTGAGGCGCGTTTGAGGATAGCCGACCGCATTTACTGGAAGGCAGCCCTGGGCACCAAACAAGAAAGTGATGCATATTTCCGGTGGTGAGCACCATCTTGCGCCGAGACCCTCGTGCACCCTGGTGTTCCGGGCGTCGGCCCAGCAAACCTCAAAAACATCTTAAGGTTTGCCACCGCCGAACACGCATCATATTTTTCGCGCGGATTCGCCGCCGAGAATTCGGCCCGTCATTTTCGTAAATATCGGCGCACGCGACTGAACCTCGGTCATCGCCGCCAGGGTGATAACGGTCACACCAACGAGAACGTGCGGAACCCACATGTTAAGAGGTGAATTCGCAAACCCGAATAACCACGGGGAGACTATCAGCAGTCCTCCCGCCAAATAGTCGTTTATGAGGTGCGCCTTCATCGAGAGTATCCCCAAAAATCCTAGCTCATAATTTGTTGAGACCGCCTGTAAAAGTATGATCACTCCTAAGATCCTTGGCAGCATCTCGGTTGGTCCGCCTACCCCCGCAAATCCGAAAATATTCGGCGCGAGGAATAAAACCACCGCTCCGAAGTAGTCTGTAAACCCATGCAAATACGTCGTTATAATTCTCATAATCGCCTTCAAGATTTTGCTCATTTACCATTTGTGTGTTCTCCGGGCGGGGCGTTCAGCTCCTTCTAAAGGATGTCCAAGCCTTCCAACTTCGCCAACTTCGCCAACTTCTGCACACAGGTGTCCGCAGTGTCGTTGAAGCCAGTTCGCCGAATACTTGCTGAGATTTCGATCTCATTCCTTCTCCTCAACCGGTTAGATTGCGCCAACCGAACCTTAGAAGAGCAGCTTTCGGCGGGAGATTGCCATGACAGCGCTTGGCGCATCGGCTCGTTCGGCTTCATTGACGAGAAGGCGCGCAAACGAAGCGACTCAGTCAATTGCTTCTTGCTCTCATCCCACCCTCCCATAGTTGGGCAGCACCTCTCTCGCTTTGATGAGCGGACCCGGTGGAGAGACTTCGCTCGCACCTTCTCGATCTGGGCTTAGAGCCAGGAATCGTTCGTCAACCGATGTCCGTAAGGCTTCCGAATTTTCGCAACTCGACCTTCTGTCCGTGAAGTGATCACGATCAGCTTGCGAAGAGAGTCTTGCGCGTTCACATCGTTCAGATTGATGGTTAACGAGCGCACGAAATTCGAGTGCCATTCTCTCGCGCCGAATTCTCAGCCTTTCTTCGCTCGACATGCTAAATTGCTGAGCAGAAACGAAAATCCCCGGTGTGTGAATGCTCTATCAACTCCTTCAAAACAAGCGAGAACAGATTCTCAAGCTTTGTGGTGAAAAGCTCGCGCTAGCGAATGCGAACTACAGCTCCACCGAATCCATCGAGTTGTGGTTGGTCGAATTTTACGAGGAGCTGATTGAGGTTGTGGGAGATATTAAGCTCGACTCTTCGATCAAAGCGGAAGTTCCTCTATATTTGGAATCCGCTGCGCGCCGTGGCCGTGACTCTTTGCGACTAGGACACACCATCTCGCAAGTTGTGCACGGGTATGGCGCTCTATGCCAATCGATCACCGAAATCGCGGAGGACGAAGTCACGCAGCCGATTACGGCCCACGAATTTAATCGACTCAATCTTTGTCTAGACGTTGCCATTGCCAGCGCCGTGGCAGAATTCAGTAGTGGCCAGCGCGCGGCAGACGACCGCGACGAGGTTATGAGATTGGGAACACTTGCTCACGAGCTTCGAAATGCGTTGGGCAATGCGATGATGGCGCATCGTTTAATTCAAAGAGGCATAGTTGGCGGTGATGGAAGTACGAGCCGAGTTCTCTCTGACTCGCTGGGTCGAATGAAGGTGATAATCGACCGATCCCTTTCTGATATCCGAAGCCGCTCGAAATCGGATCTCGAATTCAGGAAAACCAGCGTACTCGATTTGGTCGGTGAGGTCGAGGTCAGTGCGGTTTTCGACGCCAGAGCCAAAGGGGTTAGGCTTCTCATCGACGTTCCCGCAGCTCTACACGTGAAAGTGGATCGACATCTGATTATTGCTGCTCTCTCAAATCTCGTCCAAAACGCCATTAAGTTCACCAAGCCGGACAGCACTGTGCAGGTGCGCGCGACAATCACTAAGGACCGAGTTCATTTGGAGGTCGAGGATGAGTGCGGCGGACTTCCAGAGGAAAAAGTCGAAGAACTCTTTTCACCTTTCGTTCAGCACGGAGACGATAGGACTGGTCTGGGTCTCGGACTTTCGATTTCTAACCGTGCTGTCGCCCTTAACGATGGGCTGCTTTCCGCCCGCGACCTTCCGGGTAAGGGATGTGTGTTTAGTATCGATCTGCCGCTCGCAAGCTAGATTTCTCAGAGCTCGGGGACAGATTTGCCTTCTCGCTGAGCGAGGAAAGATCCTTTCCTATTGGTAATTTTGGTCCAAAGTTGAGCCTGATACTTTAGATAGATTCTACGAACGCCACAGATTCCGTCGCGTTCGAAGGAACAACATCTCGTTGATCATTCTCGCCGCCCATTGACTGACTCCATACTCCAATTGAAGCTCCGACTTGAACTCCTCCGAGGAGAGCTCTGCTTGCCGAGTAGACTCCGCCAATAAACGCTCGTGCTCAACAACTTCCATCATATGAATACCTGACCGGTAACGATCCTCGAGATTCTCAATTCGACGCGCGTCGTTTTGTACTCTGTCTTCGAGCGCGACGACCCTTCCTTCGAGTCTCAATATTTGGCGAACCAGGGTCGTGTTTAGCTGAAGAATGTCTTTTGCCGATGTTTTCATAAAAATATGAGATTCACTTGCGCCGCTTTCGTGGAGTCGGGTGGGTGTCTCGAAATGGCGCATGGGATTCTTACCACCACCTTCAGTATAGACCTTTCCTGGAGATTACACGGATATATGTTGATGCTGAGCTCAAACGAAATGCTTAAACCACGCAGAATTCTCATTTGCTCCCCCGAATGGCTCGCTGAACGCAGATTCGTAAGGTTTTTCCGCATGACGCGACGCAGGCTACGAATCTTCTAAGTCGCCCAATTTCGGAGTTTAATAAGCCGGGCCAACGCGCACGATTTTCACACGCTGCCGCTCCCAGAGAGATTCGACGAAATTCTCGCCGAAACCTCTCCGAAGGACCGACCCCCTTATTTAGAGGTGCTCAAAACCGAGAGTGATTTCTCAAGTCGGTCGAGCTTTGAAACTCGGGGCATTTGGCTGCCTGAAAGCAAAAAATACCTGCATTGCTACCATTTATTCAACAATCGACTTGCTCGACGAAATTTGATGGCATCACGGAATCGAGCCAACGACCAAATTCGTTCTCCATATTTCTTCTGAACGTGAGTGATATATTCCGCATCGCTCATTCGGCGTTCATTTCGCTCACCAACTTCGTCCCGCCGCTGACGGCGTCGCCCGAGTGAGAGAAAATCCACCCCATATTTCCTAGCGAGGCCTTTGAACTGCGTGCTGTGTTTCATTTTGATCCTTAACGCCATCCTTGAGCGTACCTGCAGTATACTCTCAGTTGAGAGAACCTGCCTGTAGACCCTGACATTCAGCTCCGATGCATGATACCGAGCAGGTCAAGCTCTTTGCCCGGTCTGCCCTCTCCTCGGTGGAAGAACTCGCGAAGGGTCTGGGAACAGCCCAAGAAGCAGTCGCCGTTCGTTGATTTCAGTCCGCAGATCCAAAGCGCCTTCACTTGGCGAACAAAAAGCGAACGTCCGGCTCCGAGGCCAAACGAAACCGAGATCGCAACCAACGATCTCATGTCGTAGTGCTCTAGTTTAGCGAGGGGTTTTGTTTCCCCTCTCGCTCGCCCGTCCCTTCCGACCGGTCTGGAGCTTACCGGCCACTCCGTAGACACTTCACTTGTTGAAAAAGCAAGCCCACCCGCGTGAAAGGAGCGGACGGGAACCCAGGCTCGAGGAACCTTTTCCGCGTTCCACGGAGTGTACGCTCCGTGGAACGATCGACATATCGGGATCTCCTCTTACCGAATTTCGCCTTCAAGCGGATCGGAAAGAAGCTTCGCGGTTCTCGTTGGAGCCGCCTGCTTCCCAGAGAGCCTAGCAGTTAGCGTGCGGTTGAAATCGAGCCGCATCTTTCCTTGATGAAGACGCGTAGTCATATGAACCACCTCATGCTTGAGCACGGTTAGCCGGAGGGGCAGATTCGCTGCCTGATCTTTGCCGAGAGCTTGAAGCGCCTCCGAAAGATTCTTCTCAGCTTCTCTCAGCTCTTTTGACAGGATTGCCAGCTCCTCAGCAAGAGCTTCGTCTTTCGCTTCCCGCTCGGCAATGGTCCCGAGCATTCCCGGGAATGCCGCTACTTGATCTAAACGCTGGCTCAGAGCCGCGGCAACCACTCGGTCCCGCATCTCGTAGAGCATTTGCTGCACTCTTGGACGCGCTTTCCCCGTGTTAAGAAGCGCGACCGCGATCACCCCGGTGACTTCGCGTTCGTTCGGTCTCCACTCGGGGAACCGTTCGAGCTGCGAAAGGAAAGGCTGATACGCCTTCATCTCGGCGAGGAGATTGTCGATGCGATCATTGTCCTTCTCCAGCCACGGATCGAGCAGTGCGGGAACATCGATCCGAACAGGGTCCACCGGCATCTGGTTGAAGCGCTGAGGGTCTAACCTCGGTCCCTCCGGCTCCCGCGGGATTGGCAGCTGCTGGTGCGGCGGCGGCACGAACTGAGGAGGATTGAAGACCAGGAACACCCCGATCAGCAGGAACACGACGAAGCAAAGAAGCTCGAAGACCACGTTCATCCTGAGCATCGAAACCTTCACTTTCTTTGAGGAAGCGGAACTGATGGTGATCACACGGGTCACAAATGCGGAGAAGGCGCATCGTCAACCGCGTGCTCACCAAAAACCTATCGAGCTTGGGATTACCCTGAGTCTATTCTTGAAAGAAACTTCGCGTAGGAAATGAACTTATCGGAAGGGAAGAGGAGAAAATAGGCGGAGACGATAAACGCAACGCATTCGCTCGCTACGCGTTCTCCTTTCGTAATGGAACGAGATTGAAGATGGGTATTTTGAGATTAGAGGCGATGCGAGTCCTCTCATCCTCTCAGAAACGTTTGCGCTGTCGACGCAAAACCTTTTCAAGAGCTGAGAAGAAACGCATCACCCCTGTCACTGCGGCAGCGTCAAGTGACCGGCCAGCTCCTCGTAGAGGCGCCTATACAGCTCCTCCTTGAGGAAGGTCGCGCGCAGGTCGGCCGACAGCTCCGCCTCCGTGAAGCTGCACAGAGCACGAACCTGCTCGTCCCTCCTGCGCGGAGGCACAGCCGTGGCGATGCTCGCCGCCGCCTGGCAGGACTTGCACGCCTGCCGCATCGACGAGCAGCCGCAGCTGATCCTCCCCGCCGCGTTCGCCGCGAGCAGAACCGTGGCGCCGCTCGGCGCCCGCCCGTACCACCGGCTCATCGCCATCGCCCTCGCCGCGTGCTCGTGCAACGCGTCCAAGAGGTAGCCGATGTGGATGCCGTCGTGAATCGCTAGAACCTCGTCGTCCTGTAGGCGTCGCAACGCCTCACGCGGCGTCATGTCGGCAAGCACCGACAGGTAGCTGGTGAGCTCCGGACTCATCCTCTCTCTCCTTGGTTCCCTATGTGACCCGCTCAGAAATCAACGCAGTGGTTTCCCTGAAATATTTCCGAGCGGGGCACATATTCCCCAAAAAGTTACTCTTGGTGCTTCGTACCTTGAAGACTCGCATCGCAGGCGATTTTGCATTCGACTGCGACCCGAAGAACAAACAGCTTCTCGTGACCTAGCGTAGTAAGGATCATCGAAGTCGACAAACTGTTATGTGAAGGCACGAAACTCAGCGAACGCGTACTTGAAACATTCCTCTGACATTCTATCGAGCGCGTGTAGGACATACGGCGGAACTTCAAGTACGCCAATTTAACGAAATCTCAGAAGTATGGGGCTCACCCGACTGTGTTCCTTGACGATCTGCACAGGTGGTGATGACGTTCAGCCTATATAAAGGACACGACGAAATTTTTCGAAGGCACTTACCTGCCCGCTCGTAGCTCACAACGACCTCAGTATCTCGTTCGAGGGCTTGTCCATAAGTGGCGATACAGACGGACACCCACATTTCAAGCTCCTCCTCGCTGTCGAAGGGAATGCGCCCCTGCAGGAGAGAATGTGGATTGAGAAAATTCGGAGGAGGTAAAACGAATTACAATCTCGGACGCTCTGAGGAGACGAGTGGCAGTTGAAACTTTGCGCAGATGTTCCGAGAAGACCACCACCATTGGCTCGCGAATTTTGTTTCTCAATTGCGGGAAGGGAGACTGACGAGGTATCTGCTATGCTGAACTGATGTTTTGTCAGTTCGACCCCACGGACCTGACCGACCTCGACCACAGGAGCGAACGATGACCAAATACCTTATCTCCTTTCCCGCAAGAGCGATGGAAGTTTGCACCGAAGACTTGGCGGCCGTGGGAGTAGATTCTCATGAGGTCATACGCGAGGCGAAGGCCGCCGGCGTGTACGTGTTTGGCGGTGGGATTAATTCGGACGTCGCCCCGCTCTTGGTCGCCTCAGACGGCACGATCAAAAATGAGACCTATCCCGAGACAAAGGAATTGGACGGCGGCTTCTGTGTCCTGCAACTCCCATCGCGAGAAGCGGCCATCTTCTGGGCTGGAAAACTCGCCAAAGCTTGTCGCTGCTCACAGGAGCTCCGCGAGTTTGGTTATGACCCCGAGAGCTGACAGGCAGAGCCCTTACCTGTCGACCTATCGTCGAGGGCCTATGCCGCCTGACTAAGCGGGATTGGCCCTTGAGAATACGAGAGAGAGTCGACGGAGCAAAAGTAAACGAAGAATCATGGAAATGTAAAAGAGAGGGCGAGAAGAATAACAGGCGCTTCTCTCGACAAAATGCTCGTTACCTCAAGCTCCTGCGTACGGTATACTGACGAAGAAGTTCCTGAGAGTGGCGGAGTCACAACGTTCGATCAGGGCAGCGGTTCGACGGAGAGAACCATGCGTCCGCAGGCCACAATTTTATCCAAATGCTACGAAATATCCGAATGAACCGGCTAACGACGTTCTTAATTCTTCTCGTTATTGGAATCATCATGTCCAGCAAATCCCAAGCCGAGGTCGTCCAAGTTCTTCCAGAGCACTTGGCGCTTCTCCGAAAGATGCAAGTGACCTGGATCCCCATCGAAGCGGAAGCCCCTTATCCGCATCCTGAAATGCCGTACGGATCGCGAGAGATCGAAGCCGACGTTATGAGGATACTCCTCGCGGCCGGCACGAATCTCAATAATGACAAAGCAAAAGCATTGGCTTTCCACGAAGGCGCATTGGAAGCCCTGCCGGTTTTCCTCGCCCTTGGGACCTTGCCTATTGGAAGATATACTTTTGAACTCGTGCTTCCGGAGACCGAGCTCATGGGTAACGACTGGGCTAAAAATCAGACTGGGCCAAACTTTCGAGGAGAACTTAGTCTTGATATCGGCGAGAACGAGCTGAAGCTATTGAAGAGATTGCTGGTCGGTTATGTTCCGCAGCTGGCAGATATTCCGGTGAACGTGAAACGCCCGTATGGGAGTTCATCGAATCATCACCAGGACATCGCTGAAACAATAGGCGAACGATATCGCACCGACGATGGTCGGGCAGCGCAATCCACGAGATTAGAAGCCATCCACCAATCGATGCTTGGGGTGATGCAAGTCTTTCTCATGCGCGCGCGATTCGAGCCGAACCTTTACATACTCTCCGATGATTCGGAAGTTTGGACTAAAACAACTCCTGAAGAGGCCGCCCGACAACAAGAATTGCGAGAAGCAGCAAAAAACACTCCGAAGACTGAAAGGCGTACTTTTCTGGGTGTCATTCCGTGCAACCCAGTCGACCAGACTGCCGATCGTTTGCGGCTCGGAGCAAGCGCCGGGATTCCTATATTAAAGATCGATCCAGGATCTCCTGCTGAAAAAATGGGCATCGAGACTGACGATGTTTTATTGCAAATCGACGAATTAAAGACCGACACCTGGATAGACGTTGTTAAGTACGTCCGTGGAAGACCAGAGGGTGCAACAATCTCGGTGCTTTTTGAGCGCCGAGGGAAGGTGGAACGACGAGACGGAACTCTCGCCGCAAAAGATTTTGAAGTTCCCACGTTAAAGCCCGGTGCAAAACTCAAGGTCGTGTATTCCGATCCGTCAGCCGGCGGAAAGTAAGAGAGAAGCCGGTATGCGATCAGTGTTAAAGGCGAAACGCAGCACCCTTGAACCCGTGCGGCTGGAGCCGACGGAGAGCGCTGCGAGTCGTCGTCAATACGTGGGGCAGAGCTCCAATAGCCGATCCCGGATGCTCTCGAGATCGCCGTGGAGGTTGTGGATGTCGACCGTTCGCTCCCTGCGGCCCACGAGGCGGAGCAGGGCGATCGAGCTGAGAACCGAATCGATCCACTGATCGTAGACGTAGCTCTTGGGGTCCGCGAGCTGCTGCAGGCGCCGCATTCGGCGCTTCACCCCGCTGCCCACCATCTCCAGAAGCTGGAGCGCCCGCCGGTTTCCAGCCGACGAGTTACTCAGCACGGCCGTTCGTGCCTTTTTGACCAGACCCTCCGCCTTGAACCCGTTCATGATTCCCCCATTCGTTTAGTCGAAGCGGACACGGATCGTTACTCCGTCTAAGCTTCGGCTACCCGATAGTCTCGCAGTCTCTCGTTGTAAAATGCAAAGAACCGTGACGGGCGCGCGTTTCGATGGAGCATCCTCTTGGCAGATCCATCCAAACGCATAGCTCTCTGGCCAACTCTCTAGAAAAGTTATGCACCGGCAGTTCAAAGCCAAATACTCTGGGCTTAACAATTGGCATGCAGTCGCTTTGCATCAGATGCGCGGCGTAAATGATCGATCTGCGCGACGAGCAGTGAGCACGAGAAAAACACTTCGGCGCTCAACTCCCCCAGCGCACTCGTAATCTTTCCGATACTGAAATGTATACTAGAGTTCTGAATTCCGAATGAACTTCGAACGAGCCGGATTGCACTCTCCTGCTACGCTTTCCTGCATTCTTCGACGCAACTCTTGGTACGGCACTTTCTGGGACAATAGCCACATCAACTTCGTGCTCATGGATTCCATGCTCATATCGAACGTTTCAATCGCCCCATGTTGGAGCGCTTTTAGTCCGACGTCATTGAGCCCCATCACCGTCGCGCCGCCCGGACATTGTGTCGTTACAACAATTGGAATTTCACGCCTTTTTGCCTCAATCAAAGCGGGAAACATCGACTCAGGAAGGTCACCCGATCCATACGCTCGGAGAACAAATCCGCGATATCCGGCGTCCATCAATCGAATGAGCGGTTCTGCGTCAAGGCCAGGTATGACTGTGAAACAGACCACGCGCTCATCAAACCCGTTCATCGTATCGATTGGCCGATCGTGACGCCGCCGCACGTCAGCGTTTAGCACCGTTCCCACACCGATCTCACCTACGGGCCTCTGGTTGAATGAGTTAAATGCATCGAGCTCGGACTCACTGACTTTTTTGGCTCGACAGCCCAAGATAATTCGCGATCCGAACACAACAAAAACGCCTGCAAGGTCCATCGCTGCGACTCGCACGGCATTGACGAGATTATTTCGTGCGTCGGTATGATAAGCTTCGGCCGGAATCTGTGCCCCGGTGATTGCAATCGGTTTGCCGATGTCTCCCAGCGAGAAGGAAAGCGCTGACGAGCAATACGCCATCGTATTTGTACCCATCGTTATGACGAATCCGTCAAAATCATCAAAGTTCTCTTCGATTGCGGAGGTGAGCTTTTCCCAAAGCCGCGCATCCGCATTTGAGCTGTCAATATTTGCAATATGAAGAGGGACAATCTCCGCAAGGTTACGAAGGCGTGGCTCAAGCTCGAAGAGCTGAGACGAGTCGTGCGCAATCTCGAGCGCTCCAGATTCCGCGTTTTTATGCATTGAAATGGTTCCCCCGCAGAAGAGCATGAGAAGTCGGGTGAGTTTAGTTCGGCTAGACATTGAGAACCTCGGCGGCAACACGTTTCAGAGAACGAGCGATGACGCGGTGGCGGCCCTGGAAATGCTCATCTTGCTCGAGATGTATCGGGTGCACCTTTTTCAGCATCCGAAGAACCTCGAGTGCAGTACCCCAAGACAGTGTCAGTCCTGAACCGCCGTGGCCATAGTTATGAATCACACATTGCGATGCGACTATCTCCCTGCTTACCCGAAGCCCGTCTTCGCGCGCTGAGCGATATCCGATAACCGCTTTGAATTTCGCACGATGGATTTCAGAAAGATTGAAAAGCGTCCTGAGTATATCAGAGTTAACATCGACGATTGGACGAGGCACACGAACTCCGTCAATCTCAATGAGTTCGCCAGGAGACTCTTTTCCTCTCCAAATTCCATCTTCGTCAACTGCCCCGCACTCACGCGATCCCCCAAAGATGATCACATCCGACCTTGGGTAGCAGTAGACATCGCCCACTCCCTCCCCTCGAACTGGATACACACCGGTCAGAGGTTTATAATTGTAAGAAAACATACCTCGATTCTCAAATGCGAGCCTCAATGCTGGATGTTCAACGTAGACAAGATGCCCGCGAATGATAATTCGAGGAGATGGATCATCAAAAAGACTCCAGGAATGAAAGCCCGCACAGTTAACAAGAATTTCCGTCGGCAGTTCACGTACGGTTCGCGAGTCAAGAGTCCGCTCGCAAAAGCTGCCGCCCAACTCTTGGTAAATTCGATAGAGGATACTGATATATTCGGGCAGCTCGGCAAAAAAGCAATCGAATGACCAACCCCAGATGGACTCCGTCGATTGCCGACGAGGCAGCGTGCGAGGATCGCTTTTCTCGAAAATTTGCAGGTCGCTGAGAGATTTCGCATACGCCGGAGTCGAAACTGGTTCCTCTGAGAGTTCGTAGTGTCGCTGCATCCTGACCCCGGTCGTAGCCGAAGCCGCAAGAGTTCGAAAGAAGTAGAGGGAATTCTCAAGATACGGTGGTGCGTCCTCGGCGAGCCGAACAGAGTGTGGGATGACAGAGCCCGCCGCATACAAACTTGCGTAGCGAGGATCGAGTTCCGATCGAGAGAGGGACGCCGCGTCGAGGGCGCCTTCAGTGACCTTCTTCTGGTACACGATCTGCGTCGAAACTCCAAAGAGCTGAAGCAAGATACCGGTAGTCACTCCGCTCAGCCCAGCTCCGATGATGATCACGTTCTGTGGGTCCACAATCCTCTCACGGCTCCATGAGGCCGGGAAGATACCATTGAGAGGGTGTTGCCCATATATGGTGGGCAGCTTCTACTTAACGATTTACTGGAAATGTGATACTTTTGAGAGAGAGAGAGGAACCGCATGACCAATAGCTCCGGGCACCCCGAATCCACAGTTCTCAAATCGAGCCTTCAAGCACTGGGCTTAAGTATTCGCGAAGTCGAGCTCTATCTCCTGCTCGTTGCGTCGCCGCGTTCTCGTCCAGCGCAACTCGCAAAGCGTCTTCAAATCCCACGGACGACGGCACAGAACATGCTGCTTCGGATGGAACGTGAAGGTTTTGTGATGCCAGCAAGGGATGATGGCGCGATTACGTATTTCGCTACACATCCCGACAATCTGAAAAATCAATTTGCTCGAAAGAAAGTCGACGAGCTCGCACGATTGCAGCAGCTCGACGAGGAACTGGCGATTGCCGTGCCGCAGTTGCTTGGAATGATGGATACTGCGAAGTCAATTCCACAAATTCGATTCTATCGTGGCCGCGAAGGCGCCCGGGCCGTGTTACTCGACACACTGAGTTCTAGAACGGAGCTGCGAGACTTCGCAAATATCGATGCGATGTTTGAGGTTATTCCCGATATCAACGCCGAGTATGTCTCTAAACGCGAATCGACGACCGTGACAAAGCGGAGCCTCCTGCTCGACACTCCGTTTGCTCGGAAAGTATACTCCGGCGGAAGATATTCACCGAAGTCGCATCGCGGCTATAAATGGATTCCGCCCGAACATTATCGCTTCTCACTCGAGATGAATATTTATGACGGAAAAATCTCCTATCTCACCTACATCCGCGAAGAGATCATCGGTGTGATCATCGAAAACGAAACCATCTATGAAATGCAGAGTGCGTTGTGGAATCTCCTTTGGGATTTACTCCCGAATCCAAATGCGAAAGGCGCAGTCCCCAAAAAGGTGAAAACGAGATAGACCGACCTCCCGTTATCGTACCCTCAGAGCGCCCGCGTCGAATCTCTCGTTATTCTTGCCCGGGTAAGGTCTCAGGGATCCCCTCGCAGGAGCAATCATTCAGATAATTGGCCCCCTCGATACATTTACCGGCACCACCCGCAGCGGTGGTGCAGTCGCTGCGAACGACCTTGTCCGCGCAACCGCCGGTCGAGAATTTGTTGCACGTGCGATTCAGTGAACAGTTCTCCAGACAAATCGGCATATCTCCGACGCTCCCTCCGCACGCACAGCTGAGGGTGATGTCGGTGCTCGGGCAGCCACCCTGCGGTTCTGCTTTGAAATACACCCATCCGGTGCGGCTTCGATTCCCCCACTGCCCGGTGGCCGCATCCCAGTCCTCTCCACTAAGGCCATGGAGAGTATTGGGAGGCGGAGTCGGTAGATATTGTGTCGTCCCCTGGTAGGTCGAAATATTGAAATTATTAGGATTGCCCGTCCTCAGATTATCAATCTCATGGGCGTGTCCAAGCGCTCCCCGGCAACTATTGTCTGTGGGATCGAACATGGGATGCAGGTGATAAAAATCCTGCTTCGTAATTGCATGTCCTCTCGCAAGCGCAAAACATACCTGCGTACACACATACTGTCCGCCGCACTGACAATTCTCGACTCGGGAAGGCCAAGGCGCTTGAGCCACTGGTCCGCATGCCTCGGCTTCGTGATTGTCTGGATCGGTGAACTCATATCCGTCTGAGTACATCTCAGCTGCAGGACAAAGCACTTGGGTCGCGACAGGCGGAACTCCGTCTTGTCCTTCAGCAAATGATGCGAAAGCCGAAATCAGTACCAAGACAGGAATCGATGTCCGTATGAGCAAAGTACGATAGGTTTGGGGTCGAGTAATCAAAATGAGTCCTCCTCGGTGGGAACGCGCGCTTTCCCGAGCATCTATACCAGTGAGTCGATGCCTAAGAAGAACGAGACTATTTGTAAAGCGAATTTCGCTTTTCTATAGGAGCTTCCCCGGGAATCTTACGCTCTGTTTATCGAGTTCCTTGAATACGTTTCAAAGTCACGGGAAACTGCCAATATTTTCCAACTTCCGGCGAATCGACAAAGTTGAGAACACCGCAAACTCCGTGAAAGGGCTGCTTCGCCAAATTAGCGAAGAGTTTGATACCGTAGGCTTCCGGCTCCTCTCGAACAGTCTGCCCAAGAAGATTGGCAAAATCGTACGAGTGACCCGCAAACTCGATCAGTTCCTCCGTTCCAAAGGTACGACGATACCTTTCTCGAAAATCACGCGACACATCGGCATTGGAGAAGAATGCGCCCTCCAACTTTCCTTCAGAACTTTTGATCAATTCCGGACTATCAAATAAATCAGAGCCAAAAAGCGCGAGATGATAATCGAGGGCATGCGCCTGCTTGAGAAATGCGATTGCTTGAGAATTCAGTGGAAACAACCCAAACTTCTGGGGTGGACTCTGCTTCAGGCGTGCGATCATAGTCCCCCATCGCTCATATTACGCCTTTCTTAGTCTGGATGCTCGTCGACCGCTCGAGTGCCGGAATCTCCTTTTTACAGTGTTTGACGATTTGAATGTTTTGATCTGAGCCACCCTGGGTCTTTAATTCCAAAGACCCGAGATTTTACTTGCTCAAAATCATGGTCTGCAGACATCAAATCCATTCACCCATCGAAAGGGAGGAGTCTATGGAGAAGACGGAAAAGAGTATCGTCAATTTTGAAGCTCCTCGACCGTCTCGGCCAGACAGTGCCTCCGTCGGACTCGAGGATAAGCTCGTTCTCGGAACGATCTACGGAGCCGAGATCTGGATCTTGGATCATTCAATGACCTGGCTCGCGATGCAGACTACTTCGCTCACACCCGTCCTACAGGGAATCGTGCTTGTCGGCATTTTTTTCTTTGCGCTCTGCGCTCCGTTTTGGATGGCGCGAAAGCTGTTTGACTGGTCGTCCTGGACGGTTTTGAAGCACGACCTCGGAGACCGGGTCATTGTTGTGCTATTTGGCGTAAGCTTGCCGCTCGCGTTTGACACGTTGGCTCTTCATTGGCTCGGGTTGACGAACCTTTTGATGACGTCTCTTTACGCGCTCGTTTCGGTGTTTGGCGTTCTTGCAGCCGATCAACCTGCAGCGACGGTCATTACGGAAAACGATACAACCGGTCTCACTCGGAAGCGAAATCTATGGATCATCAAAAATTCATTTTTCGTCGTTATCGTAGTTTTACAGTTATTCAGGTTATTCCTTGGATTTGCAAAAAGTAACCAATGGAGCGGCACGATCATCGCCTACGCGGTGCTGCTCGTCATAGGATTTTGCGTGGCCGTAGCAATTTTTGTCGCCTCCCTAAAAGCTCGAAAAGACTAACTCGAACTCGGCCCAACCTGTCTCAGCGCCAATGCCACTTAGTTAGCGCACAAGTTGAGCGGAAAAAATATCCTCATCTCGTCGAAGAATCATTGAAGCAGCGATTTGTTTGGTGTCCTCTGAAAGAGAGCGGTAACGAAAAGGAAATCGCGTCAGCTCAGCTTTACCGCAGCCATACGGAGCAAACTCGTGAATCAGTGCAAAAGAATACACGACAGAGAAAGAAACCTGTGTTGAATAAATGACATCCGGATTAACTAAACGGCATTGTGCTCTGAGGACATGAGCTGGATAAGAACCATCTCAAAGTTTTTCCGGATCTTCCAAATCCCACTCCGAATGGAAGAAATAAGGCG
The DNA here is from genome assembly GCA_964509425.1 of uncultured Bdellovibrionales bacterium. Lineage (GTDB taxonomy): Bacteria > Bdellovibrionota_C > UBA2361 > SZUA-149 > CAZDWZ01 > CAZDWZ01. The sequence goes on along the minus strand of CAZDWZ010000009.1, from coordinate 24,784 downwards.
TAAATCCTGGAATTCCTGCCTCCCAGTTGAAGAGCGGCGGATACCCCCTCGGACGAACAAAGGGTGCGCTGCCCGTGATGCTTCCGCCGAGAAAGAGCCGCCCAGTCTTTGCAGGATCATTTTGCTCGCTCCAAGTGAAACGAAGTGCGCCAGTTTCGATGGAAGAGAACTCGGTCCCCACTCCGTGCTGTGCAAAATAGACATGTAGACCGTCTGCGAGGGCCGTTGCTCCCGCCATTTGGCGGCTCATAATCAACAACCGGAGATCTGCGTAGGCATTGAATAAGATGGCTTGGCGGTGCATTTCAAGCACGGCTTTGAAACGAGTTATCGTACCCGGCGCTTTCATCGACTCGAGAATCGTCCGCACCGTTTCTTCGTTTGCTCCGGAAGTGAACGCATGCAGATAGGGGCCGAACTCCGCTCGCGCGAATAGCGGCAAATACGACATGACATCGCTCTGCGCCAGTTGCCGCTGTTCACGGTTTCCGCAATAGAGTGCGATTATCAGCGGCTCGAAGGCACATTGCGACTGAAGGAGCAGCTCGTTCTGAGCGTGCCTACGAGCTTCCCGGAATATTCCTTTCAATCTCCGCTCGATGTCCGGATTCGGATTCGTTTCGCCGACCGGGAGCATAGTCGCCCCTCCGACCAAAAGCTCCGTCAGCGCCTCAATAAGCGCTTCCTCGGCGACGTCCTTCACGTCGACCGCACCGTTAACGAGCACTTCGATCAAATCGGCAACAAGCCACTCCAGTCCGGCGCGATTCGTCTGACTGAGGCGAAGTCGGCGGGTAGGTCCGTCGCACTTGTCCTTGAGTGCCGGATTGGGAATAGGGCCGACTTTGAGGTAATCAAGTTTGCAGGGGAGCGGACTTGTCGAACAACCGTCTTCAGTACAAGAGCTCTCGTCGGGAACGTTTGTTGACGTAGGAAAGGGTGTTGCCGAATCGGCCGGTCCCACAGGAGCCTCATTCCAAATTGGAGTTGGTGTTGGTGAGGCGTACCCCGACGTGCCTGCAGCATGTACCTCCGTAGACGCAGTGAACGTAGATGGGTCTTCATTTGTCAGACTATCGGGCACGGGAGTAAAGTCTGGTATGGGTGAGGGTTCAGCCTCGATCGTTCCAACAGTAACGTAACGGTAAGATTCAGTACCGAGAAAATTCTGAGCTGAATTCCAATCCATTTGCGCGGTCGGCATCGAAGTCGGAACGGCAATCGGAAAGCCTGTATGAATTTCGGTATCCGACTGACCGACCTGAAATCCCTCTGAGCGCGAGGAATCACTCTGATTTTCGCCGATTGCAAACTCAGCCGACAGGACCAAGATTGAGACTGCCAAAGCAGCGGACTTCAGTGAACCTAAGTGCATCATAAACCTCACACCAAAAAACAGACGAAAAGTTATGTTTGTAGGAGGCACCTGTTCATTACCGAAGCGCTTCGCATCGTTAACATTCGAGCAACGGATGAAATTGTGATTCTGGAAGCCAATCCCTTGAATCTCCCTAAGACAGGTTTCAATTAAGTCCAAGCCGAGAAGCACGAACTGTGCAAGAATTCAGATGGTTTTCTGGAACATACCCTCTTTTTTTTCCATCGCTTAATCACGACAAACAATGAACGCTCCGCATTCATATACCTGTATCTGGCTACTACTCTCACATTATTGATTGATATCTCTCGGGCAGGGGAAATCGGTCTGAAGAAGCGCTCATTCCGCGACAGAGGACCATCGGGCATTTTAATGCGATATAAAAAGGGCAGCTGCGTGGGAGGCAAAGAGGCTACGTCGAAGGATAATCTCTGCGAGTTACAAGAAAAGCTGATTCTCGTCTTCACGGCCTGGAAGTTCGACCGACTATTGTTTCTTCGACGCATCCGATGCAGACGAAACCCCTTCTTAGGTCTTCAACTCGCGATTCAAAACACAAAAGATGAGAGATTGAAGTTTCAACCTCCACTAGATATGTCGGTGAGGACATAGAGTGATGGGTCTCCGCTTCGGGCTGTCAGCCACAGCTCTCTCTCACCCCGAAAACAGCTCTTCGACACAAGAACTGCTCTCAGACCGCGGTGGGGGTTTCGGTACACCCGGTGAAGCGTCAAGCGGGCTGCTACTAGCCGGACTCGGACACATCCCCCATTTCCCAGCTGCGCCGTTTGGCGATACGAAAGGCGCCGACTGTTTTTCCACGAAGAGAATTACAGTTGCCTTCTTCTCGTTCCAGTCAGCTGGAACTCTCTTTTGCAAGAGAGCTGCCCTGATCGGTATGAGTCTGGTCCTCACGGTGTCGCTTCAGTCTTTCGATTCAAGTGACACCATGAGGGTTGATGGAACCTCGTCTTCAATCTCTCAGCTTAGTTATGAATTCCTTGGACGAGGTAATCCACCGAAGCCGGGTAAAAGAACTGTAAACGAAGACCGTATTCTTAATAAAACTTTTACACTCTAGTCGGCAGACGTGATGAATCAAGCCCCGTCTCGCAAGAATTCCCGGCGCTTCAAATACAAAGCCCTCGAGATCTTGTAGGACAGCTTGAGTCGCCTTCCCAAAAATGGACGTCCGCACTTTTCGCGCGCTCTCAAAATTATGAGAGTGGAAAACCTTGTGCGGAGCCAGGCCGGTCGAACGACATCAACGCAGCTTGAACACCTTCATCGGCTTCAGCCACAGCTCTTTTCCGAGGCGGGTTAAGGCTTCCTTGATGACCGTGTCGCGGACCGTGTCAGGGTCGAAGACCAGTGGTACTTTCGGTGCGTCTGCGGATAGCGGCTCGCCTTCGCAGACGGTGGTGAAGTACGAACGCGCCCAGATCGTCGCTTCGGAGCGGTTCCGCAGCCGTATCCCGACATCCGTTCTTACGAATTCATTCAGCCCGACCAGTGGTTCGAGCAGGGTGATTGCGAGGCAACGCAGGCTCACACCCCATTGGTAAGACAGGCAACCCAGCTCTCCCTCTCTGCACATCACGTTGAACACATCGCTTCGACGCGCACGCCACACGGCCTGAATATCAGGGCCGTCTTTCAGCTTCCAATACGCCTTCGCGCTTTCTACCTTCCGCAGGCTCCGATCGAGAAGCAGCAGCTCTCTCGTCGCCTCGAACTTTCGAAGTAGCAGCGTGTCAGCTCGCTTGAAACTTCTAAGCTCGGCGACCGTGATCGGCCCCAGCTCCGCGAGATCGAGCCACGGGTTCGAGACCAAGACACGAGATGAATCAGTACTCGGAACAAGCAGCTGAGAATGAGCCCAGACGACATCAACGATCGCCCTCGGGTCAGGCAGCTCTTTCGGATCTTTCCTCACGATCTCTTTCCACTCGAGGCCGTGAATGCAGTGGAGATAGTAGAACACGAGCCACGTGCTTGCTTGGGTCCTCACCTTCTGCTTCTCATCGGCGGGAAGCTTGCCCACCATCGCCTCTTTCGACACCGGACCATCCGAAGTCAGCCAATCGAACATTTTCTGAGGGTCCCGACCCTCCATCGCATAGGCAAGCCCCTCGTCAAGCGGAGTCGGGTATTTTCCATCGAGGAGTTGGAAGACCCATGCATGCGTGAACTCATGAACGAGAGTCTCGTTCGCCATACCGTGCGGCCAAACGAGAATCTCATCACCATGTCGCCTGAACAGAGCCCGCGTTATGGTCGCTTCGCCCTTCTTCGGGCTATCGACGACGAGCCTTACTCTGACCTTCCGTTTGAACTTTCCGAGCTGGTCGGTCACGGTACGCTGTGCCGCCTCTACCATTCTGAGAACCTCGAGCCTCGATATCAGCCAGCGGAGCGCAGGTGGATAGTAGAGGACGAAGTCAGCGGTCTCGATCACTTCGACTCCCGTTTCCGATCGGTACAGATTCTCTTGTCGTTCATTTTCCTTCGACAGTCGTTCGACTTCGAGGCTGAGCGGCACGATGCGCTCCTTCACCTCCTTTCTGAGAAGTTCCAGCCTTTCTCCATTCTTCTGGACGACTGTTGCCTGATCACGAATCGAACCAGCCAGGTGCTCGTTCTCTTCGGCGAGTTGCTGGTTCACAGCGCTGAGTGCCTTGGCTCTGCGATCGAGAACGACGTTGCGCATACAGAGTAGGACGAAGACCGTCAGCAGCACGAGCGCCGCCAGCAGCTTCGACCAGCGAGAGTTCAGGATTTGTGAGATTGACACGCTAGCGATTCTCCACTCAGGCTCGGGCGAGCGGGGAAAAACCTTCCGCGAGTGCGGACGCTCCTCTTCGGGAACGTCAACAAATTACTCATTTCACTCGGTAGAGAGATCGCCGGTGCGGTACTGGCAAGCAACACTGCGAAGTTTAACATTCAGTTGATTATCCAAGAATACGATGGAGACTCAAAATGTAGCTGTGAGGAAAAATGTAATTCGAAGTGCTCCCAAGTTTCAGTGGAGCAGGAACACCAAACCACTTCCTAAATTTTGCTGCTCGATTTCCTGCGTTCTGGCACCCGATTTTACGCAACTCGTGATTCGGCGCTTAATCAGGTTGGTATGAGAATGACGACCTACCCAACTTGAACACAACGAGTGCGAGATTCTGAGTGGCAGCTTCTCTCGAAGAGTAACGTGGTTCTCGCTCAAGGGCGAATATCCTGTACGTCTCTAAACCTTCTCAAAGTACTTCGACGCAACTTCCTTCATAATTCGTAGATCGAGCGAAGAAGTTGCTGTGACACAATCAGGATGGCATAAACGCTAGACCCGAAGGCGTAACCCTATGCGGGCGGGTAGTTTCAGAGCTTTCGTTTGCGAGGTGTTTCATGCTGAGAGTCCAAAGAATCCTTGTCCCTTGTCTGCTTGCACTCGCTGCGATGACGGTCGTTTCCTCTGCATATGCTACAGACTACTATCTCAATAATGACATCCCTTTTACTGCGAGCTCGGTGTCGACCTCCGATAGTTTTCAGTTCAGTGTCTTTCCGGGAAGAAGTTACTGCCTCGAAATTCAAACCATCACGGGAGGTATTGTAACCGCCAGCCAGGCGCTGCAGGTGGATGACGCAGACCTTGACCTGACGACAAGCGACCGCGGTGAGGCAACCCCACGAATCAATCCGATATTTATTCCTCAATTGACCCGTGCTTCGCGAAAATGTTTTCTGGCTGCTGGAAATGTAAACTCGATTTCTTCATTCCGGATGTTCTCCACTTTGTCGTTTTCCACCGGGACGAGTGCGAGCACCACAATCGTCCAGCTGCTCGACTCAACACTGAGCGGAGGCTTTAATACGAGCGTTACAAACTTTAATTTTTTGGAACTCACGAATAACCTGAATAGTGTGAGTTCCGATAATGGAGTAATCACCGGAAAGATTACAGCGAAGAATGTGATAACAGACGCGGTAGTACTAAATAGCAACTTCACAGTCGGAGCAGGTGATCGAATCGATATCAGTCTTCACGATGCGGTTGGTGCAGGAGTTTTTGGGATAGTCACCGTCGTTCATAACGGACCCGCTGGCAGCCTGAGAGGTGTGGTAAGTCAATACCGACTCGTCTCAACCACTCCTTTTGACTTCGAGCCGGTGCTTCAACAGCAACTACTTCGGGCAACAGGTTTGCCGTAAAGTCTATATTCCCCCGACAAGAGTGAGTCGCCATGGGTGTCGAACGTATGAAAGTAGAGAATGAGAATATGACTTTGAACAGGTTCGGATTTGAAAGGTTGCTCGGTGTTGCGCTGATCCTTGGCGCTCTTCTTCAAGCCTCATCGGTTTGGGCGGTGGATTTTTTCTTGAAATCAGATCAACCCTTCACCTCCGGGGCGATCAGCACTTCCGAGCGATTCTTCTTCAACATACTCCCTGATCGAAGCTATTGCATTGAGATGCAGACTACGACAGGGCCGAGTTGGGCATTCGTGAATTCCGTTGATCCGGTGGACCCGGATCTTACGATTGTTGTTTCTGATAGAGGACACGCCACGCCTCAGATTTACCCGTTATTTGCTCCGAACCTCACTCCGAAGTCTCGGAGGTGTTTTCTGTCCTCGGGAACCTTAGCCAATATTTCTGATTTCCGGCTTCAGACAACTCTGGGTTTCACCGGTCAGAACCTTGGAGTTGGTGTACTTATTCGCCTGTTCGAGTCCACACTAACCGGTGGATTCAATACCAGCGTGACAAATTTTAATTTTCTCGAGCTGACGAACAATTTGATTTCTCACACGAGAGATTCTGGTGTCATCACCGGGAAAATTACCATGAAAAATGTCATTACCGATCAAATAATTCGCATCCAGAATTTTACGGTTAACGCGAGCGATCGAATCGATGTCAGCATTCATGACGCGGCAGGTCCGGGCGTTTTCGGCACTATCACGGTTGTGCATAATGGGCCTGCTGGTGGGTTGAAGGGCGTAGTAAGTCAATATCGTATTGTCAGAACATCGCCGCTTGATTTCGAACCCGTATTACAACAACCGCTTCTCAGGCCAAACGGATTGCCATAGCACGTTTACTTGAGCGGAAATTGGCAGCAGGCTCGCGTGACGGTAGGCACTTCCTTTGTTGCTTCGAGGTCGAATTGTAGGTTGCGAAGGTGATCCGCGCACCAGCCAACGGACAAGTCATCGAGTCGATCCTCATTCCACGCATCGCAACTCTTCTTGGCCCAATCTCGATACGTTCTCCAGCTCCAGAGCCATCGAAAATTATTGCTTTGACCACGCTTGGCGAAGGGAAAGTATCCGATTTGCGTACTGCTTCTATAGAATCGAGAGTCCGCCTTCAGAGTCAGTTCCATTTTCTCGCAGAAGCTCTGATAATTCTGATAAGGCAATATGCTATCTATCAATCCATTCACGCCAAAAGCCTGACAGCTTTCTAGCTTTTGGTCTGTAATCACGCTCATGTTATTCTGCAAGGTAAAATCCGCACAATCTTTGTGATACCAACATACGGCAAAGCTGCTGTCAGGGTTGTTTGGAAAATAGAACTCGGCGAACTGTTTCCAGCCCCTTTTGGCTTTTTGTGGACCGATGCGCATTCTGCAGATTGGAGCGTCCGACACAGTGGGTTGCGAACTATTTGGGCACGTCATTTCCTTTGTGTCTCCGACGCATTTCGCGGTGCACTGTAGTTTTGCTGCAGAAATCGAATTCGCCGCCAAGGCAAACGAATAGAGATCGTCGGTGGTTTCTCCGATCTCGGCCTTTCTTGCATCGAACAGTTCCTGACATTCTTTCTTAAGTTGCGCTTCATCAGAATCAAGGCTTTTGGTAACGACCGTTTCAACTTGGTGAACGAGAGAGCATTGACTGTCTGTTTCACAAGCGGCTTTCCCAAGATTCGCAATTTCGACATTCGACATACAAGGATATCCAGAATGGGTGAGACAATTTAGACTCGTCGGGAGTCTTTCGACGGTCGAAAGGATTGTGCACGCACGCACCATCTCTGGATTATTCGTTTGCTTCGGTCGGACGCTCACGTCCCAAGAATCAATCGACAGGATTTTTGCCTTCGTGATGTAACAATCCACGCCCTGAAAATACTTACATTCCTTGGGGATCACCGGTGTCAGTGCGGGGTCCGGCGGGGCGACAGGTTGTTCCGGCTTGTCCTGGAGCGGCGTGCCATCCTGGAATATCTGTTGTTCGTTCTGGGAAGGAACGACGAATCTCGAGGCATCAACACTCTGCCCGAACCCCTCCGTCGTCAGTGCCGTGGTTGCAAAACATTGGAGGAAAAACGCAGTGTTAAGAAGCCTATTCCAAAAGATCCCCATGACCCATCCTCATATCGTTCGCCATTGATTCAATGAGTTATGCTGGGACCACGCCGGCTGTCCCGGAATGATCTTCCTATGCCGAAGGTTTGATACGCATTTGATAATCTAGGTAGGAACGATGTCTGATTGTTTCCCCTACGAAATTTCATGACCTCCGGTTATTCGCACAGTAATTGCAACTGATTACTTAAGCGCTTCAAGCAGAACGGTTACTGTAGACAATTTGAAGTTCGGCGCTCCCTGCTTCTACAACCGATCAAGCGATCTGCGGTTCCACTCAGCGCAAGGCAACGAGTGTTTTGTTGCAAGCTATGATCCTTGAGTGAAAACAGCTGTATCAATAATGCGCTTTGAAATTTTTGCCGGGACAGATTGGCATTTGTGAGATTCCGGTATGAGAGACGAATGAATCGAGAGGCACAATGATGAGGAGATAACTTAAACGCTGCGAACGGAAGAATATGATAAATCGAAAGTGCTTCTTTGCTTGCTTTGACTACAGGGCGCTCGTCGTCGTCTTTCATTTTTTAGCATGTATTGCATTCGCTGATGAACCTGGGCTCAGACCACGTAGCCCTTCTTCAAAAATTGACGATTTGCTGCAATCACTCTCACCGGTAATACCGAAAGAAGGTGAACAGGTTTGTTCGCTACCGACCTATCCGGCCAAATGGTTTGCGAGATTGGGCGAGAGGCAAGTCATCTCTTCTACGAGCGTCTCCGACCTTGTCGCTCAATGCGAGTTAGCCTCCCCCTGTCTCGCAGTACTATCACTTCCCGACGATCCCAAGTCTCTCTGTCCTGAAGGAATGAGGCCCTCATTTCGCGAGGTGACTTCTGTTGTCGAGTGGTACCCGGAGCTTGCGGCCATACAGACCGCGCGAGAATGCAGAGAAGGTAAAGTCGGCAGCACCCCTGAAGGGAACACATTCTGTATTCTCGGCCGGGAGGACGCCGGAGAGGCGTGCGTGAGATTGAGAAGTTCGCTGCCAAATTTTTCCGAAAATGAGGAGGCTTTGCGAGAGCTCTGCGTCGAGACAGCAAAAGAGCGGCTATGGTTTGATCAAGTCGAGATAGTGAGTGGAAAATGCATTGGCGTCTGCAACGAAGCGGTTGCCGACACTCTGTAGTCCCGTAATCGTTTGTATATCAGGAGAGCCGTAAAAGATGCCAGGGGCCTCGGCAGAAGCCGAGTCCTGTCGCTAGAGAGCGCTCCGCCCGGCATCTTGTGTCTTTACTCTCCGCCGCTCACTTTCCTGACCATGAAGGAGAATACGCCACCGAACAACTTAGCCCACGTTAGGCATCCCGCGATCAGAAAGATCACGCCGAAGCAGTTCAAACGCGGTCGGAGGCCCAAGTGAATTGCCGCGATTTCCCTTGTCTGTTTCCTCACCCAGCTACGTGCGGTCGCGATCTGACAGGTGCGACGCCGCCAGCGACCTCCAAAAACGAGGTTTCAGGTGCCGTCGCATTGGCCAGCCTCACTCGGAGGCTCTCAGCGGACTCTAATATTATGCGTCGACGAAAACTTTGAACCCGCCGTATACCATCCGCTTGCAATCAAACGGCATATCCTTCGGGTCGCAGATCTTGTGAAGCCGAGGATCGCTCATCACCTTCTTGTTCACAGCATTTCGGTGAGCCTTCGACTTGAAAACGATATAGGCGAATACTACAGTCTCACTGGACTTAAGTTTGACGGTTGTTGGGAATGGAACCATTCCTTTTACGGCGAGATCGTCTCCGACACACTCCTTATAGTCGAGCGCTCCATGCTCTCGCCAAAGCTTTCCGGCCTTGGCCGCAATTTTTTTATATGCGGCGAGGTTTTTCTTCGGGACTGGGAGAACGAATCCGTCAACATAACTCATGGTGCCTCCTTCTGCATGGGATGAAGCTTATTCACGTCGTTTTAGTGGAGAGAAATAAGTACTGTGTTTACGCGTGAAGAACAATAGTCACTTATGACGCTCGTCACACAACTCCAAGTTCATCTAAAAAGTTTGTGACCACCGGTTTTCCGTCGAATCTTCCTGCATAACTTTTGCTGCATCGCATATTAAAGCCGGAATGGAGGCTGAGATGTTGGTAAATTTTAAGGGAGTCGGATTCGCGAAAAGAATCTGTCTCGTGCTCGGAATATTACTCTGTGATCAGCCGGTGGCGCTCGCGGCGCCGGCACCCTTCCCTCCTCCCTCAACCCGGCCCGCCCGACCAGACCCATTGAACCGGCTGTGGATAAATGCTCCCGAAGATCACAACCAGACGGCTGCGGATGTGAGAAGGATAGCTGAATGGAGACGGCACCATCGGCACAATCGCTACCAATAACAATTTGCTGCCTTGGGGACTCGAATTTATAACGCTATCAATTTCAGATCATTTTTTCCAAGTTCCGTCGGGGCAGACGCTTTCACGCATAACAATTATTGAAACTGAGAACGTGACGGCCGCTCCTGAACGGAATCTCTGTTTGTTCTTCGGAGGAGGCACCGAGAGGCGCTGCGGAGCATGAATGACTTGCACAAACAATGGTCAAACAATGTCGGACTTTCCATTACCTTCTCCGGAACTGCAAGAACTCATCAACTTCTCAATTACTCAAGCGTTTGGGACTCTTGAAAGGGACGGACAACTCCCCCCGTTCAGGGTGACTCAGTTCGGTGAGCTCGATGGAGGGTATGTTGTTCTACCGGCATACGGGGGCGAGCGCGAAATTGAAGGCGAGTTGGTTCAGCACACGATCCCCGACGATATAGGACGCTACGCTATCGTTTGCTGCAGCAAGATTGCTCTACACGACGACACATTCGTCGACCCTTTGGTCTTCGAGATGGTGGGTATCAAACACTTTCAGACCTGCGATTCGGTATATATTTGGGCCGGTGAACGCTCCCCTCGGTGCAACGTAAAAGCCGCTGTCCCCTTTCTTCTTGTCGGCAAAAACCTTCGTCCAATGGTCAATTCTCTTATCCCCTTGCTTTTTCCAGCGGACCCCTTCTCTACAAATTTGACTCCACCGGCTGGTCTATAGATTTTCGGCCAGCTAAACCTCGATCGTCAGAATTCGGCTCAGCTCGCAATCTATCGGCTGATTCCTTCGAGAGTTTCTGCGGATTGAGTAAGACTTGTGACGGGGCAAAAGAGAGTTGGATATCGGATAATCTGAGGAGACAAAGGCCGGCCTGATGTAAAGATTCGGGCAAATCCCTCCATTCCTGCGCTTCCTTCATGGTCTATTGGATTGTTTTGCTCGAATTCAGCGTAGGGGAACTTTCTCCTTTCGGAATCCGAGTGAGAGCTTTAGACAGAGTCTTACTCTCCTTCGACGAGAGTTGTTCCAACTAACGAGGCCAGTAGTTTCGAGACCGCGTCGATGAATTTCAGTTCCCCCATCTTCCTATTTCTTTTCCTGCCTCTTGCCTTGCTGCTCTACTTTTTTCCTGTCCCACCGCGATGGAAGGCATCCTGGCGGAACCTCGTCCTCATCGCGTCCAGTCTTTTATTCTATTTTTGGGGTGAGGGTATCTACGTCTCCGTGCTGCTTGCCTCTGTTCTGCTCAGTTGGAGCTTCGCCCTCTTGGTGGAGCGCTCGACGGACAGAATGCGCCCCTTCGCTCTCGCCGCCGGAGTTCTCTCAAACGTTGTACTATTATTCTATTTTAAATATTTTGCGCTTCTTCGAAACGCATCGGAACCGGAATCAGCACCGATGGAGATCCACCTTCCGATTGGAATCTCCTTTTTCACCTTTCAGGCTGTCTCGTATCTCGTTGATGTGTACCGACGCGATGTTCGCGCACAACGTAGTCTCGCGAAAGTTCTCCTCTATAAAAGCTTTTTTCCGCAACTAATCGCCGGACCGATCGTCCGGTACAGAGATATCGAGCGTGACATTCGCCAGAGAGACGTTTCCCTCGCAAATTTCTCTCTCGGTGTGGAGCGCTTCATCATCGGACTCGCGCAGAAACTCATCATTGCGAATTCCGTCGGAGCGGTTGCGGATCAGATCTATTCCCAACCGCTCTCTGCAGTTTCTACGCCGCTCGCGTGGATAGCGGCGATTTCGTACACGTTGCAAATTTACTACGACTTTAGCGGCTATTCGAATATGGCCATCGGGTTGGGGCGAATGTTCGGCTTCTGCTTTTTGGAGAATTTTAATTTCCCGTACAGCTCAACCTCGATCACAGAATTTTGGCGACGTTGGCATATCTCACTCTCAAGTTGGTTCCGTGACTACGTGTATATTCCACTCGGAGGGAATCGGAGTGGTGTGCTCAGAACTCAATTCAACCTGGCCCTCGTTTTTCTACTCTGCGGCTTTTGGCACGGAGCGAGTTGGAACTTTCTCTTTTGGGGAGCGTATCACGGAGTGTTCCTCATGCTCGAACGAGGGCGTATCGCCACGCTGCTTGCGACCGCGCCAAAGATTCTCTCACGAACATACACTCTCTCCGTTCTGCTCATCGGATGGATCTTCTTCCGAGTCGAGTCGCTTCCGGACGCTTTTGTTTTCATTGGAAAGATGTTCGGTATTGCAAATGTTCCGGAGACGAGAATTATGTCAAGGCAAATGCTCACACCGGCATTTGTCGCGATTTCGATAGTCGCCGTTTACTTCTCATTTCCTCGAAGGTGGACGCTGCCGTTCTTTGAGCAAGAACGCAAGCCGATCCGTTTTGCCTTCGCTGTTGCAGAGTTTGCAATATTTATCGTTTCGTTGAGCTTTTTAGCGAGCGGTTCTTACAATCCGTTTATCTACTTTCGGTTTTAGCGATGTCGAAAATAGAACGTCAGCTGAAACCTGAGGTCTCCCCTGCGCTCGAGCCACGCGAACATTCACTGGTCGAGTCACACTTCACGGCGCCGCCGCGCGATGCTCTTTTTCATCATGCTGAGTTCCCCGGCATCGCTCTCATGTTTGGCTATGAGCCCTATGCAAACCTCAACGAAAATCGGCCAAAAGCCCGCCTGAGAAGCCCTTCTTCTTACAAAGCGCATCGCAGTCGTATTTCTTCGTCTTATCGATATCCACTGCACCCCGCACCGTACAACTGTTCCCCTCCGCGATCCTTTCTTCGAGAGTCACTGGAATCTGCTTCGGAGAATCCTTCGGTTGCTGAAGGCACCAATCGGCGAGGGCCTCGGACGGAGGCTCGAGATCGCACTTCTTCGTGTCGTAATGTATGGTTGTGCCACCTGCGGTGAAAGGATCGTCTCCGAGATATGTCTCGGTATAGCTTAAGATCCGATCTTTCAGGTCAGGCATCGGTTCATGATCCGACAGCTCCACTCCCTCCCTTTCTCCTTCATCGATTGCTTGCGACTATGCATTTAGAACAGAGCTTGCAAGCAATAGACCTAGAATCGCCGGTCCGAAAACGAGGCTAAGAAGAAAGGGAGGAAATGTCATAGTAGTGGTTCACGAATTAAAAGCGCGTTCGAATAATCGCCTATTCTAATTCAATGCTCCGACGACGGCACAAGTTCCAGTGTATCTCGGCCCTTGTGGCGTGGTGTAGGCAACAACGACGTTTGAGCCCTCAGAAGAAATTGAATGAAAATGCCAATAATCGGCACGCGATGAAAGAGAACTGTTTGCGAGCCCGATAGTCGCTGACCCCGCTGAATATCCACTCCCCCCGTCTCTGCCTTCGATTACGCCGTGAAAGAAAATTCCATTCGGAAGAGTGAAGCGAACGTCTCCCGCGTAATCTCTTGAACTGCTTGACTGATTTCTCAGTCGAAGCGGAAACGCTTTTGAGAAAAGCAATTTCCCGTCAAACCAAGGTTGTGTTGCATCTGTCGACCACCACAAGTTACAAGTCGCCTGCGGGGGGGCGGGCTGCTCTGCTCCCGCAGACTCTGGAGCAAAAAACGCGAACGCCAAAGCGTAAAAAAAGAAAACTAATCTTCGCATCGTATTCTCCTTGATTGAAATTGATCACCAAGGATTTATGCCGAACAAAGCCTCTGATATCCCTGAAATTTGATAACGTATTTATGGTGCCCGAATCTCAGACGAACGTCTCTAAGAATTCGACGATCGATCAGTTCTCAGTCGCCTCTCGCGCCTCAACACGAATGCTTGCTGATCCGCACCATTTTTGGAAATACGGGACATCGAATGATTCCGCTAACGCTGCTTTAAATGCGAGATACTCGCCTTCGGCGCGATGAGCATCACGTGTCTTCGCTCTCTTTCTCGCGTTCTCAGCGATATCTTCAATCACGATCACTCGATCCAGCAGCGCGCGAATCGGAGGATGCAGAAGATAGATGCCGTCAACGAGAATTAGGGCGCTTTGTAGATTGCGTACCCTAAGATCAATCCTTAGATCCTTCTCCCCCGTGCTCTGCCGCCAGGCGGAGTGCAGTTGCAACTCCCCTTTACGCCGAAGGCGATCAATATCTGAAACAAAGCTGGTCCAATCATACCAAGAACTAGGATCGCTCCATCGTTCGACTTCTTCAGTGTTCTGCCTTTGAAGAGCATCGAGAATAGCGGTCTTCCGGACAGAACTCGGGAGAGCGAGATACCAGTCGGTTTCGACGAGTATAAGATCAGATGAATATTGTTCCGCTGTCGAACGGCAGATCGTGCTTTTCCCTATGCCACCCAACCCGCATACTCCGAGAGTCCGAACACCGCCTTGAGCAAGAAGCTCAGTAACTGCTTCCTGGACAACGCATCCAGGTGAACGGGTCTGAATCGAATTGTTAATCGACATATTGGCACCGAAAGAAGACATTCGGGGTATTAGTTCCACGCGCAGAAGTGTCCAACGTGGATTCTTTGAAAGTTGATTATCAAGAACCTCAGCGAGCTCGCCTTAAGGATATGAAGTGCAATATAGAGTTCGGGCGAGACGTTTGAACTTTCATTGCCTATCTTCCCGACAATCAAACCAACTTTTCTCTCTCTATGCGAACCATCGAGAGAGGAAAGCGATAATACCTTTCGCCTTTTTTGTCCCCCGATTCGATCAACTCGATCGGCTTATCTAGGGCGCTGACCTTTTCTATCGATTGCACGACTGAATCGGGATTCCAATTTGCTTCGACCGTACCACCAAAGCGACGCCCTGCGAACAATGCGAATTGGTAAGCACTCCAAGCATACGGAATTTGGTCGGCGAAGCCGAATTTCTTCTCGTAATCGGCTCTGAACGAATCGGGTGTATCGAGATGCAGGTAGACAACCCCGTCGAGTAATGGCCAGACTTCTTTGAGGAGCGATCGGCTTTCCATAAACGTCGATCCAAACATCTTTGGATGAAACTCCAATTCCTGCGATGTGCGGAGGAATTGCGTAGCCTGCGAAGGGAGGAGATAAAGTCCGAGCATATCGAATTTTTTTTGTTTCAGCTTTATGCATGGAAAGAGCTCAGGCCTTTCACCACGTGCCATTTCAATACCGTTTCTGACAGCGACACCCTACTCAGCGACCTTTCCGCTCGTCGCGGCAAGCACGCCAATCCTAAAGGGCTGTTGCATTGCTCAGCTTGTACGGACCACGGGCGAGAAGCGCAGAAGAATATAACCGACAAAATGCTCTGCATAATCTCCTGGAAGGTAAGCGTTGTTCCAGAGGTTTCTATGGTCACGGGTTTCACCAAGATTGTTTTTCGTTCCTCATGTACTGTCCTAGCCTGCGCGTTATATTTTCCGTCGTTCGTTCTGGCTCAAACTGCTCAGTTTCGATCGGAGCTGCGATCGAGTGATGGCGCGGGCGATGACGAAAAAAAGAAAGAAGAGATATTGGGCGTCTGCGACTACCCTGACTGTCCCGATGAATACAAGCTTTGCGATCACTCAGACCGCGAGAACGCTTTCTGCGGGGACGGAATTTGTGACTTTGGGAAAGAATCGGCAGACCATAACGACCTGGAGAAAGACTGTTTAGATTGCTACACTTGCGGGAAGAAGGCAGGCCCCTGCTTTTGCAAAGGACCCGATGATTTCGTCACGCCCAACCTTGAAGGTTTTCTTCGTGATCTGGAAGGTCCGACAAAAGACAAGTCCACACCACACGCACAAACATTCTGACGATATCGTCAAAAGGATTAGGAGCTCGGTTCGATTTGAAGGGCTTAGCTCTGAGTGAATTTTATTGAAAACCCGAACTCGTGGTCCGCGTGGCGATGCCCGCCTTTTATCGGGATTGGGTCGGAGTTACACTGAAAGTAGATTTTTCCCTTCGTCATCAGCTCGCCACTCAAGGTGTACGTTTGTTTCCATGCTTGGTCGGGGCTGTCGATGGATACATCACCGGACGATGACGACAAGACGGTTCGCATGGCTCGCAATGTCTCTATGAATCGGTCATCAAAAAGGAAGGCGCCGTCCTTATGGCCGGCGGAGCCTTTGCGTGGATCGAGGTTCATCACGGTTACAGTGTTCGACGTCGAACTCTTCAGATATCGCCCGGAGATGAAGTAGAGCGGGTATGGAAACGAGCATGTCGCTCGGTCAGCGCCATCGGTGGTCTGAACAACGACACTGAATTCGGCTTCCTTTTCGTAGGCATTGACCAGCGCGGTCAAAATCACTTCGAGCTGTTCTTTCGAAATTTCGCCGTAAAAGCGTTGCGAGATGACCTTTCCTAACACTTCATCCCGATGTGCGAGAAGAAAAGTCTCCCAGCTCTTTGTCGGCGGCGGCGTATAGTCGGCATCGAAGTCCCGCGATGACTCACATCCAGTCGTCAGGCAGACCAGGCCAATGTGGAGCCCAAGAAGAATCGAGCTAAGTGTTTTCATTGGCCACTCCTAGAAAGCGACGGAAACGGCGCTGGCTAGACTATCGGAGGTTCCGAAGGTTCACTTGAGCGCTCAGAACTCTTGACGGAGAGGAGCGTTCTATCTGGAAATGGTACCCACGGACAAACAATTTCGGTCGGAACTTGGCATGTCACCCGGTGGACCGATGTTGTATCTTGAAGAATCAGTGTGACGCTCTTCTGATTTCGCGAACGCGTTCAGCGGGGTCGATTCCAACACGCAGCAATGCGTCAAAGGTAACTACAGATCTTCGAGCTAATCAAGCCCTTTGAGGAGGGGCATAACAATCGTCCCGGGGATATCAAGATCGGGCGTACTAAAGATATCCACCTCCGCATCCGTGGCAGGAGACAACATCTTCTTAAATCGGAGGCGCAGTTGAAGAAAAGGCGTGCCATGAGCTCGCGGCGGAAGAGACTTGGAAATGTGCGATTCCCGAGACAGTATGCTGCTTGCGAAACTCCAGCAAGTATCTCCGCTGCGCCGACATGCGTCAGGTCGCGTGTGCGCGGGTTGTGAGGAAACGATAAGACGGCAACTCCTTTTCCTGCAGATGAGACCGAGAAATCGCGAAGGTGAACATACTCTGGTCTCGTGTAGAGCTGTTCAAGAAACGTGTGGTCTGAAGATTTCACAACGGCCCTCCCTCGATTGTCGATGCGAGTGTCTCAATCGGTCTGCGTACGGCTCTTAGTTGATAGAGTATTACTTCGAGTTGGGACAATCGAAGGGCGTTGGGGTTCAAATCGGATAATAAACCAAATAATCTGCAACGACGTCAGAAAACTTATCCTCTGCAACTTGTTTGCTTAGAGAAATCATTTTGCAGCTCCGCTGCAGTTCACCTTCTCCCGCCTCTCCCTGAATAATCAAAGGTGATGGGACCGGAGAGACAGGTCCTCAACGTGTTCTGCGAGGTGAAAAAGTGGCTCGAATCGGGATGAAGCGCGCGGTCGGACAGGCGAGACGCGCTGTCGAGCGGTTCGTCGCGGCCGTCGTCGCGCGTAGCGAAGACGACTTGCTGACAGCTCTCCGAGACGCCGCCCAGGAGCGCCTGAAGGTGCTCGGAGATCTCTGGGAGGGAGCAGTGGATCAGACCGGAGTCGAGATTACGAGAGTGGCCAACGAGGTTCTCACTCTGCTCGAACTCAGCACGATCGAGAGCTTCCGTCCGGGACGGGACAGCGCTACCGAGCAGGCAAACCTGAACGGGTTCGTCCGAGACTGCAACCGACTCTTCCCTGGCAACTAACACTATGAGGACGGCGGGAGGTTTTCTACCGAGGGTTCGCCCAAGTATACTCGCACGAAGGACTCTCTCCGGTCCTCATAGCGGTTCGGAAAAGTCGCAAAACACCTGGCCGTGATTCGAGTTCCGCCCATGAAACGTGGCAGCCTGCCTCGCCAGAATCAGACCCACACACGGAGCAGTTCGCCGAGGATATCTCCAAGTTTTCAAGCGGCTCGAACCATCTCTCACGTGGAGCTTATCGGACGCCCTGAGGACAAGGCGAGCAGGTTTTGCACGCGCAAGTTTAGCAATTTCTGCAAAAGAATTGGGGACACCGCCCCCAGAAGGCCGAACAGAAAAGCCGACTTTCCCACCAAGGGCAACGAAACCGCCAAACCAAGAATACCGAGAACGATCGAGAGAGAAGCAATTTTATCTGACCGGAGTTTTTCTAAGAGAGTCAGAATGATCACAGGGCCCAAGCAGAGCGATGTAAAAGACCCGATCACCGTCAGCTCTACCAAGCGTGGATACAACCCTGCCGCAAATGCACAAAACGCACCAAAGAGAGCAACGAGAGCGCGGAGTTCCCGTATTTTTGTTCGTTCATTGCTCGACGTGCGCTTCATCGAATGAAGGGTTGCGGCAGCACCGAGCATAATGCTGTTAATAGACGACATCACCACGGCAAGAACACCGGCATATGCAATTCCACGAATTCCGGTCGGAAGGGAGTCATCGAAAAGCCGGAAGAGGAGTGAGTCTCTTGCGCTCGAAAAGCCTTCAACCGCACCTACGAGACCCAGATAGACAGCTGAGGCAACGAACGCGAGGACGATAGGAAGGGCAAAGAGATACGAAAGTCTGGCGTCTCGGGTACTTCTCGCGGAGTTAATACGCATCCAATCATGCGCCTGGGCAAGAGGATATAGACCGCCGATAACCGCACTTCCAATCAGCAAAACGACACCGCCATAAGCGGTCGGGTCGAAGTACGAGGGAGGAAGACTTGCAGAGTTAGAACCATGAGTCGAAAAGAGCGAAGGAAGCATGAAGACAATCACGAGGAGCTTGATCCAAAATTCTACAAAGTCAGAAATGATATCACTGAGCAGTCCACCGATGGCCGTGTAGACGACAACTACCAAATACGCCAGAAGCAAGCCTTGCGGAATCGAAAAGCCAAAGAGCTGTCCGAACAGATTTGCGATCGCGAGAAATTGCACCGCCGTCCAAATCATCGCTACCAAGACGTAAGCAAGAGAGAGGAGGCAATGACTCATAGGGCCGCAGCGTGCGCGAAGCAGTTCTGCCGGATTTCTGATCCCATCAATGTCGCAAGCTGCACGAATTCGAGGTACAAGAAAGATGTACAGGAGCATGTTCGACGAGATTGCAAGGCCAGTAATTATCCCGAAAGAAATCCCGGTTCTGCCGGCTTCTGCGCTGACTCCCACTACGGTTCCGGCCCCTGCTATCGTAGCCGCCGTCGAACAAAGCAGAAAAAAGAAACTGGTGTTTCTGGAGTTCAGCAAATAGTCGTCGACGTTCTTATTTCTCTGCTTGAGGGAGGAGATTACATTGACCGCCACTATGTACAGAACAATGATAATGACGTCGAGTTGGTTGAGCATGCGCGAAAAGATGCTCTGCATGGATCGCTTAGTCAAGACTGACGAGGGCCATTGCCGGAACGTGCTTCCTCAGGCAAAATGAAAGCCAACAGAGATTCTCTCAAATCGAACACATACGCATCCTAAAGGCGTCTCATCCCTCCTCGCGGTCTCAGACGAATCGAGAAAATGCTCGCCCGAGCAAACGTTCGCAAAATTCTACGGAGTTGGGCGGGTCGGCGCGCGGAACACTATTCTCTTCGAACATGGAGACTTGTCTTCTCCATGTTCGATAGATTTCCGTGTCGCGAGAATGCCAGGCGAATAGCTCGAACGGGTCTGGAAGATTTACGCTCGAAATAACGCAGGGCGGTAAAACATTTGAGACCACCGATCCCGCTGTCATCCGTGCACGAAATTAGGTTCTTACCGCTAGAATGCTTGAGAGCGACAAAGAGGTTCCAGTGGGATTTGCTGCCGCAGCAGTCGATGCTCTGCGCGAGAAGCTGCATGAAGAGCAGGTACGGCTAAAGACGAAGCCAAATTAATCTTTATCAGAGTGGCATATCGCTCGAAGGAAGCCTGTGGAGAATCCTGGCGCGTCCGATATTAACGTCCCTCACGACTAAATAAGATTCGATCATTCGTTGTAGGATGAGAAGTTCGGCAGAGCACGGTGAATTGCCCCAAGAAAACCCCCGGCTCTGCCATTTTTGCACGATCCGGTAAAACGAGCGGTTGAAGCTTTTCCTCATCGGCCCGATATCCCGCTCCCCGTTCAGCCCGAGGAACTCAACACGGGGATAGACCGAGGCCTAGTGAAAAGGAACTCGGAACCAGAAGAGAATAATCCTTTTTGCCTCTAATTCTTGTCCGAAGCCGTAATTGCACGCTTTGGCAAATTCGCTTCGAATCACAATCTCATTCGAAGGTTAAATCTTCTAGAGGGAATCTCACTTATGTCACAAAGTATCGTCACATCGGCTACGTCTGACTCCAATCAAGTACAAGTTCAACTACCGAACCCAGTTCCCGAGGCAACCGTCGCAATTGAGGGTTGTGCCGAAATTCAACTTCCCCCACTCCCACGAGATAAAGACGCCCCCGAACAGACCCCGGAAGCAAAAGTTGCCGAAAGGCTCAAGCGAGAAATCGCCGAGTTTGAACGAGTTACAGGCCGAAAGTTCGATGAAGAGTTGTCGGCGTGGAAGAGGAAGGATGGCGACCGCTACGTTCTCGATGACGATCGTGTTGAAGCAGTCAAAGGTGTGCTGAGAAGAGCTCTTGGCCTTCCAAAGGGATACGACATCAACCTCTACGCAGACGCAAACGGAGATGCACGATATGATGGCACACTTCGAGGGGAACTCGTATTTCGTGATAAAGTAACGATGGACCTCCACATCGAAAGGGGCACTGGTGTAATTTGGCTCGACCGCAACAGGGATAAATTCGCGACACTGCTTGACTGGCAAAGAAGGCATGACGTCGCGGCAGTTGTTGGACGCTATCCCAAGGAGGTTGAGCGCTGGCACATTACCGACGAAACGGAAGGAGCGCTTTCCATGCACACCCGACGGAAAGTGCTGGACGAATTCGCTAGCGCCCTCGGGCTTCCTGCCGGAAGCTTGGCGGGACTGAAACTTACGCAGCCTGCCCCTAACGCAATCGATGTTTCGCTCAGGGCACCCGGGGGAGCTGAGGTTACAAAGTTTACCTCAACAATTACGGTGGATCCGAAAACAAAATCAGCGGTCGCTGAATACAAATTGTCACCAATCACCATTCCAGAAAAGAGAACGACGGGATTGCCACCGCTACCCGGAGATAAGAAACCGTAGCGAATCTTTCCAGGCTACTTCGCGCAGAAATTGAACCAATCTGAGAACAAAGAGAACACGATGAAACTCCAAACAACCAACAACAGCTCCAAGGTATCAAACTCTCCGCTCAATCTCCCGCCACCAGACGAGCCCGTGGGCTCTGACTCGCTGACATTGAACTCAGCGGGCGTGAGAGATAGGGAGAGCCTGAATTCCTTCGTTGACTCGCGTCGCGGCGAAGGGACGGGGAATTTGATATCTCATTCAGACGAGAGTGATCGCCGCGGCGATCAGGCGAAACAAGAGAAGCGAGTGCTGCCAATCCTTCCGCCACCGAGGCCGATCAGAACTCCGATGTTCGATCCGTTTGATGCATTCAAAAAGGTAGTGCCACCACGCGGGGTGGACTGACCTAGCGCCAGCACAGCGAAGTAAGCCACAGACACCATATCGGAAGCCCGAAGGATGGGGAGATCAAGTACGCTTGATCAAAGGCAAGTACTCTGGGAGCTTTACCCAAAGAGCATCAAACAATTGCTTCGTGCTCTCTGCTATCGGCTCACTTTCGATGAGTACACCCATCATCTCCGTTGAGGTGCTTGTTATGGCGACGTACTGATCGAAAAGGTTTATTTCTACTGACAACGATTTCCCTTCGAGGAGTCGGAGCTCGCGCTTCTGGCTCACTCGTTTTTTATAGGCGAGGTCTGACTCTGGCGATCTCGTGACGACTCCGCGAAAAAGAATTCCCTTCTTTGCGCGACGGTTGGCATATGTCCACAACCACTCATTGAGCTCGATACTCCGCTTACGGGGAAATAACGTCGAAAAATCGGCATATGCTTGGAACCAAGATGTCGTGTGCTCAACTACCAGCAAATTATAACGCCGAGGAACTCGTGGGTCGCCTCATCGCGTCAGTAGTAAACTTCCCGCCGCGACAGGTCGGAACAGCAATGTCCGAGGTCCTCATTCTGGGTTTTCCCGACGACCGTGGGAACGCAGTTCTCATCGGTCCGGTCAGAGCGGTGCGACTGGGTGGGCGGTTGTTTTGATCGGTCTCCATTCACAAGGGCAGTCTCGGCAGACATCCAAGTTTGGAATGTCTCTGCTTCGCGAGGCGAGTAACTACGAGAGCATTACATCGCTTGTTGCATGTGAAGCGTAGATCAGAATAATTCTGCCTGCTCGACGGGCAGAAACGTTATGCAAAGGTAATAAAATCATTCTACTGGCCGACCAGCGCCCATGTTATTCTTTATTCTTGTCTCAAATGCGAGGACCGAATGAATTAGCATTTCGCATTTGGCCTTCTATCGTCGTAACGTTCTATCACCGTAATTACCATGCGACTCACGAGTATCAAATATACCTTCCCCGAAGATTCTTCTGGTGTAGCGAATGAGCTGCTAAACCTACTGTCCTTGTGCCCGGTTACTCGACGGGAAAAGGATTTCGTTGAAATCTCGGCGGGAGGTCAAAATTTCAAGTCTCCAACGACCCGACTTGCAGTTGAAGATATTCAGGCACCAAAGATCGAATTCGAGGGAACAGGATTTCCCTCGCAAACGTTGCAATCTGCTGGTCGTAGTGCGCAAGACTGGCTGCAGGCTGAATGTGTCGAGCTCCGTGAAGTTGTTCGAATGCTGAGAGGGCACGTAACTTGGGTTGATCACACCGGCATAAACCTACCAGCTGATGGCGTAGAAGGCCCCTGGGTGGATCTCGTAACGAGGCTGGGGGAATCTTCACTGATGTACGCATACCCAACAGGCGAGCCTTGGTTTTTTATAGTTCCGGGGGACGCGACAGAACATATGAAGGGTATCACCGAATTCACACCACATAGCACTCCGCGTTTTGAGTTGGTGGAGCTTTCTCCTGGCTCCCGGACGGCAGTGCAGATTGACATACAGACCGACTTGAGTCGCTCTGACTTGATTCGAATGTTTCCTGGAAGGAAGAGTGTGTCTCTGCCGGGCTTGGAAGATTACTTTCTCTCTCTGTTCGTCAATCATCCCTGGAAAGACCTCGAGATTCGTTTGGACCTTCGATTCGGTCCCGGTAAGCCGGACGGATTGTGGGAGACCGGCGAATGGTTAGTAGTAAACGGAACGCGATGCGACAACCAAATGCATTCGATCCCTCGAGCCTAGCTAAATATCGGATCCTCGGAGGGTTCGAGAACTTCCCTAAACCAATCCCGTCGAAAAGTTTCCACCGTCTCGGACGCACTCGAAGGTCCGAACGCCCACAGGCACCAATTCGCCAAGGGTAAATTCAACCTTTCAGGTGATTCGAGGCACCTCTCATGTGCAGCTTATCGGACGCCCGGGGAATATGAAGATCAAGCCCAAAGTCCCAGTTTTCCTCGTCTAATTGTGTCCCTCGGGACATTTGGAGACTTCTAGCAAAGCGGTAGCAGCGGTCTATTTCGCATATCTCGGGCGGTGCATGCGGACCGAATGTGGCGTATAGAGTTCCTCTGCTCCTTCCATCTAAATCCGTGTTGAAGAGTTCGATTTACCCTCTCATCCGCCTCGATCGTTTGATCGGAGCGGCGAAGAGGGGTGCGTCATCCTCTCTGGTTCTACTCCTTCCGGAGAACAAAAATGACTCTGGTTCACTGGGCCGCGGTGTTCGCCTTGGTGGCGACGCCAGGTATCGCGGCCTGTGCGTTCAGCCGCTTGGGGAAGCGCACTCCCATTCCATGGGTCGGTGCGGCGTTCTGTTGCAGCGCAGTTCTCCTGCCGCTGACATTCGGTTTCGGGATGTTCGATCTGTGGAACGGGTCTAACGAGGTGCGGTGCGCCAGCATCTCTGAAGAGTGGGGTCCGCTGAGGAGGATCGTCTTTTTTCACCTCGCAGCATTCCCCGAAGAGTTGATCAAGTTGGCGGCGGCAGCAGCGGCAGCGTTGCTCCTCCGGTGGGCCGGTCGGAAGCTCACGCTGCTCGACTATTTCAAGCTCGCAGTTGCCGCGGGGTTAGGGTTCACGTGCGCCGAAGACCTGAACCGCGTGCTTAGTTGGCGCGAGGCGGAGCGTCCGGGAACGGATTCCGTCATGCTGTCGCTCTCCCTGCGGCTGCCGTTGTTCTGGACCCACAGCGCGCAGTCAATCTGGTCGATCAGTTTCGCCCGTTTCGCGTTGCAACCGAGCTGGCGGCGCGCCGGGATCCTGCTGCTCATGGTCCTCGGAGCGTGTTCGCTGCACGGCCTGTTCAACTCCACGGTCGTCACCGGGTTGAGCGCCGGAGCGGTGTCGTTTATTCTCTTGCTCGCTTTCATTTTCTTCCGCATGACGAGGTCGGTGCTCCGAGAAGAGCAGAGCGCGAAGTGATGGCAAGGCAGCAGGGTTGAAGTGATGTTTTTGTGTCAACGAATTTTGGCTTACCCGCTGGAGTTCGTCTCGAGGTTCCGGATGGCGCCTTTCCTCGAGACTAGCATTGAGAAGTCTCGGCGTTCCGATGAGTCAAATTCTTAGGCGATTCAAGCCATCTTTCACGTGGACCTTACCGGACGCCCAGAGCGGCTGTGTTAAAAGTCAAAGGAAAAATGAAAAGGTTTTATCCTTTTCTC
>CAZDWZ010000008.1:0-189989 GCA_964509425.1 uncultured Bdellovibrionales bacterium | reverse complement strand
TTAGGAGATATTTATGAAATGGCTTCTAGTGCTCCGGCACCACTAAGGATAAAAAGCGGGAGCCGTTCCCTCCACGAGCCCGAAAGGTCCGAGGAGAAAGCGGCTCTCTTTCCCTTAGAACTTCGCGCTCCACAGCAGCTCGAAAAAAGTTCGTAAATTCGCTGCGAATATGGGGTCTTTAAGCTGAACCGCGTAGTGCGGCTCCTGCCTTGTCATCCCCATCACGATATACTCGCCGTAAATCCAAATGCTGCTCGAAAAGTTCGCGCTGGCCGGAAGCGCCCGGACCTCCCGGTTCTGGATCTTATGTTGGAGCTCCTTTTCGATATTCGCGGGATTTGAAAAGAGACAAATTCTCTCGCGCCCGCTCATGTCCTGCCACATGTAGTGATGCCATTTGAGATAGCTCTCAACGAACGTCGGATCCTGGTACCCCCAGAGCGTGTTGTCACCATAGCGGTAATAACTTTCGCGCCAGAGCGGCCAGTGATCGTAGAGCATGTTTTCGATGCTCTTCCGCCCTTCAAAGATCTGGATCTTCGGTGGGCTATATCCAGCAACTTTGAGCACCGGAGAGAGGAGCGACGTGAGCTCTTTTGCCGCTTGAGCTTTCATCTTCAACTGTTCCTGCTCATTTTCAACGAGGCGAAGTAGCGAAGAGAGATTGTTCACAAGGAAGGAGCTCGAGCCTCGTTTCTGCTCCTTGGTGATCACTCCCCGCGAGAGGAGTGTCTCAAGATGGCCGTAGAGCGTGGCTCGGGGAATTTTCGTGCGCTTGCTAAGGGCGCTCGCAGTCGCTTTCCCCTGCTCAACGAGCGAGAGGTAGATTTGTTGCTCCTTTGCGGAGAATCCAAGCTGAAGAAAGAGCGATTCCATGGTCGGCCCTCCATTTCCTGGCCCACCTTTGACCAATCTGTCGGATTTTGTCGACAGTGATCTTGTTGTCGATTTTCGCCGACAGAATTTTCTTCGTTTTTTCGGCTAGTTACTCTCTACTCTCGGTGCTCGAAAATTTCTGCCTAGCCGTTGATCAATTCCCAACCTAGTTTCCGCCTCGATGGAGCTATCCGTTTCTAAGAAAGGAGGAACCCATGAGAAGCATGTGCACGACAAGTGCCAAAACCGAATACCGGTTCGTGAGACTTGAGCTGCGAGTCGAAAAACTCAGCGAAATGTCGAGGCGGCAGTTAGAGCGAAGCGGAGTGTATAGTATCGCGGACGGAGAAAAGTTCGTCGCGTTTGGAATCATCGACAACCTACGGCCCTTCTCCTTTCTCAGCAAAACCCATCCCGAAATAAAACGGATTGAGTTCGAAGACCCGCCGAACGCGAAGTAATCGTCTTCGCCCCTTTCCCGCATTCGCCGGGAAGGGGCCACCTCGCAAATCCGCCTCCGATTTTCCTCTAATTCCCGCTTCAGCGGGAATCAAATTCTGCCGACATTCGTAAAGCATTCTCTTTCTGTCTTTCGGGAGCGATCGATTTCGATCACCGAGGACGAGAAATGGTCATATACGAACAGAGCCGCAGAGGGTTACGGCCGTCCGGGGGCCGGGTCAGTGAAGATGCAAGATCTCCTCCGCATACAAAACATACGAGCGGCAATGCCCTCGGCATGTCTCCTGTTCCTCTCGATTGCGGGAACGCTGCTTGTGTTTGCGGGAGTCGCGGCGGCCGACGATGTAGAAGTCGAGTGGGACGCTCCGACGACTCATGCTGACGGCTCTCCGCTCACGGGAGCTATCCAGGGGTATAACGTCTTTCTTTCAGGGACGCGCGGCGGTCCCTATTCACCGGTCGCATCGAACATTCCGCTCACAACATACACGCTTCTGAACCTTCAGACTGGCAGCCACTTTGCCGTCGTTACCGCCGTTCACTCTAACGGGCTTGAAAGCATCGTATCGAACGAACTTCCGATCCACATCAACACCGCGGACTCAGACGGTGACGGTCTCTCGGATTTTGAAGAAACAACCATCTACAACACCAATCCGAACGACAGCGACAGCGATGACGACGGGATGAGCGATGGTGACGAAGTATCCAAGTGGTTCAATCCCCTTGATCCAGGGAGTTATTTCGAAGCGCTCTTCAATTACTTCTGCAGCCAGTGGAACGGCTTTTATCAAGCGAGGATGTGGAACATCGCGGAGCATGTAAATTTTTCAAGCTCCGTTCGCCAGGTAACCACCTCGCTGTTCGACATCAACGGCTTCTTCCAAAGTCAACTTGGATTCTCCGTATTAACGGGAGCGCAAACTGACATCTTAGTGCACGACATGCCCGGGCGCATCGCAAATTCCTATGGGAAGGCTTGCTCTCTCGTAAACGGAGCTGACGGAGACGTCGGCGGGCGAATGGTGCATTATCTCCCCGGCGCTGAGATGGAATTTGCATTCTCGATGGAATTCAGTAACGGCCTAAGCGGTTCGCAATTCCTTCTCGAGAACACGTATCAACCAAGCGGTGACCCCTCAGACGCCGGTGATTTCGTGGCGAACTGGATTCAAATCACGAACGAAGAAGCAACGTTCCAGACCGGCGACCTGATCTACTACGCGCAGGGCGGCGGAGTAAACGCAGTCGACGAAGTCGAGTTGCCGGCGGGCTCACGTCGAGATTTCTCCGGCCATCAATTCGGGCCGAATCTCGTGGGGCTCATCGAATGGCGGCCGCACAACAGCACCGCCCGCTTCCAAGCCCGGAATATTCGATACTATTTCAGCACTCCATTGAGCTCGATTGAGAGATTCGACTCGGCACTTCAGCTCGACGGGCAACGCGGCTCAGGGGAGAAACTCGTCGCCCCACTGGATGCGCGGAATGGAAGCGCGATCTTCGAAGTAGGAAACACGCTTCCCGTTCCCATTGTTGTCCTCGTTCGGATCTTCACCGCGGCGGGAGTGATGGTGTTCAATCAAAACGTGAATCTGCCCGCGCGAGGCTCGGTGCACATCATCGCTGACTCGCTCCTAAACGGCGGTCTCGGTGTCGGCACCGTCGACGGAAACCTCTTGGGCAGCGTCGTGGCGACGGCGATGCACTACGGGAAAACTCCTTCGAACGGCACGAAATTCGTCTTCGGCATCAACGCGAAACAAGCGGCCGGAAAGTTCCTCAAAGGTTCGTATAATACGTTCCTCGCCCAAACGTGCTCCGCATTTTTCTCAAACGCCACGAACCAGCCTCAGAAGGTCACCGTTTACATGCGACGATACGAAGGTACGACCGTAGTTTCAGGGGAGGTGGTGACCGTCCCGGCAAACGGCGTTTACGATTATAATGCATGCAGCAAAGACGCGGCGGACAACTACGGTGTCTTAACCGCACAACCGGAGAAGGCAGGAACCATCGTCGCGACTATCGTGAGAAAAGGGAACAATGACAGTTATCGCTTCTCGACTCCCACGACGCCGATTCTCTAGGCGAATCTCGATTCTCGTATTCGCCCTGCTCCTGCTGCTGCCGGTAGTATCGGTCGCGCAAAACACGTACAATGTCGGCCCTGGACAACCGCTCGCCTCAGTGGGGGCTGTCCCCTGGAACGCTCTCCAGGCCGGCGACACCGTGAATATTCACTGGCGATCGACGCCGTACCACGAGAAGATCATCCTCTCGCGAAGCGGCACGGCTTCACAGCCGATCAACATCAACGGAGTGCCGGGTCCGCAGGGCGCGCTCCCCATCCTTGACGCGACGAACGCAACAAGCAGTCCAAATTCTCCGCAATTCGGCTACCCGCCAATACAAGATTCGGGACTCATCGTCGTCTTTCACGAC
Source organism: uncultured Bdellovibrionales bacterium (assembly GCA_964509425.1). Taxonomy (GTDB): domain Bacteria; phylum Bdellovibrionota_C; class UBA2361; order SZUA-149; family CAZDWZ01; genus CAZDWZ01. The sequence continues at coordinate 186,206 of CAZDWZ010000008.1, read as the reverse complement.
AATGCGGGAAGTCCGAATCCGAGCTTCATCAATATCAACGGCCTACAACTCCAAGGCGCGAACCCCGGAACGGCCTTCAAAGGCTACGCGAACGACAACCGGACCTACAGTCCTGGGTCCGGTGGGGTTTGGGTCATGGGCGCTGCGGACATCACCATCAAAAACTGTACAATCATCAACAACGGAAATGGGGTGTTCGCAAAAACCGGAAATGGCCTCATCACGTATCGCCTCACACTCGACGGAAATACAATCTCCGGAAACGGGGTGTCCGGGAGCTACTTGGAGCACAACAGCTACATCGAAGCCTACGGTGCCACGTATCAGTTCAATAAATATGGACTCCTGCGAAATGGATCTGCAGGCAATAACCTAAAAGACCGGTCGTCGAGCACTATCATCCGGAACAACTATTTCTTAAACGGCGGACACATCCTCGATTTGAATGAACCACAGGACGGATTCGACGACATCAGCCAAGACCCAAACTACTTAAAGACCTACGTCTATGGAAACGTGATGATATCCGATCAGGACGGACCGACTCTCTTGGTTCACTTTGGAGACGGCGGCGGTGTCGGCAACTATCGGGATGGTGCAACGCTCTACTTCTACAACAACACTCTCATCAGCAAAGCGAACCAATCGGCACGCTGGCGGACGAACCTCTTTCAGATGGAACATCGAAATCTAAGCGTCGATGCGCGGAATAACATCCTGCTGAACATCCCAAACACGCCGGGAAACACGCCAACCCTTTTCGAGCTCGGCACGGTAGCCGGGAACATCAATTTCCCTACCACAAACTGGGTGAGCGCAGGTTGGCTCCTCAGCTATCAGCATGAATTCGGAAACCCATTCGACGGCACAATCACGGGAACGGAGAATTTCTTCTCGCCGGTGAACAACAATCCGGGATTCGTCGACCTCGTCACATACAATGTCCGGCTTAAAGAGGATTCAAACGCGAGAGATAAAGGCAGCGCGCTCGCCTCCGGTTCTTTCCCGCTTTCATTTCAATACCGAGAGCCTGCGAGTGGAGAGAGTCGTCCGGTGAATATGCCGCTCGACCTGGGAGCATACGAGTACTCCGCATCAAACGGAGGAATCCCTCCGTCACCTCCAAGACGATTACGTCTTAAGAATTAGCGCTATTTACCGACCTGACAGAAGCAGGTGGCTTCGAGCGGCACATCCGCTTCAGCCCAAGCGACCTTGAACCGTTCTTTGGCCTGCGCTGCCTCCTCGCGCTTTCCTTGGGCTTCCAATGATTGAGAAAGGCCATACAGCGACCATCCGTTTTCGGGAAAGCGAGCAAGATCTTCGCGATACGCCTTCTCGGCGTCTTTTGGTTTTCCAGCTTTTAAAAGCACGGCACCAAGACTATGTCGAACCGGCTGCAGCCAATCTGGAGGCTCATCATACGAAAGCTTATCCTCCAGCTTCGAGGCCTTTCGAAGTGCAGCAATCGCCGAAGCATATTTCTTGTCTTTCGCATCCATCTCGCCTTGGAGCACGAGCTTCGCGATCGCAAGGAGTGAATGCGCCGAATTATTTCCGAAAATGGCGCCCTTCGGCACCGCCTTCGACGCAGCGACGAAAAGCTTCTGTTCGCTTCGTGCTTCGGACTTCTTACCGAGCGCCGTAAATGCGGTCGCTCGTGCAAACCGCCACAACGCGGTGGCAATCGGCAGTTCTCCGCGAGGAGCGGGTTGCGCGAGCACCTCCTCCCAGCGGCCGAACCGGACTAGAACCTCCGGAACGACGGCGGTGAAGCCATCCGCGAACAACGCAAAGTCTTTTAAGAATTCGTCAGGAATTTTGTTTACGATTTGATGTGCCGCTTCGAGTGCGAGCTTGCTCTTTCCTTGCATCATCGCCGCAAAGAGAAGGAAGTGATGATTGTGCGCCATATACACCGCATAGAATCCCGGCCTCGGATATTGTTTCCGGAATACTTCATCGACCAAAACCGCATCTTCGTTTGATTTCTGCGCTGCTTTCCATTCGCCGAGCCGCGCGTAAATATGAGAGGGCATATGGACGAGATGGCTCGCTCCGGGAACGAGCGTGCGAAGACGATCGGCGGCAACTTTTGCTCTCTCAGGCGATCGGGAAGCTTCAACGGTGTGAATGTAGAGATGGTTCGCCCCTGGGTGATTTGGGTTCAGTACTAACGCCTTCTCCAGCGTCTCCACGATCAACGGAGTCCCCGGTTGAGGTTTTCCATTGAGCGTCCAAAGATCCCACGGCCGGAGATCCATCATCGACTCTGCGTAAAGCGATCCGACGTCGGCGTTTTGGGGGAACGCGGTCCAGACTTCTTTCATCGCCTTCGCGTACGCTTCGTCAAGCGGCTTCCGATTTTCAGGATTTTTCTCCGCGTATCGCTTCTCAAGCGCGCCGATGAGGCGTTGTTCGAGCTCGCCCGCGAGCGGCGCCCGCTTCTTGGCCTCTTGGAGTGCTTCCCAAGCAACGGCGTTTTTCTCTGCCGGGAGAAGTGGAAAGTTGATGTGCGGTCCTTTTGCGAAAGAAATTCCCCACCACGGCATGGCGGCATTCGGGTCAAGCCGAATCGCCTCTCGGAATTCCTTTTCCGCTGCATCGTGGCTAAACGCATACATAAGCGTCAAACCGCGATTGAACCGGATCTGCGCTTCCTTCGAATTTGTGGTGATTGGGAACTCATGCCCGCCGAGATCGAGCGTATTCTTTTCACCCGCGCTATCGCACGACGTGCACTCGCAGACCGGCGCTTTTTTTGGAGAGCAGCCGGTCACGAAAAATACGAGTGCAGTAAGGAGGAAGAGTCCGTTCACACGGGAAGGCCGGAGCAAGCGGTTCATGGATCACCATTAAAGCTACAGTTGAGTTCTCGATGCGGAGGAGTAAATCCGGACGACGTTTCCGTCAACTAGAACGGCGGCGAGAGCTGCGAGTGTGCACCCCGCAGCGAGCGGTCTGCTCGCGAAGAAAGCAATCAACCGATATAACGTCGAGGAATCCTGAGATTGAGGTGAACCAAAACTTCCCTCGGATCCGCATCGACGAGGTCGGCAATTTGTTCCACGCGAATCGAATGCTCGCCCTGAGAACCGATAAGCACGATTTCGTCTCCGTTATATGCTTCACCGTCTCCGATATCGACCATGAGCTGATCCATGCAGACTCTCCCGATGATTGGATAACGGCGGCCGCGAACCAAAACACTGCCTCGATTAGAAAGCCGACGGGCGAATCCGTCACCGTATCCGAGCGGGATTGTCACCACTCTCGTATCCTTCGGCGCCGTCCACGTATGTCCGTAGCTGACTCCGGCTCCCTGCTTCACCACCTTGAAATACACGACGGTCGAAAGCAGTCTGAGCGCCGGGCGAACCGGAACGATTCCCTCAAGATGCGCGCCGGGTTCGATTCCATAGAGCAGCGCACCGGGTCGCACCATATCGAGGTGGCTCTCGGGATACTTAATGACGGCACCGGTCGCCGCGATATGACGGACCGGCACCGGAACGGATCGTTTCTCGAAGAAGTAGCAACATTCCAGAAAACGTTCGAGCTGCAGCTTCGTAACGTTTAACGTTTCTTCTTCCTGGCAGGCAAAATGCGAGGAGATGCCGACCACCTCCGCATCGGTACAGGTCAGAGCTCTCTCAAGAAGTTTCTCCGCGCTGTAATAATGCACGCCGACCCGTTCCATTCCGGTGTCGATTTTCAAATGCACCCGCGCCTTCTTCCCGAGCGCGCGGGCCTGTTGCTCGATGGCGTCGAGTTTAAAAACCGATGAGGCAAGAATATCGAGATCGTAGTCGAGGAAAAACTTGATCTGAGAATGCAAAATTCCGCCGAGCACCAAGATCGGAGCCTGAATACCGGCGACTCGGAGCTGAATTCCCTCTTCGAGATACGCCACTCCAAGGTAGTCGACCCCCGCCCGTTCATACATCTCCGCACAAGGAATCAAACCATGACCGTAGGCGTTAGACTTAACCACGGCCATGAGCTTTCGGTCGGCGCCGACATGCTCTCGAATTGCCGACAGGTTCTGACCGAGCACTCCCATATCCACCTCGAGAACGGTGGGCCGAAGCTGCATGGGATCAATATCAAGTGCGGGATAACTTTTCATGTTCCTTTGACGGCGCCGACTTCACTCCGAAACATCTTCGAGAAAAATTTTTCTCCAGATCGGCTGCCGAACCGCGCAGAGTATTCGTTGCGAAAGGTGAGGCGGACGCTTCCTGGATTTACCAACCACGAAAAAGTTGCTTTTCTCAGCTTTTGGATATCAACTCTCTCGAACATATGAAACCAATAAACCACCCTTGGCAGAAGCTCAGCGAAACTCTCCTTCAAAAAACCGTCGTCTTCGACCTCTGGAAACAGCGAATGCGATTTCCCGACGGCGTAACGGAGGATGATTTTTATTTCATTAAGTGTCCCGACTGGACGAATGTCGTTCCGATCACCGACAATGGTGAAATCGTCCTCGTCCGGCAATTCCGCCACGGAACGCTTACTCCGAGCCTCGAAACACCAGGAGGCCTGATTGACGCTGGTGAAGACGACATTCCCTTGGCTGCAAAGCGCGAGCTCGAAGAGGAAACGGGTTATGTGGCGAAGAAACTTCTCCCCCTCGGTCCACTTCATCCAAACCCCGCCCTTCTCAACAATCGCTGCCACTTCTTCCTCGGAGTGGGCTGTAAGAAGGAGAAGGCACTTGCGCTGGAATCGTCGGAGGACATTACTGTCGAGGTGATTCCGCTCAAGGAACTCGCCGAACGAATTCGCGCCGGGGAGTTTACGCATTCACTGTTCTATTCGGCCTTGCTCCTCGCACTAGTCTATTATCCGGAAGAAGTTTCCGACTTCTGGGTAAAGTAAGCCGCGAAGCGCCCGACACCGGACTTTTTGGATTTCAGTTGAATTGAGCTATCGTCTCGCTCGGCGCTAGGATAGCTGCCGCGAACTCTGGCCTCTGGAAGGAAATGTTCATGCAAGATATCACCAAAGCGAAGACCCTCACCGAAGCACTCCCGTATATCCGCCGCTTTCACGAGCAGGTAATCGTCGTCAAATACGGCGGCTCACTCCTCGATGACCCGGAAAAAACGGTCTCGTTTGCTGCCGATCTCGCACTTTTAAAGTGGGTCGGTATTCATCCGGTGGTCGTGCACGGAGGCGGAAACGACATCTCCGCTTGGATGAAGAAAGTTGGGAAGGAAGCGAAGTTCATTGACGGTCTTCGTTACACCGACGCCGAAACGCTCGAAATCACAGAGATGGTGCTCCGGGGAAAGATCAACTCCCGGATCGTGTCGGTCCTCCAGGACGCCGGTGCAAAGGCAGTGGGGCTTTCCGGAAAAGATGCCGGACTTTTCATCGCAAGCCGCATCAAGAGCAAGGAAGGAAAAGATCTCGGCTCCGTGGGTGACGTCACCGATGTCGATACGACGTTCATTAAACTCCTCATGGAGAAGGGGTATATCCCTGTCGTCTCACCGATTGCGCGCGAGAAAACCGGCGAATCATTAAATATCAATGCGGATAATGCCGCCGCCGCTCTTGCCGCTGCGCTCAAGGCCGCGAAGCTCATATACCTCACCGACGTTCCCGGCATCACGGTCGGTGGGAACTTGCTCTCGGTTCTCGATATCGGAGAAACAGAGCGGCTCATCGGTCATCCCGATGTCACCGGAGGAATGATACCGAAGCTCGATTGCATACTTCGCGCTATTCGCACTGGCGTAAAACAGGTTCACATCATCAGCGGAAAACAAGATCACACGGTGCTCCTAGAAATGTTCACGGATCAAGGAATCGGAACATTGTTCGTTCAGGAAAAGCGCTAAGCTGGGAGCATCCGCATGGAGCACTTTCTCACTCTCACAGATTTTACCGCTGAAGCCTTGCAAGAGATCCTCATTCAGGCCGAGCAGCTAAAACGGCTGCACCGGCGAGGGGTCGAGCATCGGTTTCTCGCGGGGCAATGCCTCGCAACGGTGTTCGAACATCCATCGACGAGAACTCGCGTGTCCTTTGAAGTCGCGATGTTTCAGCTCGGCGGGACGACGATCAATCTGAGCCCAATTGAAATCGGTATCGGGAAACGCGAGCCGGTCTCCGATCTGGCGAGAGTCATGTCGCGTTATGTAAATGCGCTCATGATGCGAGTGTCGAAACACGAAACCCTGGAGCGATTCGCCGAGTTCTCCACGGTGCCCGTCATCAACGGGCTCTCCGATCGCTATCATCCGTGTCAGGCCATCTCCGACATGCTCACCATTCGAGAGAAGAAGGGACGAATCGGGGGTATTCGATTGGTCTTCGTAGGAGACGGAAACAACGTCTGCGTCTCACTGATGCACGCCGCAACGCGGCTTGGGGTAGACATGGTGGTTTGTTGCCCGAAGGGATACGAGCCGAAGGAAGGCACGGCCGGGACTGACTACCTCCTCGTGCGAGACCCCGAACACGCTGTCGAAGGGGCCGATGTCATCTATACCGATGTTTGGACTTCGATGTCGGACAGCGATCCGGAAGACAAACGGCAAAGAGACTTTCGCGGATACATGGTGACGAAGGAGCTTCTCCGTTTCGCGAGACCGGACGTTATTTTCATGCACTGTCTCCCGGCTCATCGAGGCGAAGAGGTCGAGGAAGCAGTCGTCGAAGGTCCGCATTCGGTGGTCTTTGATCAGGCCGAGAACCGGCTTCATGTTCAGAAATCGGTGCTCGTCTACCTCTTGAAGCAGGCCTACTAAAGAACGAACAACTCGTTTGTTCAAAGGCAGCATCGCTGCTCATGCGGACTTCCGTCCGCCATTTTCTCCAGAACATTGTATTACTCCTTTCGGGAGTTGGAACCTTCGAGCGCTCCGGCCGCCGGCATCAGCTGGGGGCTGAGCCGGCGGCGGGGAACGCCGAAAGAAATCAGTAGGACGGGAGGCCCCGGTTGTTGGTCACCGCGCCCATCTGCCGCAAGCTCTCGCCCAGACAGGCGAGCTGGCGGGCGATCGGCATCATGCAGTTGTCGAGGACGGCGATCTCGGTGCAGTGGACGGAGGTGATCGCGGCGGACATGCCCTCGCTCAGCTCCCAGTCCGGCTCGGCGTGGAGGGCGGTCGAGGCGTGGGCACCGGCCGTCGTCTCACCCTTCGCCGTCCCGGCGAAGTGGATGCGGCCCGTCCGCGTCCCCCAGAGCCGCGCGATCTGCCCGTCGTCGTTGAAGAGCTGGGAGTCGTCGGGGGCCTTCATCCCCCACACGGCCAAGTTCCGGGCGTGCGCGAAGTCGAACGTGATGGAGTGCGCCGCGACCGGCAGCCCGACCGCGTCGTGCAGGTCGAGCACGTCGAACGGGCGGTGCAGCGCGTGCCCGAACTCCGGCTCCTGCGACAGCGAGCCACCCGTCTCGCCGTTTACGATCAGCGCCGCCTCACGGATCAGCGGCGCGGCCCGGCGAATCTGCTCGGCCTTCTCACCCGGCGGCTGGATCAGGTCGTAGCGAACCGCCGGCGCGGGCGCGAGGACCCCGTGCCGGAGGTAGAACTTGATCATCTGGACGTGCTTCCGGATCTCGTCGATCCACGTCCGGCCGTCGGCCTCACTGCCGAGCGGACCGGGCAGGTGCCAGAACCACCCCGCCCAGTCGAAGAGGCGGTAGCCCTGCGAGACGACGAAGTCGGCGAACTCCGCGTGCGCCGGCTCAGCGTCGCGGATGGGGTCCACCCCGGTCCCCGGGAAGGGGCCGAAGGCGAAGCCGTGGAACGTCTGCCCGGCGGCCGCGGCGGCGTCGCGGGTCTTGAGGATGAAGTCGCGGATGCCCACGGGCGGGGCCGGGTCGCCGAAGCGCTCCTCCCACTGGCCCCAGATGCCCACGGCGCGGGTGCTGAAGCCCGTGGTCCGGAGCCGCCGCGCGTGCGCGGACACTGACGAAGAGACTGCGGTCATCGGTGGAAACTCCTGTCAACGGTGGTGAAGGTGGCGGATGCGCCACCCCTACGGTCTCGTGCGGTTGCACGCTGCCCGGAGAGCAAAGGTCCAATCCCCAGAGTTAAACCTTCTCTCCCTTGCGGAGCAGTACAATGTTTAGAACGACAGCTTGAGATTCTGTCGAAGCATCGTCTACCGATCTTGCCTCTTAAAGAGCGATCGAAAAGCGTGTGCGGAATGTGCTGATGCTTCGGAAAATCGAAGCGGGAAGAAAAAGTTCGGGAAAAGCTTACCGGGATACCGCACCGGCTTTTCGTGGGCTGCTTCTAGGATAAAGGGCGAAATCAATCAATCGCAGGAATTTCACCGCAGACATGCAGAGCTCGCAGAGATAATTCCAAATGACCGAAAAATGAAACGAATTCTCTCCGAGTTTAGTTACCGCAGACTCGCGGAAGCGGCACAGGTTCCCGAAAATCCAACGGTTTCTATCGTGACGACATCCGGAGTTTCGGCGATTTCAACGATTGAAAGCTCGGGAGATTCGTAGACGGTTTCGCTTGAAGCCGTCGCATAATCAGCAACAGCTCCGGTATAGGCCTCATCAAGCGACGGAGCTGTGGGGGCTGCCTCCGAAGCGGGTGTTATCGCAGGCGGTGCAGCTGCCTCTGAAGACGGCGTCATCGCGACCGGGGCTGGTGCTTCAAGCACGGGGTAGACTGGCTGCGGTGCTGGCGCCCGTTCATATGTGGGCAACGTCCACGCCGTAGCCGAGGTGACGGTGAATACTGGGCTCAGAAAAAGAAACCCAAACAAAACGTAACGAGCATGTGTATTGATTTTAGCTTGTGCTTTCATGCGTCTCTCTCCTACGGAACATTTCGATAAGTACAAGTCATCGATATCGAATCGCAACTCGATCCGCCGTCGCTCTTGCACTGCGCGATAAGGATCTTCTTCGCGATGTCCTGCATTCCCCCGGCACTTTCGCAGGCATCTTTCTCGGCGCCGACTCTGATCAAGAGAATTCTGTCCCAACCCGAATAGACCCAAGATTTGCTTTCGTACAAGGTGTTTGCATAGTCGTGTGTCCACGTGACCCGTCGTCGCTCGGTATAGGGACCAGAACTTGTCGACGGAAACATGCAAAGAAAATCGGACCAATGCAGTCCACTGTGCCATTTGTCATATGTCGCAGTGCAGCTGCATGTCTCGGCTGCTACAGCATCAGACTGAAATACGGACAGAAAACCGGCCGCCAGGAAAAAACAGACGGGAAAAACAAATCGCATAGAAAAACCTCCGAACAACAAGGAGGTTTATACGCGGCGCGTTGTTAGCAGATGTAATTAAATTGCTAGCAAATGTGCGCGACCCGTCACGCACAGAAAACGAAGTTTATGCAGTTACGGCATTCAGCCTGCGCGAGTCTCAAATGTTTCTAAAATGTCATTTGGCAGGCTAGACAGGACCCATCCCGGGGAACCAGAGACTCGTCGTCTCGGGAAGTCCGAGCATGAGGTTCATATTTTGAATAGCTGAACCGGCCATGCCTTTCACCATGTTATCGAGGCAGCTCATCGCCGCTACTTGCTTGCCGCGAACCGACACCGCGATATCGCAGAAGTTACTTCCGATGACGGATTGGAGATCGGGGGAGTCTGAAACAATTCGAACAAAAGGCGATTTTTCATAAAACGCTTCATACTTCGCTCGAACATCAGCAGCGGACACCGCTTCAGGAAGCTGAAAATAAGCCGATGCAAAAATACCTCTCGCGGAGGGAATGAGGTGCGGGACAAAGGAACTCGTGATTCGCCTTCCCTCCGGATCTCCCAAGCCCTGCAGAATCTCCGGTTCGTGACGATGCGAGAGCATCTTATACGCCGCGAAGTTCCCGTGTCGTTTTGGATGGTGGAAGTTCTCCTGTGGGGTGCGACCAGCCCCCGAGCTTCCGGTCTTTGCGTCAAAAACGATGTCTCCTTGAAACGTGGAGCTAACGAGCGGAGCCGCCGCCAAGACACAAGCGGTCGCAAGGCATCCGGGATTTGAAACGTAGCGAGCTTTGGCAATCTCAGCGCCGGTCAGCTCCGAAAGGCCGTATGTGAATTTCGTATGCAGTTCGGGAAACGCAGCGGTCTCCGGATAGAACTTCTCGCGAATCACTTTGGCTTTCAAACGAAAATCACCGGAGAGGTCAATCAAATAGCAACCCGTCCGTTCTATCTGCGGCATCATTCCATTCAACGTCTCAGACGTGACTCCGTGGGGGAGTGCGGCAAAGATGACGGAAGATGCATAACCCGCGAAGGAACCGAAATCCAAAGACGATGAAAAATCGAGGTCGACCACCTTCCGGAGAAAAGGATGAGACTCAGCAACCGGCCTTCCGGCCTGGCTCGAGGAGACAACGGAAACCACTTTCGCTTCGGGATGGAGAGTCAAGAGCCGGAGCAACTCTCCTGCGCCGTACCCCGTTCCCCCGATGATTGCGACGGCTATCTTTCCCGCCATCTCACGCCCTCCTCTTCAAAGTTGTGTAATTCCCCGAGAGTTCCTAATGTTTGCTCTCTTCAATGAATAAAGTCGTATAGCGGAAACTTTCAAACAGGACTATCCGGCCAGCGCTCGCCCCGGTAAAGAAAACCCCATGAAACTATCCCGATTCCTCTCCCGCATTCTTCTTCGCGGAACATTCTCGTTAGCGGCTGCTTTAGTAATCCTTCCGCCCGCACTCCTTCCCACCGCAGCTTCCGCCGATGAGATTTGCATTTACAAAGACGGAAACGGGAAAGTTCAGCAGGTCATGTCGGCAAAAGCGGTGCCGGAGGAATTCCGTAAAAGCGCCCAGTGCTTCCCCCAGAAGTCCAGAGGAGAGAGCCCGATGGCCGCTCCCAAGGAGATTCACCTTGAAGGCAGTTTGCGAACCGAAGACATGAACTCCAGCATCGGCCGCATTCACCTTCGTTGGGAACGGAAGGCCGAGCGCCTCTTCGGTCGAACTCCCGTACGCGCGATGTCCGACGCGGCGAGGACCGTCGCGCAGACGATCAAAGGTTCAGGGTTCCCCTCCAGGATTCAGAATCTCTCGATGGAATGGGAGGTCGTTTTTCTTGGTGACAAAATTCCCGCCGGCCAAGTGCCGAGCAGCTTAGTAAACAACTGCCATCCCGGGTGGATGACCCCTCCGGCAAACATCTATATTGTCGCCGACCGTGTGGCGGGTGGCTGCGGAAGTGTGCGCTCGAGCACCTCCGTCGCAGACTCCACCCTGACCGAGGTCCTTCTCCACGAGATGGGCCATGTCATCGAATTTCAAATCATCGACGGCGCCGGATCAAATACCGCTAGAAGAAAATTTCGAGGTGACTTTGATCGGATGAGAGCAGAGGGATGGGCAACGTTTTTTGAATCCTACGCTGCTCGAAACTCCTCGGTCATAAACGCGAAGGAGCACGAACAGCGACAAACGGAGCTGGCACGTCAAGCGGTCGCATCGAGCCCTGAGTACTTCAACTTCGGCGGGTCGTCGCACGACTATGCCCGCGCTTCCATGTATTTCGTGACGATGGAGAAGCGCCTCGGCATGCGCTCCATTCTCGAGGTCTACGACACCATGGGCGAGAAAGGCATAAGCTTCTTCGACGCGATCAAGGAGGAAACCGGTTGGGATCAAAAGCGTAGAGAGAAAGAGATCAGGAGCTTTTTGAAGCTGCCATGATTGGTTCCGAATCGCGCCGCGGGAAGGCACAACCCTTGCGAATTTGCCGGAACAAGGTAATTTCGCAGTGGAACGGAGGAATATTATGTCGCGACAACTTAAAATCGGCCTTGTTCAGATGGCGATGGGCCCCGTGGCGGAGAAAAACCGAGAGCACGCGGCAATGATGGTTGCTCAGGCCGCTTCGAAGGGCGCCGAGGTCATCTGCCTGCCGGAGCTTTTTACGAGCCCGTATTTCTGCGCCTCTCCGGAACCGAATTTTGAATACGCCGAGCCCATCCCGGGGCCGACTTCGATGCTGCTTCAAGACCTGGCGCGGAAGCATAAGGTCTGGCTCTTCGGAGGCTCGATCCACGAGAAGTCCGGTGACAAGTTTTTCAATACGACCATCGTCTGCGCTCCAACCGGCGACGTCATGGGCATCTACCGGAAGACTCATATTCCGCACGATGACTCATTCTACGAAAAGCACTTCTTCGCCCCCGGCGACACAGGATTCAAGGTGTTCAGCCATGAGGGCACCAACATCGGCACTCTCATCTGCTACGACCAATGGTATCCCGAGGCAGCTCGAGCAAACGCTCTTCTCGGCGCTGATATCGTTTTCTATCCGACGGCTATCGGAACCGTGGACGGAGTGGTCCAGCAGGAAGGTGATTGGCAACAAGCCTGGGAAAATGTCCAACGTGGTCATGCCATCGCAAACGGAATGGTTGTCGCCGCTGTGAATCGAGTTGGGAAAGAAGGCGAGATGAAATTTTGGGGCGGGTCGTTCATTTGCGACGCTTTCGGGAAGACTCTGGCGAGGGCAGGCGATGCCGAAGAAGTAGTTGTCGCCGCCGTTGATATCGACCACGGAAAGTTCGTTAAGGAAGGTTGGAGATTTTTCTACAACCGTCGTCCGGAAACCTACACCATTCTTCAGGCACCGCCCGTGGGTAGCGCGAAAGCGTAATGGCGAAAGCAAAAGGCGAGAGGAAACCGCGACGAAGGGTCCGCCGGATCCTTTATTTCTTGCTTTTTCTCTTTCTCGGCATCTCCGGATGGGCGGCGGGGTATTATGCCATTCACGGAACGTTTGCTCCCTTGGCCGTTTCAATCGCAGCTCATGTGCTTCCGCTCATCGGAGACCGACTCCCCACTCTTCCATCTCCTTTCGGCTCGCTCCACGTCTCCTCCAAGCAGGTCAAGGACGGACGATTCGTCGAGTTCGCGTGCGAGCCGTGTCGTCTCTCGAGCCAGAAGATTGCACCTGAGCCTTTTACACTCGAAAAGGGAAAAGCGAGTGGAGTGTTCAGTGGAGGAAAGTTTAACGGCGATCTCGAAGCCTCGACCGTCCGTGTAAAAGTCTCCGGAGTCTGGGAGAAGGACTCGTTTCGCGGGAATTTCGAGCTCCCACCGACCGACATCAAGGTCCTCTATTCGCTTGCGTCGAGCATCGTTCCCGAAACTCGCTCCGCAAAGATTGAAGGAACAGTAACGGGGAAAGGCACCTTTCAATGGCCGCAAGCCTTCGTACGCTGGCGTCCCAAGATTTCCAAATTTAAAGTTACGGAACTCATCGATTTGGAGAAATATCAGAAAGGGGTCTTTTCCTATCCTGCAAAAAACAGTGGGGACGAGCCAGTTCTGCTCGAATCCGGCGAAGGAACCGAGAGTTGGACTCCCTGGGAAGCGCTCGGGTCTTATTTACCGCAAGCCGTAATCGCTGCAGAAGACGGCACCTTTTATCAGCATCCGGGCTACGACGTGCCGAGCATGGACGAAGCGCTGAAAGAGAACGAGCAACTTAGGAAAATTCGCCGTGGTGCCAGCACTCTCACCCAACAGCTCGCAAAGAATCTTTTTCTCTCGCCTGAACGGTCGTACTCGAGAAAGCTAAGAGAGTTGCTCTACGCCGTAAATCTCGAACTCCTTGGGAAGAAAAGAATTCTCGAGCTGTATCTCAATATCTGTGAGCTCGGCCCGGATATTCGCGGAGCAAAGCAAGCGGCGGGCAGGTATTTTGGAAAGGCGCCAAAGGATTTGCTCCCTGAGGAGGCCGCGTGGCTTGCTGCCATCCTGAGAAGCCCAAAACGATCGTATCAACGTGAATTTTTGGCGAAGAAGCCAAACATCCAACGCGTAATTAAGATTTTGCTGCGAATGAAGGAGCTTCCTCTGGTAGAAAAGGAAAAAGCGGTCGAACGAGCACCTCAGTTATGGAGCAAGGGTTTATGACCGATCTCAGAGGAAAGCGGGTCTTAGTGACCGGAGGAGGAACGAGGCTCGGGCGAGAGTTCTCGTTGGCGCTCGGAAATATCGGATGCCGTGTCGCCATTCACTATCACCAGAATCGGTCCGGTGCCGAGTCCACGGCAAAAGAGATTCAATCGGCAGGAGGCGAGGCGGTGCTTTTCCAAGCGGACTTTCGCGACAGCGACGCGCCGAATGCTCTTGCAGCAGCAGTTCTGAAGACCTTCGGTGGTCTCGATATCCTCATCAATAACGCAAGCACATGGCCTTCGAGGGAAGCGATAAAATCCACAGGCGGATTGACGAATGAAACGACCTCAGACTTCGACACGGCGATGGCGGTTAATTGCCGCGCCCCATTCTTCCTCATGCAAATGTTCGCCGCAGCACTTAAGGAATCCCAGGGGAGCGTTATTAATATTCTAGACCAAGCAGCTACGTTTCCGTATCTTTCCCGGGCAAGTTACTCGGTTTCGAAATCAGCGCTCCTGTCGGCGAGTAAAATCGCCGCCCGAACGCTTGGTCCGGGCATCAGAGTGAATTGTTTGGAGTTCGGGCCAATGCTCCCGCCGGAAGAGATGCCCCCGGAAGAAGTGAGTCGGATCTCATGGGGAGGATCCGAGTCGGCGGTAAACGGGCTTCTATTTCTCTTGCTGAACCGCTTCGTGAACGGAGAGACAATTTCAATTCGCGGAAGCACTCATCTACGGAAACAAATATGATCTTCGGAAAGAAAAAAGAGACCTCAGAACCGCGCGAAAACGAGCCGGTCGGACCGGCAAATCTCACCGACATGATTCTCGTGACAGGTTCCGAGACGGATCAGTCATCGCTGGTGGCCGCGTGCGGCCGGTCCTTCGGCGGCCCTGCGCGACTCGTTCATCCCGACAAATTGAATCCTGCTGACTTCAGGGCCGCAAAACACGTCGTCGCAATCTTCCAGACCGGCGAAGTGCTGAACAAGCTTCTCGAGATCATCACTCCCCTTCGCGCAGCAACCGCAAGCGGGTATCCGACTCTCATTATCGCCACTCATCCGGAGAAGCTCCGCGGCCTTGGCGCATGGCTCTCGGCCGCAGCCGAGACTGAGAAGCTCCAAGGTATACGCCTCATGGTCGCCTCGCATGAAGGTGAGATTCCGACCCAACTTCTCTCGCGACGGTCACCGGTGAAAGAACCGAGCATCATCCGGATGCCCTCTTCGACCGAAGTGGAATGCACGACGTTCAAGAATTTTTTCGCGATCAGCGATGAACTTCGATACATCGTGAAACTCATGAAGGAACTGGCCGAGAACAGCATCACGAGGGTCTACATCCTCGGAGCACCGGGGGCAGGAAAAACTACGCTGGCGTATTACTATTATCTCCGCCGAGCAAAAGGGAACTTTGTCGCGGTAAACCTCACCGCCGAAAGCACCGGCGACAAAGAATCCATGAAATCCCTGATCTGCGGTCACGTTCCCGGCGCGTTGCCGGGTGCGAACTCCCGTGAAGGTTCGTTGTCCTTCGCCGGAGAAGGCGTCTGCTTCCTCGACGAAAGTCACGGCGTTACCGGCGTGGTGATGCAGGTTCTCATGGAGGTCCTCGACAGCGGACAATACCTCCCTTATGGAGCGACGAAAAAACGCGCGCTCGAGTGCGCCGTCATCTTCGCGAGCAACAGAAGCTGGGAAGCACTCCGCGAGATGATGAACATGGATGAACACGCGCGACTCGGGGCGACCATCATTAAGCTCGTCGACCTTGCCGCACGAGAAGAAGATCTCATCGCGGTCCTCGCGACGGCGATCGACAGCTTCTCGAGAAAGTGCACGACCTGGAAACCTCCGGAAGGAATTACGACCGAGGCATGGAAAAAGTATAAACAATGCCGGTGGAAGGGAAATACCCGGACGCTCATTCGCGTTACAGAAACTGCCTGTGTTTCGTTTGCCACTGCGGGAAGTCCCGGGGGCCTTATCGACGAAGAATTTGTTCAGGAAGGAATCGAGCTCTGGGAGCCGGAGACTCACTCGCGAGACGGAATGTATGTTTCCTTCCGCCCCGACGAAGCGAAGACCACTGCCGAAGAGATATCGCCGCTTTCCACTTCAAGAATTCAAGCTCAATGATTCTTGCCGACTACACGAAGCTGCCGCACCTACTCTCGGGTTCGATATCCATCGACGAACCCCCGTGGGGGCTGACCGGGAAGCTTCCAAGCATCCTCGAACGGATCCTTCAGAGTCTCGCGGGATCAGAGTATGAACGTCACGGTGGAATCGTCGTGCACAAAACGTCCGTTATCGAAACCGGTGTGACGCTAAAACCTCCGATTCTCATTCTCGCTCACTGTTTCATCGCTACCGGAAGTTATCTTCGCGGCGGAGTGCTGCTCGATGAACATGTAAAGATCGGTCCGGGAGTTGAGATCAAATCCAGCACTCTCGGAAAGAGGTCCGCCGCGGCACACTTTAATTTCGTCGGGGATTCAGTCGTCGGAGAGGATGTCAACATCGAAGCCGGTGCAATTCTCGCGAATCACTTCAACGAGCGGGAAGATAAAGAGATAGTTGTGCGAGCCGGCGGAAGACTGATTCGAACCGGGGCGCTAAAGTTCGGAAGTCTTCTGGGAGACGGCGTAAAAATTGGCGCGAACTCCGTTCTTTCACCAGGAACTATACTCGAAAGGAACTCTATCGTTCCCCGCCTTACATGCGTTGAACAGGTTCCTCCTCAGCTGTAGTTTCGTAAATCTCGATTGGCAGTCCGTCCGGATCTTCGAAAAAAAAGAATCTGCTTTTCGTCAACGCATCGACACGTATTAGCTCCGTGACAATTCCTTTTTGTCTCAACGAATCCATGCATGCGTCGATATCAAAAACGCCGAACGCGAGATGCCGGAGCCCTTGTGCTTCGGGATAGGAGGGTCTCGGCGGCGCGTCCGGGAAAGTGAAAAGCTCGATCTGGCCTCCGCCGGGAATCGCGAGATTCAACTTCCAGGATTTTCTCTCTTCCCGGTAAACTTCGGACACAACCGCGAAACCCAGAGTGTCTCTGTAGAAGCTCTTCGAACGCTCATAGTCGGAGCAGATCACGGCGATGTGGTGAAACCGGAGGTTAAGTATCGAATTATCTCCGCGTCCCGTCATTCCGCTCCCTTCGCAAGCCGTGCGTAGATGTCCGTAATCTCAGAAGAGAAACAATCAAAAACTGCAGGCGCAGTAAGAAGCAAATCACTTCGCTGAATAGTCCAATCCTGAAGCTCCCAGTCAACAATCTTGGCACCTGCCTGGCGGGAGATGGCGACAGCACCTGCGTAATCCCAAAGTTCGTCTCCTATCGATGCGAAGCCATCCGCCCTTCCGCAAGCGACGTAACAAATCTCCATCGCGGTGGTTCCAAAATGACGGTGAACCACTTTCCCTCTGAGCCGCTCGGCAAGTTCTCGGGCACAATTCTCAAAGCGAAGCGCATACCCGCTGTTCACGAATAACACCGGCTTTCCTCGCGGCGCCGCCGGAGCGACTTCGATAGGATCCGTGTTGAGAAACGCCCCGAACTCCTCATCGGCGAAGAAACATTCATTGAGAAACGGGTTATAGACGACGCCCAGTTTGCAGATACCACGCTCAACGAGCCCAATCGACACAGCTGAGAGCGGGATCTTACGGGAGAAGTTCGTTGTCCCGTCGATTGGATCCACCACCCAAAGCCGGTCGCTTGAAAGTCCGGAAAGCCCCTCCTCTTCTCCCAGAATTGGGTAGCCGGACTTTCTGAGCAGGAACTCCCGAATCACACGCTCCGCTTCTTTATCGAACTCGGTGACAAGTCCGCGATCTCCGGATTTCTCATCGGCAAGAACGCACACATCCGCGCGAGACATCCGCATCACATCGGCCGCGAGAAATGCCGCCTCGAGCGCCGCAACAAGCAGATCACTTCTCGGTGAGGTATTTCCGCGATCGGAGAATTCAACGATCTCCGCTTCCAGATTAGCCATGCCGGTCTCTTGCCTCTAGGTATGAAAGAATTTGATCTGTTGAGAGCAGATCACCCTTCTCTTGATAGCGCTCAATCCGTTCGAATTCGCCGGCGATGAACGAAGCTCGGGTTCCTTGCTCGACGCCCTGAGAATGAACGACCACCTCATTCCAGGGCAGGGTATTTCCAGGAATGCTATAGATGCGACAACTGCGGAACTCGCTCGCCGCAACACTCACTGCCGTCATGAACGCCCGCACTTGGTGGAAAGGCGCAGCACAAACTCCAACTCGCGAAAAATTCTTTGACTTGGCAAAGCCAATAAATGCTTGTGATTCGGTGAGTGTGTTCAAAGACTCAGCCTCGGGCGGGGGGACGCCGAGAAGGCGATCTTCCGGGATTCCACGCTGGCGAAGCGCGAAGAACCAAGGTCCGAATCCGGGGTACCCGCATTTCGGCTCTGACGCAGAGAATAAAATCTTCCGGGCGAGGCCGTCTTTCACAATACGAATGGCCGCTTCAAAGACCGAATCTTCATTATCTGCGGTTTGCCCGAAGAGGTACACGGCGTCGAGGTTCCCGGCTTCGGGACTTACCGTCTCATCGGACCGTCCGCTCTCTCCAGGCGAAAGGCTGCTTCCCGTCCGATCGACAATCGTATTTTGTGGAATCTCGTCCGCGAGGATGCGGACCGCAAGAGTGCGAACGGAGAGTTCCGCCGGTAAATTACTCATAGAAACTTCACATTAGCAGCTTCTCAGGGTATAGGCCATTCCGCTTAAACCTCTCCACCACGTTTCTTCAAAGGGAGAACGATTGGGAGACGATGTCACTTATGCATTCGAGAAAATCCGTTCAGCTGCTGATTCCTTGTCTCGTCGATCAGTTGTATCCCGAGATCGGGATCGCATCGGCAAATTTGCTTCGACATTTCGGATATCACGTCACCTACTCCCCGGACGCCGTGTGTTGCGGACAGCCGGCATTTAATGCCGGTCACAGGGCGGAGGCACGCCTCGTCGCTGGAAAATGCCTACGCTCGCTTGCCGCCGCGAAAGAATCATACGCGATCGTGTGTCCGTCAGGCTCCTGCACCGCCATGATTCGAAAGTTCTATCCGGAGCTTTTCAGCGAGCAAGAGACGGACGAGGCACTCCAGAAATCTCTGACCGAGATAATCGGAAAAACCTACGAGCTTTCAGAGTTCCTCGAAAAGGAAGGAATCGATTCGAAGCCTGAGGAGCGTTTGAGCGCCCCGTCTCAAGCGAAGATTGGATTTCACAATTCTTGCCATAGCTACCGCGAGCTTCGCCTAAAAAACGAAGGGCGAAACACGCTTTGCCGTCTCGGCGGCTTCGAAGTGACGGAACCGACAGTGGAGCCCACATGCTGCGGATTCGGCGGACTGTTTAGTGTGAAGTTCGAAAGCATCTCATCGACAATGGCGAAATCACGACTGGAGCAGTTCGTGGAGAACGGCACGAACACGATCGTGACGAACGACCCGGGATGCATCATGCACCTCCGCTCTGAAGTTGATCGACACGGAATTGATGCGTCCGTTGATCACATGTCAACGGCTCTCGCAAAACGTCTGGGGCTCTCCGTCTCAGCTTTGATCCCCGAGCCGCGATAAGAGTCCCTCCATGAATCAGCAGAGCGAATTCCTCGAAAAATCAGAGCAGAAAGTCCAGGACGAGACCCATCGGCGGCGGCTGCTCAGAGTAGTTGACTCCTACGACACGCAAGTGCGGGGCACGAAGTCATCTCAGTTCAGGGACTGGCAGGAGGCGCGAAGTCTCGCGGCCGCAATCAAGGACTACGCACTCGACAATCTCCCTGAGCTTCTCAGGCAATTCGAAGAGAAGCTCACCGCCCGAGGGGTGAAAGTGCTCTGGGCGGAGAACGCTGGCGAGGCGAGGCAGTATTTCGGTCAGATCGCCGACGAACATGCCGCAAAGCTCGTTGTTAAATCTAAATCGATGACGACCGAAGAGGTCGAACTCAATGAATTCCTCCACCAACGAGGGATCGAAGTCGTCGAGAGCGATCTCGGAGAGTTTATTCAACAGCTCGCCCAGGAAAAGCCGTACCACATCGTCACTCCGGCGATGCATCAATCAAAGCAAGAGATTTCCCAGATTTTCCACCGCGCACTTGGAACACCAATGTCCGACGATGCAGAAGAATTGGCGATGATCTGTCGGGACCGCCTGAGAGAAACATATCTCAAAGCTGATATCGGCGTGAGCGGTGCGAATTTCCTGATCGCCGATCAGGGCGCGGTGAGCATCACCGAGAACGAGGGGAACGCCCGGCTTACGACGGCATGCCCTCCCGTGCATGTGGTTTTCGCGGGTATCGAAAAAATTCTTCCGAGAGTCGAGGATCTCGAACTCTTCCTCCCGCTTCTCGCCACCAGCGGGACCGGACAACATCTCACCGGATACAACAGCCTAATTCGCGGACCGCGCCTTACCGGAGAAGACGACGGTCCCGAACATGTCTACGTGATCCTCCTCGACAACGGCCGCACGGATCTTTACGCAAAGCCGAAGTTCCGTCAAAGTCTGCGATGCATCCGCTGCGGCGCATGTCTCAGCACCTGTCCCGTTTTCAAAACCATCGGTGGTCACAGCTACAACACGACATATCAAGGTCCAATTGGGTCGGTTATCACTCCGCATCTCAGGAAGTTGAAGGAGTGGAAACATCTTTCTCAGGCTTCGAGCCTTTGCGGAGCCTGCACGGATGTCTGCCCAGTGCATATCGATCTCCATCACTTGCTGCTTGAGAATCGAGCCGAGGCCTACGACCAAAATTTGAACGGGTGGTTTTGGACGACGGCATTGAAGGTGTGGGCAAGGATCGTCTCCAGCCGCCGAGCGACGGATTTCCTTAGAAAGATGGGCCGCCCGGCGCTCTCGTTTGCGCGCAAAGTTCTGCCCAAGCGGTTTCGCCATCGAATGCCCGTGCTCGCCGAGAAGAGTTTCTCTCAAATTTGGGGGGAGTCGGGACAATGACCGCACGAGACCGAATACTTTCGCGATTAGAATCAGCGCGTGGTGATCGGAAGTCGGTCGGCGTGCCGCCTGTTCCCTCAGGCAAAGAAATCTTCGCCGACTACCCGGGCGGTGATTTGGTCACACGCTTTCAAGAGAAGCTCTCGTCGCTTCGTGGGGAATGTTTTGTCTCCTCCTCGATTGACGAGCTGGCTCGCAAACTGGAACAGGTGCTTGGTGAACTACCCGAGGGACAGGTGGTCTCTCAAGACACTCAGTTCTTGCGCGCTGTCACTCAGAGGTTGAGTCCACGAGCGCGCGATGTCGCACGAAGCTCGACTTGGAGTTTAGAAAATCATGAGTTTGGCTCGTTCGTAGCGAGCATCACCACGGCTGACGCGTTTTTCGCGAGAACTGGAAGTGTCGCTCTCCGAAGCACGACAGCGGGTGGACGAAGGCTCTCTGTGCTCCCCCCCGTGCACATCGTGCTCGGCACGACCTCTCAAATCAAGTCCTCGCCAGAAAATTGGTTCTCAGAGATTAAAAACGATCCTACGTGGAGCTTCGGGACAATTATTTCCGGACCTTCGAGGACCGGGGATATCGAGAAAATTCTCGTTCTCGGCGCTCACGGCCCGAAGCGTCTCGTGATTTTGCTTCTTCAAGACAGCCAGGTAAACCGTCCGTCGTGATCCGGTCACGACAGAGGAATTTTTCAGAACGGTAAAAATGAAAACATTAGCAAGTGGAATGGACATCACCAGCGGTGCCGGAATGAGGCAAATTTTCTGTTCAAAAAAATTCGCGGCGCTGCGCCTATCGCTGTGCTTATCACTCTCTTTGTCTCTCACGGCCTGCGGGAGTGGCGGCGGCTCGGATGATGATGACTCCGGCGATCAAATCGGAAAAGCCTGTGGAGGCATCCAAGGCGATGTATGCGGAACCGGTTTCTATTGCTTTTTCGAGAACAACACCTGCGGCTTCCGGAACACACCGGGAACCTGTCAGATTCGTCCCGATTTTTGCACCGATCAGATAAACCCGGTCTGCGGCTGCGACGGACGAATCTATCAGAACTCCTGTGAAGCCGCGGGCGCAGGCCAGTCTTTGAGGCCAATCCAAGAGTGTTTGTAAAAAACGCTTTGGGAATCACCCTCCAAAGTCGCTGTTTCTTTTGCCTTTTTCAGCCGTCTCAGTCACGGAGTCCGTTCTTCGCAGGTAAATAAGCCGGATTTTATAATTTCCTCACGTTCTGCTTATGCCTCTTGGTGTAGTTTACGGACTCGTTGCCGCGGTGGGAGGTCTGAAGGCGGATATGTCGTTTCGAATTCTGTTGGTCGAAGATGATGCCGAGATTGGAGAGTTTGTCACTCAAGGCCTGCGGGAGGAAGGTTTCATCGTACAACTCGCTGCCGACGGTGAGTCCGGCGGTTACTACATGTCGTCCGGCAAGTGGGATGTCATCATCCTCGACTGGTGGCTTCCTGGAAAAGAAGGAATCGCAATCCTTCAAGACTTTCGAAAGGCCGAACACACAACCCCAGTTCTGTTTCTCACGGCTCGCGACGCCGTCGCTCAACGAGTGGAAGGACTTCGGGCAGGAGCGGATGATTACCTCTGCAAGCCGTTTGCGTTCGAAGAACTCTTAGCCCGTGTTCAAGCGATGCTCCGGCGATTGCCTGGAAAAGCGACCATAGAATGGCGCTATTTAGATATTCTGTTAAACCTCTCCACCAACCGCGCTGAGCGCTCCGGGCATACGCTTGGACTTACGGCGCGTGAGCAATCGCTCCTGCTATTCTTCCTCAGACACCCAGGTGAAGTGCTTTCAAGGACACGGCTGTACGAACAAGTCTGGGAGGAACAATACGACGGTCTTTCCAACACGCTCGAAGTGCACATCATGGAGCTTCGAAAAAAACTTGAAGCATACGGCCCGCGGATAGTTCACACGGTCAGAGGACGGGGCTATATGCTCGGCGAACCAGCGACTGGCGAGCCTTCATGACGCTCACTAATCGGTTCTCGTTTTTTTTCCTGGCAGCGCTCGCTGTGGTGTTGATCGGGTTTTCTACGACTCTTTTGATCTTTACTGAGCGGCATCTCCAATCACAGGCTGATTTTCGGCTACAAACGGCGATGCAAACTCTTGTCGCCGCTATTGAGATTTTCCCGGATTACGTTGAATGGGAACCAAATCTTCGTCACATCTCGCTGGGAGATGATTCCGGCGCAGACCAGGTGCGATGGATCGCCGTCGAGAAGGAAGGAAATTTGATCGACTGTTCGAGAAATTTGCAGCAAATCGGGAGCGACGGTTCTCTGCTTCCTCCGTCGCCGTCCGGATGGCGGTTGATGGTTCACAGCCTCGAAGCCGGGAAAATAGGCGGCACTCCGCCGAGCGGAGCGACAGCAATTGCTGTTGTCTCACATCCGGACGGCTTTCCGACAGATCGCCCACTCTTTGTTCCAGTTCTCCCCCAAGATCGGCAGTTTGTCGGTCCTCAACTAAAATTCACTGTCGCAAGCTCTGAAGAACCGATTCGGGCAATCCTTCGCCGACTTGCCTGGGCTATGACCTGGGTCTCTTTGGTTATCTGGCTTTTTGCCGCTGTGGTGGGTCGATGGTTTTGTCGGCGAGCGCTTCGTCCAGTCTCGCGAATGGCCATATCCGCGCGCGAAATCAAGAAACAGCCGGACTCACAATTTAGTCTGGATGTCGCTTCAACAGGCGATGAGTTCGAAGACCTCGGACATGCCTTTAATGAGTTGCTGGTGAGCATCAAAGAATCGGCCGAACGGCAGAGGAAATTTACAGGAGATGCTTCTCATCAGCTTCGCACGCCACTCGCTGCGCTTCGCGCCTCAGTTGAAGTGACTCTCCGCCAGGAACGGCCGACAGCCGACTATCAGCGCGTGTTGGGGGTGGTCCTGAAGCGAAGTGATCAACTTCAACAGATTATCGAGTCACTTTTGTTTTTAGCACGCTCCGGGACTGATTTGGTTCTGCCCGATCCGATCGATATCGATCTCGCCAAATGGTCCAAAGAATGGTTCGCCGGATGGGAGGTCCATGAACGTGCAAGCGACATCTCGCTGAGGTGCCCCTCCGAACGATTTCAGGTTCTCACAAATCCGGGACTTCTGGCGCAGCTTCTCGACGACCTTCTCGACAACGCCTGCAAGTACAGCTTGCCCGGAACTCCGATCGCCGTCGACATAGAAGGCAAAGGCCGCGAGGTCTGCGTCTCAGTGGAAGACAAAGGAGCAGGGATTTCCGAGGCCGACCTCCCGCATATTTTTGAACCATTCTACCGCTCCGAGTCCGCAAGGACGGCCGGAAAGCCGGGCACCGGGCTCGGACTCGCCTTGGTGAAACGACTGGCGTCCATCCTTGGAGGGTCAATCTCCGTAACGAGCAAAGCAGGATCAGGAAGTAGATTTTTGCTCACGCTGCCAGCGGAACGCTGCCGGGAAAGCGAACCTCCTCCTTCTTCCTCATCTCGCGCCTCCGTTGGAGGCAAACGATGAAACGAATGCAGGTCTTTATTGTTGCGGTTATTGGGATAGGGATTACGCTCGCCGGATACAAGACGCTTCGCCAAGATCTTGTGCGATCGGGATTTTACAGTGCGAGAACCGTCGGAGTGATGGGGTGTTATTTTTCCGTCTCGGCCGTCGAAGATGGAAATAGACTCAAGGTCGAGGGACTGTTTAGGAGTGGGCACTTCGCAGGACCCGTGGCAGGCGAAGTTCAGGTCGCGGTCATAGACCCGGGCGGCAAAGAAATCACGCGTCAGCGAACCGAATTTCATGAGACGCGGGACTCACACAGCAGCCACTCTCACATCACGTTCGGAATGACATTCGACACGATCTTTCCCTCCGGAACCACATTTGAACTTCATCCACAGCTGTCGCTGTGTCCAAAATTGCTAGGCGGTGAAGCCGCCGTATACGCGCCGAAAGAGGCTTCATCATGAGTGGAAAGCAGCTGTCTTCACTGTTGTTCGTCGTCTTCGCCCTGGGAGCGCTTGGATATCAAGCCACGAGCGACTCGACTTACTTCACTAGTTTTGTGGCGAACGCCGTATTCCGTGACAATTTCCACGAGGTCGTGCCGGGTCGTTTTTTTCGTTCAGCACAAATGACTCGTGACGCGATGACGCGAACCGTTAGGGAGCACGGAATCAAATCCGTGATCGATCTTCGATTGCAGGATGATGAGCCTGACGAAAAGAACGTGAGCGAAGCAGAAGCCGTCGAGCGCGGTGGCGCCATCTATCGACATATTCCATTCTCAAGCGCGAGAGTCGACCAACGTCCGAGTCTCCTCGCGCTCATCACAGCGTATCGGGAGCTTCCTCTTCCTATCCTCGTGCACTGTTCAAGCGGAACGCATCGCACTGGTGTAGCTTCCGCCATTTGGCTACTGGATCGAGAAGGACGTTCGCCCGAAGAGGCGGCAGGGCAGTTGACGATGAAGTACGGATTTTTCCAACCGGAGCGCGACATCAAAGCGTTCTTCCAAAAACATCCGACCCTCGATCATGCGATAAGCGGGTACGCAGCGGTCTCGCACGACAGGCAGATTCCCTTTTCGGAGTGGATCGTGACTTCCAAGCTCTTCGATCCCGAACCGTCCCGAGAAGAGGCGAAATAAGGCTTCTCGCAAGCAACGTGCGCCGGGCCATTGCTTTTTTATTGAACTTTTCTACCTGCCCCGCCACCGAAGTTTCCCACAGCAATCTCTCTTCTCAGGGTCGAGAGTGAGTCTCGACCTTAAGAGAGCTCTCTATGGAAAACTCTCCCCATCTGATTTTTATTTTTGAGGCCGCCACACTCCGCTCTAGTCGCCATGCCACATTTGCAGATCTCTGCCGCTGGATTCGGCTTCGAGCTGGGTGAAAATGGCGAGCTGTTCCGGAGTCAGAAATGTCTGAAATCGCTGGTTCAACAATTCGCGCCGCTTCGTCTCCCGCTCAAGAAGGGAGTTTAGGCCCGCGGACTGGTCGGTATTCTCGGAACTTTCTCCTGCCGGAATATTTGAAGGTTCTGCAGCATCGCGATACGCAGCAAACAACGCAGCCTCTTGCGCAGGAGAAAGGGACAATTTTCTTGAAAGATAGAACACATCTTTCTCTAGCGACTCCTGCTCGCTTCTCTCAAATGCCTTTCCAAGTTCCGATCGATAAAAGTCAGCTTGTTCTTTTCCGAATTCTTCCTCGATGGATTCGGCAATCGATCGCTTCTTTGCACCGTCTTCTTGAAGTCGCTTCGCAAGTCGCGCACTCTGCTCTTCCGTAAGAGGAAGAAATTTTTTCACGATCGATGCCCTCCACTCTCCGCGACGAGCCTCTTCTCCACTTTGCGGCACATCAGGAGTGCGATGCGACAACGTTTCCGATCCTGAAACAGGATGTGCGGCGCTCGTGTCCCCAGTCCCGTTCTCGGGCGAAACTGCGGAGGCGGACGGTACGCGAGTCATCGAATGCGGTGAGTGAGAAGTGACTTGCGCTCCGGGCGGCGCCTTAGCGGCACTCTCCTTCACCTTCTCGAGCTCCACTTCTCTCTCTGCCAGAGAGGCACGGAGATTTTGGATTTCAGCCTGAAGTTCATTGATTTTCGGCCGTTCGATGCCAAACACCAAAACTGCCGACCCTGCAAAAAGGAGCACACAGGCCAATACGCTTGAGAGGTTTTTTCTTGGCATTCCGGACATAGTTCCCCTATCCCGAGTCTTCTTATCCTATGCTCATTCAGGTATAAACTCTATTTTAGAGAGTATCTATTCTTCATTATGGCGGCAGGAATTTTGAAACGTATTTCGATATCGGCGCTTTCTTTTTGTGTTCTCACGCTTTCCGGATGCGCAGTCGGACCGGATTATACGGCGCCTGAGATCCAGCTGCCTGAAGCATGGCAGACAAAATCTTCAGCAACTTCAGAACAGGCGAGCGCTGCGGTCGACCAGTCGAAGCAAATCGATCGCTGGTGGGAGTTATTTTCCGATCCGGTGCTGAATCAACTCATCGAACACGCCGTCGGGTCGGAAGCAGATCCTCGGAACTTCGATCTCCGGATTGCCGTATCACGGGTCAAACAAGCGCGTGAGCTCGTGCGGGTGGCGCAGGCCGCCTGGCTCCCAAGCATGAGCTCCACGTCATCGTTCACGAGAAGCCGAATCAGCGCAAACTCGCTCCTCGGTGCGAGCGCGGGAAGTGGTGGTGGAGGATTCTCGTTTCTCCCAGGATTTACCAACAACCTCTTCTCGGTCGGTTTCGACGCGATGTGGGAGCTTGATTTCTTCGGAAAGACGGCACGAGCTGTTGAGGCGGAAGAGGCGATGGCTGACGCAACCGAGGAGAACTACAACCAAGTGCTCCTGACTCTGGTTGCAGAAATTGCCAGGAACTATATCGAATACCGAGCGAGCGACGAACGGCTTGAAGCTGTAACGCGAAACATCAAGGCACAACGCGAAAGCTTATCTCTCACTCAATCCCGATTCAGCGCCGGAATGACAAGCCAGCTCGACGTTTTTCAGGCGGACGCTCAACTTGCAACGACGGAATCGCAGAAACCGGTCCTGCAATACGCGAAGGACCAAGCGAGGAACCGGCTGGCCGTTCTCCTCGGGGAGTTTCCGCCGTTTGTATCGGTGTTCTTCGAAAGCCGAGCCGGGCAACTTCCGCGAGACATTCACTTCATTCCGAACAGCTTGCCTTCGGATCTCATTCGCAAGCGACCCGATATCCGCGCTGCAGAACGGCAGCTCGCCGCGTCGACCGCACGGATCGGGGTTTCGACTGCAGCGTTCTTCCCGAGCTTTTCGATAGCGGTCGCCGGGAGTTTACAAAGCCGGGATTCGAATAACTGGCTAGACTACGCGAGCCGGTCATGGAGTGTTGGGCCGTCTGTTCGCTTGCCCATCTTTGAAGGAGGGCGGCTGGTAGCGAGTCTGCGAGCGGCGGACGCCGACCAGGAAGCGGTCTTCGAGAATTTCCGAAAAACGGTTTATTCCTCAGTTGAAGAGGTCGAAAACGCGATCTCTTCGTATACCCAAGAGCAATCAAGATTTGAAACTCTTTCGCGCGCGCTCGAAGCGAACCGACAGTCGGTTGACATATCACGTCGGTTGTACACTGAGGGGCTTGCCGACTTCCTCCGGGTTCTCGAAGCGGAGCGTTCGCTCTATACAACTGAAGACTCCGTCATCGCCACAAAGGCGGCTCGAATTACCTCCGCGATCGCCCTTTTTAAGGCCCTCGGAGGGGGTTGGGACCGTTCGGAACCCATTTCGGTCCAGTAAAATCGAGGTTTCGAAATCGCAACCCGTTGGAATCTCGCGAGAATTTTCCGCAGTGAAAATTTTCCCGCAATTGCCAATCGTCTTCCCTCATAATCGCTTATGTAGGAAAAGAACTTTTCTAAAAATGGGAGCGATTCATGTCATTGCAACAACTGCCTCAGGCTGTCGAAGAGCCTACCGGGGCCGGTCAAATTGCGGTGCCGATCCTTTCTTCTTCTCCTGAACCAGTGCTTCCTCCACGAGAAATCGCGGAGTTTCAGCCAAATGAAATCGAGCTCGATTTTTCGGACGCCGACTCCTCCTCCGGAGGACATGTACCTCTGACCATCGGGAAGCTTAATATCGTTGAAAATCCTGGGGCAAAGCTTCTCTCCTGGCTGGCAGATCCGGCACGTCACGATTCGATCCCGTCAAAAATTAAGAACCCCGATGTCCGCGTTGCCGATCTCTATAATCTTCCCTTCGAAGCGTCATCCGTAACCGAGGCACTTCGAAAAATTGGAATTCCCGAAACCCGTATTCGACAGCTGCTTCATCAAATCGGCTTGAAGAGCCTTGCGGATGCTCCGCCACAGCAGCTTAGTGCGGATCAAATGCGGATTCTCTCCCTCCTCGCGGCTCTGCACAGTCGAGAACGAACAGTGATTTTTCAGGATCCATTTCGAGGAATCGACCCTGCGCTCGCGAGAAAAATGTCCGACTTCATGGTCGTCACGGCGCTCGAGCAGAAAAAGACTTTCCTCCTCGTCCAACCGGGAAAAACAGTCGAACACTGGCGAGATCAAGATTGGGCATCCTGGCAAGAGCCAGTACACCGAGTTAATCCTCAACAACGTTTTGGCGAGATGAATCTGAACGTGCCCCAAGAGCTCCTTGAGCTTCAAATGGCACGGAACGCCATGACGGCGACGCGAGAAGTAATACAAAAAAAGATTGAGCTTCCCGATATTCAGCATGGAGTGAAGTTCTTAAAAGAGAAGCTCCAAGAGTTGAAAATCGGACCGTTCCTCGCCCACAAAAAGGATGAGCAAGAGCGTTTTAGAAACTTGAATCAGAACACCAAGCAGGACGGGACGGAAGGCATCTTCCTCCTTCCGGGAATGCGCCGTGGAAAGCAGATTCCTCTGCCGTTTCAACTGCGATTCTCGAACGGGACGCCGTCCGATTATTCGCGTCATTTCTCTATATTCATACTCGGGCTCGCCGTGGCCGGAGCATTCGTGTGCTTCGGGGCTTACTTTCTCAAGTAAGCGTCATTTCGCGAGTTCTCTCCCCGATTGAATTCCTCAACTAAGCGGACTCATCGGCGAGTGAAATTTCCATTCGGAGCAGTGCGGCCGCGAGTGTTTTTCCCTGCGCATCCGAGCGGAGCGATACGGTTCCACCGCCATCCAAGCTTTTTTCCAGCACGAAATTCACCGCACATAGGTTCGGCATCTCATAACGCCGGACTTCTCCATCGCAAATTCCGGCGAAAAACTTCTTCACCTTCTCCGCCGTCACCTCCCGGAGAATAATCGGATAGAGCTCATCACGAACGGCAATTATTCCGATGTTTGCCACGTTTCCTTTATCGCCCGAGCGTCCATAGGCAATTTCCCGGAGCAAAGTTTTCTTCACGGCAGCACCTGCACTTGAAACGAAGTATTTTTTCTGGAAATGAGGGCCGGCCAATACGCAAAAACCTCTTGCACTTTCTGTTTTCCACCAGAGTAGGCGGTAGCGCCCGGCGGACCATTCAATACAAGAGGCGCCATCTCTCGGCTGAAGCGCTCAACGACTTTTTTATCAAGGTCGAAAACCGAGATTCGAAGCATCACTTCATCGGGTGAGCTCGAATCTTTCGGAACGGTTCCTTCATGACAGGCGTTGAGTCCGATAAGCTCAACTCGAGAGCGAGAGGGAAGTTTTCCGATTTTTCTAAGACGGCTCAGCACTAACTCTGAAGCGGCTTTTGCCTTCTCCACGGCCTCCGGCCAACAATAGAGAAGAGTTCCGACTCCAAGATAACCCCCCGAGTAGCTGATGGAGACCTTTAGCGCCGTGGGCCTTGGTTTTCCTTGGACACCAGTAACTCTGACGCGATTTTCGCCGTCGGCCTGTAAATGAATCGTAGTAAAGTCGGCAACGACATCGGGAGTTATATAATTCGCCGGATCACCTATCTCGTAAATTAGCTGCTCCTTGACGGTTCGGACATCGACCCGGCCCCCGGTTCCCTTCTGTTTTGTAACGACGAAATTTCCATCTTCGCCGAACTCCACAACGGGGTAGCCGATATTCGTGAGGTCAGGGATGGTCTGCCAGTCATAAGAAGCGTTTCCTCCCGAACACTGCGCGCCGCACTCGATGATATGTCCGGCGACGATTCCGGCGGCCCGGCGATTCCAATCATTCTCCGGCCATCGAAACTCATGCACCAATGGACCCAATACCAGGGAAGGATCGGCCACTCGGCCGGTTACGACGATGTCCGCTCCGCCGTCTAGGGCCTGCACAATCCCTTCGGCTCCGAGATAGACGTTCGCACTCTGAATACGCGGCAGAATTTCAGAGATTGGGGCACCGGTGTCGATATTCAGAAACGGTTCGTCCGGAAGCGATTCCAGGCGCGGGAGGATGTCATCACCTTGAACGACTGCGACCCGCAACTTTCCCGACAATCCGCCTTTCTCAATCGCGGCTTTGACCCGCTCGGCACACGCCAAAGGATTCATTCCTCCCGCATTGGCAATTATTTTTGTTTTCTGCGCGGCGAGCTTGGGCAGAATTCGCTCAACCAGAGCCGGAAAATCTTCAGCATACCCTAGAGCGGAATCCCGTTCTCGTTGCTTGGAGAGGATCGACATCGTCACCTCGGCCAAATAGTCGAGCACCAAATAGTCTAGCCGCTCGCCCTCGAGCAATGAGACAGGAGCCTCCAACGAGTCTCCCCAAAACCCCTGACCGCATCCGATTCGCACTGTCTTCACGTTTTACTCCTGTGATTCGGAACGCTCCACGCAAAATAGAGAAGAATGAAGAGCGGACCGTTCCCGGTCGGGCGCTGTTTTTTTGTTGTCATTGCGGGCGAAGCAAAGCAATCTTACGTGCCGGGACCTTCTCTTATGAGATTGCCGCGTCGCTTCGCTCCTCGCAACGGCAATGCTGATGATTCTGGATTGCGATCGCGTGTTTTTTGCCGTACTCACAGCCCAAATTGAGATCGGCCCAATCGAGATTGAGATTTCAAAGCGCTGTTCGGGAAGGGAAATTAGAGAAAAGTAAGCATTGGCCAGGCATCCACAGAACAGAGCGCTCGAACCCGACCCGCGATTCCTGCCGTTCGCTTGGGTGTACCGAGGCGCCGTCACGCTTAGAAATCGACTGTACGACTGGAAGCTCTTGCCGAGCTACCGCTCTTGTCTGCCGGTCATCTGCGTCGGAAATGCAACGACCGGAGGCACGGGGAAAACCCCTTTCGTTCAATTCCTCGCACAGCGGCTCAAACGTCAGGGCTATTCTCCCGTCATCCTGAGCCGAGGTTATGGCGGTCAGTTCGCCGGACCTCATCGAGTTCGAGTGAATGATGCGCCGGAAGAGGTCGGCGATGAGGCAGTTTCGCATCGCCAACGGCTAACGGGGATTGCAGAAGTCGTCATCGCCGCGGAACGGGCTAAGGGCGCTCAATTCATCGAATCCGAAAAGATCGGCGACGTCATTATTCTCGATGACGGATTTCAGCACCGCGCGCTTGCACGCGACCTAAACGTGCTGCTGCTCGATGTCACGACCCCGGAGACTATTAAAAAATGGAACACGGGAAAAGTGCTTCCCGCAGGCTGGCTGCGCGAGCCGCTTTCGCATGCCGTCAACCGGGCGGATTGCCTGGTATTCGTGTCGAAGGGTAAGTTTCCTGTCCCTTCCCCGGTGTTTCAGTTTGGAAAGCCGCAATTCGAGTTCAGCTTTCAACCGCGAGCCATTCGTGACGTTCAGGGGAACGTTACCCTCCCGCTTGAAGTGCTTCGGGGAAAAAATATCGTGGCGGCAACCGGAATCGGAGAACCGACTTCTTTTCTCGCGTTGCTTCGCCAGTTGGGCGCAACGATCGTTCACGAAAGAATCTTCCCGGACCATCATCCTTTCCAAGCAAACGAGCTCGCTGAACTCGCGCCAACGGAGAGCGTGCCGCTCATTGTTACGGCCAAGGACGCAATAAAACTAAAAAATTTCCTAACGGTCCCCGGACGCGTATACTCCCTCGAACTTGCCGGGGGATTTAATCACCTCGAGCATGAACAAGCATTTTTTAGACTCCTCATGGAGAAGCTCGCCGTTTTGCCCGGAGGGAAGACTTCTCCGTAGACTCTGGTGTGAAACGTAGGTACGGTGGTGGCGGAGAGGCGAAGAAGTTCATGAGCCGGCGGAAGACCGCAGAGCATAAGCGCTTAGAAGAATATCGCTCGCGGAAAAGCAATTGGAAATTCTGGGGCCCGTATTTGAGTGAACGTGCGTGGGGCACGGTTCGCGAGGATTACAGTGCCGATGGAAACGCCTGGAATCACTTCCCGCACGATCATGCCCGAAGTCGCGCCTATCGTTGGGGCGAAGACGGGCTCGCTGGAATCTCAGATCGAAATCAATATCTTTGTTTTGCTCTCAGCTTCTGGAACGGCCGCGATGAAATGTTCAAAGAACGTCTCTTCGGGCTCACCATGTACGAAGGGAATCACGGCGAAGATGTGAAGGAACTCTACTTCTATCTCGACTCCACGCCGACCCACAGCTACATGCGTTATCTCTACAAATATCCACAAGCGGCATTCCCGTATGCTCTGCTCCGCGATGAAAATCGGCGCCGGGGGAAATCCGCCCGAGAATTCGAGATCACCAACACCGGAGTTTTTGATGAAGGGAAATACTTCGATTGCCTCGTCGAATATGCGAAGGCGGGCGAAAACGACATTTCCATCCGCATTACGGTAAAAAACTGCTCAGACTCACCAAGTGAGCTTCACACCATCCCTACCCTCTGGTTCAGGAATACCTGGAGTTGGGGATATCCGAAGGGCCCGATGGGTGAAGTCTCCGGCACTCCTCAAATTCGGCTCGGCTCTACGTTGAAATCCCACACTTCATTTGAAGCCGAGCACCCCATACTCGGCACGTATTACCTGTATGCCAAAGAATCGCCGTCTCCGCTGTTTACCGACAACAACACGAATCGCGAACGGCTCTTCGGCGTGCCGAACGACGCACCGTTCGTAAAAGACGGATTTCAGCAAGCGATCATCGAGGGCCGTGCTCAGGCGATTAACCCGCTGAACACAGGAACCAAGGCAGGGTTTCAATTCAAAGAGACATTTCTCGGCAAAGAGACGAAACAATACTCGCTCCGCCTATGTCAGGAGAAAACTCAGAAGCCGTTTGCTGATTTCGAGTCAACTTTTGAAGAGCGCGAACGAGACGCCGATGAGTTCTTTGAGAGCTGGCAGAATCCGCGCCTCACCGCCGAGGAGAAAGCCATTCAGCGTCAAGCCATCGGTGGAATGTTATGGTCTAAGCAGCTCTACTACTACGATGTCGAGCAATGGCAGCATGGAGACCCAAACGGCGCTCCGCCTCCGCCGAATCGACGGGCGGGGCGAAACCGTGATTGGGGACATCTTGTAAACTTCGACATCATCTCCATGCCCGACAAATGGGAGTTCCCTTGGTATGCGGCGTGGGATCTTGCGTTTCATACAATCCCGTTGTCGCTGGTCGATCCGGACTTTGCGAAGCGCCAGCTCGAGCTGATGACTCGCGAGTGGTACATGCATCCGAATGGACAGCTTCCGGCTTACGAATGGGCGTTTTCGGACGTCAATCCGCCGGTCCACGCCTGGGCTGCTTGGAGATTGTTTAAAATCGACGCCAAGAAGTACGGCAAACCCGACATTGAGTTCCTGGAGGGCGTCTTTCACAAGATGCTGCTGAACTTTACGTGGTGGGTGAATCGTAAAGACGCCGACGGGAACAACATCTTCCAAGGCGGATTTCTTGGTCTCGATAATATCGGACTCTTTGATCGAAGCGCTCCGCTCCCCGGAGGCGGGAGGATTGATCAAGCGGATGGAACGAGCTGGGTCGCGGCCTATTGCCTCTCCATGCTCCGAATGTCGATCGAGCTGGCGTTATCAAATCCGGTGTATCAAGACACCGCTTCGAAGTTCCTAGAACACTTTCTCCGCATCGCCCATGCGATGACGTTCATCGGAGAACACAAGGTTGCGCTTTGGAACGAAGAAGACGGATTTTTCTACGACGTCCTGAAGCTACCCGACGGAACTGAGCACACACTGCGTGTGCGCTCGCTTGTGGGCTTACTTCCGCTGATCGCGACAGATACGCTTGAACCGTCGACGCTCAAAAAGCTTCCGGATTTTACCCGTCGCCTTGAATGGTTCGTCACCAACAGGCAGCATCTTGCGGGAAGCATGGCATCACTTGAGATTCCTGGAATAGGAAATCGCCGCCTCGTTTCGCTACTCACCAGGGAACGTCTGGTCCGAATTCTCCGGAGAATGTTCGACGAGGCCGAGTTCCTTTCGGAGTACGGCATTCGTTCTCTCTCGAAGTACCACGATGAAAATCCCTTCACGTTCACTCTGGGAGCTGAAACGTACTCGATCCGCTACGAATCAGGAGAATCTTCCACCTTGCTTTTCGGGGGAAACTCGAACTGGCGAGGCCCGGTCTGGGTTCCAATCAACTTCATTTTGATTGAATCACTCCGGAGATTCCACCATTATTACGGGGATTCATTCTCAATAGAATATCCGACCGGTTCCGGGAAATATTCAACCCTGGAGAGCATCGCAAACGACCTTTCCGCCCGACTTCTCAAGCTTTTCTTGAGGGATAACGAGGGTCGAGCCCCCTTCTATGGAAAGGACCCGGTATTCAACTCAGACTCTAGATTTGACGGACTGTATCTGTTTCACGAATATTATAATCCGGAAACTGGTGAGGGTTTGGGCGCCAGCCACCAAACGGGCTGGACTGGACTCATCGCCAAGCTGCTCCAGCAACAACGAGCAAACGGAAAATCAGACGACGACAAACGCCGCACAAAATGAACGAGAAAAAATTCTTAGTTACGGGAGCAAACGGCTACATCGGAAGC
This sequence comes from uncultured Bdellovibrionales bacterium, assembly GCA_964509425.1. Lineage (GTDB taxonomy): Bacteria > Bdellovibrionota_C > UBA2361 > SZUA-149 > CAZDWZ01 > CAZDWZ01. The sequence goes on along the minus strand of CAZDWZ010000008.1, from coordinate 150,892 downwards.
CAGATCGTGGAGTATCTTCACGGATGCAAGATCCCGGTTCGCGCAATGGTGCGAAGCGAAGAAAAAGCAACGGCGTTAAGGAGCAAGGGAATCGAAGTCGTCATCGGCGACTTGCAGCGACCCGAAACTCTTCCCCCGGCGGTCGAGGGGATTCACGGCGTGTATCACATCGCAGCGGTCTACCGGCAAGCGGGACTCCCAGAGTCTGTCTTCTTCGATGTGAATGCTGAAGGCACAAGACGCGTTTTTGAAGCCAGCATTGCGGCAGGAGTCAGAAGAATTGTTCACTGCTCGACGGGTGGTGTGCTCGGCCACATTTCCAATCCGCCGGGCACCGACAAAACTCCTTATGCCCCCGGCGACATGTATCAGCGAAGCAAGACGGAAGCTGAAAAGATCGCCATGAACTATTATCAGTCCGGCCGAATGCGAGGCGCCGTGATTCGCCCCGCAATGGTTTTCGGACCCGGCGACACCCGGCATTTGAAGATGTTCCGGATGATTGCAAAACGCCGTTTCTTTTATGTCGGGAAAGGCGATGCGTATGTACACTTCATTGACGTTCGCGACCTCGTCCGAGCGTTCGTGCTCGCCATGGAACACGAAGGAATCAGCGGAGAAATCTATTGCATCCCCGGGAAAGAAGTCCGGAAACTGCACGAGGCGGTGAGTATCATCGCGAAGCAACTCGACGTCGGAACACCTTGGCTGCATTTACCCGTTCGGCCGATGCAGCTTCTCGGCTCGCTCTGCGAGAGAGTGTGCACTCCGTTAGGCATCAATCCACCGATTTTCAGGCGACGAGTCGATTTCTTCACAAAAAGCCGATATTTCGACGGCTCAAAAGCCGAACGTGAGCTTGGATTTGTTCCCCGGCAAACGTTCAGCGAAGAAGTATCCGATACGATTAATTGGTATCGCGCACACAAATGGCTGTGATCGAACATCGTGGTCAGTAGAGAGAACCGATGAGAACCGAGTGGTCGGAGCAGCCGGCCAAGAACTTCGACAGCTTCCCGGAAACAGCGGATATCGAAACCTCCTCTGATGACTACGCGAGCCGATTCTCCGGGCCGACCGGCGAGTGGCTACTCTCCGTGCAGGAGAAGATTGTTCAGGACTTTCTCCAAGGCTACAAAAAGGGCTCGATCCTTGATGTGGGAGGTGGGCATGGGCAACTCGCCTACCCGCTCGCGGAGCAAGGATGGAAAGTTACGATTCTGGGGAGTGACAAATCTTGCGAGAGACGAATCCTCCCGCTTGTCGAGTCAGGTAAGTGTCAATTCCAAGTTGGAAACTTAATCAAACTTCCGTTTCCGGATCGATCATTTGATCACGTGGTCTGTTTTCGTTTCGTCAGCCATTGCACACGCTGGGAGCAACTGCTTCGGGAGCTGGCACGAGTGGCGCGGCATTCAGTAATCCTCGACTATCCCACTCAGACAAGTTGGAATGTTCTCACTCCGTTTTTCTTCGGCGTAAAGAAAAAGCTGGAAGGAAACACCAGAACCTATTCGATGTTTTCGCACCGGCAGATAGAAACTCCGATTCGCGAATGCGGCTTCTCGGAGTTTAGTCGCTGCGGACAGTTTTTCTTACCGATGGTGATCCACCGGAAATTACAATCCCCCGCTCTTTCGGCGCGAATGGAAGGTGTTTTTCGCACGCTCCAGCTGACTCGCTCGTTCGGCTCGCCGATCATCCTGCAGGCAAAGCGCGTTTAGAGTTTGTCGAAGGTTCTGACGGCATTTCATCTCCCTCTCCGCTGGAGCTCATTCTGTCCGAGAGCAAAGTTTCTTCGTGAGAAATTTTATGATAAATCACTCGCGCCATGACTGCTCGAAAAGTCCTACTCATTGCGCCGCAGCCGTTCTTCTCCACGAGAGGAACGCCGCTTAACGTACGCGCGCTCGTCGAGACGATGGCCGGACACGGACTTGAAGTGCACCTGCTCGTCTACCCATTCGGCGAAGATATAGAGATTCCGGGAGCGGTCATCCACAGAACTCTGAGAGTCCCTGGCATTCATGAGGTGCCGGTCGGGGCTTCGTGGCGGAAAGTAATTCTCGATATTCCACTTGCCTGCTCGGCTCTCCTTCTCTCTCTCAAGCACAAATTTCAAACCTTCCACGGTGTTGAAGAAGGCGGATTCATCGCAGGAGTGCTGGGACTCTTGCTTCGACGGCCGTATATCTACGACATGGACTCCTGCATGATTGAACAACTTCAATCCGGGAAATTTAAAAGTTTCTGCATGGCGATCTCGCTCGTCGATCGATTCGAGAAATATTTTCTACGACGTGCCACAGCGATTTTGACGGTTGCCCCCGCGCTCACGAAGAAGTCGCGGAGCGTCGCTCCAAATGTGCCCGTGTATCAGATTGAGGATTTCCCGGTCGCTTCGGCAACGGCAGAAGTCCCCGCATCACTCGTCGAGAAATTGAGAAAGGAATTCGCGCTCGAGCAGGCATCGATTGCCCTCTACACCGGAAACTTCGAGCCGTATCAAGGAGTGGACCTTGCGGTAAGAGCCTGGGCGATTCTGCTCCAAAACTTCCCCAACTTCCGGAATGCCAAACTCCTTCTCGTAGGCGGCACTCCGGCACAGATTGAACAGCAACGAGAACGGTGTGTCGAGCTTGGACTAGATGATGCGGTGATTTTCACCGGTCCGAGACCCGCTGAAGAAATGGGTGGGTTTCAAACGCTTGCGAATGTTCTCCTCTCTCCTCGGCTCACTGGCGGGAACACTCCGCTCAAATTGTTCTCCTACATGGCTTCAGGTAGGCCGATAGTTGCCACGACCATTGCGGCGCATACAAATGTGCTCGACGAATCAACTGCGTATCTCGTCGAGCCCACCGCCGAATCATTCGCGACCGAGCTCCATCGCGCACTCACGGACCCGAACGCATCCGAAAAAGCCAAGAGATCGCGCGAGCTCGTTGAGACTCGATACTCCCGCCAGAATTTCGAAGCCCGCGTTTGCGAGCTCTATGATTTCGTTCTCCCGTCCGCAAACGGACTGCCCACGGAAGGCGGAATACAGAGGCACGGCGCGGAAGCTCCGACCACTCTTCGATAGGAAACGACTATGTATATTCTCACCGGCGGCGCCGGATTCATCGGAAGCGTTTTTCTCGGACGGCTAAACGATCAGGGGATCGATGACGTTCTTATCGTTGACGATTTGGGCAAATCCGAAAAATGGAAAAACCTCGTCGGCACACGTTTCGCCGATTATCTTCACAAATCCGATTTTCTTCGAATGCTGGAAGAGAATCGAATGCCGTCTGGCGTGAAGGCCGTCATCCACCTCGGTGCGTGCTCTTCAACGACAGAAACCGATGCCGAATATGTCATTCAGAACAACTTCCGCTTTAGTTGCAAGCTCGCCGAATGGGCAAAAAATAATTCAGCTCGGCTTATTTACGCATCGAGTGCAGCAACCTACGGCGACGGCCGACAAGGATTTTCCGACGACCTCAAATCTATTCCCACGCTTCGTCCATTAAACGTCTATGGATATTCAAAGCATGCATTCGATGAATGGATGATTCGTCGCGGATATCTCTCGAATGCCGTCGGGCTCAAGTTTTTCAATGTCTTCGGTCCGAATGAATACCATAAAGGATCGATGACGAGCGTCGTGTACAAGGCGTTCTATGAGATCCGAGAAAGCGGAGTTGTCCGGCTCTTTCGATCGAACTCGCCCGATTTCGCGGATGGGGAACAAAAGCGCGATTTCATCTCCGTGAAGGATTGTGCCGATGTATTATGGTGGCTCGTCGAGAATAGGAACGTAAACGGCATATTCAATCTTGGCACGGGAACCGCAAGGAGCTGGAACGATCTTGCCACGGCAATTTTCCAAGCGCTCGAACTGAAGACCGCGATCGAATACAAAGACATGCCCGTGTCTATGCAAAAAAAATATCAAAATTTTACTCAAGCCGAGATGAGCAAGCTCACCGCTGCAGGGTATTCGAAGCCTTTTACAAAACTCGAGGATGCCGTTCGAGATTACGTAAAAAACCACCTGGAAAAGCTCTGATAAAGGCGAATAGCCGAGAGAGTCCTGGGCGCCTTGAAGGAAGATTTGAACCGCTTAGTTCATCTCAAACCTCAAAGCACCAGGACGGTTGTTGCTCGTCGCACATCGTTGCCTTTCAATTGTAGAGTGCGCTGATGGGTGACCCGCCGAACGTCCTGCTCCACCAGCCCCGCTGGTACCACCGGAGTCCTTCCGACACGCGATGCGCAGTTTCCGGCCGCTTGGACGGATCTCGCGCGATCATCGACTTCACCAACTCCGCCAGTCCGCGCGGAATCCACCGGTTCCAGATCCTCGGACTCGGTCCGTCGAGCTCGTCGTGCATGATCACGATCGCGAGCGCGCTCTCATACCTGCTATCCTCGAACGCGCGATGACCCGTCAGCATCTCGAACAGCATGCAGCCGAGCGAGTAGATGTCACTCCGCGACTCAGCGCGGCCGTGAATCTGCTCCGGAGAGAGGTAATCCGGTGTGCCCACGCACCCCGGAAGTGCCTCATCCGCTTCGGACTGACCGAGACGCTTGGCGAGACCCCAGTCGATCACCGTCACGATGCCGGCCGAGTCGAGCATGAGGTTCGCCGGCTTGATGTCGCGGTGGATCACTCCCCGGTCATGCGCACCGGCCAGCGCCGACGCTGCCTGAGCGGCAACGTCGATGGACCTCCAGTACCCGAGTTTCTTCGCGCAGGTGTCCAGCGACTTCCCTTGGACGAGGCGGAGCAGGATGTGGGCCTTCACCTCCATCGGGGTCGCCGGGTGAAGCCGGCACACGCCACGGCAATCGGACAGCCAGCGCAGCGCGCCGGCCTCCGCCGAGAGCATGTACGTCTCCGCATCGTTCCCTGGGTGACGCACGACCTTCATCGCGGCGACTTCACCAGTCTTGATGTGGCGGACCTTCATGACCTGTGCGGAACCACCCTCGCCGAGTTTCTCGAGCGTGGTCCATTCGGACTCGACGGCGGGGGCTTCGGCGGTGTCGTTCTGCGTACTCTGACCGAGCTCGACGACCGTGAACGCGTGTCGCGTCGGGCATTCTACTGCAACCATGGTAATCCTCCCATCAGGCGACAGTTTGCGGCATATTTAGGCGATGTTTTGTTTTCTATAAGGGCGAAACAACCTCCTTCTCTTCCTTGCGCCCTGGAGGAACCGGCCGTGGGATCGGCGGTCGAGCTCTCAACGGGGCAAGTGTTTCCTTGGTTCTCAGAGAAGAATGGAAATGAGCAACGGTCGGGCATACCCGAAACCGCTCAAACGCATGAAGATATTCTGGCGCTGCCTTTTGAAGTTAATCAACCCCTTGTGTTTGGTGGGTTTATGCAGGCACTTTTGAATCCGGCAAGTGGACAGTGAGCTGATTAAACGGAATCGTCCAACCATACTTGTTGCAAGCCGCGACTCCGCAGGCCGACAATGTCCGCTTCGTGTCGTCGTATGCATGAGCAAGAGTTCCGTGAAAATCCACTTCGATCTTCAGAGTCAAGGATGAGCTTGCCGCTTCCTCGAAGTCGACTTCAATTTTGATTGCCTTCTCGAAGTACCCATCCCGCTTGAGTCCTTCAATGACCTCCTGTTTCATCTTCAGTGGTATCTCAACAAGGATGTCCGTCTGGTGCTGATAATCAAGTCCGATCAGCACGAAGTGTCTGAATCCTCTTGAAAGGTTCATCGGGGGTGACTCGAGAAACTTCGTTGTAGGAATGAGGAGCTCAGAGCCGCCTAACAACTGAATCTTCACCATCTCGATCGATTGAATTTCAACTCGTCCAACGGAATTATCCGGGAAACGAACCAAGTCGCCGGGGTTGGTCGGGAACCACGCCTCATCATTCTGATAGGCACGAGATCGCAAAGTCGAGAGATCACGGATGGGCAGTTGAATGCTTCCGCCGACAAGCGCCGGATTCACGAGACTGCAATAGAGACTCAGCGACTCGAGCTCCCAAGGAATTCCTCCATAGACCACCCGCTCACCTTCACGGCATGACCCCATATTCAAGAGGAGCGTCGCGTGGTTCCAAAATTGGTGCACTGCCTGCTTCGACGTCCAAACCACACCAAGGATCAGCATGAGCGCCAGGATGAGGAGCACCCAGTCTCCAACAAAGTAAAGTGCCAAGAGAAAAACAATGACGGCGCCGAATACTGTCGCCAACATGAGGACTACGGAAATGAGCCGCTTATAAAACCCGCGCTCCGCCGTCTCCTTCTTGAAGAAACGACCCGTGAGCAGGTGGAGTCGTCTGGCGGCCAACCAAAAGAGCACCGCACTCAACATCGCAAAAACCAGATTTAAACCTCGGCTCTTGAAGAAAAGTTGAAAAATGTTCTGCACGGATTCGCCGATTGAACGCTGCTCCGCGGTGCGGCGATCGAGCTTTTGTTTCGCGATGCCCAACTGTGTCTGAATGCTCTGCTTCCGTGAATCGAAATCATCTTCAAGCACCTTTAGCTCGGCGAGAAGTTTCGCATCGGTCGCGTGCATTCGCTGAAACTGGAGGCTGGTTTTTGCCTGATTGATGAGCGCCACCTGAGAATCGAAATCCTCCACCGTGGAACGAAGTCTGTCCATTTCTCGAGGGCGGCTCGTAAGCCGGCGCACCTCATTAATGAGCGGGCTCAAAATATCTCTCAGGTCTCTGCTCCAATCGACGTTTGTCGATTCCGTCTTCGGTGAGAATATCTCGGGATCAACCCCCGATGCGATTTCGGCAAAATTATCGCGGAGTTGATCGAGCTTGATCGCGGTATTTTGAATCTGCTGCGTGATCTCCTCTTGGCGCCCTTGCCCCTGAGGACTTCGAAGATCTTCCTGCCTGGCCTTGAGCTCCGCCTCAAGCTTCGCAATCGAGTTGAGAATGCTGACGAGACTCGTCTGTTTGACGATCTCATGCGACCCCGTAAGCTTTGGCGAATTCTCCGGTGAGGGAGTAGCGGTCGGCACTTGCGCGAGCGCGGGTTTCCCCGAGCAGAAAAAAATCAGGCAGCCGAAGGCAAACTTTCGGACCCGGGAAAGCGAAACCGGAAATAGTCTCATGAATTAAATCTCGTTCAGTCACGACGATGCGAAAACAGCGTAAAAACGTGGATATAAAACCACCATGTCGGCATTTCGGGTAGACCCATTTCGAATCGTAGAGACAGAAGCTTCTCTGTGCCTCTGTGCCTCTGTGGTTCAACAGGTGTTGCGAACCAGGTCGTAACGACGCGGTGACTCGCAAGCCTATTGAACCACAGAGGCACAGAGACACAGAGGCACGGAGTCTTAGGATTTCGTGGTGGTGAGAGAGACTGGCCTAGAGGTCCTTTAGTTCATCCTCGTATCCTCCTGAGAGGATCGGGAAGCGGCACCATGTCTTCGGGTCGAGGTTTTCGTCATCCAAATGAAATGAAGGCGCATAGCGCTCACGCTTCCATTGATTCCGGCTCCACAGAACGAAAAAGCGTTTAACCCAAGTGCGCAGTTGCTCTTCGGGAACTTCTTTATTGCGATCGACGAGAAGCGCCAGCACTTCCTTCGGAGAACGTTTATCGCGAATCGCCCATCGCTCGATGATGTCGAGAATCGGATAGGGCATCAAATCTGCCTCATCAGTCTGCTTCGCTTCGCCTGGCCGCAGTTCTGCGGTTGGAGCCTGACTGTTGATCACGGCAAGCTCGGGGATGGAGCTCAGCCCATCGGGCCCGCTCGCTTCCATCCATCGCAGCCATCGGCGCAGGAAGTCTTTGTCTATACCGGCAATCGGGCTCAGCCCGCCGCAGGTGTCCCCGTCCATGGTCGCGTATCCGACGGCAGCTTCGGACCGATTGCTGGTCGCAAGCAGGAGTGACGACCGGAGGTTCGCGAGAAACCAAACAAAAGGACCTCGTGTTCTCGCCTGGATATTTTGAAGCGAAACATCGTCGCTTTCCCAGGTCAGCTTGCGATTCTCCGTCGACTCGGCGAGCTGCCGGTAGAGCTGCGCGATTGGTTCAACATCGACATTGAAAAATTCGGCTCCGATAGTTTGGGCTACCTTCTCCGCCGCTTTTTGAGTGACTTCGCCGCTGTTTTTTGTCCGCTGATACACACAGAGAAGCAGCGAGCGAACGGCCGACGGTATATCAGAAACATTTTTCGAGAGCTCCGCGCGTCCGAGCCGCTCGAGAGTCTGTTGAAGCCCATGCTCCGCAGTCGCGAACTTTACCATGAGGAAAACGAGGCAACTAATTGCGCTTGAGTCTGCCCCGCCGCTCAGCGAAACCACAAAGCCCTTTGAATGACTTTTTCGCAAATAATCAAATAACCCGAGCGTGACCGCCCGAGAGAACTCTTCTTCCTTCAGGTTGGGACTGTTTTCCCAACTCTCTGAACTCTTTAGAACGGTAACCGGAGACTGCGCTTCTCGCATCGGAGTAAAGTCCGACACGACGACACCGTTCGTTCCTGCGGCGCTTTGAACAGCATCAAACCGAGAATAACGGGCGAGACGGTCGCGATCCAAATCAATCACGGCATCCGTGACCTGAAAATCAGCAAACGAGAAGCGCCTTCCTTCAGCAATCTTTTGCCCGGTCGAAGCAATAATCGCACTGCCGTCGTAGATTGCGCGGCCGGCTTCGTTGCCGAGGAGGTTTACGTGAACATACGAAACACCAAACGCTCTCGATCCTTCCAGCACAATCCTGCGGCGTATATCTCGCTTATAAAAGGCGAAGTGACTCGCACTCGGATTAAAAATGATGTCTGCACCACGATCGGCAAGGCTCATTCCGACGCGTCGAGACACCCACGCGTCCTCGCAGATCTCAAAGCCGTATTTCACGCCATCGCATTCAAAGACGATATCTCCGGCGGGGTAAGAGACCTCGTCTACCAGCACCTCCCCAATCTCGCCTGCTGCCCACGGTTTGAACCAGCGAGGTTCATAGTGGATCCCGTCTCCGGCAAGGTGCTGCTTCAGTGCGAATCCAAGAATATGCTCGTTCGCTATGACCGCTACGGCGTTATACAGGTTGTTGCCGGCAAATACGGGAAGTCCAACGGCGACCATGACGTTTGAGGTAAACGGAAGCAGCTCAAGCAACATTCGCTCGGCTTGGGCGACGGTGTTCCTACTGAAAAAAGCATCTTCACATCCGTATCCGCTCAGGCAAAGCTCGGGAAAGCAGATAAACTGAGCGCCGCGCTGCTTTGCGGCTTCAAGACCTCGAAGAATGTTCTCTTTGTTCTTCGACCAAGCGAGCGGTGTCTGGTTCACCGTGACCGCCGCTAAATGAATTCGCCTCACAGAGCCTCCGTGAAATAATGCCGCGCCGATGCGGTTCATAACGTATCACCGCGAACCGCGAGCGGCAGGCAGAGCAAGAATACGCTTCACTATCTATTATATAGGATTTCCGGAAACAACGCTGTCGCCTGGGATATCTCGAAAAGTCTCGGGGACATGGCCCCTCCGGACTCCTAAGACCCAGTCTCATCGGTTCGCCGGGCTCGCCGCTTTCGAAGAAACTCACCCGCCAGCGCGCCGAGCTTCCCGGCGTACATCGGAATGATTGCCAACACCAAGAACACGATGATTCCGGCCGGGATGATTGCTCCAGCACCCTGAACCGCTAACGCCGTGACGTATTGACCGAGAAACGGAAAGAGTCCCCAGCGCCATGGGCGTCTCGGCTCGATATATCCAAGAGCGAACGCCTGAACGATGGTAAACGGCATGACGAAGGTAAAATAAAGTTCCGAGTCCCACGCGTCGGACTTTCCTGTGAGCGTCGAAACAAGCAGCCAGGAGAGAACACCGATGAGAAGCGAGATCACAGAAAACGAGCGCGTTCGGCTCATCTCTCCTCCGTAAGTCAACAAGTCATATTCATGGGCTCGATCTCCATGTTAGGATCGAACAAGCTTCGGTTTTCATTTAGCTTCCACCCGGCGGAAGAGCACGAATATTCGCCGATTCGGCAGAATTCAGGTCACTCGGTAAAACTGAAAAACTTCCCCAACGTCTCGCGGTGGCATTACTATTTCAATCAGCAGAGGTACAAGAACAGACGGAACATTGACAACCTCCCGATCGGGGCGTAGCATTTTTTACACTGACACGCCTCTTACAGGCAGTAAATGCGAGGGAGTATATGCTTATTCGCGAAGTCATGGTTACGAGAGTGTTCACCGTCCGCGAGACTGATTTGGTGCGGTCGGCGGTTCTCCTCATGCTCAACCACCATTTCGGCGCCCTTCCGGTGACCGACGACGAAAATAAAATCATTGGGATCATCTCCCTCAGAGATGTGATGCTTCCGCTCTACCCGAATTACGGTGACTACATCCATGACGCGGTTCACACCGGCGCCTTCCTGGAGATGGAAGAAGGGTATCAAAAAGTGCTTGATAAGACCGTCGGCGAAATCATGACGAGGCGGCCGACTACGATTTCTCCGGACGAACCGGTGTTGAAGGCTGCGTCGTTCATGGGCATGAAAAATCTTCGTCGAATTCCGGTCGTCGAGAGCGACAAGCTCGTCGGAATGGTAAGCATCGCCGACATCAATCGCGGCTTCTTTGAACTCCGCTGAAAAGCAAAGTGACGGCCTGTCGGGCTTCTCGCCAGCATAGATTCGCTTTCGTGTTTGCTGACACTACTTCGCGGATTTTTCCTGCGCCGGTGCCTTCAATGGAATTGTAAATCGGAACTTAGATCCGACACCCTCTTTGCTTTCGACGCTAACAGTTCCTCCGTGCGCTTCAACAAAGTGCTTCACAATTGCGAGTCCGAGGCCAAGACCGTCGGCACTTGTTTCGTCGGTTTCAAATTTTTCGAAAATAGACTGAAGCCGATCTTTCGGAATACCCATCCCATCGTCGTGCACGCTGCACTCGACAACATTGTCCCGAGCGTTGATTGAAGCTTGTATTACAACACGGCCACGAGGCGTGTATTTAATGGCGTTTGCGATCAGATTCTGAAAAATCCTCCGCACCAAACTCGCATCTGCAAAAACCACGAGATCGTCGGGAATCTCATTCATGAGCTCCGTGCTCGCCGTTCCTGCAACGGGGTGAATATCATGAATCAGAATTTCCACCAGCGGCCAAAGGTCGAACTCGCGACGCTCGACTTTTATTCCTGATTCAGTCGCCAGGTTCGCGTTTTCCTTCAACACATTTGCAACGAGAGTGGAAAGATGCTGAACGTTTCGATGCAAGGTTTTGAAAAGATGAACATTCTCGTTCTCACTCGGGACCGCAAACTTCTTTTCGAGAATCCGAACAGCGAGCGCAATGGCATTAAGAGGGGTGCGAAGATCGTGGGCAACGAATGCGAGATAATCTTCCCTTCGCTTTTGAACTTCGAGCGCCTTCATGGTCGCGAAAGTTTGGACGGCAAGCCCGATTGCTTGGTCGAAAACGAGATTGATTACGTGAAACGGCTGTCCTTGAAGCACGACCCCTTCGGAATCGGCTAAGTCATGGATGCAGCCGCGCAACATATTATACTCGGCAACCACTTCGTCGATGTCGTATCCGTCGACGACCCTTTGAATCCCGTGAATTGGTGGTGCACCATCCAGCAACCTCACCTCAGTAACCGCGTCAGAGCGTTCTCGAAACGCAACGACAAGCTCATCAATGAGCGCTGGAACATGATCGTTTAAAGTGGGAAGATCCAGATGCTTCGCGGAAGGAAGCGCCTTTACCTTCGCACGCCAATTACGGAGTAATTCTTCTTTGCTTTTTTCGACGAGCGTCGCGACGTTCTCGATATTGTTCATTACCGCCTACAAGCCCCATTCATCATCCGAGGAGTGATCCCCCATCGACTCCTGCCGCAGGTGTTTATATGCCCCATTCGGACGAATCTCAATGATGTCGCTCTTTCCTGCTGAGTTATAAACGCGTATCTCCGCTTTAAACCTTCCGTCGGTCCGAAGCTCGAAAGGAAAACGATTAAATTCCCGCTCGGAGACGACTGGGAAGTTTTGCACGCGCTCACCGTTTTCGAAATATCCGCCCTCCACAAGGCAGACTCCCTCGATCGCGCCGAGAATAGTCATCTTGTTGCCGGTTCGGAGACTCTTTGGAACGACGCGTTCAATGAAAATTTTCGGCCGGGTAATATCATTGGGATTCAGCTGATCGCACGCGGCAAGTTCCGGCGTCCGCAATTGATCCCGCTCGCGCCTGTATTCCAAGTCAGGGTCTCGCGCACCCGGCGGCCGCTCACGGCGCCGGGAAGGATCCGTGCGAGGCACGATTACGCCGGGAAAAGATGAAGGCTTTCGGAGATCTTCGACGAAGCAGATATTCCCATTTCTCCAGTCCCGGCAATCGGACAGCGGAATCCCTTCCGTCGTACAAGAATAAGGACAATCGTCAGAGGTAATTTCACCGTGGCGATCGGCCCACGCTGCAGGAACAACAACAAGAAAATATGCGACGACCGCTAGCGAAGCAGGAGAGAAACTGGAGAGAGTCGAGGAAGGGAAAACGGCGGGCTTCATAATCTCCGGGACAATGCTACTCCATCAGACCGGGGTCGTGAAATAGCATTTCTTGCGGAAACTCGCTATCGAGACAGAACGCTCCGAGTCTTCGGAAACTGCTGGAAACGAGGCTTCGACGCTGATTTTCGGATTTCGGAGCGGTGGAGTTAGCGCTTCATCACTATGCGTTCCCATTTCCCATAGGAACCAAGAACGAAAATCCTGTCTCCGACAACCGGCGAACGGGCTTCGACATTGAGCCGCGAGATGCGGCCACCGTTTTCAGCTTTGTCGAACCAATAATAGGTCGGACCGCAGGTGCTCATGGCAAAGGCTTTCACACGGCTTGAAGATTGCTTCTCTTTATCATCGCTGTTCCCCACATTCCCTGCTTCATCGAAACCCGCGAACTGAATGTCCGAGCAATTCCTTTGCTTGACGTTTTGCTCGAATTCTCGAATTTTCTCTTTCACGAGGTTAATGCTCCCCTCGTCGATTCCTCTGTATTCAAAGGCTCTGGTCAACCTCGGAATACCAGCGGGGGAAATGGCTTGTGAGGCGGGTTGTTGCTTCTGTGGACCTGAGGGCGCAGGCATTGCGCACGCCGATAAACAGACAAGAGAAATCGCAACGCCAAATAAACTCTTTCGTGTCATGAGCCACCTTTTCGTAACAAAATCGAAGAAATCCCCTGTTTTGATGCTATCGGCATTTCTCCTACGGAACTGAAGAAATTCGATGTAATCGCGCGGCATCCGTAAGGAAATCGCCACGCAGAAGCGATGAATCCGGAGACACTCGTTCATCCGTCAAAAGACCCAATCCCCTGCTGGATTGACTCTGAAGCTCATGCTTAAATGGCGCAGACCCAGTGCACATCGCGCGGGCACGCTGCTTCGGACTTCTCGAAAAACTTTCATTCATCAGGAGGAACCCCTGTGAACGCAGTTTCAACACGACAAGAATTTTTTGAGCTCCTCCAGCATCTCGAAGACAAATTTCAAAAGCTCGAACCCGAATTGGAAGTGACCGTCAGGGATCCTGATATGGATCTCGAGGGATATGTTGTTGTTTGGAACACTTTCGCCTCGATTGGCGGGCCGCTTGGCCGCTGTGGAAAGGGCGGCACACGCATTACACCGAAAGTGTCGCTTGATGAAGTGGGGATGCTCGCGCGCATCATGACACTTAAGAACGCCGCGGCTGGTCTCGCGCTCGGTGGCGCAAAATCAGGACTTCGTGCCGATCCCGATGAGCCGGGATTCGAAAGGAAATATCGACGTTTCGTCTCGCTGATCAAACCGCTGCTCGTCGAAAATGGCGGAGTGTTCGGCGGCCTAGGATTCGACATCGGTGGCCGACCCATCCATCCGATTTGGGCTTGCGACGAGCTCGGCTCTGGCCGCGGCTTCACGGGAAAACCGACTGATCTCGGAGGAACAGATTACGATAAAGAAGGAATTGCCGGACTCGGGGTGGCGACGGCGGCAGAAACTCTTCTCCGCACTGAAAGCATGAAGCCGGAGCACGCGACGTTTGCTGTTCAGGGTCTCGGCGCCATGGGAGCAGCAGTCATTCGCTATTTCTCCGACACCGGCGCAGAATTGAAATTCATTGCCGATCCTCGCATTGGAGGAACTTTCGAACTTCCAAAAGGCGCTCCGGATGCGCTTCTTCGATCGATTATCAGCCAAGACTTCGACACAACCCGAGCCATTCTGCTCTCCAGCGGTTTCCGAAAATTAGCAACCGATGATCTGCTGTTCCAAGAAGTCGACGTTTTATTCCCGTGTGCGGTTCAAGATGTGATTACTGCCGACAACGTCGATCGATTGAAGACAAAGTTTATCATTGAAGGTGCGAATAATCCCTGCACTGAGCCGGCCCGCAATCGGCTTTACGCGAAGAAGATTCCCGTCGTGCCTGATTTCATCGCAAACCCAGGCGGAATCATTGCGGCATTCGTAGAGATGACGACGGAAGGGAATAACGAGCCGGGCCTGAAGAAAGCCGAGCTTGCAAAGCGATTCACAAGAGAACGAGTGTCCGACAACGTGACGGTGCTCGCTGACCTCGTGAAGTCCCTTGACGTTCCCCCGGCTCAAGCAGGAAGATTCATGGCACTCGGAAGAATATTTCAATCGCCTGTAACTCCTCAAAAAAGTGCCCATGGACCTTCACGAAAGCTCGCCGCAAACGCGTACTGATAAAAAATCGAAGGCTCACAGAGAAGCCGAGGCGTTCGGCGCACTTTCCAACGAAAAGCTGCTGGAGTTGTATGCTGCGCTTTTGAAACCGAGACTCATCGAGGAGCGAATGCTGCTCCTTTTGAGACAAGGGAAAATCTCAAAGTGGTTTTCTGGCATTGGGCAGGAAGCGATTTCGGTGGGCGCCGCGTTCGCGATGGAAAGGAATGAATTCCTCCTTCCCTTGCACCGAAATCTCGGCGTGTTCACTACGAGAAATGTTCCGCTGGAGAGGCTCTTCGCGCAGTTTCAGGGTAAGGAAAGCGGCTTCACCAAAGGGCGCGACCGGTCGTTTCATTTCGGCACTCAAGAGTACAACATCGTGGGAATGATCTCCCATCTCGGTCCTCAGCTCTGCGTCGCTGCAGGAATTGCATTGGCGTCCAAGTTGCGGTCTGAGGGCAAAGCAACTCTGGTTTTCACCGGCGAGGGCGGAACGAGCCAAGGTGATTTCCACGAAGCTCTCAATGTTGCTTCAGTTTGGGATCTGCCGGTCATCTTCGTCATCGAAAATAATGGCTACGGACTTTCAACGCCGGTCTCCGAGCAATTCCGGTGCGAGCGGCTTGCGGACAGAGGATCCGGCTACGGCATCGAAGCCGTGCAAATTGATGGAAATGACGTTCTCGAGGTGTTCAAAACCATCGACACGTTCGCGAAATCAATTCGCGAACGTCCGCGGCCGGTTCTCGTGGAATGTTTAACCTTCCGTATGAGAGGCCACGAAGAAGCGTCCGGCGTGAAATACGTTCCACCGGAGCTCTTCGAGACGTGGGCGAAAAAGGATCCGATATTACGATTTGATAAGGTGCTCGCCGACCAAGGCGTTCTCACGGACTCGATCCGAAAGGGGATTCGTGCCGCGATCGAAGCCGAAATCGGTTCTAGCGTCGAAGCCGCTTTTGCCCTCCCGGACGTGGTGGCGGACACGGATGCCGAGCTTGCCGATGTTTTCCTCCCCGTCACCACCTGTCCCCGAAAACCAAAATCATCAGCCACTTCGAAGAAGAGATTTGTCGATGCCGTAAGCGATGGACTTCGACTCGCGCTTCGTGAGCATTCGAATTTGATCTTCATGGGTCAAGATGTCGCTGAATACGGCGGGGTATTTAAAGTCAGCCAAGGCTTTCTAGAAGAATTCGGAAGAGAGCGAATTCGAAATACACCGCTTTGCGAGTCGGCAATCATCGGTGCCGCGTTCGGCCTTTCGGTGAAAGGCATGAAGAGCGTCGTCGAGATGCAGTTTGCGGACTTTGTAAGCAGCGGCTTCAATCAAGTCGTAAACAACCTCGCAAAATCCCACTACCGTTGGGGGCAGAACGCCGATGTCGTGATTCGAATGCCGACCGGCGCAGGAAGCGGCGCCGGGCCATTCCACTCTCAGTCAAACGAAGCTTGGTTCTTCCACACGCCTGGCCTGAAGGTCGTGTATCCAGCCTTTCCGGCGGATGCAAAAGGGTTGCTGATCGCTGCCATCGACGACCCCAACCCGGTGTTGTACTTTGAGCACAAATCGCTTTATCGAAGTGTCGAGGGGGAGGTTCCCGATGAGTATTTCTCAACAGAAATCGGGAAAGCCAACCTCGTCCGCGAAGGCGATGCGCTTTCCGTTGTCAGTTACGGGATGGGAGTTCACTGGGCGATTGAAGCGCTAAACGGCATGCCTGAAGTATCTGCGGATCTTCTCGACCTGCGAACGTTGTCACCGCTCGATTACGATGCAATTTCGAAGACGGTGAAAAAAACCGGCCGTGTCATCGTCGTCCATGAAGATACGCTGCTCGGCGGAATCGGTGGTGAAATAGCAGCATGGATTGCGGAGCATTGTTTCGAGCTTCTTGACGCCCCGGTTCAGCGTTGCGCAAGTCTTGATACGCCCGTGCCCTTCTCTTCCTCATTGGAGAAAAATTTTCTGGGCAAATCACGCTTAAGAGATAAAATTCTTAAGCTTTTGAAATACTAGTGCTTTGTCGATTGAACCGGCTCAAGCAAGTGATAGTGGAATGCCGATTCTTGTATCTTTTACCCTTCCACTTGAGCCAGACCGGGCGTTAGGATCAAGGGATCGGGAATGCCCGACAGGAGAGCTCGAGTTTGATGTCTTCCTTTTCGAACACAAATTTGGCTTCAGATGAACGATTCTAAAATTTGCATCTACGGAGCCGGATCGATCGGACTTGATTTAGCCTGGCATCTGATCCGAGCCGGAAATGATGTCACGCTAATTTCGCGGGACAAGACGCTTGAAGCGCTTGAATCGCACGGTATCCGACATGCCGGCGCGCCGAGTGAGCGCATACTCCCGGGAGCATTCAAAGTCACAGCCAGCGCCGTCGAGGCTGGAGTTCACCGCTACATATTTCTCACGACCAAAGTCGATGATCTGATCGAAATTGCGTCGGACGTAAAACATCTGATCGGTCCTCAGTCGCTCGTTATCTCAGCGACCAATGGTGTTCCCCCCTGGTACTCGCACCTTCAAGACGACACGATCGGACGATTCACCTTTCCGCATGAGCCGCGGGAGCGATTCTTCGCAGAAATCCCTGCGGCACAGCTGATAGGCGCGATCGTCGAACGGAATGTTCAGCTTTCGGCGCCGGGCATCCTTCAACAATCGGGAGGAAAAGGATTTACCATCGGAGAGCTTGATCACGAGGATTCCGCCCGCGTGGACAGTGTCGTCCATCTGATCAATCAAACCGGACTTCATGCAACGAAGACCAACAACATCCATCGAGAGATTTGGTTGAAGCTTATTGGAAACATCTCACTTAACCCGCTGAGCGTCATCACCGAGCAAACGGTGGGCAAGATGATGTCGAATGACCGCGTATTTCAGCGAATGCAGCGGCTGGCGCGGGAGGCGACCCGAGTCGGAATACGCATTGGTGTGATCAAGCCGAGCGATTTTCGTGAAGAACAATTTTTCGCGTTTGCCCGTGAGAAACTCTCCGAACACCGCCCGTCGATGCTTCAAGATTTCCAACGAGGGAAGAATCTCGAAATTCACCGCATCGTTGAAGTGGTGGAGATGCTCGCTCGCGCCCCCGGACCCGGCGCGGTCATTGAGATTCCCGCCCTAAAAGAGCTCGATAAAGAGTTAAAGCTGAAAGTCGCAAGTGCTCTCATCAACGAGAAGTAGTGGCCCGGCTACTGCGCCGGAACCGGAGCGCCCTTCTCGATGCGCATCAACTCGACAGCCTCGCCGAGACGTTCCCCTTCTGGGGTGAAGGTCAGCACGCCGTTTGTGGCCGGATGATCAGTGACCTTTAGTATCGCCGCCCGAAGAGTCTCGGGATTCGTCCCGACTTTTGCCGCAAGCTCGAGGAGAAGACGTACTCCGTCGTACGCTGGAACCGCCGGTCTCGATGGCGCCTCGGAGAATCGCTTCTGATATTTCGCTTGAAACTCCGGCGTTCCGAGTGAGAACCGCGCAAAAATAACTCCTTCAGCGGCGTCTCCCGCAGCTTTGAGAACGCCCGGATCATCCGTTTCGACGATGCTGAAAATCTTCGCTTGAGAACCGTTTTCCCGGAGCCTCCGGAAAAAGCCTCCCACCGATCCCATCGGAATCCAGGCAAACACCGCGTCGCACTTCTCGTGTTTGAACTTCGTCGCGATCTCTCGATAATCCTCCGAGTTACTGAGCGGCACCGTTGTGTAGGTAACTTTTTGTCCCGCTTTCTTCGCGAGCTCGGCGATATACTCTCCATACGCGGCAAAATAGGTGGACTCCGCAGCAATTACACACGAGTGCTTGCGTTGTTCTCGAACTGAATAGCCAACGAGACGCTCGATGATGGTGTCATGCGAGGAGGGCGCCCGGACATGAAATGGCCCCACGGCGCTTCCGCACTTCCGTGCTCCGCAACCGACCGCCATTGTAAACATCGGCTTTCTCGTGGAAAGCGGCACGATGACCTCTGAATCTTCGATAATCAACGGAAGCAGGAGGTCGACTTTGTCGACAAACATCAGCTTCTGAGCAGCGGTGACCGCCCGCTTTAAATCGAGTGTGCCGAAATCCTCGACAATCAGCTTTATCTGCTTCCCGCCGATTCCGCCCGCTGCATTCGCCTCCTCTACGGCAAGCTCGATACCCTGCTTTGCCTGCCGTCCATAAGTGGAATAAGCGCCGGTCAACGAAAGCGTAGTCCCAAGGCGAAATTCTTCGGATAAGGCCTGGAAAGGGAAAAAAGTCGAAAAGAAGAAAAGAAACGAAGAGAGAAGAAGCTTTTGATTCACACGGCTCTCCTTCAAGAGTTGAGCGACAAGCTCAGACGACTCCGGGAGTGCCGCCCCGGAATAACTAGCAATTTCAAACGATGACCTCAACAAGGCTGCGCGCTGATTGCAATTTGATCACTAACTTAACAAAGTTGTCTCGAAGTTCAATAAAATTGTGAAGTTCAAGACGGTCACCGGCGTTCATAACACCGAAGATCAATGACTTGCTGCTCGCTCTCGGTTTTCAACGCCGGCTCGGCTTTGCCGGGCAGGTTGTGGCGCAAGCAGGTTCACAAAATGCAGTTTCCTTAGGTTATATCGACTATGAAATATTCTGCGCTCGGAATCCTCTCGCTTTCCTTGTTGGCCGGTACCGCCCATGCGGCTCCCGCCTCATACGATATGTACGCCTACAACTACGCCGTCCCCGCTGTTGATGTTACATCTTGGGTGACAACATACATCGAATATTCGAACACGTTTGACATCATCGCGGCACCGGCATTCGTTGACATTCAGAGCACCGATGCTCCGATCACTATAACTCCGGCAGTCGAGAACTATTGGACCTTCGACCCGTATCCGATAGACATCATCACTCCCACCGTGGAAACAACACCAACGATTGACGATATAGATATTGTCATCGAGTCAATCTGCCGCGACTCAGAAGAATTGGAGACTCCAAGTGCCGAGCTTGAAGAGGCGAATCGACTTTGGATTCTTGCAGTGTTGAGCGACGACGAAGAAGATGTATGCACCTCGCCTGACGATGAAGGATCCGAGCGATTTTGCGCCCCGAGAGACGAAGAGAACGAGGCACCCGCGAATCCGAATCTGAGCGATAAAACTGAAGATCAAACCGTTATTTTGGCTCTTCCGGCAGTTAAATCTCTCATACAAAACTTCCCGGCGAGACGGGCCCGATTGAACAAAAACGTGATCCCACAGATAATTGCGCTCCTCGACAGGAAGAATGAGAAGCTGCTCCTGAGAGCCATCGAAGTCCTGGAGATTATGGGTTCGGACCTCACGGACGAAGGCAAAGCTGAGGCAAGAAAGAAGCTGGAGGCTTTGAAGAAGGCAAATCCGGATAACAAAACACTCGTGACAGCGATTGATTCGGCCTTGAAGAAAATCCCGGAACCGAAGAAATAGAAGACCTTACGCTCGGGCCAGGGCCGAGCGGTTACTAAATGGACAGAAAATAACTCGGTACTTGTTAGAGTCGCCTCGAGCCTTTCGTAAATAACTCTGAAATCAAGAGATTATTAACGGAAGGTTTTCGAGGGATTCCGCCCATGGCAATCGACAGAGTAGGGTTTTCACTTCTCTCAATCGCAATCGTTTCCGGTACAGCCTTCTCCGGCAGTGCCCTTGCCGCTCCGGCGGCCGACGTTCATCTCACAGCGCCAAATGCCGAGGTCTATTACACAGCACCAATCACCGATGTTACTCACACGACCCCAAGCCCGGAGGAATCTCCGCTTCTACTAAAAACATGGCCGGTCGAAGCTGAGGTGCTCGAATACGTGTATCCATCCATCTCGGAAATCACCATCGCGATTGACGACACCATTAAGTCTCTTTGTCCGGCGATCGAAGAAACCATCGCCGTGACACCCGAGGCAGAGGAGGCGAATCGCCTCTGGTTACTCGACGTCCTCGATGATGCCGACGAGGTTTTATGCGCGCCGGACGCTTCCTCCGACGACGATTCGAGTTGCGTTCAAGATGACGGGGACGCACCGGCAAATCCTAATCTGACCGCCGAAACCAGCGATGCGACGGTTCGAAACGCACTCCCGGCCGTCCGCCTCGTGGTTCAGAATTTTCCGACCCGAAGAGCCAGACTCAATGCGAACGTCGTTCCTCAGCTTCTCGCACTCTTGCAGCGAACCGATACCAGAATTCAGCGAGAGACCGCTCAGATCTTGGGGTCCATGGGAAATAGTTTGACCGCGGCGCACCGGGCGACGGCGAGGACCAGGCTCGCGGAACTCAGTCGAACGACTCAAGATCCGACAGTGCGAGCCGCCGCCGATGCCGCACTCCGGTTAATCCCAGAGTAGCGCGGAATTACTTACGCATGTTCGGATCGGCGTCGAGATCAAATGTGAAATAATCACAAGTGAGCTCCTCACCCGGGGCGATATCGCGGCACGCTACGGTGTGCCCCGATCGCCCGTTCACAGTATTTGGCTTCTCGGAGTGATTCATGAATCGCGCGTCGTCTGCGCAAAGCACGTATTGTCCGGAGTCCACACAGCGATAGAGATAGTGAGATATCTGACTTCGAGTGAGCTCCGGCAGACTCTCGAATGTGTCCTGATCAAAGTGCACATCGAATGTTTCGTGCGGCTGCCAAATTGAAGTGCCGTTTGGGATAAACTGATCGGCGAACAACCCAAGGCCATGAATTGGACTCGATCCAAGCCTTGTTTTTACAAGCAACATTTTTTCTTCCAGATTCAAGAAGGCCGGAAGCGACGAATCCAAAATGATTCAATCAGCCGGCGAGGTTTTTCCATGAATTATCATCATTCCCGGAAATGAAAAGCCCCATAATTCTCCAGTGGTGGAGTATTTTGACGGAGGTCGAGGCGAGCGAGCGGCGAGGAGCGGAGTTTACTACCGGTAAATGCGTGTCCACCGTAGCTTTAGCGAAGGTGGAAGCGCCGCAGCCGCTCTTTCAACGAAAAGATCCCTAAAAAGACCCCAGCACTAGTTCTCCTGGGCCTGCACTCGGATGCGCACGGCATCGCTCGCCCCGAGGGAATCGACGGCCCGGACGACAAAACTTCCCGGTCTCGCCCTCCAGAAGAACGAGCGGCTGGGGTCGGTTTCCCCAAGGAGGGTGCCGTCGATATACCAGAATAGCTTCCGTGCTTCTCCGTCCACATTTGCTCGAAACTCGATTTCCGGCTCCATCCCAAATTGGACCCGATATTCGACACCCTCCTCTGGGGAGATGATTCTCGGCGGAATCTTCTCGAAATCACTCCGCCTTTCCGCCGCGACTCCGAGCTTTAAACCGGCGTTTACGAGGTGAGCAGTCACCTCAGACGGGTATATCGGGGGGTCATGCTCAGTTTCCCGGTGAACATTACAAGTTCGAATTGGTGAGACCCCCGGAATCATCAGCGCCTGCTTGGCATGGGGGCACCGATCAGAACGAAGCATACCGGACTCCGGACAGAGTTCCACATGCTTAAGATTGAGTCGTGATCCCGACGTATCCGTCCTTATGGGAAGCCGGGTCGCCGGCGATTCCCAGAGCCGCTGGAGCGCGAGGAAAAGGAGCGGACCCGCGAGATCCCGTCCGATGAAGTTTGCATTTGGGGTTCCGTCGAAATTTCCCAACCAAACGCCCACAACGATGTTCCCGAGAACTCCGACCGCCCACGCGTCCCGGCCTCCGCTTGAAGTTCCAGTTTTCCAAGCTACGTTCTTGAGGCCGAATCCATTCGGCGCCGGGTTTGACCTCAACATATCTCGAGTCAGGTAGGCGCTCTCCGCGGAGAAAAGCCTGGTCGCCTCCGCTCGCGGACTTTCTCCCGAAAGGCGAACAGCATGGAGAGGAACCGCTTCACCCCGCGAGACGAGGGCGGTGTAGAGTCTTACCGCGTCAAAAAGAGTTATCTCAATCCCCCCGAGGACCACCGCAGAGCCGTAGAAGTCGGCGCTCCTGCTCAAGCTCACTCCCCCTCGGGAAAGCAGCGTATACAACCCATCCCCCTGAAGCTGCGAGTTCAAAAGGAGCGCAGGGATATTTCGGCTCTTCACGAGCGCTTCTCGCGCAGGAATCAATCCCAGAAAATTCTGTTCAAAATTCTCAGGTTCATAGGAGGCGAGCTTTATCGGGATGTCTGCGAGAATGCTGTCAGGAATGATAACACCCTCGTCGATCGCCTTTCCGTAGACAAAGGGTTTTAAAAGCGATCCTGGGGAGCGCTTTCCAAAAACGCCGTCGACGAACCCCTGAATCTCAAAGTCGGCGTAATCTCGCGACCCGACATACGCCAGGATCTCGCCGCTCGCACCGTCGGCTACGAGCACCGAGGCATTTTTCAATCCGAGTCCGCTCTGACCGTTCACGTATCCGTCAACAACCCGTTCGAGATCTTCTTGGGTGTCTCGATCGACGGTCGTCAGCGCCACACCACCCGCCGAGAGAACGCGATGGGTGAGATGGCGGGCATAGTGGGGTGGCGAGAGCGAATCGCGGTCGGGAAAGTTGATGGAGCGTTCGTTGTGCGGAATGCCAAGCTTTCCAGCCAGCCGTTCGTAGGCCTTCTGAAAGTCGGGTCCCCGAAATCCGGATCGACTTGCCGGTGACTGAGGCAAAACTGCAAGACCTGCGCATTCTGCGCGCGTCAGCTTGTCAGGCGTCTTGGCAAAGTAAATCGCGCTTGCGGCTGCAATGCCTTCGATACCGCCCCCGTAGGGCGCAAACGTGAAATATCCTTCAAGAATCTCTCTCTTCGATAATGACCGCTCAAGAACAAGCGCATCCCACATTTGGCGCAACTTCCCCTGAACACCTTTCGTGTTCACGCCGGTTCTCAAGCGGACTAGTTGCATCGTCAGCGTGGAACCGCCGACCCTCTTCTCGCCGAATGTCGAGAGAAACGCACGAATCATGGAGAAGGGATTTACTCCCGGATGGCGATAAAAGTATTGATCTTCAAAAAACATCGCGGCGTCGATGCAGTCTTCCGGAATCGCCGAAAGCTTTACGGGACTTCGATATCGCCCATCAGGAGCAATCTGCACATCCAACGGTCTTTCGCGCCGATCAAACGTGATCCGTGAGTACCCCTTCCCTTCATACACACGGATCGGTGAACCGAGCTCCGGCAGTATCCAAAGCACCGCGAGGAGCCCAAGCCCAAAGACGATCAGTTTGAAAGGACGCCGCTTCACGATTAACCTCACTCGACCGTAACCGGTGAAGAATTCTCCCACGCGTAGACTCTTGGATCATACATTGCTTCACCATAAACTCCCGGCCAGACAAACTCGCCGCGAACAGTAGGCTTCACCGGATAGGAGAACACTTTTTGCGCACCGTTCGAATCGCCAAAGAGGATAAGGCGGTCGTCTCGAACATCAACGTTCTCGCAGGCCCACGCATTCGATTCATTCCCAACCGAGCGCCGGTCCTTCAGTGCCTCGAGATCAGGCTCAAAGCCCGCTGGAAGGAGATCTTGAATCGCGAAGTCTTTGATGTCTGTGTTCGACTCAATCCGAAGGACAACTCGATAGGTCTCTCCCATTTTAAGCTTCGAGACACTTTGTCCTTTGTCATCAAGGACATCTCGCGCGAGAAATACGCCTTGCGTGCGGCTTCCCTGCTTTGCCGGTTTTTTATCGAAACCATTCTCCACCAAGCTGTAAAAGAAGAAGTTTGACTTATCGCCTGAATACAGGAGCCCCGTTGTTCCAAACGGAACATCCGTTTTGTAGATGGTGTTCCCGATAAGCGGAAGAGTGAGCTCGCCCGCCTTGATGCTCAAGTCATTCGGCCCACCCGGCTTCGGATTTCCCCCGAGGAGCCCGAGCGCCATTGATGCCGCACTCAAAGAATCAGGAGCACCGTGTTCGAGGCGATTGAGAAGCGAGAAGGTCACGTCTTTTGTAAGCGTTCCTCCAAAATGCCGAATCTTCAAATACGAGATGAGCCCGGCGTTCAATGTTTGGTTACTCATTGGAAACGGGAGCTGCGAATAATTCGTAGCCGGCGAATCAACGATGTATTTCTTCGCTATCTCGTCCATTCGCAGGAGTGAATAGGTCGATCCGACGAGCCAGCTGAGCGCGGTTCCTTTCCAATGCACATTCGGAACGGCCTCGAGTCTTCCGAGCATCGAAGTAAGCTCCTGCGTGACGACTTCTCCGAGACGAGCGCGGAGATACAATGCATAGGCCTGCGTGAAGAGCTCACTCAGCTCAAACCGGTTTTCCTTGCTCGACTCTTTCAGATACTCGCGGATGGAATCCATCATCCATACCGGAGGCGGGAATCCCTTCTCTGCTGCATCAATCACAAGGTGATCGGCATACACGGAGACGAAAGAATCGGTTCCGTCGGCTCTTCGCCAATAGCCGATGCCTCCGCTACCGTTCATACGGCTCGCGAGCGTACGGAAGAGTTTATCCAATCGTCCGCGGAGCACGTTCTGAAGCTGCGGATCTTCGGAATAGGAAAGCAGAAGCATCCAAATAAAGCCTTTGCTGGTGAGCTGCTCCGAACATCCATACGGATAGCTTTCCATGAACTGATTGAGAGACTCCACAAAGATCCCGGGTGAATGAGAGACCGACGCTTCCACCTTCCGCAGTTCCGGATACATCTCTCTCAAACCGCTCACGGATTTATCCGGAGTATCGTTCGCCTTCTCGGGATCATAGGCTCCAAACTTGACCGTTCTCATGAGCGGACTCGCCGGCCGAACGGACATTGATTCATTCAATCGTCTCGTCAATGACCCGCTCGTCGCCATGAAACCAACGTTTGTTTCACCGAGCTTGTCCTTTGCCTTCACTCGGAACTTGGCGACTTCACCGATGGACGGCTTCAATTTTTTCGCTTGCACCGCTTCACCGACGATCTCCAGTCCTTCGGTCTCAAGCGAAACTTGCACATCGTGCTCCGCATTCTGCGTATTAGTTACTTCGACCGTAATATCAAACTGATCGCCCGGAGCCGCGAATGTCGGCATGTTCGGCTTCAGGACAAAATCTCCCCGAACCTCAGTGCGGGATTGTGAGAATCCAACTTTTTTCTCTCCCACGAAGTATGCAAATACTTTCACCGCACCATCGAAGTAGTCAGGCACAGACAACGCTATCTCCCCACTTCCCTTCTCGAGCGCTCTCACACCCGACCAAATGGCAAGCGGCGGGCGATTACGTTTCTTGAATGGATTCTGGAATTTCGAAAGATCCGCGGCAGCATCGCCCGACGGAGACAGTACACTCTGGACGATCGAGAAATCAGGCATCACCATGTCGAGCGCAGTCCGTGTATCAACTTCAAGTGCCCGTTTCGGGAGAAGCGCGGCCAGCGGGTCGGGAGTTCGATATTTTGCAAACTGCAGAATACCCTCGTCGACTGCGTAGAGAATGACCGAGCCCGCTTCTTCGCTGCTGTAGCGAATTATCGCCTGCTCACCCGGACGGACAAGCTTCGGAACCTCGATCTTGGGTGGGGCGAGATACTCGTTCTCCGATATGCTCAGCGGAACAGAGGCGAAGCTGAGTGGAGGAAGATAAATTTCCTTCGACTCCCACGCTCGTGCGAGCAGAACAGTGATGTACGCGTTCCCCACGATTGACGATGGAACGCTCAGCGTTTGCACCGATGACGTCCCATCCATCCGGAACCACTGGGTCGAGACCACAGAAGCACGCTCGATGGTAATTACTCCGAATCCGGCATACGGTGCTTTTATCGAGAGTTCAGCGGTTTCTCCCGGCTTGTAGGATTCGCGATCAAGCTTGATCTCGAGATTCGCATTCCGGTTGATCTTAATTGATTCATTCCCTTCACCCATCACGGTATAGCGGATCTGGTTTAAGAGAACTTTCGCCTCATCTCGCACGCTGAGAAGATAGGTTCCTGGTGTCTGAGTGTCGAGTTCGAGTTCCTTCCCGTCAACACCAATCTCCACACCCGTATCCGAGATCGGCAGCAACTTCTTGGCCGATTCATATTTGAATACGCCGTTCGGCTGCTTCACGAGGATGTTTCGATACTCTTCTCGTTCGACGATGACCTTAAGGTTTTTCGCGAGCTTTTGGCCTTGGAGATCGATGGCCTGAAGGTGAATCTTTCGAATGGCTCCCTTGACCACGAATTCGAGGGAATCCTCCGATTTCACTCCCACGAGATATTCAAGATCCGTAATGAGCGCCCGATTGCTGATTCCAACAGAGCGCCCGGACTCCTTCTCGAAACCTTCCGCAGAGAAAATACCATCGAGCACGACTCCGGACACATCCGGTATACCGATATCAAAGGTTGTTTCTCCCGTTTCGTCAGTCTGCGCTTCGCCGAGATCGAGCGCGAGGTGCGTTCGGCTTTGGTATTCGAGTATCGGCCGGAAGTTATAGCCCGGGTATCCATTGAAATATCCAGACCAAGGGTCAACGACGATGGACGCTTTGATCGTATTTCCGGCAGCCGGCACGCCGAAGAGATTCTTCAAATTAACCTTCCCCGCGAGATTCTCGAGGCGTTTGAACGCTCCGGTGTCTCCTGCGCCGAGAGTGGCCGAGATGGAGAGTCTATCCGGTTCGAACTCTTCGACACGGAAATCAAGCTTGCTGAGAATCCGATCCGGAACGTTCGCGCGGGCGGGAATGATTAGTTCTGCATGGTACGTTCCGGTGCTCCGCGACTCGCTGGTCTCGAATGAATAATCCGCTAGTCCGAGCTTCGGAAACCGGATGACGTCCTTGACGACAGTCTCTCCTCGAGGATCGACAATTTTCAACGACAGAGGAAGCGCTGCCGGAAGCGGAGAGAAATCTTGGTTACGAATGGTCAAGGCAATCGACGCTCGCTCACCCGGCCGGTAGATCCCCCGATCCGTAAACATGAACCCGCGCAGATCATCTGGGTTATCACTCTCGACCACGCCGCCGATATCGAATCGGGAGAGATTCACTCCGCGGTCTCGCCGTTGATAGGAGATGAACGTGAGGTCTCCATCTTTCTCTGCGACGTAAATCACCGGTTGCTTCTCCCGCTCAAAATTAGACGTATCGGGGAAGCTCACTTCTCCTTTCTTCCCCGAGATGCCGGAGAAGAGCGAGGCTCCGTTCCGCGAGATAAGCTGCACCTTCGCACCGGAGACAGGTTCGCCCTTCCGGAACGAAGCAACGTAGACGGTATCACTGCCGTCAAGCGCCCGCTTCACGACGAGACCGAGGTCGGTAAGGAGCACGAGACGCGAGTCTCGGTCGAGCGCCCGCGACTCCGAGCTGCCACAACTTTCGCCGTCTTCGCCGCACTCGCCTTCGTAGCTTTCGGAGGATTCGCCTTCCGACTCTTCGCTTTGAGATTCGGCCTCAGTTCCCGGCGGCAGCCACTCTTTTACCTCCAGGAAGAACAATCCCCTCGGAAGATCCTTGGCGGTGCTCAGAAACTTCGAGAAATCAACGGACGTATACGCCGGCTTTCCCGATGGTCCTTCTGGAAGCTCTTCGCGAAACTCGTATGGCTGCGCCATGTCATCGAAAGTGAAACTAGTCTCCAGGTTCGGATGCCCAAACTTTCCTGACGAAACGTAGACTAAGTGATGCAGATCGGTCGCCTTCACCCGGGACAGGCGATATTGAATCTTCTTCACATTCTGCGCGAGAATTCCCAACCGCTTTGCGCCGGAGAGACTGAGGAGCGACCCATCAAGCATAATGCTGAGACGCTTCGGGTAGTGTTTCAAGTGGACGACTTCCCGGTAGGGCTTTCTCAAAGGAAAGCCGAGTTTGGAAGTGAGCCCCTTAGCAATTCGGATGAATGCTTGGCGCCCTCCATCCGCTTCAAAGGAGAAGGAGAATGTCGACTCTCCACTCCCCTCGCTCCGGGTCACGTAAGTAAGTGGAAGTTTTTCTGCTTTTTTCTCCACTTCCGCGGTGATCTGTGCTTCGCTGTAGAAAGAGTCTCCGTTCTCACAGAGCTTTTCATTTCCTTTTTCCTTGCAATTTGGCAGGAGAAGAAGCTCGATGCTTCGAGCGACGGCGGACTCGTCAACATCCTCGCTCGCGGTGATGGTCAATACTCTTTGCAGCTCCTCGGTCGCACTCTTCACGACGGAGATGTCAGCCCCTGCGACTGAAAAAATGTCGAGTTTCGAGGGAAGCTCGAACTCGCGCTTCAGGTTTAAGAACTGGGAGGAACCTCCGAGTGAAGACATCACGGAGCCGGATAAAGAGAACTCCACGATAAGGGGATAATCCTTCAATTCAAGCGGGCGGCTTCGCACGATCGCGGTAAATGGCTCATCACCCTGCTCGACAGAGAACTGTCCCGGCGCTCTACTCCCAAGTCTTCCCTTCTCCGAAATATTAATCTGAAAGAGCTTTTCCAGGGTTTCCGCTTTCACGGGATAGTTGAAATGAAGAGTGGCTGCGACAACACGTCGGGCGGGATCTTCGGGAACTGTTCCGGAATCGAGACTCGCAATTCCCCCGCTCAAATAATATGCGAGGAAACGGCTTTCCGTTGACGCTATCGCGAGCTCGGGAAACTGTGCCGGATCAACTGAGACGGTATACGAAGCTCCAGGGATCCAAGACTCCGTCGGTTGAAAAGCGAGCTCCGATTCGCCATAGATTCTCCACTGCCCCTTTACCGCCGGCGAGATCGTCACTCCAGACTCGAGAATCTCCCCCGAGGGCCGTTTGTGGGGAACCGAGGTTCCGCGTTGAGCCGGGTCCACGAATCGCACGTGAAGCTCTTCGGTGCCTCGAGAGATCGTCGAAAGGAACGAGACCGGGATAGCCGGTAACGGCACCTTCTTCGCCTCGGAATCGGCGAGCGCTTGAGTGAGCTCCGATTTCCATTCGATATCCTTGAAGGCAACCTTGCACTCCGCTCCCGGGAATGGCTTACCACCGGTCGCAAGTAACCCAGGCTCAATTCGAAATGTAAAATTTCCGTCCTTTCCGGGCCGCAGCATTTCCGTACCGGCGATATCCGACTCGAGTGATTGGTTCTTGATCGAGAGAGTCACCGGAACGGCTTCGCTCGTTTCACCGAGCTGTCGATTCATTTTTACGTGATCGTGAAGCCGTTTTTCGATGGCGTTGTGAGCGGCACTACCTCCCCTCCAATATCCTTCGAGCGAATAGTTCATCATGAGAGAAACTCGCATTTGGCGAGAAATCGGGTCACTTGAAGTCTCAACAAGCTCGCAGGTCGAGATTTCCAATCGAGGTGGAGGAAGTTGAACCGTCACGGATTTTTTTGAAAGCGCCGTTCCCTCACGCAGTTGGAGGCTTGAAAGATTGATCTCATAGCGGCTCTCGGCGGGAAGCGGATTTGAAGGAACGAACCAAAGCTCCGAATCACTCGTCCATCGGAAACTCCCCAGAACCGGCGGAGAGATGAATGCCGAAGGGGGCACATGCCGAAGCCCGGTGGGAACAACTGGTTCGGAGAAGCGCACTCGTATTCCGAAGTTCGCCGAGTCGGGGAAAACATCAAACGGTGCGACCTGCACCTCCACCGCGGATACCTTTGGCGGTGTCTTGGGAGGAGTTTCCGCAGGTGGTTTGTCTCCACAACTCCAAACAAGCATTAGAGAAAAAATTAGAATCAGGGTGGAAGTGTTTCGAAGAATCGATCGGATGATATTCATTGCCCCTCAATAGGCGAATCGAGCTTCTTACACAGCCAAAAACTCAATTCGCGCTCCGTTCTGTAAGACGGAGGGGGACGGCATCTCCTGCAGGAAAGTTCTCTGAAAATATCCCATATCTCAACTTTTCACAGTTTGTTCACAGAGAGAGACCGTGTCCCGGTAGCCCGGACCGTCAGGACACGTATCCCGGCGTAGAAGAGGTCACTCACAGGCATTTTCACCTGCACGGGGCCGTCCCCGTCGATGAGTGGTGGTTCGTCGGTCTCGATGAATTGATCCGGCGAGTCGACGATATCAGCACGAACACGCGCCGGCTCAAAGGCGCTACTCGTTGTTACGGCCTATCGTTGTCACGTCACCGCTGGTCTTTCCGCTGTTACAAACCGATCAGACTTTGAAGAAATCATCAAAGTAAGCGCTTCTCGCATAAAGAAACTATCCCGCATCGCGGGAAGTAGTATGGCTGTTTTCTGTAGTTAGATTACGTTCACGTTCTCGAAATCCGTCTGAGCTTCTCGACGATTCCTCTCTCCGTGAGCGCAGACGAACCGGTTATTCTCGGCGACTCTCATTTGGAGATATTATGGTTATCATTCGTCGTTCTCGCTGCATCACACTCGTCTTTGCCTATGCCGCGGGGTTTATTCTACCGCCTCGGGCACAGGCTGCACCGCTTCCAGGATTAGTGGAGTCTGTTTCCAGCTCCCTCCCGATTAGGAGTGGTGAATGCGTCGGTCAGACGGTAACCAATACTAATATCAAGACGTCCGGAGGTTTACAGTTTTTAGAATATTACGAGAAGGTCACCGATAACTACGTATCATACTGCGCTCAAGGCAAAGAGGGCTACTCCACGAGATATGAAAAAACCAAACGCAATTCCGGCATTCGCGCTCCGAGCTGGTATTGCCCGGGGACTCAGTGGCTTGAAACTAGTACTTTGACCTCATACGAGCGCTCCAAATCCACAACCCAGACGGAGAGCAGTAGCCAATTCGTCGGTGAAAATCCAGAGTTGGGCGAAAATCACTGCAGAGAGCAAGTAGCAGAGTTTTACAGTGCCGAAAGCGTTCTCGACGTGAACGGGAACTATGAAGTGAACGCGGATAAACGGATAATTTACACCTCGACGGAGTTTCATCGCGAGAACGACGTAATTACGAGGAACCAATCGCACACCACTCTCACGACGCGATCATTGAACCCGGCTGCTCCCAGCAAAGTGGAGTGCTGGAAATTCTCACACGTGCATGGCGGAGCAACAGGACGTTTCATAAGAATACAATCGCCCAACAACGATATTGAATTTAAGGTTTTAGGAATGTGGATGCGGGATCTGATTGCCGAAATCTACTTCCAACCCAACACCAACTTGCTTCACCTAAAAGTCAATTTCAATTCGCAACAGGACTTAGATACACAGGTGTCTGAAGATCCGGCACGCCGGACACGACTCGAGGATTTGATGCTCCAAGCAGTCGAGAGCTATCTTCAGGTCGACTGTTCCACGTTGGAATTCCATCGATCGGTGTCGGGTCCGAACGTTTAAGTGACAAATTCGAGATATTGAGGGCAGCGCCGTCCCGCCCTTCAATATCCGTCGACCCGCCGGCGTGCTCGCCCAGTTGTCGGAGCTCCAGTTTTGGTGGCTCGGTTACGCGTAGCAGTGCCAAACTCAAATCACAGGCTTGCGTATGCGACGTCGTGTCCGCGGCTCGAGCTCGAGATATCGACTCGAGGCGGATGAAGGTGAACCGTCACTGATATTTCCAGAGAAGAATCACCTCTTGGAGCAGCGTGACGCTTGTACAGACATATGCTCTGGCACGAGGAAGGGCCTTTGAGTGCACAGGGCTGTCCGCCGTCCGGGGATGGCGGACAGTCCCCGCCACCCCCGGTTTTGGACGAATTATTCGAACGAAAGAGAGATTGCCGACGAGCCCGGGCTCATCCCCTCGGAGAGCTGCGGTCCGCCGGTTTCGAGCGAATATCCGGCTTCTTCAAAGTAGGAAGTTGACGTGCAGGTTGAGACCTCCGGCAACGATACCGAGAAAAACGGCATGCTAAAATGGGAACCACTGAAATGAGAAGCGCTAACCGCTCCAAAATCGATGGGAGCACATTCCGTTTTCTCTTTATAATAGCCGAGGATGAAAAGGTCGAAGTGGTCCGTCGGCTTATTCATGTATTTTGTCCACGGGTTCGGCTCTTCCACGGTTGAGAACGTCCAAATGTATCCCCAATAAATCGTCTTCGCCTTCTTCCCTATGGTGTCGATATCTCCAGTGAGCTCGAACTCATGGTACACCCGCCATTCCGGCTTGGCATTTCTCGGAATGGTGCTGAATCGAATCTGATAGACGCCTCCGGTAACAACTTCATCGGCTTGGACGATCTCTCCAAAGCCAAGAATCAGACAGAACGGGAGTGCGATTGCATACAGGAGAACATTTCGGAGCCTCATGTCAAAACCTCTTCGATGAATGACCGTTGTTCTAATCAAATCCGAACTCTGCGCCCGTGCCTCCACGAGCCGACAACGCGACGAGAGTTACAATTTTTGGAATTTATCAGGACAGCCGAAGAGAGTTATGATGCCAGGCGCGACGAAGGTTACCAATTTTCCGGAGAGGGAGTTATTCCTCGAACACCATGTCAATACGAACGACAATTCGAGAAGGCAAGGCGGCTGAAGGTTTAGTGAATTTTACAGGGATCACGTTTTTCAGGAGGCATCTCGTAACATCCGTCTCAGGCTCGAAGGTCATCGACGTGACCTGACCTTCCGGTCCCACCGAAAGAAAGATGGAAAACGGGTGGGCAAGCGGCGCATCCGGTGG
The DNA here is from genome assembly GCA_964509425.1 of uncultured Bdellovibrionales bacterium. GTDB lineage: Bacteria > Bdellovibrionota_C > UBA2361 > SZUA-149 > CAZDWZ01 > CAZDWZ01. The sequence goes on along the minus strand of CAZDWZ010000008.1, from coordinate 117,677 downwards.
TGCACAAAGCTGAACGGCCGAGAAATTTCGCTCGAAAAACTCCTGAACTGCAAGTTCCTCGTAATTTGCACCTTCCGGTGTTTTTTGCAGATCTTCGTACTGTTGATTCAGGACATCAATCTCGGGCTTTTCGGAGACTTGAGACGCAGAGCATCCAAAAAGTAATCCGAGACAGGCAGCGGCTTCAGCAACTCTCAAGATGCTTTTCATGGTGATCCTCGGCATGAACAATCTCAGCGTAAAAGTGAGACAGCGTATATCAGGCTTACCACGATTACAAAAAATGCAAGCAGTGAGAGTCCTCCCACGTAGGCATTCTTGGCAGCGATGGTCTCACGCTCGCACGGGGAACCGTCCGGATCGATTCCCTCGCCTTCGAGGTCACTCCGCAGTTCTTGCAGATACTTCTCAGACCACTCGGAGAATCTCATCCCCGTTCCTTGCGTTGTTTCCGCGTCGAGATGGCCATGGTCAACCCACCAGACTTCCGGATCGTCGCCTTCCAGCTCAAGCGCGTAAACACATCCACTTCCTGCGCCACCAAGGCAAAAATATTGCTCGGGCCAAGGTTTGACTCCGCCGAACAGACCGAAGCGAAGCTGCCTGTTCTCTTCAATGAGCCGATCTGCGTCGTCCCAAAGCTCTGTATCAGTATTCCCCCGGCAGGACCTGAGAGGAAACGGCACCATGAGATTTCGATATCCACGAGGCAGTGAGATCTCCAGCGCCGTCTCGATCCGATCGACCTCCGCTTCCGTCATTCACCTCTCCAGATAAACTTTTATCCTCTCTTTGGGACAATCATTACGGTCAAACGGCTGACGCAAACAAGCTGACCCGATTCGTTCTTGATGTCGATATTCCATACATGCAGGGACTTACCGCAACGAACTGGAGTCGCCCGTCCGAACACAAACCCGGAGGTGACAGATTTCAAATGGTTCGCGTTAATTTCGATGCCGACGGGCATGTGCTCTGAGGTTTCTATACAGAGTGTTGAAGCGATGCTTCCAAGTGTCTCGGCCAATGCCGCCGAGGCACCACCGTGGAGAAGGCCCGCTGGTTGTTTCGTTTTTTCATCGACGGGCATCTTCGCCACGAGAAAATCATCGCCAATCTCAGTGAACACTATTCCGAGATGGTCGCAGAGGGTTCCTTCACAGCCTCTCTGCAAAGTTTCCAATGTCGGTTTATTACTCCAAAGCATTCTTAGAAACGTATTATTTGAACTTCACGTTTGTAAGAGCGACATTCAACCGGCTGCTGTCGGCGGCATACCGCGAGAGCGGTGCATAGGCGTCTTCCGAACTCGCCCAAAAAAAATTGAAGTCGGCGGAAGCCCCGCTTTTTACAGGACCTCCTTCGATAGGAGTCCGGACGATTGCCTTCCCTTGAGGATCTTCAATCAGAAGAATTCCAGTCCAAGTGCTGATGTCTTGCGGAGACGAATTTTGAACCAGCAGCTTCAGGAGAATCTTGCTCTCCTCGTCCTTCTTCTCCTTCTCCACTGGCTTCAACGTGAACTCGGCAACCTTGAGGCTCTCCTTCGCGACGTCCACTTTCACGCTGGAAGAGCGCGCGGCAAGCTCACTTTTCCTCACCCAAGCCTCCGCGGCGATGTGGACCCAATCTTCTCTGGTTTCGAGCTCGAGAACGGGCGACCCACGTTTCAAAGTGCCGATAAGTTGGCCTCCGGCACTCTCACGAAGCGCTACCGATTCAGGAACGATGTATCGAGTGGGTGGTTGAACTTTCTCCTCCGCCCTCACGGATGCGGGGCCCGCAGAAACACCAATGATTAACGCTCCAAGGACAAATGAAATGGTAAATTGCCGGTTCTTTTGTTTCATCAATCGAGTTCGCACAATCACTTCTTTGGCCCCTCCCGTCAGTGCGCCGCCACTTCTTCAGATTTCGAGTCATGCTTGTAACGAATGGCGTGTCCGTAGAGATAGTTCGCGACTGGAACGCCCAAAATGAGTCCCCAGACATGAAACATCTTTCCGGCAATGGTCAGAATGATGAGGACGATCACCGGGTTCATCCTGAGGTGATAACCGTAGATCCGGGGATTGAGGATATAGGCTTCAATCATATGAACGACGCAAATCATACCGATCGAAAGCAAGACTTGACTCACTCCACCCTGCTGGAGAGCCAGCAAGCAGATCGGCACAGAGCTGATAAACACTCCGGCCACCGGCACGAAACTGCACAGAAAGACGATCATCGAGATAAATGTAATCTTGTCCGTGATTCCCAACAGAACGAGACCGAAGGCCGTAAAGACGGTGTTCAACAGCGCGATGAACACCTGGGCTTCGAGCGCTTTCCCCATCACCTTTCCGAAGTCTCGAATACTATCGGCGACTTCATCGTAGACGAAACGAAGTTTCGTTTGTTGAAGGCTTTTCACCCCCCCCGTGAGCTGAGGTAGATCAAGTACGATGAGAAATGAAAACAATAACGAGAGCAAAAATGCCGAGACGACCGTCATCGCATACGCACCCATCTGACGCGCCGCTCCGAAGGTCGCGGACATGCGCATCTCTCCGCTTTCCGATCCGAGCAGATCGCGCAGGAGCTGAGCACTTGGTGACTGCATGAGGCTCGGATTTTCGCTCATCGCCGTCGAATCTGGAATGACGTTCTTGAGGATCGGATAGGATTCGCTGAGATGAAAAAGGTGTCCGTCGAGCGTTTGCATGTAGAGCGGAAATCGCTCGATGAAGATGAGCGTCTGTTCCTTGACCCTCGGAAGAATAAACGCACCGACGATAAGCAGAATGCCGAGCAGCATCGAGGCAGAAATCACAACCCGCAGCGTCCGATTCCCGAAATATTTGCCTAGGCGGGATTCAGCCGATGAGAGAATGTACGCAAAGACAAAAGTGAGAAAAATCAATAAAAAGAAGGAGCGAAGCAGGAAGAGTACAAGAAAAAACAGTCCCCAAACCGACACTCGCACCGCGAGCGAGAATATCCGCTCCCAATTCAGCTTTTGTTCTTCTACATTCGCGGACATCGAGAACAATTCCTCTTAATTTAATGCAGCGGATCTCAGAGCAAACTAAATGAGGGATGATACTTAATCACCCCCGAGCCTCCAGCGAGGCTACCAGGTTGTAATTCCATCGCCATGAACGCCTCCGCCGGAACTTCGAATTCGCAATGAAGTCCGTAATCAGCCGCCGGAAGAAATCCGAAGCGAGAATAGTAGGTCGGATCACCGAGGACGACAATGGCTGCGATTCCCGCTTCCTCGCATCGTTGAATTCCGTCTCTCACGAGCGCGGCTCCGATGCCTCGGCGTCGATAATCGACTTCAACGGCCATCGGGGCAAGGCCCATAACCTTAACTTCCGGCTTGCCCGTATGGAGTACCGGAGAGAAAAATATATGTCCGACAATTATGTCGTCCTCTTCGGCGACCAGAGCGAGAATCGGCTTGAGCTGCTCTCTCAGCGCGTCCACGAGCAATGCTTCAGCAGGAGTATCGAACGACGCGGTATTGAGATCGTGGACCGCAAACCAATCACGTTCCTCTTCATCGCGAATCAACATAACAACTCTTTTTAATCGTCGAAAACACTTTAGGTGCCCGCGCTCTTTGGCCACTTTTTATCAAATTAAGACCACAGCGCACCGGAGCACCAGAGAGAATTTTAGGAAGGAAACGCCTGCATGGCGATCTCAGCTGCTTGCTGCAGCTCTTCACGCGTCGCGCCGCCGGTGGCGTGAACAGCCATCCCATGATTAACCATCAAAACATACCGTGCCAATCCGGCGGGATCGGCGCCCTTCGGAAGGTCACCATCCTGCAGCGCCTGCTCAAATCGTTTCTTGAGAACGGCCAAGCCTGCTTCACGGCGCCGGTTCAGCTCCCGCCGGACGAGATCCCCCTCATCGCCACAGGCAAGCGCTCCCTGCACAAGAAAGCAACCCTTGGGATTTTTCGTATCAGTAAGCATCAGCACGGCGCCGAAGAGAATTTTCTCCGCGACTTCTCTGGCCGTCGACGCTTTGAGCGCCTCAGCAATGCCGCATCCCGGACCCTCAACGTATCTATCGATAGCCTTTCGAAAGAGCGCCTCTTTATTTCCAAAGGCCGAATAGAGGCTGGGGCGGTTGATCCCCATGGCATCCGTCAGGTCGCTCAAGCTCGCACCGTCATAGCCTTTTTTCCAAAAGACCTTGAGAGCCTTATCAAGCGCCTTATCGATATCAAATGCTCTGGGACGTCCTGCTGCCATAGACTTTTATTTTCTTACTTAATGGTACACTATTTGCCTTGACAGACCAAGCGGAGAAACACTATTCTTTACCAATCGGTAAACAATAGGAGGCCTCACAGGCACACCAGTATGATTAAGAAACTCACCAACAAAGTTGCAATAGTAACCGGCGCTTCAAAAGGGATCGGAGCGGCGATTGCAAAAGCGCTTGCCGCCGAGGGAGCATCCGTCGCGGTCAACTACTCATCCAGCAAAAAAGAAGCCGACCAAGTTGTGCTTGAGATTACGAACGCGGGCGGAAAGGCATTCGCCGTTCAGGCAAACGTCGCAAAACAAGAAGACATTCAACGATTGTTTGCCGAGACAAAGTCCGCGTTCGGCAAATTGGATATTTTAGTAAATAATGCAGGCGTTTACGAATTCAGTCCGCTCGAAGAAGTAACTCCCCAGCATTTTCACAAAATGTTCGATCTGAACGTGCTCGGGTTAATTCTCGCCTCTCAAGAAGCGGTAAAATACTTCGGCACGGAAGGAGGAAACATCATCAACGTCAGTTCGGTCGCAGCTCAACGAGCGGTCCCGGGTGGCGTCGTCTACAGCGCGACGAAGGCGGCTGTTGATCAGGTGACTCGAACACTGGCGGTGGAACTCGGCTCGAGAAAGATCCGGGTGAACTCTATCAATCCCGGAATGATCGAAACTGAAGGCTTTACGGCGCAGGGTATTGGGGAGAGCGAATTCCGCAAACAGGTCGAAGCGGAAACGCCTTTTGGACGAATCGGTCAACCTGATGACGTCGCCGATGCCGTAACGTTTCTCGCGTCAAATGACTCTCGCTGGATTGCCGGCGAAGCTATTTTGGTTGCCGGTGGTTACCGATAGCGAAAAAACACCTCCGGAATCTCCGGCCCTTCAAATTTCCGCTTTCATCAGAAAGAGTACATGAAGGTCCTGAGGTGTCGGAGGTGTGTTCTGAGAGAGATTTCTCGATGGACAAATTTTCCTTCTGCAGTTACCTCGTAGAGCAACGTCGTCTTTGCTTTCTCACCTACTTGGTTTCTGGATGTCTATGTCTCAATGTCCCTGTGGCAGCCAAATGGCTTACGAAGAATGCTGCGGTCCCTTTCATGCGGGGACTTCCCATGCGCCGTCGGCGGAGGCGCTCATGCGCTCTCGGTATTGCGCCTACGTAAAAGGAGAGATCGACTACCTCACCCAGACCCTCGTTCCTGAAGAACGTCCGACGTTCTCACCGAAGGCCGCAAAAGAATGGTCTGAGAGCGCTGAGTGGCTCGGTCTTGAAATCGTCAAAGCCAAAGGCGGCGTAAGCGATGTAAAGGGCGAGGTCGAATTCATCGCCCGCTTCAAGCAAGAGGGTCTAGAATACGAGCACCACGAACTGAGCACATTCAAAAAGCGGCAAGATCGCTGGTTGTTCGCAGACGGGAAAATCATGCCAAAAGTTCCAGTCGGCACTGTGGTTTCTAGAAACGCCCCCTGCCCCTGCGGCAGCGGAAAAAAATACAAACGCTGCTGCGCAACGTCTGCGTAGCGCTTCGTCCGGCCAATCTCTTAGCGAGTTTTCGTCTTGGTGCAGTGTGCTTTTGGTGTAAGCCCACTTGGACAGATTTCTGCGATGTGCCTTCTAGAGCCGAACTTCTTCGATCTTTGCCTTCGGGTCTTTTCTCCGAATCTGGAGCCGCGCTCCTTTCAAGAGCGCTTCGGACGGTTGAAGCTGAACTAAGCGTTTTTGAATCGCGTCCGCGCTTTTCCCACAGATGACGATCGTCGTTTCTTCAGGTCCGGACCAAACGCTCCGGAGCTCCCCTGTCTCATCAGCTTTCAAGCTTCGATTCAGGTTATCGTAGAATGAATGAAAGTCGAGGCTCTCTGACGCCTCTTGGGAGAGGCCTGCAAGATTAAGCGTGAGCTCTATCAGCTCGAGTGCCCCGACTCGCCGGTTCACCATCACTCCATTACGGAGAAACTTAATTTCCGAACCCGACGGCACGCCAAGTCGCTCAAGCTCCTGCTGCACGGCCGCAAGCGAGGCGGAGACATCGGCAAGTTCCAGATCGATATCCACTGAGACGATCCGATACTTCTCGTTTAGCTGGGCGTTACCACCCTTCACGAGACCAATGCCTTTCGTCTCAAGAAAGATCGCGAGTGGTTTCTCGTACCGCGTCTCGCGTTCGGCCGTTTCCACGTACTCAGAAATTCGGAGAACGGCGGTGTGGGAGAATTTTTGCTTCGTCATAATGATAATTTTTCAAAATATCGATGGAGATTCAGTTATGATTCGAACCGCACAAGACCGGTTCAAACAGCTTTGGCCTCTTATACCTAGCTGAAGTCATTCAACAATCTTCTTTTTGTTATTTCGATTTGGAATACCCGACTGAAGCACAGCCGGACCGAAAGCAGAATAGGGTCCGAGGTTTTTGCAAAAGGGGACGTTCGTATGCATCCATATTTTCGACTCGCAGTGGCAGTCTCCGGATTGGTCTCACTTTGCTGCTTCAGCTTTGGATTGATGGGCCTTCTCGACCCAGAAACACTCGGATGGTCCTCAAAGACAGGCTTCTTTACGAAGTTGGTCCTCTTTACCTGCGTTTTCACGCCGGTGTTTATATTTCGACCCGTCCTTCTCCAATACCAGACGGCGCTCAAGTTGTACCAATCGCATCGCCGTCCGGTGCAGGCTGGATAGTGCTACGCTCTGGTGAGAAACTGAGTCTTCAGCACAAACTCTCTTCGCTTCAGATTACTAAAATTTGCTGGCTTGGCTGAGCGACTAGGGCCGAAAAAAATTACCGAACTACTTCAATCTGTTCAACGGAAAATACTGGCGGAAGTATAAGTCGCCGGAAGCATGATAAATGAAGAATCCAATCTGCGGCTCCGGCGCCTTCCAGTCAATTTCCAACATTCCAAAATTTGAGCCCGTGCTCATAATTGCTACCCGATTCCGATTCGGCTGAGGCGGGTACCAATTGACCTCTCCAACATTAAAGCCACTCGCCGTAAAATCAAAAAGTGGATAACCGATGGCGTTTGGGAGCACCGAGAGCTCGGCAAAATGTGCATCTCCGCTAAGCACCACCACTCCCGTCGCGTTTGTCTTTCTGAGGAGCGCGAACAGCCGTTCCTCTTCTTTCGGGAAGTTCGCCCATTTCTCTTTCGGCGCCTCGTCCGAAGCAAGCTGAATACTTGACACCAGAAGCCGGAGCCTTGCGGGTTTATTCAACTCGCCCTCGAGCCAGGCCCACTGAGCCTCGCCGAGCAATGTTGCTCCCGGCTCCACGTTCGGCAAATAATCGTAGCCCGATCTCCGCTTCGAATTCGATACCACCTTGAGCTCAGTGCGAAAGGTCCTCGTATCGAGCAAGATAATTTGGACTGTTTCGTCCCCCGCTCCGAGAATTTCTGAATCGTAGACACCCTCATGCTTCCGGCGCGGCGAATCCGCGGGAGTTTTTAAGAACTCGAGGAACGCCTCTTTCGATTCTTTCTTAATTTTCAGCTCCGACCCAGCGTCGTTCAATCCAAAGTCATGATCGTCCCAAGTCGCGAGTAGATGGCAGTTCTCGCGAAGCCGCTGAAACGAAGGCTGCGCTGAGAGTTGCCCATACTTTCTCCTGAGCACTTCTGGGTCTTCGCTGTCTCCATAGATATTATCTCCAATCAGAAGACATACCTGCGGATGCTTTTCAAGAATCGATTTCCAAAAATTCTGGTCACGATCTTGATGGGCGCAGGAACCAAAGAGAATTCTCTCTATGCGTTTGCCCTGAAGTTGTGGATGCGCGTTCGCTAAGTGATCAGGAAGCAACGAGAAGAAAGCGAAGAAGAGGAGAATTTTGAACTCACTTCGCTGGCGCCTAAAGTTTTTCATACGCTCCATACTCTTGCAGAGAATATCCTAATCCTCATGCTGGCTTCTCGCTCCGTGTTCCGGAGAAGAGATCCGCACTTCCAAACACTTGGCAAAAGATAAGTCGCCACTTGGTCTCGTAAAGGATCCTCTGGCCGGGAACTTTTCTTTTCATATATCGTTGCAAGATACGATGAGAACAAGACGTGCTCAACTATTCATAATTCTCCTTCTCGCGCTCTCCGGCGCGGGTCCGAACCGATCAGTCGAAGGATACTGGTTCTGGGCGGGTCAATCAGTGCTCACTCCTCCCGTGAGGTCTGGATACTACTATATCCACCAAGGAACCTTGGAACGATCCTCTTCGAAGACTCCGGAAAAATTTGTCGCGCAAGGTGCCGCACCGGTAAAAACGAGCGCTGAGGCGATCTATTTGGTTTTTCGCATCGAGGCGCTGGAGCAGGAAGAATCATTGGCAAAGGCCGCGACCTACCTTGGAGAACGATGGGAGGTTTCCGGGAACACCGTCCTCGGCTTCCAGATTGATTACGATTCGCCGACGGAAAAACTCGAGGAATACTCCGCGTTCCTTCAAAAATTCCGGGCATTGATTCCGGAGCGATACCGGCTCAGCGTCACTGGTCTCGCAGACTGGGCGGCGAATGCTTCCGAAGAGAATATCCAATCTCTGGCGGGTTCGGCCGATGAGATCGTCTTCCAGCTCTACAACGGCCGCCGGCCGATCCCGCATCTCGAGTCGTATCTTCGGAGACTCCGGAACATGAGCATGGCATTCCGACTCGGACTCCTCGAAGGAATGCCGGATCCCCTCACCGAAGCTCCCGAGATTCGTTCAAATCCGAATTTTCAGGGCTTTGTTTATTTCCTGCTTCCGGAGCAGCGAAAAGAGTAAGTTTGGAAGGGCGAAGGCCCGGCGTCGTTCGCTGAGTATTTCAGCCTGGAAGGGAGTGATGGTCAATCGTCGTCGTGGGGCATTTACATGCGGCGTATGAACTGTTTCCCAGTGGGTTCATGGATGCATGTATCAGTCGGTGAGAATGACGCGGTCGGTGCCGGCTCGCTGGAATCGGGCCGGTTCGCCAGGGACAGCTTTGCGAAGACCACTGCGACTTGCGAGGAGTCAACACTCTTCCTTTCCCGCCTGATTTCTGTTTTGTGGGATTGGTCGCGCTCGAAGCCTCATAGTTAATTAACCCTGCAAAGTGACGCCCAGCGGCTGGGACCCGGATGCCTTTCTCCCGAGAAAAAAGTGCGTGTAAATTCCCTCTCTTCCAGTTTATTTATCCGGCAGCGCACTCTACAGGGGAAACCATGAAAGGATACCTATTTTTCGCCGCCGCCTTATTCTCACCGGCGTTCGCCTTCGCCAGCTCGGACAACTGCTACGATTCGGGTCAAGCGCTGTATCTCCATCGACCGGCCCTCGACGACTGTTCGACGGATCTGAATTTTCTCGACCCGTTCAACGACTCTCGCGGGAACATCGCGCTTATGATTGGCGCTTACGTCACAACAAGGGACGATCAGTCGGACGAGTCTCCATTTGAAAGAGAAGTCCGCGCCGCCGAGTCAGAGGGCATTCGAATTACACGAACTGCCCCGACTCCTCATTTCTCCATCGAAGAATACGCGGCTGTTTTTGGAACATGTCATTCCAACAACAAAGATGCTGCGGCGCATTTCATTTCGATGATTCGTCAATCGTCGCTTTCGAATGATTTGAAAGGAAAGCTCATCGATATCCGAATTTTACTTCTCGCTGAATGCGGCGCGAAGGGGGATTTCGTCGAGTGGGCGAAGCCGGAGAATCCGGATTTGGGACAATTGGAATCAAACGATTCCACCAAAGAATGGCTACACTATCTGCGGGCGGCATTCTTGCTCTATCACTCAAACCCGAAAGAAGCGGCCGATATCTTTGCCTCGCTCAAGTCCTCTTCGGATCCCCACTTGAAGGAAACGGCACTCTATCTCGAGGGGCGAACACGGCTTGTTCAAGCTCAAACGGCGTGGGACGGATACAACCGCTCTTCGGAGTCCGTCGACCGAGCGACTGTCGAAGCGGGAGCGAGGCTTCTTCAAGAATACGTGAGCACTTTTCCAAAAGGGCCGTTCGCGGCGAGCGCTACGGGCCTCATTCGGCGAGCGGCGAGGTTGCTGGATAAAAACGAAGAATATTTGAGTCTCTTGTTCAAGGCCTTCAACGAAGGCATAGAAAAAAAGGACGCGCTCACATTGGGATACTTGGGAGACGAGCTCGAGCGCTTCGTCTCGCTCTGGAGCAGCCGTCCTCCATTCGATTCTCCTTTGCTCGCCGCACAGAGCATTCTGATGATGAACCGCGATCCGATCACCGAGGATCAAAAAAATGCGGCGTCAGAGACCCTTAAAAAACTGGAAGAGAATGCTGCTCTCTTCGCTCCCTATCGCGGACTGCACGATCTCCTCCAATCTCAAATGCTCTTCCGGATGCAACGATTTGAAGAGGCGGCGGCCTCGATGCCTCCAGCGTCGGCGCCGGAAGAGGTAAAATCAGCGCACAAACTCGTCGCCGCCGAATCCCTAGAGTTCCTTGGGAAGTTCGATGAAGCCGAAAAGCTCTGGCGAGAACTCATAGCCGGACAGAAATCGAAAGCGACCGCAAAGCCCGAAGCCACCGCAACACCTGAGCAGTCCGGAGATTCCGGCGAGGAGATTGATTCCGGACCTTCGATTCAGCTTGAGAACTCAGAGATTCGACTCCGAATCGCACTCCTTCGGAATCTGCTTCGATCGAAGAAGTTTGGAGCAATCGCTGAATCGGGCCTTGAGGACCTTCCCGGATTAAATCTTGCTTTCCTCCAGGTGTATACCGATGAGGAGCTCGAAAAGGTTCTCGAAACGGGAAAGGCGTCCGAGCCGACAAAGGCCGCGGCTACCGAGGCGCTGCTCTACCATTTTATGATGGACGAGAACTTTGAGAGCTTCGTCAAGCTCTTTGACCGTGCGAGTGAAGAGGTAAAACAAAAGTTCGCCGACGTTGAAAAAACCATCCACGCGCTCGCAAAAAATCGGCAAGATCCCAGAGCGCTCCTCGACTTCGGACATTTTCAAGAGAATTTCTACGACGGCGCTGAACGGGCAGCAGTCTATTTCAAGCCGATCGACTTATCTGAAAAATCCGGAAATCCAGGTTCGATTCTCGCCGAGTTCTTTGGAAAGGAAGGATTTCGCGGCAGCAAAGGGATGACCAAAGATCTTCGTCCGTTTGATTACTATCAAGAAGCGCGCGATGTCCTTGCAAAACTCCCAAAGGCCGACGCTGATCTCAAAGCGGAGGCTCTGTTCCGGCTGATTTGGTGTTTCCGATGGTCCACCTGCCATGTCCATATTCCGAATGACCTCGTTCCGAAGAAACAGCGCTCCGCCTGGTTCAACGAGTTGAAGTCCAAATACAAGAACTCGAGCTGGGCTCAAGAAACGAAATATTACTATTGAAGATTAGTCTTGAGCGACTTCACTGAGCACGAAAGGAGGCTGCAAGAGTCTCCGGAATGTCTCCGTACTCACCTTCGGGAAATTCGAGCTCCCGGTAGATGTCTTCGCTTCCCGTAAGCTCGCTCTCAGGCAAAAGAGCGAAGGCTTGATTCTGCTGCCACTCAGCAATTTCTGATTTCGTTGGAACCCGGAGATTATGGTTCTGAACCGAGAGGAGACAGGACTTCGCCCGCCGGTCGTTGAATCCAGGCTGGGCGGCAAACAACTCCACAATCTCATGCTCGGGGAGGAAATGTCGCGCCACCGAAAGAAAGACGAATCGCCCATGATCGCCAACGTCTTCCCCGGCAAGCATCGCATTCAACAGTCGGGACATCATCGGCGACCGGCACAAGCTTGATGCCTCGTCGAACATTTTGGAAAATGCCTGCTTCTCGCCACGGTCGGTCATGGAGAGGATGATATAGACAAATTTAGCACTGGTAGATGACGCCGATCAGTCTCACGGCGCCAATCAACAGCCTCTCCCGCTATACTCGAGCTAGTCTGAAGCCCATTCCCGCATGAGCTCTGGAATTCTCTCGGCGATTTTCATGGAGACTTTAACCGCAACAATCGCCGCTTCGGCAAATCCCTGCCGCCCACCAACCGCCCAAAGGAGGCAAGCTGAACCGCTGATGAACATCACGCTGCCGATAAAAAGCGCACTCGCAAAAAACCCGCCGACGACTTGCTTGAAGTCCGTCTGCTGAGGATGGAGATCATGGAAAGCGGTTTCGTAATCTAGGCCGAGGGCCGCGCCAAGAATGACCGCCGCGGTAAGCGAGAACACGATATCCTCCCCATCGGCGAGAATGGCAAAGATGAGTGCCGGGACGGAGAGAAGAGGAAGGCAATACGGCGCAAGAACGATGAAGGGTCCGTAGTGAACTTTATCCTCATACATCTGAAAATCGACTTTTCCTTCATGCTCCTTGACCTTGAAACCTTTCATCTTGTTTCCACTCATCAACACAACGATGGCGTGTTTTGATTCGTGAAGAAAAACTCGTAATCGGGATAATTTCAGTGAACGCGAGAAGAGAAACGTAATCACAATACTGGAACAAAACAGGACAAAAGTGGGAATGTGATAATTCCCTTCCATAATAATTTTCCCTGAAGCAAGAAGGAATGCGCCGCCGATGATGAAGTTCGCCGGAATCGCCATGACAAAGGCAAGACTCGTGAGTTTCGTTAACTTCTTCGTCTTTTCTTCTTTTTTGCGGAAGAACAATCTGCCTCTCAGCGTCGATTAGCCATTTCCTCGGTGAGCTCCTGCCAGTGTTTTCTTGCGCCTACCGCAGTCAAACCGCTCATGCACAGAGTCAGACCGAACCCGGCACAGCAGATATTGAAATCGTTATTATGACAACAATCAAAAGAATCGGAACGTTATGACTTTGTGACGAAGCAGTGAAGAGCATTCAGAGCCCCAGTAAGATGGCGTCCCCAATGAAATCCGAAGGTAATCCGCCAAGAAAAGACGGCGGTATCCACTTCTCCCTGTTGATACAGGTCCAATCCTTCTTTGAGGTCCAGATAGATATCCGCCAGGTCATCACAGATGTCTCCGGTCACCGGCGAAGCCGGGGTATCTTCGAACGGGTCGAATATCTCCTGGTAGTATTGAAACGGCAGCGAACCGAAACGCTTAAAGACTGCTTTCGATTTCTCCAGCATCCGTTCCGCAACCCGATTACCCGGCTCGGCATCGGGGAGATTCAACGCGGCCGCATAGAGCTCGGGAAGCAACCGGAGCGCGGTCTCGGAGTCTGTTGAGGGATCGGGATCGCCTTCCGCCCACCGGCAATAGGTCTCCGCGAGCTCTGCAAATAGAACCACGGACGACGTCATTCCGACTCCTCGTCTTCCTTCGCAGAATAAAAGCAAAACCCCGAATCACTATCTTCGGGTATGCCTTCAACCTCGTCAATCTCATCGGCGAACAACATCGGCGGATCATCTTTCGAGTTCAGCGTGGATTTCTGAAGCCACGTATCCGCTTTGATCAGATCAACTGCAAGGAGTTCTGCCTCGTTTACGGAGTTCGCCCGAACAAATCGCGTCGTGAAGAAACCAAGGTATTCGATATCGTCGCCACTTCGAATCCGGAAGTTCCGTCCATTTATGAGCACTCGATAGGCTTTCATGACAATTCTGCTTCTCTATCTTCAGCACGTCGTCGAGTCTCAGACCACCGCCTGACGATGTGGTTAATCAGCGACTTTTCTACAGCCGAGACTGTTCAAGTCTTGGTCTCGAGAACTCGTTCCGGAATCTCCTCGAACGGCTTTTCGAGACCATGCGCGATCGTCGTCGCCATATCAAGCGAACTTCTCCCGTGTTTATTCTTGTGATGACGATCCGCACCGTATTTAAGGAATAACCTGACCCCTTCAAACCCCGTGTCCCGGGAGTTCATTACGGCTGTAAAAAGCGGCCCGTTCCCATGCGCATCATAGCGGTTCGGGTCGGCTCCCGCACGGAGGAGCAATTCGACAATCTCAATCCGTCGCTCTTGCGCCGCGAAATGAAGCGGTGTCATACCGTTGTCGTCCGCCAAATTTATATCTGCCTTTTCTTCAACGAGTTTTTGTACGAGTTCGTCATCGCCCTTGAGACAAGCATAGTGAAGTGGAGTTCTGCCGTATTCATCGATCCCCGGGCGGGGATTTCGCTTCGGTTGTTTTCCACTCATTGAAACAGGTCCCTGTAAAGTTAATCTGCGTGAATCAATTCGCTTGCTCCGTCCACTGCGGATTCCAGACCACTTCCCAGACATGCCCGTCGGGATCCTGAAAATACCCGGAGTATCCGCCCCAGAATGTATCATGAGCTGATTTCGTGATTCGAGCACCCGCTCGCTTCGCCGTTTCCATCACGGCATCAACTTCGGCCTTGGAATTGACGTTGTGCGCCAGTGTGAACTCTGTTGGGCTCGCGGCCCCGAGAGCGAGTCCCGTGTCGTGGGCAATACTTTTTCGCGGCCAAAGCGCGAGCCGAAGCCCGGCCCCAAGCTCGATAAAAACAACCGCTCCGTATTCGAACTCCTTGCCGATGATTCCTTCCGTCGGAAACCCAAGGCCGTCCCGATAAAATCGTAACGATTCCTCGAGGTCGTTCACACCGAGTGTCACCACAGTGATTTTTGGCTTCATTCGCGGTTCTCCTCCTAGCTCGCACCAATAAACTTCGGAATCACAAAGCCTCGCTCGTCCGGATTCGCGATTAGAGGACTATAAAACGCTGCCCTCCCGATGCAAACCCTCACGGATGTTGGACATGAGCTTACAACTCTCTTACCCGCCACCTTGAAGTCTGGCCCACGCCTCATAACTTTTAGGCACGATCCGCGGAGTTCTTTGATTGCGCCTTATTCGCGCTGCTGGGTGCTGTTTCGCTTCCGAAGAAGCCGCATTGGGCGTTTTCTTCGGAGTCAAGAGAAGCAGGTTTTGTAGCCACCGTTCTCGCTTCTGAGACAAGGATGCGTCGAGCACACAATGCTGGGCGCATCTTTGTTCACAAGGGGAAAGAAAATGGTGGCTCTTTTCTACGCGATGGTCGGCGCCCTCATGCACGAAGCCGTGGAGCGAGGCTGCGTCCCGAACGAGGCAACGTACTGCAACGGTCACGCCGCCAAGATCGTCTGGCGGAGGTCGACCGGCGAGACGTGCACGCTCGAGGTGAAGCTGGACGGCGACGCGGGTGTCGACGTCAATGACGGCAAGACGCTCTGGAAGTACACACGACCCGCACAGCTAAAGGGGCTTGGTTTCCAGTACTGGTTGTGCGGCCGCTTCAAGAGCTAAAAGCTAAGAAGCCAAGTCACACACCAGGGTGCGAGACCAGAGGTTTACCTCTTGTCTCCATCCTCTTTTTCCTGCTTAGGCAAAACGAATGCTTCAACGTGGGCCGAAGATTGCACCATTCTCAATCGTCCAAACTCCTGCCGGGATTTCAAATTCGCTTCCGTTCCATCCACCCGAGCCGGCTGCGCCTTCAAGATTCTTCAATGAGCGAACGTGATCAGGCAGGGAAACGGAGGATGGTCTCGTGATGATAATCTTCGCGATATCATAAGCATACAGGGAAACCATGCTCGGCATGCTCCCGTGCTTTCGTTCATAACGCGCGTTAAACTCTTTTGCTCTTCTGTTATCAACCGTAATGAACCAAGCTCCGTCGAGAGCACCTTGCGCTGCCCGTACTTCGTCGATGGAATCCAGTGTCGGACTGCCAAAAAGCTCTCCGCGATAACCGAGATCGCGCAATCTCCGCGCAAAAGTCGAAGGGAGCGGAGGAATTAGATTGAGAAAAACCGCATCCGGTTTCGTTGCACGAATTCTGAGCGCAAGCGGCGAGACCGCATGCTCATCACCAGAAAATTTCTCGTCGAATACGATCTCGGTGATTTTATCCTGAACGAGGCGATCCGAAAGCGGGAGTGTGGCATCATGCTCAGCCGTGATTATTGCCAATCGTTTATATGCCCGTCTTTTAACCTCGGCACTGAGCGTTTCGGCCTGACGGCTGACCGGAAGGTAGTATCGGAATACATACTGCATCCCCTGTCCAATCTTCGGGCTGATCGCGCCAGCAAACATTGGAAGCTTCGCTTCTTCTGCAATATTTTGAACAGCGAGTGAAGTCGCAGAGCCCACCGTAATGAGGCAGGAAATTTTATCAATATCGATAAACTTTCTGAGGGCAGAAACTGTTTTCGCAGGCGTGTACTGATCATCCTCGAATAAGAATTGAACACCTGAAGATTTGAAGTCTTCGGTTGCGAGTTCGATCCCTTCCCTTGCCCATCGGCCCCAATCCGCTACTTTTCCGGTGAGTGGAAGAATCACACCGCATCGTTCTGAGGGGAATGTATTCGATTCACCGGCATTAGCCTCCGGTAAAAGCAGGGCAAAAAAGCAAAGAAGCGAGGCGGCGAGGCGTTTCATGAATGCTCCGCATGGTCAGGCAGCAAATCGCTCGACGACTCCGGGGACTTGAGGCGAAACACAACTTTCGAGATCTCACCGACCCTCGTGTCGAACTCAGAAATGTCGATTCCCACGACTTCGCCCATGCTTTTTACATGCGTCCCGCCGCAAGCATTCGCATCGAGGCCTTCGATGATAACCACTCGTGCACGACCGCGGATGACTACTTGCGCGTCACTCGGACGAAGCAGAGCACCAAGCGCGGAGGATGCAGCTTGGGTGCTCTCGAAAATTTCGGCTCGAACGGCACGATCGTCCTTTATAGCCTGGTGCAGAATCTCGGCCGCAGCTTCGAGCTTCTCTGCCCCGACAGACGAAGAGCAGGTGAATCGCATCGTGCAATACGAGGCGGCTTCATCAATTGCCATTCCATTACTCTGATAACCCGCCTCGAGCTGCCGGAGCGCTCCGGCAAGACCATGCTGAGCGGAATGCAGCCTCATGATTTTTCGCCGCCGCTCCGGATCGAGCCGACATTCGATAAGAGTTCCTTTTTTCAAACCGTCGATGCGAGAAATACGAAGTAGGGAATTTCCTTTCTCTTTTACAATCTCCAAGACCGGCTGCTCGCTTCCTTCCCAGAAGATAGACCCATGATCAGGCGGCTGACCTCCGCCTTCGGCGAAAATCAGCTCCCGGCAGATAACGAGTTGAGTTTCACCATCATCCTGCACGGCATCGGCAATAGTTTGATGAACGAAGAGATAGGGATCTGTTCGATAGAGTGGGATCACGTGAAGCTCTTCTCGAAAGTCACCGGTGTGACACCGGGAGGGTAAATGAAATTTGTTGCCGATTCAAAATAGGAGAACCCGTTTGAGATGGTTTCGCTTATCCGCGTTCTTCACAACACTTAACGAACTCGAGAAACATCTGCATCCCCGCCGGCCAGCCGTCCAAGTCGCTGCCGATATGGCCCGCCGGACCGATATTCAGGAATGCGCTTTCCCAACTTTCCGCCATATTCTCGGCCACCGGAATTTTGCAATAAGGATCGTCTGAGCTCGACACGACCACCGACGGAAACCGAAAGCGATTAAGTGGCACCGGCAGGTAGGTTTCAAGAACGATCGGCGGCGGACTGAATGAGGTGAGATCCGGCGGCGCGACGATGAAGGCGCCCTTCACCTTCTGCCAAGACGACTCGGGGAGATGGGCGATGGTGAGCCCGCCCAGTGAATGCGAAATCAGGTACACGGGTTCGGGTGCCTCTTGAATAGCTTTCTCCAGTGTTTCCACCCAGACACGGCGATCAGCAAACTCCCACTCGGGCATCTCGACCCGCTTTAGCCATTCGAGTTTACTCTCCCACGCGGTTTGCCAGTGCTGCGGACCAGAGTTTTTTTGCCCAGGTATGTTTAATGCAAGCGCCATCGAATCAAAGCTCCATCCGTCTTCTGTTCGCTTTTTAATGCCCGCTCGTCCTCGCGGGGCCAAGCGTTGCCAATCCCTCTCGTACCAGCTCAATTCGCTTGGACATATCAGCTGTGGAGAGAATCGCGAGTTTTAGTGAAAAAGGGAATTCGAAGAAACCGGCCAGAGCATACGTGGTTTGCACAACCCGGAAAAACGGAGAACCCGACTTCAGCGCGTCAATCGCCGCTACCTTCTTCGCTTCTCCGCGCGCTTCCAGGAGGAGACGGGCGTCAGCAGTCAACTGATCAGTGTCTGCGATATCGACGGCTGGCTCTCGTTCGCTTTTTTGCGCGACCGGAGTGACCCCGACGAAGCACACCTCACCCTGAATTTTCTGTGAGAGCACACGCACCGGAGTGCCGAACTCAAGAAGCAGACGAAGTTTTCCTTCCGGCGTGAACTCATATTGCAAAGGGTATCCAACGCAGCCAAAGAAACATCTGTGGTCGGGAAGTTTTTCGCCTTTTTCGTCGAAAACGAAATACGCGACAAGCGGGCATTCGTTTCGAAGGGCGATGGAGACCGTCTCGATGAAATGCGGTTTGCTGTACTCAAACGGCACCACCATCCGGGGCTGAGGAACAAGCTGCGGTGAAAATTGAAGCCCCGGAAAATACCCGCCGGCACCGTCCACCTCGAACGGTCCTTTGTAACTTTCCTTGAGATGCGGCACGTTCAGCTGGCCGCGCGTCGGGAGCCCCTTCGTAGCGATGTTCGGATCTTCGGACATACTTCCTCCGGATTCTAACGCCGTGATTTCATCCGCTTCTAAGCGCCCGGCCGAACCATCACCGGCGGCGGCTCCATAAAGCATACTCTCTGCGATCTCAGTATGGAACCAGCCGGAGGCGGGTCTGCACTACAATTTTTGATTACAAATTTACCGAAGCGATACCTTCGATCCTGTGCTGTAACAATCCGAGCTGTTCCAATGAGAACTCAAAGCAATCCGGGAATGAGATTCTCTAAAGCGTTGTAGAACCTTGGAATGGTCAATTTTTCATTTGGACCGAAGTCTTAGGGAGTTGCTATCGAGACTGCTCCTGATTCGACAGCCGAGAGAATGGCGAAGGCGAGCCGGGTGTAGAGATCATAAGCCGGAGAATCATCGAGTATGTATTCCAACTCTGCGACTCTCCACTGCGAACCGAACTTGGTGTTCGCTTCGAGCACACCACGGGTCACAGCCTCGATGATCTCAACTTCATCGAGAACTCCATGACTACAATCGCCCACGGGAGGTCTCGCGATGATCTTCGGCGCCTTGGATTCACCCCTCTCAATCCTAAGCCCCAGCCAAACATGTCGAGGCCCAGTGATTATCGCACTTAAAAGCAGTCCATCCTTCTCATATACACGTAGCATTGGCCCATTCCGGGAAGAAAAAACAAAAAAGGGGATGCCGTCACTTTCGCAACAGCATCCCCTTCGGGAATCACAGTTTACACCGTGATTACATCATGCCTTCCATTCCTGGATGGCCGCCCATTCCTGCGCCTGCGGACTTGTCCTTCGGCTCAGGCTTTTCAGCAATGACCGCTTCCGTCGTGAGCATGAGACCAGCGACAGAACCAGCATTTTGAAGAGCGCTTCGGCTGACCTTAGTCGGGTCAATTACGCCGGCCTTCACCAAGTCTTCGACCTTTTCAGTCAAAGCGTTGAAGCCCACGGCTCCTTCCGACTTCTTGATTTGGTCGACGACGACGCTTGCTTCGTGTCCAGCGTTAGCGACGATGGTGCGGATCGGAGCTTCGATTGCCTTTTCAACAATCTTGACACCAATTCTTTCTTCGTCGTTGCACTTAACATTGGCAAGAGCCTTCGAAGTCCGGAGGTAAGCGACTCCACCGCCTGGGACCACGCCTTCTTCTACCGCAGCGCGGGTAGCGTGAAGTGCGTCTTCAACGCGAGCCTTCTTTTCTTTCATTTCGATTTCGGTAGCAGCGCCGACGTGGATGACGGCAACTCCGCCTACGAGCTTAGCGAGACGCTCTTGGAGCTTCTCACGATCGTAGTCGCTGGAGGTTTCGTCGATCTGCGTGCGGATTTGCTTCACGCGGCCTTCGATTTCCTTCTTCGCGCCATTTCCGTCGATGACGGTGGTGTTGTCCTTATCGATAACAACACGCTTCGCTTGGCCAAGGCTCTTCAACTCGATGGTCTCGAGCTTGGTGCCGAGGTCTTCGCTGATGAACTCGCCGCCCGTGAGGATCGCGATGTCTTGGAGCATAGCCTTCCGGCGATCTCCGAAACCAGGAGCCTTCACTGCGCAAACTTGGAGCGTTCCGCGGATCTTGTTCACGACGAGAGTTGCAAGCGCTTCGCCTTCAACTTCTTCAGCGATGATGAGGAGCGGCTTTCCAGCGCGAGCGGTTTGCTCGAGAACTGGAAGGAGGTCCTTCATGTTGCTGATCTTCTTCTCGTGGATCAGGATGTAGCAATTCTCGAGAACTGCTTCCATGCGATCCGGATCGGTAACGAAGTACGGGGAGAGGTATCCGCGGTCGAATTGCATACCTTCTACCACTTCGAGAGTGGTTTCGAGGCCCTTTGCTTCTTCAACGGTGATGACGCCTTCCTTTCCGACCTTCTCCATCGCTTCTGCGATGATGTTTCCGATGAAGGAATCGTTGTTTGCCGAGATGCTTCCGACTTGTGCGATTTCTTCCTTGGTCTTGGTCTCACGCGAGAGCTTCTTCAGCTCAGCAACGATGGCTTCAACAGCCTTATCGATACCGCGCTTGATGCTCATCGGGTCGTGGCCTGCAGCGACCATCTTCGAACCTTCGCGGAAGATTTCACGAGCAAGAACGGTAGCGGTGGTTGTTCCGTCACCGGCGACATCGGAAGTCTTTGAAGCGACTTCACGAACCATCGCAGCGCCCATGTTTGCGAACTTGTTCTCTACTTCGATTTCCTTAGCGACAGTTACGCCGTCCTTGGTGACCGTCGGTCCGCCAAAGGATTTTTCGATAACGACGTTCCGGCCTCTCGGACCCATCGTTACTGCGACTGCATCAGCAAGAGCGTTGACGCCCTTCAACATTGCTTCGCGAGCATCGAGTCCGTACTCAAGAATTTTTACACCCATTTGAGAACTCCTATTTCTCTACAATTAAATTTACTAAAAACTATTCAATGACCGCGAGGATATCGTCTTCGCGCATGATGAGACGGTCCTTGTTGTCGATCTTAACTTCCGTGCCGGAATATTTTCCGAACAGAACAACATCGCCCGCCTTGACGTCCATGGCGCGAATCTTTCCGTCTTCGCCCATCTTGCCTTTGCCAACCGCGACAACTTTACCGCGCTGTGGCTTTTCCTTCGCGGACTCAGGAATGAAAATTCCGCCGGAAGTCTTTTCGTCTTCGCTCATACGTTCGACGATGATTCGATCATGAAGTGGACGCAAACTCATACTATTTTCTCCATACAAATTAGACACGTATACAGTGCGCTCCCCGGATGATGCCGACATTAACCGGCGCCCAGGGGACCCGCTAAGACCAAGCTTTCTTCCGGAACAAATGCCCCCGGAAAAACGGTCTTGAGACGAGATATTCGCTGCTC
The DNA here is from genome assembly GCA_964509425.1 of uncultured Bdellovibrionales bacterium. Taxonomy (GTDB): domain Bacteria; phylum Bdellovibrionota_C; class UBA2361; order SZUA-149; family CAZDWZ01; genus CAZDWZ01. The sequence continues at coordinate 96,044 of CAZDWZ010000008.1, read as the reverse complement.
TCCGCGGACCTTTTAAGGAAGCGCTGCACCAAGGACGCAGACTTCCGGAACACGGAGAAGACTAAAAAGGCACATGAAGCAGCTAGAAAACTGCCTTGCCCGGGGAGACCTATAAGCACCCCCCCTGGGAGTGTCAAGGAACGGCCGGGAAAAATATTCTCCGTTAATTTTTCTTTTTGCGAATGCCCTGAGCAGTCACTGCAGACTGAAGACGCTCCCGGGAGACTAGACGGCACTTCTTTAAAAAAACACTAAAACGCAGTGCCTTCATAGTCTCGCCTGCCGGAAGATCGTAGTCCAAAATTCGATAACCTTTTCCAGCTTTTAGACAACTCTAGAAAGTGCACACGGCAAAGCGGGTTATTATATGAAGTCGTCAATCTGCCTTCTGGCATTCATTCTCGCCTCCGGTGTCTCTGCCGTGAGTGCGGAAGCTCCAAGCCCAGTGGCGGTCTCTCCGGCGAATGAACTCTGTGACTCCTGGAAAACGCTCTATCCGGAGAGCCTCCCTACCGCCGGATGGAGTTCCACCTTTCCCGGCACGCAGTACGCCGGCTCCTCAAGCGTCCCCGTCGATGTTTGGACCCCCGAACGTCTGGTCATTATTTGGGGAGAGGCAGAGCTCCCGGGATTCCTCGACCCCCTTAATCCACAGGCGGTCTGTTCCACAATGAGCGAGATCTATTCCGAAAGACCTGCAGTTCTTCTTGAGCGCTTGAAGCTTCTCTCCAAAGAATTCGGGACGGCGGACATCGCGCGAAAAACTCCGCTGTCAGCGGAAGAAGTGACTGCATTTCAACAAGCAATCCTCGCTGACTTCTACCGCCAAAAGAAGAGCGAAGACTTGGCATCTGAAACACCTTCGAGAATTGATTTCTCCGGTTCCGACTATTTCCCGAACACGTTCACCGGAGTGACGCAGGAATACGCGAACGAACGAATGCGAGTGAGATGCCGGGAAGGTGCGCTTTCCGGAACAGTTTCTAAAAAACAACGGGAGCGGGAAGACTCTAAAGGCGTGGTCTCTGCGGTGGCAATGGATCACGGGTACGTGGCGAACTGCGCTGCCGTCGAGGGGGTGCTCATGCTGTTTCCTCCCGGCTAAGCTCGTCGGCACACTCCACGATTGAAGGCGACTAAAGAGCGAGGTCGGAATTCATAAAGCGATGAATTTTGCGAAAACTCTGGAACATCACAGTTCTCTCACTTAGTGGGATTCAACAGCACACATTTACGGAAAATCATAAGAACTTATAACAGAGGAAACGAATTCTCCCGGCCTGCAAAAAAGCGGCCGATCCCGCAAAGAAGCTACGATCTTTCAGCTAGTTACCAACCAACCGGCGGATTTTAACAGTCCGACCAAAGTGTAGATAGGAATTTGCGTTGTTCCCGCGGAGCCTTCGCTACGGCTGCGCTGGAACAACACAGCGGCGAGCTTTAGGATTTCTAAGGCTTTGTTTTATTCAATTTTTTTCCAAGGTTACTGTTTCGACTAGAGAGAGAATGTGCATCCTATCAGGATGGCAATTGAAACGATTACGAAATGAATCCTCGTTGGTTTCTGAGTTGAACTGGTGAAGACGTCAGCCTGGAGAGCAAGTTTTGCTTTCCGGGCTGGCGCCCAAACTGTCTCACTCCGTACCCGAGGATCCCATGTCCACCGAACCGACGACCCCGACCCCGGCCACCCCGGCCACCCCGCAGCGCGACCGCGTGGGCACGCTGACGCTGGCGTGCGGCACGCCGGTGTTCCACAAGAAGAAGGACTCGCTGTCCGGCAGTCACCTCGCGGACCATCTGGCGGCCGAGCCGGCGCTGATGGAACTGCTGATCGAGGTGATGGCCACGATCCGCCTCGCGGACCTGACCGAGGGCGGCAACCTCGAGAAGGTCCACGACCACGGGCGGATCGTCGGGAAGACCCGGTGCGTCATCACCGGCCCGGGCGACGAGATCTTCTTCGCGAAGCGCAAGGACCGGCACGGGCCGACGCGCTTCGTCCGCAACCGCGGCGTGGAGGACTGCAGCACGGTGCTGGTTCGGCTGTTCCGCCCGAAGGGCGAACAGGTCGTCGTGCTCACGACCGCCTTCATCGGCGGCGCTTCCCCGGCGGAGCCGTGGGAGTTCTTCATCTCGGACACCGCCCACCCCGGCATCGTCGAGTTCTGGAGCGCGCACGCCCTCGTGCCCTCCGACTCCGACGTGCTGGACGGCGACTACGGCATGAAGAGTGACGACACGACGTACTGGGTGCGCTTGCCGAAGCCCCAGCCGAAGTGATCCGTGCCTCTCCCTGGTCGGAACCCCAGCAGCCGCCGCTGTGGGTTCCTTCCATTTATTTCTTCAGATCATTCGAAAACGTTCGAAAACGGCGGCCCTCGCCGGAACGCAAATTCCTCATAATCCCCCCGCGTAAGCAAAATGCCTCACAACTGTTTACCTCCGTTAAGTATTTTCTCCGGGCTTTCAGAATAACGAAGACATCAACTCTCTGTTCTCTTCGAAAGCCGAATCGTGAAGTTCGCGAAATGTTGCTCCACTGAAACCGGAAGTGAAACTCCGGCTGCCGCGGAACAACACAGTGGCATTTGGTTTTTTTTGGAGTTCTCTTTAGCATTTTTCAATCCTGACCAAGCATGAATTTCTTCGCGTGCATCTTTCATCATCAGAAATCGATGTCAGACTCGAGGTGAGCACAAACCTCGCTTCGAGTCTGGCGTCAGATTTCGCACCGGGCGCTCCGGTCGAAGTGCAAGATGTCAGCCCCCGTGAAAGGGCCCAGGTCCGATGCCGAACCACAGCAGCTTGTTCCGGCAGGCGCTCGCCGAGCAGCGCAAGTACGTCGCCACCTTGGGCGACGGCACCCCGGTGTTCACCAAGAAGGGTCCGCCCTTCATCCGCCCGGGTGCGGACGTGGAGCCGCTCCTCCCCGAGGCGTTCGCCGGGCTGACCCTCGCTGACTTCGAGGGGCGCGACCTCCTGAAGGAGGTGCACCTCGGGCGCGGCGTCGTCGGCCTCGCGGCGTGCGTGAAGACGGACGCCAGCGACAAGATCGTCTACCGCCGCCGCTCCGAGCGCGCAGCCGGGTGCTCCCGGTTCGTGATGGGCCGCGAGGGCACGCCGTCGGAGGTCGTGACGGTGTGCTTGTACGTGGCCGACGAAAACTCGGGCCTCCTGGTCGCGATGCGGGCGCACATCGGCCCGATCGTCGCCCCGGAGCCGAACGCGCCCAGCGCCCGCAACACCCGCCCGATCTGGGAGCAGGCCTGCGACGCGTGGCGCGGCCAGGCCCTGGTCTTCGACGGGCACGTGACGGACGACGAGTTCACCGAGGCGGACTTCTTCGGCACGCCCCCGTAGGCCGGAACCGGCAGCGCTTACTGAAACCAACTCGTGGGACCGAGCATCCCCTGAAAGAAAAATGCTCTGGGTCAGGAACACACAACAGCCACTGTGCTTGTTCCTCCCATTTTTAATTTTGAAGGGAATGCGGCGATTCGCTGGGGACAATAAATTGTAGTTCGCTCACTTCGAACTTCGAAACATCGCGTGCTTCCGAAGCTGTTAGCCGCGAACCCCTGCCCTGGGTCCTTTGCAATTCGCGGCTAGATGACTGCGCAGGAAAATAACTGCGCGGCCGAATGAATGTTTCGTCGCAGAGCCGGGAAGCACCGTTGCTTACCGGCTCGCGTTTCCGACGACGTCTCGCACAAACTTTTCACTGACTTCGCGACTCCTCAACGGCGCGAAACGTTCCGAGCCGGCGCTCCATCTCGACCGGCCACGTGCCCGAGGCGTAGTGGCACCAGTCGTCGTTCGGGTTCCGGTCCCACGTTTCGAGCGTGGGACGGAGCACTTCCGCGGCCGCTTCCAGCACGTCTCCCGGGGGGAAGAACGCCTGAATGCCGAGCAGCCAGTGGAGCAGCAGCACCGAATACGGATCCATCGCGTGGTGTCCGGGGCGCGCGGTGCCGTTCTGCAGCACGAACGGACCGTTCCCCATCCTCATTCGCGGTCCAGCCTCCTTGAAGTTCAGGTTCAGCATCACGCCGGGCTTCGGTCCGATGCCGAGCACGAGCCGCTCCGGTTGGCTGTTCGCGAACAGCGCGTCCGGATCGGGCAGGAACTCCAGCGTCGCTTCCGTGCGTCGTCTCGGCAATCGCTTCCCGGACAGCAGACCGAGATCCACCTTGTCCCAGCCTTTGAGGGCGCTCCGCAGGCGGACGCCGGCGCAGGTCTCGAGGCGAGAATCGCGAGGAACTCCTTCTTCGTCGAGGAACCCGGGGACGGTGGTGTCGTTCATCGTTCCCGCGAGGTACTGACCCCTCATCTGGTCACGCACACTCAGGCTCTTCAGGAACTCGAGCGCCGCCTCCCAGATGTGACTCGGATCTTCGCTCTTCGGCCGGTTCATGCCGAGGAACGCGAGAACGAGCAGGAGGTGGCTCATCAGCATGTCCTTCGCGGCTCCGATGAAGTACCGACCTGCAGACACCGGGATCACTTCCGCAGCCATCACTTCGATCCGTCGAAGCATTGCGGGCGTCCAGACCTTGGACATCAGATGGTTGCTGAACCTGAGGCACAGCATCGCCATCACGAGTTCCTTGGTCAGGTAGTGGTCCACGCGGAACTGGTACTTCGGATCGGGCACCGCGTGCGCGAGCTTCAGATTCGCCAGCCGGATCTCGTCCGTCGTCGTGCCGAGCGGCTTTTCGACGGCGACCGAGAAGACGGCTTCGGGGAGCTTCCGCACACTCCGCCAGATGCGCGCCACCTCGCGGAAGGCGGCGATCCGATCGAGGATGGGACCGAAGCTGGGTTGCGGGGTCGCCAAGTAGAAGAACCACTGGCCGGACAGTTGGTACGTCGTGTCGAGGTCGAAGATCCGCCGGCCGAGACCGCGGCCGGTATCTTGCCAGTCGTCGACCGACGTGGCGTCCGAGACGTGGTGGTGGAGACGGAGCGCGAAGCGATCCCACGCTTCGTGGTCGAAGTCCTCCTGTGCCTCGGCGGCGAGCTTGACCATGAAGTCGCGAATCCTATCGCGGATGACTTCTTGCGCGACGGGCGCTTCGTCCTTCCGGTCGCGGTTCTCTAGACTGACCAGCAGAATGACGGTGTTGTCGGAGATGCGGCGCGCGCGCCAAAGATTGAACAGCGCGCGCACGATAAAGCGCTTGACGACATCTCCCGTGCCGAACAGCACGATGAGAGCCGGCTGCGTGAGCCGGATCTCGTCCAAGATACGGGTGAGCATGGAATATCCCTCTCGCAGAGACCGTGGGGCCGGCCTGTGCTGGTAAACGGTGCCTCTTCAAACCATGGAAAACCTCTGGGCAGAGGTTCGCCTCCGCGGCTTGGGTAGAGGGCACGCGTCGGGAGAACGCCCGGCGAGCGCGATCTACGACCAGAAGCCGTAGAGGCAAACTGCAATAGAACTACTCAGAATTGGTTAAAAAGATCGGCGGAATACGCCAAAGAAGAAACAACGCACCAGAGACGATAGTTTTTTCTTATCGCACCATTGAGGGAGTATATACAAAGGATGAGCGGAAAGCGGAAGAGCAAGACTGAGCGAAGCCTCGGAAAATCCTGAATGATTCAGAGAATCTCCAAATTTTCCGAGCGACTTCGCTCCGTCTCCTGAAAGCCGGGAGATTTTTCGTTAATAGGCCTTGGCGAAGATAGCGTCCGTGGTTGCCGGCTCTCCGGTCAGAACACATTTCCCGGGAGTTCCGGATTGCTCAAGCGGCAGGCAACGAATCGTCACCTTCAGATCCGCGAGAAGTGCTTCACTCGCCGTGGACTCAGACCACTTTGCTTTTACAAACCCGCCGTGAATTTCGGGCTTCTCCGAATTCTTCGGAGTGAAAAATTCCCTAAACGCGGCGAAGTCTTTGATTCCAGTTTCAATGTTCGCGTCACGGAACGATTTCGCATTCGCGAAATAGTTCGCTTGGATTTCATCGAGCATTCCCACGCAGTTTGAAACCACGTCATCTCGGGAAATTTGCAGCTTATCTTTCGGATCTTTGTCTCGGCGATAGAGCATGACCTGGCCGGAAGCGATATCTCTCGGACCAATCTCCACTCGAAGCGGTATCCCGCGCTTCACCCACTGCCAATTTTTTTCGCCGCCGCGGAGATCGCGCTTGTCGACATGAACCACAACGGATGCTCCATGGTATTGCACCTTTCTCAAGTCCGCTGCGAGCTCGTCGGCAAACCGGAAAACATCGGCCTCGAACTCCGGCTTCGGAACAACCGGCAGGATAACAATATGCTTGGGCGCAACGCGGGGCGGAACTCTGAGTCCGTCGTCGTCCCCGTGGGTCATGACCATCCCTCCGATGAGTCGAGTCGAGACTCCCCACGAAGTGGTATGGCAGTATTCGAGCTCACCCTTTTCGCTGAGATATTTGATCTCGGCGGCTTTCGCGAAGTTTTGCCCAAGGTAATGCGAAGTTCCTGCCTGTAGCGCTTTCCGATCCTGCATCATCGCTTCCAGACACACAGAATCTTCTGCGCCGGGGAACCGCTCGTTTTTCGACTTTCGTCCCATGATGACCGGCATCGCCATCTTATCTTCGATGAGTTCTCGATAAAGTTCCGCGGCGAGCATCACTTCTTTTCGGGCGCATTCTTCGTCGGCGTGAGCCGTGTGTCCTTCCTGCCAGAGAAACTCCGCGGTTCTCAAAAATAACCGCGTTCGCATTTCCCAGCGAACGACGTTCGCCCACTGATTGATCAAAAGCGGGAGATCTCGATAAGAACGAACCCACTTGGCGAACGACTCTCCGATAATAGTTTCGGAAGTCGGTCGGACGATCAGCGGCTCATCAAGTTTACCGGTGGGAACGAGCTTTCCATCTTTGGCTTCAAGTCGGTGGTGCGTAACAACTGCGCACTCCTTGGCGAATCCCTCAACATGAGATGCTTCCTTCTCGAGAAAGCTGAGCGGAATGAAAAGCGGAAAATAGGCGTTTTCGTGACCTGTTTCTTTGATTCGCTTATCGAGCTCGGCTTGGACTCGCTCCCAAATTCCGTATCCCCACGGTTTGATCACCATACAACCGCGCACCGGGGAGTTCTCCGCTAATTCCGCTGCTTTCACGACTTCTTGATACCACTCGGGGAAATCCTGCTGTCGTGTGGGGTTGATCGCGAATTCTCTATCCTTAGCCATGTTGACCTTCTTCTGTAATCGGGTTGTCTCGTCGGTGTTTAAGCGTGTTCGATCGAATCAGGAGCGGCGAGCCCCGGCGGGTTTTCGTAGAATTGCATGCCGAGCGAATCGAGCAGATCACGATCGTGATTGTCGGACGGGTTTGGAGTTGTCAGCAGCTTCTCACCCGCAAAGATGGAGTTTGCACCCGCGAGAAACGCGAGCGCTTGAGTTTCATCGCTCATCTCCATCCGTCCGGCCGAAAGCCGAACAAACGAATTCGGCATCAAGATCCTTGCAAGGGCGATCATTCGAACGAATTGAAGGGGCGGGACGGTGCTCTCATCCGCAAGCGGCGTGCCTTTCACACGAACGAGCATGTTTATCGGCACGCTTTCCGGGTGCGGATTCTGATTTGAAAGCTGGATGAGCAATCCAATTCGATCTTCCACGCTCTCTCCCATCCCGACGATTCCGCCGCAGCAAACCGTCATCCCGGAGTTTCGAACATTCTGCAGCGTCTTCAGGCGATCGTCATACGTGCGAGTCGAGATGATTTCGCCGTAATATTCCGGCGAAGTGTCGAGGTTGTGATTGTAGGCATAGCAGCCTGCATCTTTCAGCCGGTTCGCCTGATCGGCGGTGAGCATTCCCAGAGTGCAGCACACTTCCAATCCCTCCGTCCGAACTTCACGCACGAGATCGAGAATCTTGTCGAAGTCCTCTCCATCGCGAACCTCTCGCCACGCAGCGCCCATGCAGAATCGAGTGGAGCCCTGAGCCTTCGCCGCGCGAGCTTTTGTCAGGACCACATCCTTTGAGAGCACCTTATGACGCTCGACACCGGTGTCGTAGTGAGCACTCTGCGGACAATATTTGCAGTCTTCCGGGCAGCCCCCGGTTTTTACAGATAAGAGAGTCGAGCGTTGAACTTTGTGTCCAGGAAACGACTCGCGGTGAATTGATTGTGCTTGGTAGATAAGGTCCGGAAAGGGTTGGTGATAAAGTTCCAACGCTTCTTCAAAAGTCCAATCGAATCGCACGCCCATAACTGCCCCTCACGCTGTAATTGAGAAAGGTCTAATTAGCGCAAATAACGGACGCATTCCAACTCCTTGTTCAGTTCTGGACAAATTGGGCTTCCGAGACCCGAACCTGAACAACCCTCTGCTCAGGCTTTCTTGACAAGGAAGGGTCTTTCGATTGATTTCGGACGACACCTTTTCACGCGAAAAAATAATCCGACGAGAGCGAGAGCGAACGGGTCAATTCGGCGATACGCCACCCGTACGGCACGCGACGGCAGTAAGAGAGTTGAGACGTAGTCAAGTGGAAAATCAAACTCGAGAAATGCTTCGGAATCCTGGAAAAGGCCTACGTTCGTTCAGAATTCTCCGCGAATTCGAGATTCTCAATCCGAAAGCGAATTTTCGACACGTGAAGTCCTCGATTAGCGGAGCGGCTGCTGTTATACCAAGGAGTGCGCGACGAGACTCGGAACGGCGCGTTAAAAATGTTCTCACCAGAGTTTCTGGATTATGAGCACAGATCTCCTGCTTGATAAACGGTTGGTTTCCTATCCGCCCGCGGAAGGAACAATTCTCCCCGAAGGACAACTCGGGAGAAAATACCTCGTGAAGAGCTTGCTGGGCCAAGGCAGCCTCGGGCTCATCTACCGGGCGAAGCCCTATCCGGAAACCGATCTGGACCCCGATGCCCATTGCCTCGCGATTAAAGTACCGAAGCTCGACTTCTCAACGTACACGCTCGAACAAACCCGCGAGCGACTGTTTCACACCAGCGAAGCTATCGAAGCGGAATTTAACGCGACGCTGAAGCTTTCGGCGGTAGCCGGCATCGCGAAGATGCTCGACTTCGGCGCGTTCTCATTTCGCGTACATCACGACAATCAAAGTCGGACTCTGCTCGGCTATTACACGGTCTATGAGCACGTGGACGGTCTCGTATTGCCTCAGTGGTGCGAGCTCCACCATCCCGACGATAAGGGCGGATTCTCCGGAATTCGCGACGCCGCGACTTGGTTCACTCTCGTCCGCCTGCTCACGGAGATTCTCGATCACATACATCTCGAACGCGTCGTTCACGGCGACGTTTGGCCGCAAAACATAATCATTCAGAAGAGCGGAGCGCCCAAGCTCATCGATTTCGGGCAGGCTTGGTTGCAGGAAGAGATGTTGGACCGGTCGGATAAAAGCGTGCGACCGCATCCGTATCTCGCGCCAGAACGTGAAGCGGCACAAGGCCGAGCCGGAAAAGTGTCCCGGCGTGACTTAAAGAGTTGGTCGTCTTTGGCGGACATCTATTCGTTGGGCGGAGTCCTCTACTACCTCGCCTGCGGTGAAGATCCTCCTTCTCCTTGGCAGCGCCAGGATCTCGGGATTTTAAAGCTGAACGACGATCTCAAGTTTGAAATCATCGCGGCGCTCGAGCGAAAAAATCCAGAGCTCTACGAGGAGAACCCGGGAGTGGCAGACGTCATTGCCTACTGTCTCCGCTCGAGCACTCAGGACCGGGCTGCTCACAGCGGCGCCGTCTTGCAGCTCCTCGACATTTTTGAAGCGCTTCATTCCGGTTCACCACCTGCCATCTCAACGAGAAATCTTCGGGAGCAGGCGTCCGAGCTCGTGCACGAGCTGGACAGAATCGACGAGTCAACCAACCCGGTGCTTCGAAACGTCATAAACCGAGAGCTCTCGGCATTGCGCGATCGCATCCGGGCGATCAACACGCGCCTCTTCACGCTCTCCGGTGACCGAGAGTCACTCGTCAACGGACTTCTCTCATCCGTTTCTCTGCTTCAGCCGGGAGATAAATTTTCAGCCGTCGTGAGCGCCTCGTTTTGGTATGCGAGGAACTTCAGCCCGAACGGTCGGCTTCTCACCGCGCTTCGCATGGCCGTAAACCGAGGAGCCGTCGTGCGGCTCGTCCTCCTTCTCAGCGAACGGGATGTTCAAGACAAGCGAGCGCAGTTTATCGTCGCTTGTCAGTCCGAAGTGATGGAGCGGCTGGCCAAAGAAAATTTGGTTCCGGAAAACCCGAACGAAGACTTCGGATTTTACGGCTGTTATCGCGTTCTCCGGCCGAATGACATGTTCAAAATACTTCGCGATCGGATGACGTTCGTACTCGTCTCAACGGGAAAACGCTCGACGCTCATCGCTCCGAACCTGCTTGATAGCAGCGACGGCGTCACTCAGCTCCGGTTCTGGACCGATCCGGCGAGAGAGGGAGAACTCATTACTTCCCTAAAAACGCATCTCAGCGAGGGCGTCTCGCTTTTAAGCGGGGTTCAGCAATTCCCGGACGAGCTGGCGCTCATTCAATCTGAGGACTCGTCTCCGGAGAATCTCCTGTAGCCTGAACTCCGGCTATCTCAGCTGTCTTTGCCGGCGACACCGTCTCGACGATCAAGCTTGATCTCTCGATTGTTTCGACTTCAGGAATTTCTTTCCCTTCGGTAACACCCAACTCTCGGAACCTGCGGGCGGACGTCAGCACCATCCGATCGAGCGAACGAGTAAAGTTGTTGAAGTTATCGACCGTCGAGTTCAAACCCTTTCCCACCTTGACGATGTGCTCGGTCATCGTCCGAAGCCTGTCGTAGAGCTGGACCCCGAGCTCCCGAACCGTTCTCGCATTTTCGGCGAGCGCTTCTTGGCGCCACCCATATGAAACGGCACGAAGAAGCGCGATAAGCGTCGTCGGAGTGGCAACGATTACTTTCCGCTCGACTCCGTATTCGATCAGCGATGGGTCCTGTTCAAGCGCAGCGCTGAAGAATGTCTCGCCGGAAAGGAAAAGAACGGTGAACTCGGGCGATTCGAGCTGACGCCAATACGCCTTCTGACTCAGCTTGTTCAGGTGATCGCGAATCTGACGCGAATGATCCTGAAGGTGCAAAAAGCGATCGCTCTCCGTGGTCGCTTCGAGCGCACGGAGATAGGCCTCGAGCGGCACCTTGGCGTCGACCGCAATCTCCCTGCCGTTCGGAAGTTTGATCACCATGTCCGGTCTGCGGCGGCCGTCGTCGCCGTCGTAGCTTTGCTGCTCGTAGAAATCACAATGATCGAGCATTCCGGCGAGCTCGACCACTCGCCGAAGTTGTATTTCCCCCCATCGTCCACGAACCGCAGGCGCCCGAAGCGCCTTTACGAGGTTCCCGGTTTCAGACCGGAGCATCACCTGAGTCTCGGCAAGCGATTTCACCTGCTCATGAAGACTGACGTAGGCCGACGTTCGGGCGTTTTCGAGATTCTCGATTTTTGCATCGACCTTCTCAAGCGACTCCTTCAGAGGACGAACCAGCTCATCGATGGCTTGAGCTTTTTTCTCCATCTCGCCTTTTGCCCCCTCTTGGAATTTTGAAAGGTTCTGAAGTGCGAGCTCGAGGAATGATTGGTTATTAGTGCGAAGCGCGTCGGCGCTGAGTGCCTTGAACGAATCGAGCAGCGAGACTTTGGCGGATTCGAGCGTTGCGAGCTTTTCTTTCGAAGAAACACGTTCGGATTCGAGCCTCGCCGAGAGCTCGGCAACCTGCGCTTGCCGCTCACGAAGCTCGAGCTCGGCTTCGCGTCCGAGCTCCTCTCGGCCGGCGAGCACCGCGGACAGCTCTGTGATTCGTTCATCCTTCCCGAAGAGCCGTTCATCGAGTCGCGCGAGCTCTGCTTGAAACTCGTTTCGAAGATCGTTCTCTCGATATTCATACCGCGAGCGAAGTAAGAGCCGGGACAATAACAGTCCCGCCGAGACGCTCGAAGCGACAAGGGCCGGAATCGCGAAATGAGGGTCCCCGAGCAACTGATACAACGTTTCACTAAACGGCATGAAAAAGCCTCACAACTTTGCTTACAATCTCAAAGCGCCGCTGGACGCGATGCAATGAGCGATTCGACGACGCTCGGATCAGCGAGCGTCGTGGTGTCTCCAACTTCATCGATGGCACCTTCCGCAATCTTTCGAAGAATGCGCCGCATGATCTTCCCCGACCGAGTCTTTGGCAGACCGGGTGCAAAATGAATGACCTCCGGAGTAGCGATCGGGCTGATCTCCTTCCGCACGTGCCCAATGAGAGCCTTCCGAAGATCTTCAGAGGGATTCTCCTTCGCCTTCAGTGTCACGAAACAATAAATTCCCTGCCCCTTTGTATCGTGCGGCACGCCCACAACAGCGGCCTCCGCTACGGAGGGATGGGAGACGAGGACGCTCTCGATCTCCGCGGTCGCGAATCGGTGAGCCGAGACGTTTAATACGTCGTCGATTCTTCCAAGAAGCCAATAATAGCCATCCTCATCGCGCCGGCACCCGTCACCGGTGAAGTATTTCTTCGCAAACTTGGAGAAATAAACTCGCTTGATGAGTTCGCTCTTCGGATCGCCGTAGACTCCTCTCAACATTCCCGGCCAGGGTGTCGTAATACACAAGCTTCCACCCTCATTCACTCCGGCAGGCGTCCCGTCTTCCTTGAGAATTTCCGGGCGCACCCCGAAAAACGGAAGACCGGCGGAACCCGGTTTCGCCGCGATGGCGCCCGGGAAAGTTGTAATCATCACTCCACCTGTTTCAGTCTGCCACCACGTATCGATGATGGGACAACGTTCCTTGCCGATGACCCGGTGATACCACATCCACGCTTCCGGATTGATCGGCTCACCGACAGTTCCTAAAAGCCGGAGGCTGCTGAGATCGTGTTTCTCGGGCCATTCTTCGCCGAGGCGCATAAGAGCGCGAATAGCGGTAGGTGCCGTATAGAAAATGTTGACTCTGTATTTCTCGATGATCGACCAGAAGCGATCCGGCTGTGGATACGTCGGCACGCCTTCGAACATGAGCACTGTCGCTCCGTTCGAGAGCGGCCCGTAGACGAGATACGAGTGACCCGTGATCCAGCCGACGTCGGCGGTGCACCAGTAGATATCCTCTTCACGAATATCAAAAAGGTATTTGACCGTAAGATGTGCGTAGAGCAGGTATCCTGCGGTTGTATGCAAGACCCCCTTCGGTTTTCCAGTGCTGCCGCTCGTATACAAAATAAACAGCGGGTCTTCAGAATCCATGGGCTCGGCGGGGCAGTCGCGCTTGATATCTTCCTTCGCGACTTCTTCGTGCCACCAAAGATCTCTTCCTTCCTTCATCGTGACCGCTGTGTTTCCGCGATTCAGCACGATTACTTTTTTTATCGTTGGCGTTGCCGAGAGAGCTTCGTCGGATTTTGATTTGAGCTCAACGACTTTCCCGGCGTGAAACCCGACGTCGGCGGTAATCAACACTTCCGCGCTGCAGTCGTTGATTCGAGTCTTTAGCGCTTCGGCGCTAAACGCGGAAAAAACGACTGAGTGGACAGCTCCTAAACGCGTGCAAGCGAGAAGGGCAATCGGCAGCTCAGGCACCATCGGCAGGAACACGGTGACCGTCTTTCCTTTCGTTACTCCGTGTTTTTTGAGAACGTTCGCGAACCGGTTCACTTCGTCGTGAAGCTCTTGATAGGTCAATGTTCGCTTGTCGTTTTCCGACTCACCCTGCCAGAGGATGGCCGCCTTATTTCTCCTGCCTGAGTTAACGTGCCGGTCAAGGCAATTGTAGGAGACATTCAGCTTTCCGCCGGAGAAATATCGGACAAACGGCGCTTCGCTCTCGCCGATTCCCGAAAAATCGGAAGTCACCACATCCTTCCATTCCGAGAACCAATCAAGATTTTCCTTTGCCTGCTCACCCCAAAATCTCGAGGGATCAGAAACCGAGAGGTCGTAGAGCCTTTTGTATTCTTCCAGGGTTCCCAGTCTTGCCTTGGCCGAGAAGTCTTTTGGGGGAGTGAAGATTCTTTCTTCTTTCAGGAGAGAGGAGATTTCGTTTGCGTCAGACATGGTTTCGGCCGCCTCCTTGTACCACTGTTTTCAACCGTGAAAGGATAGGAAAGAAATCAGCAAATATCAAACAGGAGTTTCAGGGCCTCGTGCTGTGCCCATTTAATTCGCGACGTAAGTCGTGAATTAAATGCAGCACTGCTCGGCGCAGCCGAGCCAGAAAAACCCAGTGCTCTGACGCCACAGAGACAATAGTGCAAATCCGCTAACCAAACGGTCAGAGCACGAGAGCGTCAGCGCCGCCTCTTTGAGCAACAGCAAATAACCTCTTGTTCGATGAGTCAATTGCGTCCATGCTGCCCCAAACTTTTCACATCTGTCGTTTCACAGAGGAGGCCTCATGACAAAATCTTGGCGAACGTTCTCTCATTTGGCGTTAGCCCTCGGTGTATCCCTCTCGTGCGCAAGCTTGGTCAGCGCGCAAGAGGATGAAGGACGATCGAAATTCATCAACCCGGCTTCGGTCGAAGGAGCGGCAGAGTCTGCTTGGAGCTTCTCGGCACGTTCGAACTTCCTCTCCGCGTATCTCTATCGGGGGATTGAAATCTATTCCGGCGCCTCAATTCAGCCGTCTTTCGGTTCGTTCTATAATATGGGGGAGTTCGGAACCATCGGCGCCTCGCTCTGGATGCACATCTCAGGAGAAAGCAATTCCCGGCCTATTTCATTCTTCGACGAGAGCGGGAATTTCATCGAGACGCAGCAACGGCCGAGCTTTTTCGAGCTCGATCCAACCATCTCCTATGACTGGACATACGACATCGTAACTCTTTCGGCCGGCCATATCTGGTACACCGATCCGGGTTCAGGACAGAACATCAAGACCTTTGTAAATGGAGACCTGGCGTTCGCTGCGGAAACGGCCCCGGACAGCGCCGAGTTCTACGGCGGTATCTCGCTCGACCTTCCGGGAGAGCCGCAGTTTACGGTGTATCACGACTACCGCGCGCTCGATTATCAATACTACGGTCTCTCGTTCCGTCATCGTTTCGAAACTCCGGCGCTCGGCGAGGACTTCAACCTGACTCCGTTCGTGCTCTTCGGATTTGCCTCAAATGCAAACGACGACAAGTTGATCTACAACGGGAACGGTCTCGAACACATCAACATCGGTATCTCGACAACGGCGAAGCTCGGAATCTTCCAAGTTCGACCGAACCTCACCTACATCTTCGCGGTTGATAATGCCGACGAATCGAAAGGCGAGTTCGACCGGGTTCGGGATAAGTTTGTAATCGGTGTTGAGTTCGCACACGATTTCGGAATCTAAAATTCTCCCTCTCCCTCCGGCCCCGTAGCTTCTTCGGAAGTTGCGGGGCTTTTTTTATGGGAGAAACGTCGGCCCACCGAGGAGCGGGAAGATGACGTTTATGAAGAACTCGTCGATTATCCGCGAGTTCACAGCCTGAACATTCCCCTTCGGGAGCTTATCCCAGCAAACCCCCGTGAAGATGTCGCCCTCTTCAATACGCGAGGCAGGAGGAGAGTTTCCTTCCTTGGTAAGACAAGCCGAAACACCGCCCGCGCAAGGAGTCGTCCCCGCTTTAAAGAGCCAGAACAGCCAGGGCGGAGTGTTCGCGTCGTAGATCACCTCAAGCACGCAAGCGGGCCTATCGTCTGCAACCGCAGAACGAGAAGAAATTGCCGTGGAGCCGATAAAGGTGAGGCAAAAAGAAAGCGCTACGAGAAATTTCCGCTTCATAAAACCGCATTCCAAAAACTATCGAAAAAATAAACGCCATCGCGGCCAACAAGGACCACGTCGAGGGTTATACGAAAATTTCTGAGAGGCGTGCTTAAATCAAAAGAAAAGAGCCGCGACAGCGGCAGCGGCAAGACCATCCAGGGCGAGATCGCTCTCGCGATTGGAAAATAGAAAATAAGAGTCGAAGTTGGTGGGGTATTTTGGCGGAGGTCGAGGCGAAAGAGCGGCGAGGAGCGGAGTTTACTCCTGCGAAATTCCCCGAAGTAGCTTCAGCAAAAGGAGCTTGTCCGCCGAAGCCTTGGCGAAGGCGGAATCTTTCAACGAAGAGATCCGGCAAAATACGCCACCACAAAAGTGACGGACCTAGGAACCGAAGTCTGGCGATGCCGACGCGCACAAAGGTGCTGCGCGTCGGCCGGTCGCTTACTTCGAAAGATTCCCAGGCCCGCCGCCTTGCGTACGCACCGCTGCTAGCCCAACCGGCAATATGCTGTAGGAGCACACTTCGAGACGGTCTCGAGGTGTAGCTCGGTACAAGCTATGCCGTGATGAGGCCGTCCGGTGGTGGGTTAGTAGCAGAGCTTGTCAGCTCATGCGTACGCTCGGCTCGGTCGCGCCCTTGATCAGCCGCCGGCCGTCATGTGGCCCGGGTCGTGGCCGAGGCCGTGGCCGGCGTGCCCGCCGCCGCCGTCGTTGTGCGCCGGGTTGTGGTTGACGAGGTTCGCCTTCGTGAAGCAGCCGCCGGCGACGCCGGGGCTGAAGTTGACGAGGTTGCGCATGACTGCAGTTTCTCCGTGAACGGATGAGACAGGGGGCCGGACCGGTGCAACGACCGGGCCAGCCCCCCAACGGTTGGGTTGACTCAGACAGAAGACAGAGTGCGGCCGGCGAAAACGCCGGTGCCGACCGCACTCCCGGCGATTAAGCCGGGGGAGCTCGAATACGCATCGCTGCGTCCTCCTTGGTTTGAGCCCACTGGGACATCTTTCGTACGCCTCTCGGGAACTTCCCCAGGTTCGGATGTGAGGGGGAAGTGAGGCGCACGAGTGCACGACGCTTCCAAGAGGAAACGTTCGTCCAATCGTGAGCCGCACATCCGCAGATCGCGAGCGTGGAGAAGAAATTTCGACCGATAATTCGGTGAAACAAGCGTCAGTTCAAAGTGAGAGTTTCACTTACTGAAATTTGAATGCTGAAAAGTTGGAGGAAATCAGAGAGGCGAAAAAACCATAAAAATACCTAATCGGTTCCATTGGTCCTAAAGATGGAGAGGCAGCTCTCCCCTGTAGGCCCATGGATATGGTCTTACCCGTTTCAAGATTTAGCCACGCGACGAAATTTCTGAGCGATGATTTCTGAGGTGTTTCTCAGAGAAACTGCAGAAAAAGGCCGAAAATTCAGGACCGCGAGGCGGAAGAGAACAACGTGCGAAGCAGTTTCCTATCTCTGTTAAATTTTTGTGACAAGTCGTGAATGAAAAAAAATTCACGTCAGGTCCCAAAATTTGCGCGTGACGGAAAGAGAATCTTAGAGATGGTTGGTAGTTGCGGATACCAAATTTTTTTTAATGACACGCCGCTTTCCCGCAGGAAATCTTACGCGCGACACGCGGGCAACGAACGCACCGCGAAACCGGGAACAACGAGGTGAAACGTGTGAAAGCAAAATGCAATGAGGAAACAAAAATTGTCGCAAAGAAGCCACAGGACGAAACACAGATGCGCTGAAAGCGAGAATTGGAATGGGTCGGTATTAGAAATGCTGGAACAGAGCTGAATTTGGAAGGTCCGAACGCAACAGACACGGCGAAGCGGACGACTGAAATACTTTCGAGAGCGATTGAGGCCACAGAGTGACTTCACAGAGTGACTACACAGAGTGACTACACAGCGAAGGAGGTAGTGTAAGAAAGACGAGTGCAGGAAAGTAGGAAAGGCAGCGGAAGCGATCAGCAGAAATGAAAGGAGGAAATACATGGACCTCCGGAACCAAAAAATTCCTAAAGGTGTTCATCTAAATAAATCGGTGAAGATAATCTTGATGAAGTCAAATAGGAGTTAGTCTCATGTTCCGTTACGCAAGAGCGAACAGATCCAGCAATCAACAAGTTTCAGAAACAAGCATGCCGGGGCCGCCTCAAGGGCGGCGAGCAGCCCGTAGGCCATCAACTTGGCCCGAAGGCCAAACTAAAATCGGCAAAGCCGAGAAAAGTTTGGAGAAGGCGAAGATGTATTGCGTAAAAGCGTAGGGAAGTATTGAGAAAAATCTCCTGGGGGGACGGGAGAGACCGGTGAACTAAATCACGCGGAAGCTGTGCTCCCTTCCAAACGATGAACAAAACGACTTTGGTTCCATTGGTCCAGAAAGAGAACTCTAGATGGCGCTGCAAAAGACGGCACGGCAAGCCTTCCTGCTAGACCCATGGATAAGGAGAACACCCGGCCGACGTGAATCTTGCGTTTACTAAAAAGCTTAATCCGCAGCGAAAACGAAAGAGAAACAAGAGAAAGATTCGTTTATTGAGTCGCCGCTAACGGCAAGAAGGACCAGCTAATGGAGAAACTGCAAGATGCGTGGACGAGTTGCTACCAACGATATTGATTTGTTTGAGAGAGCAATCGAGCAAAAAAATACCTTATACTTCCTTGGTACGTGAAGCAAGCGTGGGTTTACTTTTTCGTGCGGCGACGGATGGGAGTCAGGGGTAGAGACGTTGGATCTCCCAAACTGACCCGTGGCGCGTGTAGAGAAAGCGGTCATGAAGTCGAAACGGCTGTTCCTGCCAGAACTCAAAAGCTTGAGGAATGAGGCGAAATCCGAACCAGTGCGGGGGGCGAGCTATTTGAGCGCCCTCAAATTGCCGCTCATAATCCCTCAACCTGCCTTCGAAAGTTGCACGATTTTCGAGCGGTCGGCTTTGCTGCGAGGCCCAGGCACCGATCTGCGACTCTCTCGGCCGCGACGCGAAATAGGCGTCGGATTCTTCCGTTGTGACTTTGGTCACGCTGCCGCGAACTCGCACTTGCCGCTGGAGCTTGTCCCAGTAGAAAGTCATCGCGGCCCTGGGGGAGGCCTCCAACGAAACTCCCTTTGAGGATTCGCTGTTCGTATAAAAATCGAGTCCGTTTTCGCTCAGCCCTCTCAAGAGAACAATCCGGCCATCGGGATCCCCGTCGGGCGTCACGGTCGAAAGACAGACGGCGTTGGGATAGCTCATTCCGGACGAGGCCTTTGCCGCGTCGAGCCATTCTTGAAATTGCAAAAAGGGGTTTGCGTTTAGCTGCGAAGCTTCAAGAGCCATATCGATCAGTCACACCAAGTCGGTCCGCATCTCCGCCGAGGCTTCTTCTTCACGACATCTTCGTCTTCACCGCCTTTCTCGATCTGCCTCGGAGGAGTTGGAGCTGGAGTCGCGGGGATAACTTTCGCTTCCGCTTCGCGTCTCGCTTGTTCTCGACGGGCCTCCTCGCGACGAGCCTCTTCACGCCGGGCGGCCTCACGCGAAGCTTCTACCCGAGCTGCTTCACGTGCCCGGTTCTGAACCGCGCGCTCGGCTTCTTCCTTGGCTTGTCTTACTTGGTCGACCTTTTGCTCGAGCTCGCGAGTTTTCCTCGCTCCTTCTTGCTCGACTTCTCGTCGCTCTCGCTCGAGCCGCTCCGCGACCTGACGTTGCTGCTGCTGTTCTGCTTCCTTGACCTTCGCCTCCATCTCGACCTGTCGGCGCTTGATGGCCTCAAGCTCCTTCTGCATGGCGAGGGTTTTTTCGCTTTCTTCCTTACGCAGAGCCTCTAATTGCTCTCGTTCCTTTTTCTGTTCTTCTTCGAACTTGAGGCGTTCCTGCTCGGCTTGCCAAGCTTGGGCATCTTTGATCGCAGCATCGGCACGAAACCGCGCGGCTTCTTCTTCAGCCTTTTTCTTTTCCGCTTCCGCCAACTTTGCGGCGTCTACCGCTCGCTTCTCCGCCGCGGCCTGACGTGCAGACTGGTTTCTCTCTGCGAGCTTGTTCATTACCGGATAGAGAACCGCGGCAACGAGAATCGCCGAAATAAGGATGATGAGAATTGCCTTCTTCGAAAGCGGACCGGCTGGTTCGCCGCCTTGTCCCCCCGGTACCCGAGGAAGGGCGCTTTCAAAAGAAGAATAAAAATCCGCGATCGTTTGGTAGCGCTCTTCCGGATCTTTCGCGAGTGACCGGAGAACCACCGCATCAATCGCCGGCGGAATGGTCAGCATCGGTTTGAACTTCCGAATCGACTCGGCTTCTGAGTTCATGACCTTCATCAGAAGCTCAAGAACAGACGGAGCTTGGAACGGAACTTCACCAGTCAACATTTCGTAGAGCACGACACCGAGACTGAAGATGTCGGCCCGAGCATCAAGCTCCTTGCCCCGGCACTGCTCGGGAGACATATACTGCGGGGTGCCGACCAATACTCCGGCTTGCGTGAGATTCGGATCATTCCCAATGACGGATTTCGCGACACCGAAATCGAGAACCTTCACCCAATCGCTCCCGTCATGGTGGGTCCGGAGCATGATATTGTCCGGCTTGATATCGCGGTGAACGATCCCTAGACGGTGCGCCTCGCTGAGTGCCGCAGAGCTCTGACGGAGAATTCCTTTGATTCGATCAAGAGGAAGCCGCTTTTCCTCGCGGACAATCGACTTCAGCGTCTTCCCCTCGATGTATTCCATCACCAAATAGGGAAAACCTTCCTCGACGCCGAAATCGAATACGGTGACGGCGTTGGGATGTGAGAGCTGGCTGAGTGTTCTTGCTTCCTGTTGGAAGCGCCGCATTTGGGTCTCGTCGCCGTGAAACGTCGAGCGGAGAATCTTGATGGCGACGAAGCGGTTCATCAAGGCCTGCTCGGCCTTGTATACCCCTCCCATTCCCCCGGATCCGAGTTTCTCCACCAGGGTATACTTCGAACCGAAAGTCCGGCCGATGAGAGGGTCTATTGCTTCGCTGGAATCATGTTCCATAATGATTGCCGAGACCTATGTTCCGACCGAGTAATTTTGACCTTTCATACCGAGCTTTTGGCGCAGTTTTTATAGCGTCGGAACCTCGACTCTACCGGCTCAGCTGTGCTGAGGAACACGCCAGCTCCGCCGGGCAGTGTTCTGGTGAATTCGCGATTCAAAACTGCCGGTTAACCGGCCGCAGCACTATACCATGGCAGGTCCGCAAGGGAACTCTAGAAATCACATAGAGAATCTGAAAATCCCCACCCCAGGTTCAGAGTTGCCGCAGGGGGAAAGCGATTCCGAAATGAGCCGGAATTCCGGCCTATTGCCGAGCTTGGAAGGATATTCTGGGGGCCAGCGTGTTTGAGGGATCGGACTTATATCCGGGGGTCGGATTGGCGCTGGCCTTGTCAGCGGAGAGCACGCCCGCGATGTCGGTCAGCCACAGGCAAACCAACGCAAGCAGGAGCATAAGCCCTTGAAAATAGAGGCCTCGTTTTTCTTTCTTCGACATAGGTGCTCAATCAAACCCGAAACACGGAACAAGCCGATAAAAACCATAGTCGGCACATCGCCGATAATAGTAAAGCTTGTTCGTGTCATTTGGACGCAGAATCCGGCATTCCGTTTCTTTCATCAGCTAATTCGTCAAAGTCGGAATAACGTAGCTACGAGGTTACCGGTTTCGCGCGAGTCCGGTTATTCAATATAATTTGGACTTCTTTCAGTTTTATAACACCGGGTCCCAGAGGCTCGTGAGATCACGCGGGCTGGAAAGGTTTGGAGGAAAACTCGATATGTTTCGCTTGCTGTCGCCTGTTTTGTTCGCCGCTCTCGTTATTCTCCCGGCCGTAGGTAACCCAAGCGCTGCCTCTGCCATCAGCATTCAAGAAGCTTACAAGTCCATTCCACAGCAGCAGACGACCTACGAAAAGGGGAAGTCGAAGCTGCCGAAAGAGACCTCCGAAGTGTTCGAAGATTTCTTTCACATCATCGATCTCGCAATCGTCTGCCGAGTCGAAGCCGTGCAGATTCTCCGGATGTCACGGGGAAAAGTCGAGAAACAGATCACTGACCTGAAACGCTTTGCTCATCGCATACGGGAATACAAACTTCCGGATGAGTCCGCCGAAGTCGCCCGGCTTATCGGGAATGCGATGATGGACGAAGTGAATTACCTAAAGGCGATCGCCCGCGGCGACCGGATGCAGATTCAGCAATATGCAAACGATCTCAGAATTCAATCAGCCTCAGAAAAACTCAAGCAAGCAGAGCAAGCGCTTTTGAAAGCTTATCCGAAGGAAAGCGATCACAATCGTCAAGCGTTTCGCGATCACCTCGCGGCACTCGACTTCCTCTAATCTCCTGTTTAACGTTCACCATGACCTCCGCCGCCGCCATCTTCGACCTCGACGGGACGCTGCTCGACACGCTCGAAGACATTGCAATTACTGCAAACGAGATACTTGCAGCTCTGGGATTTCCGGTATTTGAAACGGACCGCTACCGGCAATTCGTCGGAAACGGCGTCGAAAAGCTTTTTCAACGCTGTCTTCCGACGCGTGCGCTCTCCCCTCAGATGCTAAACACCTGCGTTCAGAAATTTAAACCCGTCTACGAAGCGCATTATCGCGATCATTCCCGGCCGTATCCGGGGATCATGGAGATGCTGGATGCGCTCCGCGGAATGGAAATTCCATTCGCCGTCCTTTCGAACAAGCCGGACGCTTTCACGAAGCAGATGGTAAAAGAGTTTTTTCCCGAAATAGAATTTAAAGCAGTTCTCGGAGCGAGGTTCGGAGTACCGCACAAGCCGTCTCCCGTGGCGGCTCTCGAAATTGCCGAGCGTCTCGGGATGGGCCCGCGTCAGATTTCTTTTCTCGGCGACAGCAATGTCGATATCGAGACCGCAAACCGCGCGACCATGCACTCCGTTGGCGCGCTCTGGGGATTTCGAGATGAAGAGGAACTAAAAAATGCCGGCGCGATGTCACTCATTCAAACGCCCGGCGAAATGCTCTCATTTTTTCGAGCCGACGCCGCTTGAACCTGTCACACAAGGAGAGTGTAATTCTTCTTTCCGTAAGCTTTTTTGAAGCTGGTGCGGGAATGCGAGCAAGCTTAACTCAAACCCCATCAGCTAAAACACGCGCTTACAAAGCTGAAACTCCATTGTCATAGGTTTGTCGCCGCCATCGCGGGAACCCCTGGATTTCCCTCCCATAATAGCGAAGACCGAAACATTCTAATGGCGTCTTGCCGCGTTTCACGTCCTCAAAGGGAGTTAGCGAATGGAAGCTCTACGATTCACCCTCGCAAGTTGTTTTTTTCTCGCTGTCGTGACCTGCGCCCTGGCTTGGCCGGCTCCAGACGCCGTATCCAAAATTGAGCCTCAGTCAATCCCGGCCGAGACGACTTGGGCTGCCGCTTGGGCTGAACCCTTGCCTTCAGCATACCCGGAGAACGATCGGTTCTCGAACAGAACGTCACTCCTCAGCAAACTGGTTACCAGACAGCGCAATTGAGGAGCGAATTTAGCGCACGACTCCTAAAGCCCTTTTATTTTTTTTCGTTAGGTTTTATGAATTTTATTCGACTCTTTTCTTATCGACGCGGCTCCGCGCTCTACTTTTTTATTGCAGCTTTTTCAGCGTCTCCCGCGGCGGCCGGTCCTGAATTTGCGACGCCGTATCCATCGCCAATCGAGACGTTCAGCTCCGCGCCGAGCCCGACACCTTTACCCTACTCTTCTCCGGGAACTTTCGAGGCTCCTCCGATGTATCCCGCATATCCTACGCAAACTCCGACGCCGGTGGCGTCCGCTCATGCGCCATCGCCGACACCAAGTCTTATCCCCTCAGCCTTTGTTGAGCTCCCGTTTTCCACACCCTCTCCGAGCCCAAGTGCAACTCCCACTCCGCCAATTTGCTGCGCCTGCGAGATGCCGGAGCTTGATCTCAGCGAACTGTTGAACCTTACGTATGAGCTGGTGATGGTCACGTTTGCGAGTCCGATCACCGCGGATGCCGAATTTGAAATGGCCGGAGCCTCAGCCGAGCACTTCGTCGGAATCACGGAGACAAAGGCTTACTGTGCCAGGCTCGTCAAAGATCTCACTCAATCGCAAAAGTCCGCGCAAAAATACCGCGAAGAATATGACGTTGAAGATCAGATATACCGCCACGAATATTTCAAGCTCCTCGATATCGAGGTCAAAGTCTGGCTTGGAAAATGCGAGCGAGCAGCGTTCGAGAAAAAGGAGCGGGAGGTGAAACTTCTCGAGGAGAAGCGGACGGCGAAGGCGAAGCTGAGAAACCACTATGAGAAGCTCGTCGATCGGCAGAAACAGTCCTGGAATGATTATGAATGCTCTCGTTTCTTCGCGATGCCGTAATCCGCACCCTAGAATTGACTGCTGGAGCTCGAACGGATCGTTTGTCCGCATTTCTCGACCTAGACGAAGCCGAATCTCGATAATACTCCCACCGAGATTCTTGGCCCAATCGCCCGCCTAGAGTATGCTCCTAAATCTCGAGCCAAAACGGTGTAATACCGTACGCCCTGAAAATCGAACCCCCTGAGCTAACTATTGATTCTTCTAGAGATTACTGATTTTTACTCCCTATGACCGTGCCCTCTATGACTCTGCTTAAAAGCCGCTATCGCTCCCACACCTGTGGGGAACTTCGTTCTTCTCACCTCGACCAAGAGGTGACTCTCTCCGGATGGGTCGCACGGAAACGCGACCACGGCGGGCTCGTGTTCATAGATTTAAGAGATAATTACGGGACGACGCAGGTCATCTTCTCCGATAGTCAGCGTGAAGAAATTCAGAAGATTCGAGCCGAGTCCGTCATTCAAGTGCGCGGCAAGGTCATTGTCCGCCCCAAGGATCTCGCGAACTCAAAAATCGCGACGGGCGAGATTGAAGTTCGCTGCGACTCACTCGAACTGCTTTCGGAAAGTGAGGTACTTCCTTTTCAAATTGCCGAAGACGACAACGCTCCGGAGAATCTCCGCCTTACCTACCGGTTCCTCGAGCTTCGGCGAGACAAGCTTCATTCAAACATCCTCCTCCGCTCACGGGTAATTCAAACTCTGCGGAATATTATGCATGAGCAGGGATTCGTGGAGTTTCAGACTCCGATACTCACGAGCAGCTCGCCGGAAGGTGCACGGGATTTTATTGTCCCATCGCGACTCCACCCCGGAAAGTTTTTCGCTCTCCCGCAAGCGCCTCAGCAGTTTAAGCAGCTCTTGATGATTGCGGGATTCGATCGGTATTTCCAGATCGCTCCTTGTTTCCGGGACGAAGACGCGCGTGCGGATCGCTCACCAGGCGAATTTTATCAGCTCGATATGGAGATGTCCTTCGTCGAGCAAGAAGACGTCTTCCGTGTAGGAGAGCAAATTTTCTCGCACCTCTTCTCGACCCTCTCGAACTGGCCGATGACGAAGGGGGCTTTTCCGCGAATTCGGTATTCCGATTCGATGGAGACCTACGGAACGGACAAACCGGATCTCAGAAATTCTCTCAAGATGACCGACCTCTCGGACGTCTTCGCAGATACGGAGTTTAAAATTTTCCGAGGCGTTCTGGACAACGGCGGAAAGGTTCGCGGTATCGCCGTCGAGATGGAGAAAGCTCCGGCTCGAAAGTATTTTGACGACACGGTTGAAGAGTTCACGAAGAGCTCGGGCGCGGGACTTGCCTACCTCACGCTCGAAAATGGCGAGGTGAAGGGCTCCATCGCGAAGTTCGTCACGGAGGCGCAGATACAGAGGCTCAAAGAAAAATTTCCATCAAACCAGGCACTGGTCCTTTTTCTCGCCGCTGGCTCGAACAAGCAGATCCTCTCACCTCTCGGACGGCTTCGAACAAAGCTCGGTCTGGATTGGAAAAAGATCGACCAAGAGCGCTGGGAGCTCTGCTGGATTACCGACATGCCGTTTTACGAAGAAGACGAGAAGACGGGAAAGATCGACTTCGGGCATAACCCGTTCTCTATGCCGCAAGGCGGACTCGAAGCGCTTCAAACGAAAAACCCGCTCGAAATATACGCGTATCAGTACGACATCGTCTGCAATGGCTACGAACTCTCAAGCGGGGCAATCCGGAACCATCTTCCGGAAATCATGTACAAGGCATTTGAAATTGTCGGCTACTCCAAGGACGACGTCGATGAGCGTTTCGGTGGAATGATCAGGGCGTTTAAGTTCGGCGCTCCGCCTCACGGAGGGATGGCGCCGGGAATCGACCGCATCGTGATGCTGCTCGCACAAGAGACAGCAATTCGTGAAGTCATCTCGTTCCCGCTCACTCAGACCGGTGAGGACTTGCTGATGGGCGCACCATCGTTGGTTCGTCCGAAACAGCTCGAAGAAGTTCACATTCAACTGAAGCTCCCTGACGAAAAAAAATGAGACTTGTTTCCTGGAACGTCAACGGTCTCCGGTCAGTCCACGAGAAGGGGCTCACCGGTATATTGACGCAACTGGCTCCGGACGTCGCCTGCCTGCAGGAGACAAAAGCCCAGCGCGAGCAGCTCGTAAAAGAGATCTACGAGGAGGGAGATTGGTATTTTTCTTCCGCCGAGAAGAAGGGATACTCGGGTGTCGCCACCATTGTTCGCACTCCGAAGTATCTTCCTCAGGCCGTTCACTACGGAATCGGCACTCCTGAGTTCGACCGAGAAGGACGTTTCACTATCACCGAACACGGCGACCTCACGCTCTACAATATCTACTTTCCTTCCGGCACTTCGGGAGAGGAGCGCCAGGGTTTCAAGTATGAGTTTCTGGATGGTGTGTTCGATCACCTGCAATCCCTGCCCCAGTCTCGCAGAGATAGACTCATCATCACGGGAGATTTCAACATCTGCCACAAAGAGGTCGATATTCATCACCCCGCCGAAGCCACGAAGCGCCAACTGACCGGATTTCTTCCGGAAGAGCGTGCGTGGATGGATAAATTCGTCGAGCTCGGCTTCACTGATACATTTCGCCTTAAAAACGGCGAAGTGTCCGGCCGATACTCCTGGTGGAGCTTTCGAGCGAATTCACGCGCGAAGAACCTCGGGTGGAGAATCGACTATTTTTTTGTGTCGAACGCGCTGGCGAAGCGTGTAAAGAAGGCTGATATCTTCGAGGACATTCGCGGCTCGGACCATTGTCCGCTTCTTCTCGAACTCGAGGATTAGTGCCAAAGTTTCGATATCTGTAGCAGAGTCAAGCTGGTCGAAGTGCTCTCGGGAAACCAACGAAAGGATTTGAAGTTATGCTGGGGAAAATTCAAGGGTACTTCGGAGTCGGAGAAAACGAAAACATCTCACTCCTCGATGCAAAGGAGCACACGAAAATTGCTGTTGCCACAATCCTCCTGTCTGCGGCCTTGGCGGATGAAAACTTCGGTGAGACGGAGCACGCACTTCTCTTGAAGCAACTCGAGCATCGATTCGGGATTTCGGCTGCCGATGCCGAAGAGCTTCTGACTCACGTTCAATCACCAGGTTCTCAAGAGCTTCTTGTTAAATATCTCCAGACCCTCGGAAACGATCTCACCATTCAGCAGCGTGAGCACATTCTCACGCTCGCGTGGGGGATCATCGCTGCCGACAAGGTGATCACCGACGAAGAGACCCGGTTTGCCGTCAAACTCCGCCAGCTTCTTGGTCTCTCGATGGAGCAATCGATGCGCGCACGGAAGGCGGCAGAGGGCCTCACTCTCGACGGATTTAAGGAAGTGGTCGAGACCAGCGAAGAAGTTCATCAGGGCATCATGGCCCAGCTCGCCCGGTTGGGGAAAAGGGGTTAGGTTCGCTTTTGACGTAATACTTCGTCGCGGGATTAAAAAAAATGCTCATTTACAGTAGTAAACTCCGCTTTTTTTTAATCCCGCTCCTCGTCTTCCGCCAAAATCAAACCTAACAGGGACTTCTGTATTTATTGTTTTTTGGCGGTCTACGCTTTTTTCTTAGAAAGGCTCGAATAATAGTCAAACGTCGGCTGCGCCGAGGCGTTCGCGCCGCAGAGAATCGCTACCGGCCGCTTGTAGTTCTCGAGCGACACGATCCCTGATTGCACGGCGGCGATGACCGCGGCTCCAGCCGGCTCGACGAGCTGATTGTAGTCCCTCCAGAGAAGCTTCATCGAATCGAGCATCTGCTCATCGGTTACCAGCACGAACGAGTCCACAAACTGTTTGGCGAACGCATACGTGCCCTCCGCGACTTTTCGAGGCGCCAGAGTGTCCGCAATCGTGTTCACCACCGGAAGCTCAATCACCTTTCCTGCCTGAATGCTGCAATACATTGTCGCGGCGCCCGTCGGCTCGACTCCGATAATTCTCACGTCCGGCTTATGCTGCTTGATGACGCTCGCGACACCGGAGATGAGACCACCTCCACCTATCGCAACCAATACGCAATCTAAGTCCGGCACATCCTCCAGAAGCTCCAGACCGAGCGTGCCGGTTCCCTGCCAGGTTCGCTCGCCGTCGAACGGATGAATGAAAACTTTTCCCTCTTCCACAGATTTTTTGCTCGCGAGCTTAAGAGCATCGGTCGGGCTTTGACCATAGGGAACGACCGTGCCGCCGAGACTGGCGATCCGCTGAACACGGTCGAGCGTCGCGGTCTCAGGAAGCACGATCGTCGCCTCAACTCCCAAACGGGAGGCAGCGTAAACCACCGAGCATCCGTGGTTCCCGCCGCTCGCGGCGATGACACCGAGCTTCTTCTCCTCTTCGGTGAGGAGGAGGAGATGGTTAAAGGCCCCGCGGCTTTTGAATGATCCAGCTACTTGTAAGTTCTCGAGCTTGATCAACAAATGTGCGGGGAGATTGTTCCCGAACCACGGGAGCGGCGCTATGGGGGTATGACGGACATACGGCTTGATTCTCTCCCGTGCGAGGCGAACGTCTTCTAGCGAGATAGCAAACTCTGAGGCCATATACCTCCTTGTCGATCCTTCAGTCGATCCGTGAGCAGCCTACTCGCACTGAACTTCGGGTACGAGGCGCTCAATAACCGTTCTCACGAAATACTCCGCGACCGGCCTCTTTCTATCGTAAACACGACATTGTTCGGAGTCACGCTCAATTCCTCTTCCGGCGGATGTCGAACGGAGAGAATCGTGAACGAGCGGTGTAACGGCCGGCTCCAGTGCCTTCAGCAATCCAGCCGCAAGCGCACTCGTAAAGTCATAGTCCGCAGCGCTCGGCCCTTGAACGTGGGCAGATACCACGCCAAAAAATCTGTCTCCGAGATAAAACGCAAAGGTCGCCGTCCGATTGACAACTCGCGACGAAATGAGCGCTCCACCTTTTCCAAATTTTTCGTAGCGATGGTCTCCGGTCCCCGTTTTTCCGCCGACAACAAGCGGTGTCCCATCGAGATCTTTGAACACCCCGTTCACGCGGCGCGCCGTTCCGTTCTCGACGACGTCGGCGATCGCCTTTCGAAGGCGTGCAGCAACTTCGCTTTTCAACACTCGCTCGCCTGTGGTCGGGAGCCGACGAAAGACGGTCTCATACGGCGTTTCGCGTCCGAATTGAAGCCGTTCCACCCGCACATTTGGGTAGCGAATACCGTCGTTCAAGATAATGCCGACGAGCTCCGCGAGAGCCGCGGGACGATCGCCGGAGCTGCCGATTGCCGTGGCGTAAGACGGAACCAAGCTTTCGAACGGATATCCGACCTGCCTCCAAGCACGATGCATTTCGAGAAATGCTTCCGTTTCCACCAGCGTTCGAATGCGACTGTCTTGCGCCTGGCGTGAACGGCTCTTGAAGAGCCATTCATATACTTCTTGTCTTTCATTCGTGCTCGCGTCGAGCGCGTCTCGAAACGATGACCCCGGATGATTATACAGATACCCTGCGAGCCAGAGCTCGAGCGGATGAACTCGTGCAATATATCCTTGATCCTGCAAACTGAACTTCCCCGGACCATAGTTGTCATAGAGCGATTGAATGTTCGCGGATGAAAGATGGAGACTCGGCGCCGAGTCGTGCAAAAACGCCGAAAATTCTTCGGTCGTCGACTGCGGCCGGAGATAACGAAAAACTGCGGCGAGCCGGCTGGGGGTTCCACGCACGGTTTGAACGAGTAGCGCGAGCAACTCCTCCTTCGAAAGCTTCTGATACTTTTGATAGAACTGCTCGAGAAAGTAACTCCCTTCTTTGTCCGCGAATTTCGCGAGGTATACCCGCCTCGCCTCGTCGTTCATTTTATCGTTCGTTCTCGTGGGCGAACCGGGAATCTGCGCCATGTAATACCTGACGAGATCTCGCATGAGCCTGATAAATGGCAGGTTAATCGAGAGCCGGATTGATTCCTGAATTGTAACGGTTCGGCCGTTGTCCTCCTTCCGAAAGTTTGCAAAGTGGTGAAGGCCGCCGCCGGTGAAGAATCCTTCGGCAGGACTCGCCGAGTACTGCCGCATCATCGCCGCGTCGAGTATCCCGGGAAGAGTTCTCGTCGGATTATCCCGGAGATATTCCACAACCCAAATACTAATCGGGTCGGTAAGCGTCGTGAGTTTCTTGACGAGCTCTGGCTTCGAAAGCGAGGAATATTGATCCCAAAGATCGCCCACAATCTTCAAATAGTTTGCGGTCACGCGGAGCTTCGCGGTCGAACCCAAATCGAGCTTCGTCCCTTCGTTGATACTGAAAGGTTTATCGTAGTTGTCGGTCTCGACGCGAAGCAGGTTCATTCCGGCTTGGTGTTCGTAGAGCGTGACGCTGTAGATAACTTTTGCCGGATCGCCCTTTGAAAGAGTTTTTTCGCCGGTGAGCCCTAATTCCTGCGCTTTTTTCTTATCCTTCAGCGAATTCAAAACATCGGCGACCGCGTCCTGTGCGCGCCGATCGACCGTGCTCTCAACGGTGAGGTCCACCTGATCCAGATCGTAGAGCTTCGAAAGGCCGCACGTCTGGAGGAGCTGAGTTCGAATTGCATTCGCCGCCTTCCGACGGGTGAACGAGATGGGTGCCGGAGTGCTCGCTTCCGTTTGCAAGCGGAGCTCGATCTGTGTTGCGGCTGTCTTGAGCGGAGTCCGGATGATCCGGTTATTGTTCAAGACTTGAAGATACTCATCAGTCAGCGCATTCAAAATGTTTACATCGATGAGCAAGAAGTGTGAGGGGCGTCGGTGGCTGATGAAAAGGCTGAGCACTTGTTTGAATGCTCGAGCCTGCTGCTCTGCTTCCGCTTCCGTTGTCGGAACAAAATCTTCTCGAAGGAGAGGAGCAACTTGATCCATGTCCGTACCATACCAGGCCCACAGTCCGTCTCCGAGGCCGTTCACTTCACCGTATCCGGGAAGCGCGGCGAGTGGAATGGAGTTCATGTAGTCGAGAATAATTTGTTTTCTCCGAGGGAGCGTTTCCGGTCCGTCGAGATACGCACGAAAGCTCGCCGAGAGCATTTGTTGAAATTTATCCTTCGCATTGATGGTGCGGCCCTGATAGGCGTGCCGGTACTTTTCGAGCTGTGTCGCGAGTGTGCTCCCGCCCGGCGCGGAGCGGTCTGGATAGAGCTCTTGAATCGCTTTCTCAACGACGGCTTTTCCCAACCGATCCCATTCTACGGCTGGATTTTTCTGACTGTGGATCGCGTCAAGTATTTCCCGGTTTTCGATGAACAGCAAAGTCTTTACGACGACAGGAGGAATGTCCTCGAAACTCGCAAACGAACGAATAGGGCGAAGTGAGGAATGTATGCTTTCTTTATTTTTGTCGAAGATCTGGAGACCCGCAGTGGTGTGCTCTGCGTAGGTGGGGAAAATTCCGAATTGAAACAACTGCAACATTCGCGGCGACATTCGCGCCTGTGCGTCGATCTGATATCCGGCATCGAGAAGACGATCGCTTACTTGAGGCAAGCGCGTGTAGCCACGGCGAATGTCGAATGGTCCGTACGTCGGAAAAAGAATTTGTGGGCTCGGCCCGCGCTCGAGAGAAAACGTACTTTGGCTTGCGACTCTCGAGAAGAAGCGCGCTTGCAAACTCGACGCCTTCAGTTCACAGGCAACCGCAAGGAAGAGGAGCAGAGCGAGCTCCAGCGGAAGCAAAACCGCATACACCTTCCAACGCTTCATCCCCGAACGCTCCGCGAACTCGTCACGCTTTTGGCTTCTTTTGAACCTTTCTCCACCCGACACCGGTCAATCAGCCGAACAGTTAAGAAGAAGATGCAAAAAGCCCTGTGCAGGATTCAAATATTTGAAGTATTACGAGAGGTTAAGGTAAGCAAGGGGTGCAGCAATAAACTTCTCCCAAGATGTAGTACGGGTGTTTCATGTCGTCATCTGAACGTCCACCAGGCTCTCCGGCCGGAACTGCGGCACTCTCTTCCGCGCTGGAGCCTATTGCTCAGCTTCGAGTCTCGCCGATCGGAGACGCCGCACCCACCCCGGTGAACGAATATTTCCTCACGGCAGGGCAGTCTTTTCGAATTGGACGTTCCGCCAATAACGATCTCGTCCTGGCTGAGTCGAAAGTATCAAGATTTCATGCGCTTTTTAGTGCGTCTCGAACTGGCGTGGTCATCAGCGACCTGTCCAGCACCAACGGCACCTTCGTCAACGGTAACCGCATGAATGCCCCGGTTGATCTCGCGGACCGCGACGAGGTGCAGATCGGAAATTATCAGTTCATCGTCACCCTCACCCAGAACCAGGACCAAGGAACGAGCGAGTCGGCACGGACAGTGCTTTCGAATATGCAACCGTTTGAGGTGAGCGTGCTCCTCGTTGATGTCTGCGGATACACGAGCATGACACAGGTCCATCCTGAGGCCGACGTGATGGATACCCTTCGAAATTGGTTGAACTTCGCGGCGGGAGTCATCACGAAACATCAAGGCACGGTTGATAAATTCATCGGCGATTGTGTGATGGCACTTTGGCGAAGTGACAGCGCAAGTCCTCAGTCGCTTGCGCAGAACGCCGCCCGAGCAGGAACGGAGATCGTCGAGGCCACACTCACTCAAGAGACGTTTGCCAACTGGAAACATTCCTCCGCTTCCCCGTGGCAATGCCGAGCGGTTATTCACAGCGGAACGGCTCTCCTCGGAAGCGTGGGCGGAGGCAAGGGAAGTTACACAGTTCTCGGAGACACGGTGAACATCGCTTTTCGACTCGAGCATCTCGCGGATCGATTCTCCGAGAAGCTCATCGTCAGCGGCCAAACTGCAGAACTCCTCGCGGGCGAACAGACTCTTCACAGTCTCGGATTTTTTACTCTCGAAGGCCGCTCGGGCTCGATGGAAGTTTTCGGGAGACACGTTACCCCTTCTCGAGGATAAGCTTTTTCCTTTACCTCAACGCCCTCCTCAACATCGGCCGCTGCTGATAAAAGGTCGCGAGAAGGAGCACCGGCAACAC
The DNA here is from genome assembly GCA_964509425.1 of uncultured Bdellovibrionales bacterium. Taxonomy (GTDB): domain Bacteria; phylum Bdellovibrionota_C; class UBA2361; order SZUA-149; family CAZDWZ01; genus CAZDWZ01. The sequence continues at coordinate 62,926 of CAZDWZ010000008.1, read as the reverse complement.
GAGCAGTGCAAATAGTTGGACCGCGAGAAAATAAAACGCTGCGTGTATCGAACGTTCGGCGAGCGAAAGGGTGCTCGTCCCAAGCGCTGATGCCGCGTCAATCATTGCTTGCAAACTCTCGCCCGGATGAAAAGGAGAGAACTTCTCCCGAATGCCGAAGAATGTTTTTAGGGTGATCTCAAACTCCTTCCCGATCGTCGAGAGCTCCGCGGCAGCTTTCCGTTCGAGTGGAGCCGTAAAGCGCTGCGCAATGCCATCGGACAGTGCAATCGCAAGTGGAAGCCCATAGGCAAACAACACGCCGGCAGCAAACGTCTGCCGCGCAAACAACGCCGTCCGGCTTCTCATCCTTCGGCGCGTCAGAAAACGAACGAGCGAAAGCAGACAAAGCCCTCCGCCAACCAGAATGATTCCAAGACTGAGCACTCCACTCTCGAGCACAAGCTTATAAACGCTGATGACGAAGAGAGAAGTCAGTAACAGCTCCCAGACGAAGTTCACATAATCATAGGGCGCTTCGATAATGTCTCCGATTTCGACCTGAAGACTTGCTCCCATGGAGGCGCCCGCTGCACTTCCCTCAACAACGCCGAGAAGTCCCTTCAACACAGACACGGTGCCGAAAACCTTCATATTCCGCTCCAGAGCGGCATCAAGCCGAGAGCCGGCATTCGCGCTGAGCGATTGCTGCATCATCCACCGGGGAGCAGAGGGCGAAAGCAAGATAACCAGGCCGAGAAAGAAGATCAGAAACGATCCCAGGTTTTTTCCAGGCGCACTCATACCTTTTCTCCCTCAATTCACCGCCGAAGGCCGTGCGGCAAAGGCCAATCTATTTTGCTGCTGCGGAACACGAAAGGCTTTATGAAGGTCAAAATCCTCACTCCCCCTCTTTTCTCAGCTGCAAATGGGGGATATGAACGGAAGAGTTTGGAGGGACTTTTATGGAAGCGGTGAAAGAGACAACCACAACGGAAGGAAGAGTCGTCTTCCTTCAGCCGGTCAATCGAGCTGAGAATGTCCAAGATTCTCTTGTCGTCCAAGTGGCGATCGCCGGCATTTCTTCAAGCCCCTATCAAACGCGACAGTTCGACGAAGGGAATGATCTTTCAGAGATGGTCGCGTCCGTGAAAAATCACGGAATCCTCCAGCCGATTCTTCTCCGGGAAACGGAGACCGGCGGATATGAGCTCGTCGCCGGAGAGCGACGACTTCGGGCAGCACAGCTTGCCGAGCTCGAAACAATCCCCGCCATCGTGAGCAGACTCTCGGATCAGGACGCGGTTGAGATCTCAATTATCGAGAATGCTCAGCGAGAGAATCTGAACCCCATCGAAGAAGCGAAAGCTTTCGCAATTCTCTCAAAACGATTCTCACTCTCACAATCCGACATCGCCCAAGCTATCGGAAAACATCGCGCCGTTATTTCCAATTCGCTCCGACTCCTCCAGCTCGATGCTGAGGTGCAGGATTTTCTCGCTGCGGGGCAGCTTTCAGCGGGACATGGACGCCTGCTGCTTTCCCTCGAAAACTCGCAGCTTCAGCGACGCCTGGCCCGGCGGGCTGCCCGAAGTTCGATGTCAGTAAGAAAGCTTGAAGAGCTGATTACGCGCCTGAATGAAAAGGCCGGAAAAAAGCGAAAATTAAACTCACTCCTCCGCCCCCAAATGAAAGAGACTTCAAAGCTTCAAGAGATTTTGGGGATGGAACATGTATCCGTAAAATCATCGACGAGCGGTGCCCGGCAGGTGACGCTTCGCTTCGATGATGAGAAAAAATGGAAGCAGTTCGTGTCCCGCCTACGGAAGCGGTGAAACCCGCTCCTTCGCCAGCTGAATCGCATACGCCTGCGCTCGCGAAGCAATTCGATTATACACCTCTTGAAGGTCGTGTTCGAAGCTGGCCTCCACTCCCCAAAGCGGTGGAGCGTCGACTCTTCGAAGAATTGCAGCCGGAAGCTCGTCGGCCCTCAACTGAAACTGCAACGCGAGGGCAATGTCGGGCAGAGTGTAAAACTTCTCGGCGTCAAACAGCGTCACAGGACCCAAGTCTAAATTCTCGAATTGCCGAAGGTCGAGTGTCGCCTCACAAAGTAACTTCCTGAGATGCCGCACTCGGGCGATGATTTCTTCCCGTCCGTGCCCTGCGAGCAGAAATACTTGCAGAGCATCGTTTGAAAATCGCTCCGTCGCGGCGAGCAGAAGTGCAGCAAGCGAAGCGTCGAGGGTTTTCTTCGGTTTTCCGGCCGAGAGGAAAGTGACTTCTTTTCTCGTCGGCGGCAGAATCCATGCCCCCGTATCTCCGAACAATTCCTCAATTCCTGGAGACCACAATCCCTCAAGCACGTGCGCGAACAGCAGCGCGGAGTTTGCTATCCGCTCGGCGATGCCGGCAATCTTCTTCTCGGGGAGCACCGGGAAGGTGCACTCAACGGAAATGAAGGCGCCCGTCGCTCCCTCGACACGAGCAAAAATTCTTCCAGGCGCAATTTGCACATCGTAGATCGCACGGCGAGCGAGTATGGCCTCAGCTTCTGCGCGAGTATCGGCAAACTCTTCGTTGAAGAGCTCGAGGAACCGGGAAAGCACTGAGGGAAGTCCGTTCATACGATAAATTGCTCGACTTCATTCTCTTCGTTTTCGTCAAAACCGCCCGTCGTCTCTTCCGGCTTGAGCTCAAAAAGCTGTCTCAGCTCGGTAAATGAAAGTTCGGTAAGCGCGTCATCCTGAACTTGCAGCACTTCCTGTGCGAGCTGCTTCTTCTTGATGTGCAGCTCTGCGATTTTCTCTTCGAGCGTGCCTTGGCAGATGAGTCTTCGGATCTGAACTTTTCTCGTCTGACCGATTCGGTGCGCCCGATCCGAAGCTTGGTCTTCGACGGCCGGGTTCCACCACTGATCGTAGTGAATCACGTGGTTGGCCTCGGTCAGGTTAAGCCCGAAACCTCCGGCCTTCAGTGAGAGCAAAAAGAGAGGCGGACCTTCGCGAGTTTGGAATCGTTTCACCAGCTCGTCGCGGTCTTTTTTCGGCACGGCCCCGTGGAGGAAAAGCACCTCGCGAGAGAAGCGCTCTTCAAGATACGGCTTCAACAGCTTCCCCATCTCCGCAAACTGCGTAAAGAGAAGCACCTTGTCTCCCTCTGCAAATATTTCTTCGAGAAGCTGCTCCAATCGCTCCAGCTTCTGAGAGCGGCCAGCGAGTGAATTCGAGTCTCTGAGGAAGAGCGCGGGATGATCGCAAATTTGCTTGAGACGCGTGATCGTTGCGAGCACCAATCCGCGCCGCCGCATCCCTGAAGCATGCTCGAGCTCCGGCATCATCTCTTCCAGCACGGTTTGGTAGAGCATCGCCTGCTCTCGAGTCAGCGGCACACTGACGTCGATCTCGATCTTCGCCGGAAGGTCCGGGAGAATTTTCGGATCGGATTTTAACCGTCGCAAAACAAACGGCTTCACGATTCGCGACAACCGCTCCAGGGTTTCCTTGCTCTCTCCCCGCTCTACGGGCACGAGAAATGATTTTCGAAACTCCGGCAGCGTGCCGAGGATGCCGGGATTGAGAAATTCGAGAATGGACCACAACTCTTCGAGTCGGTTCTCAAGCGGAGTTCCCGTGAGCGCAAATCTCTGACACGGCATTCCGCCGGTAAGCGCACTTTCTTCGATGCTCCTTCGCACCATGCGGCGAATGGCTTGCGCCTGCTTCGTGTCGGGGTTTTTTATGTTTTGAGCCTCATCGAGAACAATCATGCTCCACGAAATGCGGCTCATCGAGAGTTCATCGCGATAGACGAGATTGTAGGTGGTGAGCACCATATCCACGTTCGAGGCTTTTTCTTCGAAGGCTGTTTGATGAAGCCGTTCCGATCCGTGGTGCACATGCCATTTAAGATGAGGAGTGAAGCGTGAGATTTCCTGCGTCCAGTTCGAGAGGATAGACACCGGAACAACCAGCAGCATCGGCCGATGGACACCGGTCTCCCTGATCGAAGCGATGAGAGCGAGAAGCTGGATGGTTTTCCCAAGCCCCATATCGTCTGCGAGGCATCCGCCGAGCCCAAGGTCGGTGAGGAAGGATAACCAACTCACACCTTCCGCCTGATAGGAGCGAAGAGATCCTTTAAACAGCGAAGAAATCTCCCGCTGAGGAATCGGATGACTCTCCCGTTCGAACAAATGCTGAACCCATCCGCTCGAGCGGATATCCAGAATGGGGAAACGCTCCGTTACATCATCCTCAAAGCCCACCTTCAGAAGCTCGAAGAGGGACATCTGTTTCCGCGCGTTGAGAGATTCTACGAACTTGAGAGTCTGCTCCACGCGACTCTGTTCGAGCTCAACCCACTTCCCTCCGACGTTCATGAAAGGAACGGCAGACTGCGAAAGGCTCTGGAATTCTTCGAGAGTAAGAACGGTGTCACCAACGGCGATCTGCCAGGAGAAGCGAAGGAGTTGATGCGCAGCAAGGTGCGATGCGCGCGGCGGCATCGACGAACCGTCATCCTGCGTCATGCTCTCTTGAGGATTAATATCGAGTCGGAGCCCGACTGCTTTACTCCGCTCTGCCCACCAATTTGGGAGATCAACCCGGTGTCCTTCGGATTCGATGCGCGAGGCGGAATGTTTTAGGAACTCATACGCCTCTCCGATACTCAGCAAGACTCGCGAAGGGAACGCCTCCTGAAGTCCGCGGCGAAGTGGAGGAAAGGCATCAGCTTGCCGGGAAAGCACACGGAGAAAATAGCTCTCGTCATCCGAGTCCGATCCGCCTTGAGCACCTCGCAAAGCCTGTTCCCAGGGCCTGAAGAATTTTTCCCCTTCCAACATCCCGAAAGTCAAACAAAATGGGAACGGATCCGCCGTGCTCGTTGCTGGGAGGGCTTCGAGTCGAAACACAACTCTTCCTTGACGAGCAAGTGAGCTTGGCTGGACCGATTCTTGCCAGCGCGAGAGTCGTTCGACCAACCCTTGAAGGCCGGGTTCGAGATAGGAAAAACGGCCCGAGCTCTTCTGCCACAATGCTTCAAACCATCGCTCCAGAGCGTGCCTCTGCAACGACGGCAGCCCTGCTCCGTCGACGATGGGACGCGCTTGCGGGAGAAAGAGCCGCACCAGCGTATCAGTCGAGCGTTCAATAAAGCTTCTTAACGCCTGCTCGGTAGAGTCCGGACGAAACGGCTTGCCATCAGTCGCCACACAAGCGGCAAGCGGCATCGAATCCGAGAGCACTTGAAATCGCTCGCGTGCGCTCTCGTCCGGAAAAACAGGAAACCAGGAAGAAGCGAGCAAGCCATCGTAACGAGATACACCGGGAAGAAAACACCCACGGCAGAGAAATTCCAGAACGAGGCACGATGCTTCACGCCAAAATAGATACGAGGCGCCGAACTCGAAACCCTCCGGGAAATGGATACGAGCAGTCGTAAAAATTGATAGGGCGATATCGAGGGGGACGGCATACCCGGTGACCTCGATGGACTTCCCATTGACCAGACCCAACTCAGCGGTGAGCGGCTCATCCGGCCTTAAGGGAGAAAAGATACTTACCTGGACAGGCGGATCGAGGGGCAGTTCCAGAGGTTCGAGAATTCGCTCGAGGGTCGATGCTTCCTCGGGTACTCCCTGCTCCTTCTCTACCCAAAAGAAGAATTTTCCAGAAAATTGCCAACTGCCGTGAAGTTTAATCATTTCCCTGACTTTAAGCGGCTCTAAAACGAGGTGAAACATTCTTGCAGAGCGGTTCGAAATGCCCGCCGATCAGAGATCAGCCGTCTATTTTTCCACTCGGCGCCTCGTCCTAACTCAGATTTAGGGCCGCGAAACGAACGCGCAGTATACGCTCAGTTACTCAAAATTAGAAACTCATATCGGCCAACCACTCCGAAAGGCCGAGGTCCAACAGATTTCAGATGTGCGAAGTGGCCCGTTCCGCTACATTTTTATGATGCCGCAGTCGACTGCTCCAGAATCCCGCTCGGTCCGCCTTAGTTCCGGCCACCTTGGCCTGGCGGATTGGTTGGAATTTTCCTGGTTTTACCCTGATGGCTTCAAAAAAGACCAAATTCTCGAAACCAATCGAGCCTGGATCATCATCGGAAACGGGATCGCCTATAAATTCCTAAAATCCGGAGACCGGAACGGCGAGCCTGCCAAAGAACGCTGGCGACGTTCGGTCGAGGAGCTTGCGGACAACCTGCCTTTGGCCGAACCGGTGTATCTGGGCCTCCGGTGCCTTCAAGAAGAAGACGGAGACCTCGTCTGGGAGAGCCGGGCGAGAAGCGTTCGCGGAGAGTTGGCGCGGATGCCGAGAAACACGCATGACGTGGCATTGGTTCTCCGCAAGCTCGATCGTCACGAAAGACTCGACTCTCTCGTCGAGAAAAACGAGAGCATCACCAACAGCTTGCTGCCAAAAGTCGCTGCCGTGCTCTCTCAGTTCCATCGGACACCCAATTCGAAAAACCGCGAAGGTCAATCATCAGCAACGGATCAGTTTCTTACCCTCACTGAGCGGCGTCATCTCGATCCGCTTCGAAAACTCCTCACGTTTTCGCGTCCGCTCCTCGATCGAATTTATACGAGGGGCATGGAAGAGGCGCTCGATTTCTTGTCTGGCACCTTTCGCGACAGCGGCGACGAATTCCGGAAACGGAATGAGGGCGGACTCATCCTCGACTGCCACCGAAACGTGATCGCCCGAAACATCTATTTTCTCCGCGATAATTGGGAGCGAAAACACGTTCCGGTTGTTCTGGGCCGGCAAGCGCAACACCTGGGAGTACGCACGGACGACTGCCTCTACGATATTGCGAGCTTATCGGTAGAGCTCGAGCTTTCCGGCCGTGAGCTCTCGGAGCGGTTCGAGGACAGTTACTTCACGAACCATCCAGCAGCCTATTCGGCGCGTGTTTTCCAGTTCTTCAAAGTCGCGGTTTGCGCCACCCGGCTGCAGAGTTTGCTATCCGGCGGACTGTTCTCCAGCAGCAATCCCATGGAAACAGCTTCCGAGCTTTTCGGCCTTCTCATGCGCCTCATCTTCGGTTTGAACCGACCGGCATGCGTGGTGCTCCTCGGAGAGGACGCATTAAGCGGTCATCTTCCTGAAGTAACCGCCGAAGTGCTCGGTGCGGAGCTTCGCGACGAAGACACTGCACTCCCTGATTATTTGCAGTACACGGTCTCCGATGATTTTCTTCGCTTGAGGACTCTGACTCAGTGCCGCGCGGCGCTCTCTGAAGGGAAACTGCTGCTCCTCACCTGGAAGAAATTCTGCAGGCTCTCTGCCTTAGATTTCGAACAGCTTCTGGCCGATATCCCTTGCTTCAAGGCAATTCTCGTCTCTCCCGACGGCGGCATCAAAAACGAGCCGCAGCTCGCCGAATCAAAATGCGTGCATCAGCTAAATTCGCTCTCTCTCGACTTTCACCTCATCGATAGAGTTTTCCTGACTCTGAGAGACCTTCGCCTCCAGCAACTCACACTCCTCTCGGAGTAGCCCTTGAGCCCAACGGGCAAAATCCAGTTATTTCTCCGTGCCTCTGTGTCTCTGTGGTTCAATAGGATAGCGAATCTCCGCGTCGCTGCGACCTGGTTTGCGGTGCCTATCGAACCACAGAGGCGCAGAGGCACAGAGCAGACATCGAGTGGGTGCCGGTGTCTCAGTTTGAATTTGGGACCTTTTTCGCCTTTTCTCCAGTGCTCTGGTGCTCTGTGGTTCATTTTTTTATTGATAACGAACCACAGAGCACCAGAGCACCGGAGAAATTTCATACTGAGGCATTAGCCGGAATCCCGTCGCCTTGAAGATTCCCTTGCACACGGCTATAGGAATTGTTCGTTTTTTCGAGACAGAGAAGCCATGACCGAAATTTTCATCTCCGACCTCAAAGTTCCCGTTCGAATCGGCTGCGTACCCGGCGAGCAAGAATTCCCCCAGATGGTCCGCTTTGATGTTCGCGTTGTGATTCGAGATAGCGCCGCAGCTCGAAGCGGAAATCTTCTCGACACGGTGTGTTACAAGCAGCTCAGCGAAGAAATTAAACGCCTTGCCGCGCATCAGCAATGGTCTCTCCTCGAGCAGCTGGCGGATACGGTTTTAGAAACCACCTTCGAGAAATTTCCGGCGGCGAAAAAAATCACGCTGAGAATCAGCAAATTCACGGTCCCCGCTGCGGAAGCCGTTGGTATCGAGGTCACAGAAGAGCGATGATCGCATCAATTCTCGAGGAAATTCTGCTGCAAAAACGAAAAGAGCTCGTCGAATCCGCAAGCCGCGTTTCACTTCAAGCTCTCAAGGATCGTGCTCGAATTTTGCCGCCTCCGGCAGGATTCGTAACCGCCCTTGAAAAACAAACCTTCGGCATCATCGCTGAGATCAAGCGAGCCTCACCGTCGAAGGGCATCATCCGTGCCGATCTCAAACCGGTTGAGACCGCCCGGGCGTTCATAGAAAACGGAGCAGCGTGTCTCTCGGTGCTGACCGACGAGAAATTTTTTCAAGGGAGCTTGCAGTATCTACGAGAAATCAAGCATGCCTTCCCTAAAACACCTGTTCTCCGAAAGGATTTCACGACTTCCGCGTATCATATTTGGGAAGCTCGAGAGGCTGGAGCAGACGCGGTCCTCCTCATCGCCGCGGCACTTTCTCCCGATGAACTCCGTGCTCTAATGGAAGAAACGCTCGAGGCAGACCTCGATGTTCTCGTTGAGGTGCACAACTCCGAAGAGCTCGCAATTGCGCACGAGACGATGACCGCCGTGTTCTCGGGGAAGGAGAAGAATCGCGCACTGCTCGGCATCAACAACCGTGATTTAATGACATTTCGAACTGATGTCGCGGTATCAGAGCGACTTTTGGCGGAGCTCGACCAGCGGGAACTCGGGTCCGCAGCGCCAAAGTTCCTGCGAGTTTCGGAATCGGGCCTCAAAACCGCCGGAGACCTCGTCCGGTTAAACCGAGCCGGCGCTCGAGCGTTCTTAATCGGAGAATCTCTCGTGGCATCCGGGGACCCTGGAGAAAACTTGCGGGTTCTGTTACAGGAAACGGTCCGGCTTTCATCATCTCAATAGGACCTTTTCGTGCAGAGCAAAAACTTCACGGTCGATAAAAACGGATACTACGGTTCCTTCGGCGGACAATACGCTCCGGAGGTGCTCATGCCCGCCCTCGAAGAGCTGTCGGCTTGCTTCGAGGACGCACGGAACGATGCTTCATTCCTTAAAGAGCTTAAGCACTTTGAAGAGACTTACACCGGCAGACCAACACCACTCCTCTTCTGCGACAACCTGACGAAGCACCTGAAGGGCGCCAAAATCTACATCAAGAACGAAGGCGCCGCGCAGACCGGGGCTCACAAGATCAACCATTGTCTCGGCCAGGCGCTGCTCGCACGCCGGATGGGGAAGAAAAGAATCATTGCCGAGACCGGCGCGGGACAGCACGGAGTGGCCTCCGCTTCCGTATGCGCGAAGTTCGGGCTTGATTGTAACGTCTACATGGGCGCGGTCGATGTTGCGAGACAGAGGCCGAATGTCTTCTGGATGGAACAGCTCGGAGCGAAGGTGACGGCAGTTCACTTTGGAGGAAAGCGCCTTAAAGACGCCGTGAACGCCGCGCTCAAGGATTGGATCACAAACGTCTCAACGTCCCATTATCTGCTCGGCTCGTGCCTCGGTCCACATCCCTTCCCGGAAATGAATCGCTTCTTTCAAGCAGTCGTCGGAAGAGAGATCAAAGCCCAGATCAAAGCTCAATGTGGAAAACTGCCCGACTATGTCGTTGCCTGTGTCGGCGGTGGAAGCAACGCGCTTGGAGCATTCGACGCGTTTCTCACCGAAAAGAAGGTGCAGCTGATCGGCGTTGAAGCGGGCGGTGAAGGCATTCGAAAGGGAAAACACGCGGCTCGTTTTCAGGGCGGCTCCATCGGAGTTGTTGAGGGGTATAAGTCATTCTGGCTCCAAAACAGCGACGGACAGATCGAGAACACCCACAGTATTTCAGCCGGTCTCGACTACGCCGGAATCGGACCGCTTCATGCGCGTCTAAGAGAATTGGGACGGGTCACCTACCGTTACGCTCTCGACAAAGACGTCATCGCGGCCCTGCGGCTACTCGCCAGATGTGAGGGTGTCCTCCCGTCACTGGAGTCGAGCCATGCTGTGGCGGAAGCCATCCGACTCGCCCCCACACTTCCTCGCTCGAAGGTCATCGTCGTCAATATTTCCGGACGTGCAGAAAAGGATCTCTTCATTCTTGCAAAGGCAACGAAAGATAAGGAGTTTCGTACGTTCCTCGATCGATATGCTGAGTCTTGGGATGAATCTTCATGAACCGGCTTGAACAGACACTCTCTTCCATCACCGAGACCAGAGCGAAGTCCCGACGGCCATTCCCGGCGCTCATGACGCACGTTGTTCTGGGATACCCGAGCCTGAAGGCGAGTATTGATATAGTCCTCGCGATGGCTGACTCCGGCGCTAAAATTATCGAGCTTCAAATTCCGTTCTCCGATCCGATGGCGGATGGGCCGACCATCATGGCCGCGAACGAGGCGGCGTTGGCTAAGGGATTGAAGGTTTCTGAATGTATGAAAGCCGCCGAGAAACTGGCATCGAAGACCGGCGTGCCCCTGCTCTTCATGAGCTATTACAACATTCTGTATCAGTATAAGGCGGGGAAAGCTCCGAACTGCGTGGCGTTCTGCAAAGACGCGGCCTCGGCAGGAGTGCAGGGGCTCATCGTTCCCGATGTTCCGGTCGAGCTGCGCAGTGAATATTGGGATGTTGCACGAGATGCAAAACTTGCGGCGATTCCCATCGTCACCCCCGTCAGCACTCCGAGCCGTCTTCAGTCAATAAAGCGCACGGTCTCGGGCGGCTTCATCTACTGCGTCACGACCACAGGCACGACCGGTGTCAGAAAGGCGCTCCCCAAAGACACGGCGGACTACATGCGACGCATCCGCAAATCATTCGCACAGCCCCTCGCGCTCGGTTTCGGTATCTCGTCTCGCGAGCAGATCAAGCAATGCGGTGAGTTCGCCGAGATTGCCATCGTGGGAAGCGCCGTCGTTGAAAAGATTCGGACGGCAAAAACCGGAAATATTCCATCTCTGATCGGGAAATACGTTCATTCGCTTGCTTCGGTCTAGTGCCGGTGAAAATCTGTCTCGTCTCAGACACGCATGAAAACCTTCCGCTCATCCGGAAGGCCGTTCCCATGATCGCCGCACTCCGGCCCGATCTCGTCATTCACTGCGGTGACATCATCTCCCCGCCGACCGTTCAGGAGTTTGCCGGACTGCCGATGCGTTTTGTTTTCGGGAACAACGATGGAGAGCGTGAGGGACTCGTGAAAAAATGTGAAGCGCTTGGCTTTGGGAAGATAGAAGACGAGCTGATTCTTTGCCTCGACGACAAGGACATTTACGTGAATCACGGAACACGGCCCAGTTTTCTCGACGCGGTCATCGATTCCCAAGTGTATGACTATGTCTTCCATGGGCACACTCACCGGCGGAGAGACGAACGAATCGGCCGGACGAGGGTGGTAAACCCTGGAGCGCTCTATCAAGCGAGCCTGTATGGGTTTGCCTCCTTGGACCTCATATCAGGCAGCGTGCAGTTCCACGATGTGCCCGAATAAGACGGCCTCGGATAGGCGATTACAGCGGTTTTGCCGCCTTTCTGGAACCGCCCTCCCTCCTCCAACCATCTGAATTCACGGATGATTCCCGCTTCGTTGGATTCTTCCGAAAAAAATCTTCCTGATCTGAAACCTCTCCGGGGTCTCAGGCGTAGCTCTTCTTGTGATGCGAAGGACTCCTCGCGAACCGGGGGCAGTTTTTCGCAGGCGGTAGAGCTCTTGCGAGGTTTTAATGAGTGAGACGCCGGTTCCGAAAGGCACGAATGCCAACACCATAGTGCTGCTCGAACGCCGCAATCTTTTAGTGCGGCACCGAGATGGCGATCCGTCGGCATTCTCGGAGCTCGTCTCGCTCTTTCGCTCGCAAGTCTACTCGTACATCGTCCGCTGCGGAGTGGACGAGGGTGCAAGAGATGACGTCTTTCAGGAGGTTTTTCTCAAGGTGCATTGCAACGCTCAAACATATCTGCCGGAGAAGCCGCTCGAACCTTGGTTCTTCACCATCGTCGCGAACACGGTGCGCACCCACTACCGGAGAAGCCGAGTTCGAGAAATCATCACACCGGGCCTCACCGAATCAGAACGAGATAATTCCCCCGACGCTGAGAGCCAGGCAGGGGCGAAAGAAACGCTCGAATGGCTGGAAGCCGCAATTCGCCGCCTGCCCTTCACTCAACGCGAGATCGTGACACTCAGCAGTTTTTCAAATCTCAACCAAAAAGATATCGGGAAAATTCTCGACCTTCCCGTAAACACCGTAAAAACTCATCTCAGTCGAGCACGTGCGAGCCTTGCGAAGCAACTCGCCGAACGGAACGATCGCGCGAGAAAGGAGGTGATGGAATGAAACCTCTCTGCGCCTCTCTTCAAGAACGGCTCTCCCGATTCGGGACGGACATCTTGGCAAAAGATGAAACACTCCAAACCCATTGTGCGGAATGCCAACAGTGCTTTGCGTTTCTCGAAGCCCTCGAGCAACTCGATCCGCTGCTTCGATCGCTCCCGGAACACGACGTCGATGAACGCGTAGTCGAGAGCCTCCTCACAAAAGTGGAAAACACTCCGGCAAACCAAGCGGTCGATATCGTAAACCGACGGCAGCTCGATGGACTGAACCTTCGGAATCTTCCGGCGATCCTGAAACGTGGATTTGAGAAGCTTCCTGATCGCGAAAATATTCAGCAGCTCTTCACCCCTCTCCGAATTATCGCTGTGGGAACCATGGCGATGGTTCTCGTCACTGCTCAACGCTCAAAGGACTGGATGCCGGTCCGTTCACGACAGCAGGCAGCGGTTGCTCCGGCTGGGGAGCAATACGCCGATCTTATCCAAGCCTTTAAGCAAGAAATAGACGCCGAACGGCAGAAGTCAGGCGAGATGAACGAGCTTGCAGCAAAAACATCGGAGGAGCTAAAGGATCATAAGACAAAAGTCGCCGCGGTTCTCGAATCCGTCGTGAACAAATTTGATAACGTTCAAACCGAAGTCGATAGCCTCGCCGCGTCACTCAAACAGCAGCCAGAAGCTACGGCACTCGAGCAATCGCGCGCCTTAAACGGGCCGGATACTCTCGATGCATTCGGATACAACGACGAGGCGTCTCTCCCTCCTCCTCCTCCTTCTCCTCCTCTTTCTCCTCCTCCGGCACGCTTCCTCCGGGACAGCGACGTGGACGAACGAGTTATTGCGACCGGAAAATTCGCAACCGAGGAGTCGAACAGCGGGATCATTGAATTCGCGGAAGGCGCTGATCGAGACGCCATTCCCGAGGCGAAGGATTCACTCGAGGATGCACCGGCCGAAAGCGCTGGTCAGAAGACGAACCTGAAGCGCCGGAACACACCCGCGCCTTCCAGAACTTCGACAGCCCCCGCAAGCCCTCGAGTGATAACGCCCGGAGACGCAGTATCGGTTACGCTGCTCACGGGGGTAAATGCGCCGGTTGACGGGACTCCGTATCCGGTGGTGTTTAAGTTGGACGGCCCAATCACTGGCGCAAATGGCGAACAGATCGAGTTAAAAGACGCACGGCTCATCGCGGCGGCACAAGGGTCCGAGTCTGATTCACGCGCTCTCTTCCGCCTCACGAAGCTCGCGATTCGACAAGCGGATGGATCACGGAAAGTCGTCGACATCGACGGATGGATTGTCGGCGAGGACGGCATTCGTGGCACTCCCGGCAAGCTGGAGGATAAGCTGGGAAGGCTCATCGCCTCCACTGGAGATCTGCAACGCCGCATGGCTCTGGGTGAGGAATCGGCAGCGACCGAAAATTTGTCGCCCGATGCTTCAGCACTTGTCGCAGCTTCAAATCAGCTCTCAGCGCAACTATTGAATCGTTACGAAAAGCTGGTCCCGGTCGTAAGCGTCAACGCGGGCAAAAACCTCTCGGCGGTTTTCAGCAAATCATCTGATCTCTCATCGCTCGTTCCACAAACATCACCTGCACAAACCACCGCGGTAGAGAGCTTCCTAAAACAGCTTACGCAGGTAGACGGAGTCTCGTTCCAGGAAGCTCGAGGGTATTGGGAGAACACGTATATTCCCGGTGACGCTGGACTGCGCCGACTTCAGCTGCTCTTGCAGGGCGCCGATCGAAGCTTTCTCAATGCGCTTTCTTCGACACCCCTTCGGCTGCACGACGCCGCGAGGAAAGACTGGCAGCCGTATGACGCTCCCAGGGACTCGGCGCTCTCTCTTTATGTCAGTAGCAGCGCACCATCCATATCCGCTCCAACTCGAAGCCTAGTTCAGATCGGAATCCAGGGCGCAGAGCAGCGGGGGACCCGTCGGCCTCCAATGAACATCGCCATTGTCGCTGACTTGAGAGACTCTCGAGCTCCAGTGGAAGAGCGGTCTCTGGTGCGAGAGGTTTTACTCGCCTTTCAGCGCGCCAAGGAAATCGGCGACCGATTCTCAGTGACATTGGTTGGTCCGGCATCGACGACGTATCTTAAACCCGAGCAGTTTCTCCACGGGCAGCTCACGGTTGCTCTCCAGAATATCGCACAACAGACCAACGGAGCAGGCACCGTCCCGTCACTGAGCGATGCGGTAGAAAGCGCGGTCGCCCGAGTGAGCGAGCCGGATGAAACCGACAATATTCTTGGAAGCAACGAAGTGCTACTCCTCGCTCCCGGCGCTCTCACGGCCGACATCGAAGCTTTAGAGAAAGTCGCGCATAGGAGCTCGGTTGATGGCATTCCGGTGAGTGTCATTGGAATCGGAACAACTGCTACCGGCAAGAATCACGATCGACTGGCTCTTGCTGGACAGGGAACCCGCCGAACAATCTCGAACGTCGGTGAGGCGGCGGAGATTGTGAAGAAAGAAATCGCAGTCGTGAGCTCGACGGTAGCACGCGCTCTGCGACTGAATATCAAGTTGGCCCCGGGAGTAAAGCTGGTTCAGGTTCTCGGATCTTCGAAGCTCACTTCCAAACAAGTAGACGCAGCAAAGGAAGTTGAGCAAAGTATCGATCAGAGAGTCCAGAAAGATCTTGGTATCGTGGCTGATAGAGACACCGACGACGACGGGATACAGGTTCTCATCCCGAGCTTCCGCGCCGGTGACACTCACGTCATATTGCTGGACGTCGTGGCGAATGGTCCGGGTCGGATCGCGGCGGCAAGCTTAAAATACAAAGATCTCATTTATCTCCGAAACGGAACATCGAACACCGTTCTCAGTGTTCCGGATGCGAATAACGCCTTTGGACGTCTCGAGCTTAATGTCATCAAGAACCGATTGTCGTTCGAGTTGTCGCGGGTGCTTTTCGCCGCATCCGAAGCCGTATCGAGCGGCGACGCCGAAAGCGCTGCCGCCCGCATTGAAGCCTTCAAGACACTCGTCCTTGGACTCGAGTCGCGCTTCCCTGGACTCACTCGTGACGAGGATTTCAAAAGAGATCAAAACCTTCTTACAGAGTACTCCGCCGTGCTTCGGGGTTTGAAGTTGACGGACGGGCAATCGAAAGAGTTTCTCCGAAACTCCCTCGCGCTCGCCTCGAAACTGAAAATAAGTCCCCTTCCACCCGAGCTCTGAGAGAGAAGTAAGTAGTATCAGAGGAGATCTTATGTTGTTCCGGTCGGCTTCTGCGTTCGTTTTGTTTTTTGCAGTATTTTTCTACTGTGTGGGATCTAAAGTGCTCGCGGAGGAAGTTTCAACCGTCAAACTTCCACGCTCGGACTACGACAAGCTGATTGCAATCACGCAGAACCCACGTTCGGAGAAGCGTCCAGTCGCAACACCGTACGCTCTCGCGAAAGCTGCGATCCAGGCCGATATCAAAGAATCCCGAGACGCCGCAATCGCCACACTTTCTCTCAATCTGGAGTTCGCAGTGTTCGAGAACGAATGGACGGCTGTTCCTATTCTCCCCGCCGGGACTTCGGTCGTCCACGCCGAGATAGACGGGACGAGTGCGCAGCTCTCCTCAACTCCGCAGGGTGTCTTTTGGAATACGAATAAAGCTGGAAATTACGTGCTCACGGCGGAATTCCGCGTCGACGCCCTTCGCTCCGAGACCGGTTACACGGTCATCGTTCCGACTCCGCAAGCCGCGTCGATTACGGTCGACGGCAACATCCCGAAATCGGCGATCGAGCCGGTAGTTTTACCCTCCGCCGGAACGACGATAAGCGCGATTGACGGCGAGTCAATTCGCATCGTCTCAACGGTGCCCTCTTCGTCTGGATTTCAGATCAGCTGGAAGACACCGCTTAATCGCGGCTTCGCGATGAGCCGGGCCGAATATAAGGGGGTGCTCCAGCCAAATGAAGAAGTCATCACGTGGACTGGCAAGTTAAGTGTCGAACTCTTCGGCAAAGAATCCGTGGTCATTCCGCTTTTCCCGAAGAACGCGACAATCAGTGACATTCGAGTCGATGAAAAATCCTCCTCCCTGCTGGTTGAAGCCGATCGCTTCGTGACAAAGATTCGCGGAGAGGGAAGCCATATCATCAATGTCGAGTTTCAGACGCCAATCGGTCGCGAGAGCGGATCCCCGAGCGTCGAGCTTTTCGTCCCTGCTGTTCCCATCTCCCGGTTTGACCTTCGCATGCCGGAGCGAAAAGAGTTTAGTGTCGAGCCGTTTACAAACGTCAGTTATCACGAAGAGAAAGATGCCGTGACAGCAACGATCTTCGCTCCGATGAGTGAAGCGCTGACACTCACGTGGACGGAGGCCGTCCCCGACGAAATCAAAGAAGAAGTCCGTGAGAACGCGACCTATATTCACACAGCCTATGCGGAGGAAGGTGTTCTCTACGTTCAAGCAAATGCGAGCTACGACATCACCCGAGGTGAGACCAGCCTTCTCGAATTCGAAGTGCCGAAAGGAATTCAGATCAATCGCATCAATGCGCCCGGCTTTCCGCTCGCCGATTGGCGGATGAGCTCCGATTCCGAAACCGGAGCGAATACCGTTCAAGTGTTTTTCGAGCAAAAACTAAGCGGGACAGTCTCCTTCGTGGTGGACTACGATATGTCGCTTGGCGCCCTTCAAGCGGACGCGTCTATTTCCCTGCCGCTCGTTCGAGCAAAAAATGTGCATCGCCAACGCGGAATGGTTGCGCTCCTCTCGGGGCGGGATCTCAGTCTGAAACCAGTCGACGAATCGGGCCTGACTCGCGTCGGCGAGAATCAGCTTCCGGCGGAGATTCGCAGCCAAACAGAACGGACCATCTCTCACACGTTCAAGTACGGGGAGACCGTTTCCGCTCTGAACGTCCAGATCACGAAGCCTGAACGGAAAGACGGGAAGTTCGACGCCGTAGTGCATACGCTGGTTTCTCTCTCCGATGTCACCCTCACCGCGGCGGCTAATCTAGAGATCAATGTAAAAACCGGAGGTATCGAAGAACTGCAAATCGAGTTACCCGGGAACATCAATATTCTCGGACTGTCTGCACCGTCGCTCCGCACTCACCGAGTGACAAATGAAGGTGAGAAACAGATTGTTGATGTGCAATTCACTCAAGTAATGGAAGGTCAGTTTCGTATCGAGCTGACTTACGAAAAGATCCTCCCAGTTCAGGAACCGGACATTCAAACACCAACCGCTCTCGTGCGAGCCGCCGAGATCCAACAGGGCACGATTGCAGTGGAAGCGAGGAGCGCGGTGGAAGTGCAGGCCTCGAATATTTCAAATCTCTCGGGTGTGGATCCGGCCGAGCTTCCGCAACAGCTTCTTCTAAAGACCACAAATCCGATTCTCCTCGCGTTTTCTTATGTTCGGTCCGACCCTGCCCCGCAGCTCTCGCTGAAGTTGACCCGACACGACGAAGTGGAAGTCCAATCAGCCGCGATCGACTCGGCACAATACACGACGCTCTACACGAGCGACGGGCTCCTCGTGACCACAGCAAAGTTCATGGTGAGAAACAATCGCCAGCAGTTCTTGCGAATCAACCTTCCGGCAGGCTCGAAGGTTTGGTCCGCGGCAGTCGACAACAAAGCAGAGAAGCCGGCGCTCGCTCAGCCCGCCGCTTCGTCCTCGGATCCGGAAGTTCTCATCAAAATCATCAACTCCGCACAACCGTTTCCGGTCGAGCTCGTCTACCAAACTGAAAGACCGAAGGCGGGCATTTTCGGGAGCATCGTGGCGGAACTCCCTCGGCCGGACATGGTCGTGACTGACTCGCTCTGGCACGTGTATCTCCCGCCGGAGCTTCGCTACGGTGTGCCGTCGTCCAATCTCCGAAGCTTGGATGGAAGAGGTCCTTCCACACTCCCGGGCAATATTCCGGTGCAGGCTCCGGTCGCTGGAAACGCGGGACATCCGTTCCGAATTCTCGTCCCGGCCGACGGAATCCGGTTTTCCTTCCAAAAACTTTACGCGAACCAGACTCGGGAGGCAGCCTATATCCGCGTTCCATACGAGAGCACGGCCGGCTTCTTCCTTCTCTCGGCGGTGGTCTTCTTCTCGACGATGCTTATTTGGTACCCGTTCTTGGGCGGGTTGGAAAAGGGGACGAAATTCATCGTCTCGGGCACGGCACTCCTCTTCGCGATAACACCGATTCTCCGGCAAGGAGTCGGTCTGCATGCAGCGGTTGCTGCATCTCTTCTCACGGGAGTCGCCGTGTTCCTGCCGATGTTTCTGAAGCGGGGCGCAGCACGGAGATCAAAACCCGAAACAACACAGCCGTAACGGTCCCCAAGGTGTAGCAGACCACGTCGCTCCAGAGAAAACCCCGCCCGAGGAGTAACCCTCCGAGGGCGGTTCTTCGAATAGCGACGAGCCAGGGCGGTTCATAGAGTTGACTAAGTTCACCGAGGTAGCTGACGGCGAACGACATAACAGCCAGTCGGCGAGGGCTCCAATTCAGGAATAAAAACCCGAGAACACAATAGACGACAATGGCCCAGAGAAAATCTCCGCCGAACTCGGCAACGAACGCGGGGAAGAGGGCCGGATAGCGCCTCGTGGCAAGACCGAGAAAAACAAAGAATACTCCGGCTGCAAAAAACACAGCGCGAGGGTTCGAGCCGAAGTATCGGGAAATGGTCTTCAAAAATCTCCGATTACGAATGGGTGTGAACGTTCTTCTCGCGCGGCTTTGTCACACGGGCAGGATACACTACTTCCGACTTTCAAGCGCCTTCGTCCCGACGCTGAGTGCCCATCGGGCTATCGCAATGTTCCCCGTGTAGATAATAGCAAATCCGGCCAGCGTGGCGAACGCACGCGCCGGATTAGGAAGAATGTCCTGCATCCCCTTGGTAAATGCAACGAAAAGCAGCGGAGTTCCGAGCATCAAATTTGCTCCGATGAGAAGCACAGCGACGACGGTGTAGACCATGTTGCCGAATCCAGTAATGAGCTGCCCCGGATGATCCCAGTCGAAATTCGCAAAATACGACCCGAACCCGATTGCGAGTCCGATGACCCCCACAGCATTTGCGATGTTGAGCAACACTTTGAAAACAACAACTGTTCCAGAACGTGAAAGGAGGAGTGCGGCACCGCCAAAAATAATGGAGGTGAAAATTCCGACCAATACCAACCAGAAGAAATACTTCACCATAAGGAACTTACGAAGCGAGATTGGAGCCGTCTGAAGTGTCCAGAACGATCGCCCTTCTCTGGAGACGCTTGGAAATACCAACCGATTGGCGATGGCCGTGACAACAAACGCTTCCATGCAGAGGTTACAGGTGATGAGAAAAACTCTCCACCAGCCACGTTGCCCTTCCGGAATCATTCGCTGAAACAACCCTTGAAAGCTGAGCACATAGAGATACAGCACGCAGAGGACGCAGATGAGAACCATCTGCATCGATTGCACGACGTCGCGTGAGGATGTTTTCAGCTCTTTTACGACCAGCGACCGAACCGCTGGGGCGCACTTCGAAAGAAGTCGCCTCATTCTTTCCTGGCTCGTTCTACTCTCGATGTACTTGGAGCGAGCATGAAGCGCCGCGCGAGAATAACCGGCAAAGTGAAGCAGCCGGACGGCGAGGAACGCAAGCGACAAGAGAGCAACCGAAAAGCCATAGAGCAACCCCATATACCACAGCGCCGGCGCTCCCCTTGGTGCGAGCCACTCACCGAGACTGGCCGCTATCCAATACGCGGGGCTCCAAGTGGTGTTTGCAACCGACAGGAGTCCGATGATCCGGAAAAGATCCCTCGTGTCGATCGGGCTCCCGTTGTCGAAACCAAGGGCGACCAATCTGCCGAGCGAAAACAATCCGAAGAGTCCAATACACGCGAAAAGCACGACTAGCTCGCGCCGCCATTTTGTCGGAACAAGAACGGCAAGTATTGTTGCAATCACGACCGCGATCCCGGCAGGAATCACGAAGAATGGAATGAACGCCAAAAGACAGATGAGCGCGTAGGAAAAGCCGGGGCGATAATGAGCCGCAAACGCCATGGAGATCGGGACGAGAAAGACCGCCGTCATCCAAGACGATGAAACCAAGATCTCCAGCAATTTTCCAAAGAAGAATTTCCGAGGCGAGAGCGGCGAGGCAAGGATGAACTCGAGATCATGCCCGATAAAGAGCGCGCCCGTCGCAGATGCCGTGTTTGTGATGAGGAGAACGATGCACAAAACAGCAAAGAATAAACCGAGGATAATTGACGGGTGAAAATAGGCGAAATCGAGCTGTGTCTCGCACTGACGAAGCACCCAAATTGTGCCGGCAAACGCGCCATACATAATTGCGAACGTCATGATTCCCAGGACGAGATTTCTCGCCCAATACTGACGAAGCTCCCCACGGCGCTTCCAGGCATTCAGCACAGTGAGGATTCGCGGTTTGAGAAGAACAGGAATCACGCGCTACTCATCCATCCCTCCACCGAGGCCGTCGAGGGTAAGCTGTAGAAAAACCTGCTCGAGATCGTTGTCTTGCATTCCGGAATGCGAGCGAAGCTCCGCCATGGTCCCCATGCTGATGATTCGACCTCGGTGAATAATTGCCAGGCGATCGGAGAGTTCTTCAGCCACGTTCAATGAGTGGGTGGAAAGAAAAATCGTCATCCCTTGGTCGGCGAACTCACGGAAAGAATCCTTCAGGAGTTTTGCTCCGTGCGGATCAAGACCAACCATCGGTTCGTCGACGATCAGGAGTTGTGGTTCGGTGACGAGCGCCGCACAGGTCGCAATCCGCTGCTTCATCCCGTGAGAGTAGTTGGAGATCAGCTCATCTTCGCGATCGCGCAGCCGGAATTTTTCGAGAAGCATATCAATGCGGCTCTCGGCATCACTCGAATCTACACCGTAGAGTTCGCACGCAAAATAGAGATATTCCCGGCCGGTGAGTCCTGGATAAAGATGGGCGCGATCCGGAATGTATCCCGTCACCTTTTTTGCTTGAAGTGGTTGATTGCCGAGATTGTAGCCGGCGATTTCAATCTTCCCGCTCGTCGGCTGGAGGACTCCGGCAAGCATCTTCAGCGTCGTCGTTTTTCCCGCGCCGTTTACTCCGAGGAAGCTGAAAATCTCACCCGGTTTCACCTCGAGATCAATCCCGCCTACGGCGACAAACTTGCCGTAGACCTTCGAAAGATTGCGAATGACAACCATATTTTCCATCACGGTCTCCCCTCGAAGAACTGCTTCCCTCTGCTAAAAAGCAGCACTTTCGCCGCGAGCGAAGTGAGATCAAATGCCGCATCGGATGTGCACGGGAGCGTGGCAATCACCGGTTCCACGCTGAGATTGAAGCTTTCGGGTCGAACATCTCCGGGCGCCTGTCCAAGGAGGTCACGGAGCGCGGGATAGTCAATTCCATATTCGGAATTTTTATTCTTCTTCAAAACTACCGGCCCGGGAAGCTGGAGCTTTTTTTCGATCCTGGGCCCGGGGCCGCGGACGCTCACCGTCGTTTGGATCGGATGCACATCGGCAGTTGATACCAAAAAGCCGGCATCACCCATCGAGACCTCCATCGCGCTGCGGACGAGCTGTCCGAGTGGGTTAAAGAATGTCTCGGCGCTGAAAGTGAGCTGATTCACCCCGCCTTGCCACACCACTCGCAACTTCCCCTCTCCTCTCAGCCGGAGGGTTTCTTCGTGCTCTTGAAGCACCTCGATATAGCCGACACACTTTCCGTCGCTCACCACATTGAACCTGGAAACTCCGTCTGCGATGACACCAAGCGACAGCGTGGAATCGCTTTTCAACGAAAGAATGTGGAGATAGGCGTAGGTGGTGAAGATCGCTGAGCTGAGCAGCAAAAGAAGTGCGATCGAGATATCAATTCCCTTCAAGTTCAGAGGCGACATACGGTTCCCGGCTTATCGCGTGTTCAGCACTTTTCCTCTGCTGCGGCCTGCGAGAGCGCCCTCGCGACGAGAAAAAGCGCGGAATACGCTCTAGCGAATTTTGATGCCGCCCTCGGACGAGAGTCTTCTTCCTAACTTTGAGGAGAGTCCGGTAGGAAACCGGCAGATTGAATAGAGAATCAAGCGAAGAGAATGCCGGCTCTTCGCTTCGTTGGAATTTGGTCAGTTATTGGGTGTTGTCGGAGCCGCCCCGGCGTCCGCCACGGCGATATCCGCCGACTCCTACCGAAACGCCGCTCCCCGAACCCGAGTATGAGCCCGTGCCCGAGTAACCATTCCCGCCGGAGAACACTCCTCCTTGCTGGTTGATTACCGAGCCGGTTGCGCCGGGACCGTTCGGATTGTTGTAGCGCGGGTCGGGTCTGGTGATCGGATGAGTAAATCCATCCTTATCGATAATGTATCCTGGGCGGGGAGGATAGGGGGTCGGACGATAGTTAGGCGGAACTCGAATCACGTTTTGAAACACCGTGACGGATGTTGCGTTTGCCTCGCGTTCCGTTTTTGCAATTTTCTCCTTCTCTTCCTCGAGCTTCAGGCGCTTCGCTTCGGTCTGAATTTTACTCTCCCTCGAGACGCGCTTGTCGAGATCCTTCTCCGCCGAGGCGATTTTCTCCCGGCAATCGTCGGCAGAGGACGGTGTTTTCAAGCAGAACTGTTCAACACCTTTAATATCGAATCGGAGATCAAAGTCCTCTCTCGCACGAATGGTCTTCATCGTGAGCTCATGAATCATTGAGCGTTTTTCGCTGAGAGCCGGATCGTCCGGCGCCACCGGAACATGATCTTTCAGAGTCTTCGCCGCACCGCCTTCGCAGTCTCCGTTGGTCCAAACGCCGTTACATTCTTTTAATTCTGCACGGACCTCAGAAGAGAACTGAGGCACAGCGAGTGCCGCGAGCACCAACAGCAATTTTGATTTTCTGAATTTCATGCCGCCTCCAAAAAGATGATCATGCTAGCGCTCCGACCATTAAATCTTGCAATAAAATCTAGCCTTCGGCACCGCTCTTTTCTAGGACTTCTGACGCCTGTCCTTCAACGCCGAACTGATCGCTCGTTCGTTAAATCCACGAATCACCGTCGAACCGATTCTGATGAGAGGCACACCGCCCGCACCGAGTCTCTGGTGGAGCATTGCGCCTTCGGGATCGGTCTCAATATCATAGCGCTTATATTGAACCTGATTCGCCTGCAAAAACTCTTCAAGTCCGCGGCAATACGGGCACCATGAGGTAACAAAGATCTCCACCTGATCGGTGACCGGACCGATCTTCCCGGACTGGGCCGGGCTCGCGGTTCCTTCCGACTTCGCTCCCCGCTTCGATTCGGCTCCGCCGATACAAGCCGCAGCAAAAAGCATTAACACCGCGCAAACAAGACAGAATAGCGCCCTCGACAGCTTCAATTGGCCTTCCTTTTTGTTCAATTCACTATCTCCAATTTACCATAATCAGGCGGCTTTTTGTTTACGAGAATAGGTCCCCACTTCTCGGACGATCGGGGTCGGTGAAGCTTTCACCTTCGGCCTTCGTTTCAGCCATCCACGTTCCCGCACGAAAGCTTCGAACAACAGAAGGAGTGCCGCAAGCAGCAAAAATGGCGCAAACATCTGAGTTGTCTCGGAAATCACGCGTTTCTCACGAAGGAGCTCCTCCCGTCGCGGATTTACTTTTCCTCCGCTCCGAAACGCCAGTTCTTCGAGATGCGAAACGTCGATACCGCGGCCGGGCGCTTCTCCGAAAAGTTCACCTTCGAGCGTGATGGCAACCGGGGGAAGTTTGATGTTTCCGTAACCGACCGACAGGCGATAATCGCCGGGGCGGGCGGAATCAATCTTGGCCTCGAAGCGGCCTTTTTTCACCGCGCGGAACGCAACTTGCCGCTTTTCCCCGCCCGGCTCTTCCACATCTCCCGCTATCTTCGGTGCGAGTTGGGTTCGGAGCTTGTCGTCAAACACACTGAGGTCGAAGATCAGACTTCGGCCTTGAAGGCGATATCGGATATCAAAATCGACGTCGGCGGTCTGAACGCCGGTTTTATCTTTGACCCCTTCCAAAAGGCGCGACCAGAAACGGCTGAACTCAGGCCACCGGACCCATGCCGCCGACCACCTTCCGTTCGCATCGGAAGTGTACGCAATCACCTTTCCCGCTCCAAACGTCCAGCTCGCAAGAATTGGAAATGCTCGATCCTCCTTTTTGGTCAAGAGCTCGAACTCTGAGCCTTTTTTCGGAAGCGTTTCGACAAACCCGCGAAGCGTCGGCAGCTGACCGTTGACGTCGGTGCTTCGAAGCCCCGAAGGCCCTTGCGAGACGATATAGTCTTCTCCTTCCTTCAGCGTCCGTTCACCGGTGGAGATTTTGATGTCTTCGACAAAGAGTCTCGGAATCTCGTCAGTGTTCAGCGTTCGATAAAACGCTCCGTTCCCGTAGCGACTGAGCATTTGGAGAAACGGCACATCGGCTTCAATACCAAGAGCTACGGTCGAGACGGTCACTCCATCGCGGCGGAGGAGGTTTATCTCTTCCGTATACTCTGCATCGGACCAAGGAATTTTTCCGTCCGTGAGAACGATGATGTGCTTTCGGCTGCTCCCGGCCTTCTGAAGTCGCTGTCTCGCCGTGGCGAGCGCCGGTAGCAGGTCCGTCTTCCCTGAGGCGGTGAGATTCCTGAGACGTCGCTCGGCCTCGAGTCGCGCATCGCGAACTTGCTTCACGTCGATAATCACGAAAGGTCCGGCATCAAATCCGATGACGCTGATATAATCTTCGTCCTTCAGCGCTTCGATCGAGGCGACCGCGGCTCGCTTCGCCGCATCCATCTTCCCTTCGTAAGCCATGCTCCCCGACTTATCGATGACGAGAGCGATGGCGTTTGTCAGCCTGCGTTTTTCAGTTTGCGGCGGCACGAACTTCACGGGTGAAATATCTTCGAGCGGCGTATCGATATAGTTTCCCAATCCGAAGCTCCTGTCGCCTCCGACAAGAATCACCCCTCCTCCTGCCTTCGTGAACTCGAGCAATGCTGGGAGGAATTTTTTCGGAAGCTGAGAACGCGCGACGTTGTTGAATATCACCGTCGAGATGCCTTCGAACGTCACCGGGATCTCTGCGTTTCCGTCGGCAACCACATCTTGAAGCGCGTAGCCTCGCTCGCGAATGAGTTCGCGAAGGATCCGGGCATCATCCTGAGTTCCGCTTAACAGCAACAGCTTTGATTTTTCTTTAACGGAGATCCAGCGATGGCGCTCGAGAACAGTTTGGCGACCCCCTCCTTCGGGAGTAAAAACCGAACGAATGCGTTTCAGGCCTCCCTTGAGAGGTGACGTTCTCGCGACGAAAACTCTCTCCCGCTCTCCGTCAACCGACACGTTCTGTGAAAGAATCTTCTCCTGCTCGAGAAATACTTCGAGCTTCCCCTTTGCGGGTGGCTTTTCCGAATTACTGAGCGTTACCCGTATTTCGGCAGCATCTCCCTCTGAAGCCGTCACGGGCGAGTAGAGAGACGAAATCGATACACCCCTATCCAAGAACACATCGGCACTGGGGATGATCGGATATATTCTCATCCCCGCATCGCGAAGCGAAAGGGCTTCATTCACGCCATTCCCAGCGGTTTCAAAGCCGTCTGACAACAACACCACCGAGGCACTCTTCGCCCGCGACTGCGCCGTGCTGAGAGCGGATTCGATATTCGTCTCGCCGCTGTCCAGGCGTTCACGCTCGTCTCGAAGAAAATCTTTGAATTCCGAGGCGGAAACATCTCCCCGATAACGCCGCGAGACCTTCGAGGCTTTCTTCCCGAAAGCAAATACTTCCAAGTCAGTCTCAGGCGATCCGAGTTTCGCCAACTCTCCCGCGAAGACGTCCAGCGCTCGATCCGAGACACTCCGCGAGATGTCGACCAAAACCGCTATTTCGCTCTTCGAAGAAGAACTTTCAGTTCCCGGGACAGCGAGCCCGGCAAACAAAAGAGCCAAGGAAAGAATGCGAAGCAAAAGAACGATGAAGCCGCGGCGGCGGCGCACGAGAAGGATCGAGCAAATGAGGAGCACAACCCCAAGGCCGGAGAACATTTCTGGTCTCGCAAAGTGGAGATTCGCCGCGAGCTCGCTCAATTCAGAAAACCGGGTGTTCATCCGTATCCCTCCTGCGAGCGCCGAAGCGCGAGAAGAGATTCGAGGAGAATCAGCGCGAGCGCGGTCCAAGCGAGATACGTCCACAGCGGGAGACCCCGCGGGGCTTCGACTGCCTCTCGCTGCTGCGGATTTGAGAGGGCAATGGTTTGCGTGACAAAGGTATTTGATTCTTCGGGATGGAAGAGATTAACGCCAACGAGCTTCTTAGACTTCGAGGCTTTCTCCTCGAAAACATATCCGCCGGGATACAACAGCTCGAGTGAATTCTGTTGCGGTAGCTCCCGAAACTTTTTGCTCTCCGCCCCGAGAATGCGAACCAATCTCGTCGATTGCTCGTTGAACGGAAGAGTTCCTCCAGTTCGCCGCTCGCCGCCTATTTCGACACCCCCGCGGAGCCAGCCAAAAAGATTGAGGGTCAGGACCGAAGTAACTGGTGTGGACGCACCTTCAAAAGGAAAAATCTCGAAACCAAGAACTGCATAGCGAACCCCTCGGCCTTCGCCCGCGAGAAGCACGGGACCTTCTTCGGATCGAATGACGGGTTTTACGAGATTGTTGTCGCGGAACACGACGGAAGCCGTGGGAGTCAAAAGCGGCACTCGAAGATAGCTTGTTATCGGATGCTCGCTCTGCCAGGAGCTAATTCGCGGAGAGCTCACTTCGCTTTTTGCCGGAAAAAGAGGATTTGCGACCGGAGGAACCACGACCAGCATGGGCACCTCAGGAAATCGAACCGGGGCTGTCCCGTGAAACACGAGGAGAATGTATTTTTTGAGATCATCGGAGCTCAGCTTCGAGAACTCTGTGGGAGAGACCAAAGTAACAGCCACTTCGGGAAGCCTTTCCAAGCCGAGAGTCCCGCGGGTGTTGTTGTCGGAAACGAGAAGAATTCCTGATTGCTCCGTTTTCGCCGCCGAGACGAAGGCGACGTTGTCATCCGGCAGAGCGTCACCGGCCCCGGCCGAGATCGCAATTTTCCAGAATCCGTTCTCCGCGCTTTTCCCGGGAAGCTTGAACTCAACTTCCGTGATTCCGCTCGTTTTCAGCGCTGCCGTTCCGCTTTGGGCTGCCCCTTCCGTCCCCTCCGGGCTCACGTACGTAAGACTGACAGGGACGGACCCGGAGCCGCCTCCGGCGTAGGCCACGGTGGCAATTAACTTCTCCGTTGAAGTCTCGAATCCTTCTTGCTCGATTCGAACCCCGCTGAGCGAAACGTTCGGCTTCGGAGCCCCCACCATCCTGGACTCGAGCCCCGCGGGCTTCCCTTCGAGATCAACCTGTTTGTCGCTGACGATAAAAACCTTGTCGAATTTATCGGATTCGAGCAGCTCGGTCGCGGCTCCGTCCAGCACATCGGGAGTGTAGGTGACTTCCAGCGAATCGATCGTAGAGGAAAGCTCGCCGGCCGATACTTCTTCATTTCCCTGCTGCCTCAACCTCGGTGAGGCGAGAAACAACGTGAAGAGGGAATTCGCCGACTGATTTTTCAGCCATTTCTGGGCCTCCACTTTCGCCGCATCAAATCGAGATCCCTGAGAGTCGCCGGCAGCGGCTTTCATGCTGAGGGAGTTGTCGAAGAGAACCGCTACTCGATTATTCTTTTTATCGAGCACAGGTTGCGCCGCGGCGAGCACTAAACAACAGAGGGCGAGAAACTCAAGAAAAAATCTAAGCGGCGGACGAAACTTTTTCCTCGGCACCGCTTTCCTTGAAAGGTGCCGCAACACCAACACGCTCGAAACGACGTAGCGCTTCGTCTCCCGTCGTTTCAAATAGGCGAGAATGAGGAGCGGCACCGCCAATCCGGCAAACAGCAGCATCGGATTCAGAAATGCCAAAGGCATCATTGCAGTAATCCTGCACGAGGAAATTTATTCAGCACGATCTCGGAAAGGCTCTCGGAACTCGAGAGAACCAAATGTTGAATTCCAGTCTTCTTGCAAAACTGCTCGAGCTTTTCGACGTGGTTTCCGAGCTCGTACGCGTATTCCTGCACCGATGACGAATCGAGGATGAGCTCGATCTCCTCTCCGGTTTCTACATCGACCATGGTTCCTATCTTCGAAACCTCTAAAGACAGTTCCGAGGGGGCGATTATTTGAATCACCGCAATGTCGAAATTTTTGGCTCGAAGAAAGTCGAGAGATTCAATCTGTTCTTCGTGCGGCATCAAAAAATCGGAGATGAGATAACATCGAGCCGGGTGCTTTTGCCCGGCGACCGCCGCTCGCATTTCAGATCGAAGCGAAAAATTACCGGCGGGAGTTATACGAAGGAGCTCTTCCTGCGCGCGAGGAAAGGAAGCCGGACCGAAAAATCTCGGAGTATTTTTGTGACCGAGAACGGAAAACTGCACGGTGTCGCCGTCTGAAAGCGCAACATAGCCGAGGGATAAAGCGATATTCCGCGCGAGGTCGAATTTCCCTTCTTTCTCCGGAAGCCCCATCGATGCGCTTCCGTCGAGCAGGACGACAACTTCAAGATTGTGCTCCGCCCGAAACTGCTTCACGTAGACTCGATCGGTCCTGCCGTAGACATTCCAATCGATATGCCGGAAATCGTCGCCGGCTGAGTATTGCCGGTAATCAGAAAACTCCAGACCTTGTCCTCTTCTCAATGAGAGGTGCGATCCCTGCCGCGTGCCCAATGTAGAACGCCGGGTTCTCACCCGGAGTCGTTCTAGGCGGCGGAAAAATGGTCCAATGAATGGATCTTGCATAACCTCACGACGCGTCGCTGACTTCTTGAATGAGCTGATCCGTCGTAACTCCTTCGGCTTCTGCCTGATAGTTGAGAATGATGCGGTGCCTGAGCGCGGGGACGAGGGCCTGCTTGATATCCCGGTAGGAAAGATTGAGTCGATTGTCGAGAAGCGCGAACACCTTCGCGGCAAGGAGGACGGACTGCGCTCCTCGAGGACCCGGACCGAATCGGACGTAATCTTTCACCCGATCGGTGCACTGCTCAGTTCCGGGAGTCAGCGCGAACATGGTGCCGACGATAGCGTCTTGAAGCGGCGATGCGACGACAACCCGGCGGACGAGCTCACGCATTCGAAGCAATGTCTCTGCACTTTTCTCCGCAGGGAAAATTCGTTCGATAGTAACGCGAACACCTCCGGTCGTTCGGGCCAGGATCTCCTTCAACTCGTTGCTGGAGGGAAGCGGCACGAGGAGCTTGAAAAGAAATCGATCAAGCTGCGCTTCTGGAAGAGGATACGTTCCTTCCAGCTCGATCGGATTCTGAGTTGCAAGCACGAAAAATGGTTGTGGGAGCGGGCGGGAGACGCCGAGCGTGCTCACTTGTTTTTCTTCCATCGCTTCTAAGAGCGCAGACTGAGTTTTTGGTCCGGCACGATTTACTTCATCGGCGAGCACGATATTTGCGAAGATTGGTCCTTGTTGAAAAACGAAACGTCTCCGCCCGTTCTCATCTTCCGTGAGCACTTGAGTTCCAGTGATATCACTGGGCATGAGGTCGGAGGTGAACTGAATCCGGTGAAAGGTCAGTCCCAGTGCATCCCCGATGGATTTGATAAGGAGAGTTTTCCCAAGTCCTGGTGCGCCTTCGAGAAGGACGTGACCACCCGCGAACAATGCCGCGAGCGTAAACTGCACGACCTCGTTCATTCCCACGATTGCTCGAGCAACTTCCTGCTCCACAGCCCGAAAATGTTCGCGAAACTCCTCCACCTCTTGCTGGAGCCTTTCAGCACCCGTGGTTTGGGTCATCTCTGTGATCCTCCTAATTACTCATCGAAAGCCGCAGTGTTATCACAGGGCGGAAGCTTTGGTCAGCTTTCTCTGGTCCGCGATTAGCCTCAGTCTCAATTCTCAGTCTCCGTCTCAGGCTCCATCCCAGTCTCAGTCTTGGTCTCGGTCTCTATCTCAACTCTCAGTCTCAATCTCTTTACTCGCTCTCTGCCTCCATCTCTATCTCCCCCGCTCCGTCTCCGTCTCCGTCAACAAAACACCGAGGTAGAGGCAGAGACTGAGAAATCAAGACCGAGACAGAGAATCGAAATAGAGACCAAGACAGAGACTGAGACTGAGACTGAGAGTAATGCTGCTCTGCCCCATG
This sequence comes from uncultured Bdellovibrionales bacterium, assembly GCA_964509425.1. GTDB lineage: Bacteria > Bdellovibrionota_C > UBA2361 > SZUA-149 > CAZDWZ01 > CAZDWZ01. The sequence continues at coordinate 32,262 of CAZDWZ010000008.1, read as the reverse complement.
TTCTTCGCTATCGCAGAAGATCGCGGTACTCCACCGGAATCGGCTGCGACGACTCCGCGACTTCCGCCTTCGGCTTCTCAAAAGCTACGGCATCAAGTCCTGTTTTCGCCTTTGCCTGATTCGGATTTTTGTAAAGCTTGCCATCCGACTGTCCGAGATCTCGCACCACAATCTTTTCCTCCTGCGGAATCGCAACAGAGCTTACCGATCTATCCTTCTCTTGCAGAATACCTTCATCTCCGCCGCCAAACGGTCCGGGGCGCTCTCCTTCATCGCTTGGTACGGGCCGTTTCTCAGCGGCCTTGCTCGTGTCTTTGCCTTTCGGATCCATCGGAGCGACATCGGAGTCGGAGTCATCACCGACATCTTTTGCTTCGTTCTTCCCCTCGTTTGCGGGGCGCTTTCCTTGCATATCTTTGCTCTGCTGCTCGGACTGATTGGAGCCGTCCTTTGCAGAGTCTGCGGGTCTATCGGACTTCTGTCCCTTTTCACCGCGCTCACCTTTCTCGCCTTTCTCGGATTTACTTCCCGGCTTCTCCCCAGGCTGCGAACCCTGTTCGGACTCGCCCTTTTCCTGACCTTCCGACTTCTCTTGCTGCTTTCCGCTCTGCCCTTTGTCTTGCTTCTCGCCGGATTTTTCGTCGGGCTTCTTACCGCCTTTCTCGCCTTTTTCTCCCTTCTCGCCCTTCTCGCCTTTTTCTCCCGGAGATTGTTTATCTTCTGACGGGCTTTTTCCGGACTGCGGCTGTTTTCGGGGTTTGTCTTCCTGTTTTCCTTGCTCGCTTGGCTGAGAGCCTTCTTTCCCTTCGGCATTCTGCTCTTCAGACGATTTATCTTTCAGCTCTTCGAGCCGGCTTTTAACGTTTTCGAGCTGAGACTTTGCATCTCCAGTTTTAGAATCTTTTTTGCCGGAATCTTTTTTCCCGTCGGGAGATTTTCCCGAGCCTTCAGCACCTTCTTCCTGTTTGTCGCCGGGTTTCGGGCCTTTCTTTCCTTCTTGGCTGTCTTGCTGCCCGGAATCAGATCCTGACTGACTCCCTTCCTTTTGTTGGTTCTTGGCGTCTCCTTCTTTTGCGCCGCGATCGTCACTGCCGGATTGGGTTTCGCCTTTCTGCTCCTTCTTGTCGCCCGAGCTACCCTTGCCCTTTCCTTCGCCGACACCAGTCTGATCCTTCTTCGGATCATCTTGTTGTTCTCCCTTCGGCTCGGTTTGCTGAGCTTGATCTCCGGATGGTTTGTCTTCGGAATTTTTCTCTCCTGGAGCTTCTTGTTTTTCGCCCGAGTTTTCCTTCTGACCTTTCTCTTCGGTGCCTTGGTCGTTCTTCTGCTGCTCACCGGTCTGATCGGAAGATTCTTGTTTCTTTCCGTCTCCGCCTTGCTGCTCCGAGCTCTCGGAACCTCCCGGTTGTTGTTCAGAACTCGGCTGCTTCTTTTCTTCCTTCTCTTCTTTGCCTTGTTCCTCTTTCTTCGCGGAATTCTCCTCTTCGGATTTTTTCTCCTCAGACTTCTTGTCGGCGGATTTCTCCTCGGATCCTTTTTTCCCTTCGTGTTTTTGCGTTTCTGATTTTTTCTCTTCGGATTGCTGCTTCTCTTCCGGCTGTTTCCTTTCCTTCGAATCGTCCGGGCTATCCGATCGCGGAAGCTTTGCATTTGGATCGCCGGGGTCTTTTGAATCCGATCTCGTCTCGGGACGCTTTGCTTCCGTCTTCTCGTCCTCCGGCTTCACTTCCTGATTCTGCTGCTCGATTTTTTCTTCAACTTCTTTCACATCGCTCTCGAGCTCTTCCAGCTGCTGCGAAACCTCTTCGGACTTCAAGCCCTGTTCCTCTACGGCATCCGCCAGAGTATTCAGTGAATCCTTGAGCGGTTCGGGGAGATCGGGACTTTGTTCAACGAGCTCTCGAATGGCGTTGGCTTCAGGCGCCTTCAGCGATTCTTCCGACTTTGGAAGTCTAATTTCCTCTTCTTTCCAAGGAGCGACGAGTAACAAGAGTAAGAGTCCGAGAAGGACCGGAGAAAGCACCGCCGAGACTCGCGCAGAACGATGAAGCTCAAACGGCGCATCTTGAGTGAGGTTAAACCGTCCCGCGAGAGAGTCTGCCTGTTCCTCGATGAGAGCGAGCTCTTTCGCGGGAAGCTCGCGGTCTTGAACGGAAGCGAGGGTCAGGAATCTTTCCTTTCCTTCTAGCTTTTCATCGACGAAGGCTGCCGCCTCGGGGAGCTTCACCGGCGCGAACAAACCTCTCGCCTCACGAACCAGAATTACGACGAGGAGTCCGAACCCGGCTCCGGCGAGAAGAAGAAAGGGGGCTTTCAAAAGGTCGCTTTGAGCGAGCAAAACGGCGAGAGCGAGCAGCAACAAGGGGGCGAGCAGCGACAAAAGGAGGTTAACCCGCCGGAATCGCGAGAAACGCTTCAGAACTTCAGAGATGAGTGAATATCCGCTCACTGAGAATAGACGGCCTTTGAAAACCTATTATTTAGTTATTCTGCTGGTATTCGGCCACTAATTTCAATTGTTATGGACGGTTATGAGCTTAGGGCCGCCAATTATCTTAGACCCGACGGAGTTTATCCCCCTCGCGTCAACGAACCTGAAGCAGAAAGCCCTTCAAATACTCTCCCTCGGGGTGAAAGAGGTCGACGGGGTGGCAGGGGGCTTGATGGAATTCCCTGACAATTCGCACCTCTCGCTCAGCTTTGAGAGCCGCTTCGGCGATGACGCCTTTGAAATCATCCCGGCTGACCAGCTGCGAGCACGAGAACGTTGCGAGGAAACCGCCAGGGGTAACCGCTCGGAGCGCCGCGGTGTTGATGCTCCTATACCCCCTCAGCCCCGAGTCGAGAGACTTCCGGTGTTTCGCAAACGCCGGAGGGTCGAGAACAATCACCTCAAACGGTGACTCGATGTTCTGCATGTATCTGAGAAAATCTTCTTCGATGGTCGTGTGCTGAACGTCACCCGGGAAATTTCCGGATGAAGCATTCAAACGCAAATTTTCTTCGAGGAGTGCGAGCGCCTTATCGGAGCTATCCAAGGAGGTAACACTTTTCGCCCCTCCGGCAAGTGCCGCCATCGAGAAACCTCCGCTGTAGCAAAAAGCGTTCAGAACGGTTTTATTCGAGGAGAGCTCACCGATAATTTTTCTGTTGTCACGCTGGTCGAGAAAAAATCCAGTTTTTTGTCCGAGGACGCAATCTACGGCATAGACAATTTTCGACTCGAGAATCTCGGTCTTTCCGATGTCCCCGTAAAGAAAGTTCCCTCGTTTGGAGTCGTCGCCGTCCTCGGAAGCGCTTGCTCCTGAAACACTCCGGTCCACCACTGCTCGAAGCTCCGAGCCGAAGATTACTTGGAGAGACTGAGCGAGTTCCTCTCTCGCGAGATACATTCCACGAGATTGGGCTTGAAGGACGCAAACTCCGGCGTAGTAATCGATAATGAGACCGGGCAGCTTATCCCCTTCGCCGTGGACGAGCCGAAAAGCATTGGTTGTCTGATTTGGAAACCCGAGCCGCTTCCGATACTCAGCAGCGCTGCGGATCCTCCCCGTCCAGAAGCTGGAGTTGATTTCCTCGTCTTCGGTGCTCAGCATCTTGACCGCGATGCTCCCCGCTTTGGAGAAGTGACCCAAGCCCAGAAAATCTTTGTTCTCCGCCAAAACCCGGACGAGCTCACCATCCTGGACCGCATCCGCGCCTCGGGCAATCGCGCCGGAGAAGATCCAGGGATGCCGTTTCCGCACCGAGAAGTCGCGTCCATTCTTTAAATAAATTTTTTTCATGACACCTCGCGGATTTCCGCGTGACACAGGGTTAACACAACCCGCCGGGCGCCATCAAAGCCAAGGGAAACACGAGAACGGCACGCTGGGGCTCCGGCTTCACAAAGCAACGAATTGTTTGTTCGGGGGAAGAGAGGCAGTAAACGCCATTTAACCTCTCTTCCTCCGGCCGTTTCAGCATCTCTCAGTCGGTCTGAACGTCGACCTCCACCGCCGTGGCGTCGGGACGCACAGGCACGATCGTGAGCGTCACGTCACCGCCGCGAAACCGCAGCCCCACGTATCTGACGAGCTGAGAGGCGCGACGAAACTGAAGCACGTCGCCGACCTCGAACGTCGTTTGCGGTTCCGGGTCCACCTCGGGACGATGGTCGAGCGCTCCGGTCATCTTCGCCGCGACCTTCAAGAGCCCTTCGATATCGCGTTCACCGAGACACCGCAGGATCTCGTGAAATTCGTGAATGGTCCCCGAGACTCGCGGTAAGTTCGCAACGGCGAAAATCGCGTTCAGGCGCTCGGCATCATCGCCTTGCACCGGGTACGTCTGCACGGCCACTGGCCACCTCCATAAAAACTGGACTGCTCTTTTCCCGGGCCAGCGAACGTCGCTCGAGAAGAAAGTCTAAACACAGCACGGATTGAAGATTGAAGGGCCAAACGGTCGCGACATGGTCGCAACGTTACGGTAACTGGTTTCGATGGAAAAAGATGGGGCTTCGCATGAACGGGAGATTACGTTTGAGAAAAGATTTTCTGGGAAATCATACTCAAAATCCTCCGGGCCGAAGCCCGGAGGAGACACGAAGGACGGAGAGAACAGCGAGAAACTACCTCGCCTTTTTCCTGTCTTTTCTCGCCTGCTTGGATTTTTTCCGAGCGTCGTCCTTCTTATTTCGAGAGCCCGGAGCATTCATAACGCTCTGCTGCTGATAGTCCATGCGCGGACGAACATCTTGGCCCTTCGACTGTGCCTGCTGCTGAAGACGACGCGCCTTCCGATTTAGCCCTTCCATCGGGGTATCGGGGCGCTCTGCTTCTGCAGCGGGTTCCACACTTTCGTGAACTTCCTTGGCGGCGGCTTCTCTCCGGCGCTGGAGCTCGCGCTCTCGTTCTTCGAGCGCGTGAATTTCTTCTTCGCTCGGAAGCTCCGGGATAAAAATGTTCTGCATGACTCCCGAACGGATCGTTTGCATCATGCTCGTAAACATCTCGAATGCTTCTCGCTGATACTCATACAGCGGATTCTTCTGACCGTATCCGCGAAGTCCGATACCTTCTTTCAGGTGATCCATGTTCGCGAGATGTTCTTTCCAAAAGAAATCTGTTGCTTGGAGAAAGACGATCCGTGCCAGCTTCTGCAGTCGCTCGGCACCGAAGTGTTTCGCACGCGCCTGGTATCGCGCCATGGCCTCCTCGTGGAAGCGTTCGAAAAGCTCTTGAGCGAAAGTCGGGTTCGCGTGCTCAGCCTGCTTGGTCAGCGCTTCGAGGTCTACCGGAAGCCCAAAAATTCTTTGGATCTCGGTGGCGATGCCGGCAAGATCCCACTCGTGCGGCGCAACCTTTTCGTTGGCGCGAGTTGTAATGATGTCTTCGATAACATCCGGGATGGCAGCGAGGATTCGCTCTTCGGTGCCTTCTTCACGGAGAATTGATTCACGCTCCGAGTAGATCACCTGACGCTGCTTATTCATCACATCATCGTATTCGATGAGGTGCTTCCGAATATCAAAGTTATGACCTTCAACCTTCTTCTGCGCGTTTTCGATCGCACGAGCGACGATATTCCCTTCAATCGCATCTTCGTCGGTAAGCCCGACGCGCTTCATGATCGCTTGAATGCGCTCACCGCCGAAGCGCTTCATCAGATCATCTTCGAGTGAGACGTAGAAACGGGAGCTTCCCGAGTCGCCCTGGCGTCCCGCGCGGCCACGAAGCTGGTTATCGATTCGGCGGCTCTCGTGACGCTCGGTCCCGAGAATATGCAATCCGCCTGCCTCGATCACCCGCTGTTTTTCTTCGGCGCACTGACGGCGATAGTATTCGAGCTTTTCTCGAAAAATCGGATCAGCCGCGTCTTTCGTGCCCGCTTCAGCGGCCGCGAGAAACTCCGGATTTCCGCCGAGAAGAATATCCGTACCTCGGCCCGCCATGTTGGTGGAAATCGTCACCGCGCCGAATCTTCCCGCCTGCGCGACAATCTCGGCCTCACGTTCGTGCTGTTTGGCATTCAATACATGATGGCGGACGCCTTGGCGTTGGAGCAATGTGCTCAGCACTTCGGACTTCGCGATACTCGCGGTTCCGACGAGAACCGGTTGACCGCGCTTTACGAGTCCTTCGATCTCCTTGCATACCGCACCAAACTTTCCTTTCTCGGTTCCGAAGACAACGTCGGAAAAGTCTTTTCGAACCATCGGCTGGTTCGTCGGAATCACCACAACGCCGAGATTGTAAATCTTTCGGAATTCGACCGCTTCGGTGTCGGCTGTTCCTGTCATTCCGGCAAGTTTCTTGTACATCCGGAAGTAGTTCTGGAACGTGATGGTCGCAAGCGTCTGGTTCTCTCGTGCAATCGGTACGCCTTCCTTGGCTTCGACTGCTTGATGGAGCCCGTCCGACCAGCGGCGGCCCGGCATTAAACGTCCGGTGAATTCGTCGACGATGATGACTTGTCCGTCGCGAACGACGTAATCCACATCCAAATGCATCGTTACGTGCGCTTTTAGGGCCTGCGTAATGTGATGCACCGTTTCGATATTTCCCGGTTCGTAGAGATTGTCGAGCGCCAGCAAGTCTTCGATAAAGTGGACGCCTTCGTCAGTGAGCGTGACTTGTTTTGTCTTCAGCTCAACAGAGAAGTGCTGATTCTGTGTCAGTCGTCGAACGAGCTGATCGGCAACGCCGTAGGTATCCGCAGCCTTTTCGCTCGGGCCGGAAATGATGAGTGGAGTTCGGGCTTCGTCCACGAGAATGGAGTCGACCTCATCCACGATGGCAAAAGCGTGGACCCGCTGAACCTTCTCCGCGAGCTCGACCTTCATGTTGTCGCGAAGATAGTCGAATCCGAATTCGTTGTTCTGACCGTAGGTGATGTCGCAATTGTATGCGGCTTGCCGCTCGGCATGATCAAGACCATGAAGCACGACGCCGGTGGTGAGTCCGAGAAAGCTGTAGATCCTTCCCATCCACTCCGCGTCACGGCGAGCGAGATAGTCGTTTACGGTGACAAGATGAACGCCTTCGCGCGTGAGCGCATTCAGATACACCGGAAGAGTCGCCGTGAGGGTCTTTCCTTCCCCGGTTTTCATTTCGGCGATCTTCCCGCGATGGAGAACAGTTCCCCCGATGAGCTGCACGTCGAAATGCCGCATCCCGAGAACGCGTCGAGAAGCGTCGCGAACGACGGCAAACGCCTCCGGAAGGAGGTCGTCGAGCGGTTCCCCGTTGTCGAGGCGCTGCATGAACTCGAAAGTTTTCCCGGCGAGCTGCTCGTCGGTGAGTTTCTCCATCGCGGGTTCAAGCTCGTTCACACGATGGATGATCGGGAAAATCTGCTTCAGCTCTCGATCATTTTGGGAGCCAAAGGCTTTTCGAAGAATAAATCGAAACACTTAAATTTTACCTAGCGTTCTTATGGTCCATTTTGACCCTGCTGATTTCAGCCGGGCAGTATATTCAGAAGGCCCCTTCGGGAAAACACTTCTCCGAGCTCCGCCCCGGCCGCCGGGAGTCCGCCAGTGACCTTACGCCAAGCAGCCGGACTTTCCATACATAAATACACCGGAAGCTCGGGACCCCTTGCTTTAAGCACTGAGCGGAGAAAGTTCAACATCTGAAACCGGAGCGGCTGCAAATATCTCAGCTTTTTATCATTCGCCAGGAATTGTTCCCCGTAGGGAATCCCGCTTTCAGGGAAACGGCTAATCATGACGTCCCGCATTTCCGGCTGATATCGGAGGGAAGAAAGACTCACCCACGCCACCCGATCGGCGGGAATTCGCGAGAATATTCGGGAAACGGTTTCGTTATACTCGTCTTCCCATCCGGCAAAATGAATCAGCGGATCAAAGTGGAAGCCCACCCGATACCCCGCGTTTACGACGGCTTCCGCTGCGGCAATTCTCTCGTCCAAGCTCGCGGTTAAAGCTTCGTCCTTGGCGGTCACCGATGGCGCATTCACCGACCAAGAGACGACGGTTTTTCCACGATGAACGGACTCGGGCATTTTTAGTAAGTTCTCGACGCGGTTCGACTTCGTCTTCAATTCGAGAATGAGATTCTCTCGTTCTCCGAAGAACGGAACGAGGTCGAGCGAGAGGTCGGTAAGACCATCCCAGACCAGACTGTCGATGACCTCTCCGGTTCCGACTCGATACAAACGTCCGGGCGCTTTTTCCGCGGCATCCCCGATGGCGGCGATCATTTCGTCGGTGTTGGTATAAATCTTCAGCGTCGGATTTCGGATAAGGTATGACTGCAGATAACAATACGTGCAGTCCATCGGGCAGCCCTCGCCCGGATTCACAATCCACAAATTGCAACACACATGCCCGGATGTTCCCGGACAAGCCTTCAACCACTCACCGTCGTATCGGGTGAGGTAGAGAGTTTTCTTTCCGAGAGAGAATCGCTCGGCGTTCGAGAGCGGCGAGTGCGCGCCGTCGTCCAGCCTCTCGTCCTCACCGCTTCCCCTCCGGAGCGGATCACCGCGCATCGACCGTTCTTCCACGTGAACACTCGCCGGGAGCCGCGAAAGGATTCGCTTCGCGACGATACTCTCACGCACACGAGAGTCGATAAGAAGCGTTGTAGGCAGAATGTCCAAATTTAGTTCTCGAAAGAGCCGGAGCCTTTGCTTTTATTCAGAAAAATCGCCCACAACTAACCACGAGGCTCCACAGATTTCAACGGTTACGGTCTGCAAAAGAGAGCAGGCCGCATGCCTGGCGGCCGGAAATTGGCTTACGAATCCGGGGTCTGTTATCGTTGAAACTTCTTTCTCCCCGAAGTCCGGCTGAGTCCTGATTTCCGCTCTCTATTTAATTCTAGGGCTGAAGTGCGAATCGGTTAACCGCGCCCACTTGTTCGAGCACCCGTTTTGATGGGTCACGCTCGCGCAATACCGCGCCTAAACATCATGGGGAGGTCTCCGCAATGGCATCTGACACCAGGCATCTGCATCGGGTTGACGTCGGCCTACGGCGAGACGGCGTCAGCGGGATGGGAACGTCCGAACCCGCCGGGTCGTTCGAGGTCGCCGTCCTCATCACGGACCGCGCCGTCAAGCGACTTGGGGTCGGAGACGTGGTCGTCGTGACGCCGGTACTCGCGGATATCCCGTCTCTGCCGGGAAACGCGATCCTCGGCGAATCGATCACGTTCCCCCACGGCACCACCGAAGCGGACGTGAGGAGCGGGATCCGGGAACTGTTCACCCGCTTCGGAAAGGAGCTTCGATGAACAAATACCGCCGCCACAGAGTCTCGCCTGTGGCGGCAATCGGGTTGTTGAGTCGCACTCAGCCGCCCGTCTTCCAGCTATTTCTTAATTGTCATCGCGCCGGGATCGCTCACATCGCCGAGCAGTATCTCGTAGATTTCCTGTAAACGAGGGTCACGGGGGAATTCGCGGAGTTTTTCAACGGCCGATTCGCACTGCTCCGGGCTTCGAATTTTCAACGATAACACCAGCGTGTCACCTTCGAGATCTTCGGGAAGCTCGAGATCTACCCCGTAAGATTTTCGAAGCTCGAGAGATAACAACGCGAGCCGCTCCGTGATCCGTGTTCGCTCCGGAAACCGAAGCCTCTCGAGCTCAACCCGAAGACGCTTCTGCTTGTCTTTCGCGGAGAGTCCGGAGACGCCTTCATCACCACCGAGGAATTGCTCAACGAGCGGCTTCGAGAGAACTGCAGCAAACGGCTTCCGCTCGCGGGCACCTATGTCCTTTGCGAGATCTATCAGGTCTCGAAAGGTGTTTGCACTCGGGCGAAGCTCCTCGACCAAAAACTCGAGAGTCTCCCGATGTTCTGGATAAAGCTCTTCTATAACCGCGAGGAGACTGCCTTCGACTCGGCGCTCTTCAACAAACTTTTGGAGTATTTGACTATCCAACGCTCGAGCCCTTCACACCGAAAGCTTTCATAACGACGTCCGCAAATCCTGAAACAAACGGCTTCCCGTCTTCCCAGTTCGGAAGATACGGAACCGCGGCAAGCTCAGAGAGGCCATATCCGCCGGCGATATCTCGAAGGAGCTTTCGGTTCGTGCCAATCGCGTCGACCCGATCTTCTCTTTCAAACCGCACCGGCTCCTTCGCGAAGAGATCGTTGAACACATATCCGAGACAGGGAATTTTTTCGTTCCGAAGAACGCGGAATGTCAGCGACGCGTGATTCATCGCTCCTAAACGGGAACCCACGACAACGACGGTTTCCGCTCCGACATCGTGCATCAGATCGACGAAGGTCTTCGTCTCGGTGAGCGGAACAAGAATGCCGCCGGTTCCTTCGAAGATGAGCAGCTCTGATGTGCGAGCCTTTTCTTCGATTGCGCGAACTATCGCCGAGTAGTCGATCGGTCTTCCTTCAACTTTGGCGGCAACGACTGGCGCAACAGGAGAGCAATATCGATAGAGAATTATCTCTTCGAGTGGCTGAGTTTTCCCGGCTGCCTCCCAGAGCTTTACCGCATCGTTCGGGTAGAGCTCACCGGATTCAAGCTCGACGCACTCGGTCTGAACCGGTTTCATGACTGCGAGTTTCACCTCGCGCGCAGCGAGCTCCGAAATGAGCAGGCTCGCAATCGTCGTTTTTCCAATCTCGGTATCGGTACCGCTAATACAAAGAATGTTCTTTCTTTTCATGGGGAAGCACGCTTGAAAGTGTCTCTGAGAGTGTCCAGAATCCGGAATGGGCTATCACAGAATTATCTATTCCCCAAGAAACGGCGTATTGTGTGCCGCAGCACTTACGTCCCCAAACTCAATTTAATACTTTTGCCACCGGACACACCAAACGGGCCCCTCTCATGCAAATTCGGCACATCATCTGGGACTGGAACGGCACACTATTTAACGACGCGGAGCTGTGCTGGGAAATCTGCCGGGATCTCGCTGCCAATCACCACGTTCCCACTTTCTCCTTTGACGACTTCCGCGAACACTTTACGATTCCGGTGAGCGATTTCTGGAATGCTCTCCTCGGCCGGGACATCCCCTCCGACGAATTCACGATTCTCGGGGCCAAGTTCCACGAAATATACTTTGAACGCCGCAAAATCTGCCGGCTGCATCACGGCGCCGAATCCGTCATTCGCGCACTGGCAAAAACTGGAATCTCTCACTCCATTCTCAGCTCTCATCCGCAATTTCTTCTCGAGACAGGTGTCTCGATGTGCAACGTGACGGAAGATTTTATTCTGTTCACGGGAAACCCCGGTGAAGGAGGATCCTCGAAGATCCCCCTTGGACATTCACATCTTACCAAGCTTCGGGATGAGGGCCGGATTGATTCTGGAATCCGGCCGGACGAGATGCTCCTCATCGGAGACACCGTTCATGATTTCGAGCTGGCGCAGGCTCTCGGAGTAAATGCCGTCCTATTTACCGGCGGCGCCCAGGCGGAGAGTCACCTCCGAAAAACGGAGGCTCCTCTCATCTCGACGCTGGGAGAGCTGCTCGAGATTGTCGCCGGGGTTAAATAATTATTTCTTCTTCCGGTTCTTTGCCTTTTTCTTTGAAGGCTTCTCGACATCTTTGTCGAGCGGAAGCGGGTTTGAATGTCGGGATTCATCGAAATACTTTTTTGCGACCGGCATCGCTTCTTGGATTCGTTCCAGTCGATCTGAGCTGGTCGGGTGTGTGCTGAGGAAAGATCCACCGCCTCCGCCTTCGCCGAAAACTTCATCCGCACGCTGCCAGAGGGCCACTGCAGCCTCGGGGTTATAACCCGCCTTCGACATAATCATAAGACCGACTTGATCAGCTTCCCGTTCCATATCGCGGTCATACGAGCGGACAAATGCGCCCGTTCCTACTGTTGCCGACACGCCTTCACCGAGATCACTTGCAAGTCCTGAGGCGGTTGATCCAGCGCCCGCCGCAGCCGCTCCGACGCCAGCCGCGAGCCCAATGAGTGAGCTTCCGATACTGACCGCCGTTTCACGACCCTCTGCACCATCGTCTTCGTGATGTTTGGTGACTATGTGTGCCACTTCATGGCCGATAATCGTTGCGAGTTCGTCGTCGTTCCGCACTCTCTTAAGAAGACCTTGATAGACCATGATTACCGAGCCGTTCATCGCTGCGGCGTTTACGTCTTCTCCAGCATCAATGAGCACGACCGGATATGAAAATCCTTGCGCTCCTGCAGCGCGCGCCATCCGGTCAACCATGGATTGGAGACGCTTTTCCTGCCGAGCATCGTGAGTGACGCTGTAGCCGTTTTGCTGCGCATATCCATACGCAGCGCTCAATGTAGATTTTCGCTTCGCGAGATCGGGAACCTGAGCTTGAGGAATTTCTCCGACCGGGATGGTAGCACGTCCCGAGCAAGCGGAGAGCTGCACGAGGACGAAACTGAGAAGTAGTACTGAGAGTATTCGTTGGCGCTTCATACGGTGTCCCTGTAGTTAGACCTCTTTGAAAATTACGGCGATTGCCGCGTAATGCCATCAGACAGGAAAGATATCGGCATCTTACAGTTCTGGCTGAATCCAAAAAAGAGCGAGCGTATTTGCGGCTTTAGTCGAGACTTTGCCGGGTCGATCTTCCTGAACATGCCTATGAGGTTCCTCCAATCTTCCATCCTGAATTCACGGGGTATCATCGCCGCGATTTTTGCTGTCGCGGCATTTTTTTCGATGTCCGTGGCTCATGCCGAGACGAAGGAACCGCAGCGATATTTGATCGCCGAATTCGGAAAGTACGGGTTCATCGATGAATCGGGACACGCGGTAATAAAACCTCGTTACGACTTCGCACATCATTTCTCGGAAGGCCTCGCCGCCGTGCTGATTGGAAAGTCTTGGGGCTACATCGGGCCGGCCGGCGAGATAAAGATTCAGCCGACGTTTCGGCAGGCTTACGTGTTCTCAAACGGACGGGCCTTCGTGACAAGCAACGACAACAGAACCGGATTCATTGATACATCCGGAAATTTTATCACCGCCGAAAATTACGCCAAGCGAGAGACGTCGCCTTCGCTCCCTGAATCCCTCTACGCATCCGAGCCGGACGAAAACGGCCTCATCGGGTTTATGAATTTAGACGGCGTGCCGGTCATTCCACCACGATTTACCGATGCGTCTGAGTTCTCTGAAGGCCTGGCGGCGGTGCGAGAAAAAGAGCGCTGGGGGTACATCAATGAGAAAGGTGAGTGGGTGCTCACTCCGACCTATAAAAACGCCGCGGAGTTCAGCGATGGCCGCGCCGCGGTGGAGCTTGAAAACGGCTACACGTTCATCGATCGCGACGGAAATCCCCTCTTCGACAAACGCTATTCGGGACTGGGAATGTATACCGCTGATAAAACTCCCGCGGCCGATCTCCACTCGAAAAAGTGGGGGTTCATCAACGCTGCGGGTGATTTCGTGATTGAGCCCCGGTATGATGGGCCAAATTATTTTTTCTACGGCCTCACATCCGTGTGCATAGACAAATTTTGTGGAGTCATAGATTCAACCGGAAAAACGGTCGTCCCGCTTGAATTCGCCCGGCTGACGATACCGAACGAACGCGTCATCTCGGCGGTGCGTTGGCACCAAAACTATTATTTCAAGAGCGACGGGTCGCTTTTCTACAGTCCATTGAACCTACGGACCTTTGGAATGCTTCTCCTGTATCTCATTCCGTTTTTTCTCCCGATAGTAATCGCCCGTCACTTGGCAAAACGAGGCATTGTCCGCCTGAAAACTCTGGAGGGCGAAGAGTTTAGAGTCGTCGCGTTTGGACTCGGAAGGAAGATCGGCCGCCTCAGACAGCTGCAAATTCTCGTCATTATCGCGCTGATGGTCTTCGGAAATGCGTTTCAAATCTTCACCAGTCAGACGGCAGAAACGCTCGCGTGGTTTCTGCCGCGCATACTCCTTCCTCTCGGCAAAGAAAACATCACTCCGAGCAGCGAGTGGTATTATTCTCTCGCTGTAGAGATATTCGGAGCTTTGATTTTTATCTTTCTCCTGATTTTCTGTAGCACGCTCACTCGAGGCAGCTGGATTCGAGTCGAACAAGAGGTGTTTAAATCAAAGCTGACCGCGAAGAAATTCTATCTCGCCCATCTCCGGGGACTGTTTTTTTCGACTATCCCGTTTTTGATATTGATCGCGCTCACCTATTATTTTCCGAAGCTCGCCTCGTCGAACCTGCTGCTGGTCGTCGTTACGTTCACGATCTTCCTGCTGTCTTCCTCGGTGTTGTTCCTATTCTCGTCGGCAAAGTCGAAACACGAAGCCGTGGAATTCAAATCGATGGTAGAAGACCTCAGCAAACGCTCAGGAATTTCGCTCTCGAAGATAGTCGTCTTCGAGGAACCGACGGGAAGAATCGCAAACGCGTGGGCCGCGGGACTCACGTCGAAAACCAGGAAAATTCTCGTCACCCAGGCTCTCCTCGATCGCTGCACGGAGGAGGAGTTGCGGGCCATTGTCGCGCACGAGCTTGGTCATCTGAAACACCACGACGTCTTGCGTCGCGCAATCGCAGCGCTCCTGGTCACGATCGGCGTCTATTATCTCATTTCGTCCATTCAATCGATGCCGTTCTCGAAGACGCTTCCGATCGGCACCTGGTTTTTCGTCTGGGTGCTCCTCGGCGCACCACTCATAGGAGCTCTCGTAGGAATTCTCTCTCGACGTCAGGAATTTGCCGCTGATTCGTTTGCCGCAAAGCTGGTGGGGAGCCCCGAGGTCATGATCCTGGCACTTCGGAAAATTCATTCAGAAGGAGGAATCCCAAGCACCTTCGGCCGCTTTCACCGATACTTCCTAGGACACCCGTCGCTGGTGGACCGGGAAGCAGCACTCCGCAAACTAGAAAGCCCGGCCCCGCCCGCCTCCAGCTGACGGATGGCCTCCTGTTTGAACTCTTTCGTGAAGTTCCTACGTTCCTTCTTGGCTTTCTCTTCTTTCACCCTGACCTCTCTATGTCACCGTTTTACCCCCTTAACTCGGTGGCTACTATTTGAGGGTAGGGTCAGTCTCTTTGAGACTTCTTAGAATCGACGCGGAGTGCTGTTGCCAACAAACCGCATTTGAAACTTCCGGTTACACTTCCGTTCAGTCGGGCGGCTCGGGGAATGCCATGATGAAGTGAACGGACTTGAGGTATTGGACTGCCCGGTCGCATCGACGGATCTGCTCGACGGATCGCTGGATGATGAGTTCCTCGCGAACCTCAGAAAGTGATGTCATCAGCTCGACGAAGGGCTCTTCATAAAACTCTCCCTCATGACTCTCCTGCAGAGCCCAGAGTGCGGGCACAGCGAACACTCGCACCTCGTTGAGCAGGAGGCAGATCCACTCCTCGCGGCGCACATCTTCAGACCTGAGCAGAGAGTGTAAGCGGCGCCCGATCTCGGGAAGCCACAGGCGGTAGGAATCGACCTTGGCGCAGAATTCATTCCAGGACCCCGCAAACTGGAAATGCTCGCACCACAGCTCGGTGCTCAGCTCCTTGTTCCCGAGCAGTTCCTGCTCGTAACACCTCCAGAAGGCGCGTTGAAACTCGAATCCGAGATCCATGGTGTCCTCGAGCAGCGCATCCTTGGACTCTTCGAGAGTCTGTTCGGCCCACCCTCGCCGTTCCACAGGTCCAGCGAGGGCGATTCCGACCAGCAGGTTCGCGAGAACTTCACAGTGCTCAACGTTTACCTTCTTGGTACGAAGAAATGCCAGGATTTCCTCGGAGAGCGCTTCGAGGTCTTGAGTGGCGATGTTGAGCAGCATTTTCACGATCGACGCGAAATTCATGAATACTCCAGAGTGCGTTGCCCAACTGCAAGCGATGCACTACACGATGCACGCACACGATGCGCAGTTTAAGACTTCACCGATGATCGACTCAAGGAGTGCCTGAACCAATCACCAGTGGAACAAAACCTTTTTTGGCAGCGGCACCCCCTTTTGAGACCTTTGGCGGGTTCAGTCTGTCTGGTCGATCCAGATTGGCATGCGATAGGGGAAAGAAAAGGGCGCGCGGTAAATTTACCCGAACTGTTGAAAGGAAAGAGCGAAGTATTTGGCGAATGAAAGTAAGCTATGAAATCTGCTTGAATCAGACTGTGTCAGAAAGTGCTTGAGCGTTCAAGGTCGGTGGAAAAAAGTAATGCGAGCGTAGCGCATGCTTGATCACGCCGATTTCCTTATCCTCAGGGCGCAATCCCGCTTAGTTAAGCGGCAAGTGAATGAAACTAAAAAGAAAAGTTGTACTTCGATCAGGGCCATGCCATTATTGACTGGCCCCGAATTCCGAGCACAACTTTTCACGCACGAGAGACCCGTTAGAGTTTTATCGAAAGACGATAACTCCTGACTACGTGGAGGAGCTTCTTCGTGGAGCGGACGTATGTCCTCGAGCGGGCATCTACACGGCGGTAGTCGTCTTGTGGTTGATGCTCGCAGAGCGGCTACATCCTCGAAAGAGCTTATCAGATGCGGTGTAACTTATCCGGCATCGGAGAGAGCGGGAGCTACTGGGGCTCTCCAGTAGTAGCGGCAGAGCCAGAGCACGAAAGATTTCTGCGAATACCGGTGGCTATGCGCAGGCGCCCAAGCGAGTTCCTTTGAGCGTTGTTTCCCCCCTGGTTCCCCCCTAGTGGTTTCCCCCCTGGTACCGGGTTCATCCCGACAAAAAGCGCTGAAGCACGCACGTTTATCTCGTGACTCTCTCTACGCGGCACAGTTCTCCGCGTTTTGCCTTCGGCTCTGGCTGCATTTTCGAGAATCTTCACGCCGACCGGCGCTCAGCGATCTGCTCAGCGATCTGCGGGGCTAAGGATGAACCCGGTACCAGGAGAAAAGGAGAAAAAAAATTTCGAAGACTCGCCGTTCCGCCAGCGACTTCCAAATAAGACTGCCTCATCTTTCGCGCGAGATTCCGGAACACATCTTGAAGGAACCGCCTGCTAAACGGCTAATACCCTGAGCGTCTCTGCTGCAGGGGAATCGATACTTGAGTTCGTCTCATCGAACCTGCTCATTCAACGCTGCTCTAGACCGGCCCAATGCGAACTTTTCAATCTATTCGAGCATATTGTTCATGCGCAATTCTTTTTGCCACCGCTCTGCCGCTCGCTGTCCTCGGACAGAACCCTTCGCCTCACGAGAGCGTGGCCGGCTCCCATGTTCCGGATGACGTAAATCTCTCAACCGGAAAACTCTCACGCTTGCTTGCTCTTGCCACTCTTCCGGGAATGGAGGGTCTCGAATTCGATCTCACGGCGATTTACAGCAGCAACATCAGTTCGGTTGTGAGCGCATGGAATCTGGAAGCATCCACCGGCGTTATGGGCTTAGGCTGGACCCTGCCGAGAAATGTTATTGTCCGAGACAGCGCCCGCACCGGCACGAGTGCCGACGACACTTATTTTTTAGTAAGCAGCGATGGGATGCGGCCGCTGCGACAGATCTCGAACAACAACGGCCGACGCAAGTATGTCCTTAAGGACAGCAGCACGAACTTGCAAATCTCCTATGACGAGCCGACCGAGGAGTGGATTGTCGTAGGAGAAGATGGCTTTAAGTCTCACTACGGAGGCGGAGTAACGAAAACTTCCGGGTCGCCGAATCTCGATTCAAAAACTCAATATCCCTTGTCGTCCGGAAACTCCGTCGAGTGGGGAGTCAGATGGGGGAATTGGGTCGGCCCGAGCCTGCAAGCAACGGGTCAGGACAACTTCGCGGTCGCTTGGAATCTATCGAAACTTGAAAATACCTGGGGAGCGGAGACCCAATTCTCTTACCAGGCGACGACGGCATTCGTAGGAACGGTGGGCAGCGCAAGAAGGCAGTACACCCAGGCTATCTACCTAAAGCAAATTCAAAACGCGGCCGGCGAAAAGCTGGTGCTGAGCTATCTGCCGAAAGAATCATTTGAATATCAAGATCCCCATGCGAGGACCGCAGGAAGCACAAAGAGCACTCAACTGACCGGCCTCTTCAGCTTCAACGGACAATGGGATCCCGCTGGAGATCCGGATCCAAAGATTGATGTCACCATTTCAGGAGATAATAACTATTCACAAAAGTACTCCATTCCTGAGCAGTCGACGAGGCAGCCGATTCCCTTGTCGTATACCCTTCCCGAGCCCGTCCCAAATAAAGTCAACATCCACTTCAAGGCCATCGATGTCGATCCCATTCTCGACGACGATATGATGGACAAAACCTTTACGGGCGTGTCCTGCAATGGTTCCGAGCTGAGCAATTCAGAAGCTGTAAAGGAAGGCACAAGCTGGCTGACGCTGCAGCTTAGCTGCGTGCCGGGCACCTCTGATCCTGACGCTTACCAGGATAGATACGAAACACTCTTTCTGCGATCGGTAGTATTGCAGGATGCAAGCGGCACCATCCTCTCTACGACACAGCTTAATTATAACGAGAATGGTTTTCTTGGTGAGGGTCTCACGGATGGTAGCGACTCTCTCAAGAAAAGACTGCTCAGTTCCGTTGAAAGAAAGGTCGGGAGCAAAGAGACGCTGGCGGCTCCCGCCGAACGTTTCACCTATTACGCGGCGGGGCAAGGTGGAACCACTCCGGACGCCAACGGAGTCTACGCCAAGCTCGGATCGGCAAACCTGTTCCAAGGAGGAGCACTCTACGGGGCGCTTGCAAGCGTCCAATCACCCTCCGGAGGAATCACCAGCTACACATACAACCGCTTAAGTATTCAGAATTCGATGCGAGAGCTTAGCATCGCCTCCGGGGAGAACTGGAGCAATCCGTCGGTGCACTTCGGGCCGGATTATGCGGTGATTTTCTGGCAAGGCTCGGGCACAAATGCGAATAAAATAAAATTATCCGCCTATCATTGGTTCGGGCGATGGATCCAGACCCAGCTCGGAACATTCTCCATCGGCAACTTTTCGGATACCCAAATCCGCCTGGAAAGCAATTTCTTTGCTTTACTTACGCCGGGCCAAACCAACAACTTATATCTCTTCCGCCTCGATCCTCTCGAAGCCGGAAAATGGATTACCGCGCCGCAGGCTGTGACTCTTACCGCCGGATCTTCTCTGTTGTTCGGTAGCGGCGATCGATTTGCCGCCGTGATCGACAGCGCCGCCCATGCTTTGTACCGTTTCACTTGGAACGGCGGAAACTGGAAGGTCGAAGCAAAAGAAAACCTTCTTCACGCTTCCGGAAGCACCGCCTCAACTCTCTACGCCTTGGCCGCGAAGCAGAACTTCCTCTTCGTCGTCACGGCCGCAAACGATAATAATCTCGTTTCTTCTTCAAGTCCTGGTGGCACTACCGGCATTTCAGCAGGTGCCGAGCAGAGGTTGTATCGGCTTGACCAAGACAATACTTGGTCTACACCGGCCATTTCCACGATACCGGAATACTTCCCCAAGAACGGAAGCGACTCGGGGTCCATTGCAAATAAGCAAACGGTTTTGAACAAAGGCGTCGAAAGCTTGAATCTCCAAGCCAGCCCGAGTTTCGCCGCCTTGCAAGTGTCGGCTTCTCGCACGGTGACAAACCAAGGCATAACAATCACGGAAAAGGTGTTTGCCACGTATGTCTATAGCTGGCCGGCCGACTATTCAGCCATCAATTCCACAGCATTGGTGAACTCCGTTCATCTGCCGCAGATCGGCCCCGAAAAAAAATACCGGACAACTCTCGCCGATAACCTTCTCTCCGTCGATTTCGATAGAGATAATGTCAGCGACTCCTTCGCACAATTGAAAGGCCGCTATGCCTATGTCTTCAACGGCGTGCAGTGGTTTCAACAATACTTCACCAATGACTCCCTCGATCAGAATTTTACGGGGATAAACGGCATTTCGAACACCAGCGACGGCACCGCACAATTCAATCAGTTTAATCCGAACAAAGAAGCTTGGGATCTCGGGGTCTTTTCCTACAAAGACGGAAACCTAACATACTTTCAAAAACTTTGGCCGGAGATCTCTCTCATCGGGGGACTCTTGCTTTTTCCCTTTGACGGCGAATTCGTCATGGTCGTCGACCTCCTGATGCTGATGACGGATCTGTCAACGATGGTCGTCATCAACGACGGCGGTTCAGGAGTTCAGGGCGGGAGGTTCTTTACCGGCGCAAAATCTGTCTTCTTCAGAGAGTCAAACGGTACATGGAAAAAGATCGGAGACTTGGCGCCTGAAGATGTTGTAACCGCAAACGGTACGAACATCACCTATACGATAGACGCCCAGAGCACTCAGAACGCCAAGGATTTCATCGCTTTCGTCTCGACCGAGAGGCAATGCAACAAAAGTCCAAGGAGCATAATTTGCGCCGACTTGCCGGGGTATCCGATAACATCGAGTAAGATTCAGCACCTGAAAAACGGTGTCTTGAGCAATCTTGAAATTCTTCCTTCCGCGCAGTCTGTAAAACGAGATGCGAGTGACGGTTCGAACATCATCGGCGGGAACGCCTATGTTTCATACGCAAACGCTGAAAAGCTCTCAAACGCAAAAACCCTCGTGCTTCACAAGGTCATTCAAGGAGAAAGCAGCGGAGCGCTCGATGATTTTGTCGTTTCAAAAGTCAGCTTGACGGATGCCTATACAAAGCTCAATACCGATCTTGTTTATACCACGGAGACTGCAAGCGCAGACCTCTCCGGCCGCAGCGCGAATTACAACAAGGTATCAACCGTCCTGAGCGGCATTTCTACGACGCTCAGTTATACGAACGGCAGCATTGACTATTATTTCCTAAACGGCACGACAAGCTCGAATGTTCCTGCAAATACCCTGCTCCGCTGCGATGTCACTCCCTGCGTCGATGTCTCGAACAATCCGATGATTTCCGTCATCGGTCTCGGCTATCAACAGGATACCTGCGCGAGCAGCAATGACGGAAAGTACTGTCTTCGGAAGGCAGGCGAGAGCAGCCAATATCAGATTGCCGCCATCGCGCCGGCAAGCGGCGCGTCCTATCAAGGCACCGGATATGCCGTTCAAGAAACACAAACGACGAACCATCTCGATAAAGTCAGTACGTCGACTTCGTCAGACTACGATGCGATCGGAAGATTGAGGAGCCGCACTTCCACGGAGCTAAACAGCTCGGGCGACAAAGATACCATAAAGCAGACGTTCACGTACGCTTCGGAGAAGTACTCCGCCATGCAAGCGGCAAATATCCTCTCGCCTCTCGCCGAAACACTCGAAGAACGTAACCCTCCGGCGACAAGACACTTCAGTACCGGAGATTCCTACGAGAGACAGCACCTCGTCACGATCTGGAAAAACTGGGGAACGGATAGTCTGCCGCGGTGGCTTCCTGCTGCAACGTACAGTGCGCGAAACAATGCCGCGGGAATTTTCGATTTCGGCGATCTTTCGAAGAATTCTCCGTCGAATTGGTTGAAGACGAACCTAACGTTGGCCCGGTCGGCCCTTTATGGAACTCCGCTCGAAGAACAAGACGCGAGCGGACTCGTAAAAGCCGTAGAGCATGACAGTAGCGATCGCCTTCCTGTTTTTGAAGTGCTCGGCGCAAGCATCCAGAATAATCAAGCCGGATATTTTGGTTTCGAAACCTATGAGCCGGGAAGCGCCTGGACTCTCGTGCCCGCGGCAAATCGGCCGGCGTGCGCCTCGGCTTTTACCGGTGTCTCCTGTCTTTCGTCTTCCGGCAGCGCGTCAACGAGCATTTCTCCGGCGGCTTTTTCAGCCGTGCCGGGCAGCAAATACGTGGTCTCGGCTTGGTTTTATCCGGCAAGCGGAAAGTCCTGCACCGTCGGATTCAAAACGCAAACATCGACGATTCAAGCCGGCGCTTCCTGGCAGTATCTTGAATGGAGCGGAGATCCGGTCAGCGGTGAGCTTCCGGCGGCCGTTTGCAAGGACGGCGGGAGTATCGATGATTTTCGCTTTGCACCCGTTGATGCTGAAATCGAAGTTTCCGTTTTCGACAACGCGACAAAGCTGCTTACGGCCTCAATCGGCGAAAACGCCGCGGTGGAGAAGCGAACATACGACGCATTATTTCGGCCGCTAACAGAGCAATTTTTCAACGGAACTGAAGACGTTCTCCGGAAGGTGTCGCATTCATATTTTCTCTCCCGGTGGCAAGGAGGACAATTCAGCACCACTGATCTTGCGTTTGATCCTAAAAAGCCGAATTCGGAGCAGCTCACCTCGGAAGCCGATGACAAAACCAGAACCGTCACGACTTACAGCGACGGACTCGGCAGACCCATTCAAGAACAGGAAATGATGTCAAATTCAAACGCCATCGTGAAGGGAATCATCTATGACGGATGGGGAAACCCGGCGGTTGAAACCTTGCCTATCGAGCTCAGTTTGGCATCCGGATATTCTTCGAACTTCGCACCTTTTGACTGGTCAACCGGTGAAATGGGAGGCGAAGTTAAGGACTATTTTACGAAGAGACAATTCAACCTTCCAGATTCCTCTCCGGGAATATCCTCGAATGACGTCAAATACGCCTACTCTCGAGTCGTATATGAAAACAGTCCGCTCGCGAGACCGATTCATGCGGCGAAGCCAGGCGAGAAGTTTCGCTTCGGCGGAACGGGGAACGACACCACCGACTACTTCTACGGGAGTGCAAGCGATTACCTTCTTAAGGACACCACCGGAATCTCCGGAGATCTGAGCTCAAACTACCGAGAGACCCAGACGACGGTCCCGGGTTCAAATCAGCCGTCCGTGGGCGCCAACTGGCGAACCACGCAGGAACTCATCGGTCAGTCAGGAAGCAATATCGCGCGGCTAGAAATCGGAGTCGGCTTCGATCACGACAAATCCATCAAGAACTATTTCCAATACCGCTATAGCTACACGGTCGGTGACTCATACAGCGGCGGCGGACGCCTCCGGCATTACATGCCAAACTCATATGATTCGACCGGAAAACGAAGTGACGACTATTCTAGCTCGGCCGATTTCGACTATCGCGGAAAGTTGGTCCGCGAGTCGGATCCGGATCGCGGAGAATCGAACCATTTGTATGACTCCTTGGGCCGGCTCCGCTTCTCCGCTGACGCCGAAGACGCCTCTGCCAAACGAGTCCGTTACATCCTCTACGATCGCCGAAGCCGGGTGCTCGAGAAAGGATATCTTGCGAACACATCCCTCTCGGACATTTCACAAGAGAAACTCGATAACTCCGGCGGCTATCCGGCAAAACCGGATACCTGGAGGGTGAGATACACATACGACTACGACGATATCGGGAAGACGAGCCTCAACTACAAAAACAGGCTATTTAGGGTTGAAAGCAACACCGACGCCGACAGCACGGCCGAGGTCACCAAGACATCCACCTACGACGCTCTCGGCCGGACTCTCAGCGACACGGTAACAGCCACTGACTTTGATAATCAGCCACGGACATTGTCGTATTCTTACACCGGCTTCGACGAAGTCTCGGCAATAAATTACCCGAACAACAACAAGGTCGTCTACAACTACGATAATCTCGGACGGGTTCAATCGATCGGAACGCCTTCGTCCGAGACGTTTTACGCTGCATATACATACTTTCCGGACGGAACGTTCGATACGGCAACGTACAATTCGCTAGCCCCTCTTGCCAGGCGTCATCAATTCTACATCTACGGAAAGCTCGCTACTATCTCCGAAACGATAGGCGGCAACCCCTGGTTCTCAGAGGCCCTCAAATACGACGATGCTCTGAACATCCTCCAATCGGATGGGTCCGATGCGATCGCCGCCTATCAATACGATAGTCTCAATCGTCTCACGCTCGCTCAAACCAAACCCGGCCTCTCTGCACCTTGGAACACAGCACAATTTTCCTACGATTCAAACGGCAACCTCGGCACCTTTGGGGAAGTGACAGAAACGCTCAGCGGAAAGACGAATCAGGTGGAAACGACGACAAACAGCGTCAGTAAATATACCTACTTCCAAAACGGGCTCCTGAAGCAAACACCTTTTAGCTCGGGACTGACCTTCAGTTACGATCCCGGCAGCGGAATGACCTCGTCTATCACCGCAGGAGACGCCGGCTCGAAAACTCTCCCCGCGAGCGGAACGACGCTCAACAGCCAACAGATTTCTGCGGCCGATATCACTATCTCCGGAAATACCAGCCTCCTCGCAAATGCCGTAGTTATGCTGGACGCCGGAGAATATTCGATAAAAAGCGGATTCTCGGTTCCGGCCGGAGCCGTCGCGGAATTTTGGACAGGGCCCCGGCCGAAGACAACCAACCTGTTCTATCAGAACGAAACGCAGCGAATCATAAAGAGCACAAGCTCGGAGAAAACTCTCTACATCCATGGCGAGAGCCCTTACCCGCTTTCCGAGTATGTCGGGCAAAGCGTCGTTAGAAACTATGTCTACGGCCCTGAAGGTCTCGTCAGCATGAACGACGGAATCAACTTTTTCTTTTCGAAGGACCATCTGGGCTCAACGCGAATTGTCCGCGATACGGATAATAGGCTCGTGGCGAGATTCGCCTATTCACCCTTCGGTGAAACTCTCGCCTACGGCGACTCGGCTCGCTTTCGCTATCGCTTTGCTGAGCAAGAATACGATCCAGAAGTTCGACTCTATAACTTCCGGGCAAGATTCTATGACACGAGAATAGGCCGCTTTCTCGCTCCTGATCCGGATCACCAATATCCCAATCCCTACGAGTACGTCGGAAACAATCCGGTAAACGAGATAGATCCGAGCGGAGATGTCGCGCTTGCGCGAACTGTTGAGCGCCTTCTTAAAAAGAATCCAGCATATAAGGCGAGCAAGGCAGTGCGGGGGCTAAAGTCGGAAAAGCTTATTTTAGAGAAGATGACTCCCGGAGTTCAATTCGAATTGGTCCGCCGGTTCAACAGCGGCATAAAGAAAATACGGAATGAAATGCAAGGAGCCCTCGCCGCCTTGAAATCGGGCCCTCACTGGCAAGATGTTAAAAACGTGTTTCGCCCTGGCGGGACGCATGAAATGCTCGCTGTGTCACGAGTTCAGAAACTTCATAAACTGGGCGTAACCGTTCAAGACATTCAACATTGGACAATTCGAACCAAAGACACCTTTTTTCAGCGAAGGGCCGGAAAGAACTTCGCAGCAAAGAAATTTGGTCACAACACTCATAAGTTCGAATCAACTGCAGCGCACAACGAAATATTCAAGATCATTGATGCCGCGACGAGTAAGTCGCAACTTTATAGCAGACTAAAGGCATGGCAGGAGGGTGCGGCAGGTTTCTCCTACCGACTAGCCGAAAGCACACGCGGAAAACTCAAAAAAGCCTACAAAAAATAAGCATCAAAAAATAAACGCGGCACAACAAGGGAGCCGGTAAACAATGAACATTCAACTTTTTCTCTTTCCCACTTGCCTGCTTTTTGCACTTTCGGCCGAATGCCTCGCTCAGTCCGATCCGGCGCTTGCATTAAAAATCAACTCAAAAGGATACGTGGGAATCGGCACGAGTACTCCGGCAGGACAGCTCGACGTATCGACTATCGGTCTTGGTGCCACCGACACGGCTTTCCATATGGGCGGAAACGGACAGTTTACCGTTGATGCACCGAACGTCGCGGGCGGCCGTTTCGTCATCCTCGGGAACGGAAACGTCGGAATCGGCACGCGCACACCGGCAGCGCAACTGGATATTTCCACCTCGGGAGTTCCATCGAACGCGAACGCGTTTCATATGGGCGGAGGCGGGCAGTTCTCCATTGATGCACCCCACTCGCCGGGCGGCCGGTTTACCGTATTGAGCAACGGAGTTGTGGGAATCGGAACCGGAAGCCCCAACATGGGGTTGGTTCATATTGCAAATTGGATCGGAAATACGTTTTCGGACTACTCCTATCTGGCGAATCGACGCGAGGCGCAGACGGGTTTCTATTCAGGTTCGGGCGGAATGTATGTCTCGCTCTATGCCGAGCAGCGAATCGTCACGAACGAGGTAGACGTATTCTCAGATTCCCGCATGAAGAGCATCGTCGGAGTAAGTAACAGTGAGGAAGATCTCAATACTCTTTTAAGCTTGGAGATAACTGATTATTCTTTTAAAGATCCAATAAAAAATGGATCCGTCCCACAGAAAAAGGTTATCGCGCAGCAGGTCGATAAAGTCTATCCGCAAGCAGTTTCAAAGCGGACGACAGAAGTCGTTCCGGATATCATGCGGCTCGGAACGATTGACGGAGGCCTGGTCAGCCTTGCAAACCACGGCCTAAAAGCGAGCGAGAAAGTCCAAATAAAATTCGAAGACAACAGTGAACAGGTTTTTCAGATTCACTCTGTGGATTCCGATAGCTTCATGATAGACGCCGCCCGCTCCGGGAAAGCCTTTGTCTACGGCCGGCAGGTCACGGATTTTCATACCGTGGACATTGAGGCGCTTTCGATGCTGAATATTTCCGCAACTCAACAGCTCCACAAGATGATCGCGAACCTCGAATCCGAAAATGCCCGTCTTCGGGATACTGTTGAAAAGCTATCTCAAACAAACACCACTCTCACGGTCGACCTTGCCGAGCAAACAGCGCAGAGTCGAAATGAGGTGACGGAGATCCGACTCCAGCTCTCGGAATTGCAGAGGCAAATACAGGGTCGCTAGCGGCATTCCCTCCCCCCTGGTACCGGGTTCATCCCGACAAAACGCGATAGAAAAGTACACAAACGTTTCTACTTGGAAGCAGTTCCTCTCAGGAGAGTCGTCGAGGAGGTTCATTCCGACTTTCCCTCGGTATGCGGTACCGACTCTGTCCTTTGATCATTCTCCCGCTGATGATGTCCGAGTACTGAAGCACATTCTCCAAGAGGCATTCGGAAAGGCGGAGCTTCTCATCGAGCCCTTTGCTTGGCTTGAATGCTTCGCGGATACCGCCGGAAGAGATCCCCTCGAGATAGTACCCGAAGTAGTAAAGAGAGTTCGAGCAGAAGAACAGTTTCTCAAGGTTAAGAAGGGAGAGAATGTTCTGGGCGCTGACGCGCTTCTTCAGCAAGACATCCGAAAGCCGTACCTTCCCAAGAAGCGGGGGAAGCGAATGCTCTGCTTGAGCACAACCAAGAAGCCGAGGATTGCGTTCATCTCATGGTTCTTCGAAGAAAGCCGAATCGCCGCGAGGGCGATTCGGCAATGGCGTGAGAACAACATCCCGCTACGACTTCCACCTGGCTTCTTCGCTCCCGGTGGAAAGCTTCTTTGCAATGTGTTTCCCGAGTCGCTACGACTCTAGGGTCCCCCGACATTGTTCCCAGGCTATCTTGAATTGAAAGAAGTGCGCCTTCTTTTCTCTCCTCGTGGCTTCGAGCGAAATCTTCCTGCATTTAAGCGCTGAAGCACGCAGGCTCATCTCGTGACTCTTTCTACGCGGCACAGTTCTCCGCGTTTTGCCTTCGGCTCTGGCTGTATTTTCGAGAATCTTCACGCCGAACCGCGCTCAGCGATCTGCGCGGCTCAGGATGAACCCGGTACCAGGAGAAAAAAACTCCCTTCGATTCACTTCGAACGGATGAAGTCGCATATACGAACTCACCTCACCTTTTTGCGCATTCCAAGATCTTGCTCCTCGGGGTGGGTCCATATACGGTACCAGGAGAAGCAGCGCCCAACTATCTACTTGGATTGCGAGCCCGCTAGAGTAAGTGGCAAACTTTGCTCCTCCGCCCTAAACTCAACTGTCATGTGCGCAGACTTTAACCGACTGTCCAATCCAAATATCAATCGAATCGAGTGTTGAGGAGAAACCATCGACCCAATTCCGATTTTCGATAGTTCACAGTAGTAGGTATCGGCCGTAGACTGAATAAGACCGCAGCAATTTGGAGGCATTCCGAGTTGAGGGCAAATATCCGCCAGCGGTTGATCAACACTAAGCCTTCTCTCTACCTTCTCAAGCGGAAGAGCTTGTCCCGAACCCCAAAACAGCATGAAAACGAATAAGTAAATTGAGAGGATAATTACTGCGGTAATAACAATCTTCATATCTGTTCAAACTCTGAATCTAAAAAGTGACTGGCATGCAACCTTATTATTTGAGCTTTGGAGTGGACGAAGGCCTTGGTATGACATTCGGGTTGACCACTGGTTGAGGCGTTTGATTCGCTGGCAGTTGTTTTGGAGGACCACCGAATTCTCGGGGCGAAACAGGATATGGCGCTTGAGATCCATTTGCAAGCTCCGCGACACAGTTAATGCATGTGGAAGTCGTCGCAGTTCCATTCTTATCGCAATAAATCGTAACACAGATAGAGCCATCGGCCTTCAGGTCTTGAATGCCGACCTTGGCTCCGTCGGCTTTGTACGGTACTCCGCACTGAGCTGGATTAATTGTTGGCGCCGGGTAGTCTGCTTCTGGCGTGATGATCTTCCCCCTCTTCGGTGGACACGGAGTTAAGCACTCCTAGCCAACAACTCGAACTGCTCGGGACTTTGGAAACCGAGCGCTGAGTGAATGCGTTCTCTGTTGTAGAACGCTTCGATAAATTCAAAGAGATCGCTACGAGCGTCAGCTCGTCCTTCATAGACTCGATGAGCGTCGAGTTCAACTTTGAGGCTGTGAAAGAAGCTTTCGCAGACAGCGTTGTCGTAGCAATTGCCTTTGCGACTCATGCTTTGTACGGCTCCGACGCTCTGGAGCATTGCGCGGTACTTCTTCGCGGCAAACGGTCCTCCTCGGTCAGAGTGGACGATGAAGCCCGGGTTAGGATGTCTCTCTTTCAGCGCTGCCCAGAAGGCAGACATGACGAGCTCGACATCGTTAAAGCCACTCACCGACCATCCGACTACCTTCCGCGAGAAGTGGTCGAGGAAGACGCAGAGGTACAGCCAACCCTCTTCCGTTCGGATGTACGTCACGTCGCTCACCCAGATCTGATCAGATCGTACCGCTCGCATTCCCTGTGGAACAAGATTCGGCGAAGCCGGCTCGGCATGCTTCGAGTTTGTTGTCGCTTTGTACCTTCGCCGCGCTTTGCCGCGAATTCCGGCTTTACGCATGATATCGGCGACATGATCCACCCCGCAACGATGTCCCTTCCGCCTCAGGTACGCGTGTACTCACGGTGAACCGTAGCGACACCGAGAAGCTTCATGAATCTCTCGAATCGCCGACTCCAACATCAGTCGATTCAGCTCACGCTTTCCCGGACCTGCAAGCCGCCAGCGATAGTACCCGCTTGGCGAGACTCGCAGGCATCGCGACAGCGTACGAATCGAATATGTCTTCTCGTGCTCACGCATAAATTGAAAGCGTCTTAGCGTTGATTCGTGGCGAAGTAGGCGGCCGCTTTTTTTAAAATGTCACGTTCGGCGCGAAGCTCCCGCACTTCGTTCTCTAGCTGGCGAATTCGCTCGCCCTCGGTTGTCCGTACGCCATTGCCTCGGAACGCATCTGCACCTTCTTCCTTCTCCGCTTGACGCCATTTCTGGATTGCAGCGCCCGATATCCCCAGGCTCGCTGCCGCTTTCTCGATCGTGTATCCTGGACTCGCTGCCAGCTTCAGCGCATCTCGTTTGAACTCCGCGCTAAACGTACGACGCTTCCCAACTGTCTTCTTTTCCATCTCTTCCCCTCAATTTCCCTACTCTCCTTACCACTTTTTAAACCTTAACTCTGTGTCCACTTTTGAGGGGGAAGATCAATTCACCAACTCCTACCAAACAAAAAAGTCCACCCCCGACGAAACATTTCCGAACTCTCCGCCCATAGAGCTCCGATCTTCAGGATCCTCTAACTCTCCAGGATCTTCGAACTATTAAAGACGTCGTACTAGGTTGAACGTATCGTACTCCGTATACTTTTGCGTGAGCCCACTCTCGACTGGGTTAAGAGCGCAATAGAGCGTCCAATGCTCGATGTCCTGTGGCTCCGGGAGCACCTGGCATCTGGCGGGTCTCGCCCAGACCTTACCGCCGTGGAACTCCGCAACCATTCTTTCGACCAATCTTGCGAAGATTGAATTAAAGGCCTTCAGAAACTTAGCCTTGTTCCCCCGTGGGAAACGGGCAACGAGATGATAGTGATTGCCCATGATGATGAAGGCATAAAGGATGACTTCGAACTTCCGCTGATACTTCGCGAGAAACGCTGTCACCTTCCGGTGAACCTTTCGGTTGTTCACGAACCAAAGCCGCGAGGCAATCGTGCGGGTGGTGATAAAGAATGTGAGCTCTGGGTCTTCGAACGAGAGGTCGCGAGACATGCCGAGATTTCCTTGCTTGGGTGGTGCAAGGGGTTAATCGGCTGCGAGGGGATCGGAGTTTCCTGGTTGGCTGTCTAAACTAGGGCTAGGAGAAAGAAACAGCAAACAGAAATAGCTGCTTTTTTCGTTCAAGCGATTCGTCGTAGAATCATGTTTAAAGTATGAAAGAACATGGAGGGCTAACGATGTTCCATCCTAATAGGCGCCGAACCTTGTTGCTGCCTTTGACACTATTCATGTACGGATGCACCGAAAGTATAACGAATGAATCACTTCACCCACGGTTTGAGGCGGATTCACGATTTGACCTAAGTAACGAATCCGAAGTGCTAGTCCATTTAAGTTTGGGACTCGACCGATCGGGGGAGCCTAGGATGTTCAAACTTAGCGATCACGAAGAACGAGTCGCGCCACCGAAGCTTCGAATTGATGAAGCAGATTCGCCGATAGCAGCAGCACGAGAAATAGTCAGACGATTCTCAACCGATTTAGGGGTTGACCCCAATCTTGAGAACTTGCGGACGAAGCATCTCGCCAAACTTTCACCGGAGCTTTGGGAAATCGTATTTCAGCGTACGGTCGATGGCTCCACCGTTTTTTCTTCTTACTTTAGGGACTTCATTCTTGTACGCGTGAAAACCACGAAAGAAATTGTGGAACTTCAAAGTTTGCAGATGGTGATGCCGAAGCAATTGCCATCGAGCCCAAGGCTATCGATTGATATGGCAGTAACCGCATCGATTGACTCGCTAAAAAAAAGACTTGAACCACAAGGTGAAGTGCTGCTTGAGCCGCAAACTTCATGGGGCGACGAGTTCCGGAATGAGCCTGTTTTATTCCTAGACGGCCAAAACGCCATACGAGCTTGGCGAGTCTTTTTGAAACGCGCTGACGGGAAGAAGATTTGGGAAGTGTTCCTCAATGACTCGTCCCAGCAGATTGTGTTTTTTAAGGAAGCAATTCAGTAGCGATTTTCTCTCCACGGCGCCCTTGTTTCCCCCCTGGTACCGGGTTCATCCCGACAAAATCCCAACATGGGGTTGGTTCATATTGCAAGTGGGATCGGCAATACGTTTTCGGATTACTCCTATCTGTCAAATCGACCTGAGGTGCAACAGGTCGCTACGGGTTTCCATTCAGATCCTAGCGGAATGTATGTCTCGCTCTATGCGGTGCAGCGAATCGTCACCAACGAAGTCGACGTATTCTCGGATGCTCGCATGAAGAACATCAGCGGAGTAAGCAACGGTGAGGAAGATCTGAAAACACTCTTGAACTTAGAAATAACTGATTATTCTTTTAAAGATCCGATAAAAAACGGATCAACCCCACAGAAAAAAGTTGTCGCGCAGCAGGTCGCCGAGGTCTATCCGCAAGCAGTTTCAAAGCGGACGACAGAAGTCGTTCCGGATGTCATGCGGCTCGGAACGATTGCCGGGGGCCAGGTCAGTCTTGCGAATCACGGCCTAAAAGCGAGCGAGAAAGTCCAAATAAAATTCGAAGACAACAGTGAACAGGTTTTTCAGATTCACTCTGTGGATTCCGATAGCTTCATGATAGACGCCGCCCGCTCCGGGAAAGCCTTTGTCTACGGCCGGCAGGTCACGGATTTTCATACCGTGGACATTGAGGCGCTTTCGATGCTGAATATTTCCGCAACTCAACAGCTCCACAAGATGATCGCGAACCTCGAATCCGAAAATGCCCGTCTTCGGGATACTGTTGAAAAGCTATCTCAAACAAACACCACTCTCACGGTCGACCTTGCCGAGCAAACAGCGCAGAGTCGAAATGAGGTGACGGAGATCCGACTCCAGCTCTCGGAATTGCAGAGGCAAATACAGGGTCGCTAGCGGCATTCCCTCCCCCCTGGTACCGGGTTCATCCCGACAAAACGCGATAGAAAAGTACACAAACGTTTCTACTTGGAAGCAGTTCCTCTCAGGAGAGTCGTCGAGGAGGTTCATTCCGACTTTCCCTCGGTATGCGGTACCGACTCTGTCCTTTGATCATTCTCCCGCTGATGATGTCCGAGTACTGAAGCACATTCTCCAAGAGGCATTCGGAAAGGCGGAGCTTCTCATCGAGCCCTTTGCTTGGCTTGAATGCTTCGCGGATACCGCCGGAAGA
>CAZDWZ010000007.1:0-349074 GCA_964509425.1 uncultured Bdellovibrionales bacterium | reverse complement strand
AGCCTTTGGAACTCTGGCTTCCGTCACGGTCACCGGCGAGCGAATTAGATTTCAGGACACATCTGGAAGGAGATTAGAAGACGACGCTAAAGATCCATTCAAACAATGTTCGGCTTTTCTTTCTTCCATCTCCTTGAAAAATTGGACTGCTTACGGATACATCGGTTTTGACGCTGCTGGCTTTTATTATCCTTACTCAAAGTCAAAGAATATTCCTTCAATCAGTTTCTTCATTCCTGAAATTGACCTGTTATTCACATCGAGCGAGACGAGGATAAAATCTTCTCTCCCTCTAGAGAATATTCAGAAACTGCTGTTCCAGAATCATGCTCATCCGATTCCGTCTGTCTCGGAAATTGAAATTGCGCACGACGACAGAGAGAACTATCTGCTGAAGGTAACCTCACTCATCGAGGCAATTAAGAGGAGTGAACTCAAAAAAGGGATAATCTCGCGGAGTTGTAAGCTCACGGCGAATTTGGACTGCTTGGGCTCCCTGCGGGCTGGGACCAGAGAATTTAAACCGGCTCGTTCATTCGCGCTCGGCACCGACGGTCTACGATCGGTCGGATTTAGCCCGGAGATGTTTATGGAGGCGAGTAAGGATGGTTTCATAATGACCAATCCGCTTGCCGGCACGCGTCCGAGAGGGACTTCCCCCGCGGCGGATCAGGCGCTTGCGGCGGAGTTGCATGCCGATCCCAAAGAAGTGAAGGAGCATGCTCTTTCAGTGCTCTTGGCCCAAGATGAGGTTTCGAGCGTTTGTGAACCGGACACGGTGCGAGTCTTTGATTTTATGGAAATCAAGAAATCTCCCACGGTTCAGCACCTTTCATCGAGGGTGAGTGGAAAGCTGCGCGATGGCCTCAATCTTTGGGATGCAATTCGAGCGCTCTTCCCGGCGGTGACCGTTTCCGGAATCGACAAATCGGGGGCGATCTCCTCTATCGATAAGCTCGAGGATGAACCTCGAGGTCTCTACGGGGGATGTGTCGGCTGGATTGATTCAGTTGGAGTTGCTGACCTTGCGATCGCAATTCGAACCGTCTGCCAATACGACGAGACGGTACATTTTCGCGCCGGTGCAGGAATTCTCGAAGAATCTATCGCCGCGAACGAATATGTTGAGACTTGTAACAAGATGAATGCGGCATTGCAGAATGTCGTGCTTGTTTACAACTCTTGATGTCGTTCAAAACGCTTATCCGTTCCGCCTTTCAGGCAAGATGCACATAACGGACTCTCCGAAGCCAGGCAATACACCGTCCTTGATCTCTGTGCTTTGGAAATGGAGGTATACAACGAGAAGTCGCGGAGTCCGCATTTCTTCCACTGAACCAGGACGGCGGAGATGCGGAATTAGCATGTAGGCCAGCGAGCTGGCCTCACCTGCCAAATCTGCGAGGACAGAGCGCGATTTTGTCTGTACAGGTGCTCTAAGGGTTCGAGGACTTGTGGTGTCGCTCGTTATGGACTAGCGATCATCCGGATTGAGCCAACGGACCTTGACCTTAAGGTGCTGAGTGCACATTTCAATGCGCCTCAGCATCATGCTCTCGAAGTTGGGTTGGTTGGGATCAGGCCGCGCCATAGGCATCGTGCTTTCTTTCATCTGAGGTGGCTTGTCCCATGGTCCGACGGCATCGACAGTGTCATAATATTTTACGTGCCAAGGTTGTCCTTTTCCTTCGCGGACAAAAACGTGGTCTGCCCGTCCCGTCCATTTGCCGTTAGCAGTGACGTCAAGGCTAATTATAATGAGGTCCGCATCGACGAGCATTACTTCAAAATCGTGGTCACCGTTTTTGGCATAAAACTTTAGCTTAGTATCGGTCGGCCTCCCGAGCGGTTTCGCTACCTCCGACAACTTTTCAACCAGCCCGGCAAGGGGATCGTTTAGTGAATCAAATCGAGTAAAAGGAAGTTTTGCACCACGCAGTGTTTGACCCCAAAAAAGTCCCCGCCCTTTGCCGGTAAAATCTGGCTGTGGCTGGAGGCCGACTAAAGGTGGAACGAGGAGACTATGCTCGGTCAACCCGAGAGGAGACTCTTTCGTCACTCCTAGGTTGCACGCCAAAAAGATCTCGCTCGAGTCTGGAGCACGCTGAAACGGGCTCAGAACTATGGGAGATTCTAGGGGCATCTTAAGTCGTGCTTCCGAAGCTTGGTTCAAAATCAATGTCATACAACCTCCTGACTCGGCGATTTGAGTCGTCACGAACGAGTTTCGACGGCCTAAGAAATTTATGAAATTCCGAGTAACGATCGTGTGCTTAATGGTCTTGAAGCGCGCCGTGCTAACATCCCAAGAGATTTGAGAAAAATAAACGGCGGAGAATATTAGGAGAAGAGAACGATAGTCTTAAGATCTCAGAAGCGGTCACCTCGGTTTGTTGCGAGGATAGACTACGATTTCGGTAGTGACGTGGACATCCTGTCTGGTGAGCTCAAGAACGGCTCGGCGGCAAATTCTCATGGCTGAAGAAAAACTCTTCACGAGTTCCGCTTCATCTTTGGGAGTTTTATTGTTGATCTTCCAAATGATGTCTCCAGGGAGGAGCCCCGAGGTGATTACCGGCACAGCGTCCTTCAGTGACATGAGTCTCGAAGCGTAATGTGCATTTGTCGACTATTCGGCGATGAAAAGCATCGTGGACGAACTCGCTCCTCATGGAATATTTAATGATTTGAGAACTATGGCGTAAGTAGGAGAAATTTAAACCACTATGAAGTTGCAAGTCACCCGCTCTTGGCTCCCGTATGTGTCCGCCCTCATCCTCTCGGCGACGGCCGCTACGGATAATGCGGCAGCGACAACCTCGACTCTCGGCCTTACCGGGAAGCGAATAGTTCATGAAAACTCCACGTGCGCTGGCTGGGCTTTCGTGTCCGACACCGAGGCTGTGCGTTACGACGAAGTTGTCTGCGCTCCTGCCGACGAAGCGACGGCACACTATAGAATTCGATGGATCTCCAGTTCAAGTTTTGTTCTTGTCGAGAAGAAGTCGGAGCCATCGGCGCACGAAGGTCCCCCGCTTGTTTATCTCTATGAGCTTGTTAGCGCTGACGGACAAAAGGTGAAGTTGAACTCAATATGGACTGGTTGGGAGGAGTCACTCGATTCGAGCGAGGTGTTCAATATTCGCGGAACTGCCTCCGCGGTAAAAACTACGACCTTGCGTGATGAAGATCACGGCTGCAGCGTCGAGATCGCGCAGTCCGCGTTTGTTCCTCCGAAAGGCTGGAGCCCCGAGAAGGGTGGTTTTTGGTCGACTGACCTCGGCACCCCGCGAAATTGCATTTCAAAAATGACAATCGACTTTCAAGGCCGCAAAGTGGAGTCTCCGTCCGCGGCGATCTCTGACCTTTGCGACGCGCACACCGTCGAGGTCACGGCAGATGCCGCAAAATGCGAAGTGAAACTTGACGGTGGTGATGGTGCGGGCTCGTACGATGCCTGGTTCAACATCGACTCCGGCGGACTCAAAAATCGCATCGTCGAGGACGGCGAAAAGACCGACGACATGCGCCGCGTGCAGAAGAGCTTTCGCTGAGGCTGGCCCGACCGAACCTTACCTTGACGTCTTTCCATGGGTGAAATTCTAATCCTAGCCTCCGGCGCTATCTAAAATCGCGATGGATGTCGGCCTCTTGACA
The DNA here is from genome assembly GCA_964509425.1 of uncultured Bdellovibrionales bacterium. Lineage (GTDB taxonomy): Bacteria > Bdellovibrionota_C > UBA2361 > SZUA-149 > CAZDWZ01 > CAZDWZ01. The sequence continues at coordinate 345,417 of CAZDWZ010000007.1, read as the reverse complement.
ACAAGCAGTCGGGAGGTTTATACTTGCATAATGGCGCAAGTAAGCAAATCACTGCCAAAAACTCCGAAGCAGGCTGCATGCTGTGGCTCGGAATTCGATGAGCTTCTCGACCCGCGCCTCTTCAAGGCGCTCGGTGATCCCACCCGGCTTAAATTGTTGAGTTGCCTCGCCCGATGCGCGAGAGAATGCTCCACCACGGAAGTTGCTGAGTGCTGTTCCGTCGATTTCTCGGTTGTTACAAGACATCTTACGCTCCTCGCAGATGCAGGCGTTCTTGAATCGAGGAAAGAAGGACGCACCGTCTTCTATAAAGTCCGATATGTAGAACTTGGAGAATCGCTCCGCTCTCTTGCGGACGCGTTCGAGGGGTGTCGCGCGCCAAAACGCCGGAAGTGACTAGCTCGGGGGTCGTGATGAGAGAGGAGGTTTGTTTGATAGATTACGGGAGGACTTATGAGTGACGATACAATCGAACAAGATAGGATTCGCGAACAGGTTCGCGACGGATATTCAAAGATTGCTCAGGTGGGAGTATTTACGACCGAGTTGAACACCGATCCAGCATGTTGTGGCGGTGGATGCTGCGGGAGCACGACTCTCGATGTCGATAAACTTGCGAAGAATATCGGATACAGTGAATCCGACCTCTCGGCGGTCCCAACGAGTGCCAACATGGGACTCTCTTGCGGGAACCCGACTGCAATCGCGTCTCTGAGGGACGGGGAAACGGTGCTGGATCTTGGCAGCGGGGGAGGGTTTGATGCCTTCGTCGCTGGGCCGAAGGTCGGAGCGAGCGGCAAGGTTATCGGAGTCGATATGACTCCAGACATGATCTCCAAAGCAAGAAGGGATACCCTTCTCTACACGAAGCACACCGGTCTCACGAATGTCGAGTTTCGGCTCGGGGAGATTGAGAATCTACCGGTCGCAGATGCGACCGTTGATGTAGTCATTTCGAACTGTGTTCTTAATCTTTCGCCGAACAAGCCGCAGGTTTGGAGAGAAATTGCGCGGGTGCTTACTCCTGGGGGCCGGGTTGCAATCTCGGACTTGGCGCTTCTCAAGCCCCTACCGCTGGAAGTTGTAAAGATGGTGGAAGCGCTTGTTGGTTGCGTCGCAGGAGCGGTACTGGTCGACGAACTCGAAGGCATGGCGAAGGCCGCGGGGCTACTCGACATTCAGCTTGAATCGAAACCCGGATATATTGATGCGATGACCAGTTGGCAGGACCCACTCTATCAGAAAATTCTCTCCGCGCTTCCCGTCGGGGCAAAGGCAAGCGACTACATCACGAGTCTCGATATTTCAGCCCGGAAGCCGGGGTAATGAATCACCACGTCGCCTGATAATTTTCTCCTGCTCATTCTTGTCTCGCCATACATTGTCTCCGCGAGAAAAGTTGGGTGACTTCTGACCATTGCGTAACTATCCATTCCGCAGAGAACGATTGTCGCTCGCCTCGAGAATGCGAAAACTTGTCAGGTAAATTCCATGACATCGTTCTCCTGTATCAAACCCAAAAACTAAGTTGTGCAGAAACTGTAAGCCTCCTGGCAACCCTTTCTAAAGTTTTCCGGGTATAAGTTTCATTGCATAGTTTCGTTCATTTCCAATCTTTCACCGGAAGCAGAGAGTCTCACGAACCATTCGAACGCCATTCCCGGCGTACGGATGGTATGTGAGCCGGAAAATTGGTTTACCATAAACCCTTCCAGACATCGTTTCAGGACCGTTGCGCTCCTCCTTGCGAGAATCGCAGCGGTCTTGAAATCGAACCGTCGAAGGGGAAGAAATGAACACGTTAGACTGGGCCGCCGAGCAGCGGCGCGTGCACGCCGATCTGGCCAAGGCGATCGGGCTGACCGAGGCGGCGACGAAACTGGGTGGTCTCTGGCTCGCGACGCACAACGCGTGGATCGCCGCCGCGCGCCAGCAGTCCGTTCTCGTCGCGCTCGGGCAGACGCACGACTTCCACAGCCGGGAGTTGCAGGTGGCGGCGTTGAGCGCGGCGGTTCTGGTGAGCCGCTGGCTGCAGCTCTACTTGGCCGCTGTGGGGCCGGCAGCGTCAGCGAGCGACGTCAGGGCATTCGACATCGCCACCAGCTCGACCGCCATGTTCGTACAGGTGCTGCCGGAGGACGTGGTTCGGGAGGTTCGCGCGCGGCACTGGCACTCGTAGAGAGCTACAACGGTGGTAAGCGGTTCTCCGCAGGTTGAGGCTCCGGCTCAACATACCATCGTTCCTGAATCTGCCCCCATTCTCGCAGCCATATCCGAAGTTGAGCACAGGAAGATCTTTTCCTCGTGTTGATTCCACCAAAACTTCGATTCTTCTCACAATTAGGTTGATCGTCGAATGCTGAAGCAAATTCTCAACAACAAGAGGTTTGTGATGCAGAGTATCAAATCAACTTTTATCACTGCATTTTTGATTTTGTTCACATCACCCTATGCGATGGCGGATTTGGAAATCAAGCCGCCTCTCACTCGTCAGGGGGAATCTATCCCTCACCGAGAATTCACTACTTCATTCCTCCGGTGTCTGCGGATTCGCGCTGAGATCGATACGGTCTTGTTGCTAAGGTAATCAAGAGCTCTTTCTCGCGATTCAAATGTTGGTAAGAGGGTATGCGTATTTTGTATTTCGCAGTGTGCAGCATGTAAACGGGGTTGAAACCATCACCTACGAAGCGGTCCTCAATGAGCTGTTCGTTCTAAGGGCTCGAATGGAGATCTGTCGCTTGATCTATAATTACGACTTTGAAACCCGGACCCCCTTGAGACAAGGCAGATAAGTGTGCCGCACCGATCGAGGACTTTCGCTTGCGCGGCGAGTGGATCGACGGTCGGCAATCCCTAACTTCTTCAAAAATCTGAACAATCTTCCGCCTGTCAAGGCGCCAGGAAGGATGATCCCGATGCTTTAGTGTCCCCTGGGTCCCGACGATAGACGACTCAGTCGATAGATGACTCAGATATTGAGGATGCGCCGATGAAAATCTGGAAATTAGCTACGTTCATTCTCGCCGTTTTTCTCTCCTCAAATTTTGCGTGGGCAAATCAAAACGAAGAAAAAGCCAACGAAGAAGACATCGAATTTCGCTACACCTACTTTCGAGTCAACTATTCTCTCAATCCAGATGGAGAGAACGAGATCACGTATGATATCGCGTTCAAACTATTGAAGGAGAGCGCGCTCGATGAATTAAAGGACTATTCCGTTTCGTTCAGCACGAGTGTTGAGCACATAGAGATGATCTCGGCCTACTCGGTGAAACCAGACGGAAGCCGGCGAGATGTACCGGAATCGAATTTTCAAAAGTCCGTAAACAGCGGACTTGAGAAGGATATCCCTCCCGCATTCTCAGATTGGACCACGTTGAGCTTTGTGTTTCCGGACTTTGCCGTGGGTGACACTGCGTTCGCCAAATACAAGATCACTCAGAAGCAGCAGTTCTTCCCAAAACAGTTTTCGACTGCGATTCTGTTTCCGCGCCAAAACGCCTACGACGAGATTCTTATCACTCTTGATGCTCCGGCCTCTATGCCGCTCCGATTTGAGACGCCGTTTCTGACTGAAAGCAAAAACTCAGAGGCTAACGGACGAATTCAGCGAGAATGGAAGTACAGCAATCCTGAGCCCACAAAAGGCAAGAAGATATATGGGACCGTCTTCAAATATGGAGATGAGCCCGGCTTCATTGTTAGTTCCTTTGAATCTTACGAACAGATCGCCACGGCGTATGGCAAAAACGCAAACGAAAAAGCCAAGGTTACCGAACGCGTCAAGAAATTGGCAAAAGAGGTAACAAGCGGAAAGAGGGACAAACGCGAGATCGTCAATTCGCTCTACGATTGGGTTTCGAAGAATATCGGATATGCCGGAAATTGCATAGGTGTCGGTGCCGTGGTGCCGCGAGACTTAGATTTTGTTCTGGATAACAAAATGGGCGACTGTAAAGATCATGCGACGTTGCTTCAGGCTCTACTTACCGCGAAAGACATCGAGAGTACGCAGGCGCTCATCAATTCCGGATCTAACTATGAACTTCCGAAAGTACCTTTGGTCTCCGCCATCAATCATGTAATCAACTATGTCCCGAGCTTAGATCTATTTCTCGACTCAACTGCCCCGAATCAATCATTTGGGACCCTCCCATCGCAGCTCGTTGGAAAGCCGGTGCTTCTCGTTCACGGATACAAGGAAGGTCTCTCTACGCCAAAAGGTTCGGGCGATGATCGGACGTCAGTCGCGAGAACAACGCTCAAAATTTCTGCAAATGGCTCAGCGAAGGGTGAGACGGAGGTTCTGTATCGAGGACAGTATGCGGCAATGTTATCTGCACAATACAAAAATCTGACTGACAGTGTTCGCGAAAAAATTGAGGAATCGATGCTCGAAGTGTATCGCTACCGTGGAAAAATTCAGATGACTCTGGATCCAAAGAACACAGAGAAAGAGTATCGTATCGTGATCAGATTCGATATTGAGAACTTTCGAAAACCGGGGAAGGCCCGAGGCACACAGATTTCGCCGCTGTTCGGTCCGCCGTTAATCCACAAGATTTCAGGTAACCTGCTGTTATCGAATAAGATCGAGGGAGAATTTCCTTGTTCCGCCACCAAAGTGGAAGAAGTGGTCGAGGTCGTCTTCCCAAAAAATATTAGTATTCTCGGTACCCCGGAATCGTTTTATACGAAGAACGATTATATTGAATACAGGGCAGACTATTCGCTGAATGGAAACACGTTTCTTGCTTCACGGACACTCGACGACGTGACTCCTGGACCCATCTGCGGGACAGAGGTAGCAAAGGCATACCGGGAAATTGGGCTGAAAATTAACGATGACCTTGACGCTCAATTGGTCACTAAGTGATAGATTTATGTGCCTCTAGAGCAACGAGAAGCTCATTGGCAAATTCTATGACAGATGAATCGCTAACAATGAAGGGAGCGAGGAAACAGATCCAAGATCTGAACTCTGCTTTTTGGTCCGAGGTTGTTCTGGGTAATCCTGGGGATTCGGCGAATCTAAACCGCCAGTTGGAACAACTCGGAATCGTGATTCGAAAATCCGTGTTGATAGATGTTTTCCCGGACGGAGAGAATCAGTTCGAAGGTCGCCTCATTCGGCAGGACGGAAAAATATGCGGGTTCTCCGTCGATCTCGAAGATCCGGCTTCAGCAGATTTGCAAGTTGAAGGGGAGCCTCGCCCCCAAGCGCTTCCGCCTTGGTCAGCGGAGATGTTGGCGAGAGAAATTTTTGCTGAAGTTTCAAGTCAGCGGGGGACTGGTCGTCCGCCCACGAAACATCACTAAACCCGCGTCACTGAATTCAGAGCCATTCTGCAAAAAAAAGGGCGCCGTAGATAACGGCGCCCTGCGCAACAAAGGTGGTATTTGCTTGCTCTTCAGTCGAGCGAGGTTGAATTAAACTTCAATCTTCAGCAGTCCGCTGAAGCAAGTTGCCACCGACGTTTTGGCGTTATGACGCGCGACGCGAGGAAGCACCAACACCAAAACGCAATTCAACTCCACTCGACCTATCGGAATAATCGTTCATGTTGGATCACCTCCTTTCATTGTGGTTAGTAAACAAAACGCCCCGGCTTTTCCGCTTTCCGCACTGCGTACTCTTCACCTGCGAACGTTTTGCACTCTATTTCATTAATATGGATCGGAAATAATGAGTCGGCAAGAGGAGACGAGGTCTTTATCGGCCCGAAGGCTCGTCAGGCCTGCGCCCCCTAGCGGTTCACTCTCGCTAATATCGCGTCTGCTGCCATGGTAAGGGTCCATGGCTCAAAAAATCTGGTTCCCTCGACGATTCTTCTGGGTGCGGCAGCCTGAAAATCTGCCGGCTGTAAACCGCGAAACATTCCCGCAAGATTCAAAATTGTCTCTGCGGCTTCCTTCGGCCGATCATTTAGGATCATCTCTTGAGCCAAGGAAATCGTATCCCGGAATTGTCCTTGAAGTTCAGGCTTCAGATAGGTTCGGACAAAACTGGAGTACGATGTCATTTCCGTGATCACACCCTCCTGAAATCTCCTGTGCGCTTGTGCTGGGGAGTCGGGAAGTGCCGGCGGCGGTTGAACGACCGCCGAGGGAATCTCCAAAGGTCGTGCTCCTTCTAGAACCGCGGGCGCAGGCGCCCCACCTGGTAATACGATTCCATCCGGTCGAGTCTGCTGCGTAAAGGTGGCCGTCATATCTCCCTCCATGAATTGCAACTCTAAAATTTATTCCGGAGGATCGGACAGCCTCTAAACCGTTCGCCAACAACCGTCTTGCACTTTCGCAGCAAAACAATCCGAAGTCGCGTGCAGATTGGTATACGATTTGAGAGGCCGCGAAGCGTCACGGCTTTTGGGCAAACGACGGGGATCTCGAGCCACTCTGTAGAAATTCCGGCGCGGTCCGCGTGATGAAAGTCGCGACCCTTTCGGTAGCGGCAGCCGCGATTGTCATCGGATATCGGTTCGTTCTTCTCATAATCACACTTCATCGGACCGGCATCTCGTGATGGTTGATGCGTGCTGAAGTGACCCAGGCAGCCGTTTGCCTGGTGTCCCGCCACCCCATTTGACAATATTTGAAGGCTATTGCATTCCGCTCGCTCGACCGGTCATCGCCGTTCTCGGCCCCGGGTAGACCTCAAGTTGTTCATTGAAGAATCTGGATGTCCCTCAGGGGACACGAACTTCCAGCAATACAGAATAGTCTTTGTCTCTCTTCCCGAATCTCGCGATCCGAAAAGAGAGAAATTGTCCCATCCGTTTATCCCCTCTGGGGAGGAGGTTCTTCCGATGACCGAGGAGTGTCAACGACTTCACGCCGCAGTCCAAACGGCAATGTCAGTTATGGTGACATTGTTCTGTCGGCGGCTGAACAGCGACGACGAGGGCGATCGGCCGGTGAAGGCGCTCTACGAGCGAGTCTCGAGAGTGTGGATCAAGCTGGCCTCCGAGTCGATCTCCGGAGACCGAAATCGAGAGCTCTTGGCAGAACTCGCGGCGTCGCCCTTGGCGCAGCTTGTTCCTCATCTCTCGATGACTCTGCGCGGCTTCACTACATCCGACGGTGCCGAGACGCGAAAGGTGCTCTGTGATGTCTACGATGCCGCTCGACGAGAGATTCTTCGTGCTCTGGTAGCACCGGAGGACGTCGATCAATTTGTCCGAGCGCTGGCCTGTGCCGACAACGTGCTTCGGTTATTGGAACAGGTTAATCGCATTCTCAGCACTGAAGAGTCGCCAGAATAACCAGCTACATCGTCATACCACCCGAGCCGAACAACAAAAGCTCACCGAGAGATGACGTAGCAACCCTACGGACAATTCTCTCGGCAATTTACGCATTGCAAATTATTGAGTGCGAGGCGAGGTCGTGAGAAAGTGGTAGCCACTCGCGTGGAAATGGGAGAAGCAGGAAGTCATGCGTAAGACATCTTCCCTATATTCACAGACGTGTGCCCGGCTTCTCTTGGTGGCCATTCTTACACTTTTCTCAAGACCTCTCGCGGCCTCCGGGGACGCTTGCAGCGACTCCGTCGCCGAATGCCACACCTTCTGGAAATCTCAGAACATTAATCGCTGTAAAGTTGATTCCGATTGCGCCGCGCTTTTTCTCTGCGGGCCGAGAGAGCTTCCCGTTTTTGCTGGGAATCCTCGGCCGGGAGATGAGCTGATGGCACCGACGTTGCGGTATATCTCCGCGATCGCCCAAAACTGTCGCGAATCCTATGCGAAACTCGATCCGAGTAAATTGCCGCCGAGGTATGAGCCAATACTCACGTGCAGCGGCGGACTTTGCTTCGAGGCCCCCACCGGTGGTGGAACGAAGCCCGCGCCGAAGGAGGAGGCGAAGAAGGTCAATGTGCCCGCTCCATCTGAAGTTCGAAACGAGGTTCTGCATCGCGGAAGGTATTTTGATCGTCGCTGTGGAACGTCTCAGCACATCGCGCTTCTCGTGGATAAGTCGAGGAGTATGGCGACTGACGGACGGCTTGATCGTGTTAGAGAAACGATCTCCAGCGCGCTGGAAAATCTCCCTGAATCGCTTACACTTTCGATCATCGGCTTCGACGAATCACCGTTCATTATTGCTCCCAACCAAAAGCTGACAACCGAAGGGAAAGCGATCATCAGCAAACGGATGAAGTCTCTTTTTCCAGCTGGAAGGTCGAAGCTCTTCGAGGGCCTGACCGCCGCGACGGAGCTTCTCGAGAAGTATGATAAACCCGGACTCTGTCGATCAATTATCGTTTTCTCAGATGGGCAGAAGTTGCTTCCGGGAACGTACGATAGCCTCTTTTCGAAATGGAAGGCGGCGAGAATTCCGATTTCATCGATCCTGCTTGACGTTCAAGGAGAGGAATCGCTGATGAGGAGCATCGCGGAGAATGGCGATGGGACCTTCGCTGTCGCCACGTCGCTTGAGGGCACAAAAAAGATCTTCGACCGCATTCTGGGTGATTCGCTCATCCTGTCGAAACTTGTGGAGCCACTCGAACCGCCGAAGCAATGAATGGCTGATCAACCGCACCTGTAGCCTGTTGCAGCAGCCGTCAATAATAGGTGGAGCGTCGCGCCTGGTGACTTCCTCGGTCCTTTCTGATCATGATACCCTCCGGTGAGCTTTGAGGAGATGCCGCGTATGGATGAATTATTTGTTGGCGACACCCGCGAGACGTTTCGAATGTATAAAGATCTCGCCGACCGAGCAGTCGCGCAGCTCAGTACTCCGGAACTTTTGTTCAAAACATTGCTTCCGGGAACAAATAGCGTTGCAATCGTGATGAAGCATGTAGGCGGAAATCTCCGCTCGCGCTGGACGGAGTTTTTAACGACCGACGGAGAGAAACCGGACCGCGAAAGAGACGGTGAGTTTCTTCTGACCGAGAAAGATACCGCGGAGACGGTTACTTCGGTTTGGGAAGCCGGTTGGAGCTCGCTTTTTAGCGCTCTCGATGCTCTGACTTTGAATGATCTCCAGCGTTCCGTGCCAATCCGCGGCGAAAGTTATCGGGTGCCAAAGGCAATGCTGCGGAGCCTGACGCACACAACGTATCACTGCGGACAAATCGTCTACCTCTGCCGGGTACTCGTTCAGGATGACTGGGAATGGTTGAGCATTCCTCCCGGACAAAGCGCTACGTACAAGCCATGACGGTTCGAGCTGGATCGTTTGTGGTAGGGGAGAGAGGTAGCCCGGTCTCGTACGAGATTAAGACACTCGATCTTTCGCATCGTGAATTCGTGAACGTGCTTCAAGCGGAGATCGAGCTGAAGCTCGGAAAGAACTACATCCCTGCGCCGCCGGAGAGGGTGGAGGCAATGCTCGAGCAGGGCCTCAGTTTCGGTCTTTTCATTGAAAATTCGCTTGAAGGAATTCGGCTTGTAAATGACCGTCGATTGCTGTCGGCGCTGCTTCGTGAGGCGTTAGCGCTTCCTCCCGATGAAGAAACTGACGTGGCGCAGCTTGCCGGGGTGTACGTGCGGGATCGCTTCTCAGGAAATAAATTTGGCCTCCTCATGACTCAGCTCGCGGTCGATGCCCTGCGAGCCGTGGGAAGAAAACATCTCTTCTCGACGGTTGCTCCGAGCAATCACGCGAACTTGAAGAATTTGAAAGCCCTTGGGTTCGAAGAAAAAGCGGCCATCGTTCTTGCCGGCGGCGCGGAACGATTGGTGATGTATCATCGTGCCAATTGAGCTCGTCACGAGTCTGGGCCCAGTTTCCAACCGCGGGAGATCGGTGTTCAATTCGCCTCCTCAGCGAAAACCATTCTCATCGTTGTAAGGGTCGTCCGCGCCCTTACCGATTTTATATGACTTCGTTTTATCACCCGTGACACATCGCATGATCGTTCCGTCGAAGCCCCACATGGCACTGTTACCTATTTTGTAACTCATGCCTATGACTGTCGTGAAACCACAGACTGGAATCGGATTGTCGGCGTCCTTGCCAACCTTCGTCGAGAGCCCCGAGAAGAGTTTAAAAGCATCGCTGTTATTGTCATTCGTTCCGGCGGCTGTGCAACAGCTATTGAAGATTATTTTCTTGGTTTTCCCTTTAATCAGAGACACGATACTTCCTTCCTTGAACTTCTCTAACCCTGCGCGGTCCGGCGTGTACGCCAAGTTTTTTTCATAGGTCGAGAGGTCGATGGAGTCCTTCAATTTCTTCCCGACCCGATAAATTGCCGGACTCCCGTGGCCGGAAAACACAAGAATGTCCGGAGCCAATTGATGAAGCTCTGTCAGTAGATCTCCGAGAAAGCTGACGTATTGTGTTGGCCATTTCTCTTTCGCGAACTTTATGTCTTCGGGATGCCAGAAATCCCATTGAGCTTTCTCATCGTTCTTCGGTTCACCGCCGGGGTTCGCGATGAAGACTCTGCCGCCTATGGGTTTCACCGCACGCTTCAGGACGATGGCTTGTCCGACTTTTTGACAATCAGCCGGTTCGTCAAGTTCTAATGTGCCTGGATCGGCATGGAAGGTTTTTACGTACGAGACGCCTTCTCGGACGGACGTTATGCGAATGATATACGAACCAGGCACCACGACGAGATGCAGCAGGTGATTACAGCCACCATCTGCGGAGACGACCTGCCCGAGATAGTCTCTCCCAAGCTCGAACGGGTTCTCTGAGTCAATCGGCGCCGCGACTTCGACCCGTGTAATCGTATCTTCAAAGTGAAACTGGCCGGAGTAAAGGTCTCCCGATCCGAGATGCCAAGTGCCGGGAAGACTCGGATAGTGGTCAAGGGGGATCCTCTCCTCCTCATTCCATGCCTCGATCGGAAAAGAAGCGGCGCAGCTAGACCCCGTCGGGGGCGGAATTGAGGGAACTCCTGCCGGAGGTGAGAGCTGGCCCGGCATTGAGGGCAGAATAGGTGAATTTTGGGACGGAGGATTCATGTTCGGTGGCGGTACCGGCGGAGAATATTGAGGGGGCATGTTCGGCGAAGAGGGAGGCGGAATTTGCGCCTCAGAGCGGGAAAAGAATGCTCCGATCAGTATCAAAAAGAACATCAAGAACGGTGACGCGATGTGAAGATACAACTTCTCTCTCATGCAACCTCAGTTATCGAGATGCGAGTGATGTCCTCCGCATCAAAAAACGGGAATATCAGTGACCTTGAGAGCATTTCCCAGGTTTCTGCGGCGCGTCTCCGATTCGAGCGCGGAAACGGGCGGCAAGAGGGTTATCCGGCGCGAGCCTAGGATTTTGATAGCGATTGGCTTCGAATAATCGAGTATCTCATTCTCTGCGGCTCGTTGAGCACTGGTCCGAGGCTCACGCAAAAACGCAAAGTATTTTCATCGTCTCTTCGCAAGCGGGGAGTAGAGCTAAGGATCTTACCGCCGGCGAGGCTTCGCCAGGAAAAGAGTGGAAGAAGGACCATTTATGCAGACGACGGTTGATGTGTTTTTGGCGATGCTCTTACTCGTCTATGCTGCGATTCATGTACTTCCTTTCTGCTCTCACCGGGCTCTCCAAAAGATTGCGTTTAATCGAATATGTGTTCTAGGCACCTTTTCGATGGCCGCCGCTGTCCTTGGTGCCAATTTGTACATGGTGTACGTTTGGTTTCGCATCTGGCTCTACTCCGCTGAAACGTGGAACGGATTTGGATTAATCCCGCTCGCCGTCTTCGTGATCCCTTCGTTTGCCATTGTTCTCGCGACAATTGTTCGAATTCGATGCACTGAGCGAAGCACCGTTCACCCATAGCGAGCGGTACGACTTCGGGGAGCCGCGCGAACGAGGTTTTAAGAGGCGTGGTAGATCAGTAAGCTGTCTCCCCCGCAGCGCGGCACATTTTTCTTGTTTTTTCTTACGGTGAAAAATCGAGAGAGCCGCTTTGCTCACTGATTTCAGGTATTGCAAACTATTTAGTTGCGTTTCTGGGATAGGATTCGAGCTTGCCGTTCTTCACGATTGAACTCCTATGTTCGACATCCCGCGTGGAATAGCGTGAGGTATGACCGAAGGATAAAGCACCCGACTGAGACGACGAGGAGGCACCAGGCAGTTCGAAACCCTCCCGCCGCTGCGGCGATTATGACGCCGATGCCGGCGGCGGTCGCGACGAGCGCCCCGAATCCACCTTCGATGAATCCGAGGAGCCGACTGCATGCTTGGGTTGAGCTTCCACCAATTCCCAATCGTCCACCGGCGCTTTGTACTCCGTAGAGGTAATCCACACCGAACCCGAAGGCCGACTGACAGTAGACGAAACTCTCCAAACCGAGAATGATTGACGTAAACGCAATTGCGAGGAAATCGCTCTGCAAGGTCCTCCGTTTAAATGCTTTTAAAGCCTTCATAAACCTCATGACTTCCTCTGAGTTGTCGGTCTTGTGATTAGACCTGCTGAGCGGCTCGAACCATCGATCTCTGGAGAATCGATGCTTTCGCAAGTTTGCTCGGTCTAAGAGATCGGCGGAGGTTTTGGTCCAATCCAGGAAGTTTGGTTCGAATTGAAAAAGGTTCAACCCAGCGATGAAGAGCTAATTTCGAGAGTCCTCGCCGGAGAGACGGGTGAGTTCGAGACGCTTGTACATCGATATGAGGCGGCGATATTTTCGCTGCTGATCCGGTTGACCGGAGATCGGCACGTAGCCGAAGAGCTCACACAGGATTCTTTCGTTCGCGCATACAAGGGGCTCCGCGCATTCGAGCGCCGCGCAGCGCTCCGAACTTGGCTAACCCGAATAGCGATGAATGTGGCGAACAGCTACCTCTCATCTCGAGCCTTTCGAGATAAGCAGAAAAGTCAATCGTATGTTGCAGCGGAGCACGAGGCTCTCGCCATAGGACTCGTCATGACCGACGATGATTCAGACGATATGATGCTACGACAAGCGATTGCAGAGCTCCCCCAAAAATATCGTGAACCACTGATTCTCTGCCGTATTGAAAAGCGAACCTACTTCGAGGCTGGAGCGCTGCTCGGAATTCCTCCGGGGACTGTGTGCTCGCGAATTAACACCGCTTTGGGAATGCTGCGAAAACAATTGCGAGGCGACGAGCAATGAAGCATCGAGAAGTCCAAAGTCTCTATTATCAATTTGTTTCTGACGGTCTTGTCCTGTCACTCGGCGATCGGCTTCGTGAGCATCTAAGGCAGTGTGAAGAGTGCCGAGAGCTATTTGAGGCGAACGACAAGCTTTTGATTCGCATCGACCGGCTAGCAGATATTGAATTTGAGCGCCGTGAAGATCTTTCGAAGAGTGTTATGGAGCGCATCAGCATTCTCGGACCGGGAAACTCACCACGACAAATCCTATCCCCTTGGATTCCTCTCACACTTGCAGTGTCTCTCTGCTCCCTTCTGTTGGTTTCAATTGACCAGCTGCCACGTAATGACCCTCCAGGCGGCGACTACTCGGCAGGGGTCGCTGCGGGCGGAGGCGGGTTCGGAGTGGGGGGGGATCCAATTCGGGCGCAGAGTTCAAATTCTGCGATTGTATTGATTTCCATCTGGTGCGTTGTGTGCATAGCCGTCATGCTTTTGGGTTTAAGGATTTTGTTCAAGCGTCGTTAGTAATCTTCTGCATACGTCAGCCTGAGTCACCCCTAAGGCGAAGAATCACCACGGCCAATCAAGCGACTTTGAGTGCTTGGAATGCCCCCAAGTCAAGATAGGAAGTACTTGGATTTTGTGAGGAAGATTTTTCTCTTGGAATCCGGAACACGAACTCATTATACTCCCTCCGGCAAAACACGGAGGCCCTATGATCGGAATGACGGCAACGAAAGCAAACGGAATCCTCGAACCACGTGAATTGAATCTTCCAGCGCTTAAACGTGATGAAGTTGAAATCGGCGTCGAATATTGTGGCCTGTGTCATTCCGATCTCTCGATTCTCACGAACGCGTGGGGTGTGTCTTCGTTTCCATTCGTTCCGGGGCATGAGGTAATTGGCACCGTGCGAGCCGTCGGCGATTCCGTCTCGAGCGTCAAAGTGGGGGATCGAGTCGGGCTGGGCTGGTTTTCACGGAGCTGCCTTCATTGCGGAGAATGCATGAGCGGCAATCACAATCTCTGTGCGACAAATGAGTCGACAATGCTCGGCCGCGCCGGCGGATTTGCCACGCATGTGCGTTGTCAGGAGAATTGGGCGATCCCGCTCCCGAAAAATTTAGATCCAAAGAAGGCAGGCCCGCTCTTCTGCGGAGGAATTACGGTGTTTAATCCAATTGTTCAGTGCGAAGTGAAGCCTACCGATCGTGTCGGCGTCATCGGAATCGGCGGCCTCGGACATCTGGCGCTCCAATTCTTAAACGCATGGGGCTGTGAAGTTGTTGCATTCAGTTCGAGCGATGGCAAAACAGAGGAGGCGAAGAAGCTCGGTGCTCACCGAGTTGTAAATTCAAAGAATAAGGATGAACTCGCCAAAATCCAGGGCTCGCTGAACTTCGTTCTCTCCACGGTGAACGCAGCGATGGACTGGGATGCTTTTCTTGGAACGCTGGCGCCGAAAGGCCGGCTTCATCTTGTCGGCGCAGTTCCAGAGCCGATCCCAGTTCAGGTGTTTCCGCTCCTGATGGGCCAAAAGTCGATCTCCGGAACTCCACTTGGAGCTCCGGCAACGACTGCTAAGATGCTCGAGTTCTGCGGCCGCCATAATATCGAGGTGGTGACGGAACATTTCCCGATGTCTAAGGCAAATGATGCGATAGAGCGACTTCGCTCCGGGAAAGCTCGATATCGGATCGTGCTTGAGAATGACCTTCACTGAGAAATTGTTTTCGAGGACGGTGAAAGATTTCACGTAAAAGCTGGTCTACGGTCCTAGATAAAAGCTCTGGGTTCGAAATGGGTCTTCCGAAAGCGCTTTACATTTGTCTCGTTTCCGCGATTTTTTTCACCGTTTCTAGTTTGTTCCTCTTGTGTCCAGTCTCCGCAGAGATGACAGAGAATCCAGTGAATAGTTGGGTCGACCTCCCTCCTGGGTTCCCGTATCCAGATATTGGTCCCGGCGAGGGAATCGTCTTGCCGTTTGATCCGTCGAGAGACTTCGGAGATGAGGGAAGTGCGGAGAAACCCAAGGGGTCGCCCACAGAGAGTCCGACTCCAACGGCAAAGGAACAGGGGTAGTCGAATCATCGACACCTTGAGCGATGAGGCGTTTCACGCTCATCCGCCTCATCGTATCAATTTCTTACCGGCACATTCCAAAGGGATAAAAAGCGGTTCGGGCACTGACTTAACCTTCTTGGCCCAGCCATAATCAGTCACCTGCCTCGTGAATGGAGAATTCGACGGGGCGAAGGGCTGGAGGTAGTAAAGATGGAAAACTTTCCGACGATTGATGAGCTCGTTTCCCGGATGGCGCGGGAACACTCGGTGTTGCCGCCGGACCCGAATATCGAACTCGAACTCCGACGTTTTGAGCAGGGCTCCAAGTACAGGCTTCCATCGGGGCTCGTTGAGTTCTATCGAATGTGTGGAGGAGCACAGATCTTCGATTCTACAATCCTCCCACTCACCGGTATAAAACCAACTGGCGTCGCGATGTTGAATGATCCAAATAGCTGCACCGCGAGTTGGTATTCCTTCTGCGAGCACCAAGATGGAGATCACGTCGGAATCGACTTGGATCCGACGCTCGCCAACCCGTATCCGATCCTCGATCACAATCATGAAGATATTGAACGCGCCCCTGTCATCGCGGAATCTATCGTCCAATTTTTCTCGTTATTGTTAGGCAGCGAGGAGAGATACTGGCTGGCGCACTCGTTTAAACCTGCTCGAGTTTTGGTTTTCGAGGAGCCGGATTTGGAACCTGGAAAGCCGTGGGAGCATCTTGGCCCGGAAAATGGACCGGCGATATGTAACACTCCCCGGTGCACGAAGAAGACCATCTCTCTTAGTAGCAAGTGTCAGGAACATCATTACAAAATGATGCGGGCGGCGAGGTCGCCAAGGAAAAAGGGAAAATAGATGGATTCAGAGAAAAAGTGACTCGCTCAAATTGCTTCTCTCTGTAAGGCACAAAAGTCGAAAGCGACAATCCTTTCACCAAATTTATTTGAGGTTTTAGATGGTTCGTTTTCGAGTCGCTCTATTTCTTTGCCTTTTTTTATTCCCCGTTAGCTATTCCGTTGCCGAAGAGGAGTACGATCCCTACGGCTTTATTCAATCTCCTTCGATTCAAGAGTTGTTCAACGCGGCGGCGGAGGTTTCGTCCGGAGCATATCTTACGGCCGACCTGGTTCCGTACCTCGAATCGGCGCCGTGTATTTCGGAGTCTGGAGGATTCGTCGAGATAGAGACTTCCATCGCTGAAGGGTATACCCAGCTCCTTCACTTTCGGGAGACAGTTGAAGCAGTCTACAGCGGTGTGACTTGGCTTTGGATGTCCCTTGGCGGGGATATTCCGTCGGCATATTTTGAATCTTATGAAACATTCGAGAGGTCGTGGTTTGCTGTTTCGGACCGAGCAAATCTCACGACGGCAATCGCCTCATTCGGAGCGCGTTGCCCGAATGCTTCTGTGCTTACGGCCGATTTTGACGTCGATAGCAACTTCGAAGCAGGTATCGCAGAAGTTGAAGAATTCATATCCACGGCTCCGGACGCTTGCGCTCAACTCTACGTAGACCTTCATCAAGCGTGGGTGGATTACGACAATCTGGAGCTGGTGATCCAGAGCGCGAAGCAAGAGCTCGAGAACCTCAAATCGAGGAAGTCCGCCACCGAGGCGCTTCAGCCTACCACCAACCAGGGTAAGTCGGCGAAAGAAACCCGCCTCATCGTGATCAACGCGGAAATTAGCTATCAGAATCGAGTCCTCACGAAGGCGACCACTGACAAAACTGCGGCTGGGATATACGCCGGCAAGTTGAAGGAGCGGTATATCCGCGACTGTAAAGATCGGCAGGCATAAACCGGAGCCCGGCAAATATTCCTTGGGTGACGGATTCGGATAGTGGGGCATTCTGTCGGTGCTTCGGCTGCAGTCCAGAATGTTTTCAAGCTCATTTCATTCGGTCACAAATTCCTTCAATTCGATACAGCGCCGCGAAGGATGACCCTTCCTTCCGTCACATCTGGCAAGCGCAGTGAGAATCAGCTCATACCGTAAGTGGAATCGGTCTTTTCCAACTGATGAGCAATTGAGTTCTCTTTCCACTCGAGACGGAGCGCCGTGCGTTCGGTTTGGAGATAGGGACGAAAAGAGGTTTTACTAAGGAGTGAAACGATCCGATCTGACTTTGCGAGGGGAAAGCTTTCAGCGCGCTCGGCGTTGACAGCTTTTCCCTCAAACGGAGCCAGTATCATGTGGGTTTGCACAGACTGTGGATGCACGGCGACGGTCAGCAACGAGAACACGAAGTGTGACACCTGCGGGAAGCGGCTGGTTCGGATGTATTCGATCAACAGGCTCTCGGCCCTCCAGAGCGCAGTTCGCTGCATCCGCGAGTTCATCAACTCGAACGGCCGGATCCGCACCTTGCAGGAGGTCGGCTGGGCGTTCGAAGCGATCAACAAAGCGCCCGAGTTCATCCTGCATCTGGGTCTCGGCTGCGAGGCGGCGGATGCGCCCATCGAGATCGAGAAGCTGCGGAGGATGACCGATGTGGTGATGAAGATGCTCAAGCCGTAGTCTGCTGGGCGACAGAGGTTTCATCGCCCCTGTCTCCCAGTGTTTGTGGATTCAAAACGGTGACCCGTCGGAGAGACGGCTCAACTGTCGGTTGGTCGGCGACGGAGCTTTGGAAGCTTCCAAATGATTTCGCTGGATCACATGGCGAGCACTAATCTACACCGCATCAACGCACTGCTCCGGCACAAATCCTCTCCGCGCCTGAATGTTACTTATGCAGAACGAATAACTCGTCCTGCATGCGCTTGGTCAGTTCGAAGCACTTCGATGAATGTTGGCCGCGTGGGCGGGGAATGTCGACGGCGATGTCCTCTATGATACGTCCCGGCTCGGGCGCCATTACCAAGATCCGATCGCTCAGTGACACCGCTTCCTCAATGCTGTGTGTCACAAGAATTACGGTCTGCTTCACTGCTTGAACGATCCGCTCGAGCTCCTCCTGCATCTTAGCGCGTGTGAGTGCATCGAGCGCCGCAAACGGCTCGTCGAGCAGAAGCAGCTCCGGTTCCATGACCAGCGCCCGCGCGAGGGACACCCTTTGCTTCATCCCACCAGAGAGTTGCGAAGGCATAAGTAGTTCACATTCGGTAAGCTGGACGAGTTCGAGCATCGCAGCCGCGCGCTTTTTCGCCTTAGCGAATTCCACTCCCTGTGCCTCGAGGCCAAAGGTCACATTACGAAGGACGTTCAGCCAGGGAAAGAGAGCCGACTCTTGAAAAACGACGATCCTCGATCTCGCCGGTCCTGCGACCGGCCCATCGCGATTCACCACCGATCCTTCCTCAATGGAAAGGAAACCGGCCAGTATGTTGAGTAAGGTTGACTTGCCGCATCCGCTTGGACCGATGAGCGATACAAAGCTGCTCCGCTCAATCCGCAGCCTTGGGATATCGAGAACAAGTTTCGACCTTCCATCCGGCCGCGGAAAATACTTTCGGAGGGAGTCGGCAGAAAGAACCTGTTCAGAATCCGCCTTGATCATGACTCACCTAGGAAAGTGCGTCGAACAGAAAGCTCAATCCTGGAGAAAATAGCGTCAAGCGCCACTCCAATGAGTCCGATGGCAATCATTCCGGCAAGGATGAGGTCAGTTCGAAGCGAGTTTCTTGCGTCCAGAATCAGGTAGCCGAGTCCCGAGCGCATACCGACCATTTCGGCCGCGACAATAACCACCCACGCGAAGCCAAGGGCAATTCGCATGCCAACCACGATATACGGAAGCGAAGCAGGCAGAAGCACTCTAAGAAAGAAGTCACTCCGTCGAAGCTCGTAATTCGCGGCGACTTTCAACAGTAAAGGGTCGAGCTTTTGCGGTGCCGAGGCAGTCGCGATGAGCACAGGAAAAAAGCTAGCCATAAAAATCACGAAGATCGCCGGAGTCTCTCCGATACCGAACCAGAGAATTGCGAGTGGCACCCAGGCGAGTGGCGACACGGTCCTGAGTATCGAAATCAGCGGTGAGAATGCCTGTAGGGCTGTCGTGTACCACCCAAGTAGCAGTCCGAGCGGGACCGCTGTTACCGCCGCAAGCAGGAATCCGAAACCAACGCGTCTCAGACTAGCAATTGAATGTTCGAGCAGCGCGCCGCTTGCGAAAAGTTCTCCTAACGCTTGAGCCGTCACGAGCGGACCGGGGAACAAAGAGGGGAGGAACAGGCCTGACATGGCGACGACTCCCCATAGCCCAAGGAACGCAACGAGAACTGCGCACTGTCTCATTCAAGCCTCATTATTGGCCGAGCATCTCATAGGCGCGCTTAGCCAAATCATCTTCAACCAACGCTTCCATATCGATGGCGTCGGGAAAGAGACTCATCTCATCTTTCATATACGTGTAGATCTTCTGCAGCTCTGCTTTATTCGGTGTCAAACTATGGAAGGTCACCCGGTCTTCAGGTTCAAGCATCGCTCGCTTCATTGCGTCTAGCGGCTGTCCGAGGAATTTTGCTCCAAGTTCGGCTGCATCACTTCGGTGCGCTTCAATGAACTCACCCGCATTGACCAAGTTCGCGACGAGCTCCGCGGAACGAGTTCGCATCTTTAGAAAATCGTCTTGAAGCACCAAGACGCAGTCGGGATGGTGCTCCCAAATATCTTTGCTCAGCACCAGGACTGACCCTATGCCGAGAACCTGTGCGCGTGCGCCAAAGGGTTCGGCAACTATGAAGCCGTCTATCTGAGATTGAGAAAGTGCGGCGACCATCTCGGAAGGGGCGAGCTCCAATATTTTGAAATCCACCCCTGAGCGAAGAGAATTGCGAGAGACGTATTGGTGGAGGAGCATGTTATGTGTCGAGAATCTCTGAGGGATAGCAAGAGTTTTGGTTCGTAGATCTGCGGGAGCATGTATTCCCGATTTTGTTCCGACGATGAGTGCACTTCCGTCGCGATGACCGAGCAGCACGATATGCACGTCGGCGCCGGAGCGCTTCACCTGAAATGCCAATGGCGCCAGCAAAAATGCCCCTTCGATGCTCCGGGACCGAAGCGCTTCACTCAGCGTCGACCAATCGGTGAAACGAACCGCTTCAATTTTTTGTGAGGCGAATTTACCGTTTACGGTGGCGATGCCCAGCGTGAGATGATCCGTTATTGGGAGATAGCCGATACGGGTTGTGGGTAGCTCGGCAGAAGTTGGCGCCGGAAGAGCGCACAGCCAACCCAGCATCAGCAACCGGACCGGGCGAAAGATTATTCGTAAGAAATGAGTCATATGAAGAAAAGGGTCCTACGTCATTCGGATAGATGAAGAGGCAGGCAGAGAGCGCACAATTCCAGCAAAAGTGTATGGATTGAATAACACAGCCGGAAGATCGTTGCAAAATGTAGAAACGTGCTCTACATTTTGATATGGCAAAACTCCCGTCCGACGCCGTCGCCCTTCAACTCGCACACTTTGGCTGTACGCCGCGAGAATCTGCGATTTATCTAGCATGTTTACGACATGGTCCTTCGACCATCCAGGAAATAGCAAAGTCGCTCGATTCACATCGAGTTACCGTTCACAGCGCGGTCGAGCAGCTCATGAAGAAAGGTCTCCTGAGCGAGACACGACGCGAAAGACGACGCCTGATCGTTCCAGAGTCTCCCGACGTGCTCTATCGACTCCTTGAGCAACGGGAAAATGAGCTGCGACTTGTGCGCGCGGGGCTTCCGACCATCGTCGATTTTCTGTCTGATATCGGAGAACAATATAAGGGCGGCCCGAACTTACGCTACTATCGTGGTGTGGACGGCGTGAAGCAGATGCTAGAGGAGACCTTCGACGCGAGCGGCGAAGTGTTGGTAATTGCCGACATCGAACAGCTTCAAAAGCTCGTTCAACAAGACTATCTCCGGGATTACTACTCTCGGCGTGGAGCGAAAGGTATTTCCGCCCGGCTGTTGTGGCCCAGAGCGCCGGTGGTGCGGCACTTTGCGAAGGATTTGAAGCGCTTCCGAATGAGCGTGCGTCACATCAAGCGGACGTCGAAGTGGGAAGTCGCACTTTTTTCATGGAATGACTCACTTGCGATCATGTCTCTCGCCGCCGAGCAGGTTACCTGCACTATAATCGACAGTCGGGAAATCAGCAGATTCTATCGCGCAGTGGTATTTGAAACATTGTGGGAGACCGGCACGCCCCTCAGAGCTTAGCGCTTCGTCTCGGGCAACATTTCTCCTGAACATCGGGAAATGCGGACGCGAGGATTTGAACCTCGATCACCTGGTCCGTAGCCTGGCATTCTCTCCGTTGAACTACGTCCGCAAAAAAATTCTGGGAGGCTGGATTCGAACCAACGACCTCTCGCTTCCAAAACGAGCGCTCTAACCTGACTGAGCTACTCCCAGATAAACAACAACGAACCGCAAATTGGGGTGGCGGGAGTTGAACCCGCGCCCGACGCGGCTTATAAGACCGCCGCTCTTCCACTGAGCTACACCCCACAAGAAGCGGGAGAGGGAATCGAACCCTCTGGTGCGGGCTTATGAAACCCACGCGGATGCCAATCCTCCCGCCGCAAAAATTTTTTGCAGCGCCGGTCCATACGAGGAGCAGGAGTCGAACCTGCCTCCCTGGCTTATCAGACCAGGAGCCACGACCGGTGGCTTCTCCCTCGTTCAAAAAAAACTCGGCACGGTAGGAGTCGAACCCACGCTGACACGGTTTGTAAGACCATCGCTCTTCCACTGAGCTACGCGCCGAAATTTACATTCACTTCAAAAAAACTTTCATAGGCCCGGTGGGAATCGAACCCACACTTCCCGGTTAAGAGCCGGGTACTCTGCCAATTGAGTTTCGAGCCTTCATCTTCTTCTCCACAAAACAAGCGTTTGGGTCTGGTGGGAATCGAACCCACATCGTCCCGATTAAAAGTCGGGTGCTCAGCCAGTTGAGCCACAGACCCTCATACCCCCGCTGGGAATCGAACCCAGACCGAATGATTAGAAGTCAATCGTGCTGTCCGTTACACTACAGGGGCTCACGAAAACGTCTTCCGTTACCCTTCGACTCGCTCTCGCTCGCTCAGGGTCCATTCGAATCCCGACATTGGCTTGCCATCAGCGAAGCGCGGAAGCGCGAGTCGAATGGAGCCGATGGTGGGAGTCGAACCCACATTCTCCGACTTACAAGGACGGCGCTCTGCCAATTGAGCCACATCGGCGCATACTTTCGAACGCAAGGGTACGAACGCACAGAGCGCGAGTACACAGTGCGCCTATTAAAAATTGCGCAATCACACAGCGCGACAACACGCCGTGCACGACGACACAGCGATTGAACACACAGAGAGCGAACGCGCAGAGATCGAACGCACAGAGATCGACCGCACAGTCGTTAGCGAGTCTCCTCGGAACTAGATCGATGGAATTGTTTTGGTTGGATTCAGACCGAATTCAATTCCCTTCGTTCAGATCCGAAGGGAATCAAGCGAACAAAAAGCTGATTACCTTCGATTCATGAACGTGCGCATGGGGCGCACGACGACAGCTGCCGTTCTTGTCGGCACTATCGTTTTGGTAATCGGATTTCGTTTCAGCTGTTGCATTTGATCAACTCTTTTTCAGGAACACAGACAATCAGTCTCGGTGTTCTATTCATGTTATCGACAGAAAAATGAAAAGTGATCCAAATATTTTTTGAAATTTGATCCTTTTCTCTGTTACACTGCAATTGTCATGAAGATTACGATTAGAAAATTTCAATCTCTTCTCCCTTTGAGTACGCAGCAGCCACAATCGTGGTTGCCGAGCTCACGCTCGAACGCGTCGCTCGTCTTTAATTGCCGCTTATAAGCGGCCATTTAATTCAAACCGACATCGCTGGTCCCCTCTAAGTTCATCATCCGCCTTCGCTTTTTCCGCGAGGCGGAGATGAGGATGACCCACGATCTTGGGGCGAAGAGAAATATAGGTTGCGTGATTTTAGGCTCTTTTTAAGGGCGCGGGATCTTGCGTTCAAGAACTGGATGAAACGAAGGAGAGCATAGTGGTTGGAGGTCGTCTAACGGCAGGACGTCAGACTCTGAATCTGAAAATGTACGTTCGATTCGTACTCTCCAAGCAAAAAATACGTATTGGGAGATCGTCTAGCCGGTAGGACGTTGGACTTTGAATCCGAAAACGCAGGTTCGAACCCTGCTCTCCCAATTTGATGAATTGACACACTGGGGTGTGGCAGAGCCGGTGAATGCGCTCGACTGTTAATCGAGAGTACGGAGGTTCGAATCCTCCCGCCCCAGCCATACGGAGTTTTGGTGTAGGTGGTCTGCACGCCTGTTTGAAACACAGGAGGTTTACGTTCAACTCGTAGAGGCTCCATTTGATTCCGAGTTTTCGCACGTCGCTCATGGCAAGGCGGCCGGAGCAGGTGGTTTGCGTCTGGCTGAGGTGTTTAAGGCGGAAAAATTTGTGGCTGTGTAGCCCAATTGGCAGAGGCAGCGGATTTAAACCCCGCAAGTGCGAGTTCGAATCTCGCCACAGCTATTGGTTCGCCGAGGTAGCCCAAGTGGCAGAGGCACCCGTCTCAGACACGGGTTGTTGTGGGTTCGAATCCCACCTTCGGCAAAAGAGTGTGCGTGAGGAGGAAGTTAATTTTATCGCAGGAAAACGCTTGAAATATGGCTTTCTAGCCCAATTGGCAGAGGCGGCTGATTCAAGATCAGCATAGTTCCGGTTCGAATCCGGAGGGAGCCAAAACTCTATGGAGGGGCCGTCCGAAGGCTGGCGCCGGAGCCTGTCTCGAAAACAGTGCGCCCAAAAGGCTTGTGGGTTCGATCCCCACCCCCTCCGTTCGACTCGCGCCTGCGCGCGACGCTCACGGCAAGCCCATAGTCGCGAGTCGAACGGACCTTCTTGTTCCGAGTTCGTCGAGGGAAGCGAGCGAGAGCGAGTCGAAGGGTCCCGCACAAGTGAGCGCCTACGAAAAACATGGAAGCGTGGCAGAGTGGTATTGCACCGACTTGCTAAGTCGAGGTCACCCGAAAGGGTGCGCAGGTTCAAATCCTGCCGCTTCCGTTCGACTCGCGCTCTGCGGCGTTCGCTCACGGCAAGCCGTGGAGGAGTCACGAGACTGCGAGCACACGCTAAAGAAAGAAAGCTCCGAGAGGGAATCGAACCCCCGATCAATGGGTTGCAACCATCTGCCTTGCCATTCGGCCATCGGAGCAGGAACAGGCGGACCGGGGATCGAACCCGGGCTTACTGTTTTGGAGACAGTTGTGCTGCCGCTACACCATCCGCCTTTGTATGGGCCACCATTGCGCGGGCCACCTTCGTACGGGCCACTTTTGTGCGGGTCACTTGATACAGGCGACCCTCAGGCCAACCGCGAAGGTCATCCGCGTGCCCCAGAAAAATTGGAAAAGTTGGGATTCGAACCCAAACTTCCTGCTTGCAAGGCAGGGGTGCTCCCATTACACCACTCTCCCGCGCGACCATCCTCCGTTTGATAGGCGCAAGCCTCCGGACCCGCTAAAATGCGGGGAAAAAGAGGGGTGTAGAATAGGAATCGAACCTACATCTTCCGGGTTCACAGCCCAGCGCTTTGCCGTTAAGCTACCTACACCACATTGCCTGCACTGATTTCTGCGCGCCGCATTACTGCGGCGCGCTTTTTACATTCTGCGTTGTACACACCTCGAGCGCATCGCCTCAACGAAGCGACAAGTTCGAGTTCGACCATCGTCCGTGTGCGGCCGCCGAGCTCCGGGCTAGTGATCAGTGAACGAGAACAAAAGATACTTCGTGAAATGAAAACTAATCAGGAGGTTTGGCGAACGAATCGACGCCAGTTATGCTTGGCGACAATAATGACGCCAGCGATGGGCGTACGCACGCGCCGCCGCGGGGAGATGTATCCCGCTCGCGGACTTCGACGAAGAGTCGAACAGATTTTTAACGCGTAAAGTTTTCACAAGAGCGAGTGTAAAAGAAACTTGATTAAATTTCAAGATTTTTCTTGATTCTCACTCACCGCGCACTTATACTGAATCTTGTTACAGGTCATCCCGACTCCAGCATCAGGGCGTCGCGATGGCCTTTTTTTTTATTCGCATGTTTTAAATTTTCGCTCGTATGACGCGCATTTTTCGAATAGCCGGCTGTTTCTTATCTCCCGATCGGGGGAGAGGAGAGCGGTTTGCGCGCTTCGGGTGCGTCGAATGCGACGCCGCCGGATCCGGCTCTCTCGCCGGCTCCTCCGATTCCGGCGATGCGGATTGCGGCTTACATCGCCGAACCTGATTCAGCCGAATTTCCTGAAAAATTAAGTAGAAAACGCAAGTTGGTCTGCGGACTGACGAGGAGGTGAATTTTTGCACGAAGCAAATACTAGGACGACCTACCGACGGACCAGAGCTCTCTGCGTCCACTGTTCAACGGTCTTCCGGGAGGAAGTGGGAATCATAGACCTGTAACATCTACCCGCTTCTCTCCCGGAGGATTCTCTTTCGTAAAGAGCGGAGAGCAGTTTTTGTGCCGTGCGGCAGGAGTTCGACGTCGTTCAAAAACTATGCGCGGGTGAGGTGTTATTGGCAGCATCCCGGTCTTCCAAACCGGTGGCGTCGGATCGTTCCCGACCATCCGCTTTCTCGCTCGTTTTTGTCGGGTCTCCATCGTCTAGCGGCAAGGACACCGCACTTTCATTGCGGGAACGCCGGTTCGATTCCGGCTGGAGACATTTTCACGGGTACATCGTCAGACACATTCAGGGTTACATCGTCTAGTGGCAAGGATGCCGAGCTGTCGACTCGGAGGCCGGGGTTCGATTCCCCGTGTGACCGACCCTGAGAAATAACAGAAGGAAACATCTCTTTGTCTCTTGGATAAAAAGCTCTAGGATAAGTAACGCGTGAGCCGAAGCTTGAGTCGCTGATGAGTGGCCACATAATATTTCTCTCTATTTGTCGAACGCTGAATGCCACGACCAAAACCGCAGCTCTTCGCACTTCGATTTGTATTTTTTAGCCTTGTGCTCCTTGGCATTTTCGCGTCGATATCTTGGAGCATGGCGTTCTACACATCGACCCGTGCCCAGACGATCGCGGCCGAAGACCTCGGTGCGGATGCTGCTCACTTCCAGGAAGAGGAGCGAATACTGCTTGCAAGCCATCAATAGCGGAGGAGGCAGGATTGCAATGATACTTCTATCATCGCTTGCTAGTTTGAAACGACCGGGTCGGACTTGGGACACCCGCTTGGCTCAACACTTCCGTGGATTGTACGTCGACTCGCACCCTCAACTTTCTTCACCACGATTGGGAAGTAGAAATAGCGACCGTGAGTCGAATCTTCGCAGAAGAAGTATCGTCCCATCGCTCCACTTGAGCCGCGGAAGGTCGCCAGTCGATCGATGATGGACTGACCATCTCTCGGACTCTCGTCCAATCGAAGTGTCGAAAGAAGCAGTGCAAACTCAAAGGCATTCGCAGCATAAGGTGCGAAGAGATCGTTTCCAAAACGCTTGATATACCGGGTTTGAAAATCGTCGGTGACGATGTTCATGCTGTAGACGGAACCCTCCATGGCTTCGCCGACATCACGTCTCATCGATTCACTTTCGAAATCGTCGGCACCAAACGGCGCAGCGGTGACTCCGATCGCCCCGAGCTGTTTAAAAAGAAGGGTGATTTGACCAGGGAGAACCAGGAAGCCGAGCCTGTCAAATTTCCGCGCGCGCAGCTTAAGAACGATCGATCGAAAATCGGAGGCATCAGGGAGCACCTTCGCAACCAACACGGCCTCTGAGTCTCCGCTCATTCGTTTCTGGATTGCTTCGAAGTAACTGGAGTAATAGGCGAGCTCGACGACGACGGCTCCAACAGAGCGAACATTCTCCTTTCGAAAATAGCTGACGAGTGTGTCGGCATATTGGTCGTAAGAATTAATGAACCGCACCACGTAGGGATTGCGATTCACCGACGTGTGATCAGTGAGAGTCGCGACCATTGGAACCTTAGTCCGCTCAGCAAGCGGGGCGGCCGCGATGGCAGGGGTATCGCCCCACATGAAAACAAGCTGCGCCTGGTTGATTGAAACGAGCTTTGTGAAAGTTGAAACTCCGGCGGTGCCGTCGTATTTGTTGTCTTCGTAGATAAACTGAAATCGGCGAAAGGCTTCCGGATTTTCCTCGAGAGCCATTTTTAGACCATTTTGCGCCGCGATGCCCGCTTCAGCAGCCTCACCAGTGAGCGGCATGCTTACCCCAACGACAAACGGGTCTTGTGCCAACACCTCGGAAGTGATCGCGATGAGTAGAAGTAAACCGAGGAGCCTCACCAGAAAAAATTTATCAAGCGACAGCATAACAATTAATTTTGGGTTGTTTGGTGACGCCTCGGAAAAAAAGAAACGCAGAAACTCCGGTGAGCCAGCGGCTCACCGGCCAGAGCGGCTACTTCTCTTCAACGATGTCAGCGCGTGTTGTGCCAACAATCGTCAGCAGCTCTTGCTTCTCCTTTGCCGGGACCTTGAACTTATCGAGTGCCCCGGAAAGATCGGCTGCTAAGGCGTCGAACTCGGCATTTGAAATGCTCATTCCAGCATGAGCGCCTTTCATGGGTGCTCCCTTGTAATTTTTGGGGCCGCCAGTGGCCTCTGAAACGAAGGCGACAAGTCCCTGTTTTAAATGCGCAAGGTTTTCAGGTGTTGCCTTCCAGGTTCGGGGCTCTCCAGTGCGAGTGAAATTAACCTTTGTGTCGGCGGCAGCACGAGCCACAAACTCTTCGATCACAGCTTTGATGGCGGGCTCACCGCCGAGCCGTTCGTACAGTGTTTTTTCGGCGGCGATGGCACTCGAGACAAAGAACAGCGAAGTCATCAACAGCGAAACAAGTATGTTTTTCATGATTTCTCCCGAATTAGATTACGGACTGATTCCGTGCGGACGTGGGGAACGCTACAACAATCGGCAAACGGTACCAACAAAGAAATAACTGTTCGGGCACCGCTTTTCCATGTCCGGCGCGCGCAAGCCCACAATTTCTCAGCAGACGCCGAAGGAGGAAGCCGCCGCTGCTCATGAACATCGAACTCTCGGCGAGAGCATCCGAAGCAGCAGGTGGAGTCGCGATTATCT
Source organism: uncultured Bdellovibrionales bacterium (assembly GCA_964509425.1). GTDB lineage: Bacteria > Bdellovibrionota_C > UBA2361 > SZUA-149 > CAZDWZ01 > CAZDWZ01. The sequence goes on along the minus strand of CAZDWZ010000007.1, from coordinate 317,226 downwards.
TGCCTTTCGAGGTTCCGCTATCTTCAAACCGGTTACATCCAACAGTACGGCTGTGTGATGATGTCCGGTCATCTGTGGCATTAGAGTTCCGGTTGCGGTTACTTTGTGCCGTAACAGCGGCCGATATTTTTTGTATTTTTTCGCATCCAGAATAAGCTGAATGGCGTCGATGTCACTTTTATCTGTCTTCCAGAAATCACCCGCGTCTCCCGCACGTACACAAATCGGCTTGATCGGCTTTAGAACATAGTAGACTTCAGCCTCGTCGCCGGCTCTGAAGTTGCTGTAATTCGGGCGGCCGGGAAACGTAGCGCGATGCAGCTCACCGGTAACCGAGACAGAAGTCGGTTCATACTCCAGGCATTCGTCGGCAAGCGCACTATGTCGAACCACAAACAAGGAAAGCGCAATCATGATGCTGACGAACCAGCGAATTCGGGTTCGACTGAAAGTTGTCATACTTGCTTTCTCCTCGAAAGGCACACGGTCCAAGAGTGATGTAAGCGAAAGTAAATTCGCTGCAATTCGGATTGAAAATGCAGGGTCCCTTCCTGGGGGTCAAGCGAATTACGTCAAGTACTGCATCACTAAGCAGGGGCCGGTTTGTCCAGCAGGATTCACGGTTCATAAGGTGAGAGATCGAGCTGCAGAACCATTGGAAATAACTGATAAGCCGAAGTTCTTCCGGGCCTGAATACAAAACGTGTGCTGCGAACCGACCGAGGAAACTCTCGAAGAAGTATCGAATACTTTACAGTCTCAAACGTCTGCGCTGGCAGTCGGTGCTGAGAATAATGGAAGCTCCGAGGGGAACACAGCTTTTGGCGTATCTTCAAGTTTATCGAGGTGAGAAATCTTATGCGAGTTTGAATTACGAGTTCATTCTAGTTTCTGCCGGTCGACCGGAGGCTCCCAGGGTGGCACAGCCCTCGGACAAGTTCCCTCTAGCGGGATGCTCGCGAAGCCCTTCGCTCCCTGCCTTGAAAAGCGTACGTCCGTGGCAATCGTCGTTCCGTTCGTAGAGAGTTGGAGAGTAGGGACTCTCGCAAATCTGAGAAAAGCGTCCCACCGGCAGTTTGAAGAGATTGACCTGAATGCTCCGCGGGGAAGACTCCATTCGACGCTGTTCTGGCTTCGGTTCTCCGTAGTGCGAAACATTGAATATTTTGCACAGTCGAGCGGGAATACGGTTTTGAACGGTTCGATGAACTGTTGCTCATAGACGATTGCTTCTTCGGTTCTTCGCATCTCGAGCCATGACCAGCAGAAGGGATTCGCCGGTGTCGGTCCGATGAAGGACATTATAAAATTGCCCTCAGGCGATGAAAGCGGCTGGACGGCGGCGGCCATCCGACCGCTGAGTAAGAAGATCGACAACACGGCAACCGAAGCGGTCGACCAAAGACCGATTCTCCATGCTCGAGCAATCAGCAGATGCGCGAGGGCGAGAAAAAGACCCAACAAGCCATACAGGGCGATGAGCTTTGGTGGCACGAATCCTGAAAATATGATGAGCGCGATTCCGAGAATGGCCACTGCGGCGAATAGTTTCCGACACTGCCTGAGCTCTGCGGAACAGGACGCAGCAAGGCCGAGGCAGATCCAGAGGAGGGGTTCTATGATAAAAACTGAGTCACCATAATACCAGTGGTTATCGAGCGGCCAGAATGGATGGACACCGTATGTGTTTAGAGAGTCGAGACCGATGTGTAGAAGGGCGCCGAAAAATGAAACAGCGGCCATCACGCGGTTCGCGCGGCGGTCGACGACGAGTCCACGCATCCCGCAAATTCCTCGAATGATGAGCCAGGAGAGAACCCCGCAACCCACAGCTCCGATGATCGTGTGGGTATGTCCGCGGTGGTGAAGAATGTAACCGAGAGGCCTGGAGAGCAGCGGGGCATAGAATGCATCGCTATCCGGAAAATTATTTGCCAATACCGAGGCGGCGATCACGGCGGCTTTGGCTGTCTCGGTCCTGGAAGCGGCCCAACCGCCGACAAGCGCTCCGATGAGAGAATGCGTGATATTGTCCATAAGGTTTTTAAGGCGAGGCCGAAATCAGTCTCGAAAAGTGAATCTTTCCGAGCGCAGAGGCGATGTTACTTCGTCTTAGATGACGAATGAGGTTGACTTTCCGAAGCTGCGGGAACTGTTTGAATTATGATCTCGCTCCCCTTTGACTGGGCTCGAGTGATGCACCGCGTTCGAGTCGCGACAGCGGTGTTCGTCCATTTATCGAAACCACCGTCATCGCTCCAGGTACCCGCCCGGCCCTTTAAGACTTCGCCCTCCCGCTTGAGATCCGCTTGGACAAACGCGTAACCATCGCCCCATCGAATTCTTAACCACTCTTCTCGCACCATCCAGCTGCCAGGAAGGTTACGTCCATTGACTGAAATCGTTGAAGGGATAAGTGAGTATTGTCCGGAAGACTTCTTCTCGCCTTCTAATCTGAGTTCAAACTCCTTAGGAAGAAACGTCTCGGCACCGCTGCCGGATTCAATCGGTGAAAGTTCCAGAAGATAACATCCCGCGAAAACGGTCGCATCAGTATCCGCCACTGCGGGTTCGGACATCGTCGCAAGATACAAGATCATAAAGGGGGCAGCGAGGAGCCTCGCTGCATAAAATCGATTGAAGATTCTCTCGAGCATCTAACTTCTCCTAGAGAGGTGTGATTGAGGTTGCCTCTTCGTGCCTCATGATCCCACGGATCAGCGGTGACGGCGATAGGAAAGAACGCGATTGACATTGAAATGAAATGCCCGAATGCTAAACTCAAGTATGAAAGTTGCGAAAATCACATTCCTTCCTCTCGCTACCACCACCCCGTAGGGGTACATACTTTTTCTCCTCATCATAGTGCTCATTTTTAGTTCGTTGAACCTCGGTGTTATCGGGAAAGTCTGATTGTGAAGCGCACTTCACCGTCAGGTTTCTGGTGGATTCATGGACAATAACTTGCCAGTTCTTTTGCACAGCTTGCAGCACGTCATGATGCTCGCGATTCGAAGAGTGTTTGGATTTGACTTCGCTCTGGGTGCGGGACTGGTGATCGAAAACGGTTTGATCTCGATTTCTAAATATCTATCTCCGGATCAATCGACAAGATACCGCTCCTCTTGATTCACGGGCCACGAGACGAGAGGAATCGCACCATAGTTTTGAGACATCGAAGCGAGGATAATGTGGTGGCGCTCGATCTCCTCATCCCAAGTATTGAGGAATTCGCAAAAATAGAGCCTTCATAGCGAACTCATCACAGTCGATTGAATCAATTTTGGCTGGCCGCTTCGGATATCTCGAATTCCAGCATTGCCCGAATTCTTACAGTCTTGTCACGCCCCGTGATCAGAGATTCTCGGACGCAGTCTTTTCGCTGGGAGAATTATCTTTTGCAAACGGGGGGTTCTGCGACTGCGACGGGTCGATATCCTCATCGAACGCCGGGGCCGGATCTAAATTTCTGAAAACTTTGGCACGTAAGGGGAACTATTTGCCATCGACTCATAATTGATTTGCGGGGACGTTGGCGCCTCAAGAGATGGTATGAATCGGTGAGCAGGAAAAAGGTTTTACATGAATAATTCAAAATCAGTTCTGGCGTTCGCACTTATTTTGGCAATTTTCTCGGGATCTGCTTCGGCGCAGTCGTTAACGTCCCTGAACGGGACATTCTCAAATTCGGCCGAAGAGAAGAAGGAAGAGGAAAAGCAAAAAATCGAGGTGGAGATTGATTCGGTGATTATCAAGGGACAGAAGTATATTAGGATCAAAAATAATAGCACGAAGGTCTTCGACTTCACCGTTACTAATGAATCCGGACAACCGGTTGCGAGCGTTAGAGTCCTTCCGGGGACGACGGAGCACATTCCGGTCGCGAGCAATCAGAATCTTAATCTGAGTGTTCCGATTTCAGTGTCTGAATCGGCAATACCGATGGAGGCAGCACCGACACCGGAAGGCACGAGTCAACCAACTCAGGCCGACGTCGCACTGGGTTATCAAGCGACCCCTGAGTTTTCTACGGGAGGGATGGACTATTCGATCGTAGGAAATCCGGTGGCAATTGTGCAGTCTGCCCCCGCGGATGTAACAATTGGATATCAAGCGAGTCCTGGGGTTTCCGTGGGAGCAACGGACTACTCGGCCGCGGGAAGCTCAGTGAGAAACGTACAACCCGCTCAGGCAGAGGGAATGTTGAGTAATCGAACGAGCACCGAGTTTGACTTCGGGGCAACAAATTACCCGGCCCGTCTAAACCCTATGATGAATTGGCAGGATTTCGCATACTAGGATTTCGAAATTCTTGAAGACGCGGGGCAAGTGCAAATCTTGCCCCGCGTTTTTTGCGTTTAGCGGCCGCACTCGGCGGACGCTCACTGAAGAATTATTCGTATGCGGCTCGAAAATATTGTGAGTAACAATTATCGGTTCCGCCTAAGCGCTTACCTTCACTTCCTTTGCAGATTCGTACCGAACAAAAGGCAGCTTACGGAGGAGGTTCCCCGTAAAAGACTGATTTCCAATCGTTAATTTTATCGGTAGGGATGGTTGCAGTCGTCGAGGTGAGTCTTGAGAGCGTTCTTTACGAGTCGAAAGAGTTTCTTGACTAGATTAGGCTTTAGCAGTCATTCGGGTTTAGGTGTCACTCTCTAGAATACATACGAGCTTTGTCGCGGCGATGTCCTTCGCTGCTCTGATTGGTTCGTCAACAGCAAACACCCGTGCCGACGTTCTGTGAGAGCCAAAACTTCCAGCGGGATGCAGCTGGCCCGTTCCTTCGGGGAGCCCGCCGCCGATTGATGATTCGTGTCAGCCTCCACTCAGCTCGACGATTCGAGTTCTTGTCGGACCTATATCGGGTGTGGAAAGTTGGGTGAGCGTCGGTCATCGCGTCGATGTTATTGTTTCTTACCTCGATGAAAAATTAAAGCAGAAGATAGCTCGGCAGATCTCATGCTCTTCTTTCCTCGAGTCCCAGCAGCCAATCGTTTGCCAGCACGACTCCGTCGAACCTCGACGGAATACTCCCATCGCGATGACTTTGCGTGTGAGTGATGAGGAGAAACTTCGATATCAAGAGCTGCTCCAGCGTCCGGACGCACGCTTCACGCTCGCGCTCACTGGAGACATCGGAAAGCGTCCAGAAGAACTGTGTGCCTCCATGCGAGACTGTCGAGCACGATTAAGCGCATTTGTGGCGCCAACTCCTCAACCAACTCCCGCTCCGTCGAGACAACGAGTTGTCGTCGACGGAATTGGCTACGATTTGGAGACGCGAGGTCTGACGCCGATTCCTAAATAGAAAGCGAAGTCGTAGGCAATGGCTGGGGTCCGGGGAAATCCGGATGGCACTGTTCTCGGATGAAGAGGGCACGCCGACAAACCTTCCGAGCACACGCTCGTCTGAGTTCGCCAGCGTGCTCCTCCTTTACAACCCTTCTACCCGCCCCGCGATCTCGGACAGGAGCGTTGCTTCTCGCCCTCGGTTCGCGTCCTGCAGGACCTTCACGGAGTCCTTCAGAGCCTGAATCGATTCTGCCGGCGGCTCACGATCTGCAAGCAGTGCGACCACCAGGGGAAGCACTGCCGCTCTCACCGCCTTCGTGACGCACCTCATGTTGAGGACGCGGGTGATCTCGTCGGCGTCGACGAGTTTTCCGGCGATGCGCTGAAGCCAGGGTGAGACGAGCGGCTTTTTATAGCCTTTCACCTCCGCGCGCCGGGCGATGCCCTCGGCGAGCACACGCCAGGCCGGCACGAGGCGACCCGATGACGCGAACATACCGCCGCGGAGAGTTGGAATGACGACGTCTCTCCACAACGGGTGATCACGAACGAGTTCCGAGAGCGTCGCCCCGAGGAGTGAGACTTCCGGCCGGACAGGTTTTGCGGAGTCGTCTTCCACGACGTCATCGCTTGCCATCAGTTGCTCCTGAAAAGGCGTGAGGGGATGGAGTTTGGAACCTACTACTGTCTACTGGCGTGCGCCTCTTGTCACAATGTCACAGGATGCGACGCCGCGGTTTCTCGACTTGGAGTGGGAAGGAACGAGTCGAGGATACTCTGAGAATTGTAGTTTGGGCTCAACCACTCGAATCGAATTGGGAGCCGACTCGGAGCGGTGGAGCAGTTTGTCTACTTTTTCGGAGGTATCGCGAACTCGCTCTCTATCGAAATCTTGCGTTCGAGTAGATTCGTTCGCGATCTTCGCCCCTTGATGTGGTCTTTCGAAGGATGTGGTCGTAAATCATTCCTAAATTCCGTGTGTAGACCTCTTTAGAGAAAGAGAGAGAGGCACGATCTCGCCCTGCTTTCCCCATCGCTACTGCTTCGTCTCGATTGTTCGCAAGCCAGGTGAGCGCACGAAGTGCATCCGCTCGATCGCCAGGTGCCACGAGAAAACCATTCTTCAAGTGCTCCACGAGTTCTGTTACAGCACCGATTGAGAATGCAACCACCGGACGTCCACCCGCCATTGCTTCAAGGATCGTTCGTCCAAACGATTCTGGAACAGACGACAAGCTGACCACCACATCTACCATCCCGACCGCCTCGGTAGGTTCAACAACCTCATCGACGAACTTCAGGCGAGGCGGTGGGAAGACGCTCTTCAGTTGTAGCTCCAAACCGTCTCTATCTGTGAGCTTTGGAGTGCCGATCACGATAAACTCAATATCCGGATTGGTGCGTGCGGAGATCGCGAGCTGGATAAAATCGCTTATCCCTTTACGATGAGTGTTACCTCCGATCAGTCCTACCCGAAGCGTAGGACCGGAACACGGAGCGGGAAGTTCGAGCAATTCAGAATTGAAAGTATTGTGGAGACAATAATAATCCCCCATCTCAGGAAACTGCTTCAAGGTCGCCTGAGAGTTTCCGATGATGTGGTCGGCCGATCGTGAGAGATAGTTCAACGCAGAGGCGCCTTCACACTCGAAGTATTCGGCAAGCTCGAGATCCGATTCGAGCAATTCCCGAGCGTGAAGCACGCTTCTTACGTTTGCCCTTCGTGCTGCTACGAGAATATCCGGAATCACGGTTGAATTTAGATGGACAAGGTGGACCCGCTCATCGCGGAAGAAGTCTTCGATCTCTTTAACTCCACGCTCTTGGAATGGCCGTTGGTGATTCTGCCAATCAAATGGAAGTTGGATAATCAAATCCGTGAATCGTGCAAGCTCCTCGGTGTAAGGTCTGTAGTCGTGCGGCAACAAACACGAGACACGGTAGTTGAGATTTGAGAGCGCTTCTGCGAGCTCGAGGAGGCTCCGTTCAGCGCCTCGAAGCGGCGGAAGGGCTGAGTGTCCGCAGAGAAGAACGTGAATTCGGGGATCCCGGGAGCGTCTGGGCTTGTCTTCTCGCAAAGAAAAGACCCGTACCGAGTCATCTCCGTAGCACGCCACGGAAAAAAACGACCGTCCCTTGAAACGCTAACGCCGTGGGGGAAGGGGAGCCCTCGGATCTGTTTGCCCGTAACAGTGAGCTTCATTCTTACTGCATCAAAGAGAATCTCCAAGACGAGATCGTGGGCCTGGTTTGCCACGAACAACCGGTATTGCCCCACCGCGATGAGAGGGCCGAATACGGCAAGCTCGAGTCCGACGAGAAGTGATGCAGTGCTTTCGAGCACGGCTTCACAGGCGCCGTCGATCGATCCGCTCCTCGAATCGAAGCGGCGAATCTCGATTCTTCCCGCCTGCGAGATGTGGTCCGAAGTTGCCTGCACGATCGGTGAGTACACAATCGCCACATATTTGCCGTCCGGCGTAAAAGTGACGGCCTTCGGTCGAAGGTCGGGGTTGCGGTTCGCGATGAAGCAAGTGCGCTTGACAGGCGATTCAGTCACATCGACAACGTGAACAGAGCCTGCTCCGGTGAGGCATGTGTAGGCAAGGTATCGGGCGTTCGGTGAAAACTCGAGTCCATGGCATGTCTCATCGGGGTCAAGACGCGTAAATTCCGGCTCCGGCTTGAAAGTAAACGGGTCTGCCCGATGGAGAGTGACCCCCTTCTTCTCCACAAGTGAATGACTCACGGCAAAAAGCTTCCCATCACTCGAAGCAGAAACTGCTTCAGGGTAATGAATGCCTTCAGTGAATTCGTGGAGGAGCTCCAACCTTGGTTCTCCCCCCTCATCACTCGGCTTTTCCATCCGATAGATTCGGAGATGCTGGCCATAGAGATTCACCGCGGCTAAATGATTCCCCGCGAACCATGCGAGTCCGGAACAGGTCGCGAGTCTTTTTCTTCCAGCCACTTCGAACGGCACTAAATCCGGATCGCCTGTATCATCGAGCACGCTCTCCTCCGTCCGATGGAGGAGTACCGGAGAGACAAGCTCTGACTGCCGATAAAGCACGCGCATACCTTCCCACGCTTCGACCGTGGAATGGTGAGGCGGAGAATCATCGACCTTGAGAGTGATAAGTTGAATTTCCGGTTGAGGTAGCGGTTCGGGAGGCAACGGGGGTACAAGCGATGGTGCTTCAAGGCGCTTCGCCAGATCGGGTGCTAAGCGGAATGCAGTGCGCAGCCTCAGCCGATATATGGCGTCTCGCGTACGCTTCGAGAGCAGGGACTGCCATATGTTTTTAAGAATACTGGGGGCGAGGGGAGTGGATGGTGTGCTCATGTTTGACGATGTTTGGGTGAAAGCGACGGCAACCAAAGTATCGCCCGGCGCGGTGATCAGCAAGAGTGGATCTGTGTTCGCGGGAGAGTCTTGAGGGTTTGGACATTACTTCGTACGAAGCAATGAGAGGATCTCTCACCTTCAAGCCTCGGAATATGCAATCTCCTCACAAATTCTTTCGAGGCTTTAGCCTTCTCGATCGTGTTCGTCTAGTTGCTCATAACCATGCGTGTTGTGTGGTTGGTTTTCGTCACAACGTGTTCTTAAAAAAAGGCTCTATGAAATTTGTATCTGTTTGTTTGCTTCCGGCTCTTTTCATTTCGATCGGAACCTCAGCGTCTGCGATGCCGATGACAACTGTGATTAACGCAAGCCCTGGGAGTGCGCTTCAAGGATCTCTTAGCTTGCTGAATCCAACATCGATGTCGTTAAACGCAGGGGCTGGTGTTCAAACGGCAAGCGGAGGCTCACAAACATCACTTTCTTCCCCAATATCCGGCACAATAAACGAGGCCGTAATAAGCGCAATCATAGGCAGCAATCCCCCAAACCGAGTCGCGCTTCAGCGTTCACATCGGTGCGGCTCTCGCCTCGGTTCTCTCGCTCAAAAATTATTCTGATAAAGCAGTGCGCGTCGAGGTGAAAGTCAAGTTTTACACGAAGCCGAATGGAGGAATCTCACAGCTATCGACCCTAACAATAAACGTCGAGGTGCCGGCGGCTAAGGATCAGTACAACGAAGGTTACTCTGACGTGCTTCTAAACGGTTTCCTTAGTGAAGGAGTGAGTTCACTGACAGTTAAGGTGAAGGACGGTGGTGAGCTTCCCAAAGCTTCCATCCATCAGTTCAATGTTCAGGGAGGGGAAGCCGTTGAAGTCTCCTTTATTCAGTGCGTGAAAACTGTGAATTATTTTTAGACACCGAATACTCTTCTGCCGGATGGGGGGTAAACGACCTCCGCCGGCGTTCTGCAGCCTTTGCAGTTGGGCTCGCGTCGAAATGCTGAGGCTAGAATCAGCAGTCAACACAGTCCGAAACCACCTTACCTTTTTGTGTTGATCCATCGCAGTACGACGCAGGCCCGGAGAGGCGCCTGCGTCGTGCGTGCGGATGGTGCTCGCATTCTCCTGGATGCGAGTTGCTTGGGGTTTCAGGGTTGGCTCAGCTCACCCCGACCAGCGACGGCCGCCGGTCCGGGTCCGCGATGCACAGTTCGCGCTCGCGGAAGATGCCGTCCATCTGCTGGGTGGTGAAGCGGCCGCTCATCCCGGCGTACTGGCGGTGGTGGGGCCGCCACATCGCGGTCCCGATGCGGGCCAGACGCCCCCCGTCGGTCAGGGCCGGCCGGCGGCGGTTCACCTTCGCCGGCCGGAAGTTGCCGAGCGCGGCCATCTCGCTGATCATCACCCAGACACCGTTGACCATCCGCACGCGGCTGCGGGGGGTCTTCCCGTCGTTGTCGAACTCGAACACGATCCCGGCCAGCACGGGGACCATCTCGCCCGGGAACTCCACGCCCGGCACGGCCGTCCGGAAGGCGGCGTCCGCGTCGGCCAACGACAGCACCGGCGGCAGGTCGTCCGGCAACTGGATCGGCTTCCCGTCCGGCATCTCGAAGCGCCGGACGAGGGTGAGCAGCCCGTCGTGGATCGCACAGATCCCCCCTTCGTGGAACTCGGGGGTCGTCCCGAACTGCCGGACCTGATCCGGCGTGGGGGCCAGCAGTCCCACTTGCTGGCCGAGGAGCGTCGCGGTGGAGTGCATGGTGCACCTCCTTCTGGAAGTCCTGGCGGCCCCGTCTTGCGACGGAACGGAGTCGCCCTTGCCTACGAGCACACGCCCGCAGGAACCCGCCCACGTGTTAGTCCGTGAGCACCCAAGATAACCCTCACGGGTACCGGGTGCTGAAGGCAGGAAGTGATCCTGCGCCACAACACCCGGCACACGCTTAGAACTCTTTTGGTTTCGGACTGTTTCTCCGGACAGCGGAACTCCCCCGGAGAAAACAGTCTCTTTACCGTCTACTGTGTCCAGAGTGTTGAGAAGAGCGATCGCCAGGGACACCTTAGAACAAGGTTTTGTCCAAAGAGAAGTCTCAAATAGAGGATTTTTGACAAATGCCGCGAGTAGTTGTCGATTTTCGGGCACTATCGTCGATTTGTGTGGGTGATTAACCCATCGAACCGTCTCGGGAGATTCAGCAATCCAAACGTGTTTATTCCAGGGGGTCAGGACGGCATGAATAATGGTTGGCTTGGTCGGAACGAATTCGAAGGATTCCGGCGCTCGGACGAAATGGTAGCAGGCGGAACTGCTCAACGAGAGGTTGTGAAGGATTTTCCGCGTTTCGAATCAAGTCAACTGAGGCATATCGAACAAGACTCTTGAAGAGGACGAATACATGTTTATAAGAATTCATTTTCGGTATCTTCTCCTGATGGCTTTGGCCGCCATGGTTTCTTTTTCGGTCGGATGCGTGTCGGTGTTTCTTCCTTCTCTTGTCGAAGCGGAGCGAATCAGACGGGAGGGACGGGATGCACAGGCGGTTATCGATCGGATGACACAGACCGGTTGGTTTCTCAATGAGAATCCTGAAGTCCAGTTCGAACTTACCGTGCACGAAGGAGACGGATCGATTTATCATGCTGTTACAAAAGAGTACATACAGTTGATACAGCTTGGCGAGCTTCGGCGGGGAGCGACCATCGGTGTAAAAGTCGACCCGCTAGATCGATCCAAAGTCGCCATCGCGCACGAAGAATAAAACGAAGACAGTCCCGCCCCGAGCAGCGCTTCGAGCCGAAGGAGCCAGATCAGATGAGCCAGCGAAAGTCATAACCAAATTTCAGAATCGTCGAAAAGGAGGCGTACCAAATGAGTACTGGCAATTCTATTTCGATCCGATAGATTCGGTAAGAACCGGAGTATCCCATGTCAAGGACATTCAAACCTTTCGTCGTAACAGTGATTCTCGCGAGCGTCCTTTTCTCCGGATGTGGCGGGGACTCTTTCACGGTCGAATCCGATCACGGTGACCAGAGTTCAAGCGAGAATGAAGGCGCATCGATTTCAATCTCTGCAAACTCGGCAGATGGAGGCACCGTAATCTCTTCGAGAGAAGACGTCTCGCACATGACTCGCCAATTCAGAGTGCTTGTTGCACGAGCGGAAACGGCGACGTTCTGTCTCGGAAGCGTCCCGCCGATGACCGTTGTCGAAATCGTTACCCCTGGGCACCGTGTCGTCGAGCTCAGCGGAGCCTCTTGTGAGCTCGCGAACGTAAATCCCGGGAGTATTCTTCAGGTTTCGGCACCGGTGGGGACGTACCGTGAAGTTACGTTGCAGAGCGTGACTCCGAACGGCTCAATGTACCTTCTTCAGGCAGAATGATTGAATTCATGCCGGCTCCAGAGATCGTGTTGATCCGCCTCTTTGTGCTCACTTACTAAAGAGCGGATACTGTGGTGAGCAGGATGCTCCCATCTTCGGCTAACATTGACCTACGACATCTTGATCCGGAACGCAGTCCTCGTCGACGATGCTGAAAAATCCCGCCGGACAAGAGGCGGCACTGCAAGCAAGTCCGAGTATCGCGGATGCGTCGAGTATGGGTAGCTGAGCGGCAGCAGCTGGCCAGCCGCACGCGCTCATCCCGCTCGAAGCGCTGCAGGTGACGATCTTCGTTTGAGGTGCTTGCCACGGCCATGCCGCGGGCTTGTAGCAGGTCACTTTGCGGGCGCAATCGACTCTAGAACTGATAAATGGTTTCGGGGTTGGTGTCGGTGTAGGAGTTGTCGGCGGCGCGGTTGGCGTAGCAGTCGCCGTTGGCCTTGGAGTCGCCGTAGCAATCGGAGTGGGTGTCGCGGTCGGCGCGGGTGAAGTCGCGGCGGCGGTTTCACTCAATGTTGAAAAAGTCGCAAAGATTGATCCGAGCAGTACGAATCTGATCCGCATGTTCGTGTCCTTGTTTTGTTGTTTTTGTAGGCCCGAGTACTGTCGGCATCTCGAAGGCGAATCTGCATCAAAGCTTCTCAGAAAGAGTGCTAGGTGAAACCGGGGAAGTGAGAATTGGGAGTGTTTCAATCATAACGAATCTATCATGAAGAGTTCGATTGTCGATTTCAGGCAGGATGCATCGGGTGACTGGGTTGCGGTTCTCAGTTGTGAGCACCAACAGCATGTTCGACATCGGCCACCGTTTGAGGTGCGGCCATGGACGCAAACCGAAGAGGGTCGGGAGAGCCGTATCGGTGAAACCTTGGATTGTCGAGAGTGTGACGAAGCCGAGCGAGACTAATTTCCGGTTGGCCAATCAGCCTCCTGCCTATTCGCGCCCCATGACTCGCGGAAGCTCGATACATGAGAGGGATTCCGATGGACTTGTAGTTATCGATCTTTAAGACGATGTTTAGCCCCCGTGTCGAGACCATTAGCTGCGAGCGCCACAACAGTTACTGAAAGCCGAACATTCTCGTGAGAGTCGCGAGAATATCTGCGAGAGGGCCGCGGCGCAAAGGTTACAACAGACAGAGGTCTTTCCCAAGCGCGGGCGCTCCATGATCGGGGATTTCAATGTTGAAGTGCGATTTGATCGACGTCGCGACGGGCGGAACGATCGAGCAGTTCGATAGCCCCAAGCAGGGCATGAAGATGCTCAAGGAGCGGGGGTTCAAGTACGAAGATAAGGCGTCAAACCGAATCTTCAACGACACCTCGGGCCAGGAAGTTTCCTGGGTCTACCGTCACGCCGACGGCAGGGTGGTGAAGTTGAAGTTGAGGATCGCCTGACAGAAGGACCATCGCCCGGTCCTCTCTCCCTTTTGTCAGCAAAGCGTCGGGAGAAACAGAATTGTCGCGCTTGCGCGACAAATATCTGACATCAATGCGAATCGCGTTGACCGTCGTTTTGAAGCTGATAAGCGACCTTTCGCTTACGGCAGATTTGAGGAGATGGGTTCTGCTTCCCTTTGCGTTCGCGAGACCGTGAGCGCAGAGGGAAGCCGGCGTTTTTTGGAGACCGGACTTTCCTCTGTACGGGAGATTCATGTCATGTCGAGGCTCTTGCTGTCCTTGGCAGTACTCGCGCTCGCGGGTGCGTGCGCGAACGCGGAGGCCCCGCCGCCCAAGATGAACGTGCAGGTGATCGAGCACGGCCGCTACAAGCCCGTGGAGGTGAGCACGCGGGGGTGCGTCATCTACGAGATGGCTGACACTTGGTTGTGGCGGGGGTACGACCGCACTTTTCCACCGGGACGTTACCTCTGCGGTCCGCGGATCGTCTTCCGCCTTGACCCCGCCAGTGGAAAGTGGCTCGAAGTTCCCGGACGGCTCATCATTCATTACTCTGACGTGCCGCGGACACGTGTGGAGAGGATTACCTTAGACGACTGATCGATGAAGCCGGTGGTCACAGCGATCCGGAGCGAGAGAGTTCTCTCCGGATCGCCCCAACGGTTGACCCTCAAATCTGCCGAAGCAAAGATTTCTCAAATTGCACGCTCAATGCGGCCCGCAAACTGCGCAGACTCAGCAGTAGACCATTCATCACGAGCTTCCATCGGTTTGGACATAAGTTGCAAGTGCTCCCGGCGTCACGACAACGAGCATCCGGGATCTGGCCTTCTTATATTCGATTTGAAGCGCGAATTAAGCGGACCGTGGAGCTTTCTCATTCCTGGCTCGCTAGCATTCCGCGCGGCTTCAATTGCGGTAAAGTCGCGGATGACTTGAAGAGCTGAAGAAGCTATCCTACGTTGGATCTGACACGCGACGGTTGAGATGAAATCAGGAGGCGCAATGAAACTGCGAATGGAATATTGGAAGATTGCTCCCGGCGCCTTCAAAGCAATGTCTTCATTAGAGACCTACCTTAAAGACTCGGGTCTCGAACGAACGCTTCTCCACATGGTGAAGCTGCGTGCGTCTCAAATGAACGGCTGCGCTTACTGCATCGACATGCATTGGAAAGATGCTCGTGCCGCTGGCGAAAGCGAACAAAGACTTTACGGACTCGATGCGTGGCGTGAAGCTTCTTACTACACGGACCGCGAGCGTGCGGCGCTCGAATGGACAGAGGCCGTTACGAATGTGACAGACGGCCACGTACCTGACGCAGTTTATGACGCGGCATGTAGCAAGTTCTCGGACAAGGAGCTCGCCGACCTAACCTGGGCGGTCGCGGCGATTAATGCCTGGAACCGGATTGCTATCTCGTTCCGATCTGAGGCTGGTTCGTATCGTACGGTCTCTCACGATTGAGAGCTATTCGGGATTCGACGCCGTTCTCGCTATGCTGGGCACCAACTACTGTGCTTCAGCCTCGGAAGAGCGGAATGTCGGCAATTTTCTCTTGTGTGGCCACCGGACGCTCCGAGCAGCTCTGAATGTTTTCGGGCATGGGTTCGATGTGACGCTTAACTTGTAGCCGGACTGAAAGCGCGTTCCAGGTTGAATCGGGTTACCTTGTGTATCGCGAATTTCGATTGAGATTTGCGCATCGCTTCGTAAAGCAAGCATTCCCGCGACTTGGGAATTAGTACTCTGTTTAGGCGAGGTCCCTTCCTCGCCTAAACAGAGTACCGGATGAAAAACCAATTGCCGTTCACTCGCTGAGCGCGCTCGCTCTCAAGAGCTTTTTTTGCAAGCAGGGACCGGCATACTTTGTTAAGCTCGCATGCACCACATCGAGAGGGTCGTCCATGGAGCTACCGTATCAGTCGGTTTCGAAAAAACTCGATGCGCTGGAGCGCGAAGAGGACGTTAAAATCGTGCTCGCGGTGGAATCGGGAAGCCGTGCTTGGGGTTTTCCTTCCGCCGACAGCGACTTTGATGTGCGATTTGTCTACGTCAGGCGCCGCGAATGGTATCTCTCAATTGATAACGGTCGTGATGTGATCGAGCGCCCGCTAGACGACGAAGAGATCGATCTCAGTGGCTGGGACCTCAGGAAGGCGCTCGGACTGTTTCGAAAGTCGAACCCTCCGCTTCTTGAGTGGCTCGATTCGCCAATTCTCTATAGGGAAGTGTTTGCTACGGCCGCGGAGCTTCGAGCGCTGATTCCGACGGTGTACTCTCCGACGGCTTGCCTGCACCACTATCTGAGCATGGCGACGGGAAACTTTCGCGAATACCTTCAAGGTGATGTCGTTCGGGTAAAGAAGTATTTTTATGTCCTCCGACCGGTGCTTTCATGTTTATGGATCGAAGGGAGCAGAGAAGCAGTGCCAATGGAGTTTGGGAAAGTGCTTGAGCGTGCTTTGCCAGGGGGCGAGGTACGCCAGGCAATCGACAATCTCCTGGAAAAGAAGCGTAGCGGTGCCGAGCTTGAGAGCGGAGAGAAGATACAAGTGCTTAATGATTGGTTAGAACGAGAGATTCAACGCCTCTCAACCTCAGTACGAGTACCCAAGCAAGGACACGATCCAACTGCGGAGTTAAATGCACTCTTCCGAAGGGCGATTGACGAGGTTTGGGGCTGAGCGGAGGCGAAGGATCCGGGAATCGGCCGGAGACTATCGAAGGCTGTTGTTTTCAGAGTCCCTGTTCCTGCCTTAGAACTTGGATGAACATCAAGAACCTGGGCATCAACCAAAGATCCTTAAGACGCTCTCCAATTTTTGCAATCGGAGTGCTTATCGTCGTTGACGGAGGGTTTTTCAAGCGCCACCCTGAAAAGTTTCGAGAATAACCTCTCGGTGCTGAGCTTTGTCAGAGAGGGCCGATGAACGCTGCAACCACTAATCAAAAGATACGGCGCGTAGATGTCCTCGCTCTCGCCTTGGTCTGCTCACTTGCCCTCCTCTCCTGCCATCCGGATTTGTATCTTCCGGGAGAGGAGGAGCAGTCAATCGGAATCGTTTATCCGGGAGAAGCAATTCCGCGATTTGCTGTGAAAGTTCCACGAGGGTTGTCTCACCTCACGGAGCCGCTTTTTGATGGAAATGTCGTTTACCTGGTGATGGGGACGAGCCATGAGTGCGCCGCCTCTCAGGGCACGACGGAGCGGCTCAAACTCTTCGTGCTTGATACAGATCGCAAGAGTTTGGTTGAAGTGCCTGGAAAAAACGCACCCATCGTGCGCCGCGACTCGCACTTACTCACCGTGAACGATGGCCTGCTGCTCTTCGGTGGATTTCGCGTAAAAGACGAACAGCGATGCGAATCATTCTTCTCTTCGTTACTTTCGTTTCTCTCGCCGGATCCGGTGAATGCCGCCATGCCTCCTGTCTACATTCCAGTTTCGGACTCGTATCGCTATTCGAGGAGCAAAGGCGAATGGATTGAAGTTCCTGCCTTACGCGATGCAATTCCGCACGCCGAGCGGGAATATGTGGCGAGCACGGAGAGCAGTGCGCAAGTGTACAAAGTGACTGATGGCGCGATTATCGTACCGCGCGCTAATCCGATTGCACTCAGGTTCATCGCGTCGGAGACGGCGACGCTTTCCGTTCTCCCAAAGCCGGTGTTTGATGGCGTGGAGAATGAAGCACTCCCACCAATTCTCGGCGGCGGCCATCTGTTTCTTTATTTCCCGAACTGGACGGTCGACGAGGAGAGCCTCAAATCTCTCCGCGAAGAGAGGCTGCGTGAACGAGCGATGCGAGAAGAGTTCCCGTCTCCAGAGCCAGCGGATTCAAACAAGCTCGAAAGAGAGATCCAACGGCATCCCGGAATATTTTTTAATCTTCGGAGCCGGCAATGGAAGGGAATGAGTGGAAAAAATGCACCTTTGCCTGAGGAGGGTGTGAGCGCGGCGTGGAGCGGTGCCCGACTCGTTGTGTGGACTCCCCGAGCCAAATCTTTAGGTCGAATCTACGATCCGGAAAACGATCGATGGCATGAAATCGCACGCGTCGGTGCACCTGTGGACCGCGAGTTTAAGCTTTATTCGGCAGGAGACCGGCTGCTCCTGCAGAAAGATGCGTACGATATTCTCACGTCCAAGTACTCTACGCGAGGAGCTCAGGCCAGCTGGTTGTTCGACCCGAAAGCCAACTCCTGGAGACGCTCGCCTACCTCATCCGCTGAACACGCATGGTTCGTTCGGACTATTGGTGAACAAATCTTGCTTCACGCCGAAGGTCAATCAATGGCGTGGTTGAATCCGGAGAAAGATCGTTCGACAGACGTTAAGCTCGATGAGAATTTCCAGTATCCCTCGGTCGCGGCTGCCGAGAAATTCGCTCTCGTTTTCGGTTACCGCGGCCGTTGATTCTGAAAGCGTCGGTGTTGTTACGCCAAATAGGATATTTTCCGTTCAGGCGGACGAGTTCTACTCTCTCGCGAGCTTCGAGGCCAAACTCGCCACGTGCTTCCCTTGTGCCCGAGCAATCGCGAGCTCATTGGGGCTTGGCTGACGTTCACCCTTCGGTCCCGCTATGGTGGTGCTGCCGTAAGGCGTTCCACCGGTCATCTCTTCGAGGGTGAGAAGCTCCTTCGTGCTATAAGGCACTCCGGCGATCAACATCCCTTGGTGAAAGAAGAATGTGGACATAGACAACAGAGTCGTTTCCTGGCCGCCGTGCTGGCTTGCGGTAGAAGTGAAAGCACTGCCAATCTTTCCGATGAGTGCGCCGGTTCCCCAAAGACCGCCGGTTGCGTCCATAAACGCTTGCATCTGAGCATTTACAGAGCCATATCTCGTTGGCGAGCCGAGGATGATCGCATCCGCTTCCGCGAGCCGTTTGGGGTCCGCGATCGGAATATGGGCAAATGCTTTTTTTGCTTCGACCGCTCCCATCTTCTTCAATACTTCCTCGGGGAGAGTTTCGGTGACTTGGAAGACCTCAACTTCGGCACCCGCGACTCCTTTCGAACCCTCCGCGATGGCCTCCGCAAGCTTCCAGACATGTCCATAGATGCTAGAAAAAATAATTTGAATCTTGGCACTCATACGTATTCCTCTGTGATGGTCTCTCGAGATCAGGTCACAATCATCTACTGGAAAATGGAACTGCGCGGAAGCGAGGATCGCGGCCGCAATTGCTGAGCGGTATTTTATAACGTTAGGATATAACGTTACGAGTTGAAGGACTTGAAAATGAGCCAGAACAATCCCGCACCGATCATTACGGCTAGGAAAATGCCGAAAAAAAGTATCGCGATGCCCAGGAAGATAAACGCCTTCCCGGTTTCTTCGACACTCCGTTCTTGAATCCTCCGTTCCGCCACGGCACGTTCGAGAAGGTCAATGTTTCGAGAGTTCGACTTCCAAGCGATGTCGAAGATATCTCCCACGACGGGAATTGCTCCGATGAGCAGATCGAGCAGTGAATTTCCGAACATTCGGAGTAAGAGTGGACGAGATGCTCCAATGCGGGCGGAGGAAATGAGAATATAGGTCGAAAATAGTGCGGCGAAGGCATCTCCAATTCCGGGAACAAATCCGATTATGGCGTCGACGCCTACCTTGACCTCGGTGCCGGGAATTCTCACTGCAGAGTCGAGCAGCGTTGCGAGCCGCCTCAATCGGCCGATGGCCGCATGCTCATCCGCAGTTCCGAAGAGGGGCGTTTTCGAAGACTTTGAAGCCAAGAGGCGACTCAACATTGGGGAAATTCGGTTGGTGGATAACTAGCTACCATCATTGAACGGCTTTCTTCGAGAGAACGCTAGGACCGCCGTCATGAGCCGGCGCTCGTCGGCTGAGACTGGGTATATCGGGAATAAATGAGAGAGACTCGTAAAGTCTCGGGTCTCAAAGCGACTAATCAGTGTTAGTGCATACCCTAAAGGTGTAAAAGAGTTCCACATGAGACTTCGCGTTCTATTTTTTTGGGATGTTGTTCGGCATTTTATAAGGGTCGCTCGGCGTGCATTTTCACAACCGCAACCAGTAAGAGTGCGCGTTTCCGCAGATTCTGAAGCTCGGCGTCTAGGAAGAGATCGCTGGAATCGTCCAAGACACGAACGCTGAATCCGGCATGGTAGCTGTTCGAAGTCAAAACAAGAATTACGGCAACCGGATCTCGATGTCGGAAATAGGTATCGCCGCTCTTCCTTGATAAAGGCGTCCGGAAATCGAAGCCGACCGGAGAAGGAAGTATCGCATGTTCCCGGTTGGAGCTGTCGCGTTTCTCCCACCCACTGCTCCTTCACTGAACTGCAAGTAGGCCCCGGTCAGTTTGACTGCGTCGCCTTCTTTCACTTCCGTGTTTAATTTCTGCGCAAGAAGGTTGTCTTCTGTCAGAATCATCAAGTGCTTTGCGTTCCAGTTGAGAAAACTCGCAGGACAACGTTTGCTGTTCCCATATTTCGTCTTTAGCGTCCTGTAGGCGGCGTCACTGAGGTAATGATACTGCGCGCTCACGCCGGCCGTGACGAACGTTCTCGGGCTGGCGGCGGAAAAGAGCACTCGCGTGTCGAGTGTGATTTCGGTTCCGAGGTCGAAGGTGAGATGAGTCGATGGCTGACCGTTTACGAGCTTGAGTTTTCGTCCAGTGGAGACGAACGCCGCTTCGCTCGAGGAAGTGAGGAGCCAAATACTTACGAGAGCGAACAAGATAATGGCGCCGAAAGAAATGTTGAACAACAGCCGTCGAACTCTCGAGAGATCATCCATTCCGCAATTTTACGCGGCATTACGGTCGAGTTAAAGAAGCAATCTTTCCGAGTTTGTCAGAATTTTTGAGATTGCCTTCGTAAGATAAGCATTCCTCTCAGGTCCAGGACAATGCGAACGCACGCTCCGCAAATCCTGCCTGGGTCGGGCGTCGAGATTCTAGGGTGTCATGTGACCGCCGGTAACCCCGTACACTTCGCCAGTTACATAACTCGATTCGTCTGAAGCCAGGAGGACAAACGCACCGGCCAGCTCCGCCGGTTGGCCGGGTCGTCCCATTGGAGTTTTCTCTCCAAATTTTTCGATCTTTTCCGGAGGCTGCCCTCCGGAAGGTTGGAGAGGAGTCCACACTGGACCCGGTGCTACCGCGTTCACGCGGATACCACGGGGCGCAAGCTGCTTTGCAAGCGATTTTGTAAACGCAACTTGTGCCGCTTTCGTTTGGGCGTAGTCCAAGAGATTCTCCGACGAATCATACGCCTGGATCGAAGTCGTGTTGATAATGGCAGCACCCCTCTGCATATGCCGGAGCGCAGCTTTGGTTATCCAGAACATCGCGTACACGTTCGTTTTAAACGTCGCGTCAAATTGCTCGGTCGAAAGTTCTTCGATTGAAGTCTGGGAGGTCTGGTGCGCCGCGTTGTTCACCAAAAGATCCAGTCCGCCGAGTGCTCCGGCTGCATCCTTTACAAGAGTTTCGCAGAATCGTTCGCTTCGAATATCGCCGGGGATCGCCACTGCACGCCGACCCTCCGCCTGAATCAGCTCGATTACTTCGAGAGCGTCGGACTCCTCAAACGGAAGGTAGTTAATCGCGACATCAGCTCCTTCTCGCGCAAATGCTATTGCGGCCGCGCGTCCAATTCCGGAATCACCGCCTGTGATGAGTGCCTTTCGATCTTGAAGTCGTCCGGAACCTCGGTAAGTCTCCTCACCGTGATCGGGTTTCGGTTGCATCTTGGATGCTAATCCCGGCCAAGGTTGCGGTTGTCGAACAAACGGCGGCTTCGGATAGTTACGGAGCTCTCGTCGCATACCTGGAAGTCCTTAAGTTGAAGCGTTTAAAACTAGCCCTCGTTCAAATGGATACGATCGGAAGCCGCCGAGCGGTATGACCGCGACAAGGGAGCGACTTCGGACTGAAACGCATGGGAAATGATATTGTATCGTTACACTTGGGTATCGCTCACGGAGATCGATCACGCATAACTTTTTCCGTATCCTACCGATCTCCCAACCCTCTCAGAAGAGTCAGTAATTCTACGGAAGAATGTTCTGTGTGTTTCAAACACCTGTCTCGATCTCGGACTGACTCTGATCGAGACGGCGGAGGTTCCCATGCGAAGCGGACTGGTGGCGGTGATCGCGGCGGCGGCCCTCGTGGGCCTGCAGCCCGGCGGGAAGGCCCAGGGCACGGCGGACGTGGAGGCGAAGGTCGGCGCGTACCTGGAGCGGAACGCGGCGCTGCTCGTGCGGTGGAACGAGCCGAAGGAGAGCCGCAAGTGGCTCGACGGGGAGACGCGCGCCGAGCTGAAGGCGAAGCTGGCCGACGCCGTCGGGATCGCCCTCGAGGACCCGGACCGGCCGGAGATCCGGGTGCGCCTCCGCTTCGACGAGGAGGTCGACGCGGTCGTCTACGACGTTCACGGGCACGAGGTCGCGCAGATCACCCGGAGCAAGGACAAGACGGTGTCGGTGGCCGTCAGCAAGTCGGCGCGAAACCCGAAGTCGCCGATCATCCCGGAACTCGAGGCCGAGGCGGTTCTACGCCTGCAGACCGGCTGGAAGAACGAGATGGAGAAGGCGGCGGTCGGGCCGCGGCGGGTGAAGGCGCTCCGGGACGAGGTGAACACGGCCGGCAACCCGAAGACGGTGCGAGGGCTGATGGAGTCGCTCACGCGACAGACGCGAGTCCTGTTCTACGACGAGGCTGCGGGGAACGAGCCGCAGCCGGCGTACAACTACGGCTCGGACATGGTCGGGCGACTCGGGCGCTGGGGGTTCACGCACCTGGTCATCGGCGTCCAAGCGAAGAACGAGAAGGCGCTGCCGATGCTGCTCGCGGCGGTGGAGACGAAGGACGAGACCACGATCATGGACGCGATGCAGAAGGTCGTGGGGTGGGGTCCGACGCTCCACGCCTACTACCGGGTGTTCGACGCGGCGTTCGACGCGAAGATGACGGTCGTGCCGGTGGCGGTCGGTGACGACGACGCGGACACGCACAACCACTTGCAGCGCATCGTCGGGCGCATGGTGGAGGCGAACCCCAACAACCGCGTGATGGTGTGGTGCGACGGGAAGTACTCGGGACGGCTGTTGGCGAATCGGGACCGCGAGGACCCGACCTCCGCCGACCTCCTGCGGCAGCGGTTCGGCAAGAACGCGGTGGTGACAATCAAGTGCCTCACGGAGAAAAACCCCCACGCGGTGCTCAAGCTGGTGACGGGGTGGACGAGTCCGGGGCAGACCCGCTCGTGCCTGATCCCGCTCGCGCGCGCGGAGGAGATTCGGACGCTCCCCGTCTACGCGAACGAGGCCGAGCAACTGGGGAGCTGGGACCACCTCCTCCTGTTGCCCGGCTGGGACTGGAACTCGCTCCCCGATCGGCTTCGCCGGTAAAATAAACCGGGTCAAGGATTGACCCCGGATCGGTTCTTCCAACCGTGGAAGGACTGATTCGTCTGAGAGGGGTGGACGGAGAAATATTCTTCGACACTCGAATGTTTAGAAGCATGAGCGATATTTACTCCTCGAGAAACATGGAGCTCTCAATGAGAATAACAGCCAGGTTCTTCATCTCGAACGTCTTCTTCCTAATTGGTCTTGGCGAAACTCCTTTCGCAACTGCAAATCCGCTTGCCTCCGAGTGCCCGTCGTCCGCAATCTCGGACTCGGAATTTATCAATGCCGGGACCGACGTTGTGAGGCGCGTTTTCAACTACACTCCGGAGAATGCCGAGCGAAAATTCCAAAGTGCGATAAGTCTCTTTGATGAAGCGTCTCGGGCCAAATTTCAGAGCGAATTTATCGACCGTGAGCTTCCGCGGATTCTAAAAGCAAAAAGAGTAGAGGATTTCATTTTCAATAGACGGGCGATCAAATTCGACCGTTTTGACGACCGTGGAATTGGCATCGTTCGCATAGACGGCGTCCGCAACCGACAGGTAGACAATAAATCGGTTTCGTCTCAGCACACGGAGATTCAAGTGATCTTGAAACCGGACTGCACAAAGAGCGAGGTCAATCCCTCTGTGAGAGTCGTGGACCTCGAACTTCCGAAGGAAGAATTTGAGAGCGTGTCGCCTCGACGGAGGAACGGTCAAGATGATAGGAGCTTTGACGCTTCGGAACAGTACGGCGATCTTTTTCTCGCCTTTCAGAGGGATATCACTCGGTCTAAAAAAGAAATATCCACTCTGTCCGAAGCTCTCCGCAGGCTCGAAGCAGAGTCAAACGCATCGAGAAAGCAAGTTCAAGAACTGAGTCTCGAATTGCAGAACCTCAGGCGCGAATTCGATTCGAGAAAGAAGTGAACCGCGGCGGAAATTTCCTGATAATTGAATCCGCTGGTAGTCATAGTCCCTGCGACGGAATTTGAAATCTCAAAATCTCCTTTGGCCGCGCCGCCTGTCGGTTCCATCGACAGGCGGACAGAGGACCTTCTACGGCTTTTTGATCAGAGGTATGTCCACAATTCCATAGGTGTCGTCGTAGTGGTACTTTGGAGGGTTCGTCAATAGAGCTAAACACGCCTGAGTTTGGTTCGCCAAAGTGGCCGCCGCATCAGAGTTGCCCGCCTCTGTACAGGTGCGCGTGCATTCCATCAGAGAGCTCATCGCATGTAATTCGTTACAGCTAGCAAGTGGATCGAAATCATCGGTCATGTATCCGAAGCAATCGAAACATAGTTTGGTCTTTTCTTGCTGAAATCGGCTCGATGAGTCTGCAGTTACATTCGGACTTTGAGGAGATGTCTGAGCTTGTGCTCCGCTTGCGACGACGAAAATTGAGACCAAACAAAGAAATAGAGAACTTCGCATCTATTCACTCCAATTGTTTTTTATGACGAGTACCGAACGAGAGCCGCAACCGGCTAGTCGGGCTTTACAGAGCGAGCAATCAGCTTCTCGGAAACATTACATCGTTCGCGCGATTACTTGCACGTTAG
Source organism: uncultured Bdellovibrionales bacterium (assembly GCA_964509425.1). GTDB lineage: Bacteria > Bdellovibrionota_C > UBA2361 > SZUA-149 > CAZDWZ01 > CAZDWZ01. The sequence continues at coordinate 292,853 of CAZDWZ010000007.1, read as the reverse complement.
TTAAGCGTCGACTTAAAGCGCGCACTTCAATGAGAAGTAGGGACGAGAAGAAGCACACTTCCGATTGACAAAAATATCCAATCCACAGCCACGATCGAATTCCGAGTATATCCGAGACCTGTGCAGAACTTAAGCGAAAAAATGAGGCGTGCGATAAAATGCGAGAAACTCTTAGCTGCGTGCGATCGTAGAGGGGGCGAGAACTTTCCGCAGTTTAATCCAGACATCAACGTGGGAGAGCGGCTCGCGAAGCGGTGTAGAAGCACTCGCGATGAATAGCGCAGCAAATGAATAAATCGTTGCAATCATTACTTCCGATTACGAATCAATTGAGACTGAAGCTTCAACTTGATTTTCAATTCAATTTATTTAATAAAGTGCCGGTCTTCCGACCCCAATAGGTCGTTCTCCCGAGCATCCGGCTCTTTCTTCTTCCGAAAATAGTTCAAGACTTCGCTCTTTTCGCGGACGGTTACCCTTCTGCAAAGAGACGCGAGCAACTCCAAAAAAGGTTTCTCAATTCACTCAGCTCCTCGTGACAGCGCTTGTTGTTTATCCGCTCATTCAATCGTCTCAGCGGATACGCAGCAGGCGCGGTCTCCGCCAGCCATGGATCGCCATTCTTTTACTGAGACATGAGGGCAAGACGATGCAGTGGACCGAATTGATTGCACAGGTGCCGGGCGTCGCGAGCGAACTGGGGGGCCTCCTTCCTGACGACACGATGGACGCGGTGTTCACCGTCGCCCCGGACCGCGCGAGCTTCTTCGCCGCCGTGGAGGTCGCGGGGAAGGCGAGCACCCAGTCGCTGGTGCTGTTCTTCGGCGCGGACGGCCTCCTCAGTGACTTCGCCGCGGTGAAGGTGACGGAAACGCACCTCGCCCAAGGGATCGACGGCGAGGGCGCGGAGGCGGTGTTGCTGATCGACCACTCCACGCCCAAGCCGGCGCTGACGGTGCTGATCTGCAAGTGAGGGTTGTGACAGTAGGGAAGGACGAAAGTCCCTTGGAGCGCTCGCGCTCTTCCCACAGATCTCGGGGTCTCGTGAGGGGACTGCTGATTTCGCCTCAATGAAATTGCGTTCCCGAGAGGAGGGATGTTCTCTTAGCCTGACCGAACGAGGTGCGACGGATGAAACTAACTCGGCGAAAATGTCTTCTCGTGGTTTGGCAGCTTGCGGTTTTTTAAAGTGCGTACCATGTCGCTGCCGCCACTGGAAATCGCTAGCTCGGGATAGCAATGTTTTTGCTTTGATTGCCGTGTCGCTGGGTGCGCCGCTCATGCGAGCGTTTACAGAACAATCCGACTCATCTGTCACCACTGTTACCAGGCCTGCACGTCAGTTCCCCTCATTGCATTTCACAAATCGCCTTCGAAATGTTCTCCTGCACAGGAAATTTGATGATCGATTTTCTGAGTGCTTGAAGTGATCGAGCAATCGTCTCCAACCGTGCGGGGTAGCCGATCTCATCGAGAAACTGAAAAAAGCTGAGTGCGCAATCGAAGGGATTAATTCCCGCGTCCCAATCTTCCTTGGAAACGGCAAACTCACAGAGGTTCAGAAACTCTGAAAGGTGATTCTTCGTGAGCTTCGATAACATTCCACGACGGCTTTCGATATCAAGGTATACAAACTCAATGAAATGTTGCGCCATCCCAGCAGGTATTTCGATGCTGCCTAAAACGCCACGGGAATGAAGCCACCCGCAGAACATCGCGGCGGTCTCCCGTGCTGTCTTTTTAACCTCGAATTCTATCTCATGCGGCTCTTCACCCATCGCTTTCAGTGAGTCGAGAAACTGCAATTTCTTAACCACCGATTCACCAAGCGCTGCAGGAAAGGTGTCGAGCTGTTCCTCGTCGCGTTTTTCCACACTCATAATTCCTCCAATCGAATTTGCGGTTGAATCAAGCCGGTGAGAAATCTCTGACCACCAAGCTCTCCTCCATAATCGGCGGGCAGAGTTAAAGGTTTCCTTCTCAGCAAAAATTTGGGAGAGATTTTCTATTTGGTCTGAGAAAAGCGAGCGAGTTCTGGAAAATAAAGCTTCGCTTGCGGCAGGTTGTAAGCTGCGTTGTCTGACGGCTTGAGGAATGTTATCGGAATCAAATGAATTATTTTTTAACTTCTTTTGTGTTTGTCTGTCTTTTATTCAACACCGCATCCGCCGACGAAGCTTCCGTCGCTCGTGGCCGATATTTAGCAACTATCGGCGGCTGTAATGACTGTCACACCGCCGGATTTGCGCCGAGTGGCGGCAAGGTGCCGGAGAAAGATTGGTTTCTCGGTGATACTCTTGGATGGAAAGGGCCTTGGGGCACGACATATCCGACGAATCTTCGAAAGCTTGCGCACGGGTTGTCGAGAGAGCAATGGGTAACCCTGTGTCGAAATTCTCGGGCGCGGCCACCGATGCCTGCATATGCTCTTCATGCGATGCAGGAGAAAGATCTGAGCGATCTCTTCGATTACCTTAAATCGCTTGGGGACGGAGGTGATCAAGCGCCTGCGGCTCTCGCGCCGGGCATTGAACCGAAAACGCCTTATCTTGATCTGTCGCCAAAGAATCTTCCTCCGCCGGCTGCGAAGTAAAGCCGGTCGAAATCAAGATTGCTCCTGGAAGCGACAAAGTGTCTTTGAACGAGTTGGGTTTAGCTCAACCGCTTTGCTTCTTCGTCGGCTTTCAGAAGCGCGGCTAGTAGTCTCCGAAGGGTTTGGTTGTCACCCGGCTTGGTGAAGGATGGGAAGCCGTCAGTAGTGAGGGTCCACGTTCCAAAACTCTCTGAGACGAGCGAATATATACTCTCAAACGCTTCCGCCGAATCTTGTCTCGCGCGAATTGCGTGGACGAATCGATCGATGTTTCCAAACTTCGTCTGTAGGTAGGCGTCTTCTGATTCTTTTTTGAAGCATCGCGCAATATTGAGAAGCTCCTGCTCCGAGACAGAGTGGCTTTTCCCGCGCGTCAGAATCGCTGCTTCAAAGTCTTCGTTGAGATCGGCTAAAGCCTTCCAAGTATCTTTCAGCTCGCGGAGGTTTTTTCGCCTCTCGTCGGCGGTCGATTTTGAAGAAACATGGGAGAAATCCAAGAAGTTTTCTTGCGAGTAGACTCGCGAGCTTAACGCCGTCCCAGCCTTGAAGAGTCGTTCGTGTTCGTCGCTCACTTCGTTCACTACGGCCTGAGCAGAATTGCTAAGTTCGGCCAATTTCGGGCAATTGCTCTTTTCGTCGGCGGATGCGTCGCCGAGCGAGATACTCAATCCGCAGAGAGCGATCATCCCGGACTTCGTTATCGTTCTGAAAATCGAATAAGTTTTCATTACTCTCTCTCGAAAAAACCTGGTGAGGCTGGAACACCTGAAAGTGCGCTGCCCGTAAAAAATGCTTCTGACACCACTGTTATGGGGGTCTCGGTGCAGACTTGGGCAGGCGAAATACGATTCTAAGATGTTTCGGAGCCGTTTGAGAGAGACAATGCGGTGATAATGCGACGAAAATTGAAAAAGAACGAGCGCACTCAACAATAATGGCTATGCTGCTTTCACCTCATACTTTTCGTGATTGCGGCGGCTTTGCGCAAATCTCTGCCTGAGCAATTCGCCGTTCTCGTGTTCGTCAATGTTTGGATAGGACTTTCCAATCGTGCGGTTTTTTCCTGCTTTCGGTGTCAGGACTCCGAAGTTTGTGTATACTGCGCTCCCCTTTACAGGCCTATTTTGGCGCCGTTTTGTTCTTTTTCCCCAATTCTCGGCCGATGTTGAACCGAGAATACCACTCGAGAAGAGAGATTCTATTCAGGAAGAGATGAGTGCTCATGTCGACTTTCGAGCTTTTGCCGCGCCTTTTGTTGCGTGGCTCGGCTCGAGGGCAGAGAGGAGCTGCTCCTCATCCTAGGTTTTTTGCCACTGTTTCCGTTCGATCTCCGAGCATCGGGGCGCGAGCGGAGGCAGTGGAATCGGATATCCACCGTCTCGAAGCTACTCACCCTAGAGCAGGAGAACGCAGTTGATCGAGAAGCATCAGTTGGGAGCCGATCTGGCTCGCCAGTATCGCGCGGAGCTGGATGAAGCCGCCGCCGGGGTCATGCTGTGGCTGGCGAACTGGCACGCCTCGCTGCCGGAGGGCGACCGCCGGCGAGAGTACTGGGACAACTACCAGCCGTCGTACGTCAACACCCTGCCGGACTGGAAGGTGGATGGCGCAACGGACGTCGCCGCCCTCGTCCTTGACCGCGCGATGGGCTACCTGAGCGGGCACCCGGCTCCGGTGGTGATGGCGAACCTCCGCACGGTGGTCCGCGTGGTGCTCGCACGGCCGGACCTCGCGTGCGGGAACTTCTCCCGCGAGTCGCTCGTGTTCCGGCTCCAGTTCCTCCTGCAGGATGCGCTCCAACCGCAAGGTATCGGACGTCTCGAGTGGCGGGCCGCGCTGCGCGGGGCGCTCCGGCAGTTCATCGCGGTGCCGGAACTCCGCGAGGAGTTCAAGCGCTGTGCCGAGCTGATGGAGCGCCGCACCGACCACCCGAAGAAGGCCGGCTTCGAGAACGCGGTCATGGTCGGGAGCCGGATGCTGGGCCTCCGTCGGAAGAACCGCCGCCGGGTCGCGCCGCTGGTCTTGCTTCGGTTCCAGTGGCCGACGCAGACGGGGACCGAGACAGTCGTGGCCGTCGCCGCCTGAGCCAGAGGCTGCCACACAGTGACTACGTGTTGTTCCGAATGCGGAGAGGAGCACAGGCTGCGCTTCTTTCCGTTCACTTGGTTTTCTCAAGGAGGATTTATTCGGAGGTCCCTACAGGGAGCAGCCTCCTCCGAACTTTTTCCGTAAAAAGTGCCTACGCGACTTCTTAGATCATCGTTTCTGAATGAAAGCAGCCCATAATCGCGCTGACTTGGATCATCTCACTTCGTCGTACTCAAAGATTTTGTATTTTTGCCCGGGTTAATTCCGTTCCGCATGCTCACTGAGAGCACGCGCGAACACGTTCTTGCAGCTCTGCGTTCGGCAGCATGAAACAGGGCTCTATAAATGAATGGAAGAAAAAAGATCCGAGCCAACTGCAGACATTACCTCCTTTGGTAATTGGATCGGATTCCTTCCCCGCGGCGTAGGGCGATCTGCCGCGGGGTTTGGATTGGGGGTTGTCGGGGGTCACACGAACTCGGCGAACCGGAACAGTTTCACCCCGTCGTTGTTGATCACCGTCACCGACAGGGCGCTCTTCGTGACGCGCTTCCCGGCCGGCACGTTGGTGGCGAAGTCCCACTTGTGGCCGGGGCGGTTCGAACGCCGGGTCCACGCCTCACACCACGACATCAACCGCGACGCGAAGTCCGTCGGGTCCATGTCGGGGGCCGTGAACTCCATCTTCGCCAACGGGTTCTCGTCGGTCATCTTCGCCCCGAAGGGCAGGGCGATGGTGCCCTCGTTCCACTCGACGGCCACCGAGGCCGCCGCCTCCGCGAGCAGCGCCGTGAGGCCGGCCCCGACGAGGTCCAGCATCTCAGCGTACGTGGGGGTCCGGTTGTCGAGGCGGGCGAGGACAGTAATGCGATTCGGCATGGCTGAAAGTCTCCAGGGCGAACACCGATCATAATTGATGGTGCAGGCCGCTCGCCGGTCGAATGACCAAGCCAGCGGCATGCACCGAAAAACCTTTTAGTCTGCAGTTAGGCTCAAATAGAGGAAGAAAAGAGAACCAGAGGATCAGTATAGGTTTATGACGAAATACCGCGAAATAGACGCGTAATCTGTTCTGGGATTACGAAATGCGATAAGTGTCTGAAATCTTTGAGAGAGTGGCGCCGCCGATGCCTTCGCTTACTTGTTCGACGTCCCTCACGATTTCTGAAATCCTCGTTCGACCTGCAGAATCCGCAGGGGAGTTCGTAGGACTCTTTCAATTTTTAGCCAGCTCTACAGGTCAAACGGCTCCAGCAGATTTACGGACCCAAGGAAACTTCTATCGTTCTCAGAGTTTTTGGATCCGCACATTAATTTCTCTCTCGCCGCTCTTCAGGGAGCGGATTGGCTGGCGAAGTTATTCGCGTTGTTCACCCCAAAAAAGCCTTCGGAATTTGCCTATAAGTATGCGCGCCTGCACGCGAATCCTTCTCGACGACAATTCCATTTTGATTCATTTGACATGGATCATATGGTAAGCGCGCGCCGCGCCTGTTCATTCCATTTTGCTGTTTTGGAAATCCATTCAACTGCACGTTCACAGACGTTGTCTGCGAACATGCAGATCGTCAGAGGTTCACTCACTCCAAACCCAACTACTTCTCTCGGAAGGACGGCGCAGTATGAATGCACATTTGTTCGATCTCCAAGCCAATGGAGGTTGCGACGAGAGCGGACCGGTCGACTACTCTCAGGGCGGGCTTACCCTGAGCGGCGTCGAACGGGTTACCAGAGTCATGGTCGAAGGGGGCGTAGCAGCTCACGCCCCCACCGTCATCACCACCGGTATGGACGACTACGAGTCGGTCCTGCCGGTCCTCGCGCGTGCCTGCGGCACGAGCTGGGGCAAGAAACACCTTCCCTACATCCACGCCGAGGGGCCGTTCCTCTCGCCGAAAGATGGTGCTCGGGGTGCTCACCCGCTTCGCGCGATCCAAGTTCCCTCGATCGCGGTCTGCCGGCGGATTCTCGAACTCGCCGAAGGACAGATCGGGATGATGACGGTCGCGCCTGAACTCGATGGCGCGCTCGAACTCATCGCGTTTCTCGTCGAGTCGGGTGTCATCGTGTCGCTCGGTCACCACCTCGCGGACTTCGACACTCTCGAGGCCGCCAGGCGCGCGGGTGCTACGGTCTGCACCCACGTGGGAAACGCATGCCCGGCCCAGATGCATCGCCACGAGGAGCGGTTGCTGTGGCAACTGACGGCTCCCGAGATGACGGCGATGCTCATAACCGACGGGCATCACCTTCCGCGGGGATTCACGCTCGCGGCGCTCCGCGCTCGCGGCATCGATCGCAGCATCGTCACCAGCGACATTTCGCCGTTGGGACAGGCACCGCCGGGGGAGTACACGATCTTCGGCGGACTGAATACCGTGGTGAAGGAGCGCGGCCCCGTGACCTCGCCGACGACGGGATCGCTCGCCGGGTCGTGGGCCACCCTGCGGCAGTGCCTCGATCAGCTCGAACTCTGGGGAGTGTCCGAAGCCGACTGCACGCGACTCGGCAGCACCAACCCGTGGCAGCTGGCCCAGCCCGTGCTGACGCGGCTCGGAAAGTCGGTGGCACAATTCGGCTGAGATGCTGCGGAAGAGCGCAATTGTCGGTTCCACCACACATTTTTAGGAAGGAGGTTCCACACGATCTGAATGACCGGCTTGGGGGATGTGCCGCAAAATCCCCCTTCACTTTCCTCCCGATCGGACAATGAGTTGGCACAGATAATATCTTAATATCTCTTCCAAGTCCCTGAAATCATCCGGCAACAAATTGTCTTTAGTTTGTGTTCCCCAGGCCGATGTTTAGTCCCATAAAATGGGCATGATTAAGATTATTTATTCGATAATTTGCCTTGGGTTCGTCACGCTTTTCGCGGAGAATGCTCTTCCACAGCCCATTGTTGATTTCCGCGCAAGGACCTCGACGTCCGCTCCCGAAGAAGCGCGCAGTTCCGTTGGTGTGAAATCAACCGATGCCTTTCTACCTTGGGAGCACTCACCTGAGATTCCCAGTCTGATACCAGCGGACGATAATATTCCTCCGCCACCTGATTGTTTGGCTTTCGACATGCGGAGCCTCTTCTCACTTCTTACGCACGATGAATTCGAGATCCGGCAAGCGGCAAATGAGTGTATCATTGAAAAACTTCTGGATGCGCTTCCGAGCGTTCAATTTGACGGACGCCGCTTTGGCGATACGATCCCTGTCTCCGAGTTCCTATCGCTTGCCGCAAGTGATGGTCTCGCCATCGGCTCAGACCTTGAGGCTCGCCGCCGTGCCGAAAAGGTGGTTCAAGACCCGCGCGTTAGTTTGGCATTCGAAGCATGGCTTGTTGAAGCGAAGCTGAGGGGACCGGAAATTGCCGGACTCTTATTAGGCTCAAATGTGGCGAGCTCCCCAGCGGCGTTCGCACTCGCAACCGACGGGGCAAACATGCTCGACGCGCTTCATCGAAATTATTCCAGTGTGGAAGTTCCAATTCCGTTGCTCGCTCCATTATTTCGCCGTTTTAATTTCGAGCAGCTCTCAACGAGAGATCGGTCGGAGTTAACTCACTTCAATAGGTCTCGGTTGTACTTCGACGAAAGCGTTGTTCAAACGTTTACATCTGATTTCGGACCGAATCTCATGAAGAGACATTTCACCTTGGTCTACCGGAATCGTCATTTGATTACGCTTGATGATATCTACCCTCCTCAACTTCGAACGCTGATGGTGCTGCTTGGGAGAATGCCGGACTCTGCTCTCCATTCCTCCAGCATAAGCTTTTCAGTTTGGGGAACGACGGTTGCTCCGGAACCGGATTCAAACTTGGTATTCTCCGTGCACGGAACACCCAGAGCGGTGCGCGTTGAGATCGTTGCTCCGCCTCCACTTCGAGCAGGCACGGGCGGAGGCATGGAAGTGGGGGAAAGAGCCTACGCTCCAGCAGAATATTTCCGACATTGGGCGGAAACTTTCGAGAACTCGACGGGTCCCGTCACCGAAATCATTGAGATAGGAGGGTAACGTTAGCCAATGAAGGACGGAGAGGGGCTCGACGAACCGCACGAATCTTTGAGTCTATGACGGAGCTAATGGCGATTTTGGGGTAGGTGCCGCATAGTTTCGCGATGAAAAAGCAAAAGCGGCCCCGTATAGCCATCGCCGGCGGAGGTCCGACCGCGTTGTTCATTTTGAAGCACTTGGCGCATCGAACTCTTCCAGAAGCCACAGTCGACATTCTCGAGAGTTCCGCAGATTTCGGTGCGGGTATGCCGTACTCCAAGCTTGGAGCCGCGCCTGAACATGTAACGAATGTGTCGGGAAACGAGATACCGGAGCTGCCGGAGAACTTGCTTGAATGGTTCGAGAAGCTCCCAGAGGGTGAGTTTCAGTTCTACGAACTGTCGAAGTCGCAACTCCATGAATACAAGGTCGTCCCGAGACTCTTGTTTGGAAAATACCTGAGCGCGCAGTTTGATACACTCTGTACGCAACTGATTGAGAATGGAATCTCGCTCAATCTCCACCCCGGAACTGAAATCGTTGATGTGCGCCGCTCGCCGAACAATCCTCTGATAACTCTTCATTCGCGTAGTACGACTCAGGCAGACCAAAAATCCGAGTCGCTTGAAGAATTCGATTTTGTGGTCGTCGCTACTGGCCATGAGTGGCCGAAGGTGCACGAGGGGAAAGTAGATGGCTGGTTCGATTCTCCCTATCCACCGGAGAAGCTTAAGCTCAAACTCGATCACGAGATTGCGCTGAAAGGTTGTTCGCTCTCAGCAATCGACGCGATTCGCACGCTCGCGCGCGCGAACGGTGAATTTACGGGATCTGGCAGCGCGCGGCGTTTCATTTGCAATCCCGAATCGCCGAGCTTCAGGATTACCATGCATTCCCGAGACGGATTCTTACCGGGAGTTCGTTTTCACCTCGAAGATCCCATGCTCAGAAAGACGGGTGTCCTTTCTGAAGCAGAAATTAACCGACATCGGCTGGGAAACGACGGATTCGTTTCGCTCGACTTTCTCTTCGAGAAAAACTTTAAAGCGCAATTTCGGACCCGGGAACCTAAGTTTTACGACTTCATCAAGTCAATGAATCTCGAGGAGTTTGTCGGAAAAATGCTCGAAGAGAAAGAGCGAACTCAACCGTTTGAGCTGTTCAGGAGAGAATATGAAATTGCGATTCAATCGATTAAAGATGAGGACTCGATCTACTGGAAGGAAAAGCTCGCAATTCTGAGTTCGACACTTAATCAGCCGGCAAAATTCTTCTCGGCCGAAGATTACCAGCGCCTCGAGACGGTGTTGATGCCACTTGTCTCTCTCGTCATCGCGTTTGTGCCTCAATGCTCTTGTGAAGATCTTCTCGCGCTCTACGATGCTGGTTGTCTGGACCTCGTGGCGGTGGGAGACGACGGCGAGGTTAGACCGGGGCAGTTAGGCGCCATCTATGAGTATTCCGACGCAGTGGGTGAGCGGGTAGAGCGAGAGTTCCGGACCTACGTCGATTGCAGTGGCCAAAAATCTCTTTCCTTCGAGGACCTGCCGTTTCCGTCCTTGCAGACGGAGACTATGCCCGCTCGGCTAAAATTTCGAACTACCGCGGTAGGTGGTGAAGCCAAATCTCCGCTCACAGTTCCGGGTGTTGCGATTACGGATGATTATCAAGCAATCGACCAAAACGGGAATGTGAATAAGCATCTATTCATCGCTGCGATTCCGTTTATCGGAGGATACAACCCTGACTATTCGGGGCTCGATGTCTCGGATGAAATAGCGCGCCGAATTGTCGGCGCGCTTTCGAACAATTAGTCAACGCGCACCCCGTCCAACTTCCACTTTTGCTGTTGGAGTTTTTGGAAGAGCGTACTGATTTTTGCCCGATAATCTGCGACGTACTTCTGCGGATTGAAGATACTGTCCTCCATAATCGTCGGATCGTATAAATCACCGCCGGGGGAAAATTGCGCTTCGAGCTTTGCGAGCGCCTCATCTAATTGTCTGAGCGCATCAAACAGAGCTTTGTAGTCGATCGGCCTCGCGTTGAGCATCTTCTTTACGCCGTTTAATTGCAGGAGCATTTGATCGAGCGCCGAATTGTTTCTGACGCGTAGAATCCCATATGTGCCATCGCCCTGATACTTCCGCTCGGCCTCGGCCTGTCTTGCATAGTAGGCTTCGTATTCCGCTGTTGCCCACCTCTCGAGAATCTCGACCCGGCCGAGCAAGGCTCGTGCCAATCGAGCAAGTGCAATTAAAGGGACGCCAAGCACATCCCGACAACCAAGACGAACTTTGACAAACTTTCTCGGCTTTTGGGCAAGGTATATTAAGCACGAAAGAATTTGAGAGGAGCTTCAAATATGTTCGTAGAGATAGAATCTACTGCTTGGCTGCCGATGGCACTGCAGGAGATTCTCTCTCTCGTTCGTCGGGCGGATTCTTTTCCGATTTAAAATTTTGTAACAGAACAGTAAATTTTGCCCCTCGTCCGGGCGAACTCTCGACGGTGACCTCCGAAGCATGAGCTTCCGCAATCTTTCTGACTATTGCGAGTCCGAGCCCTCCGCTTCCGTAACGTTCCTCATTCCCCGCGCGGCTTTGGAAGTGCCGTTCAAAGACGCGGGAAAGCTCCTCCTCCGATATTCCCATTCCCGTATCTTCAACTGAGAGTGCAAGCCCGACTTCCAGATGTTCAAGCTGAATGGTGACGATTCCCTGTTTCGGGGTGTATCGAATGGCGTTTTCGACGAGATTTCTAAGCAGCCTCGAGAGTAGCGCTGAATCACCCGCTGCGTAGGGGACGTCGCTCTCCGGGAGGGCTAACCGGAGATCCACTTCCGACTGTTGCGCGAGCGGCAGGACAGCAGTGTGTGTCTCTTCACAAACATCGACGAGATCGACGGCATCCCGCCGAATGGTGAGTTCTCCGGTCTCGAGCTCACTCAAGGCGCGAAGCTCGTCCAAAAAGTGGTTCAATTGCCGTGCATTAGCCACGACACTTTCCGCAACAATGCTCGCCGATTCGGTCTGCTGTTCGTTCACGAGCATCGTCCCTAAGCCTTGGAGAACTGCGATCGGTCCGCGGATGTCATGCCAAATGTTGGAGATGAGTTCGCGTCTCAGCATATCTTTCTTCTCCAACTCAGCGTGGGTGCTTTGTAGCGAAGAAGCCATTTGATTCACCGCTCGCCCAAGTTCGGCAATCTCATCTCGTCCGTGCGACTCTACGCGTGCACTCAAATCTCCATGATCTAAACGGCGAACGGCCGCCATGAGGTTCCGGAGTCGAAGTACGAGATGTCGGGAGATGAAGTAGCCAACCACCGAGGCGATTACCAGAGCAACGAGTGATGAGAATGCTATTCCAAAATAGGAACCTTCATCGAAAGCCCGGACTTGAATTCGGGCTGCACGGCGACTCTTGAGGACTACGAACACAAAACCTCCATCTTCGGAGACTCGTGCACGTGCGGCACTAAAAATCACGCTCCGAGACGGCATTTGCGGATCGGACGCGAACATCGGGGCGTTAATGCGAGCACCGGTGCGGAGAAAATCCTTGATCGGCAGGAGGTCGACTTGAGACGGCAGTACTGTCTGAGGCTCACGTGAAAAAACGGCGCCAACTGTTCCCGTAGGCTCTACCAGATATATCTCGATGTTTGGATTCACTTCGAGAATCTCGTCTGCCGTCCGCCGCAGAGAAGCAAAATCGATGTTTGGAGAAAGTGAAGCATCGAACTGGCGAGAAATCTGTTCGGCCAGCGACCAAGACCCGAGCTGCTCTTGCTGATAAAAGTGTCGCCTCCAATAGGCGGTGAAGCTAAGACCTTGAACGGCGCTGAAGATTCCGAAGAGGAGAACTGCACCAAGCGTGAGTGAGAGGGAGAGTCGCGCCGGCGTTCGGAGGATGGAACTCATGCGACAAACGGTTACTCTTCCGAGGAGGTGGGTTCAACAAAGCGATAACCGACTCCCCGCACCGTCATGATGAACTTGGGTCTTTCCGGTGTTGGCTCCAGCTTCGTCCGAATGCGGGAAAGAGTGCTACTGAGGGTCGCGTCAAAGTTCTCGCTCGAACTTGGCGAATACCCCCAGACATCGGAGAGCAATACTTCCCTGGAGACGGGTTTTCCGGCGTGGACGGCGAGATAAGCAATCACGTCAAACTCCAGTGCGGAGAACTCGAGTTCGACTCCGTCACGGCGAATCTTTCTCCGCGCCTGATCAATCTCAAGCTCGTCAAATCGGAGAACCGGAGTCGAGTTTTGGGGTCGCATGGCTCCAGAGCTTTGATACGCCCGCTGCCGGCGAAGTATCGCGGTGACTCGGGCAATCAGCTCAGGCATATGAAACGGCTTCGTCACATAATCATCTGCGCCGACCTCAAATCCGAGAATCTTATCGGATTGCTCCACGCGGGAGGTCACCATGAGAATTGGAAGGTCTGGACGCCGTTCTCTTAGTTGACGGCAGATTTCCATCCCGCCAAGGTGAGGAAGGCTCAAATCGAGGATGACGAGATCAAACGGTTCTGATAGGCCGCGCTGGAGTCCATCTCGGCCGTCGCCCACGGCTTCAATCGGTCGCCCGAGCTCGACTCCCAGCTCAGAGTAAAGAAGAAGCATCGAAGGATTATCTTCAACGACGAGAATCCTGCCGTTTCCCATGCTCGCCTCCAGAAATGGAATCCTATTCTTCTTAAATCGACTAAACTGTCCGATAACTGAAGGCGGGTAGTGAGGCGGCACAAGGCAGCGAGGATCCGTGGAATTTCGGCTGAATAGAGAAGTATTCTTGATTTGGTTCTGCCTCGTTGCCTTTCTGTGTTCGGCGGAACGAGTACTCGCAGCTTCGCAATCTACGGAGCCCGATCAGAGCTTCTATTTCTGTCGTAAAACTATTCCGCAGAGAGCGGCAGTCCAAGTTATTGTCCGCGAGTTTGAACGTCGGCCATCATTTCAGCAGTTCGACCGAAAGCTGCCTCCTGAGCTTTTGGATTCGCAAAAAATTCTATCTGCTGACCTGGATTGTGCTGGGCGGAAAAAACCGATCTTTTTCAACCCGACCACTCGAAAAATCTTTAGCCTCCGGTTTGATCCCCTAGTCGAGCTCGTTGAGCTGAGAGCGATCGGAGTGCTCCCGGCCGAACTCGACTGGGACAACGTTCGAGTTGGGAGAGTTGAGAAGGGGGCCTGTGATTCGCTTTTTGTTCCGAAACCCAAAGGAAGGGAGCTGTACTCAGGAGCGAGCTGTGGCGAGGATCCCCTTCGATGGTTCAAGTTTCCGCTCCCCGAAGGGCTGGCGGAGGCGAGCGTGCTCTATCCTCTGCCTGACAACGAATCCGAAGGGTTTGAATTGTTCGGCACAGAGAAATCGGCTTCGATCTTATTCTCAGCGCACGGCTCGCGATGGGGGGGACGTATCGATCGGGTTGTCGCGAATCCGCTGGACGGGTGGCGATGGCTCGGATTTAGACTCGACGCACAGTTCCGGCGCAATTTCGTCCTCAGGCATCCGGAACTTACCATTCTCCTTTCAGGCGGCCCAGAGAATCGAAAGACTTTCTCTTCAGCCCCGAGGACGTTTAGATTTCTCGATCCGCAATTAGCGGATCTCAATGGAGACGGGCGGACTGAGTTGATTCTACCGGGGGCAGCAAGTCACGGAAGTTGGGTCGTGCTTCCCTACGGAGAAGGGATGCTTGAGATGCCGAATAACGAGCTCTCTCTTCTGCTCCATCGCCGACCAATCTCGTCAGTAGGAGACTATGATGGCGATGGACTTGAGGATCTATTATTCGAAGTGCAAGGGCGGCTTTTATTCATCCTGACGAAGCCCGGAAAGCCTATCGTGGGAGCGGAAGTGTTCGCTTCCGGCGCGCTGTTTCGAACGAATAACAATGGGGTCGCCGAGATTTTTCTGCCGAAGGAAAACACCGTTGACGTCAGGCTGTTAAACGAGAGCCGCGTAGTGTTTTCTCCCGAGCTTCGACGAGAACACGACCAAGCCCTTCGAGAGAACTTCGTTTTCCTTGTCGATCTCGAACGAAAACATTCAGAGAACGCCGAACTCCATTCGAAAAACTCCGAAGAGCGCAAACCGTCGATCTGTCTCGGCTACACGACCGGCGCAAACAATACGAATTGGAATCGACAGTCCGAATGTCCGGACGGGTATGCGTTTTTCGACCAAGACGATGGATCTCTCCCAGCGGGAACGTGCTGTCCTCTGCCGGAGGAGGATGTTCTGGCGGAAGAGGAAATCTTTACGGAGGATCGGTGTCCACCGGATTCGATTGCCACTGGAGTGTACTGGGACCCCGAACGCGAGCCCGGGAAATGTCCCGGCTGTTTTCAGAAGCTTCGCTGCCGCCGATTGAATCGGGAAAAATACACGCTCAGCCGCGGTGTGGCAGGAGTTCAATACGGTGACCGAAGCTCTGTTTCCTTCTCCGGTGAGGAGATGAGTCGCAACGATCTCCCAGTCGCTTTGCGCTGGGGTGTCGGGCGAGTCGATCTCTCTTCACTCGACAGCGACGGATGTGTTGGGAATCCTCCGGCTTCCGTCCTTGTCGGAAGGAAGGGCCGGCGCTGTCACGAAATGGAGTTCGCAGAAATCCTCCGGCGAACTTCAGCGGGACGCTCGGGTAGTCCAGCTCGGCTCAAGATGTACCCCGATTGCAGGAGCTTGGTTGATATCTATGACCCATCTCAAGGATGCGAAGTCGAAAGTCGCTGAACCAAACACCTTCGTTACAGAGTGAGATAATTCTCGCGACGGAACAACGCCGACGGAAGGATGACACAGCGGTCTATCGGCCCGCGTCCGCGAGTTGGCTCATTAATTACGCGACGGGAAGCACCGCAAAAATACAATGGGGTTGGCCGAACATCGATGTTCCGATCATTGGCTCTCGGGCTCAAGGGAACTTCGACTCGGTCGCTGTGTTTCGCTACAGCGATGGACAGACCTATTGCCATCCGACGGGTGCCCGCTAGTAGGAATGAGAAGTTGGTTAGGAGATTCCCGATAACCGGTGTCATCGGGAATCTCTTCAAGTTCTTTGCGGACTAGCGACGGGACTCAGAAGATCGGCCCTTACTGCGAGGGGAGGCCTCGTCCTCTTCTTCGGTTTCGCCATCCTCATCATCGAGGTCGTCGTCCCCGGCATCTTCTCCTTCCTCTTCGCTTCCGCCTCCGAAAGCGGCGAAAATCTCGGTGGCCACGGCAGTGAGTTTTTCGTCAGCAGAGGATTCCTCGTCGAGGGTCTGATCAAGAAGCTCAGCAATGTCCATTTTTTCGAGGTTTTCGGCTAGTGCTAGCGCACTTCCATAGGCGGAAATCTCGTAATGCTCGACCCGTTGAGCCGCAGCGATCAGTGCGAGATCGAGGATCTGATCGGGAGCATCAGCATCGAGCACTTCGCTCCCTTCTTCAACCAGTCCTTCCATGGCGGCGCATTTCTTCCCTGTGAGCTTGGAGCCAAGGATCTTGGCAATCTGGTCTAGTCTTTCGACTTGCACTTTTGTTTCTTTCAAATGGGCATTGAATGCTTCTTGGAGCTCGGGTGAGCGAGCTGCCTTGACCATCTTCGGCAGAGCTTTCAAGAGTTGATTCTCCGCACTGTAGAGATCCTTCAACTGGTCTTCGAGCAGTTTATCCATCGATTCAATCTTCATCTTACGTTCCTCGCAAAATTTATACTTGGGGTTTCGGTGCGTCCCGCACGTTCATAGCGAGGACGAGCTGCGACCGCTATGAGCACCCTTAGCTAATGAAATGAGCGATAGGCGGCACCGGCGCCGCCAGTGCCGCGACTTTTGTATGTCAGGGCGAGCCCGATGATGAGTTTGAAGGCTTTAACTGCATTACTCTTGAGTTTGCGACACGCCGATCTTCGAATGGATGCCTCTTAGCTGCGATGAGATTTGTGGTTGGAGAGGAGCCAGCCCGACCTTCGTGGTAGGGCCGGCTTCTCTCGCAGTAGTTCGCTGTGCGGGATCACTTGCCCTTCTTCTCCATTTTGCTGTGCTTGTCCTTCACCGCCTTCCATGCCGTCTCGGGGTCGGGACGATCGGCGTCCTTCAGGTTCATCACCTCCTCGACGGTCAGGCGTTTCGGGCAGACCTCCGTGCAGTAGTAGACCAGCATCCAGCCGGTCGCCAGCGCGTGAAGCTTGTCGCCGTCATCCGTATGTTTGCCTTTCATCCACGCATCGGCGTCCTTGTACGCCGCCGGACCTTCCTTCTCGTCCAGCACCGTAAACAGGCGCTTGTCGAACCCGTCGGCTCGGACGAAGATCCGCGCGCCGCCGTGCCGGAGCCAGACGGGTGCTTTCGTCTTCAGCTCCTCGATGCGCAGCATGCCCATTCCATGGGCGATGACGGGTGTTACGGTGCCGTTGAACGTTACGAGCACCGCCGGGTCCTTCCCGAACGTGCCGATCGCGACGTACGGGTCTTTGTTGCCGGAGAGTTCGGTGACGACAACCAGCTTGAACTTCGACGTGAACGGCCCCATGCGTGCCTCGACGCGTCCAAGGGCCTCGCGGGCCTCTGCCATGGACGCCGTGGGAGGCTCTCGCTTCTCGAGGCCGTCCTCGTACATCAGCGTGAACCGCTTCTCGCGCTCCTCGTACGGCGTGAAGTCGGGGGACACCTGCTTCTTGGGGAGGAAAAGGTCGGGACGCTCGGGTCGCAACAGCGGCGACTTCGGCTTCGGGCGGAACGCGTCGGCGCTCGCGGGCTGCAGGCCGAGCATCGCGACGAACAGCGGGAGCGCGAAGAGCGCGCGGGTGAGGGTGTGCGGGAACATGGTTCAACCTCCGTGGTGGTATTGCCGGGTATTATTGAGGCCGGCTCCTCAGCGAGCGGCACGAACTTCGAAATCCCATCGTCGAGAGTGAGGAGAGACGTTCAGGAAAATAGTAATCTGTACGGAGCCGACGAAAAGACGCGAAGCAAAAAATACCGCTCGTGAGCGACCTCATGGAGAAGATCTACACGGAAGAGAATAGTTCTGAATGAACAACCGGCACTTGCTACTATTTCATCGAGGTGGGGGATAAGCAAGAAAGAAAGTTATCGGCGAAATCCGGATTTTAACATTTACGCAACCGGCGAGATATGATGTGCTCGAATCGCGCGACGCAACCAAACTGAGTGAAGACGTTGCTATTTTTCTTCATGTGCTCTCGGCTTTCTTGAAATATCTCCGTGTTTTTTGAAATATCTCAGTGTTTCTTGAAATATCGCAGTGTTTCTTGAAATATCTCTGTGCACTCTTGATATTGTTGCAGGTTAAAAATGATGAGAACTATTCTTCTCCCGATGTTGCTGCTTATTCCGCCTGTTTCCGGCTGCAGCTGTCCGCATGTTCAGAACTCCGACGCTGCCAGATATTCGAATGCGGAGCTCATCACAGTTAGACCCGAAGCAAAAACGATGACCCGGCAAAAGCTTCCGAACTTTGTCGGTGTCTCGGGAAAATCGACCGGCGCCAAGGCGCTCTCGATGAATCTCGTTATCATTCCTCCGGGTGGCAGTGCGCAAGCTCATTCGCACGAGCGATTTGAGTCGGCGGTTTACATTTTGAAAGGGAACGTGAAGACACGGTTTGGAGCGCACCTCGAAAAGGAAGTAATCAATCAGGCGGGTGACTTTCTCTTCATTCCGCCAGATGTTCCTCACCAACCGGTGAATTTGAGTGCGACTGAGGAAGCCGTCGCGGTCGTCTCGAGAAACGATCCCGAGGAGCAAGAACACGTAATGCTCTACGAAGCGAAATAACAAGAACGTCTGCCCTACAATTTAACCGCTCCTTCGCCGAGCCATTCCTCATCTTGCTTTACGAAGCGCCTCACTCCGGGAACCTCCTGGAGAAGTCGAGAGCACGGAACGAGTCTCCCCGTGGCTTGCAACGTCCGGTCATGACGAACGCCGGACACCGTCTTCTTAATACATTCCCCCGAATGGGTAAGGAACCACTCACGTGCATCGAGCAAGGGGATGCAGTACACAGTATCGATTTCTGGGAACACATAAAACAACCACTCTGCGGTCGAGCTCAGAAACGTCCCTTCTACGTTTCGCTCTACGTCCCTTATGGTCTCGAAGAAAAAATTGCCGTCTTTGTGATGCCGATCTGTTTTGACTTCGACGGTAACCGCGGATGTACACGTAGCGGCTCTCACAAACCAGATGAGGTCGATTCCCAACCGCTGGAAGTCGGCGTCGCTGCTCACGTCGTAGGCTGAGAGAGTTCGAAACCAAGCACCGTGACATTTCAAGAATTTGAGGAGATCGATAGCCCTGTCCATACCTGTCCGCCCGACTGATTTTGAATCGGACCGAAGAAACGGTTTCGCTTGGAGCGAGAGAGAAGCTACTGCCATGAGATCGACTACCATCGATGAAGAGATATTGTTATTTCCCATACTCTCGAACTTTTCTCTCAGTTCTCGACGCCGAGCGTGTCCGTAGTTGATCGCGAATCGGTCCTATTCTGAATTCGACCGAGCAGAACGCACAATTCTGGTCGTGGGGAGACCTCGTGAGAACCGTATAACTAGAGCTTGCGCTTTGCTGCCTCCCAAGCGCGCTCAAGACAAGCCAAAGTTTAATCAACATTGATCTTCACAGCTCCAAGCCGAACAGCTTAAATAAGTGCCTAGGACGGCGTATTCCAAGAGATGGACGAATTTTCTCTCGATCTTCTTCCCTGATTTACTTTCCAGTGTAGAAAGCGTCCGCCCACGGTGGGAGTTGAGTCGAGCCTGGGCGGGTGGTGTCTTTTCGGTTCTGGTTCTGCTCACGCGAAGCGCGCGGAAAGGAAAACTCTGATCTCCAGGTCTGTGGCCACATTCGAGTCTGCCTCGGAGGGCGATCGTCGAGGTGCGTTCGACCGACTGACGAACGCGTATAGCCGAAGGCAGGGATGGCCAAACCCGGTAGTCTCGTCGTCGTCCAAGACATCGACATCGTCGATTTCCGGCTCTGGCCCGAGCCCGTCGAGTGGCAGGCGTTGTTACGCGAACTTCAAGACGGCAGTGACGAGCGGTTCGGCAATCCGCAGGCGGCTCGAATGCTCGCTCCGGCGTTCATGGCAGCGGGGCTCAGCGATGTGCAGGTGAAGATATCCGGTACGGGTTTGGGGGTGACGGATGACACGTTTGCGACGCTCCATACGTTCGTCTCGGACGGGAAGCAGGACGGTGTTCGAGGCGTACTCGCGAGTTATTGAAGGCGTCAAACTTCGCGTACACGGCGATATTTGCAGTCACAGGTCGTAAAGATGGTGAGTGAGACGAAGTCGTCCGCCTTCATCGTCGAGCCAGGTTGTTAAACACCACCCGGCTAGAAACGCCTCGATGAGGTTCTCCTTCCACCCGTTTTCATGCCGAAGACATGGATGCCGACGCTTTTCCACGCTCCCATCCCTTGAACAGCGGCTTCTCAGTTGATATATTTCCTTTCACTCGGCCTAACCCTTTAGCTTCCGGTAAAAACTGCTTT
The DNA here is from genome assembly GCA_964509425.1 of uncultured Bdellovibrionales bacterium. Taxonomy (GTDB): domain Bacteria; phylum Bdellovibrionota_C; class UBA2361; order SZUA-149; family CAZDWZ01; genus CAZDWZ01. The sequence goes on along the minus strand of CAZDWZ010000007.1, from coordinate 272,661 downwards.
GCAAGATTCAATGAGCGAATCGAGAACTATTCTGGTCGTGGATGATGACCCGGGGACGTGCCAGCTTATCGCCCGGATGCTGAAGCGCTACTTCTTATGTTCCGTCACGACCGTGGCCTCCGCGACTCAAGCGCGCGAGCGAGTGAGGGATAAGCAATTCGATCTGGCGATTCTCGATTATCAACTTGAAGAAGGGAGTTTCGGAACGGAACTCTACAATGAGCTGCAGAGTGAGTCGCGAATCTCATCGGCGATACTGGTTACCGGCTACCTGGATGAGCAGATTCGAAATCTTGCGCTTCGGCTTGGGTTTACCGGATTTGTACTTAAAGGCGACAATTTTTTCGAGCGACTCGAGCACACCATCTCTTCACTCGGGCTTGTTCGAATTGTCTAGAGCCTCATGCCTCACGTAAGTCGTCTCGAAGCACTGAAGAAGTATCGTATTCTGGATTCTGAAGCAGAGGAGCAGTTTAACGCCCTCGTCGGTCTTGCCGCTGCAATCTGTGAGACGCCGATTGCGCTCATTTCACTGCTCGACGAGACTCGTCAATGGTTTAAAGCGAAGCTCGGTATCGATGTCGCCGAGACCCCGTTGGATCAGGCCATATGCGCACATTCGGTGCGCTCAGAGAAGGACATATTCGTTGTTAACGAAGCTTCAAAGGATCCACTCTTCCGAAACAATCCTCTTGTGGTTGAAGCGCCGCACATTGAGTTTTATGCCGGGGCCGTTCTCACGACGTCCGACAATCAGCGGCTCGGAACACTCTGCGTCATAGACACTGTCCCTCGAAGGCTCTCGGAGCGTCAGCTTGAGTGCCTGAAGCTTATCTCCGAGCAAGTGATGTACTTGATGGAGCTCCGAAGAAGCTCGCTCGAGCTTCTCGATAAACTCGAAGATCTGAAAATCTTGGAAGGCCAATGGAAGGTCTGCATGTATTGTCGGCGGGTAGAAGATGAGCACGGGAACTGGTCTCAGTTTGAGTCGCTCTTCCGTAGACGCACGCACGCGGAGTTTTCGCACGGTATTTGTCAGAGCTGCTTCAATGTGAGGATGAAGGATGATGCCTTCCATGATTGATTCGGCGAAACTGGACGGTCCACTGGAGCATGAGGATATTCGGAATTTCCTCAGACGGGTGACTGAAGATCTTCACCTGCAGCTCGATTCGAGAGTCTCGATGGGCGATCTGTCGACTCCAGATGGGTACCGAAAATTCCTGACCATGAATCTCCGGGCTCTCGTTCCTTTGGAGGAGGCGCTTGTGAAGAGTGGAGTGTGCGAGATGCTTTCTGATTGGCCGGAACGGTCTCGAGTTCAAGCGTTGAGAACGGACTTAGATGCGCTTGGTGTGAAAGAGGAGTTCGAGCCTTCGGTGGTAGACGAGTTCGCCTCGACGAACGAGATGCTCGGAATACTTTATGTCCTTGAGGGATCCAAGTTCGGAAATGCGGCTATCCGTCATGAACTTTTAAAACTTCGCCCTGAGTTTCCGATGGCGTTTCTTTCGCATGGAGCAGACCGAGCGCTTTGGAAGTCGTTTCTTCCCATCCTGAACGCCGCGACAGGGTCGTCGAAGGAGATCGCTTGCGGGAGCCGCTTCGCGTTCGAGCATTTTCTCAATGTGTGGAGGCCGGAACGTGCAACAAACTGACAACATCGCCCGAAATCCGGAAGTAGACCTAACAAACTGCGATCGAGAGCCGATTCATCGGCTCGGCTTGATTCAATCCTTCGGTTTCGTCATCGCTATCGCAGAGTCCGGGAGCGTCGTGGGAGCTTCGGAGAACGCGGGGCGCTTGTTTGGCGAGGCGGTACTCGGGAAACATTATTCAGAGGTTCTGCCTGAAGGACTCCGAATGCTCGTAGAAGATCGCCTCCGAAGCGAGCGCGTGAATGAGCAGGTGGAACGTTTCTTTAGTATCCTTTTTTCTTCAGAGTATCCGTCTCTTGACGTATCGCTCCACAGGATGGGTGAGCACTGGATTCTAGAATTTGAACCTTCGCTCTCTGAGCCGTCGGTGGAGCCCGTCTATCTCGTGAAGAGGATGGTCTCTTCCGTGAAAGCCGGATCTCCAGACCTGGGCCGATTTTGCCAAACGGCTGTGCGGCATTTGAAGCGGTTGACGGGGTTTGATCGCGTCATGGTTTATCGATTCGGCGACGATGGGTCGGGTGAAGTGATTGCGGAGGCTTGCGAGGAACACCTGGAAAAGTTCTTGGGATTGCATTATCCGGCGGCGGATATTCCAGCGCAAGCGCGACGCTTATACACAATAAACCATCTGCGGTTTATCGTGGACATCGATGATGTGCCGTGCACCATGCAGACGCTGAATGGCGATGCCTCATCCATCGACCTCACTCGAACTAATCTCCGGAGTGTTTCCAAGATCCATGTTGAATACCTCCGGAACATGGGTGTTCGGGCTTCCATGTCAGTCTCCATTCTTCGAGATGGAGAGCTTTGGGGACTGTTTGCCCTGCATCATTACTCTCCTCGACTGTTGAGTGTGCAACGCCGAGTGGCGTCGGAACTCTTTGGCGAGTTCTTTTCTGCGCTGCTTGCTGATCTGGAACACCGAGATGATTTCAAGCTGTTCGAATTTGCGGATTCCTTGACGACGGCTCCAGGGTCCGAAGAGGAACCTTTGAACGTCAAGCTCGAGTCGTTGGCTCGGAACCTCGCCAGCTTCGTTGAATGCGATGGGCTTTTCATTTCCTGGCGGGGAGCCTCGTATGCTTTTTCGGATACCCCTGGAAGTGAAAGCATCGCTCGAATACTCGAGGCGGGACTTCAACAGGCGAATTCGGCTTTCCTTGAAACGGAAGAACTCTCAACGGCCCGAGCTTGGCTGGCTGATGAGGCATCATGTTTTGCTGGTATCTTGGGTTCGGGTTTCTCCGGCGACTCCTCTCTCAAGATTATCCTTTTCCGAAAAGAGATTTTGTCGACCGTGAAGTGGGGCGGAGCTCCGGAGAAAGAATACGACGTTGGTCCAAATGGACCTCGACTCAGCCCGCGAAAGAGCTTTGAAGAATGGACCGAGCTCGTCTACGGAAAATGTAAGCCTTGGTCTTCCCGAGATAGGCGCTCTCTTTCGATCCTGAGGGCGCTCGCTATCGAGCACCTCACTTCACGATAGAGCAAATTAGAGTCGGAGGCCGGAGACGAAGTGATGTACCTTCGTCTCTTGCCGCGATCTGGTGAGCTTGCTCGTTCGGTTAGAACGGCAGACCGACCGTGTTTAGCGCGTTCCGGGCGAGGACCTCCAGCTCGCCCCGACTCATCTTGAACATGAACTGAACGTACGCGTCGGGGATCGGCTTCAATGCCGCCCACGCGTCCGCGAGGTCCCTCAGTCCGAAGTGGTTGGCTTTCGGATCGAGCTGGACGCGCAGTCGTTCGAGATACTCTACGAACGTGGGGATCTCGTCTTCCGCAAGACGCGTCGTACCGCCGCACTGAGGGCAGCGGGAGTTTGCTGTCACGTCGATGCCCCAGAGCATTCCCGCGCATCCTCGATTACACCGCAACATCGCAGTTTCCTCGTATGAACCGGTTTTCGTCTCCGCCTCCGCGATCGATATTCTGGAACGAACGACGCCAGTGCACTTTGTGAGGATTATTATAGATAACGGGATAGAGACTGGCATTTGGTTGGGAATATTTGAAAGGTTGAAGGTGAGGGCGTAGTTTCGGCAATAATTCAACGATTTGAGGCTTGGTTCTTGAAGAGTCTTCCGCATGTTACCGTCTGAGCTTCCATCGGAAGCTGAGGAGGGTCTCACATGCACAACTTTGATCTCATTTTCACGCTCACCGGTGGACTCGCTGCTGCGCTTCTGTTCGGATATGTGACGTTTCTTCTCAGACTTTCGCCAATTGTGGGCTATCTACTTGCTGGCATCGCAGTGGGTTCCCACACTCCCGGCTTCATCGCGAATCAGCATCTGTCTGAGCAAATCGCCGAAATCGGAATTATTCTCCTGATGTTTGGGGTTGGACTCCACTTTCACCTGAAGGATCTCCTGGCGGTTGCAAAAGTTGCGATCCCCGGGGCGATTGTCCAGAGTGTCGTGGCGACGGTCCTTGGGGCAACGGTTGCGAGGGCGTTTGGTTGGAGTTGGGAAGCTGGCTTTGTCTTTGGGCTCTCTTTGGCAGTCGCGAGCACGGTCGTGCTCACTCGAGTTCTCGTCGACAATCGTGATCTGCATACCCCCGTTGGTCACGTTGCGATCGGGTGGCTCATCGTGGAGGACTTGTTCACGGTCCTTGTGCTCGTGGTTCTTCCGGTTGTCTTTGGAGAGTCGGGGAAAGGTGATATCGGCACCTCCATTTTCTTTGCGGCGTGTAAGGTCGCAGTTCTCGCTGTCGGGACGGTTTTCTTAGGGGGCAAAGTAATTCCCTGGCTCTTCACGAGAGCAGCTCGATCGACCGCACGCGAACTCTTTACCCTGACCGTATTGGTGACGGTGCTTGGTATCGCGGTGGGATCAGCTTTACTTTTCAATGTATCGATGGCGCTCGGAGCATTTCTCGCCGGGATGGTTGTCGGTAGAACTGAGTTCAGTTTTCGTGCGGCGTCTGAAGCGATGCCTATGCGAGATGCGTTCTCGGTGTTATTCTTTGTTTCCGTTGGGATGCTGCTCGATCCTCGGGTTTTAATCGACCATCCAGCACTCGTTGCAGCCACATTGACTACGGTTATTGTCGGCAAGGCGGTCGCCGCATTCGTGATTGTTCTCCTCCTCGGATACCCGTTGAAAATGGCCATCGCGATTTCGGTTGCCCTAGCACAAATTGGGGAGTTCTCGTTTATCCTCGCTGGAGTTGGAAAAGAGCTTGGACTTTTGGATGACGTCGCGATGCATTGTCTCGTGGCGACTGCGATCGTCTCAATCACCCTGAACCCGCTTCTCTATCGACTTGTCTCCCCGATGAATGCGTGGATTGAATCTCGACCGAGACTGTCGCGCTTTTTGACTAGCAGATTGAGTAAGCGTTTGGATGGGGCCGGAGGCGAGACACTGGAAGACGAACGAATCGGATCGCGGCCACGCGCTATTATCGTCGGTTATGGGCCAACCGGAAAGACAGTTCATCGCCTGCTTCGAGAGAACGGCGTTGACGTGACGATAATCGAAATGAATGTGGAAACCGTTCGAGCCCTCGCTCGAGCGGGAGATCGAGCCGTCTACGGTGATGCCTGCCTCCGGCGGACGCTCGAGACGGCCGGTGCTGCCGGTGCCTCCGTGCTTATCGTCACCTCCTCGTCTATCGAGTCTCCAAAGGCGGTGGTGCGCGAAGCAAAGCAATTAAACGCGGACATTCGGATCCTTGCTCGCACCTCCTATCTGCGGGAAGTTCCGGATCTCAAAAATGCGGGGTGCGATTTTGTTTTTGCCGACGAGAGTGAAGTCGCGCTCGCACTGATCGGAGAGATTTTGCAAGAGTTGGGTGCCTCGTCGTCCGAGATCTTTCAGCATCGATCGAAGATTTACGACGAACTCATCGAAAGTGTCCACTGAATCTGCTCCGCCATGGAGAGTCGACCTCGAACCTTATGAGCAAGCGACTGCGGAACTCGGAGCTTCATTTTCTCCTGGTGTTCGTAAAATTTCCCTCCGAGCCCGGCGAAGTGAGTCTACCAGAACCGAGTACAACTCCTCTTGCACACTTCCCGACGCACGAAGAATTGCAGCCGGGTGGTACGTCACCAACAGCCTGGCTCCTTGCTCCGTGACAAACGTAGAATGCGTTTCCTCTTTGATAGTCACTGCACGGCCAAGCAACGATTGTGCAGCCGTTGCACCGAGACACACAACGACCTGAGGTCGGATCGACGATAGCTCAGCTAACAACCAGGGTTTGCAAGTCACAATCTCCCGACCATCCGCCTTCTTATGTAATCGTACTTTTCCGCGCTCCTCGAACTTAAAATGTTTTACGGCATTCGTGAGATAGAGTTCGCTTCGTTCAATTCCAGCGTCGGAGAGAGCACGATCCAAGAGCTTCCCTGCGGGGCCGACAAAAGGCAGTCCACGCAAGTCCTCTTCGTTTCCCGGCTGTTCTCCGATGAGAACCAGAGAAGCTCGATCGTTTCCGGAACCAAACACTGCCTGAGTTGCCGCACGGTGGAGCGGACATGCTGTGCAGCAGGCAACCTCTTCACGAAGCTCAGGCAACGACTGCGAACGGGGGAGGGCAGTCAACGTACTGTTCTCTTGCATTTTTTCAACGCGAGATCCTGCCTCCCGGAGAAGAGAAGAGATCACTTCAGTCTCCGGCATTGTTTGCCAATAGCGAACCGGCATTTCTTTCTTCATCATTCGAAGCTTGAGCCGCGCAGGGTTTGCGATCGCCTTATAATACGTCTTCCAATCTGTCTCGAGCGGATCTCCCGTGACTGAGGCGCACTGAACACCGCTGCTGAAACGTAAAACGTGAGTATCCCAATGAGCTGTTTCGTCGGGTGTTTCAATACGCCACCGCATCGTCGCAAAGCGCTTTACAAAAAAAGAAGAAGCCAGTCGGAGAATAAAGTGATCCGATCGATGGAAGGCGACAAAAATTTCGCCTTCCGGGGATTCCGTCCGGCGGAATCGCACGAACGCGTGCATCTTGTGAATGTCTTTGCTGACCGATCGCGCAAGGCGCTTTGCCGCGAGCACGTCTTGATCGATCGGATTACCCAGGAGAGTGCGTTCACCTCGCGTAATTCGCCAGAGTAAACGGTATAACAGTGCCAGGGCTGCGTCGTCTCGATGTAGGCAAACCTTCTTCGCAAGAGTGACAAACTCCTTAGGCACCAAAAACGCCTCTTTTGGCGAATAAGCGTCCTGCGCTGCGCTGGGACGATCGAAAGAAAAGAGTGCCCCGGTCTCACCTACTGGCGACGACTCAGCATCCCATCGAGCGTCGGAGGGCGAAATTCTCTCAAGGAGGAAATTTTTCGCGCGCGCGCGCCATCCGTCGAAAGTGTGAAGATCAGCCCCCGTCATTATAGCTCTCCCGTAATTGCACTTTCACTTGCTTGTCGGCGCTCGTTAAAGTCGGGGTGAGGAGAAGGAGACGTAAAGTCTTCGAATAACGAAAGCTGCCGATGCGTGTTTGATCGTGCTTTCACAGAAGCAAGCAGAGTGGTCCTTAAGTGTTCGGAATCGAGCTGTGAGAGCTCCGGGTTTGTATCGAGCGCCGAGATGAAATACTGCGCCCGTGAGATTGGAACGCGAAGTCGCAAGAGATCTGCGATTCGCAATGAAGCGAATCGACGAGCTCCGATTATCCGGTTCACAGTACGAACGCCAAGTCCCGGTACTTTCAGAAGTAACGCGCGTGAGGCCCGGTTGATGTCCACAGGGAAGAGGTGGCGATTTCGCAGCGCCCACATGACCTTTGGATCGAGGACCAGATCGAGGTTCGGTTGTTCCGCCCCAAGGATCTCCTCGTGACGAAATCCGTAAAACCGGACGAGCCAATCTGCCTGGTAGAGTCGGTGCTCTCGAATGAGAGGTGGAGTTTCCACAGGAAGTCCGGGAGCTGAATGCGGAATAGGGCTGAAGGCGGAATAATAAACCCGCTTCAACTTGTAGCTCTTGTACAGTCGCGAGGATATCGCGAGAATGTCGCTATCCGAGCTTGAAGTAGCTCCCACGATGAGCTGAGTAGACTGTCCGGCGCGCGCAAATGAAGGTTGAGGCGTCCGGGTCGTTCGTCGATCTCGTAGCCCGGCGTCGTGAATTTGTTTCATCCCGCGCTCGATGACGGAATGCTGCTTAGCCGGCGCCAACCTGTCGAGATCGCTTTGAACCGGAAGCTCGATATTCATGCTCAACCGATCTGCCCATCGTCCGGCCTCGGCGATGAGCTCGGCGGATGCGTTTGGGATCGTCTTGAGGTGAATATAACCTCCGAATTTGTGCTCGAAGCGAAGAGACTTTGCAACGCGAACGAGCTGCTCCATAGTGTAGTCGGCATTTTGGATGATGCCCGAGCTCAGAAACAACCCTTCGATGTAGTTTCGCTTATAGAATTCGAGTGTGAGGTTCACTACTTCCGAAACCGTGAAGCGTGCTCGAGGCGTGTCACTCGAGATTCGGTTTACGCAAAAGAGACAATCGTAAATGCAGTAGTTTGTGAGAAGGATCTTTAACAATGAGACACAGCGGCCGTCGGGAGTGTAGCTATGACAGATTCCCATGCCTTCGGCGTTTCCAATTCCGCCCTCCGGACGTTTCCGCTTCCCACCACTGCTCGCGCATGACGCGTCGTACTTCGCGGCATCAGCGAGAATATGAAGTTTGTGAGAAGTAGAAGCAGCCACGATTTCTCCTTTGGGATATTCTAGTATAATTCCATATCGAACGCTAGAAAAATGGCTCTGAAACCGGATTTCTTCACGGGTGCGCGTACGGCTGAGCTACTCGCCAGTCCACTGGCGTTTTTGTGAATGCTGCTTGGCAGCTGTTTGAAAGAATTCGAAACGAGTCTGTTTGATGTGTCCGTCTTAATGTCTCCATAAGAAGAGTAATGCGACTCGCTGCAACGGCAACTGCTGTGCGTTTCGTTCTATTGAGGGGCACTTCCATGCTGAGTAGAGACTCTTCACCAACTCCGGTCCTTCCTGGAGTTGACGTACTTGCAAGACCGGACGAACTCCCACTGCAACTTCCGCCATGGAGGCCGGAAGCTGGGCTGGGCGTTGAAATAAGTAACGTTGGATTGTTGCTTGAACCGAAAGCCGGCCCGCCCGTCACACTTGGCGATGTCGCCAGGGACTCCAAGATCAGTGTGACCCCGGCGGATGCGGCGAAAGTGAATAAAGCGGTCGTCGAGCCAATTATTGAGGCGAACAAGGATCTCGTTCAGAAAGCAAAAACCGATCGCCTGGCGGGCGCTCTGCCTCGTGATGAAGCGATCAAGTCACTTGAATCCCAAGTCTCAGAAATGCACCGGAAAGCGTGCGACGCTGTTGGATTCGAATCAAAGGCAGAGAATACAGTCGAAAAGCTCCGTGAGCTTCAAATCCTCCTCTGGAAGTCGGGATACGTTCTTACCGCCGGTATTAAAACGCTCGGGAACGACGACAAAGGTCAGCCGGTTGCTCGGGTCGTATTTCAACTCATGGAACTCGATAAGAAGGAGCCTGAACGGGCCGTAACGATTCCGCCCGTCGGCGGTATGCCGGGAGGCACTGTTAGAGTCGGGAACGTAACGCAATATGTTGCAAACGACCCGTCGCTCGGAGACGCCGCGAATATGGCGACGCTCGGTGCCTCAACCAAACCGTCGCTCGGGTATGGCTATGCGGTCCGCTTCAAGGATGTGTGGCATGTCGATTACAAAGAGTTCGAGCGGCAGAAGGTCGTAACTGGGAAAGCGCTCGAGACGCTTAGGGTGCAGACCGACAACTCGACGTTTGCCAACGAAGCGGGACATGCACTGCTCTATGCACAATACCCGACGCTCTTCGGCCCCCGCACGAACGAGCTGGAAGCAAGAACATTGGTCAAATACGGTGGGAAAGATTACACCGTTCGGCAATGCAACGAACTCTGGTCCGACATCGTCAGCATGGCGTGTCAACCGAAAGAAAATACTATAGGGATCGCATACAGTCTTACATTCGCTGACCCGAGCAAAGTGCCGGGGTATGCTCTTTGTAACCAATTCGTGTCCGAGGGCGTGCATGCCGCCGCAGCAGCCCGGGGGTGGGCGACGGACACACCGAATCAACGGCTCGCCGTCTATTACCAGCTTTTCACGAATGCCGAATTCCGGAAGGAAGCCAATGAAAAGACGTATAAGGCGGCCGAGACGTTCTTCCGCGAGACCGTGAAACCCGCGCTGGATGAGATGGAGAAAAAAGAGTCTTCAAGATAGCGACCTTCCGAATCGAAATCTCGCTGCGCTTCGCAGCAATTTGTGGGATTCTTTTCCGAACCTAGAGAGGGACTGAAAGGACTCACCATGAAATATCTTTTCATTTGCGTGTTCTTGATTGCGATACCCGCGTTTGCCGACAACCGGAACGAGTGCGTGGAGTGTGCGGTTGAAACGAACGGGCCGGCGGCAATATCAAAACAAATTGTCCTCAAGGCTCTCCCTGCTCTTGAGGTGATTCGGAAGTCTTGTCCGTTGGCCCAGAACGAAAGCACGATGTTCCTTTCTCCTTACCGGACAGGGACTGACCAGCAATACCACACGCATCTCGGTTTCCTTGTCGGGAGAGACGCAGAGATGATCTCGAGCTTGACGACGCTGTATTCGTCCTACTTCGTCTACGAGAAAAATCCGGGCGATCCACTCCTCATGGTGAACTATCTCGCGATGCGGAATGAAGGGTGGGCGAAGAAGCTCGTCGAAAGTTTCTCGCGTGCTCCAGCCGACGAATTTATCGCCTTCAACAAGGGCCGGTATCTTGTTTTCCTGCGAAAGACCAGACACTCCGATAGCGGTACATGTCTAAAGGCGATTCGACCGTTGTTTGAGTCGCAACTTGAAAAGGTTGCCGGTCCGCTCGGTCCTGAAGCACCGGTCGAGGGACCGCTGAATGGAGTAATCTTTGTGCAGGGCATGCTGCTCGACACGCTCACTCAGCTAAGCAGCGCTCAGACCGCCGCTCTCTCGCAATACCGAGATTCGCTCTATGCCGTTGCGGCGGGCCAAGGGTTGAGCGCAGCGGGTTCGTCACAGCTCGCAGAGTTTCCGAACCTCGAGCGGGTCAGTCTTGGTCCGACGCAGCTGACGTTTCCGGATCTTCAAGCGTTGGGAAGCCTTAAAAAGGTTCGCATTTTGCAGCTTGGCGGCAATCAGATCGAAGATTCGATGATGCCGGAGCTCGCTCAGCTCCCGAAAATCGAGAGCCTCAGTCTACGGCGAAATCCAATTTCTTCACAGGGTGTGAAATCGCTCGGCGGGTTGAAGACCTTGATGCATCTTAGTTTGGCGGGCACCAAAATTGATGACGACGCGTTGGAAACGATTTCTTCGCTTGAAAATCTCCGGTGGTTGTTTCTCCATGACACGGCGATTGGGGATCCGGGTGTGAAGCTTCTCGGACGATTGAGTCGGCTTGAGTATCTCTCGCTCAATTCGACAAAAGTTTCGGACGAGTCGGTGGAAACTCTCGCCGGTCTCTTGAATCTGAGGACGCTTGTTATCAGAGATACCGCGATTTCCGAGAAAGGACGTCTCAAGCTCCAATCGACGGGTTCGAAGCGACTGCAAATTCAATGAAGTTTTCGCTCGATCCATACAATCCAGCATCTGGTCAGCGCAATCTCTCGTGATGACGTATGGATCGACCAGCTACATTTTGACGGATAGCCTGTGAGGAGGGAAGCACGAGGAAATTTTCCCCTGAAACTTCTTTTGTTCCCCAGCGGAATTTGAGTTAGTCAAACGCCACCAAGACTGATTTGAACGGGAGATGTACTTCATGGATGAACGGACCATCATTGCAGAGCGTGACCCTCGACCGAGTGCCGACCTTATGGAGGTAATCGCGAAGACTGAGGATGAGAATGAGCGGGAAGCCCTCCTCCTGGTGATTCACGCCCGAGGAGGGGAGGAGGAATTCAAGATCGGAGCAGCGCTCGCTGGAGCGGAAGAAGGCGCGAAGCGCCTACTCGGGATTGAAATTCTTGGGCAACTGGGATGCCTCGATTGTACTTTTCGAGAAGAATCCGTGAAGATCCTCCTCCAGCTTCTCAACAACGACGATCCACGGATAATTGCGGCTGCCGCAACAGCGCTCGGACATCGTGCCGACCCCGCTGCTTCCCCCAAGCTCGTTGCACTGAAGAATCATCCGGAACGAGATGTTCGATTTGGTGTGGCGTTTGGCCTCGCGGCTTTGGATACGGACGACGCCACCGACGCGCTCATCGAGTTGTCGGGTGATGTCGATACGGAAATCAGAAATTGGGCTACCTTCGCATTGGGAAGTCTTTCGAGTGCGGACACGCCTTCGCTTCGTGCGGCCCTTCTCGCCAGGTCTTCGGAAGAAGACGACGAACTCAGAGGTGAAGCAATTCTTGGACTTGCTCGCGTGCGCCATCCAGAGGCTGCGAAGCTGATATCTAAAGAACTGCGCCGCGAGGAGATTGGGCTGCTGGCTCTCGAGGCGGCGGAACTTCTTGCTGATCCCGGACTCTATGGAATTCTGTGCGAAATCCGGGATCGATTCGAAGGGACCGAAGTCGAGCTTTGGTTTGTAGAAGGACTTGATGCGGCGATGGATGCCTGTGAGCCGCATAGCAATGCGGATTAGCTTGTCGGATAAAAAGGGCGTTAAATATGTCCGAAGATAAACGGAGAGGCTAAGCGGCACATGGGGTCATCTGGAGCAGCTCGCGTTTCATTCCTTGCCGCGACTGGATTTCTTGCCGTTGCATTGATCATCGGGCTTGCTGGTCAGCGAATGGACATCGGGTATGCGCTTCTTATCCTCTCTGTTTTGTGTCTGATGAATGGAATTGCTTGCCAATCTCCATTATTTCTCCGCGTGGTTTTGTGGGTCCTGATTCTTGTCTTTGGCTTCGGGACTGCTGAATACACTTCGTTGATGGTGCTCGGATATCCACTTAAACTTGATTATCCACAGTTTACGAGATGACGAACGAATCCGGAGAATTACTCTCTCCGGATTCGGGGGTTCTCGAGCGGTTTGAGTTTCACTGCGGGCTCTCCTATAGTCCGGCGTCCGTCGGCGGGAGAAAAGTTTCTCTCGATCAGACCTTGATCATTTCTCCTCTCAAGTTCGTATTCACATAAATCTTGTGCATCGGTGACCGCACCCATGCGCAGGACCTCAGGGGCAAAGGTTCTGTGTCAGGTGAAGAGCGATCAAAGCCCATGTCTCGAACCGGAGGATGACTGATGACGGTGTTTCCGGCGATTATTAACAAGGGCGGCAAGGCCGCCTTCGGCAGCGTGAAGTTGCCGGGGGGAAAGCTCACCGGCGGAGGTGAGGTGGAGACGCGCGAGGAATGCGGGTTCGGCGATTACCACGCCGCCGCGGAGAACGAGGCGGTCATGATCACGGTCGTGATCGGCTGCTGGACCGTCGAGGTCAAGGACGGCGAGACGAAGGACTTCGGGCCGGGGATGACGCTGATCGTGCAAGACGGCGGCGTTCCGGCGGCGATCGCTCACCGCAGCAAGGCGACCGGCGGGACGCTGATTCTCCAGAAGACGAAGCTCGTGGGAGTGCTCGAAGTCGTGACGCCGGATTCGGCCGCGTGATGACGAGAGCCGGAGTTGTATGTTCTGGCCCGGATGCGCCGATGCGTGTCCGGGCGGTTATCCCTGAGGTCTTGGCAGGAGACGGAGCTCCGACAAAAGAGTCGCACGTAAGAGTTGAACCTTCCCGTGTCCGATTCGGCTTGGTGTGGGATCGACGGCGGCGAAGGGCAAGTACTGCAACCTTCACCGCCGCCGATTTCGTAGCACTGAAGTTATCCTCCAGGGATTTGAAATTGTCCTGACAGCCGAGCCACCGACCGGTCAGATCGTCGAGGCGATGAACCCGCCGTCGATGGCGATCACCTGACCCGTCACGAACCTGCTCGCCTCCGACGCGAGGAAGATGCTGCCGCCGACCAGTTCCTCCGGCTTCCCGAATCGCCCCATGGGCGTGTGGCGGATGATGTCCTGCCCGCGCGGGGTGAGCGTGGTCCGGGTGGCATCGGTGAAGAGCAACCCCATGTTCTGCTCCGCCGGGAAGAACCCCGGCGCGAGGGCGTTTACCCGCACGCGATCACCGAACCGCCGAGCCAGCTCGTTCGCGTAGAACTGGGTCGTGTTGTGGAGCGCCGCCTTGGCCGCCGAGTAGAAGCCCACTCGGGTGAGGGAGACGATGCCCGACATCGAACCGACGTTCACGATCGACACCGCGTGAGTGCCGCTGTCGATGAGGAGCGGTGCCATCGCGTTCAGCAGGAAGACCGACCCGAAGTAGTTGGCCCGGAAGACGGCCTCGATCGCGACCGGCGAGATCGCGAAGGGACTCGCGTCCGGCTTGACCGTAGCGTCCGGGTGATTGCCGCCGGCCGCGTTGATCAGGGTGTTCACGACGGGGAATCGCGCGCCGACCGCGGCGACGAAGCTCGCAATCGAGTCGGGGTCGGCGACGTCGAGGGCGAGACCGAAGCAGTTCGGACCGATGCCGCGCGCGACCTCCTCGGCCTTCGCGAGCGTGCGGCTGGTGACGCACACGTTCGCGCCGCGGGCCGCGAACCCGGCGGCGATCACGCTGCCCAGCCCGCCGCTTCCTCCGGGGATGACGACGTTTTGATCTCGGACTCCGAACAGGGGATCCATGTTGCTCATACCGACATCTCCTTCGCACAGGTGACAGGGACAGTGGATCTCGAGACACACCTCGGGACACGGGAACGACGCCCAATATTCTCCATATTAACTGGAAAACACCAGGCGCCGCACTGTCTTCATCGCGCTGTGCTCGTTGAGCTTGAGTATCCGAAAACCACTATTGCCTTCGCCGTCGGCGATGCAAATCCTTGAAGCGACATCGTTGACGGCAAAATGTAAGAGACTCGATTGAGGACAACAAAGAACAGCACGGCCGACGGCCTCGGACGGAGGCCGGAGACGATAGTATGGACTGTGAGAATAGACAACTTGCACAAGAATTTGCTCCCGTCCGACGAATTGGCTTCCCTGCTCATTTCGAGGGGAATCGATCGGCCGGTTTTTTCTTCATTCTTCGCCAGAATAGGAATGCTGCGAGGGGTAGCACGAGCAGAGCGCCGGCAACCGATGCCCAAAGGAGGGCTTCTTCGAAGAAATTCTCCGCGCTTTGATATTCATAGGCGACCAAGAATTGTCGAAACGGCAGAATGCATACCGCGAGCAGGATGACCCACAATACCGCAGGAATCCGAATCCTCCGTCGCCGACGTCGCTTTTTCATCCCTCCATTGTAGCCGACGGAAACTCCCTTGTCTGGGTAAATTCGCTTCGGTGTCTGGGTGATTCTGAAACGGAATCCTATTGAAGCAGTGGACTTGGGATTTTGATCCAAGAAGTAATTCGCAATATGGTATACCGAAGTCCGTCGGGAACGGCTCGAGCTGCCTGAGTGGCTCCAGTGCCGACGTCGGACGACACGATAAATCATGAGATCAATTCAGTAAGGGGCATGCATGGCGACTGTGTTCAAGTGTTTCATCTCGGTTGTCGCTCTGATCGGAGTATCAGCAGGCAATTGTTTGGCGATCGAGTCACCGAAACCAGAAACGCCCGTCGTGATGAAGGTCGGCGTGATCGTTCCTCTCACCGGTCCTCTCGCCGAATTCGGAATAGCAATGCAGAACGGCATCAAGCTCGCAGCTCGGAATATGCCGGACGATCTCGAACACTTGCAGTTTGTATTTGAAGATTCTGCGTACAATCCTCAAACAGCGATTACCGCTTTCAGAAAACTAACATCACAGGACAAGGTACAGTTTGTCATCAATCTGGGCTGCCCGACGTCTCTTGCAGTGATCCCACTTGCAGAACAGTTGAAGATTCCGACCGCGCTATTTTGCAGCGCGAACCTTATGACGAAAGGCAAACAGTTTGCATTCAGCATGACCTCACCGGCGATAGATTTCGCAACGGTGCTCGCGAACCATTTCCTTTTGAAAAAATACTCACGAATTTGCATGGTTCTGACTGAGAATGACTACCTACTTTCCGAGATGAAATCACTCGAACGAAGGTTGAATGAGTCAAACGGGGTGATGACTCTGAAGATCGTACAACGTTTTCTGCCCACCGATCTCGATTTCAAATCGGCGATTGCAAAATTTTCACCCAAAGACTGTGATGCACTTGGGGTCTATTTGCTGCCTGGACAAGTTCGGGCGTTTTTCAATCAATTTGAGGGACGCGGGTTAACACTTCCAATCTTTGGAACCGATATCTTCGAAAGTCCGGATGAGATCAAAGCGGCGAAGGGGGCAATGGAGAACTCCGTCTTCGTGAATATCGACGTTCCGCCAGAATTCAACGAACAATATCGTTTGAACTACACGGCAGAGAGTCAAATCGCCACCGCCTGCTCGACCCATGCGCTTCTTGAGGCGGTTGTAAAATCCCTCAAAGGGGCGGCGACAGGAACCGGATGGTTCGAAGTGTTGAAGACAACAAACGGCCTTTTGACGAAGTGTGGCCCGGTTTCCTTCGTTCGAGCGGAGAATGGCGAACAATACCTAAATCCGCGGGTAGTTCTAAAGACAATCAAAAACGAGAAAGTCGAGCTGCTGACAACGTCGGGATTATGAAGATGCGATTCGCTCTTATCCTTCTCGCCTCGATCATTTTTGCGGGCGGAGCTCCGGCTTTCGCTGCTGAGCCTTCCCGGTCGCCGACTGTTGGATTCATCATCGCTCAGAGTGGTGTCGCGGCGTGGTGGGGCAAGCACATCATCAACGGAATGACATTAGCAGACGAAACGCAAGGTGCTTCAAAAGCGGTGAAGTTCGTCGTGGAGGACGATCAATTTTCGTCGAAGAACGCGGTGACTGCGGCTACCAAATTACTCGCCGAGAACGTGTCTGCATTGGTTACTTTCGGAGGCGGCTCTTCTACGGCAGTGGCAGAGATTGCCGAGCGGAGAAAAGTGCCGCTCATCGGTATTAGTGGAGCGGATGGATTCAGCCGAGAGAAAAATTTTGTGTTTCGGCTTTTCATGGCGAATGAAGACCAGATGGAGCTGCTGACGACTGAAGGCAAGTCGCTGAACCTAAAGTCCATGGGTGTCGTTGCGACCCAGCAAGAAACCATGGTCGACTTCATGAATCTATTTGCCGCAAAAAACCCCGGCCGTATCCAGTTCACAGAGACGATTCAACCTTCGGACGTGGACATGGCGCCGCTCGCGACGAAGATCCGAGGACGAAATCCAGACGGTCTCGTACTGTTTGTAAACCCTCCGCATCTCGCTCCTTTGACGAAGCTTCTGAGAGCACAGAGATATTCAGGGCCTTTTATCGGCGGCGTAAACGTTTTCAACCCGTCTGAAATTAAAGCTTCGGAAGGCGCTCTTGTGGGGACACTCTTTCCCGCTCCTGATTCAACCAAAGCGCGAGAGTTCGTCGAGCTCTATCGCAAGCGATTTTCAGAGTCACCGCCCTCAGAGGCGTTTTATGGATATGACGCCGCGGCTCTTCTTATCGAAGCGGCAAGATCTGGGGATCTCGTTCGATATCTTCAAGAGAGCAAAGAGATGCAGGGGCTGAGCGGGGTGTTCCCGCGGCGTGGGCAATCGTTTGATGTCCCCGCCAAATTACGTCGAGTCATAAACGAGACTCTGGCGGAATAAGTGTTCATTACTCCACGGACATGCCGTAAAGTTTCTTAAGATCCAGCTTCGCCCGAAGGAGCGTTTTCTTTTGTCGCGGGCTTAAATTTTGCCCCGCGCGATTCACGTAGAATACAAGAACCGAGAGTGCCCATCGGCATTGCTCGTGCTTCTCTTTGGATCTCGCCTTCGCCGAGCGAGAGAGTGACAAAGCGATTTCCTTCGAGTTTTTGAGCGCGAAGACTCCCTGCTCGAGATCGAACCCCGTTCGCTTTTTCGTCGCTTCTTTAGACCAGTGATTAGGTGCGGTTTTCCGTTTCATATTTCGCCCTTCGGTGAGCATGCTTCTCTGCTATCGCGGGCAAACGCGGAAAAGTGTCGGTGGACCACCCTCGAAGGGCTGATTGCCCTCATATTCGCCACGATTGAAGTTTGAGAGGTTGGTTTAGGCAATGAATGGCAAAACCTTAGGAGGCCGGAATGAAACGAAATGAAAGTTCACAAGTCGAGTACCGGCGAGAGTTGGCTGCTTATTACGCGAAGTTGTGTAAGCAGGAAGTCGAAGCTCCGGCTGCTAAGTCAGACAGAGACGATATGGATCTGTTTCTTTGCGAGCTGAACACTCTCATCCGTACTACTCAAGATTATCGGAAGGCAGCCTAACGTGGCGTTCCTCGATCCCCGTTTAAAGGCAAATTGTTTTTCCCTCCGGGAGAAGCCCACTGCGTGGTGGAGTGCTTTCTTTCCACAAAAGGTGAAGCATTCCACGCTCTCTGCCGATAGGTTTTCCGGGGTAAAGCAGGAAGAATCCCGCTGGAGGTCTTATGAAAACCAACCACAACAAACCACGAATCCAGAGCTTTTAGCTCAGCTCATCGAGCGCTTAGCGACACCCCGTCATTTGAAGTTACCAGCAAACGGCGAAGAGGTTTCCCATCGGAAACGAAAGTAAAACGGGGACTTCGGACCGTCCACGGTGATAAAGAGTTGCGCGAAAAGCTCGGGCGGAATGACCTTTGTCCCTGCGGCTCGCGTCGGCGGTATAAGAGCTGCTGTTTGCGGAGCGGCCGGTTCGACGGCAGCACTCGAGACTATTTCTTTCAGAGAGTAGGCTTCTTTTCGAGAATGAGCGTGATTCTCGAGCTCTTCGGCGTCCGGATCCCCGATTGTGCATATGAGGTTCGGATCGGCCTCGCGCGGTGGCGTCATCCGCGTGGCTTTGCCTGAGGACCGGGTTGTGTAGATTTACGAAAAGCATCGCACCAAGTGGATGAGTTCCTCGAGTCAAAGCCCGGACAGAGGTTTACCTTCTCTCGAGGGAACGCGTGGTATTCGACTTCCGCGGAGCCGATGTAAGCATAGTAATGGCCGGCGTCCTCTCCGTAGAGCCACCAGTCGCCGGAGCCAGGATTTTGCTCCGTCATATTAAACGAAAAAATCGAAGACTCAGCTGGGATGATATAGACGGGCTCGGCGAGCAGGAGAAAGGAGTTCAAAAGGAAATGCGTGCAGAAAAGTATATAGGTTGCTCCTCCCGCTAGCGCGAGACAGACGAGAAGGAGAGGGCTCCCAAGCCAAATGGGAGATACTTCAGTCTGCACCATTCTCTGAAACCTCGATCTGCTGAACCATTCTCGGTCTCATACCAGGCGTATCAACCGGCCGCCAGCGGGGCGACCGGTGATACGCTTCGAGAACACTCCGCGGGCAGAGGAAGAGATAATTATTTCTCGGCCGTGTTGATTCCTAACTTTGAATACATTGGGCAGTTACCGGAGATTGCCCGCTTCAAAAGAGCTCCTCCAAAAGCGCCGCCGACGATCGACCGTGACCGTAGTGCGCGGAAAAGCGCGACCGCTCCAAGCGCTCCGCATGCCATTCGCTCCAGCTGACCCACGTTCATCAAATCGTTCGAGGATTCGTTTTTCAACTCGTCATTTGTGATCTCGTCCATCGTTGCAATTCCTTCTGTCATAGATACTCCCCGCGGTATGGCCGCATCCAATTCGTTTTCTCTGCTCTTGTAATTTGATCAAGTCGCGACAGCCGTGACTCGGGTCACTCGAAATCCTCGCTCTCGGCTGAAGCGCAATGACCACCTGTTTAGAAATCAGTCCAGCTTGGTATCATCCAACTTTGTGTCGGGTAGTGAACTCCCACCGCTTTGCCCACTTCTCTCGCGCCGATAGGGACCAAGTGAATAGCCTCCACTTTTAGAATCCGGAACCGCCGGGCTACTTCCTGATGGAGGGCTTTCCACGTCTTGCCCAGGGACGGCAGGGACCCTCGAATCCTCGCTCGAGGGAGAAGCGGCGGAGCCCGCTGGAGCTCGACTTGGAATGCTCGGCACATTCGGATTTGGCATGCCTCCCGGGTTCGGTGCTGCGCTCGATTGTGATGGTCGACTGGAGGACTGAGTTGGAGACGTGGGTTGTGCATCCACCGGAAGCGGGAGCGTGCTTACGAAGAGCACAAAGACCAGTCGATCTACGCGAAGAAAAAATTTCGGCATCTGACACCTTACTTTTATCGTTACCGGAGTGTGATATCGTCTTTGCACGGTTTGACATATGCGGAACACCAGCCCACCTCAGCACTATGCACTACGGTAGAGCTCGCGAAGTCTGACGAGCCGCATGTCCCGCACCCCATGAGTTCGCTGATAGTCCGCTCAGGCAGAATTTCCAGGACTAGGGAAATTTCTTTTCAGCGTACACACGGAGGATTTATGAGATTTGACTCACTAGACGCAGCATTGCTTTACGAGCTGAACGACCTTTACAGCGGAGAAAGGCAATTGCTGAGCGCACTACCCAAAATGGCGTCGGCGGCATCTTCAGCGGATCTGAAGGCAGCATTCAACAATCACCTTCAAGAAACAAAAAAACAGGTAGATCGTCTCGAAGAGATTTTTTCACTTCTCGGAACCCCACCTATCTCAGAAACGTGTGAAGCGATGCAGGGTTTGATCGAAGAGGGAGAAGAAATCATCTCTGCTAGCGGCGACCCGAGAGTGAAAGATGCGCTCCTGATTGGTGCGGCCCAACGGGTTGAGCATTACGAAATGGCTGGCTACGGAACAGCGCGCTCGTTTGCGCAAAGTTTGGGCCTGTCCGACGTTGCAGATTTGCTTCAAGCAACGTTGGATGAGGAGGGTGCGGCAAACAAGGCGCTTACCGCAATTGCTCAGGATGGCTGGTTTGTCGCCGGAGTAAACTCCGAAGCGAGAGACCACTCCCGGCCGGCGTCATCACGGATCTAAATGATTTTGTGATTGATATCCTCGCGGCCCATGCCGCGAGGATATCGGCTAGTGCTCTGACGATGAAGCGATTGCCGAAATAAGAAGCCTCGGCACCGTTCTTCCGGAGTCAGAGCACTAGACTCAGTCTACTTCTTCTTTCCCGGCTTCTTTGCAACGGGCTTTTTCGACTTTGCCGGCTTGGATTTGACAGCCTTCACCGGAGCGGCGGCCGGAGCAGAGTCCGCTAATCCAGTTTCTTTAGCGCCTGACTCGATCGCTCCCTTCACGGCACCAGCTGCTGCACCCTTGATGACGGCGCGAGCAACCTTCTTTGCTGTCTTGATGATGCCAGGGCTTTTCTTCTGTGCAGCACGCTTAGGAGCCTTTTTCGATGAAGTCTTTTTGGCTGCCGGCTTCTTTACTGCCTTCTTTGCTGCCGGTCGTTTCTTTGCAGTTTTTTTCTTTGCGGCCATTTCAAGTCCTCTTTTGAATTGTTTTCAACATCACTCAGTGTGCTAGCGGCTTGACCGCCACGATAGTCTGAATTTCCTTCGCTATACACGCGCCGCGATTCTCGCACAAAGGGATAATCGTATCGTGATTAGTATTCGAAATCACAAGTGCCCGACCGAGAGGTTGCGTGAAGAATGCGGTGAGCGGCCAATTTGCCGGTGATCACCCGACGAGCCGAGACGGATGAGCTTTTCTCAACTGCCTGACAAACCGGTGTCGGCCGGCCCGCGAAGCGACCGGTCAATTTGACGGATAGCGCCGAGGTGATAGGCAAGGTGCGAAATGCTTCCCAGTATCCCGTTTAGCTCCGTCTGATCTACCTCACGCGGAACGGAAATCTCTGACAGCCATTTTTCGGCCTCGTTCTTCAACCCGGAGCGGATCTCGTTCCATTGACCTTCCGAAACCTCCCCAATTCTCCAGCTCGCGCTCCAATCTGCATCGACGAACGGATTTTCGCCCGCCGACCAGCGGTTCATGAGCGAAAGTCCGTACCGAAGGTGATCGACATGCGCCGCGATCGGAGCCCCGCCGTTTTTTGCTTGGGAAGCGGAGGATGGGGACAGAAGCTCTAACGACTTGAGGAGACCTGCATCTCCAGGGTTCAGCATGTAAGCGCCTTTCTCAGGAGCCCCGTTCAGAAGTTCATTCAAAAGCGTCGAGAGCGTTTCGGTTATTTCTTTCGTATTCATGTCTTCTACCCCTCTCGTTTCACTCGCCGCGGTGAACTCCAACCTAGGAGATTATTTAACCCGTATACTCGAGTCTTGTGCATAACGCTGAGAGTAAAAACGAACCGGAGCCTGGGATATGATCGGAAACATCAGAACGCTTATTCTTGCCAGTTTCATTTTTGCTGGATTTCCCGCTTCCGCGGTTGCTGTCCCATCCGCAAAGGAAGCGAAAGCAATCGAGCACCTGCTCGCGTACATCGAAAAATCCTCTCATACCTTTCACTTAGGAGGGTTACAGTTGTCCGGGTCAGAGGCAGCGGAGCAAATCCGTCAGAAATATAATGTTGAGACCCCGCGGATTAATACGGCCGGGGATTTTATCGACCGCACTGCGACGAAGAGTGTTACCGGAAAACGATTCTTGCTGCGCCGCGCGGACGGCTCGGAATCCGAGTTGAAGGGGTGGCTTGCTACCGAGCTGAAAAAATACCGAGATCAACATCCATTCTGATCTTTAGGGCCGAGCGGCTCTGAGTGGGCAAAGGCGGAGCGTTCGCAGTGATCGAGAACGTCATCGAGGATGAACGGAGAAAGAACGCTATTGGGATGAAAATGTCGTTGAACATGCTCATCGAGTTCGGAGATGAGTTCGGTTTCACCGGCGCGGATTTTGACGGCAGCTGCTAGGAGGCGGGGTTCTCAGAGACCAAGGCTTTGTGTGCGCAGGGTTTTGCGTGCGCCGCGATTGCCCCTACTTGACAGGTCGGGCCGGTCTCTTTTTGTTTATTTTCTTCGCTACTATTGCATTTAATCGAACGCTTTCGGTGAGCGCTTGACTTTGGTGGGACGAAGCGATTAGAGGGTGCCTCGTTTCATTCTCCCGCCAAAATGGGAAGTTTTCATATCGTGCTCTCTCGTCGATGAATCTTCGGGAAAGATTCTTTTACTCGGGAGCAGAGGAAGTTCGGTTTTTTACCTTTTCACCGTCGCATAAACTTTTTTCATTCGACCTCTTGTCCGAGACGAGAGAGGTTTCTGCTGCGGTGGAAAGGCCAGACGATTGCCAAACGCACAGGTGGGCTCGCGTTGAGCGCCACCCCTTGCCACTCAGCACTCTATTCAGATCGGAGTCGTCGGATGCTCAACATTCACAACGGACCGCTCGGCCGCAAGCTTCGCTTCGGCGTCATCGGCGGTGGGGAAGGCTCGTTCATCGCTGCCGTGCACGTGCGCGCGGCGATCATGGACGGCCGCGCGGAACTGGTCGCGGGCTGCTTCTCCAGCGACCCCGCCAAGACGAAGGCCGCC
Organism: uncultured Bdellovibrionales bacterium; assembly: GCA_964509425.1. Classification (GTDB taxonomy): domain Bacteria; phylum Bdellovibrionota_C; class UBA2361; order SZUA-149; family CAZDWZ01; genus CAZDWZ01. The sequence continues at coordinate 249,600 of CAZDWZ010000007.1, read as the reverse complement.
GCGCCCGGGTACGGCGTGGCCGCGGACCGCGCCTACGCCACCTACTGCGAGATGCTGCAGCGGGAGCGGGCGCGCGGCGGGGACGGGATCGACTTCGTCATCGTCGCCACCCCCAACCACCTCCACGGGGAAATGTGCATCGCGGCGTACGACGAGCAGACGAACGTGATGACCGACAAGCCGCTGACGCACAAGCTGGCCGCGGCGCGGCAGGTGTACGATCGTGTCACTCGCGCGGACAGCGTGGGCCTGACGTTCGGGATCACCTACAACTACGCCACCAGCCCCATGGCCGTGCTCGCGGCGGAGATGGTCCGGCAGGGCGACCTCGGCGACATCATCCGGGCGAAGGGGAGCTACCTGCAGGACTGGCTCGGCACGAAGCTGGAGGACTCGGGCCAGAAGCAGGCGGCGTGGCGCACCAACCCGGCCATGGCGGGTGCCGGGGCCTTCGGCGACATCGGCTCGCACAGCTTCGTTCAGACGTTGCGGGTCGCCGGCATCAAGCCCACGCGACTCCGCGGCAAGCTCCGGACGCAGGTGGCGGGCCGCCCGATCGACGACAACGGCATCGTCGAGATCGAGACGGCGAGCGGCTGCCACGTGACGATCGAGGCGTCCCAAGTGGCACAGGGGCACATGAACGACCACACGCTCTCGGTGTACGGGACGAAGAAGTCCCTGCACTGGGCGCAAGAGCGGCCGGAGGAGCTGTGGGTGTTCGAGGCCGGCCAGCCGCGGAAGCAGTACTTCCGGAACGTCGGGTCGGTCATGTCGCCGACCGGTTCGGGCGGCCTGTGCCGGATCCCCGGGGGGCACCCCGAGGCGTACTTCGAGGGGATGGCGAACGCCTACCTCTCGTTCTACGACCGGCTGGTCGCCAAGCTGACGGGGACGCCGGCCCCGGCGACGACGATCCCGCCGCTGGGGATCGAGATCGGCCTCGCGGCGAACATCTTCATCGACGCCGCGCAGCGGGCGTCGGAGCAGGACGGCTGGGTGTCGATGGACGACCCCGTGTTCGACCTGCTGGCAGTCTGATCGCCAACAATCAACCCCGACCCCCGGCGGCCGCCAAGATGGCTGCCGCCGGACGGTCTCTCCCAAGGATTCACTTCCTCTGCAGCCCGGGAGAACCCCGGTGACTGTTACTCCGGCCGTATCGAGATCCGACGAAAACTGTTCGCGTTCAGTGCGTTAAGCGCTGGAGCAGCTCGCGGTAAACGTCAAGAAGCTTTGCTCGGAAAAGCAACCCTGTTTCCGCTAGTCTTTTTTGTTGCTCGACATAGTTCTCGCGTCCTGACTTGGTCTCCACCGGAATCGCTTCAAAGCCGTAGGCGGACAAATCATAGGGGCTCGCCTTCATGTCGATCTCGCGAGCGTCCTTCGCCAAGAAAAAAAGGTCCGCCAAGAGCTCAGAATCAACAAACGGCGCTATCTTATATGCGAGGCGATACAAATCCATCATCGCGTGAATGCACCCGGGCTGATCGAACTCTGTCACGGTTTTTTGACCTGGCTGATGGCGATTGAGTGGTCGAGCTTCCGGAGTAAAAAAGCGAAACGCATCGTAGTGTGTACACCGAATCGGAAGCTCCTCGATCGTCCGGTTTATATCGACTTGCCCAACTCGAAGCGGGATTCCAGGATACAGTCGCTCTGAGGTTCGATACAGCATTGCCCATTCATGGAGTCCGAAGCAGTGAAAGACGGGCGGGCGCTTCAAGGTGGCAGCGAGAAAAGTGATTGCCCATCGGAGAAACGGCAGCCGACGTTCATGAAAGGAATGCAGGTCGAGATGAAAATACCCGTCGTTTACGCGCGAGTGATCAGGCCATTCCAAGGCGTCGTCCGTATCTACCTGGACCTTCCATCGTATACCGGGTGTCCAGCGGAGAAGTTGCCCTCCCGAGAAACTGTAATACGAGAACAGAAAGTCATACACCGGATGGGTTGAACCTTCCGCCTGCCGCTGGCGGTGCGACTCGAGAAAGGGCAAAAGTCGTGATCGATGCGCCTCGACACGCTCTTGCCATTCGGCACGCGAAAGTGATTGCACGTCTGGCGAATTCATGACGGACCCATATACCCATCCAAAATTGGCTTAACAACTGCCTTCCCCCTTTCCAAACAGGTCCGGATATAGAAAGCTAGTTCTACGATCGTGAAACGACATCCAGAAGTGAGTTCTTTCGTGTGGCAGCGGTCGATCGATAGGCCATAAATACCTCTATGTTTCTCCGAAACCTCTTATTAGCCATTCTCTTTTTCTTTGTGGTCGGGCGCGTGATGTCCCGCTTCCAAAAGGCGAGCGACGATGGCCTCATCCCAGAGTCGCCATTGGAATGGTTTTTTTATTTTGAGCGCTTCTGGCTGGCTCCTCGAATTTTCGCGCTGACCGTTTTTCGTGGAAAGGAAATGGCAAGCTCCCGGCAACTGATGCTTGCGATGATGGCGAAGCTTGCCGATGCGGATGGAGTCCGCCAACGAAGCGAATTGGCCATTCTGGACGAGAGTCTCATGCGATGGTTTGCCGAAGGGAAGGCAGCACAGCTCGAGACATATCGTTTACTTCAGAAGATCCGTGACACAGGAAAAACTCTCGAAGAGTACACTCATCAGTTCGCATCGCTCTTCTCTTGGAGCTTATCGATGAGAGCGAACGCGTTTGATCTCCTCTGCTCGATCGCTTTCGCCGACGGAATCTTACATGAAGATGAGGATAAGGTTCTCCAGAACTGCGCGTCGATTCTGCAAATCCCGGAAGAGGAGGCAGATCGCCTTCGGGCGCAGTACGGACGAGTAAGATATACGTCTCGCTCAGGTGAGAGTCGTTCTAATAAATCTCAGTCGTCCGAAAATCGCGAGTCGAAAGCCAATCAATCCTCCGATAGCCGGACGGACGAAGAATGGGAAGAATTCCGAGGTCACACCGAAAGGCCGCATAGCGTCGAAAAAGATCTTCAGTGGGCCGAAGTTCTTGGATGTTCTGCGGACGCTTCTTTTGATGAAGTGAAGCGAGCCTATCGAAAGCTTGTGATGATGTATCATCCCGATCGGCTCACGGCCCATGGTCTGCCGCCTGAGCAGAGGAAGAGTGTCCATGCACGCTTCGTGAGGATTCAGGCTGCGTACGAATCAGCGCGCATGCAGCTTGAGAAATAATTTCTCAGAAATGAACCAACTCGGTGCGGGAGAGCGAACTATTTCTTTGCACCCTGCTCGATCCAACTCCAAATCAACTGAATATCCTCCGCGGGAAGCGGAGGGAGACCGAGCGGCATTCCGATGTGTTCCGGGTCAAACTCGCCCTGAATCTCCCGGTGTCTGGCGAGGAGATGTTTTACCAGCCGAGGCACTCCGTCTGACTCTCGTTCAATAATGGACCGCTTTCCCTCGTCCCGTTTTGTCGACCCTCGCAGGATGCCTTCATAACTGCCGAGATCGAGCCCAGCTCCGCCGAATCCAAGTCCGCCGGTATTCCCCGGACCTCCTTCACCGAGCATTGGTATGGGATCAGAATGGCAGTGCCAGCAAATTCGCTTCGTTACCCTTTGTTCAACTTCTTGGTAGGAGACCGTGCGTTCAAGAAGTGGGAGAGGGTTGAACACCGGCTTTTTTGGCGATTCGTCGAGCGGATGATCAAACAGGAACGCGATCAAATCTCGAGTTTCTTCTTCAGAGAGCTGATAGGACGGCATCAGAGATTTAGCACGTGTGCCTCCGGGCTGCCGAATCCATTGGGCGGCGGCGGCGCGGCTCATCCGCTTTCTCGTGTCGCGGAGATCCGGGGCGAGGCGGACCCCGTCAGGTATATCTCGAAACGTTCTGGCAGTGGTCCGAGAGGCAATTCCGCTCTCTTCGAGAAACCGATGACAGTCTCCACATCCATACCTCCGAAAGTCCGCCCCTCCAGCAGAAGGGCTTCCACCTTCATAGGTCGCCGCTGCTGGTGCATTTCTCCCCGAATAGAGGACCGTGATGATGTCCTCAATCTCATTCGGCTCCAACGGAATCTTGGGCATCATCGCGCCCAGGTGGGGACGGGCAGTTGACGGGCGGTTCAGGAACTCTCGCACCCATTCCGGTTTGAGCCGGAGCGAAATACTTTCGAAATCCGGAACTAAAAGCAGGTGTTCAATTCGTGATTTCCACTTGTCGATGCGCTGACGGCTGAACCTAGTATCGAATTCGCCGGCAAAAATCTGTTGATGACATTTCACGCAACTCAGCTCGTACGGAAATGAGTCAGGAGCAGGAGCCCCGTGGCAGCGAACGCATTCCTTTCGGAAAAGTATATTATCCGGGTGAAGCGAAGTCGAAACCTTCTTTGCCAGGTTTCTCCCCACCGCGAACGCCTCAACATCATTTTCGCGTGGTGACGTGCGGACGGCACTCAACAAATAAACTATGAATACGCTCCCTGCGAAGAGAAGAAGAATTCCGGCATTTCGTCGGAGCGAGTTAAAGCGCGCCGACACGGCTTGCGATCTGCTGCAGAAGCAGGATTACTAAAAAACACTTTGCGGAGGGAACAAGCACGAACTGTCGCCACCATTGAAATCGTTGTGCCAGACGAGAACTTTTGATTGTTTCAAAATCGCCAGAGCGAGCGAAAGCGAGACAAATTCCGAGCGAGACGAAAGCGACGCCCCAGGGGAGCAATCGAAAGTGCGGACTCCGGGAAGAAAATAGAGAATCCAAGAGATTCATCAGCATAACTGACCCGATCACGGCCAATCCAACACTCATGGCCATCAAGCAAAAGGAATACACAATGGTCAATTTCCCCTTGATGGAACGGGAGGAAAATTCTCGCTTCTTGATATCGCATCGATACAACCAATAGGGCGAGGTAAGAACGAGCATCAACACATTTACACCAACCAGAACGAGCGGCCAGTGTGCGATGGATGAGACCTTTTCCGGAATGTAATAGGAAGACGACCCGTCTTCATGAAACTCATTACCGCAGGCATGCGCCGACGCCGCGAAGGCAAAAAGCTGTGTAAGAAGGAGTGCCAGAAGTTGTTTCATATGTGACGTTATGAACACTTTGACGGCTGGCTGGATTGATATTTCATTGCATCGGCTAAGTCTCTAAATAATCTCACCTAATTATATGCGAGGTGGAAAGGAATGGGAGACGAGTAGTGGCCCCGTGAGTCCGAGTGAAAGGTCGAGGAAACCGTAATGTCATGGGTGAGAAAATTCCGACTCCAAAGGTCCGAATCGTCCAGGCTCGCCGCTTTGTTCCCGGAGACTCATCTCCAGGGAACTAGCCCTTTCCTGACCCCTCATCCATCGCTGGAGTTTTCGGGGAACATGGAAAGGAAAACATCGACGAGAGCACGGAGCGCGGTGGAAACGTTCTGCAGCGCGACGATTCTCTGGGAGAATTCCGCATTCATAACTGCCGTGAGACGGGTCTCGATTTCACGCTCGAGCTCCGAGTCGCCGACTGTTCCGCTGTTGCCCCGGAGGAATGTGGTCTTGGCTTTCAGCTCCGATTCCACGAACCGAAGCGCGCCGACGAGAATTCGCCGCACGATCTGCTGGAGGCGGGTAGCTGCCTCTTCCGGCGTCGGCTTTCGGCGACGCCTTTCGAACGGTTTTTTTGCTTCAGCGAGGTAGTGCTCAAGTTCGGTTATCACCGTCTGAAACACCTCCGCAGCGGAGTAATAACGCAGGAACATCGTTTCTTGTTCGTCCGTCGGATTAGGTCTGATCGGCCGAACAAACTGCTCTTCGTGCATGAAGCCGCGCGCGTTGGTGAGGCACTCACGGAAGTACGCGAGAAGTCGTTCGAGATTTCGGATGAGCAGGGCGAGTCCGACGCGAGGGTCGTGCGGCTCGGTGTACATGGCTGTCTCCATAACCTTGGGGGATGAGTCTCTTAGGAACACTCGGCGGCCGCCGGATGTTCCAGGAGAAGATAAGGGTCGGGTTGATGGGAGAGAACCGAACACAAAAATACCAGCGGGCTGCACTCCAATCTAGTGCATTAAAAAATTTATTAACGCAGCAAGTTTTGGCTGTCCCGATAGAACAAAGACCGATGGGTCTCGATCAGGGAGGAGAGAGGGCCGGCGAGCTATCGACTTCAGCATTCTCCTCTGCCTTGCGAACCTCTTCTCGTACCTCGGATATTGCTCGGTTTCGCGCCGCTGATCGGCGTGCTCGCTCCTCCGCCAAATCCTTTTGAACCTCCGCCGCAATTTCCGCCACTGAGGGTTGGGCATTCCGTTCCTTAGTATCGGGGTGACCCGACCGGCGCGACTTACTCTCAGACTCCGGAGATTTCGACGCTTCTTCCGACGTGTGTCTGAGTTGCGCGCGCTGTCCTTCGCGATCACGGGAATCTTTTTCTAGGCGGCCTTTGGTGTCGTCTTGCACAACGTCCTCCGAACCGCCCGGTTCTGGTTCTGTCGTGAGATTTTTGTTCAAACGAATCAAGCTGTAACCCGCCGCCACGCACACACAGAGAAAGAAAACGCAGGAGGTCACCAAAACCGCTGCCCGATTGACACGAGGGGCGGGAGTAGGGGGATTTTCAATAGTCATGGCTCTACACTATCGTTCTTCTCCGCCGTCTCTATGACTCGGATCACGGCGCTCGCCGGTTTGAACGATTAATTAACGTCTCGAGAATGAAACCCAAGCGTTAGTGCCGGAGAGCATGGAATCCTCGGACCTTCAAAAGCAGTTCCCGATTTCTTCCCGAAGAATACTGCGCAGGAGTGCTCCCTGGTTTCTGCTTGCGCTGCTCTTGGACCTCTTCGTGCTCATCGCCTACTCTTCCTTCAAACCCAAGTCCATAGGACTCTCGACGTCGAGTTTCATCCTCGTGGCAGCCGGAATAATTCTCGTCTCCTGGGTATTGGTTCTTGGAAGATTGATTTATGAGGTCGCCGCTTTTCTGTTGGTTCGTTATTCCGTTGTAGGGAACACTGTTTATCTTGGAGAAGGGCTCTCCGAGAGTTTTGTGGAGAAAATGGTGCTCTCGCCTGGATGTCGTATCTCAGTCTGGCAATCGTTCTGGGATCGAATTTTCTCTCTTGCGAATCTGAGTATCTCAGTCTCTCGGGGCAGCGCAGCGCTTCTTTCCGTTAGAGGGCTCGGTTCGAGTGACGCTCCGCAGCTTCGAGATCGGCTGCTCGCACGGGTAGCCGATCAAACCAACGACATTACCGTGCCTAAAGAAACTCGTGTGAATGAAAGAGGAGAAGGGAATATGACATCATCAAATGCGACGCATTCAAAGGCGGAGATTGAGAGACTGAATTCAGAGAAGGCCGAGCTTGACCGTCAAAAGCAGCGCGCGGAAAAAGAACTCGAAAATCTCAAGTCCAAGGCAGAAGAAAGAGAGGCACTAGAACTTGCCGAGGCGGAAAAGTTGAAAGCCGCTGAGGCCTTGGAGAAAACCAACGCCGAGCTCGAGGTCGTTAAGACAGAGCAAAAAGAGGGCGAGCAGCTAGAGCAGACGAAGAAAGACTTGTCGAAAGCTCGGCAGAAGCTAGAAATGCTTCGGGAAGAGAAGCAGGCAAAGGAGGAGCTTTCGAAAGTCAAAGACGAGATTGTTCGAGAGTCCCAATCATCGGCCGACAACCAAGGTGCGGGATTCGCACAGAGAACTACTATCGGGTGAGCGAGGCCGGAGCCAAGAGCTATCGGCGATATGTTCCGACCATCTCTCCCGTAGCGAGCACTAAGCCCTCAATTCGTTTTAGCACCTCCGCTTTGTCGGCGTCGGGACCAATCTCAGGGACTGCCGAGAGAGCATAAACTGTAAAACGGTAACGATGCGGCTTCCCAGGGGGAGGTTGTGGTCCTCGATACCCGATCGTGTCCCATGAATTTTTCCCCTGAACCGCCCCCGCGACTCCCTTTAGGCGATCGCCTCGCGCTGCCGCCTCCGGAAGGAATCGTGTGTCTGCTGAAATATGATAGAGCACCCAATGGACCCAGGGCTCCGGCCGCGGTACGTCCGGGTCGTCACAGATTAGCACGAATTCCTTTGTCTCTTTGGGAAAGCTCGTCCAACTAAGCTGTGGCGAGAGATTGTCTCCGTCGGCAGTATAATTCTTTGGGATTGGCTGGTTTGCTCTGAAAGAAGTGCTGGCAACGTTCAATTGCTCCATCGAGCGCCTCCGATCGTCATTGGTTCTCCAATTGTATACTTCGAGATGCTGCGCTAGTGCTGCTTCAACGTGAAGAGTGATTTCAAACTCACCTCATGTGCGGCACGCAAAGCGCAGCTGAGCCAGCAAAAAGGCCGGTAGTCCTCTCCCTGGAGATACAGTCTTGCAACCACCTTGATTAACAATATCTCCCGAGGAGCACTAGGACAAATCAAGAAGGCACGAGAGTTATGCGAAGCTTAATCCAGTTGTATACAATCACTTTGTTTGTGGTTCTTTGTCTCGATGGGTTATGGCTTTGGATGGCGTTTCCCTTTTATCAGCGGGAGCTCGGTTCTATGCTCGCTGCTCAGCTCCGTTATGGTCCGATCGCATTATTTTATCTCCTCTACTCTTCCGCGATCGTGGGCTTAGCAGTGCTTCCCTCGGTCTCCTGCAAACAGGCGGCGATTCGGGGGGCACTGTTAGGGATGGCCGCTTACGGCACCTATGATTTGACTAACCGAGGGACCTTAGAGAATTTCTCGTTGACTCTCGCGTGTGCCGATCTCGCCTGGGGAACAATCCTTACGCTCAGCGCGTCATCAATTTCGATGCTCTGGAAGTTGAATCGAAAGGCGGGTGCGTAGGTGGGAAAGGAACCTAGCCACTCGTCCTTTCTTAAGATAGCTGGAGTGGTTTTGGCCATTCGGCTGATCTTTCTCGGTTGGGCATTTGTTGCTCAGCCCGCCGAACAGGCGAAAGGTGAGACGGTCCTTCAGATTTGGAAGCGGTGGGACGGTAAGCATTATCTCGAAATTGCGGAACGTGGTTACGAAGGCAAGGGGCTGCCTGACGATCGCAGAGAGTTCAATAGTAGGTTCCCGCCGCTCTATCCGTGGATGATTCGTTGTACCAGCTTCATCTCTCGACTCCCGGATTATTTAGCGGGAGAGCTCGTGAGTGTGATCTCGCTCGTCCTTGCGTCCTGGCTTCTCTTCCAGCTCGTGCAATTCGAATGGGGAAGCCAACGGAATGCATGGTGGGCCGTGGTCTTTCTGAATCTTCACCCCGGGTCTTATTTCGCACATGCGGTGTACTCTGAAAGCCTTTTTCTGTTCCTGTCATGTCTCTATTTATTTACCGTGCGAACGAAGAATAACCCCTCGCTCGAAAGTTTCTCGCTGAGTGGGCTCCTCCTGACGAGACAGGTGGGACTTGCGTTTCTCCCGCTCCACGCACTCCGGACGGGACGGAGACTCCTCGAGCTAAGGAGTGTTGAGCAGCGGCGGATCAGCGAGATTCTGAAGGAGCTTGGACGGGGAGTGCTCCCTCTCGTGTGTTTTGGATCATTTCTACTTTGGCAGAAGTATCTTGAGCTTCCCGGCTACTCAGGAAAAAATGTGCCTTTCCGAGTTATTCTTCCGTTCGAAGAAACGCTGAAGGCGCTCTCCCGGTTCTGGAACTGGCAAGAAGCTTGGAGCGACGATTTCTTTCTCTATACGCTCGGATATTCCCATCTCATGCTGAGCTTCACCGCAGCTGTCGTTTTCTTCGGTATACGAACGGTCCCTTGGTCGTACTCTATCGTGGGTGTGAGTTATATCGTGATCCTCGCCGTCATGAATTGGAACATTGCTTCGATTCGATACACATTTGCGCTTATTACGACGCCGATGATTCTCTGCCGAATCAAGCCCGAGTGGCTCCGATTCGTTCTCATCGCTATCTCCACATCCCTTCTGGGTTACTTTTCGTGGGTCTTCATCAACAAATACCATCTCATCTAACTACGGCTTGGTTCTCCGTCCTAGAATAACGTCGGGGACAGAATTCCGACTTTGTCGGGAATTTGATCAATTGAACGCTTTTTGCGAGAAACCACACTCGCTCTTTTCACAATCTTCGCTTCGATTCCGTTTCCACAGCTCAGGTCTCTTCTGCGATTGATCCAATCACCGCTTTAGAGAATGAGCTGATGCACAGGAGGAGGTTTCCCGCATCGCCGATCGCTCTTTTGCCTTACAGAAAAGTAAATCCCATACGAGGGGTCACAATGGATGTCGCAATCGTGACTGATCTGCACGGTAACCAAGAAGCGGTGGATGCGGTTCACGACGATATTCGCTCCCAGAGGATCGGAACTATTTGGTGTCTTGGTGATTTCGTGGACTACGGTCCCGACCCGATTGAATGCTGCCGATGGGTGAAGGACAACTGCAGCCTCGTGGTTCGAGGGAATCACGAAGCCGTGGTGTGCGACCCGGTCGAACGCGAGCGGTGGTTCGGAATCCCACCGAATCTACCCCCGTGGACGAGCTGGACAATCGAGCAGTTCCGAACCGGCGATCCGTCTCTCACGACGTTCATGACGAAGTTGCCGGAGGTAGTTCACCTGCCTGGGTTCGTCCTGTCGCACGCATCACCGGCCGATCCGCTGTGGCCCCATCTGCTTCCGCCGATGAGCAATCTTCTCGGGTACCCTCCGGACAGTGAAATGTTCAGGTTGGTGATGGAGGCGTTCGAGGCCACCGAGCACGTCGCACTGATCGGCCACTCACACTGCCCTGGAGTGATCGAGCTGGAAGGAACGAGGGTCAACTACTTCCCAGCGTGGATGGTACAGAGAGGTTTTCGCATTCGACCCGGCGTGAAATTAATTGTAAACGCGGGATCCGTCGGGCAACCGAGGGAGCATACCCGGCAGGCGAGCTACGCAATCCTGCGAGACACGGGAATGATCGAATTCCGTTTCGTAAACTACGACGCCCAAGCGACTGTGAATAAGATGGTGAAGATTCCGGAACTGAGCGGCCCGAACGCGGACCGTCTCTTGGTCTGAATCAAACCTCGTTTCGCGCTGATCGCAGGGAGTAGTTCACCCTGTGCTCAGCGCGTTTCGACCAGAGCGACCTGTGTGCGCGGCTTTCTGCGGAAAATAAATAATGCGACAAACTCTTCCATTGTGGCATCTATTTCGAAACTACCTGTCACGGACCTCCTATGATTACCGACCATCGAGAATTTCGTGGAATGATCGTTGATGTCATCTCGGGAAGAATATTTCCGGGAGCAGTCGTTGTTCGAGATCAAAAAATTATCAGTGTTGCCGAAGCTTCTGGTGATGTTCCTCGAGGACGATTCATCACGCCTGTGATTGGTAGCGCGCATACCCATATTGAGAGCTCGATGCTTCCTCCAAGTGAATTCGCTCGCCACGCAATGGCCTTTGGTGAAGGGTTCGGAGTGCATGATCCGCATGAAATCGCCAATGTCCTTGGCGTCCTAGGCGTTGAATGGATGATCCAAGACGGAAAGAACTCGAGTTTTCATTTCTGCTGGGGAGCGCCATCTTGCGTGCCGGAGAGCCCGCTCGTGCGAACAGCGGCAGTCATCGATGCTGACGACGTTCGATATCTACTTTCGAAACCCGAGATTGCCTATTTGAGCGAAGTCATGGCGTTTCCGCTCGTACTCGCCGGTGAGCCGCAGATCATGTCGAAGATTGCCGCAGCCAAAGCCGCCGGGAAGCCGATCGATGGACATGCTCCGGGGCTTCGAGGTTCAGATGCCGCAAGATACGCGGCCGCCGGAATCTCGACTGATCACGAATGTGTCTCTTTGGAGGAGGCTCGCGATAAGCTCAACGCTGGCATGAAAATTCTCGTGCGAGAAGGGAGCGCGGCCAAGAACTATTCCGCACTTTGCGAATTATTGCATTCGCATCCTGATCGAGTGATGTTCTGCTCCGACGATATTCATCCTGATGATCTGCTGCGTGGTCATATGGATACTCTCATTCGACGGGCGATCGGTGACGGTGTTCCGGCAATGAGTGCAATTCGAGCGGCGTCGCGAAACACGATCCAACATTACGGACTGCCGGTTGGATTGCTCCAGCCGGGCGATCGGGCTGATTTCCTAATCGTTGAAGATTTGAAAGACTTCCGGGTGAAGGAAACATATCTTCAGGGGATTCTCGTCGCGAAGGATGGAAAGTCCCTGGAAGCGGCAGCAAAACCAGAGCCGGTGAACGCCTTTCAGCATTACCCGTTGTCTATCGACGATTTTTCAATTCCGGCCCGCCGCGGAAGGGTTCGCGTGATCGAAGTCTATGATGGACAATTGATCACCGGCCAGCATGTAACCGAACCAAAAATTTCCGGAAACGAGCTCGTCGCCGATTTAGAGCGCGATATTCTTTTCCTCGCGGTAGTTGATCGAGTTACGCCATCGAAGCCGGCCTTAGGCTTTGTTCGTAATTTTGGTTTGAAAGGCGGCGCGCTTGCCTCATCTGTGGCGCACGATTCACATCATGTTATTGCTGTCGGGACATCGAAGCAGGAGTTGTTTCACGCAATAGAGGCCGTGCGGAAGGCCGGCGGCGGAATTTCCGCGGTGAGGGAAGGCGAGGAGCTGATTTTGCCTCTGGTGCATGCCGGTCTGATGAGCTCCGACTCAGGCGAGATTGTGGCTGAGCGATATGAAACTCTCGATCGGTTTGCAAAGAGCATGGGAAGTCCTCTGAGAGCGCCGTTCATGACGCTTTCGTTTTTGGTGTTGACCGTCATTCCGTCACTCAAGATGAGCAACTTTGGGCTCGTCGACGTCGAACAGTTCACGTCCTGCGAACTCTTCGTCTAAGCTACAAACGTCGAGGAAATTCAACATTTTCGCGACCACTGTCTGGTGGTGGGTAAATCCTCACGCATTGAAATCGGGAGGCCGTTCGAGAATTACGGTTTTTCGTATCGAAAGATGCTACGAATTACGGATCCACAATTTCAAGGAGTACTATGAAGATCGAACCGCTCAGCGAACACAAATGGTTGCAACGACTCGTCGGAAATTGGGAATCTGAAATGGAGTGTTCTCCGGGCCCTGATCAACCCCCGATGAAATCTCGCGGTACGGAGAGTGTTCGTTCTCTTGGAGGGATTTGGACGATCGGTGAGGGGACCGGACAGAATCCAGATGGTGGGGAAGTCATTACTTCGATCATGACTCTTGGTTATGATCCTCGGTTGCAGCGTTTCGTTGGAACGTTTGTTGCGTCGATGATGACACACTTATGGCCGTACAGCGGAACACTCGACGAGTCGAAGAATGTATTAACTCTCGATAGTGAGGGTCCGAGCTTCACCCAGGAAAACGAACTCTCGAAATACCAAGATATCATCGAGTTCAAGAGTGACAACGAACGTATTCTCTCCTCCCGGATTCTTGGTGCGGATGGAAAGTGGACCTCGTTCATGAGTGCAAGGTACGTTCGCGTTTGATTCTCCCCCTTTCTCTAGCGTCGGCGAGCTTGTTTATGGCTCGCCGACGTTAACCTCTTAAAATTACTCACAGCTCAAGCGAAAGCTGATTCGGAGGCCATAGTCGCCTGGGCTCCGTTTTGCATAATTTCAAAAAATGTGATAAAAACCCATTTATCACTTTCGTCGATGGCTGTTCTTTCGATCCCCACTATACGAGTCGGTTCCATGCAATCGTTCTCATGTGCCCAAAACGCCCATGAATCGTTCTAACGGAGGTTGAAGTGACGAATCCCCTGGTTCAGATCAATTCGTTCGTCCCGCTCGGCATCGCACCGTTTCCGGTGTCGCCCGGGCTCCAGTACCTGCACGACCTCGAACAGACGGTCGAGCGTACGCCTGTGCTGGCGATCCCCAGCGTCGCCGGTCCCTATGGCGGCCCCGCCCAGACGGGCTGGCTGGTCAAGGAGGGTCCGGAGTGGATCTCGGTCGAGAAGGCGGCGATCGACAAGCTCCTCGCGATCATCAGGCAGATCCGTCCGGGGAAGTACGCCGATAACCTCGCGCCGGAGATGCTCGTGCCGTTCGCCTTCCCGGTGATGTACGCCGACCAGCGGGGCGGCCGCTCCCCGGCATACGGATGCTGGATGGCGCGGCGGAAGCGCATCTTCCTGCTCCGGCGTTATCTGCTCTTCCGCTGGCCGCTGATGATGAACGTGATCTATCACGAAGGAGTTCACAGCGTGGAGGATACGGACGCAGACAACCCGAAGCCAGAGAAGGACTCGGAGCTGCTCGCTCACACCGAGAGCGTGGCCTTCCTGACTGCGGCGCTCGACTGGACCCGCAGCCTGACAGGCGACCCGGGTCTCATCAACTGGGTTCACACGTTGTTCACGCAGCTTCGCTCCATTTCGACGGTCATGCTCGCGGACCTCGAGAAGATGTGACGAAGCAGTGAGAAGGTTCTTCGCCCGGAACCGGCTCACTGCTCAGTTTTTTTTGGGAAACAGAGATTCGATGCCCTCTTGGAGTTCTGCATCGCTTGGCCTTGCGAACTGCTTTAGCAGAACCCCATCCCGCAAAAAGACGAGATTCGGCCAAAGCTTTACGCCGAACGACCGACCAAGTCGCTTTCCTTTTCCGTCGGCGATTTTGATGTGCATCACTTCGGAATGCATGGCCATCGCTTTCTCGAGTCGTGGCGCGAGTGCCTGGCAATGTGGGCACCAATCCGCACCGAATTCCATGATCAAAGGTCCGGTACTGCGGTCGATTTCTTCGCGCTTTGGTTCGTCGGTGCTGTAGTTCGGCTGATAGGGCATTTCATCACCTCGATATGGTTATAAATTCAGTGCCAATGTTCAAGCAATGTCGAAACGCAGGTGTCTTCACCACCTTTTCAAGGTGGCCGGCTTTCAGTTAGATCGAAACGGTCACGCTCTTTGTCCAGTTTGGTGAAGTCAAATGAATCCGTTCGGTCTTCGCAAGGGGAGGGCTTCCCTCCGCCTCTGAAGACCAACGACTCCGGGTATATTTGGAGGCGATGTTCGCCCCGCCCAAGGTTGTAAAACGGAGGACAGAGAAATGGCAGTCAGCGTGAGTTGGGAGCTGCTCAAGCTCCTCAAAGAGGGCCCGCGGATCGCCGTCTGCGATCGGAACTTCCCCCTCCTCTTGGACATGCTGCGAACCGGCGCAATCGTCGGGCTTAATGCAGACGAATACGCGCTGCTTCGCGCCGGAGGCCGTGGCCGCTCGAACATCTGCCAGTTGATTGGACATTTCTTCAACCGGTCAAATATCGACGGCTCGCTGTGCCTTGTCTGGCGGGAACCTGAAACTGGTGACACTTACGCACGGATGCTGAACCGCAACCAGACGCACATGGCGACGCAAACGTTCGGGCTTCCGATCTCCGGTGTGCTGGCTGCTCCGCGCTTCCATCGGGGAATCTGTCGGCTCGAACTTCTCTGGGGCGACGAGTGGTTCGCGCTTCCAGGGGGGTGGACTGGCTGGGTGCAGATGGAGCAAACCGAGCCGCTTGGAGATACGGTCGAAGTCGTCCTCGGTTTCTATGACACGTTTCCGGCACTTCCCCGTGACCGGTTGGTGTATGTGCTCGACGAAGCTACGGAACGCCGGCTCCTCGAACGGCGCTGGTCCGCTCATCGTCCTCTGGTCACGCCGGAATCAGTGGCCGCCCTGCCGCCGAAGAAGAGTGTTCAGCGAGAAACCGTTCGCGCACCGCAGCCGTTAACGGTGCTCGAGATGTTGGTGGATGCCCCCGAACTTCCGCTGCCGCTCGCGTTCGATGATCAGGATGATATTTGGGAGCGCCTATTCATTCGAGGTCAAGCAGTCGAAATTCCGCGCTGGCTGTACTCCCGGCTGGTGTCTCGACCGCACCCGCTGTTCCGTTCGTCAGTTGCGATTTGTTCTCAGGACGAGGACGGTCAGGCGCACCTGTTCTGGACAAAGGGAGCACGATGCTTCACCCGACTCCTCGCGAAATCGGAAGTGCTTAGTTTGCGTACCGAGTCGCTCGTTTCGGCGTAAGCAAGTGCTCCTCCCACGGACGCTCAAGAGCTTGGTGGGAGAGGGGAAAGGTGGGATCAACAGGAACCTGGATGCCGTTGGTCTCCCACCTTTGGATTCATGATCACGCTGTTGCGATCAATAGAAACGCCGGAGCGAGGAGCAAGAGTGCTCCGAGAACATAGGCGACTGCTTTTGTCGCAACGATAAGAAGCGAGAGCACCAACGGGCCGGCAGAGATTGCTATCGCCAGACAAACACACGTGATCAAAAAGTTTTCGACTATTCTCATAACCAGCTCCGTATTCCGTTCCTGGAGAGATTATGAATCAGTCCATTCAGAGGAGCGATTCGGAAAAGGTTGCATTGTTACATCGGTGCTGGAATCGCAACGGGGAGGCAATTTCTCCCAAAGAATAACAGAGAAACCGCACCATAGCGCTTCTCAGTATGACGTATCGTTGTTACGACATCTTGTCCCGAGGTTCGATCGGCGTGCGAGGAGTCGCGGGATTTACAGCCACAGCAGGCAGAGTCCGGCTGTGGCGAGAATTGCCGAGGACGCCTTTGCCGGTGTCATCGCTTCCCGGTAGACCACCCACCCGATAAGCAACAGGAAGAGCGACGAACTCTCGTTGATGAGCGCTGCCAGCGAAGCCTTTGTGTAGGCGAAACCCGTGATCCACAGCGATGTCGAGATGACGCTCCCCAGGACGGCCCCGAGGAAGAGTCCCTTCCAAATCTTTTTATCGAGAAGTTGCGGCAGGAGATCCGAACGTCGACACAAGAGTATCCAGATCACGAGAGGGAGAGAGCCCACAATCATTCGATATGGAATAAGGACGAAAATTGGGAAGCCCTGGATTGACTGTTTGATGAGGAGTACTGCTCCAACGTTCGACATCACGCAAACGACCATCCAAATAAGGGCGACGCGTTCAGCCCGGCCTTGCTCTCCACGCACCAGAGTGAGTTTCACGAGGAGTGTGGAACAGACGACCAAGATTCCACCGATGAACTGAGTCAGAGTAAGTTTCTCGTGCAGAAACACGGCCGAGAAGAAGACGACAAGAGGAGAGTAGACGGTTTGGGCGAGACCGATGACGCCGACTTGAAGGCGCCTCGCTCCGGCAAAAAAACAGCTATCCGCAAGCGAAATACCAATGAGACCGCTCAACACGAAGAGGATATGCCGCTTCGCGGACACTTCGCGAAGAGATTCGGCGACTGGAATACGCAAACAGCAGACGATGCCGATGAGGATAAAGCAGGCAGCCAGATTGCGAATCAGACAGGAGACAATCGGATGGACATCCACGCTCGCGCGGCGAAGCAGCGGCACTCCGAGTGCCCAAGCCATCGCGGCCAGCAGCGCGCAAAGTTTTCCAAACGTGTCGTCCGACATTGCGCCCCGCGAGAGTTCCGCCTTCCGCTTTCAATCTGTCATATACTGTTCCAGCGATGGAAAGAAGTGGAACTCGAAGTTCAAGCGACCGACCTTGAAAGGAGTGGCCAAGAGGCTTCTCCGACGCTATGAAAAGCCCTCTGAATCCATGTGTTCGGCACGCTTTTTTGTTTTGTCTGCGACTGAAACGCATCAGCGGAATTTTTTGTGGTAAGTGCCGGTATGTTTTATCGAAAACGCGCAGTCCCGAAGTCGTTCTTCCTGCAGATGGTTCTGGTGCTCCGAGTGCTGATGCTCATTCTGAGTGCTCTCGGCATGGCGCTCATGCTCGTCCTTCCGCTTTCCACGGGTGGGATGGCTGTTGCCGCCGGTCAGTTCGTTGTCGCCTCCGCGCTGCTCTTTCCCTTTGAGCAATGGCTGATTCGTGGGCTCTGCGGATTGGTTGGCATCTGTCTCCTTGCCGTTCCCGCTTTGGAGCGCCGCGATATGCCGCTTGTTCCGAAGATGGGGAATTTCGAAACTTTTCCGGCTCGCTCGGGGGCCCGTTGGATTAACACGATAATTTCCGAAGAAGACGGAATCTACTTGGGAATGAAAATGTTGGTGCTCTTGCAAGGGATCACGCCCCGCGAGGCTAAAGATCTCATTCCGACGCTTCAATCAGCGTATCGAGCTCTGCGAGAGAAGGAGGGGGAATTCCCGACGGCTCTCATAGCAACGATGCTCGGAATGCAAAGTCCGGAAGAATATGACGTGTTGAGTTTCAATGCTCCGAGTTGTCAAAATGGCTCTGACTCCACCGTCATCTTCCTCCATGGAACCGGAGGTAACTGGGGCTTACTTTGCTATCTTGTTGCTGAGGCAGCACGCGAACGGGGCTTTAATACTGTATGTCCTTCGAGCGGTGCATTCGGAATGTGGGGATCAGAAAGAGGACGAAGGGTATTTCAGAATGTGCTCGAAGTGCTGAAGGACCGTGGATCCAAGCACATCGTGCTCGCCGGACTTTCGGCGGGAGGTATTGGGGCTGCTGAGTTGGCCAAGGAATTTTCCAGAAATCTTGAAGGACTGGTGCTTTTGTTTGGCTCGCACCCGGATGTGTCATTCGCGCACATTCCGACACTGCACGTATACGGCCGGAAGGATGAGCGAATGCCTCAACGTTGGCTGGCGAGTTTTGCCGAAATGCAGAAGAAGCAGTTTGCAGATGTCGAGGTGCATGCTCTCGACGACGACCATTTTTCGTTGCTCAAGAACCCTCACGACACGCAAACTCGAATCGTCGCGTGGTTGAGTCGAATTCATTCTGAGCCAACAGTGTGTATCGTTCGCTAATTCTGATAGGCTCCCCCGGGCTCTTTTCAATCTTTCTTCGAAGAAGTGCGTCTTTTAGACATTTTGCTTCAGGAAAATCCGGTTTTGACTTTAAGGAGGCTGTTTCATGCACGGCGAAACGCTCAGTCTCGCGGTCGTCTCGGCTCTCGAGGCCGCGTTCCGAGACCTCGGGCCCGCCGGTTGGAGCAATCCACGTCCGATGAGCACGAGAGACGATCCTGAGAATGACCTGCTTGGGCGATGGGTAACTTGCTATTTCAGCTCGGGGATTCCTTCCGAACTCTTCACGGCCCCGAGGATCATTCCAACGTCGCAGGAGGTAACCGATCGAGTGATGAAGTCGCTGCAGCACGTACGCGGCATCAGGGTGCTGGCCGTCAAGCTCGCCCACTACCCCGCACGAGGGGAGGAGGAGGCGTGCATAGGGTTTCGCGTCTACATCGACTTCCCTGTGCCTTAAACCGCGTTCGATCGGGCCGTTCGATAAGATGGGGTAGGGCGGTAAAATCTCTGGTGAAGTCGCGAAGAGGGGAGAGGAAGCATTATGGACAAGCCGTGCTTCTTCCTCCTTTTCTTCATTTGCGAGCAGTGTATTTAAGCTGATAGACACTTTGGAGTATAATGGATGTATGGGTACCGGCCGTCGATATTGTTCTGTTCTTGGGCTACTCCTCGGAGCGTTTCTTATGTTTTCGCAAGGTCCGACTTCAGATCAGCCGCAAGTCGGGAGCGCCTACGATTTTTCTTTTACGTCGCTCTCCGGAGGGAAGGCTATCCCGCTCTCCGACTATCGTGGAAAGGTTCTTCTGATCGTGAACACCGCTTCGCAATGCGGATTCACTTCGCAATATGAAGCCCTTGAGGCCCTCTACAAGAAATACAAGGACAGGGGTCTCGTCGTAATCGGCGTGCCGAGCAATGATTTCGGAAATCAGGAGCCTGCCTCAGGGGAGGAAATTGCTCATTTTTGCAAGCTGAACTTCGGAGTGTCGTTCCCGATGACGAGCAAGCAAGCTTTGTCGGGTCAAGACGCGCACCCGTTTTACGCCTGGGCGAGAGAGACGCTCGGCTTCGGAACCGCCCCGGTATGGAACTTTCACAAGTATCTCGTCGATCGTGACGGTCGCCTCGTCACTTACTTCTACTCGACGACATCGCCCGGTGCCGACCGTGTAGCGCGGGAGATCGAGCAGCTTCTCGACAGGCCCCCATCTTCAATTTAATGGTGGGTATGATCTTCGTCATGGCCGGAAAACGGTTTAGCGAACAGGGTATCGGTCTCGGCCATAAAAGTTGCAAAGTGACCAGTGAAACGAAGTGAAAATTGCGTTGTAATCCTGCTTCAAACGGCCGAAGAAAGCGAGCGCATCAGGCGGGTTTTAGAGTCAGCGACAGTCCAATGTGTAGTTGCTCCAACCGTCTCTGGTCTCTGTGAAGAGATCTCGCGGGGCGCCGGGGCAGCATTGATCTCAGAGCGCGGATTCCTCGGAGGAGCGGGAAGCGAGTTGGTCGAGTTTCTGGGCGGGCAACCACCGTGGTCTGATTTCCCACTCGTCGTTATTGCGGACGACGCCGACTGCGAAGATGACCGATTCCGTGAGACCCTGAATACAACTTGGATCGATAGGCCGATTAAAGTTCGCTCGTTACTCAGCGTATTGCGCGCCGCGGTTCGCTCTCGTCAGCATCAGTATGCAGTGCGAGACCACTTGGAGAGCAATTCTCGAACAGAATCCGACAGGGCGAGACTCGCAGCAATCGTCGAAACGTCGGACGATGCAATCGTCAGCAAATCGCTCGATGGAATTATTCTGACTTGGAATTCTGGGGCGGAGCGATTGTTCGGGTATAAGTCCGAAGAAGTGGTCGGCAAGCCCATAACCATAATTATTCCATCAGAGAGGCGGAGCGAAGAACAGGAGATTCTTTCTCGGCTTCGCAACCGGCAACGCATAGAGCATTTTGAAACCGTCCGAACGGCCAAAGATGGGCGCCAAATTAACATCTCATTGACGATTTCTCCGATATTGGGTCGGGATGGCAATGTCATAGGGGCATCGAAAGTCGCCCGAGACATCACAGAGAAAAAACGAAATGAGCTCGAGCTTTATCGGACCATGGAGCGTGTTCGGCTGCTCTGGGAAGCTGCATCGACTCTTCTGATGACCGAATCTCCTGATGCCATGATGCAGGACCTGTTTCATAAAGTGGCCCCGAACATGGGTCTCGATTGCTATTTCAACTTCATGGTGAGCGAGACCCAAGACTCACTCTATCTTCAGTCATGCCTTGGTATCTCTGACTCGGAAGCACGTTCTCTGTATCGGCTCGAATTCGGTCAGGCGATTTGCGGTACCGTCGCTGAGACCCGGTGCCCAATGGTTGAGATGTTCATTCAAAGTTCTGAGAATCCGAAAGTGCAGCTCGTGAAGGGGATCGGAATCCGAGCGTACGTTTGCCATCCGCTTATCGCAAACGGGCGGCTACTCGGCACGCTTTCATTTGCAAGCCGAATCCGGGATACATTTGATTCGGACGAGCTTGAGTTTCTTTGTACTGTCTGCCGATACGTCACAGTCGCTTACGAACGGCTGCGACTTGTCAAAGAGCTCCGGGACGGAGATCGGAAGAAAGACGATTTCATCGCGCTTCTTGCTCACGAACTGCGAAATCCGCTCGCGCCTATTCGAAATGCCGTTCAAATAATGAAGATCTCGGGAGAAGAACTCGCGCGTGCGAAACAAGCGCAGGAGATCATGGACCGGCAGCTCACGCACATGGTCCGCCTCATTGATGATCTCCTTGATATCTCGCGAATCGGCCGGAATAAAATGGAGTTACGCCGAGAATGTGTGACATTGGAGGAAGTGATCTCGGCAGCTGTTGAGACCGCGCAGCCTGCGATTGATAGTTCGAATCACGAACTCAATATTTCGTTACCGCAGGAGCCGATTCATCTGCATGCGGATCTCACCCGTCTGGCACAGGTGTTTAGCAACTTGCTCACGAATAGTGCGAAATACACGCCGCTGAATGGTAAAATCTGGGTCAAAGGCGAACGGCAAGGTGATTGGCTTTCGCTATCCGTGCGCGACAACGGAATCGGTATTCCAAAAACGTCGCTTCCGGCAATCTTTGATATGTTCTCGCAAGTCGATCGTTCAATTGAGCGCACGACCGGAGGTTTGGGAATCGGTCTTGCGCTCGTGAAGGGACTTGCGAATATGCACGACGGGACAGTCACCGCCGAAAGCGACGATCGAGGAAGCACCTTTACCGTTCGTTTGCCGATTCTTGAGTATGCTCCCATAAGCAAAGCGTTCAGCCCGAAACTTGAACCAACGAACGGGTCCGCACTTCGCATTTTGGTGGTCGACGATAATCGTGACGGCGCCGAAAGCTTGTCGCAAATGTTGACGATTCTCGGAAACGAAGTGGAGACGGCAAACGATGGAGTTCAAGCGGTTGAGCGTGCTGAAAAATTCCTTCCGGACGTCATCTTAATGGATGTCGGCATGCCACGCTTGAACGGATACGAGGCAACGCGGCAAATTCGACAACAGCCGTGGAGCCAGCGGATGTTGATCTACGCTCTCACCGGATGGGGACAGGAAGGCGATCGAAAGCTATCCGAGGAAGCTGGCTGCAACGGGCACTTGGTGAAACCGGTCAGCCTACCTGATTTAGAGGCAAAGCTCGTTCTCGCGCGGAAATCAGCACCCTCATCGGCAATAAATCAGCAGGATGCGACGCCCTAAAAGGGCGCCGCTCCGGCGGAGCTCACCGACTACATGGCCGGTCGAACTTTGGGTTCCCTGTCCCAAATCCGCCCTGCCTTCGCCTTCGTGACGAATGACGGAACATCCTTGAACGTTTCAAGCGTTATTATTCCTCCATCCTCTTGCAAGCCCGCTTTGTTAAAGACCGTTTTTCCGGCCGCATTTATTCCGACAACCTTTAGATGGCCATGCGCATCTCGCACCCAGTCAATCGCCGCTGCATGTTGCGACACGCTTTCAGCGGAGTCGGCACCCAGCAAAACAGCTACTGTGTCGTAGAAAAAGGAGGGAGCGCCGGAGAGGGCGTGGTTTACGGAGATATTGGTCCCATCCTTTGCCCTCGCTCCACCGACCTTCGGTCCGATCAGCTCAACACGAGCACCTTCAGCCTCTACAGCTTTCCGCAATTCTGAAAGCAGAATCGAGTCTACGCCTTCACTGATCAGAACTCCGACTACCCGGCCCTTTAGAGTCGGTTGTGCTTTTTGAAGGATGCTGAGCGTGGGGGAGGGTGGCAAGTCAATTGGCTTTCGCTTGGGGTCGGGCAGAACTGCCGCGCCTTCCATGCCAAGTAATTTCTCGACGCGAGTGCCGAGGGCATCGTCAATGGTTCGAAGGTGGCCAAGCATGCGCTTTCGAATCTCCAGAATCTCTACCTTTCCTAATTCGAATGCGAAAGCGTCTGCGATGTGCCGCTGCTCGGGTTCGGTCATTGACCGCCAAAACAATCTTGCCTGCGAGTAGTGATCTGCGAAGCTGTCGGGACGAGTTCGTCCTTTCTCGCCTACCTCCTCGCTGGGAAATGAGCGAAATCCATGATCGATAGACGCTCGCGGACCGTCAGGGCTCAGACTGTTGGGTTCGTAGTTTACGCGACCCTTTGCCACGGCCATCCTCATCATTCCGTCCCTCTGAAAGTTTGCGATTGGACACTTCGGACGGTTAATGGGTATTTCGTGAAAGTTTGGACCTCCAAGGCGGCTGAGCTGGGTGTCAAGATAGGAGAACAGCCGCCCCTGGAGGAGCGGATCGTTTGAGAAATCGATTCCAGGAACGACATGACCCGGGTGATAGGCGATTTGTTCCGTTTCCGCGAAAAAGTTATCCGGATTTCGATCGAGTGTAAGCTTTCCGAGTTTCTGAAGCGGTATTATTTCCTCCGGAATGAGTTTTGTAGGATCCAGTACGTCGAAGTCCAGTTTCTTCGCGGTTTCCTCATCGAACGTCTGGACGGCAAATTCCCATTCGGGAAAGTCGCCGTTCTCGATTGCCTTCCAGAGGTCGCGACGGTGAAAATCAGGATCAGCGCCGTTTATCTTAACCGCTTCATCCCAGAGAACCGAACTCATACCCAGGAGCGGCCGCCAGTGAAACTTCACAAAAACCGAAGCTCCCTGAGCGTTCACGAAACGAAAGGTGTGGATGCCAAACCCTTCGATCATTCGCAAACTTCGTGGAATAGCGCGGTCCGACATGGCCCACATCAGCATGTGCATGCTTTCCGGCATGAGTGACGCAAAATCCCAGAAGGTGTCGTGCGCCGATCCCGCCTGAGGAAACCCTCGATCTGCCTCCATCTTCACTGAGTGAACGAGATCAGGGAACTTCATCGCATCTTGAATGAAGAAAATCGGGATGTTGTTTCCCACGAGGTCGAAGTTCCCTTCTTCAGTATAAAACTTTACCGCGAAACCTCGCACGTCGCGCGGCAGATCCCCTGAACCGGCTCCGCCCGCCACCGTTGAGAAACGAACGAACACGGGCGTCTTCTTGCTCGGATCTCGAAGGAAGCCGGCACGTGTGAGTCGAGAAAAATCTTCGTAACATTGAAAATAACCATGCGCTCCGGAACCCCGGGCATGCACGATGCGCTCGGGAATTCTTTCGTGATCGAAGTGAGTGATTTTCTCTCGAAGGACGAAATCCTCAAGGAGCGTTGGTCCCCGAAGATTGCTCGTTAATGAGTTTTGGTTGTCGGAGACTGGAATTCCCTGATTCGTGGTAAGCTGCTCACCCGTGCTTGTGATCTCTTGATGGAGTTCGCCTCCCATTCCGAGATGAAATGGGCATCCACCCTGCGAGGTCTTTTTCATTGTCGTATCCTTTTCTGATGACAAGATCGTCGAACGGAGCCATCAACACTTCATTCGATTGACTTCGTCTATGTCCTCAGTCATGCAGCATTGTGTTGAGGGCCGCGTAAGCATTTTTTCCCAACCCGCTGCGTCCTGAACCACGGTTTCGTCACTCTCGATCATTGACTTGTTTGCTCCCGGCTGCCTGGAAGAGCAATCTGTTCAGCATTGCGATTTCTGCGAGGTCTCTCTTTCCACGAGAGGCCCCTGCCTTCGAAAAGGAATTCCATGAGGGAAATCTAGGCGTTCCCAATCGGAACCGCCTGTTGTCGAACTTTCAGTTTCCTTCCATTACTCGTTCAAAGAGGGAACCATGTGGCGAGTCCTCCGTGGGAGTGACGGATTCTTCTTCGCGACACCGGAACGGCCGGTGTACGCCGAGCGTCTCGCTGATCAGGATCGCCCGGTCAGCGCCGGAACGATCTACGGACAGTTTCAGATCGCCTTCGCGCCCGAGGCTGAGCCGAGGCCGCCGGGGAGCAGACCGTGCCGCTCCGACGACCAAATCTACGCAAAGATGGAGACGTACGCTCGACTGTTCATCGATGGAGCGCGGGTGAAGCTCGGAGCGCTCAAAATCGATTCGATCGAACGGCGTCGAGTTCCGTTCGGCAGCCTGAACGGGGAGCGCTTCGTTGTCGAAGAACAGTCGCTCGGGATCTTGGTGACAATCGTGCGTAGCGCGAGAGTCCCCGCCGATGCGGTGGCGTCGGTGTCGTCGTTTCCGAATCGGCCTGGGTTGGTGGTTCGCGAGCCACGCTGCAGCCAGCTGTGCTTCATGCTGCTCGTGCAACTGCCAACACCGCCGCAACGGTCGCCGACGCCGCCACAGCGCTTCGGATTGCTTCATTTGTCGGGACCGCTTCGCACGGAAGAGGTCGAGTTCACGCTGACGGGTGAGGGAGATGAATACCCCTTTCCGGACGTGGCGTACTTCGACCGAGCGGATGGATCCGCGGCGGCGGCGGTGCTCACGATGATGTTGGACGGTGGTTTTGTTTGCCACGAGTAACACCCTTGGCTCCGGTTTTTTTCGGTTTTACCGAAGGCACCGGGGCCGTTCTTATTTTCTCGTGCAGTCTTGTGAAGTATGAATTTAATACTGCTCGTTCAGCGCTGGATTTGATTCCTCGTGCTCGAGATCATAAGCTTTTGGGTTGAGATCCCAAGAGCGTTAATGTGTCCGCAGTTCCCCTTGAGGACCTGCGGCATCCATTCTGTGAAATCTTGCTTCGAGGACTGACTCCCTATGAATCATGATGTTTCTGTCGTACTGTTCGATTGCGACGGAGTGATGTGTCCGCCCTACATGTTCGGGAAACACCTTGCCGAGGAACATGGGATTAACTTCGAGATGACCAAGGAGTTTTTTACCGTCGCATTCGCACCCGCCCTTCTCGGAAAGGAGGACGTGACGGAGATTCTCCCTCCATTCCTGACGCAATGGGGATGGAGTCACGGCGTCGCAGAATTTCTGGCTCTCTGGCTCGAGTCCGAGCGAGTCGCCGATCCGAGAATGGTCAGAATCGTAGAAGACACCAAGAAGATGGGATTTCGAGTGGGCCTCGCGACGAATCAGGAACAAAATCGCGCGAGTTACATGCGGACCCAGATGGGATTTGGTGAGCTCTTCGATGATTTATTCATCTCTTGTGAAATAGGAGTCATGAAGCCCACTCCGGAATATTTCCTCACTGTCACACAGCGGCTAAAAGTTCAGCCCGAAACGATTCTATTTATCGACGATCAGCAGCATTATATCGATGCGGCATTGTTCGCCGGTTGGAACGCCATTCGGTTTACTTCGGTCGAAGATCTTCGTGCTAACCTCGAGTCTCGTTTCGCGAGGTGATGCGCGTTCATGTATTCAGTCAAAGAAATCTTCTACACGCTCCAAGGCGAAGGCGCGAGAGCCGGTAGGGCAGCGGTATTTTGCCGGTTCTCGGGCTGCAACTTTTGGTCCGGACGAGAAGAAGACAAACCAGGGAGTACTTGTTGGTTTTGCGATACAAACTTCGTGGGTACCGACGGACGAGGTGGCGGAAGATATCGGCAAACCGAGCAGCTGGCGGAGACAATTGCCTCGACTTGGACCGGTAGTGT
This sequence comes from uncultured Bdellovibrionales bacterium, assembly GCA_964509425.1. Classification (GTDB taxonomy): domain Bacteria; phylum Bdellovibrionota_C; class UBA2361; order SZUA-149; family CAZDWZ01; genus CAZDWZ01. The sequence continues at coordinate 222,930 of CAZDWZ010000007.1, read as the reverse complement.
GAACCCTCGAGCTAATGTCGGCCGTCCTTACGTGGTTTTCACGGGGGGCGAGCCGCTGCTTCAGCTGGATGAGAAACTGATTGCAGCAGTTCACCAGAGAGGCTTCGAAGTTGCGGTCGAGACGAACGGCAGCATATCGGCTCCGAAAGGAATCGATTGGCTTACGGTAAGCCCAAAAAATATCGAAAAATTCATTCAAAGAACCGGAGATGAGCTAAAACTCCTCTATCCCTTTTCGATCCTTCCTTCCGACGTAGAGGGCTGCGAATTTCGTCAATTCTTTCTCTCGCCGGTGAATGTCGAAAACGAAGCAAACTCGATTCAGCACATGAGAGCAGCGGTCGACTACTGTTTGGCGAACCCGAAGTGGCAAATGACGATCCAGCATCATAAGCTGTGGAGTATTCCGTAGAAGAGGGGAATCGCGGGCACCACTAAGGAGCTTTTTCGATCGCCTTCAATTCCGGGTTCCGCTCGGTAACCTCGGTGATTCGGCGTTCGTGGTCCGCATCCGACGTGCTGTCTAGAACAGTATGCGCGAGATAATCGGTGAAGGAAGCGTATTTGATGAAAAGCTCCACTTTGATCTCACGAGGCATCTCAGCTTCACGATCATCCGGAAGTCCGTCGATATCGATTTTCATTCCCAGAACCGGGAATTCTCCGGCTTCATCCGGCACTCCGGTGTAGAGAAAATGCGACTCGTCGCCGAATTGAGGGAGTTGAAATAACGACGCTTTCAACTTTACCGGAACCAAAGCTTTTGGATCCTTGATGGGCTTCTCCTCCGCATCGACAAGATTGGCATTCTCCCACCGCTGTTCGAGAAATGTGTTGATATCCTCTCGGAGAACTTTGTCGAGTGTGACCGGTGTGAACCGGAGACGTGTGGGTTCCGCGCCGAAGGGGTCAAGATAGCTTGCTTCCATCGGGGGATACTCGCTGATCACGAGTGAGCGAAATGACATGTCGAATGCAAACAGTTCCCTCATGGCTGGAGAAAGGGGTTTTCCGTTGATCCGTGCCGACAGAATGGCGGAAGGCGTCGCCGGCAAAGCAAGCTTGGAGCGTGGCCCGGACTTTAGCTTCTCGATGACCTTCGTAACGAGCTCGTGATTTTTTTCGGCGGCTCTATTGAGAACCGTCTCGGCGTGTGCCGGTTGCACCGCGAGCAGTAGGAGAAACAGATATTGGAATCTTCGCATCTAGCGGAACTCGCACGATTTTAGATTTCCCGCACCCCCGACTATGACCGAATAGTTACAATTTTACTGCATCTACCGATCGGGCCGTCGGGTTCCTTTGTGTCCAGAGAATAACAGTGGAGTCCTCAGTTGATTCCAGATGACCGCCGTTTATCGTCGGAACTCACTGGCTCTCTCCAACGCAAAATCGGTTACGTGAAATCCTCCCTTTCCCTGCCGGATCCATTGTCCTGCAGAGAGAGGAGAGCCCCTAGGTTTTGCCTCGATGTGGACGGTAGAGACACCAAATGCCGGTGGTGTTTCTCCCGTCCTACACCGGGGCGTGAAATACCAAGACTGAGGGTCACCCATGTCTCCTGACCGCGATCTGTTTGCAGAAGCCGAGGCCACCGCCGCCACCGCGCAGTCCCTGACGGACCTCGAGTGGGTCGGCGTCGCCGCGGAGTTGAAAGACCTGTATGCTCACGGCTGCGATTACATCGTCTACCCGAAGGCGGGGAAGCTGGCCGACGGCCGACTGGTCATCGCGAACCCGCTCCCGTCCGACCCGACCGGCCCCAAGTTCGCCTACTCCAACACCAGCGCCGACACGTTCTTGGCCACCGCCGAGACGCTGGAACTGTTGTTGGCTAACACGAACGTCGCCGCGGACCTGAAGAACGTGCGCTGAGTTCTACCCCTAACATCTCAAGGAGAAAAAGCATGAGACATGGTGCAGAGAGGAATCCGGCTCTTCTCTCTCCACCTTCCATTTGGCGGACATACAACTCGGGAGCCGCGATTCGGCTTGCTTCTCAAAGCGAACCGGGAGAGTCTTCGACTGCTGCTCAGCTCAAACGCTCGAAGGTGCTTGCATGTTCGCCCCACGACAAAAACAATCCGTTCTTTCACTCCGCTTGCTGTTCTGCGGACTGGCCTGCTTCATCTTTGGAAAGTGTAGCCCAGGATATGCAGAAGAGCGATTGACGATTGGATTTGTACTCCCCCTGACCGGTGACTGGGCGTTTCTTGGAAAGGGCGTTCGTGACGCGTCGCTGCTTGCGGAAAAAGATTCCGCGGTCAGAAAATATCCGCCTCGTTTGGTGTTTGAGGACAATGGCGGCGATCTGACGAAATCTGCTTCGGCTGCCGCAAAGCTGATCTCTGTCGAAAAAGTTGATGCGCTCGTCTCGATCATTTCCGGAGTTGGCTTGGTCTTACAGCCGATCGCGGAGCGCGCGAAGGTGCTCAATTTCGGGCTCTGCAGCAACACGACGGTCGCCAATGGAAAACACAGTTTCACGAACTACATCACGACGCCGGAAGGGGCAGGGGCATACTTGAAGGAGCTTCAGAAACGATATCCTGCTCAAGTGCGACTCGGAATATTCTCGCTCAATGAAGCAGGCTTCAATCAAATTGTTTCGGAGATCCGTCGGCAGAGAGCGGATACGCCTGTCCAAATCGAGTTTGTCGAAAGCTTCGAACCCGGCACAAATGATTTCCGGTCACAAATCGTAAAAGCGATGCGCACTGATACCGATGCGGTGCTCCTGTTGGCGCTTTCACCAGAGGTCGAAACCTTCTCCCGGCAGTTTCGCTCACTCGGGAAAAATACTCCGTTGAGTTCCGTGGAGGCGTTTGGATTGGCGGAGCATAAGAAAGAGTTCGACGGGACGTGGTTTATCGACGCAGCGGCTCCAACACAAGCATTCGAAGAGCGGTTTCGAAAAGCGTACGGAAGGGATCTCACCGCCGCGGCAGCGCATGCCTATGATGTCGTACAACTCTTGGGAGAAGTGTATCAGAGAGCCGGCGACGGAACACGCAAGCCGACCACCACCGAAGTCGCCGAGTACCTCCGCGAACAGAAAGAGTTCTCAGGAATTGTGGGGCCGCTCTCGGTGGATTCGAGCGGAATCATTCATTCAATTCCCTCTGTGAAAACAATTCGCGGCGGGAAGGGGATTGTCGAGCGGGAGAACCAATAAAAAGCGTGCGCTCTCGTCGCTCGGAGAGAAGCTCGAAGAAGCAAGCGGACCTGATTAGACATCAAACTTCGAGATGAGACGTCGTAAACGTTCCCAAATGCGAGTTCCGCTTTGGTTCGTCGATGGAAGCTCTCCTTTCCAACCTGCCGCCAACAAAAACGAAGTTGCCCAAGAAAAAACGTCCGCAGTCTTCAAATACTCTCGAAGTTCCCGGCCTCGCTTTATGCGCTCTTCTTCCGGCATCTGGAGTGCCTGTATAAACGCTTTCGCCATCCCTTCGATGTCGACCGGATTGACCGTAAGCGCCTGTTTGCCAAGCTCCTCCGCGGCACCGGCAAATTCACTGAGGATAAGCACGCCTTTTTCATCATGGTGCGCCGCAAGATATTCTTTGCAGACGAGGTTCATTCCGTCCTTGAGCGGTGTGACGAATGCAACGTTGGCGGCCGAGTAGAGCGCGACGAGCTCTTCACGCGAAATACTTCTGAAAAAATGATGCACTGGAATCCACCCAGTTTCGCCAAGAGAGCCGTTTACCTGTGTAACGAGCTGTTCTATTTCAGCGCGAAGCGCTTGATACTCCGGAACGGATTCTCGACTAGGAACCACGAGTTGGATGAGCGCAACTTTGCGACGGAACTCGGGTGCCATCTCGAGTGCTTTTGCAAAAGCCTTAATTCGATATGTGATTCCCTTGGTGTAATCCAGGCGATCGACACTGAGAGCGATGTGTTCCACGTTCATCTCTGAGCGAATTCCCTCGGCTCGTGCCTTCACGTCTTCCAGGAGGCCGAGCTCGTTGAACTCGTTGAAGTCGATGCTGATGGGGTAGACACCCACCGTGCACTCTTCGCCGGTGTTTGAGCGGATCACCGCTGAGGTTTTCCCTTTCGCGGTTACCGTGGTGTCCGGCCTCAGTGCAAAGCAATCGCAAAAGTTTCGGAAGTCACGGGCGCTCTGCAGTCCGACGTGGGAGTATTTGAGCAGCGAAGTGAGGATTTCGTCACGCCAGGGTAGTTTTCGGAAAATATCGGGAGGCGGAAAGGGAATGTGGAGAAAAAATCCGATCCTTTGTGTGGAGCCTAACGCTCGGAGTGCGGCGGCTAAACCAAGAAGGTGAAAGTCCTGCACCCACACAAAGTCTGTGGGATCCGTGACTCTGTTTACGGTTTCTGCAAACGTTCCGTTTACTTTTGTGTAGGCTTCCCAATAGCTCGGCTCGAAATTACACCGAGTGGTGAGGTCATGGAAAAGTGGCCAGATAATCTCGTTCGAGAATCCGTTGTAGAATCCATCTACGTCTTTTTTATCGAGCACGACAGGAGTGAACTGAAAACCTGATTGGAGCGAGAAGTTCGAAAGCTCCTCGGCACGGACCTCCTCAGGGATCTCGGCACCGCCGTCCCAGCCAATCCAGAGCCCGCCCGATCTTCGAAGAATGGGGACGAGAGCGGTCACCAACCCCCCACTGCTCGGTTGCACGGATACTTTGTCGCCGTCGATCTGGAAAGAAATCGGCAACCGGTTTGAGACGACAACAAGTTTTTGCATGAACCTCCGGTAAGTGGGCGACAGGATTATCTATTCACCTCGTCCGGGGAATGACGAAGGTCATCTGTAGAGCCTCCGGTTTTTACAACGTAAGGAAAAAACGAGATCTTTTTAAGTGCTATTACACTCGAGCGGTAGATCCGGCTCTGGGAGAGATGGTGGAAAGCACTTTAGTTTGATAGGTTATTCGCTTCCGTTCATTTCTAGACGTGTCTCCTCCGGGCACCATTTGGGAAGTTGGGCCGAAATGTTTTCCCAATTTTTTTACGCATCCAGCGAACGGACCACCGTTCTCTGGGTGCGTAACGCACACACATAGAAAGTAGATCCCCCCGAGGACCGAGCCATGGCTCTTCCGATGGAGGTGGACCTCGATCACCTCGCCCGCTTTATGCGGCGAAGGACGTCGTTCACCAAACGAGAGCGAGTGGTCGGAGCGACGAAGCTCCGCCAAATGCTCGCAACCCGCTACGCGACCGAGCCCGTTGACACCGGTGCCCTCGGCCTGCCGCCAGATCAACCGACAACAAACGACCTGATCGAAACGGTCGCCGGGCTCATCGCCGGCGAAGAGCTGTGGACGCGCATGCTCGCCGTCACAGCGGTTCCTGTCGAGGCGGACGCTCATCCGACGCCGGTGCCGGACGAGCCCGCGCCACCCCCGAAGCCGATCCCGAAGCCGGATGAACCCGCGCAGCCCCCGAAGCCGGATCTGGCCTCGTTGCTGGCGGGGTTCGAGGAGCTAAACGCGGGTGAAGCGGAGAAGCTGTGGGCAGTGCTGGAGGAGGCGCTGGCAAAATCGGAGCGTGTGGACATCACCGTGCTCATCCGAGACGCGCTTCCGGGCGCGAGCCCCAAAAAGCGCAGCGAAGGGTATCGTTACGTGCGTGCGCGACAGGGACATTTGTCGCCACAGCAGCCGATTCGCGTCACCGGGCAAGTGACCCCGCCGGCCGCCGAACCGCAGGAACGAGAGCGCGCGCCATGGCAGGAGTCGAAGTCGCCACCGCCCGCTCGCACCACGTGGGACCCGTTCCTCGTGGGCTTGGTCTTCATCTTCTTGGCCGCGTTGCTCACGGTCGGGATCGTCGCGCTCGTGATGTTCGTCCGAGGCTGAGTCGGAAGCGCGATTGAGTAAACTGTGCGGGAAGGTTTTCTGTGACTCTGTCACCGAAAGCGCCCAACTTCCCGCACGCTGATTTTTACAATCCTAGACGCACGATCGAATAACTCCTCCATCGACTCTCAACGCAGCGCCATTCGTCGCAGACGACAGCGGACTGCAAACATAGGTGACGAGGTGAGCGACTTCTTCGGTTGTAGCAAAACGCTTGAGCAGCGAAGTCGGCCGGATGGATTCGAAGAATTCTTTCTCGAATGCTTCAAACGGCTTTCCGCCACTAAGCTTGTTTACGAACTCGTCGACTCCCGCAGAGCGTGTCGGTCCCGGAAGCACTGAGTTGACAGTTACTCCCGTTCCAGCACAAAGCTCGGCGAGCCCACGAGACACAGCGAGTTGCGCGGTCTTCGTCATCCCGTAATGAATCATCTCTGACGGAATCTGCACTCCGCTTTCGCTGCTGATAAATACGATCCGTCCCCATCCGCGCTCTTTCATCTTCGGGAAATACATTCGCGAGAGGCGCACTCCGCTCAGGACATTCACATCAAAAAGTCTAAGCCAATCTTCGTCAGGAATTTGTTCGAAAGGTTTTGGTTCGAAGATTCCGAGATTGTTTACGAGAATGTCGATTTCCGGAAAAGTCTTGCCGAGCGAATCAGCGGCTTGAGGAGTCGCGAGATCGCCCGAAAAGCATTCGACCTTCGCGTCTTTCACGGCTGAAAGAATTTGCGTCTTCGCTTCCGTAAGTGAGCTGCTCGAGCGGCCGTTCACGATCACACGTGCGCCTTCGCGAGCGAGCGACGTTGCGATCGCGAGACCGATTCCCTTGGTTGAGCCGGTAATGAGTGCGAGTTTGCCTTTGAGCTGTAGATCCATATGTCCTCCGTAATTGCCACAAACATATATACGTTTCGACTCGCAGGGAGAACGTTGAATTTGAGAATGAAAGGATGGGAAGGTGGAGGGTTGGCAGCTCTCCTTTCGATTGCTTCACGGAATGTGAAGCGCCAACCCTTCGGTCAAGCACTTTTCTGCTTCTTCATCGTCGCGAAGCTGAGTCCGAGGCTTGCGGCGAGGACCATTGTCCCACCGATCACCACCTGGATGTGCGGCCACACACCCGTCACGAGTGCCGCACCGAGCGGAACCAGAGGGACTTCAGCAGCGAGGATGACCAGTGCAGCGGTCGGCCGGACCACTTTCAGCGCTCTGAGGAGCAGAATCCACGACGCTGCTGTGAAAACTCCGTAGAGCAGCGACGCGCCGAGCGGCAGCGCGACCGGCGTCAGCCTGTTCTCGCAGAGGGCTTTTGCAAACGGGTAGGCAAACACCGCCACCGTCAGCAAGAATGCCCAGAACAAAATGCCTGGAATGTCTTTTCCATCGGCCTTCTCGTCACGGCAGAGCGTCAGGCTGCCGAAGCACAAGCCCGCGGCGGCTCCGGAGACATGCCCCCACACCGAACCCTCGGTCAGGTCCTTCCCGGCGATGAGTACAAGGCCGATGACCGCAAGCGGCAGTGCCAGCCAGAATGCGCCGGGCAGCGCACGCTTGCGAACAAGCCGTTCGTGGATCGCGGTGTGAAGCGACCCGGTGTACAGCCACACGATCGCCGCGGCCGGATTCGATTCTCTGACCGACACGGTGAAGAACGCAGTGCTTCCCGCACAACAAACCGCTCCGAGCATCTGGCGTTTCCCGACCTTGATGGGAAATGTCCTGATGAAGAGCAATAGTGTGACGAGCGCACCCAGACCCCGGACAAAGTTCATCGATCCGATGTCCCAGCTTACCGCGGCGATGAGGAGGCCCGTGCTGCCCCACATCGCGACTGCAGCCCACAGGGAGATCATTCCGTCACGAGTGGTACTCACGAGCGCACCAAATCCTTTTAAATGAGGAGAGCTTTCAACCCGTATTTGAGATCAGTAGGAAAGATGCAGGCGCCATCGAATAGAAATAGTCAGCGCTCTTATGGCACAAGCCATCAAGGGAGAAGATTGTTCGCAAAAATCCGAATGTTTCCGGGATGCGACGTACGAGGGAGGTTCTCCGACAGCCGGCGGCAGAGCCGTCGGAGAACCTTCGCACGTAACCCTCGATTGACGCCAATCGTGTCGCTCCGCTGCCCCGGCGACCCTTCTTAGCCCTCGACCACCAACCGCCGGAGGAGCTGGTCCATGACGGTGATCCGCTGCCCCCCCTTGCCGACGAAGTTCAACAGCGCGGGGTAGCCGTCCTGTTCGATCACCCCGGTCCCCCGGCAGTAGATCTTACCGGTCGTGAGGGTGATGTGGAGCGGCCGGCCGGTGCGGGTGGACGACAGGATGGACGAGGTCAGCGAGTAGGCCATCGTCCCGTCCGGGCAGCCGGCTGGGGCCGGGTTGTCGGCTCCGAAGGGGTGGTAGGCGATGATCTGGAACGGCATCCCCCACGCGCACCCCGCGGTGCCCGCCTCCTTCCGTTCGCCCGGCTTCCCGACGGGCTGCCAGGACAGGGCGATCGGTTGGCCGAACAACACCGCGTGGTTCGGGATCGCGGGCAGCGTCCCGTGCATCGCGAGTCGGACGAGGTTGCCCAGCACACCGGGGTGGTGCCCCCGGTCGTAGAGCTGGATGACGCGGTTCGGCGGGATTCGCTTCAGGAGGTCGAGGCTCATCGTGATGAACACGGCGTCGTCGATCCCCCCGATCGGCGGCAACTCGTTCGCGAAGAACAGGATGGGGAGGTGCTGCGGATCGACGTTCATCTGAAAGCCCGAGCCGTCGTCGTTGTTGTGTACGGCGAGCTGCGTCAAGAGCATCGGTGTTCCTCGGCGGATGGTGTGGGCGGGTTGCCCAAAACTGAGTGTCGGAGATTGACCCCCAGGTGGGAGCATTGAGCTCCAAACAAGGAATCAACGAACACAAATTCACTTTTCGAGTGGAAAAGATCGAAGATTATGGGCTTTCAGAGTGGAGGAGGGCTGAGAGCGTGGCAGAGTATCATATGAAACGAGAACGGCGGCAATTCGAATCAAGTTTACATTTTGTGATCTTTTTTCAGAGAGGAAGAATAGGTAAATGATTTCAGAGGTTTTCCGGAGAATCCTTTTTTCGTCTCGGATTCTCCGGATTCCGCCATTGCGCGCAGGCCAAGCCGGATTTACAGGTATCGGATGTATTCTCTCCGCCCTTACCAACAGTCAGCCGTTGATTCGACACTCAAACACTTCCGGAAGAGCCGCAATCCGGCGGTCATCGTGCTTCCTACTGGGGCAGGGAAAAGTTTGGTCATCGCCGAGCTGGCGCGAATCGCGCGCGGGCGAGTGTTGGTCCTCGCTCACGTGAAAGAACTCGTTGAGCAGAACTGCGGCAAGTATCGAAGCTACGGGTTGGAAGCCGGAATTTATTCGGCTGGTTTGCAACGAAAGGATCGCAGCGAAAAAACAATATTCGGGAGCATCCAGTCGGTTGCTCGTGCGGGTGATGACTTTTTTAATGACTTTTCTCTGCTCGTGATCGACGAATGTCATCGGGTATCGGCCGAAAGCGGTGCTCAATACACGGAGGTGATCGACAAGCTTCGCGCCGCGAATCCCTCGATCTGCATCCTTGGACTCACGGCGACTCCGTTTCGGCTGCAAACGGGTTGGATCTACCGTTACAATCATCAAGGTTTTTTGCGAACCGATGAACCCTGTTTTTTTGCAAAATGTCTCTTTGAGCTCTCATTAAAATCGATGATTGAGGACGGCTATCTCACGCCTCCCGTGCAAATTGATGCCCCGGTTGCCGCCTATGATTTTTCAAGCCTCGAGCTTCGTTCAGGTGCCCAAAGCTACTCTCTCGAAGACATCGAAAACATCCTAAAAGACCAGAAGCGAGTGACGCCGATAATTATTCAAAACATTGTTGATCTCGCTCGAGATAGAAAGGGAGTGCTGATCTTTACGGCCTCAATTCGTCATGCTGAGGAAATTCTTACCTATCTTCCGTCTCGTATCTCTTCTCTCGTCATCGGAGACACCCCCGGAGATGAGCGAGACGCAATCATTGCTCGCTTCAAAGCCCAAGAATTAAAATTCCTGGTGAACGTCTCGGTGCTCACCACCGGCTTCGATGCTCCCCATACCGATCTCATCGCGATCCTGCGGCCGACAGAATCGGTGGCGCTCTATCAGCAAATTGTCGGCCGCGGTCTCAGACTCTACGAAGGAAAGTCCGATTGCCTCGTTCTGGATTACACCGGCGTGCCTCACGATATTTTCCTCCCTCAAATATCCGATCGAAAGCCGACCGAAGATTCCGTCCCCGTGAAGATCCCATGCCCGCAGTGCGAGCATCACAATGATTTCTGGGGCATTACCGACGATGCCGGAAATGTTCTCGAGCACTTCGGCAGAAAGTGCCGCGGAGCGATCGAGGCTTCGGATGGGGACGAGATTATTCCTTGCGGGTTCCGATATCGATTTAAGAATTGCGATCGGTGCGGCGGCGAGAATGATATTGCGGCCCGAACTTGTGAAAGTTGCCTGCATCCGCTCATTGACGACGACGTGCGGCTTCAGCAGGCGATGAGCCTTAAAGATGCACACGTGATGCGTCCCGAGACGATGATCTTCGAAAAGCGAGTTGATAAAGCGGGGCGTGAGCGTCTTGAAGTCCGGTATTATGACGTGGACTCTCAATATCTCAGTGAAATCTTCTATCTGAATAATTCCAATGAAGCGAAGGTTTTCTATTACAACTTCATTCGTATGCATAACCGGCGGCCGGAAAATCGGCTCGAAATCGATTCTGTGAATGAAGCGGTCCGCCTCAAGGATCGTTTTCGCGTTCCGATGTTTATCATCGCGCGGAAACAGGGGGAGTATTGGAAAATTCGAGAGAAAATATTCCGTTAGTTGATTCTGAAATGCTCGGTGCCGGATGAGCGTATGCGCTCCGTCATGGTTGCGTTTCAAGCGAGATACTATCTTCAAATGCTGTTCCCACAACCAGCTTAAAACTTTCAGTACTTATGCAGTTTCTTGCTCTTGCCACAGATTATGACGGTACGCTCGCGACCGACGGAAAAGTAAAGCCGGCGACTATCGCCGCTTTGGAGCGTTTCCTGGCATCGGGTCGTAAGCTCATCATGGTGACGGGTCGCGAGCTGGCGGATCTGCGGGAGAATTTCGATCGGTTCGACCTGTTCGCCTACATTGTCGCAGAGAATGGAGCGCAGCTTTACGAGCCGAAGACGAACCACAGCATACTACTCGGTGAGAGACCTCCGGCGGAGTTCGTGTCGCTGCTCGTTGAACGAGGAGTGGGTCCAATTTCGACAGGAGAGGTGATTGTCGCGACATGGGAGCCTTTCGAGAACGAGGTGCTGCGAGTCATTCGAGACATGAATCTCGAATTGCAAGTGATTTTTAACAAGGGCGCAGTGATGGTGCTCCCGAGCGGTGTTAACAAGGCCACGGGATTACGGGCGGCTCTCGAGGAGCTTGGAATATCTCGTCATAACACCGTAGGTGTCGGCGACGCGGAGAACGACCACTCCTTTCTCACTCTGTGCGAGTGCGGCGTGGCAGTACAGAATGCGCTCCCCTCTTTGAAAGAGACGGCATCTCTCGTTACAGTGAGAGATCATGGTGAAGGTGTCGTAGAGCTCATTGACTCTATACTCGAGAACGACCTTCGTGACGCGTTCCAGCCGCGACCCGCGGACCGCATCACGCTTGGTAATTTCGGAAATGCCGAGGAGCCGTTTCTGCTCCCGTACCGATCAGCGAATGTCCTCGTTGCCGGTACTTCCGGTGGAGGGAAATCTACTCTCGTCACGACTTTCTTGGAACAGCTGGTCGCCAAAGGCTACCAATTTTGCGTGATCGACCCCGAGGGCGACTTCGAAACCTTCGAAGGGGCGGTTGGAATCGGCAATACAAAGGAGGCGCCTCGAATGGAGGACCTGACCAAGCTCCTCAAGAAGCCCAGTCATAACGCAATCGTCAGCTTGGTCGCGGTTCCGCTCGAAGATCGTCCCTCGGTTTTTCTGTCGCTCCTTCCAAAACTCCTTGAGCTTCGGCGCCACACCGGCGGACCGCACTGGATCATCGTCGACGAGGCTCATCACGTGCTTCCCGTCGAATGGCAACACTCTGTCCTGAATGTACCGGGAAAACTTTCACAAATGATGTTCGTTACTCTGTATCCGCGCACCGTGCTCCCTCAGGTGGTGAAAGAGGTAGACATCTGCATATCGGTCGGCGATACGGCGCAGGAAGTAATCCATGAATTCAGCTCGATCGCCGAGCTTCCTTCGCCACAACTTCCTCCTGGGTCGATGGAACGGGGCAAAGCAATTGTCTGGGAGCGTTCAAGCGGGACAGGGAAGATTCTCTCCGTTAATCCACCGGCGACCCAGCGTCAGCGCCATCGTCGAAAGTACGCGGAAGGGAATCTGCCGGAAGAGCAGTCATTCTATTTCCGAGGACCCGAGCGAAAGCTCAATCTGCGTGCTCAAAACCTCCTGGTTTTTGTGCAGCTTGCAAAGGGCGTGGATGATGAGACCTGGCTTCATCATCTTCGATCGAATGATTATGCGGCCTGGATTCGAGACTACATAAAGGACGAACAGCTCGCCGACACGGTCGAGAGTGTGGGGACTGAGTCCGAGCTGACGTGCGAAGAATCGAAGAATCTCATTATACAGGCGATCGAGGAGCGATATACCGCCCCCGCGAAGTAATTTAGGAAAATTTCTTAGAGCATTTTGCGAGGTCAAAAAAGAGTTACCGACCGCTCGAAAGTCTCCATTTCCCCTGAGATCAATCCGATATCTACTCTAGTGATGCCAATTGATAGAATCTCGCCACCGAGGAGATGAGAAGGATGAAAACGAGAAGTTGCTCCCGCTTTTTGTTGACCGCAGCCGTTAGTCTTCTTTTCCCGGGTGCAGTTCTTGCCAATCAGTTAATCACTAAACCGTCTCCCGATCCAATCGGCGGAGTGTATCGCACCGCCGCGAAGTTTCTCAATAAGGTCGATGCTGGCATCGTTCTCGATTACGAAGCAGAGCTCATCCGCGCGGCGAACAAAGACAGCAGCGAGTTTTACTTTAAAGTCTCCGAAGTTCTCACGGAAGCGGAAAATGTCGAGATTCTCTCACTTGAGCCTGCGAAAGTGGCCCCTAACGATAGGAGCGGCTTTCGAACGTGGCGAGTGACGAAACAATTTGCGGTGAGTTTGCCGAAAGATCGAGAGAAGATTTTTGCCACCATGCGAGAGGGGATAGAAAGCGCGCATAATACGGAAAAGAAATGTTTTGTGCCGCGACACGGGCTCCGGGTGACGTCAAAAGGAAAAACCGTCGATCTCGTCTTCAGCTTTCAGTGCTCGCGGTTTATGACCTATTTCGGTGATAACTTCGTCTCTGAAATGCAGACAAATCCGCGACAAGAGCTTGGGTTCAACAACATGCTGGCCCAGCTCGGCGCCCAAAAGTAACGCCGAGCGGGACCCGCCATCATCCTTTTCTATTCAGCTTCTTTGCTGCTGAATGTTTTGCGGTTGGCTTCACACGTTCATAAACGATTTCCATCGCCTTGAACTCGCCGCTCCCATCGAGCGCAGGATGGAACATCTCGAAGACATGCCGGTCTTTCGTCATCGTGAGGATTTCTCTCGTCTTCATCGGTCCCTTAGTGAGCGGGCATTCAAATTGACCATTGAAGGTTATGACCGAGCCGTCCGTATTCGCTCCGCCCTGACTCTTCATGATTTCGGTCCCCATGGAATCGATCCAGGTGGATTCGTAGCGGTTATTCAGGTTGCTGTAGCCGATTACACCTTCGCCGTTAAAGGGCTCTCCTTGAAACGAGCTCTTATACTCCTGCATAAGATAGTGGCCGCCGAGAATCCATTTAAATTCTGCGGTCCCTGTTGCCAATTGCGGAGCTTGGCCTGGCTTCATCCAAAATTTTGCTTCGGTCTTGTATGTCCCGACCAGGGGATCGAGTTTCCGGTGGTTCTCTCCGATGTGAGAGGCCTTCGCCATCGCCTCTTGCATCTGCTCTGGGGTTATCTCTGTTTTAACCGCGACTTGCTTATTCTCCGGCCCCTTCACGGCGCTTCCTGTATGAGAGCAAGAAGTCAGAAGAAAGAAGACAAGAGCTGCCGATGATCGAAACATTTTCAGTTCTCCCGTATACAAGTTGAAAAATAAGCACTCGCTATAGCGCTGAAATGGTTACGCCGTCTAATACGAAACGTCGGCCAGCGCGCTGACGCACATCATCCCTTGCGAATCTCGGATGCGGTTTTTCTGTATGGGCGCGGGAGATGCTGAGGTGGGAGGCCCTGTTTAGCGGAAGTAATGTCTCTCCGGATCTCAGACGTGCGGATGCCGAGTCACTCGCTTTGTATCTGAGAGCCCGGATAGAGCGGGAGCTCAGAAAGAACTCCTTTCGCGTCGTGAGCGAGAAACCGATGTTTGGACGAGATATCGAGCTTGCGATCGCTCAGGTCTCATCGACTGACGTTATTCGAAATGTTCTCGGTGCGGCGCTCGGAACTTTTGTGCCTGGAGGCGGAATAATCGCCATCAGCACTTCGTGTCGAACGGCGTCCGAGGGAGTGGTTCGCGACGCATCTACTGAGAAGCCGCTCTTCGTATTTGCAGACCGCGAACGTCGAAGGATTTCGCCGTTTAGGTCCAACGATTTTACGAGATACTCCCATGCACGAGCGGCTATCGGTGATTGGGCTGAACAGATAAAAAGCGTTGACGCGACCCGCGCCCGCTCCCGGAACGTTCCGAGACCGGGTTGGTCAAGAAGGCGCCATGAGGAGAATAAGAATTATTCTGAACGTGTTCAAAAGAATTTGAACACGTTCAATTTCTCTGATATATTGGTTGAAGAAGCAGTAATTCAGGAGAAGTTATGAATAATTACCAGCCGATAGCCATTTCGCAGCCGACTGACCCTCTTATCGCCGTCATTACCTACGGCACCTATCTTCTTATCACGCTCAGCGTCACGATTTGGGTAGGGGGGACCCTGTATAAGAATGGACGGGCGTTTCTTGTTGACGCGTTTGGTGGAAACTCCGGGCTCGCGGACTCGGTCAACCATCTTCTCTTGGTCGGCTTTTATTTGATTAACATCGGCTACGTGAGCATGGCTCTTCGGATGCGAATCCGGCCACATGACCTCCAATCGGCTATTGAATTGCTGAGCGGTAAGCTGGGAACGGTATTGCTCGTGCTGGGGATCATGCATTTTTTCAACATCTACTTGTTCTCCCGATTCCGTCGCTCCGCGCTTCTCAGCGAAATGCTTCCTCCAGTCTCGGCAGATGAAATCGGGGCGCTGGAGCGATGAAACGTCGAGTGGCGCCGAAGAGCTTGAAGGTGTTTTTCGATGAGAATTGCGCCTTCTGTCTCCGAATAGTGGACGTCTTTCAAAGTGAAGAGTGTTACGCTCCGATGCGTTTCCTCCCGATGGGCGAGAGTTCAAAGCTTTCCGAGTATCATCGGATCGCAAAGCACGTTGCAAGCGGACGTTTTGTCGCAATGGATGAGGAGGGGCGAGTCTATCTTGATACGAATGCTCGACTGATGATGCTCTACATGACCAAGCGCTATCGCGGACTATCCTTCGACCTTTCAGCGCCGGGCATACATCGGTTGGTCGACACGGCATTTGAGCAGATATCGAGACATCGAAAAATTATCTCGCACTTGCTGACAGAAGGGCAAAGCGCCGCCATTCGAGAGAAGTTGTGCGGAACGGGAGGTTGTAGAACATGAAGCGAATTCCGAAATCACGCGGTTCGAAGGAAGAGATTCTGAAAATAGCCTGCGGGCTGTTTCGTGCGAGGGGATTCGAAGGGACCACCATGCGTGAAATTGCGGAGAAGGCGGGAATGTCGCTCGGCGCTGCCTACTACCATTTTCGAAACAAGGAAGATCTTGTTTTCGAGTATTATCTTCAGCTCGAGGCTGGAAGCGAAGCGGAAATCGATCGAATCAAGGAGACCTCGAAGGGAACGACGGAAAGAATTCGAGAGGCAGTCTACTCCAAGTTTCTTCAGCTCAGATCCGATCGAGAGCTGGTCAGAGCGTTGGCCCGAGTTGCGGCAGACCCAAACAGCCCTCTATCTCCGTTGTCTCCCGAGACCGCGGAAATTCGGGAGCGTGCGATGAAAATGATGGCAACGTTAGTGGAGGGAAGCGAGCTTCGAGTCGGAAAAGAGTTAAAAGATCATCTCGGCTCGATACTCTGGCTCTACTATATGCTGATGATCTTCTTCTGGGCGCATGACCGATCGGCAAAACAGAAACGATCTGAAACGCTCGTGGCGATTACGGCTCCTCTCCTCGTGAAGCTCTTGTCGTTTACCTCATTGCCGATGACTGGGAGAATGAATAAGGCCATTGCAGATGCGGTGGTGTGCGCGCTGGGCGCGGCGGACGAACCGACCGGTGCCTGAGCGAAACTTTATCAAAGAGATTTTGCTTTGGAGAGAAAGCCGCTAATATCATCCACTGTCGTGTCGAACGACGTGACAAGACGAAACTCATTTTTTCGCTCGTCTATTACGTAGAACGCGAAATTCGATTGCAGCGAATTGACGATGGATCTCTCGGCCGTCGCGAAAATCATGTTGCAATCGGCGGGCCGTGAGAGCGTGACGGCAGGAAGCGAGTTGATCCCTTCGACCAGTCGCCGGGCCATGGCGTTCGCGTGAGTTGCGCTTTTCAGCCAAAGATCGTTTTCGAGATATGCTTCGAACTGAGCGGCGATAAATCGCATCTTTGAAGCCAGTTGCGCAGCCTTTTTACGATAGAAGCGAGCTTCATCAGCAAGAGATGCGTGAAAAAAGATTACTGCTTCTCCCAGTAACAATCCGTTCTTCGTTCCACCAAATGATAGGACATCGACACCGAGGTCTCTCGTCGCCTCTCGAAGGTTGAGACCGAGTGCGGCACAGGCGTTTGATATCCGGGCGCCGTCCATATGGAGATACAGACCTCGGGCGTGGCAGAAATCGGCAAGTGTTTTGATCTCCTCGGGTCGGTAGAGAACTCCATATTCGGTGGGCTGTGTGATCGACACGACCTTGGGTTGGGCCGCATGTACATCTCCGAGCCGATCGAGAGGAACCTCGAGAGCTCGCGGGTTCAGCTTCGCATGTTCACAATCAATCGGCACAATCTTCGAGCCAGAGAATGTCTCCAGACTGCCGCATTCATCAAACGCCACATGCGCGAAGCCCGCTGTGAGCACCGATTGGTACGATCGCAGCAGTGGAGAGAGCGCCAACACGTTTGCTCCCGTTCCTGTCAGCGTGAACAACGTCTCGGAATCCTCGCCGAAGATCGTCTTAAACCGGAGCAAAGCTCGTTCGGTCCATGGATCGTTTCCGTACGCGGATGCGTGATTGAAATTCGCGCGTGAGACCGACTCTAGTATCGCAGGGTGAACCCCAGAATGATTGTCGCTGCCGAAGCTTCGCATGGAAGTCCCTGGTTCCGTAAACATGAAGGTCGAACCTAAACCGTACGCGTGGTGCCGCCAAGTGGACAAACAGCATTTGATGAACAAAGAGCACAAC
The DNA here is from genome assembly GCA_964509425.1 of uncultured Bdellovibrionales bacterium. Lineage (GTDB taxonomy): Bacteria > Bdellovibrionota_C > UBA2361 > SZUA-149 > CAZDWZ01 > CAZDWZ01. The sequence goes on along the minus strand of CAZDWZ010000007.1, from coordinate 205,493 downwards.
CTCATTCTCCTGAGGGTGATTTTGGGCGTTCGCCCATTTCGAGGGTTGATACGGAGGGGAATTTTCTCGAACGGGGGAGCGCGGTGCGGGCTATGGAGAATGAGGCTGACCCCCGTCAATTGGTCTCTCGTCGGAGCCGCCATAATCCGGAAGGAGTTTGCGGGTGAGCAGGTAGCGGGTTAGCGGGCTCCGAGAGAGACAAAACGGTTATAGGGGTCTCTACATACAAACAACATAAACAAGGCTTACAAAACGCTAGCTACGGGTAAAATTGAAACAAAAAACGATCTATAAAGCCGTAATTCTTTGATCGCGCTACTTTTTGCCTTCCGCCTGGCGGCAGACTTTTCATCTCGTGTGAACTAACTGACGATGATATCAGCGAGTTATGTCGGCTACCGAACATCAACACTCCGTGATTCCCCTAGAGATGCAGAATGCGTTCGAGACGTTCCTCTCCGAGGTGAAGGCCTCGTTGGGGAGTACTCTTCAAGCGATAGTCTTGTTCGGGAGTGCCGTTGAGGGCGGGATTCGAAAGACGTCTAACCTCAATTTGATATTTTTCCTTCACGTTTTCGATGAGAAACGGCTTTCCTCTCTGAGGAACCCAGCGCGAATCGCACATGCCGCCATCAACACCGAAATCATGTTTGTGATGAGCGGTGAGGCGCAGTGTTTCGTTAATAACCTCGGCTTGAAGTCCACTGATGTGCTGCGAGGACGGAGAATTCTTTTCGGAGAAGATCCGTTTCAAGGAATCAACGTATCGCGCAAAACGGTGCTCCTTCAGCTTGAGCAAGCACTCTTTCAAGTTACTCTCCGGCTGAGAAACCAATTCGTGTCGCGCGGAATGCGAGAAGAGCAGCTTGCGATGGCGCTTGCTGATGCCACAGGGCCAATGCGTTCCATTGCGGCAGCCATTCTCGAAATCGAAGGGAAAAAGGTGGAGTCGCGAAAGGCGGCGCTTGTGCTTCTGGCACGGGAGCTGACTCCCGAGCAGGCGGACGTGCTCCTCCCGCATCTGTCTGAAGCCCGGGAAGTGGGGCTCCTCGGGTCTGGTGTCGCTGAAGAAAGTTTCCTTCAACTACTCGTTCTCTGCTCGCGGATCTCAGAGAGAGTTGCTGACCTAACGAAAGCTGCATGAATCCGTTAAATTTTACCGGCGGGGAGTTTCTTATCTTTTACCTCCTCCTGCAGGGAGCTGGATTTCTCATGTTCCGATTCGTGCTCGGAATTGCTGAGTCGGGCGAGGTGCCGAGAGTTCCGTTAGACGACCCGTACAAACTCGCCTTCTTACGAGGCGGACCAAATGAAGCGCTCCGTGTCTGTGCATTGGCGCTGATGGATCGTGGTCTCGTAAAGGAGAAGGAGACACCGAAAGAAAGTGTTCTTGAAACGGTCTCATTTCTTGCGGAAGATATTGCGCACCGACCGATTGAGAAGCGAGTTCTGAATCACTTTGTTGTTGCTCAGTCCGCCGGGAGCCTTTTCTCGTCGGGGAACAAGTTTTTGATCCGTAAGTTCTATGAATCCGATCTCGCCCAACTCGGACTCATGCCGGACAGCGGGCAAATCCTGCTTCGATTTGTCTACAAAGCGATTATTTTGGGTCCGATTTTGTTCCTCGGCTTTGTGAAATTTAATCTTGCTGCGGCGCGGGGAAAGCAGAATGTCGGCTTTCTCGTCATACTGATGATCATCTACGCCGGACTGTTCATCTTCTATAACCCTCGGCGAACACCCGTCGGGGACCGATTTCTTGAAGACATTAAGACACTCTTCGAACGATTAAAGGATCGTCGCAATCAGATACGATCGGGAGGTCGAGACGCTGATCTCACTCTGCTTCTTGCCGTTTTCGGTGTTTCAGCAGCGCCGTACTTTATCTCCGCCATTGTAGAGAAGCATTTCAAGGCCGCTGCTTCCTCCGGGAGCGGTGGCAGCAGCTGCGGGAGTAGCTGTGGGAGCAGCTGCGGGAGTGGTTGCGGAGGAGGCTGTGGCGGCTGTGGTGGATGACCTCGAAGATAAAGTGGGCCTGGGCTACCGGGCGGATCTCGCTGCTGAAATCCTTCGATGGGGAGACGAAATAGATGTTCTCGAAGTGATTGCGGATGACTATTTTGACGCTCCTGCAAAAAAGATTCGTGCCTTGCAAACACTCTCTGCTCAAATTCCAATTATGCTGCACGGGGTTTCGCTCGGGATGGGCTCGACGGTCAAGGTGTCCCAAAAGCGGCTTGAAAAGATTGCTCGCCTGCTCGATCGATTAGAAAACTTTTCTTGGTCTGAGCATTTGGCCTTCGTGAGGGCCGGAGAAATCGAGATCGGGCACTTGGCATTTCCGCCGAAGACGAAAGAAAGTGTTGAAGGGACTGCGGAGAATCTCTATTTCGCGCGAAAGGTGGTGGGCACATCGCCGAGCGTGGAAAACGTCGCGACTATGATCGAGCCTCCCGGAAGTACGATGAGCGAGGCGGATTGGCTTTGCGAAGTGCTTCGTAATTCGTCGAGTGACCTTCTGCTCGATCTCCATAACGTGCACACGAACAGCGTCAATCTCGGATTCGACCCCTACGAAATGCTCGATAGTCTCCCGTCCGACAGGATCTCGACAATCCATATCAGCGGCGGAAAGATCATCAGCGCCGTCGATGAGACGGGAAGAAGTGTTCAGCGGGTGCTGGACGATCACCTGCACGACGTTGACGACGACGTTTACTCATTGTTGGTATACACGGCGGCAAAATGTGACCAGCCGCTCACCGTGATCCTCGAACGAGATGGAAACTATCCATCGATGGAGGAGCTTCTCGCCCAGCTCCGAAAAGCCCGGGTGGCAATTAAAAGAGGAAGAGAAATGAAAAAGGCGGCATGAGCTCTCCGAATTTCGAACGAGTGTTAGCGTTACTCTACAGCGACGAAGACGCGCGCGTGGCGTTTTTGGCCGATCCAGGTTCGTTTCTCGACGGATACATTCTTTCGCAATCTGAGCGTCTCTCCTTGATTCAGATTGACCGAGTGGGCTTGCAGTTTGCCGCGGAAAGCTTTGCAAAGAAGCGAAGTAAGCGATCGCTACATCGGGAAAAAATTCGGGGGGAGAGTGAGTTTTAGAATGAGATACCACCGATGCACGACGAGCAATCGCTGGTACACCGCATAAACGGTGCCTCCCGTGAGGACCAACCACAGCAAGAATTTCCCGAGCCTATAGACACGCGCATAACCGGCGCCGACTCGAATCACATACGTTCCGGCAATTTTGTCGTGGAGAGCACGTTTGTTCTTCGAAAGCGGAAGGAAGAAAAATCCGGCGCCGAGGGTGAACAGTGTCACGAGCTTTGCAATCTGCCGATAGATGGAATGAAGAATCCCGAAGGTGTCGTATTTTTCATTTACGACTTTTATTCCGAATGCCGCCTTCCCAAAAGTCGTGCTGAACGGACGAGATTCGGCGAGGGCGAAATAGCCGAATGCTACAAACGACACGACGATAAGAGCGGCGAGTGTGAAGACAAGCGTAAGATCTAGAAGCTCGACCTCAAGGTCGAGCAACCGCTCCGTAAAGCGCTCCGAAAGCTCTGCGGCTGAAACAGTCCCTGCATCTATTGCGAGCGTGAATGCATGAATGCCGAGGATGTGCGCCACTTGTTCCCGAAATCGGAGCGCTACGCCACGGAGTGCATAGGTGGAGATGAATGCGCAGACGCTGACATCAGTGAGAACCGCCACGGAGCGGAAAAGCAATCCCGCCGGACGTGAGCCACGCATGTCGTAGTGCGTTTTCATCTATGTCGTGAGGAACATGAGCGCAACTTGAATCAAGCCGACGAGAAAGCCGAGAACGCCGCCCAGAAGCTCGATTGTGCGAAGCTCCTTTGCCGAGATTCGATAGATGATCTCTTCGAGTTTGGAGAGTTCGAAGCGTTCGATTTTCTCGCGGATGATTTCCTGAAAATTCAATCCACGTTCCAGTCGATCCATCATCGACTCCATGAGTTGAGGAATTGTTTCCCGAAGCTGGGAAACCAACATGTCTCGAATGTTCTTTCCCACCTCGCCTTGGAGAAACATGGCCAACATGGGGTTCGAGCCCAACTTCTTTTGAATGAATATCTCTATTTGATCATGAATCAGAGTTTCTACGGCATCACGGCTTTCCGGGCGTGCAAGAAACTCCCGAATATCTTCGTGCGAGATCAGCTCCGTCTCCACAGTCTCGGCGATGCTCTGTGCGAGCTGTGCCTGCCGTCTGGGAACAAGTCCGTGAAACGTGATTCCGAGAATACGAACCGGCTTTCGCGGTCGAAACAACATTTTGATCGCGACGTAGTTTGTGATCCAGCCAATGAGGGCAGCAGTGAATGGAATTCCAATAAGAACAACTAAATTCATCGTGGCTCTGTTCAAGTGATAGCAACAATAAGGAGAAGGACGTGACTTGGGTCGGAGAGCATGACCCAAAACACCAAGCGCTCTTTGATAAAACTTCCTTCAAAATAGGAAAAGGGCGAAGGAGCTTCGTAAAAAATTTTCGTTCCGGATAACTCTCGAATCGTCGAATCCCGGCCTGAAACGTCTGTTTCGAACTGATTCGATCAGGGGGGGATCGCACGAGTTTCAATACATTTCTTAGCAAAACTCAGACAAAAGTTTTATAATTGGTGTCATGCACATGACATTCTACTTCATATTGGTCGCTGCGCTGGTGCTCTGCGCAGCTTTTGTTTGGCTCGCAGGAAAGCGAAGTTCGCTCCGCAGGGAGCTTGATCGTCGAGTGCAGAAGATTAATGAGAGAGGAGCCGAGTTCGAAGGTCGTTTGCAACTGCTGGAAAAACACGTGATCGACTACTTGTTGTCCGTGGGCGCTGACGGAACCAGAGAACTTGCGGAGATGAATGCTTCATTGGCGAAGCTGGAAGTGCTGATTGAAGAAGTGAAAAAGATTCTGGTGAATACCGACTTTCATGCGCTTCACAATGCATTTCAACTTCTCGACTACGATTACTCCGAGTTGAAGAAGAAGAATCCCGATTTTGATACCGAGTCACTGCCGGCGCATCATTGGGAAGAAAACTTCGAAGCCATGCTTCAGTCTCTCGGAGAGCGTGTTGAAGAAGCCTCCGTCCAAGCGCGAGCGATAAATCTGCAAAAGCGCGGCCGCGAGCGAAAGGCGACGATCGATAATCTGGCGCACATCGGAATTCGCAGCGCGATTGAGTATATCCGGGCGCAAAAAGAGTCCGAGTCACAAGGACATCTCCCCGTCATCGGAAAATAGCCCATCCGAGTCGTCTCCGAACTCAGTTTCGGCGCACCGCATCAGCCTTGTTCGAGATGTGAGGCGGGGAAAATATCCTGTCTTCGGGTGTCAACAAATCGACAAAACACGAAATTTATTCGGCACGTTAGCCGATTGCGGTTCCGATTGGAGTCTTGAGCTATGGGATTCTGAACAAGTCGAACGAGCGAAGGCAAGCAAGCTCTTCGAACTGGAAAAACATTTGGCCGTAGGGTAATGGTAGTCCTACCTTAGGATTTCCTTCCAAGGCCTCATCCGATCTTTTCTGCGCGGCCAGATGTCCCTCGGTTCCGATTCCCGAATTGTCGGTGCTGGTGCGGGCTACTCTGCCGCATGAAAACTCCGAGTAATAATTTGTAAAACAACCAGTCGTTCGAACTCCGGAAGTTGCGGCTTCGGACGACAAGGTTGTTGGCGCAATAGCGTTTTGAGACGAGCGTAGATGCGACTTCCGCCCAACCTTGCCTAAACCAGAAGCAGAATCGCCTAGAAGGGGAGAGACGATGGGAAACAGTCAAGGCGTCGCTTTCATCAGCGACATACACTCGAATGTGGATGCCCTCGGTCCGGTGCTGGAAAGCATCTGGGACAAACTCGGGAAGGAAGCCGAAATCTACTGTGCCGGCGATATCGTCGGGTACGGTGGGTGGCCGTGGGAGTGCTACGAGCTGGTCGAGCGGCACGCGAAGGGCTGCGTTCGCGGCAACCACGACGACGCTGCGCTCTGGGACCCCGACCACTTCTCGGAAGGAGCGTGGGAGAGCATCGTATGGACTCGGGCCCGGCTCGAGGAAGAAGGGAAGCGGAAGAAGAAGGACGCCTTCGAGTTCTTCGACCAACTGCCCCGAAAACTCACGGTACATGGAGCACTGCTCGTCCACGGATCGCCGCGCAACCCGACGAACGAGTACGTGAAGCCCACCGACGTCTACACGGACAAGATGATGGAAGGCATCGCCGCGGTTCTGCCGGACATCGGGTTCAACGGACACACTCACCTGCCGGGGGTGCTGTCGTTTGGTACGAAACCGCCGGTGTTCACCGCGTCGAGTGGTATCAGCGGCCGCATCGTCCTGCCGAAGGGTGTGAAGCACCTCGTGAATGTCGGGTCCGTGGGGCAGCCACGCGATCGCGACCCTCGCGCGTGCTACGTGATCTTCTACCCGGCCACGCGAGAGATCGAGTACGTCCGGGTTGAATACCCCATCGAGCAGGCGCGTGCGAAGATCTTGGCCCAAAGCGGTCTTCGTAACGAGTACGGCGACCGGCTCTTGGACGGCAGATAAACGGGTTTAGCGACAACCCGTGAGAAGTTCGGTTTACATTCAGCCCATTCATTCGGCGGAACAAGGTTGCAGTCGCGCCAACCTTGTCCGTCCGATCGGTGCCGGAGCAGCGTTAACCATCCGGGTTCATAGATTTTTTTACTACGAATCGCCGTATGCAAATTTCACTCTAGATGAGTGGGCTTCCGTCCGATCATATTCGTGGGTGCGCCATCCACAATCCGTAGAATGTGGGCCCGCTCGCGGAAAGGGGGAAAAGTTTTGGTACGGCAATACTTACATCACATCGCTTCCGACGGAGTTTTGCTCGCGTGTTCTCTATCGATGCTCGTGCTGTTCGCAATCGACCTATTTGGACTTCTCGGCCGGAGATTTGGCTGGACACAGCGTCGACATTTGTCTTTTGCAACGACCATCGTGAGTGTTGGATTGTTTGCGACATTCGTGGGAGTTCTCGTCGGACTCTACGGTTTCGATTCGACCAATATCGCAGGGAGCGTTCCCAAACTTCTTGAAGGACTCCGATTCGCGTTCGCGGGGTCCGTATTAGGGATGTTTCTGTCTTTGGTACTCTCCTGCGCGCAGAAAATCTTTGAGGAAAGTTCTGAGGACGATCAGGTGCTCCAGAGTATCGACCGCAAAATGGGGTCGCTGGTCACGACGATACAAGCTCCTGGACAGCTCGTTAAGCAGTTTACCGAGATGAAGACCTTCTTGAAGGATCACCTCGAGAAAATCAATGTTTCACTCGATCAAGCTCTCGAGCAACTTGCGCGAGGGGCGACTCAAGAGGTCACACAGGCACTCGAGCGCATCATCACCGAATTCAATCAAAACCTCACGACGCAGTTTGGGGACAATTTTAAAGAGTTGAACGTCGCCTGTAAATCGCTCGTTGATTGGCAACGGCAGTACAAGACCCATGTTGACGGCGCCGAGAAGACGTTGCAACAGATTCTTCGCTCCCTTGAGGTTTCGCGTGAAGCCGCAACGCACATCGTTGAAAGCAACGAAAAGACTCAAAAGATTTGCCACGAAGTCGGCGGGCTGATCAAAACCTACGACATTCAGATTCGCACACTCGAAGCGCATCTCCAGAGCTGTCGAACACTCGGTGAGCAAGCCGGTACGTTCCTCTCAACGACTCAGACGGCGCTCAGCCGCTCGGCAGACAACATGAATAACTTCTCCGGCGTGATTGAAGCCTCGGTCGGAAAGCAGTCCGAATCGCTCGCTCAGCTCACGAAGGAACTCGACGAGCAGATCCCGCGTGCTCTCGGCGAGCTGGAGAAAGTGCTTACGGCAATCACCAATCAGTTTGCGGCGGATTATCGATCACTTTTCCAGTTTGTGACGAATAAGCGATGACACACGGCAGTGGAAGTCAGGTTTGGATCAGCGTTACCGACATGATGACCGGTCTGATGATGGTGTTTCTGCTCATCTCCGTGGTGTTTATGGAGCAGGTCAATCAGGAAAAACAGGCCGTTCAGAAAATCGCCCTTACCTATAAAGACTATCAAGACGACCTGCACAACAGCCTCATTCAAGAATTCAAACAAGACCTTGCGAAATGGGACGCGGGAATTCTTCCGGACGGCACAGTGCGATTTTACGAGCCTGATGTGTTGTTCGACGAGGGGAGTAAGAAGATAAAACCGCGCTTCCAGGAAATACTGAGTGAGTTCTTTCCCCGATACATCAGACTGCTTGGGAACGATAAATATCGCTCTCAAATCGAAGAGGTTCGCATAGAAGGACACACGTCAAGCTCTTGGGACGAGAGCAAGAGTCTTGAGCACCGGTATCTGAACAACGCACTCCTCTCTCAGGCACGGTCGTTTGTGATCTTGGATTACTGCTTCCGTCTTCCGCAGATCGTGCAGTATCAGCAATGGTTGACGAAGGTGCTGCGTGCGAACGGTCTCGCTTTTGCTGCACCTGTGCTGACGAACGGTGTCGAGGATGCTTCTCGCTCCCGGCGGGTTGAGTTCAAAGTCCGGACGAAGGCTGATGAGAAGATTCGAGAGATTATTCACACCGTGAATGAGTCTGCGTCGAAAAAATCCGGGGACGGCAGTGAAACTCACAAAGTTCCTTAAATTGCGGAAGGCCGTTGAAAGCCTCGACGCAAACCTCATAGCACGCAAGATCGGCTATCTGGAGACCTACCTCCAACGGCAAGGTCTGGATTTCGAACATCAAAATACAGCCATCACTCAAGAAGGGATTTTCTACATCGAGCCTGAGAGCGGCGTTGCGACGAAGGTGATTGTTCACGTCGGGGACTTCCCCGCAAACCTGAGCAAAGCGCAGATTTCGAGTCTCGTTCCAGAAGGATACGTCGACAAAGAGAGCATTGAAAAATTTCATCCCTATCACATCATGCGTTGCAACGTGCTGACGCAGTCTGAGCGAGATGGGTGGAAAGAAGCGTTTCGTATTTCGAAGCGAACCGACGGTCAGTTCTTTTACCGAATTGTTTCAGATATGCCGCTGAAAGACGGCACGATTCCCGTCTATCAAGAGATTGAGGATCAGACGCTCTATATCTGTCAAAACTGTATGTGGAAGGTTTCCTCGATTCTCCCGCGTGCACAAGGCTCAAGCAGGGAAAGCTTTCAACTGAAAATGTTCTTTGACGTGGAGATGATGAGATCGTGGAACTCGCGGGGAATGCTGTCAAAGGACTACGGATTTACCGAGGACATGTATCCCGATGATTGGCTGGAGATCTGCCGCATCCGGAAGGAACAGGTTAATTATCATTGCGAATCTTGTTTCGATGAGCTCGCAGACCCCGAATTGGAGAAATTCCTCTACGTGCACGCTTCAGACCACGTTGAAGGAAAGGAGGGCTATGTCCGGCTTGAGTGCTTTTGTCTCGCATGTCTTGCCGAGCTTCCCTCCCATTCGTTCTTAAAGTCGAGGAAAGAGCTGGAAGAATATATCGCGGTGTTGAAGCGCCGGAATCGGAAACCCGCGATAACGGAAATGAATTCAATATTCTGAATGGCTGTCGGAGCTTGCGGGCGAACGGAATTTCGAATCCTTAGGCCCACTTCCGGCATTTAAAATCGGGTTCGTACGCGTTGCCTAAATTTCTTTAGAGGGGTGCGCTCGTCGCAGGATATCGGGATGGCAATTCAGGTTATCATCATGTCGCTTGATGAAGAGTCGTTCGAACCACCGACGATTCGACTCTTCGACAAAAACGAAATTACCGTAGGAAGAACCGAGCACAACGATCTCGTGCTCGATCGACCTGAGGTTTCGAGCACTCACGCAAAGCTTCATATCGGACCTAATGGAGGAGATACTCCTGCCGCGCTTTACATTACAGACCTGGGAAGCTCGAACGGCACCACTCTCGAGAACAACTCACTTCAGCCAGACAAGGAAATGGCGATTCGGCCAAATCAGCGAATCGTCATCGGCCGCTATTTGATCAAGCCCTCAATCGTAACCACTCCTCAAGGAAAAAAAGAAGAAGAAAAAGCCAAGGACGAAAGTAAAGCGGCGCCTTCGAACGTCTCCACATCTGGAGCAAAACAACCCGTCGTAGAAGCAGCCGCCCCGGAAGCTTCCCCGGCGAAGCCCGATTCAATCATCGACAGCTTCACAGGTGCATTGAGCAGGGCATTCTCGAGTCCGGCACCGGCGTCACCATCGGTTCCGCCGCAAGCCCCGACTCCGGCGCCCATATCAGCAGCGGCACCCGCGACTCCAGCGGCTGCTCTCGAGACTGCAGCGCCTACGCCTGCAGTGATCCCTCAACCAGTGCCCGCAGCACCCATCGTGCCGGTAAGTACTCCCCGAAATGATCGTGCGCCAGCTTCGAACACGCCGCAGGATGCTTCGGTGCGAGCTGCGACGACGAGCTTCGTGGTCTTCGTCGATGGATCCGGGCAGGACAACCTCGACTTCAATGCTCGGAAGCTTTTCACCTTCGGCGGCAAAGTTACCCATAAGGGAAAAGGGCTGACTGGAGTAAGAATCGAAGCCGGAGATCTTGGGGAATGCAAGACGGGAGATGATGGCATGTTCTCCCTCGGTAAAATCCCGGAAGGCACAGATTTCCAGTATCGCGCTACAAAAGAAGGATTTACATTCAACGCGAACGGAATCGGTTCGGGCAAAGTGGCAAACGATATTGACCTTTCAATCATAGCAACACAGCTCTTTGAGGTTCGCGGCACCGCTGTCCATCGCGAAGAGCCGCTCAGCAACGTCGAGATTGACGGCGGCGCGCTTGGAAAAACCACGACGAATAGCAAAGGCGCCTTCTCCTTTTCCAATGTTCCGGAAGGCACGAACTATAAGCTCGTTGTAGCCAAATCGAAGTTCGTCTTTGAAAAGTCTGAGTTTTCAGGCACTGCCGGACCGGCAGATGCTTCGCTTGCTGTCGTCGCGAAGGAGCTCTTCGCACTTCGTGGCCGAGTGCTGCATAACGGTACGCCTATGGCAGGCGTTCAGGTCGAAGGCGGACCTCTCGGAACCGTCTCGACGGCCGCGGACGGCAGCTACTGCTTTGAAAACGTTGCGGAAGGTACCGAATACGTGCTGACGGCTTCCAAGGACGGGTTCGTTTTTGGGACGGTCCGAGGAAAACAATCTAACAATTAGCAGACTCAAGCTTCACTTTTTTTCGTCATTCTCATAACCATTTTGACCTTTAATTCATGAGGGTATGGTTATGCTGAGTAATCCGCGTTCCTCCAATGGTCCGAGACCCACTCTTCCGGAAATTCCGGCCGGCTCTACCCCCGGCGTCAGTGAGCTGACCGTTCCGGGATTGGATGACCAGCATTTCGTCTCCGATCGGAAAGCAGATACTCGTCCCCGCGCCCCGGACCTTGAGCCGGGTGCCACAACTTCCGCGCAAAGGCTCGCGATGGCTACAATCAACACCGCGGCGCGAAACGGGGGAGTTTTCGAACGTTCTGTGAATAACGCCACCCCTCAAATTATTGAGATTGCCGATGCCCGCGGCAGAGCTGGAGCCGACTACGATGAGAAGACCGCCAAGCAGGCTCTCGATCTCCTTGCTGCCATCGCAGATAAATACAAAGACAAGGACTTCGGGAAGGAGGCAAAGGCCGCCCTTGAGCGAATTGCCAAGGATGAGAATTCTCAAGTACGTGCACACGCACAGGCCCTCTTAAAGCCTAAATGATCGTCGGAGACTCAAAGTCCGATATTCCGCTTATCCGCCAGAGCGCCAGTCCGTAAATTCTTAAAACATTCGCCTGGGGGCACGCTTCTCGCCGGACAGAAAAGATTAAGAAATTAGGAAAATGGCTTCTAGCGGCGCGTTCGATAAGGGTGTAGATTTTTCCACACCTTTGAGTCTCCATGTACACTACAAATACGTGCCGCCTATGAAAAACAAATCTCAACCCGTTGCTGATTTAAACTCTGCCTCTTTGGACTGTGCCTCTTTGGACTCTGCCTCTTTCGGCTGTGTCTCTTTCGACTGTGTCGCTTCGGCGAAAAGAGCCATTGCCGCCGCCATCCTGTGCTTAGGAGCCGGATCGTTGCTGAGCCCTTGGATCTCTTCGGTGAACGCGGAAGACGCGAAGCCGACTGCCAATCAGGTCGCAGCGCCGATTGCTGCACCCGCTCCGGTACCATCCGCAGATAATCAGAAGAAGCTCATCGAGGCACTCCAGAAGAAGGACTACGCGGGCCTGAAGGCGCTCCTCGATGCAGGAGCAGACCCGCTCGCCGCCTCCGAGAAAGGTGAGCCGCCGTTCTTCGCCGCCGTGAATGCTGAAGACTTGGAGGCAGTCGGGATTTTTCTCGATCGGAAGGTGAACCCCGAGTCTACCGTCGGGAAAGCCCGCCATACGCCATTAATGATCGCTGCCGAGAAGTCAAATTTTGAGCTCTTTACGCTGCTTTTGAAACATGGAGCGAAACTCGACGCCAAAAACGCGAATGGTATGTCGGTGCTTGGCTATGCCTTTACGGGCTTTCTGAACTCGGCGAGACTCGAAGGCCGCGAAAAGATCATCAAGGCGATTCGAGAAGGCGGTTGGACGGAGCCCGCAAAACTCGGCGCCGCACCATTTGCGGAGAAAGACAAGCCCGAGCTATTGACCCAAGGCCCTGGAGCAGAAGTCGGTCGGTTCGTAGTCGGTTCCGCCGCTGATAAACTGAAACTTTTGCCGGGTGACGTTATCGTTTCGATCGACGAAGTCCCGATTCAAAACTTCAAACATCTGATGACGATTGTCTCGGGGAAGAAGGCCCTGGACCCAGTAAAGATGACCGTCACTCGAAAGAAAGAGACGGTTGTGCTCGCTGGAGAGCTTGGCCCTGCTGTCGTCGGTCCGTTTCGATAAACAATTCTCAATTTGTGCGCGATTGCCGTTTCGAATTGCAGGCGATGAGCTTGATGCGGTCGGCTTTCGCGTTCCTTCATCATTCAAGTGTTTCTCATCGCAAGTTTCGCGAAGATCGTTTCGCGCCCATTTTCCGGGCTCAAAAGAACTCCTAATTTGGCATCCGAGAAGCGCGTACAGCGAAATCGAGACGAATCAAACGATAGTTTGATGTTTGTGTTTTGATTGCTGCTGCTCTGCGGACATCGGTGAGAATGTCTGCGGAACTTTTATTCGGACGGCGACTTTCCACACACTTTCATCAACCAGTTTGATTCGCCTCAACTGCTTGTTTCAAAGCATGATTTCCATCTCACATATTTCTCACTTCGCAGCTTCCATTTCATTAAGTCGATTTTCTTTCACGACGATGCTTTCGAATCAGTAGGGGAAAACACTCGCGGAACTTCGTACGAGAAACTTTCGCTGAGCTAGGGTCGCGGAGGTCTAACATGAACATCTCTCTTCAACGCTTTGCTGCACTGCTGTTGCTGATGCTTGCGTGTGTCGGAACGGCGGTCGCGGAACAAGATCGACTAACATTCAGTCCTCAAGCGGATACGTTCGCTCGGTGGGATCCGGGAAGCAACTCCGTTGCGTTTCTCACGACCCGACCGCCTGCAACGGGTTCGGTGCGGAACATCGGAGTGATACAAGCTGATGGTACCGGTGAAGGACTGATCGGGACCGGCGCGAATTCCGGCCTTGGGCTTGGTTACAGTTTGAGCTGGGCCGGAACCTCCGGAACGCTCCTCACGAACGAGCAAATCGGCGCGCATGAATATCTTTCATTCGCTCCGGTTGTGACGCCGCCGTCTCCGCAGAGCCGCACCGCGACCGACGGAACGGACGCGGCGTTTACGGGCCGTCTCCTGGTGACCTCGCCAGGTCAGGGACTCTGGATAGAAATCTCTCGAGATTCGAGAGTTGCCATCTGGCGGATCAGCAGCAACGGAGGAACTGGGACGATCGAGCTCAGAACTCTTTCTCATCCGGTGAATGTTGTGCCGCTCCTCGCAGGACAGAACGCAAACTCGATAGGCACAGTGATTCGAACGACCACCAGCGCAGCTTTTCCAACTTGGGATGATGCGGTCGGCGGTTCGCTTAGTCCCAACGGTGCATTTTTCGTCGTCAGCGAGCAGGTTGGAAGCGGATCGGATCTCTTCGTGTATGAAACCTCGACTGGACTTCTCGTGCGACGGCTTACGACTGATGGGCAGTCCAGCAATATCCAAAATCGAGGACCGGACATTTCTCCAGACGGGGCGACGGTTGCGTTTTCGCGAGCAGTCCCAGCCGGTCGTGCCGACATCTACACAATCCCAGTGATCGGCGGCGTTTCCATAAATCGCACGAACACGTCTACGATCAGCGAGCTCTATCCGAGTTGGTCGCCGGACAGCCGACGGATTACGTTTCATCATGCGGACACGATAGCGAGTGCTTCGAATCTCCCAGGTGAAGCGAACAACCAGAATATCTATACCTGCTATATCAATGACTGCAGTCTTCTCGATCTCGACACCGACGATGACGGTGTTCTGAATGTTTCGGATAACTGTCCTTCCGCGTTCAACCCGGATCAGAACGATGTCGACGGTGATGGAGTAGGGGACGCTTGCGATACCGACAGCGACAATGATGGTATCCCAGATGCGACGGATAACTGTCGCTTCACGCCGAATCCTAGCCAATCTGATTTTGATGGTGACGGAGAAGGAGACGCTTGCGACGGCGATACGGACGGTGACGGAGTGAGTAACGCCACCGACAACTGTCCAGATGATCCGAACTCCGGACAAGAGGATCTCGACAGCGACGGAGACGGCGATGTCTGCGACGATGACGACGACGACGACGGAGTTCTGGACGGAAATGACAACTGTCCGTTCGTGCAAAACGATGATCAAGCAGATTTCGATGGAGATCAGGTCGGCGATGCGTGCGACGCAGACGTTGATGGAGACGGTGTCGAAAACGACTTCGACAATTGCCCTCTCCATGAGAATGCCGGTCAGGACGACACCGATGGCGACGGCGCCGGCAATGCTTGCGACGATGACGATGACGGCGATGGAATCCTGGATGCGGTTGATAATTGCCCAATCGTCTCAAACGCCATTCAAGCTGATCTCGACGGCGATAACGTCGGTGATGCTTGCGACCCTGATCTCGATGGAGATGGCGTGTCGAATGCTGCCGATAACTGCCCGACGGCTGCAAATTCGGATCAGCTGAATACCGACGGGGATGCGTTCGGGAATGTCTGCGATTCGGACGACGATAATGACAACATTCCGGACGGTGCGGATAATTGCGCGCTTATTGGAAACTTCGACCAGGCGAATCTGGATGGAGATTCATTCGGTGATGCTTGCGACAACGATACGGACGGCGATGGCATCTTGAACTCCAATGACAACTGCCCCCTCGTCGGAAATGGCGATCAGAGTGATGCTGACGGTGACGGCAGCGGCGATCTCTGCGACGCCGATGACGACAACGATGGAGTAAACGATGGTTCGGATAATTGCCCCTTCCTCGGCAATTCGAGTCAATCAGATGCAGATAACGACGGCATCGGTGATGCGTGCGACGGCGATTCGGATGGTGACGGAGTCGACAATGCTACCGATAACTGTCCGGCGAATCCAAATCCGGGTCAGACGGATCTCGATGGCGACGGCTCCGGTGATGTCTGCGACGCCGACGATGATGGCGACGGAGCTTCGGATACTTCGGATAATTGCCCGTTCGTTGCGAATCCTAGTCAGTCGGACAGCGATAACGATGGACTTGGCGATGCATGCGACGCAGAAGTCGACAGCGATAATGACGGGGTCCTTGATCCAAACGATAACTGCCCTGCGACTGCGAACGCTGATCAGGCTGACAATGATTCGGATGGTGCAGGCAACGCTTGCGATGCTGACGACGACAACGATGGAGTTCTCGACGTCCAGGACAACTGCCCATTCGTAGCCGGCGCAGAGCAAAGCGACATCGATGGAGATGGCTTCGGCGACATCTGTGATTCCGATCTCGATGGGGATGGGACCGAGAACACGGAAGACAATTGTCCGACCATCTCGAACCCGAACCAGCTGGATACTGATGGCAATGGAGTTGGTGATGCATGCGAATTCGATAACGACGGTGACGGCGTTCCGAACGCAAGCGATCTCTGCCCAGCTACTCAGTCAGGTGCTGTAATCGATAGTTCGGGATGCTCGATAGCGGATCTGTGCCCTTGTGATGGACCTCGCGGAACCGAGAATCCGTGGCGAAATCACGCACAGTATGTTTCGTGCGTGACTACAACGACGATCGGTTTCTATCGTGCACGTCTCATCACGCTCAGAGAAAAGATTCGCATCATCCTCGAAGCTGCCTTGAACAATTGCGGAAGGGATAGTTGCCGTTCTGCCGGACATCGGCGCGG
This sequence comes from uncultured Bdellovibrionales bacterium, assembly GCA_964509425.1. GTDB lineage: Bacteria > Bdellovibrionota_C > UBA2361 > SZUA-149 > CAZDWZ01 > CAZDWZ01. Next base: position 189,077 of record CAZDWZ010000007.1, on the reverse strand, counting down.
TCACGTTTTGTTCTGCAATTTTTGGGAGCGATATCAGTGCGATCACACTCAACACGATAAGAAGGACAAAAAAGCAAAGAAAGACAAGAAAGATAAGGACAACAAAGGGAAGAACAAGAAGAAATAGCAAGGAGTAGAATGTCTTGATGTCGCCCTGATCCGGGAATGCTGGCCCGGATCAGGGTTTTTCCTGTTTTGGTGCCCAAATTGCAAACTCTTTGTAATCGGAAAGTGCATGTCGCGGGACATCACGGATGAATAACCTCATAGGAAGACTTGCAAGGAGGGGGGGTGTCTGCCATGAAAACGAATAGACTTGTTTCTCGCGAGAGTCGTCGCCGATTTCTCCTCTTGTGGGCGGCAAACGTGCTGCTCCTTGTTTTGTGCCTCCCGGTCAACGCCTTTGCATTCGATGTCTCGGTGATTAATTGGGCCATCAGAGAGCTTTGCGGTCACATCACCGGGGGATTTGGCGCGTTGCTCACTGCCGTTGCGATACTCGGTGCAGTCGTTTCGGCCGCGCTAGGCTCATTCCGAGTGTTCTTCGGTGCGATTATCGTCGGTGTCGGGAGCTATACAGTACCCAATATTCTCACGATGTATTTCCCCGGCGCAGCCGCACAGTGTGAAGCCCCCGAAGGCGGGCGAGCGTCCCAGGGTGGGATTGATAATATGATCGACATTAATATCCCAAACAATCCCGGTCCGAACCTCAATCCAGGAAACCAAACTGCGATCGTGCGATCCACCGAAGCGCTTGGTGAAACCGACGTGCTTAGTGAAGAGAGTGCCGACGACGAGGCTGAACTGTCGTGGTCGAAGCTGTCTGAAGAGAGAGATTAGCCAAACGCTATTCGCGGCGTTTTGAGATTGAAAGCTCGCGATCGAAAACAGCCTCGTTGAACCCGTCTATCTTTTTCTTTCCGATCGTCGTGAGAGGTACGCCTGTGCCTCCGAGATCTTGAAAAACCCTAAACGCCTTTTGGTCTTGATTTATGTCGTGCCGCTTATAGCGAACCTTCTTCGCCTTCAAGTAAGACTCGAGCTGCTCACAATAGGGGCAATAATCGGTTACGTAGATGTTGACCGGCAAGGCTCGCCGACCCTCGAATGCCGTTTCGGAGGCTGACTCACGGGGTCGTATGGCGCTATAACGTGCGCTTCCAGCACGGCTGATTCGAGGCGCGTGCTTCAGGTCTCTCACGCTGTCAAGGAACTCAGAGGGCACCTTGTCCACACTGTCGACGTAGAACGTCGCTCCTGCGCCGTTTGTGTAGCTCAGAAGCTCCGCGCGAGCGCCTCCAGCCGCAGCAAGGAGAGCGACGGTGAATACAAGGGCTCGCAATTGCCAGTTCATGAATTGCTCTCACGGTCTTCAGGGGGATTCAGTATAACTTTCCTTCCGGCACACGCATAGCGGATGACCAAGGAGATTCGCATAAGGGATTCTCGTAATTAAAATCTGCTTCTGAAGTCTTCGAAACAACCCGGCCGAGACCGGTGGCCGCTCTCTTCTGTTCCGTCGTTGTGCGCATAATACCCTTCTTCGGTATTTTCGGCCCTTCAATGGGCAGAGAATCACTCCCGAAACTTAGGAGCCTTTGAAAAGGAATGCGGAAAGGTGCTAAGTACCCGCCGCATGAAGAAACGTAACCCTTGCATCACTCTATTCGGATCGAATTCAGGGAATAATTTGGGAGACGCAGCAATTCTCTCAGCCATTCTCGAGAGTTTCACCACCGAACTTTCAAGCGTCGAATTTCTCGTGCCGACCAGTAAACCCGGATTCGTCAACGAGAAGTACGGCAAACGCTACAACGTGAAGGCCGTCGATATCATGCCTTGGAATTTTTCGTTTCGATTTTTCGGCCTACCGACGATTCGTTGTCTGCTGAAGAGCGATGCGGCGTTTATTTGTGACGGGATAATCTTTGGGAAGAGGCTATTCAACCCGAGTTTCAACTTGCTGATCACTCTCTTCCCTTTGGCCATCTTGGCCAAACTCTGTCGATGTAAACTCGTGTGCTACTCGGTGGGGATTGGACCGTTTCCGCGTGGTCGGGGCGGAAAGCTTGCGAAAATTCTCATTCAGAGCTGCGACCTCATCATGATGCGAGAGGAGGAGAGCAAGCGCCTTGCTCAACGTCTCGGCGTGACGAAGCCAATCGAGCTTACGGGAGACGCGGCTTTCGTTAATCCTGTCTCGTCGGAAGAACGGGGCCTTGAGATCGCACGGAAATGCGGGATCAATCTGAAGAAGCCGCTGCTCGGCATCAATATTACCGGATACGTCGACAGCTGGATGAAAGACGACGGCAGCCAGTCCGATTCGAATTCGCTGCTCGAGAAAGTCTGCGAAACGGTTCGCTCCGCGCGGGCGAGTCTTCAAGAAGATTTAGAGCCGGTGATCTTTTCCACTCACCCTATGGATCTTAAAGTAGTCGAGCAGCTGGCATCCAAGCTCGAAGCGCCGGTGGTCTCAAGCACCGAATACTTGAGCCATGACATTCAAGCGGTCATGAGGATGTGTTCTCTTTTCGTCGGAATGCGTTTTCACTCGCTCGTACTTTCTTCCGCCGTTAACGTTCCGGTCGTTGGACTGGTTTATGCACCGAAAGTGAAGGGGCTCATGGAGGATCTCGGCTGTCCGGAGCTTGCTGTCCCGATGAATCAGGTGACCAACTCTGGATTTGCCAAAGTGCTGGTCGATGCGTGGAATCGACGGGAAGAGTTATTGGAGCGGCAGGCGCCCGTCGTCGAGCGATTCCGTCAAGGAGCCCGCCGTGCGACCCGCCTTGTCTCACAACGCTATTTTCCGGAGTGTATTATCAAACGAGACCCGACAACAGCCGGTGTCGAGTCCCGCTTCGAAATGCCTTCGAAGTCTCGCGCTCATGGTAAAAACTAGCGTCTGCCTCTCTGGGGGCCTCGCGTTCTTTGCTTTGGTCCTCGGGTCATTAATCCTGCTCCCAGGCCTGCCGATTTCCGTCGGAATGCCGAGTGCGGTGATCCTGGCGATTGCGCTCTGCTTTGCGGGGATTTCTTTTTTCGACCGTCCTCGTGAGTTTGCATTTGCTGGGGGAGTGGCCGGTTGCTTTCTGACCTTACTCTATTTTTTGGGTGATCCTCCACTCCGTGCGCACGCTTTTTTTCAAAGCCCATTCCCCGTACTCACGTGGCTTGTTTTGTCGATGATGTCGTACTTTTGCTTTAAGCGGGGTGTCTCGACACTGCCTTTCGTGTCAGCCCTCCTTGTTACCGCCGTCGCAGCCGTTTTTGGTTTCTTTTGGTATGCCGACGGCACACTCCTCTTCACCGATGATCATCCTTGTTTTTTATACCGGCTCATACAGCTGAAGGAGAATTTCCCGAAAATTCCATTCTACAACCCTCAGTGGAACGCCGGCGTCGAAGCAAGGGAGTTCTTCCCTTCTGGAGCCCTCAACATTTTTCTTCTCTTCTCGCCACTCATCTACTTGTTTGACGTCACGAGTCTTTACACCGGCCTTGTGCTCATTCTCTTGTTCGTTCTCGTTCCGTTGTTCTCGTTTCTTGCTGGTGAGCGCCTCGGCCATAGTCTGCGGGCGTGCGCAATTTCCGCGACACTTTCTCTTTGTGCGTCGTTGTTTTGGTATCGATGGGCGCTTGCATACGGGACTATGGGTTTTCTGTTGTCCGTTGCGCTCATGCCAATTAACCTCGCCCTTCTTTCACGCTTTTTCACTCATCCGAATACTGTTTCCTTTCGCCAAACGCTGGTCCTCGCGCTCCTCCTGCTCTTGATGTTTCTGTGGTCTCCTTCGGTACTGCTCTTTCTTCCGCTTGCGATCCCGGTATTGCTGCATGCGAGACTGCTCGTACGGAGCCGACAAGCCTGGTGCTTGGTGTTCTTGCTGCTCCTCTTGAACCTTCCGTGGATGACCGTTTTTTTGAACTCTTCGAGAGTCGGTGATTTTCTCTCCTCGGGGAAGAGTGCGGCCGGCGTAGAGTCGACCGGAGAAGTGAGCGTACACGATATTTCGAAGTTTAAGATGGAAGATCCGAAACGAGCGAACTTGCACTGGACGAAGGTCTCCATCTCACGAGTCCGAGAATATTTCGGCACCATCAATCCGCTTCTTCTCTTTTTCGGCTTCTCCGGATTACTAATCCTCGCACGAGGTGGGCGCGCAGTGTTTGCCGTCACCTGCTTGAGTGCGTTCTGTCTCGGAGTGTTTGGGCCGTTCGTTAAACCGCAGCTTGAACTAGAGCGAATGCTGGTCGTCCTTGCGTTGCTTTTAGCGGTACCGGCGGGGAACTTCATTCACGTTTTTCTGAACACCCTACCCGAGAGAAATTGGGCTCGGTTGATGGCGGCCGCCCTTTCAGGCGTTCTTTTCGTCTCGCCGTATTGGATTTGGCGAATCACCACCAATCACACGTCAGAGCACTTTTCGATGGCTGGCCCTGAGGTGAGCGGACTCATCTCAGCGATCAAGGAGGAAGCCCGCGGCGGCAGAGTTTTATTCGCGGGCTTCGTCCTGCATGAGCTGAACAACGGGCACGTTGCGCCGCTCGCTGCGTGGACCGATGTTCCGCTGATCGCATCCAGTTATCAGCACGACCGATGGCGGTACACCGAGATTGTTCCTCGTGAGTACAAAGAGGCCGGGGACGCCGGTATGCAGCGGTATTTTGACCTCATGAATATCTCGGCCATCGCTGTTCATGATCGGGACTGGATGAGTTGGTTTAGTGGACGGCCTCAAACGTACGAAAGAGTCTGGGGTGGGGAAAAGTTTCAGCTTTATCGAAGGAAAAATTTTACCTCCAATTTCTTTCTCGAAGGGAGCGGAAAGGTGCTGGAAATGCCTGGGAACGCTGTATTTGTGGAGGTTTCGAGCTCATCGGCGATACTGAAATTTTCCTACCTTCCGTTCCTCAAAGCGGATGGTTGTGAGCTTGGTTCATTCAAGGTTGACGATTCCTTCTCCTTCATCAGATTAGAGAACTGTCGGAGCGCGGGGACTATAAAGATAGAAAGCAAAAGCCCATTGGAACGCTTTTTTTAGACGTGCGCTGCTTGTTCAGATGAATTTCTGCCGGTTTCTAAAGGAGAACGCTTCGGAGTGGAGGTATTAGTTACAGGCGCCTCGGGTTTTACCGGACGGGCTGTCGTCCAGCATCTTCTCGGACAGAATCTCAAAGTTCGCGGCATGGTGCGAACGCCTGAAGCCGCGCGAATCGTCGAGCAGCTTGGTGCAGAGCCGGTGCTCGCGGATCTCGTGGATAAAGCTTCACTGGAACGTGCGGTGGCCGGTGTCGAACGGATCTATCACATCGCCGCGCTCTTTCGTCAGGCTGGAGTACCGAACTCTGAGTATCACCGTGTAAACGTCGAAGGAACGAAAGACCTCCTCGAGAGTGCTGTACGCGCGAGAGTAAGAACGGTGCTGCATTGCTCAACGGTGGGTGTCCATGGACACATTGAGAATCCTCCGGCTGACGAGAATGCGCCATTTCATCCGGGTGACCCGTATCAGGTGAGCAAGGCCGAGGGTGAAAAACTATTCCTCGATTTTATTGCATCTGGAAAATTGCGAGGGAATGTCATCCGGCCCGCGATGATCTACGGTCCCGGCGACGAACGGACGTTGAAGCTTTTTAAGCGGATTGCTGAAAGGCGGTTTTTTTATGTCGGACCCGGCACGTCGCTCGTGCATTTTATCGATGTGCGCGATTTGGCGAAGGCTTTTTTTCTCGCCTCTGAACGCCGGGATTTGAATGGTGAAGTCTTCATCATCGCAGGTGAGACTTCATTGCCGCTCAATAAGCTCGTCCAGATTATTGCCTCGCTCCTTGGTGTTCCCGAGCCGAAGGTTCATCTGCCGGTAGGCCCGATGCAAGCTCTCGGTTCGCTCTGTGAGGCAATTTGTACTCCGCTCGGGATTAATCCTCCGCTTTACCGCCGCCGCGTCGATTTTTTTACCAAGAGCAGACAATTCGATTGCCGGAAGGCGAAGGCGATGCTCGGTTTCGAATCGGCGAAGCCTCTTGTCGAAGAGTTAATTGAGATTATCGCTTCTTATGAGCGTGAAGGTTCGATCTCAGCAGGCAAGGCACGGAAGCCCATCGCAATCCTGAGAGCGTTTGACGGACGGATTCACGCTTGGGACGATGTCGCGACGTCGACATACGGATGGAGCCGGGAACAGGCGATAGGAACTTCAACTCATTCTCTGCTTCGCACTGAGTTCCCAAAAGACCTGCGGCTCATCAATGATCAATTGAAGTCGTCCGGGGTGTGGACCGGACAACTGCTTCACCGAAATAAAAATGGTGAGGAAGTGCCGGTCGAGAGTTCTTGGAGGCTTATTCCGCATCGCGTCGATTCCGAGCCGCTTGTGTTGGAGCTCAATCGGCCTTTCCCAGATTCGACTTCCGGATGGGGTCAAAGCACTCGTTCAGTGGCGGCTCTCGCGCCATCGTTCATTTCTTAGTGTCCGCCAATCGGTAATGCCTCAGTAGGAAATTTCTCAGGTGCTCCGGTGCTCTGTGGTTCATTTGCTTATTGATAACGAACCACAGAGCACCAGAGCACCTGAGAAAAGGCAAAAAAAGTCCCAAATTCAGACTGAGACACCACCCGCCAATCATCACTGAAGTTGACGAGAAGTATGATTATCCGTATCCTGCCGGATTCGCTCTTTCCGGCTAATCCCCCGAGATTTCGACGTTTTCGCTCGCTCTTCCTCGCAGGAAGGGCAGGAGCGCATCGCATTTAGGTTTTCTAACTTACTCCTTTTCTTCTTTAGATTTCACGTCTTTCGCCTAGTGGGCTTTCGCGCCGGGTTCCAACCGCGTGTGAGTTTTCTCGGCGATAGACGTGCTCTGGAGACCGACGGCGTGGCCGGCGGCGAAGGGGAACGAGTCGCGCATCTCAAGCATCGGGAGAATCGGCTCATGGACTCCTCGACGGAATTGAAAGCCAAGCTGTCGCCCGCGGTGGCGGCGGCGCTGGGCGACGGGACGAACGTGTGGATGGCCTTCCTCCACGCGGCGGCGGACTACGGCCTCATCGACCGCGCCACCACCATCGGCGAACTGGGCGAGATCACGGCCCCCGACGAGGCGCAGCTCCGCCTGTGGCTCGGCACGCTGGGCGGCTTCGGCACGCGCAAGCTGGACCACCGCCTGCCGCACATCGCGACGCTGGCCGGCAACGAGAACGCCGCCATGATCGTGGAGGAGTTCGCGGACTACCTCGACTTCGCGCGCACCCACCGACCGGTGCCGGCCTGATTCCGCACGACTGACGAACCTACGTCTCTGCTAACTGGGGGACTGAGTTGACTGGCGGACAGGGCGATCAAAGGTTTTTCCGATTTATTCGGCCGACGGCTTTACCAGCCCGTCGGAAAAACCTGCGATCGCCCTGTCCGTCAGCTCTCCGTTGAATCAAGCTTTACGACCGGGATGTCCTTTCTCCCGGCAAAGATATCGAGCAGTACGCCGAGCGAGCTGTATTTCAGCTCTTTCGCACGCTCGAAAAGTTCGTCTCGTTTCTTATGATCCCCGGCGTAATGATAAGCGATGGCGAGGTTCGCCGCGATCGTCGGATCCGAGGTATCCAACTCCCAAGCCTTCTCCCCGAGCTCTACCGCCTTTTTATAATCACCGAGGGTGACCTCCAGGCTCGCCATGCTCGAGAGGCAATGCGCATCATCCGGATTTATGGCGAGTGCTTGTTCGTAGAATTTTTTCGCCTTTCCGGGCTTGCCTTCCTTTCTCGCGAGCGATCCCTTTCCGACGTAGGCATTGTCCCACTTAGAGTCGAGCTTTAAGGCCTCGTCAAATGCAGCCTCCGCCTTTTCGGTCTCACCGAGCTTCGACAAGATCCAACCCTTCAGAGAGATCAGCTCAACATCTTTCGGAAATTTTGCGAGATATTTGTCAGACTCCTCGAGCGCCGATTGATATGCGCCCCGATTATAGAGTGCGTCGATACGCTGGATCCATGCCGAATCCGAAGCAACCGCGGGTGACGTGAAACACACTGCCCACAGAACGAGCAGGAATATTGAAAAAATTATCTCGCGCATAAAATCTCCTGAAAATTCCCGAGCCGGGATTCTCGAAGTTTAACCTTAGACGCGAGTCTGCTGCGAGAAGAACTTTTGTGAATGTTCGCGTGATACGCGGCGGGGAAGAGGAAAGAAAAAGCCCCCGTCCTTTCTCTTGGAAACGCTGGTCGTTTCCTGGAAAAGATGGGGGCTGAATGAGAACAGCCGTATTTCAGAGGAGACTCTGACTACTTCGCTGCTCGCCGACGGCGTGCTGCTCCAGCGACACCAAGAAGGCTTCCACCGAGGAGAAGCATCGAAGCCGGCTCTGGAACTGCCGTTCCGACCGTGATGACGCGAATCCAATCGCCTGGCTGACGGATGCGGGAGTTGAAAGTAAGAACGCTGCCGGCGAAGCTGTATGAATCATCAACTTCGATTCCGCGAGCGTCGAAGGTAGCAACAGGATAAGCAGTGCCAGGAGCGCCCAAGAAAGATGAAGTAGCGATTTCAAGCGATCCAGTGAAGTCGCTCATAACTCCAAGAATGAGTCCGTCGAAAGTCCACTGAACGCCGCTATGGGTGTTGAGCGTGTTGTCGCCTGGCTTGTTGTTCAGGAAAAGCATGTGGCTGCTGACCACGGTGCCGGCGAGGATGGTGCCGCCGCCGTCTACCGAAATGTCGGTGCCGAGCAGAAAGTTTTGTACTTCGTTGAAGCCTTGCTGACCGTCATTCCAAGCTGCTCCGTCGTTTACGTCGGAAGGAGCCGCGATGATCGCCGCTGCTGCGCCGCGAAGGCTGTTTGGACCGGTAACTGAGATCAATCCGGCGTTTGCAGTCGAAGCGACTGAAAGGGCAGCGAGGGCTGCAAAGAGTGAAGTAGCGAGGGTTCTCATGCGAAGACTCCAAAATACGATTTTACAAAACATACGTCTCACGGCCTTGGGCCGGCGACTTACCTAACCCAGAACGAAACAAAATTCCAGAACTTTTGCCGAATAATTTCATGGAATTGGCTTTGATCAATGTAGCGCCGATTAAGCAAATGCCTAGCGAGGTGCGGAAGCCGCGAAGGCGCTGGGTGATGATTACGGCGGGCACGAAAAAAGGAGAGAGTTACAAGTGGTTAGTAGGAAACCTCCAAGCCTCTGTAACCTACTCAGAAATTATTCGCCCTCTACAGACCTTCGTCTGAACGCGAGCTCTTGGCGAAGACCGGAGCTGAGCCGGTGGCTGCAAGAGTGCTTTCTTCTGTCCGATCTCGGCTGGAGCCGGCGTGTGATCGGCTGGATGCCAGTACCAAGGCTTTAAATTTCTCCTCTCCGAAATGGTCGATGAAATTTCGAATTCCGACTTCGCTCATGCCGTTCTTCAAGGCTTGCGCGATGAGGGATTGGAGCTCCGTTGGAGAGACAGAGTGAGACGCGTTTTTTAGCTGGTGAGCCGTTTCTTCAGGAGAATTGTTGTGCGTTGAAATGAGCGGCCGAGCGGTGTGATCGTTCTGAGTTGTTCTTCGCACCGGTCGGAATCTCTGGGATGTGACTTCTTCTTCAACACTCCGTGAAAGGATCTCAGAAACCACAAATGCGGTCCCGGCGAGGAGGAAGCAACTGAGAAGAATGACGTTCCATCTGACCATAGCTTTACGATACCGCTTCCTCTGCCGGTTTCCGAGGGGTCAAATTAATTCTCCCGAGATTCAGCTCGATCGTCTCATCCACGTAGGCCCAACCTCTTTCGTGGTGCGAAATAAGCAACAAAGTCACGTTCGGGAGGAGGCGATGGAGACCCTCGAAGAAACGTCTTTCGGTCTCGCCGTCAAGCATTGATGTCGCCTCGTCGATGACCAGGAATGAAGGCCGTCGGAGTACTGCGCGGGCCAGCCCTACCCTCTGGCGTTCGCCACCCGAAAGCCGGTATCCGCCTTCTCCCACGAGGGTGTCGAGGCCCGCCGGGAGACGCTGGATGAGCTGGCCAAGTGCACAAGCTTCCACGGTCTCCTTGAGAAATGATTCGTCGATGTCACGGCAAAGCGTGATGTTCTCGCGAAGGGTCAGCGCCAAAACTTCGCATTCTTGCAGCGCGACCGACATTTGTGCACGAAGCGAGGCCCGGGAGACTTTGGAGAGATCTCTCCTATCGATGGTTATTGAACCTTTCGACGGTTGGATGAGCCCCAGGAGTATCTTCACCAACGTGCTCTTTCCGCTGCCCGATATTCCATGAATACCAATTCGCGATCCTCTGCGGATAGCCCAGTTGAGATCGCAGAGAACGTCGTGACTGGTGCCGGGATAACGGTGTGAGAGTCGAGAGACCACGATTTCCTTCCACGCCGAATTGATCTGCTCGGTGCGCTCGAAGACCTCGTCAGCGGATGAAAGCAGATTGAGAAGCCGACTGAATCCAACGTAGTTTTGAACGAACTCTTCGGAGATATCCATGATTCCGACGAGGCTCCGGATGATCTCTCGAACATAGCTGTACGCGACGACGATAAGCGCAATGCTGAGCGCGCCGGAGAGACCGGCGAGACCCACCTGAAGTAGGGTCACTCCCAGGTAGAGACTGCTCATGCAGTTGAACCAAATCCACTGCCGCGAAGAAATGCGATTTCGCGCATGTTCGCTCCTTTCTAGCTCCTGCACCGAACTTCCGACTCGAAGGCTCATCGCTTCTTCTGCGCCACCAGCACGAACGCTGAGCGCATTTCCCACGACGTTCGCAAAAATGCCCGAGAACGACTCTCGCGCGACGCTGACCGAGCTCTGCGCAATTCTCACTCTCGGCAGACTCCAACGAAGGATGCCGACGACGATAAGGACATAAACTCCGGTTGTAATCAGCAGGGTTGGTGCGTTCGTCAAAAACACGGCGCCGCATCCGATGAAGCTGACGAGGGTGAAAAGAATTTCGTTCTGAAACATTCGATGAAGCTCCGCGTAGTCTCGGAGCCCGGTGTCGAGCCGCGCAACTTCGTTTCCGACAAGCCTTCCGTCTTTCAGACCCTGCGAAAGAAGCTGCTCGATTGCTTGTTCGCGGGCTCGCGCGGAAATAGTCGCGCGAAGATCCGCCGTTTTTTGTTTGCACGTCACTCTAAGCCAGTGGCAGGCAATCAGAAAGAGCGACATGAGAGCGGTGAGCTGAATTATCGTGGAAGCGGGTTTTTTATCAACGATCGCTTGGATAACCTGCCCGAGGAACCAGGGCGGAAGCAACGTGGTCGCGGAGCAAAGCATTACCACGCACATCAACCCCAACATCTTCCAGCGATGGATGCCGAAAAACCACCAGAGCTCTCGGAGGAATTTGCGAAACGAGGGTGATTCGGCGATCGCAGGCAAAACGGGTGAGGCAGGGTCAGGCCCGTTATTCGAGGTCGCTGTATCCAAAGTTAAACTGCTTGTTCTTTCAATTTTGTTTCGTTCAGATAGCTCAGTAGTGACGTCGCATCGAGCGGCTTCGAAAACTCAGCATCAAATATCGACTTTTCCACACTGCCTTCGAACTGCGAAGCGCTGTAACCGGAAACGGAGATTGCAATAATCGGTCTGCGGTCTTTCAGGTGATGCACAAGTTCAGTGCCAAGCCCGTCCGGGAGCGAAAGATCGGTGATCACGACCTTCGGCTTTTCACGATCAGCGACGCGTTTTGCTTCGAAGCACGTTCCGGCGGTGCAGACCTCGTACCCCTCTTGGTTGAGGAATATCTGCAGGAACCTTGCGGTCATGGGATCATCATCGACGACGAGGATTTTCATGGTGAGAACTCTTCTCTGTTCCTAAATTCTAATGTCGGCCAATCGGGGAGCAAGAAGTAGTAATCGACTCGATAATCTTAGGCAAAGCCAATCCGAAAAGCCGATTCCCCGGACGCATCCGGAACTTATCGAACTTCGAAGCGCCCGTGTATGTTCTGAAAATAATTGAAGAAAACGGAGAGACGACTTCGGAAGGGTTCGAACTCGAATCGGCCTGCTCGGTGTCATATCCGAGCCAGAGGAGCCTCACGGCGGGAGAAGTGCCGTCCTGGAATTGCTGTTTGATCCCTATCGACTGAGAAAACGTTGGATCGATCTCATCGCAGAACTTGGAGTGACACCTCCGATACCACGCCGCATGATGTCGTTTAGGCCATCCAATATGTCGATCTCGTCGGTCGGAAGTGTTGCGGCCGTTGCCGACGCCGGAGTCGCACGATCAACTCTTCCGCGAAGGGCGGTGCGTGTCCCGTTTCCTGCAAGGTAGGCGCGCCACGGGCCCCGCTCTTCCATGAGATGGCGGCGGAGATCTTGATGAAGCCGGAGCAAGACTCCCCGGCGTTGCGTAGCATAGGCGCCGCCAACTTGATCGCCGCCGAGAAGCGCATATTCACTCTCGAGTGCATTCAGTGCCGCAGTGAGACGCGTTTCAAAGTCCTCGTTTGTCGGACGTTCTTTTCCTGCATTCGGACTTCCGTCGACATCAGGAAGAAGCGCAAGGAAAGCTCCGACCGCGTGGTCAGTATTATCGCCTACCGCTTGCGCGCGGAGCAGGGTCCGCGTTCGCGTGACATATCCTTCCATGTGGGTGATTGCCGCGTCCAAAGCTCTCAACTGGGTGTCACCAAACTGCATCTGAGAGGCAAACGGTTGGAGAATCGCTGCGGCAACTTCCGCCCGGCGTGTCGGCGTATTGTTCGTTGAGAGCGTTCCGACGAGTCGGAGAATCTCCGTTCGATTCGCCGCGACCGTAGGGTTTCCAAAAGTCTCGCGAAGATAGGCTTCGACGGCGGCTGGAGACGGAGGATTGTCCCCATTCGGAGCGAGTCGTGCGACGAGAGCGGCCTGCATCGCCTCCGTTCTTGCCGCGGTAAAGTGCGCGATGAAAGCAGGATTGGTGCGAGCCTCTTTCGCGGCGGTGATGAGGTTTCTCATCGCAAGCACATCCTGCGCACTCAGATTGTGAACGGATTCGACTTGATTTGGATCTCTTGCTCTCAGATTACGAATATACGTGTCGAAGACATGGTGACTCACGGGCGGATTCGTGCCGAAGATCGTGTTGAAAGTGGTTTGAAGCTGCACTGTTACCGGGTGATGTGCCGTTCTGCGAACCACGGCATCAAGCCGCTCAGGGGCAGCCGCGTTTCCTGCTTCAGCGTCCTCAACCTGTCGTTGATATGCATAGAGCGTTGTCCAAAACAGTGGCCGCGAGATGCCGAGCATTCTGCCTCGTAACACCCGAAGGCTGTCTGCCGCTTCGCGTCCGAGGGTAGGATGATCGGAGAGAAAACTCTGAATACGAGTCATCCGCGTTTCGAGACCCCATCGAGTTCCGCTATCAGGATTCTCCGCGAGTCCGGTGATTGCGCCGGAAAGACGGTCCCGCGTCAACGTCGAATCGTTATCGCGGTCATCCGCCGCTCGCAGAAATCGAGCTAGTGTCTGGAATGCATGCTGAGGGAGGTAATAACTATGATGGACGTATTCTTCGCAGAGCGTATCGGCGTTTCGATTGCTTCCTAAACGGTTGGAGATTTCGTCTATGTCTCCACTCCATTGATACAATGAAAAAAGAGAGAGTGCTGTCAGATACTGTGCTCGAATACGGTTTTCCGTAGATGTGTCGATTGTTTGTGGGACGAATCTCGGGAGATTCAGAGTGAGACCTTCCCAGGCCGTGCGTGCCCGCACCACGGGTCCGGTATGATTGATTCTCGGTGAGTCGGGTGGGAGCGTTACAACTGAGGTCCCGCCTGCTCCGCCTCCTCCTCCCGAGTCGACAAGCGGTAGATCGTCACCCTCAGGAAGAATCGTGCTCGGTACTGAAGCGGTGTCCACTCGATCCGAGCGCCTTTGCGGGGGCAAGGGCGGAAGTGGAATTGCGCTAAAGGACATCCAGCCCGGGCCGATGTGAACCTGTGGAAGCGATGCGAGAAGATTCGAGACGATATCCCCAGGAGACGCATCTCTCTCATCGACCGGGGGCGGCGGTGGAGGTGAATACGTCAGCTGTCGATCGGGTTGATTCGATTCGCTTACCGGCGGCCCCGCGAGCGCGATGACGGTCGGCGGCGATACGTGATTCTGATGATTTCCGGCGACGACAGAAGATTGAAGCGGTGTGTCGACCTCGGAGCTATCCTGAATTCGAGGCGGAGAGAGCGGTTGTGCAACAATCACCACTGACGGAGGCGGTTCTCGTCTTACCCCGGGAGTTGGTCCAACCGTACCACCGTTTTCCGTGCTGTTCACCGGCGGCTGAACAAGTGTCGCACTTGCTGAGTCGTTTGAAACAAGCGGGTCGAGTGCTGGAGGATCGTCGAGCACTGGAGGCGGTGGCGGACGGGTTACGATTTGATCCGACGCTGGTGTTTCCCGACGAACAACGGCGGGAGGTGGAGTATGGGCCGGAGGAGTCTCGTGAGACATCACGAGAAAATTTCGTCCGCCCACACCAATCCGGAGACCGCCGACGAACGCGTGTGTGAGAGCCACGGTGTAGTGCAGTTGATCTCCTTCGCGGCGGACGTGAACTTCGTAAAGACTCGAGAGTCTCTGACGATGAGTCCGGGGTGCATGCGGCGAAAAAAAACTATTGCAATTCCATCCACCCGTCACGGGGCGCGGCTCGTCAAAATAATATGCATTCAAGGAAACATTTCCGGTTGTTGCGGGCACGCTGAACGTCACGACTCGATTGAATTCGCCGGTGAGGCCGTTTCGAATTGCAACCATCGGACTTATTCCGTTCAAGTTCGATTCGATGGCACTTGCCGAGGTGTGAACCCGGAAGTTAACAGAATCCGGGTCGGTCGCGAGCGACGACCCGAGTCGATTCCGAATCTCAGGCATGATGGAGCTGAATGCCTGTCCGCCACCGAGGGCTGCGCTCAGCGCGCGACGGCGAAGATCGTCGAGCAGCGAATCGCCGGTGAGCGAAGCGTTCGTTGTCGTGATGGGTGAAGGCGCAACCTCACCACGTACCGGAATGCTCGGAACAGGTGCAGTCGGCGTGCAGAATCCGCCGCCGTAGTACATGGGCGTGACAACGGTTGTGGAGCCGCCGTGAAAGACGTTTGGTCCATTATTGCATTGTCTTCCGTGTCGCGGCGGCATAAGGCGAAGCGCTCTTTAGTTTCTCATCTCGGAAGTGCTTCTACTGCCTGTGCCGCGCGAGTTCGCACTCCCTCAAAAGCGGCACCGGTAAATCGAAGCGAGATCCCGTTGTACGTGTTCCGTGCATCATCGAGTCGTCCGATGTGGTGGTAGTATTTCGCGCGGCCAAGATGGGCTTCGGCGCGGACTACCTGTCCTTGAGTTGCATCCGATTCAATTAGATAGGTAAAGCAAGCGGCGGCTTGCGTTTGTTCGTTTGCGGTCAGCGCGCACGGGGTGGTAACGTCTCGCGACACCAACGATTGTCCGTGAGCAAGTATCGCTCCCCAAGTTCCGCCGAGCAGCTGCCCCCGGCACGTATCAAAAGTTGTGGCATTGAAAGCATCCCTCATAGTTGTTTCCGCGGCAGTCAGAGTCGCGGTGGCGTCCGCACCGCGGCCGTTCAGCACTTGAGCGAATGCCCGTTGAGTGGTCGCAAAGATCCAGAGGTTTCGATCTGCTGCGGACATCGTCGCTGAGGGAGCAGGAAGCGAATCACGGAGTGCAAGGGCGGCGGTTGCCATATTCGCCCAATTCCCATCGGCGCGAGCAACCTCGATTGCGGCCAGACGCCCACCACGTGTGGTTTCATGGTCCGTGGCCGCACGCCGGAACAGCGCAATCGCTTGCGCCTTATCAGCCGCGCTTGGAGTTCCGGCCGTCGGATACAATAGTCTTTGACCGCAATTATAAAGAAGTGAAGAGTAGGCCTCGTTACCAAGTATCGTGCGCACAGCGGTGTGGTTCGTAGTAAACGCGTTATCAGGTGCCGTCGGACCTAGGCGAGGAAATAGCTCGCGAGCTACTCTGGACGTGAGTCCCCGGACGTAGGTTTGAAATGTATTGTCGGTGATTCCCGAGAGGGCCGTGATGGCTGCTCGGTAGTGCGTGACTTTGTCGCCGGCATCGGCGGTTTGTCCCGTTCGAAAACTATGCTCTGCTCGGCAAATTGCCGCAAGTGCGATCGCGCCCGAGCGCCGGGGATCGCTCGTGGCACTCGCTGCGAATGCCGTGAAGTGGGTGCTCCCAGAGCTAAAATTTCCCAACCGAAATTCGCACCATCCGAGAAAATACAAGGCGTCGTTTCGATGAGGAGAGGATTCCCCCAGGGCATGAACCTGCGTGAAGAGCGTTTTTGCTCGCTGCCATCGCACTGAGTCGGTGGTTCCATTCGCCTGATCGTACGCAGACCCAGCGACGTTCCGAAGAGTTCGCGCGGTGATCGGATCGGACGCATGATCGCGTTGAAGTATTTGGAGAGCAGCAAGCGATTGAGTCCAGAGGCGAGTGCGCTCGTCGTTTGTTGTCGCGCTTGCCGCGCCCGCTGCTGAGGACTCGGCAATGTAGGCAATACCTCGCCTCGCAAAAGCGGCCGTCTCCGCTGCAACCGGCGGGCGGGACCCGAGAACTACCTGATACAATCTCAGGGCTTCCGTGGGATTGCCGTTCCGGGAGTGAGAATCGGCCATGAGCGCTCGTGCCCAATCAACAAGAGGCGCGAGCTCGCGGGGTGGTGGCCGTCTTGCTTCGTAGTGTGTGAGAAACGTCTGAAGCTCCTCTATCGCGATGTCGTGTCCGCCAGCCCGATTAGAGATTTGCCCAAGACAGAACTCTGCCTGGAGTCCGTAGTCGGTCGCCGCATAGTCGGCGTTACGAAGCAGCTGTTGATAGGCGTGTCGCGCTCCCGCAGTATGCCGGTCCTCCTGAAAACATCGGGCCAGAAAGAACATCGCCTCCGCTCGCTGAGAGACCGTAGCTCCTCCCGGATTCCCAAGGAACGTTTGGTAATAGCTGCGCGCTTGTGAGAACGATCCGCCGCGACCTTCCATCGCCGAGCGAAATTCAAGATTGGCCACCTCGAGCGCATCCGGTCGGTCCGGAGTTTTCATCGGAGTATCCGATTTCGGAACCACGGGCGTATCGGCTGAGACGGGGAGGGAGAGCGTGCCTCCGGTATTGATCATCGCGAAAAACGACATGGCAACCTCTCGAGCGCAAACGACAAGGTCGTCCCTCTGTGCGGACGATTCTCAAAAACTCATTACAAAAATTACTAACGCCAGTACTAGAATTATGAAGAAGGGAGAATTTGGAGTGAGCTAAGTAGAATGAAAATTACATTAAAAACTTAGGACAACGTAGGCATTACGTTGTGACAAAACGGCAACGCAGCGGGTAAGTCGCAGTTTCCGTTGAGTTTTGTTGAAGGGTATCGGAGCGGGCGGGGTGAGGAATAAAAAAAGCCCGCGGACTTTTTGGAGTCCATGGGCTTTTACTCGAGCCGAAGGTAATGCTCTAGGCCGACTTCCGCCGTCGTCTCGCTGCCGCCAACAGACCGGTTCCAAGAAGCGCAACGCTCGCAGGTTCAGGGACCGAAGCGCCGCCTTCGATCGTGTCGTTTCCGCAATTCATCGCCCAATGGAGTCCAAGCTCGTTCCCGAAAGCGATGCCCGCCGGGAAATCGAACGAGAACACGAGACGATCGTATTCGCTGCCGAGCACATCTTCGATTGTCCAAGTTCCCCCGCCGATCGACGATTGTCCGTTCGGGTTGTAGCCGACCTCCTGTCCATTCCGGAACGATCCCGTGCCGGATGACTGAATGACGTTGGAGGCGTTTACGTTGTAGAGATTGAGAGTGCCTGAGTGGCCAAGATAATTCGTCGCGCCGGTTGTGCCTTCGCCATGATCGGAAAGGACCGCGACCAACTCCATCCACTCGCCGTTCTGAAAATTGTCGTTCAAATAAGGCGCAGTCCCTGCAGGGTTCCACCCGTTCGTGCTGAGGAAGAGATCTCCCAGGCGAGTCCCATCGGATCCTACGTTATTGAAATAGGTGGAATAGATGGCGACGATGAATCCGGTCGCCGTCGTTTCGACGGTCAGCCGACTGATGTCGTAGAGGTCCGAATTCCCGATCACGTCTTGCCCGACCAGAGCCGAGTTTGCCGGGGATCCGCCGACATAATTGTCGTTGATCGAAACCGGCGTCGCAGACGCCGCAACAGGCGCCAGAAGTAAAATTCCGGCGCCAAAGATGAGCTTTTTCAGGGAAGACATGCTGCCAAACTCCTCAACATGAATACGCGATGAGTATGGTGTATAAATGAACCAAATTCATCATGCAAGACCAGCCACTTCGTTCTCCTATCAAAAATGACGGGGTCGATGCGTCGATAAACATTTAACGCATTGATTTACTTGAATTTGCCGTCAGCCGATCTCAGAGGTGCGCAAATAAAAATTGTCTATATCGCTGAATACTTCTCCTGTTATTCAGAATCTCGACAACGTGAATTTCAGGAGAGCCCGATGAAAATCAGTTCCTATCTACTTGCCGGACTTTTAGCCCTTGTCGTTGGCCAGCCGGCGTTTGCTCAGCCATCGTCCGATGAAGCGGAAAGCCGGCGAGTCAACACGCAGAACTCCGGTGCCGGCGCCGAAGTTCTGATCAACCAGGTTGATACGTCTGCGTTTCCGAAAGTGAACATCTTCGCCACGGTGCTGAGAGGCGGAGACCCAGTCGACAATCTCACGGCATCTGATTTCCGTGTACGCGAAGATGAAGTCGATCAGGAACCGCTCACGGTCGTCCCCAAACTTCAAGCGTTGAATGCCGTTGTCACCGTCGACACAAGCGGATCGATTAAAAAAGCTCTGCCGGATGTACAACAGGCGGCGAGCGGGTTCATTGACACCTTGGGCGGCGAGGATCGATTCACGGTCATCGGATTTGCGAGAGAGGTAAAAGTCTTGAGCTCGTCCGGTGACAAGGCGCAGGCAAAGTCCGCCATCTCCGGCACGGTTGCGCGAGGAGACACCGCGCTTTTTGACGCCGTTTATGAGTCCGTTTCAAAGCTGAAAGAGGTGAAGGGACGTAAGGCGGTGATTCTTTTGTCCGACGGAGTCGATGACAATGGCGAGGGAAAGCAGCTGAGTAAACACTCAATCGAAGACGGCCTTGCGCTTGCACGCCAAGTGAACGTCCCGGTCTACACCGTTGGTCTGGGCGCTGAGATCGATGAGTCGACTCTGAAAAAAATAGCCGCTGATACCGGTGGAAAGTTTTATTCCGCTCCGAAGTCTTCAGATCTGAAACAGCTCTATGACAACATCGGACGCCAACTTCTTGGTCAGTACTCCATACAATACACTTCAAATTTGCCGGCCGACGGCTCGGTCCACCGCGTCAAGCTTTCGCAAGCTTCGGCATTTGGAACGAAAGAATACCTTTCTCCCGGAACTCAGCAGGTGGCCACGACAACCACCACCACCACGACTGAGGTGGTCACCAAAAGTGCAACCGCTACGGTCAAAGAAGTTGCCGTGGCTCCCCCGGGACTCCACGTGACGACTATCCCGTATGAGGGGGCGCAACCAACTTCGGTCGAACAATACAAGTTGTATCCGGATGATTCGCAATTCGAAGCACCGAAGGTTCTCGCCGAGTCGAAGTATCAGGTCATGAATTGGTCAACGCCAGTTGCTCCGGGGAAATATATTCTCTCAACGCGGAAGGGCCGCATCACCCAGCAAGACCGGATCGAAGTTCCTGCAGGTGGCGGACTGCGGCACACGGTCAATCTCAATAGCGGAGTCATTCAACTCGCTGCGAAAATGAACGAGGAAGGATCGCCGGTACAAGTCGACCGTTTTGTCGTTCTCACTTCGCATTCGGATGGGACTGAGAAAATATTCGACGAAGCCTATTCAAAAGATCGTTTCAGCATCATGGTGCCCGCAGGCATGATTCGTGTTCGCGCCAAGCGTGGCGCTGCATGGGCTGAGAAATCCGTGGAGCTTAAGCCCGGGGCCACGGTTCAAGAGAATTTGGTTTTTAATGCGGGCAACCTCAATCTCATCGCAACGATGATGCCCGGCAGCGAGAAATTGAAAATCGAAAACTTCCGAGTGTACACGAAAGGCGATGGGTTCACTGAGCCAAAGCTCATCGATGAGGCTTATGCGAAAGATCTTTGGACGGTTTCGCTTCCGGCCGGAATTTATGTTGCTTCAGCCCGACTCGGAAATGTCACGATGAAAAAGGAAGTCGAGGTGAAGAGCGGGGGGATCTCGAATGAGACCATCGTCTTAAACGGCGGCATGCTGGAAGTGATTACCACTCAGTCAAAAGGTGGACCTCGTCTCAAAATGAACACCGTCTACGTAAAAAAGCCGGGAAACGGTTTCGATCAGCCCACGAACGTAGACACCAGCTACTCAAAAGACCTGTATTCCACGGTTCTGCCTCCGGGAGAGTATCTCGTCGGAGTGACCGTGCAGTCCGGATCGCAACATGAAGTGAAGGTGGTTATTGAAGCCGGCAAGAAGCTTCAACAGGAGATCGTTCTCTCGCAACAATAGGAGCAGGAGTTGGGGGTCGGGGTTTATAAAGCTCTGAGGGACGTCTCTCGGGCGGCGAATGTGCTGATTCCGGTTTGGCTGGTTCTGCTCGGCGTGGCGTACCGCCAAAAGAGCATACTTCCGCCGCCCAGCGAGATGCTTCCGGCTCTGAACACGCCACCCGAGCAGCGAGAGATCAAGGCAAGAGTCTACGAGTTTGATTACGGCGGGGCGGAATACATGATTCAGCCGCGCGCCGAATATTCAATTCGTGGACTTGTCGTCACACACAACGACATCAGTGCGTTCGACGACATCTACCACACAAGCAATTCGGTCGATCTCAAGGATCTCTGCGTCATTTGGGGCAATAACGCGTCGAGCGGCATCTATAAAAAAATGGAGTTCTGGAGCGAACCGTGGACCTGCTTCATGCGAACGAACGATTCCGACGCAATGAGGGCATTCTCTGGTGAGGAGCTTTCAAATACCCATATGCTCTCTCAGTCTGATTTTGTTCGCGAGAAAATTCGCTCCGTTCATATCGGAGATCAGGTCGAGTTCACCGGACAGCTCATTGACTATCATCCGGCGGGAGCCTCCGAGCAATTGCGGAAAAGCAGCCTGGTGAGAACAGACACAGGAAACGGTGCGTGTGAAGTGATGATGGTGGATTCCATGGAGGTTTTGAAACCGGGGAATCCCAAGTGGTATCAGCTCTTCTCGATTTCGAAAAAAATCTGCCTCGCCCTGATTGCCTGCAAGGTGTTGTGCTTCCTCGTCGTGCCATTCCTGGAGATGAAATACGGAAGAGCGGCGAGAGCGGCGGCCGGCAGCTAACGAGACCCCAACCCAAGCTGTTCCCGGCGCTTAGTCCGTACCTCTGCGGTTCAATAGATGCCGCGAACCAAGTCTTTACGACGCGGTGATTTGCGTTTCTATTGAACCACAGAGGCACAGAGATTCCAGGGAGTGGCTTCTAGAAACCGAATCGCTTGATTAGGTTTTCTCTGAGGTCCGTGATTTTCAATCGGCTTTGCTCGAGCGTGTCGCGATCGCGAAGCGTGATCGTTCCATCTTCCAGCGTTTGATGATCGATAGTGAGACAGACCGGAGTTCCGGCCTCGTCTTGTCTTCGATATCTTCTTCCGATGTTTCCGCTGTCGTCGTAGCTCGCGGCATAATTCTCGCGAACCATTTTGTATACTTCTTCCGCCTTCTCCGGATGCCCGTCTTTTCTGAGCAACGGAAAGACCGCGACTTTGATTGGGGCGATTCGCGGATGAAACTTAAGAACCGTACGCGGGTTCCCGTCTACTTCTTCCTCTTTGTAGGCATCAATGAGGAACGTGAGAATTGCACGGTCAGTGCCCAATGCCGGCTCGATGACGTGCGGGATAAACGTTTCATTCGTCGTCTGATCGCGCCAGAGAAGCTGTTTCCCGCTGTGCTCCGAGTGCTGCGTAAGATCGAAACAACCACGTGCTGCAATGCCTTCGAGCTCAGACCAACCGAACGGAAACATATACTCGACATCCGCGCAGGCCTTCGAATAGTGCGCAAGCTCGTCAGACGCATGGGCGCGAAGACGCAGCCGTGAGGGGGTGATTCCGAGGTCGGTGAACCATTTCAGCCGTTCCGACTTCCAGTATTCGAACCACTCCATGTCGGTGTCAGGCTTGCAGAAAAATTCCATTTCCATCTGCTCAAATTCGCAGGTACGGAATGTGAATCGGCGCGTGGTGATCTCGTTCCGGAAAGACTTTCCTTGCTGCGCGATACCGAAGGGAACTTTCACTCTGGTCGAATCGATAACGTTTCCGAAGTTTACGAAAATACCTTGAGCTGTTTCCGGTCTCAGGTAAACGACACTCGCCGTATCTTCAGCGGGTCCAAGATGCGTTTTGAACATCAAGTTGAAATTCCGCGGTGCACCCCATTGATGTTCTTTTTTATCGTTCTTTGGGCACTTCGTCGTGATGTCCTGCACATGATCGGCACGAGCCCGAAGGCCGCAGAACTGACATTCAACTAAGGGGTCGTGAAATCCCGCAACGTGCCCTGACGCTTCCCACACTTTTGGGTGCATGATGATCGACGCGTCGAGTCCTACGACGTCATCTCTGAGGCGGACCATGGAACGCCACCAAGCGTCTTTGACGTTTCGCTTTAGCTCGACCCCGAGCGGCCCGTAATCATAGCAGGAGGCGAGCCCTCCGTAGATCTCGCTGGACGGAAAGATAAATCCGCGTCGCTTCGCCAACGAGACTATAGGATCGATAGAGTCAAGATTCGGTGTGGGTTCGGCCGTCATAGAAAATTGTAAAAACTGTGTTGTTTCTCAGCACAAGGAAAAAAGGCTATAACCCGTTCTCAATCGTATTGAAAGATTCCTTATCTCCTCTCACCAGAGCCGTTTTGGACTCGCGAAACAGTATCAGAGACCCTTTCCGCAGATTCTTCCGATGAACATGCTGATATTTGAAGAATCCGAACTGGAGAACGGCAACATCTTCCGTGTCAGAGGATCGAGGGCTGTCCACATTCGAAACGTCCTCAAGTTGAAACCCGGAGACACGCTTCGTATTGGAAAACTTCATGCCGGTATTGGACGAGGCACTCTCGTGGAGCTGAACGACGACGAGATTATTGTGCTCGCGGGACAGTTGGAAGAGGAGAAGAATGCGCCCTCGCGCGAACTTCTCCTCGCGATGCCCAGGCCGCAAAGTCTAAAAAAAGTGCTTCAAACCGCGGCGTGTATGGGTGTCGGGAAAATCGTCCTGATGAACTCGACCAAGGTGGAAAAAAGCTACTTCTCAAGTCCGCTGCTGAAGCCCGAGGAATATCAAGAGCATATTCGATTGGGTTTGGAACAGGGCGTCAGCACTCGCGCTCCGCAGGTTTTAGTGTTATCCGACAGGAAGCCGCGGAAATCGACTGGTTTTGCCGCGTGGCTTCAGGAAATATTTCCGGAGGAATCAACACGGAGAATCGTCGCCTCGCCTGCCGCGGAGTCGAACAACAAGCCGAAACCGCTGAGAGTTCAACCTGGGGACAGTAGGACTCCGGTTTTTGCGCTTGGTCCCGAGGGAGGTTGGTCGGACGACGAGATAAAGGCGTTTCTGGACTTCGGATTTGAGACAGTGATGCTGGGAACGAGAGTGCTGAGAGTAGAGACAGCGGTGACAGCAATGCTGGCACAACACGATTTGCTGCTATTGGAGAACAGTTGGCTTGGTCAAGATTCCTGACATCGATGAAGCGAAAGGTGCCCCCAAGGTCGAGGTGATCGATCCGGCTGAGGAGTCCGATGAGGATTCGCCGGCAGAATTTATCGAAGTGGGCGATTCCGAGGCGACTCATTCGCCGGACGAGAGCATCGCAGGGTTAGCTGCGCTAATTCCCACGGTTCAACGAGAGTCTCCCGACGACTCCTCGGCCGGTGAGGATCGCGGCGCCTCGAGTGTCGCGCTGCTCGATCCCCTTCAGAGGTATCTCAACGAAATTCGAAATATTCCGCCGCTCTCTCGTGAAGAGGAGCATGAGCTCGCCGTCAAATTTTTCAAAAACAAAGATCAAGCGGCGGGATACCGGCTCATCCTAGCGAACTTGAGACTCGTCGTGATGGTCGCGAGAGAATATCAACGAAATGTCGGCAACATTCTCGACCTTGTTCAAGAAGGGAACATTGGGCTGCTTGAAGCGATTCAACAGTATGATCCGTTCCGCGGAATTCGATTTCCGTCCTACGCGGTTTACTGGATTCGAGCATATATGCTGCGCCATCTCATCAATAATATCCGGCTCGTAAAGGTAGGGACGACGCAGGCGCAAAGAAAGCTTTTCTTCAACTTGCAGAAGGAAAAGGAAAAGCTGGAGGCTGAAGGGTTTGTTCCCGAAGCCAAACTTCTCGCGCAACGACTTTCGGTAAAGGAATCGGAAGTCGTTGAAATGGAGCAGCGCTTGGCACTGCCTGATCTGAGCGTTGACGCACCGCTTGGGAGTCCGTCCGGAGATGATTACGGTGGAGACCTCCATGGCATTCTTCCGTCTCCCGGGCCAAACGTCGAGGAACAGGTGGTCCAAGAGCAATTCGCCGATAGCCTGCGAAAAGCCGTCGACGACTTCAAGCTCATCGCCGACGAGAAAGAGCGTGCGATCATCGAGCGGCGACTTTTCACCGAAGAGCCCCAGACACTGCAAGAAATCGCCGATGAATTCGGATTGAGTCGTGAGCGAATCCGTCAAATTGAAAATCGGCTGAAAGAGCGGCTCAAATCATTTCTTGCCGAACGGCTCGGTCTTGGAGACGATGGCGAAGTGGAGGTCGGTCTTTCTGCCGGCGACGAAGGGGGGCTTGATCGGTGAGTGACGACGGCTTCAAGGCGCCGGAACAGAATGAGTTCGGACCTTTTGGCACCGGGGTCAAACCCGTTCGCTACCCGTTCTTCGCGAAATATTCGAGTCTCGTAAAGTTCGTCATTCTGCTCCTCATGGTCCCGGTGATTCTCGTGGTTTGGTACTACGTGTACTGGAACTATCTCGAGCAAGAGTCGCCCTTCATCGAGATCACGAAGCTTCCCGTAGCACTGGGAAGTGCGGGAAATGAGATGCGAGTGCGGGTACGAGACTTCGGCACCGGGCTGAAGAAGGTTGAGATAGTTCTCACTCAACGAGAGCATTCTCGAGTTCTTCTTAAGAAAGAATTTCCGAAGGCGAAAGACGACGAGACGTTTCTCTTTCTCATTAACGCGAAGGAGGCGGGGATAGCCGAAGGTGAGGCCTCCGTCACGGTGTCTGCACAAGACCGAAGCTATCGAGTGAACACTTCAACGCTTCCGGTGATTTTCAAAGTTGACTACCAGCCCGCGAGCATCGAGCTTCTCGCCGGTGATTCGGAGTATGCCGCCGGATCGAGCGGCCTGGTCTGTTATCGCATCAGCGAAACAATCGATATTCTCTCCGGAGTAACCTTTGGGGCGTACATCTTCCCAGGGCTTCCGGCGAAAGGGCTGCACCAAGATTTTGCGCCGTTCCATAATATCTTCTGTGCATTTTTCCCGCTGCCCCTCGATCTTGCCGCCGATCTGAAAGCCATCCGTCTCTTCGTGAGAGACGGAGCCGGGAACACGGCCGGGATCGACCTTCCAATCAAAATTCGTCCGGTGGCCCCATCAAAAACGTACTCAGCCCAGCTTCCTCCAGGAAAATGGGAGAGTCTCGAACAAGAGCTGAAGGGGAAGGTGACGTCCACCGCCTTTCAGTCGGCGGAGGATAAGCTGCTCCCACTTTTCGTGCGTCCAAAACCGCAAGCGTTTTGGCAGGGTGTATTTCGACGACTATCAGGCGATGCGCTGTGGGTGGAGGGTGACACCCTTCAATTGAGCGGTGGAGAGAGCGCACTATCGATACGCGCGAAGGAAACTTTCCTCCGCTTAGCGGCCCGGCAGATAGTTCGCGCGAGTGCAGCCGGAATCGTAATTTATGCTGACGATCTCGCTGCGCATGGGAAGACTCTCATCGTCGACCATGGATTTGGTGTGGCAACTCGATACGCGCACCTTTCATCGTTTATGAAACGCGAAGGCGATCGAGTCAATCTCGGCGATGAACTCGGAGTGGCTGGAGCGACCGGTCTGGCGCTGGAGGACGGGTACGGCTTTTCATTACTGGTTCAGGGAATGTCGGTGCGACCGGGAGATTGGGACGACCCGATCTCGTACGAGCGACTTATTCTCGTGAAGCTTCGGGAGCTTCGCAAGAAGCTTGGTATTCGTGAAGTGAGAATCCTCGAATGATTGGGAAGAACTGGAGATTTTATCTCGCGCTGACAGTTGTAGCCGCCGCGATTATCGTTCTTATAGTCTCTGCGGTGAAGAGCAGCGCAAAGGCAGTGGTCACCGTCGATGAGCTGCTCAAAGACGCGAAGGCTCGGGAAAATATTCGTGTTGGAGCTCGTGTGAGCGAGGGAAAGATCGAGAACACGGGAGGAGAGCGTCCAGTGGTTCGGTTTTTCGTCGGAGACATCAAGAAGGGCGAAGCCGCTCTCCCTGGAACTCCCCCGGCCCAGGCCGCTGTCCCACCCCCTCCCAGGTTACTCGTCGTGTATGAGGGATTGATGCCCGATACGCTGAAAGCCGGCCGCGACGTTATCCTCGAAGGCCGATTCGACGGGACACAGTTTGCCGCAAAAAACCTTCTCACCCAGTGCCCCTCAAAATATAAACCCCCGACGGTGGGTGAAGAGCACTCATATTAGAGGCCGATATTCCGCATCGAGCCGGCTGATTATCCGCCCCCGCATTGTGCTGAAATTCGTTGACTTGGAGACTTCTTTTCTTGCGAGGCCGCGAATTCGTGGAGACGAGGTGAAAAAACAGAAAAATCCGCGTCGAACGGGCACCTTATGTCAGGTTCGCCTCAATAACAGTCTCCATGAGAAGCTTCCGAATTGCGCTCGCATTTTTGCGGGATAGAAGGTTATTTTGCCAACTGCTCCTGTGGCCGCTCATACTTGGGGTCTTCCTTGCCACCGGCCAGATTTTTATCTCGGCAGCCTACCTTCATCTCCTCGAAGAAACCCCCGAACAGTTCAAACAGCGCGTCGAGACAAGAGACGGGACTGTGGATTGGATACAAGGGGTCGTTCACGGAAAGTCCAAGCTTCCGCCTCAGCCAGAAGTCTGCACCTGGCAGAGATCGGGAGCGGTGGAGGTGCCACCGAGCGCCGACTGCCACCTAGAGACTTTGGACGTCACGATCCGAAAGAGTGCCGACACCCCCGCGGATTTACAGAAGTTCGTTCAATATTTCTCGTTGGCGACGCACCGCATTCACGTTTGCGAGGAGTGCTCTTCCGATATCATTATCGACTTTCAGAATGGCGTTACTTCTTCGAAGGTAAGCTCCCTTCGCGCACTCGGCGTTTTTATTCTCGCGCAAGATAATCGAAATAACGACGTCAACGAATTTTTCGGAAAAGCCAAGGAGAAATCCCAAGAGCTCGAGGATCTCACTGGTACGGTTCTGCTCCGATCAGGTGGTATGCAAAATGCCATGGACATGACTCACGCCACGATCATCATGGTGTTCGTGATCAACACCTGCATGCTGATCGTTGCATCGCTTTGGCTGACACTAAACGGGTATCGAAAAGTGCTGCGATGTTTTGCTGAGAACAACGCTTTACTTCCGCTCGTTGCGGTCTGTGGGAAGTGGGAGTTTTACCTCTCGATTTGGATTATTACTCTCTTCCGCGTTTCACTTTTTATTTTGATCTCGATCCCACTTTCGATTCTGGCGTATCACGCGGCAGTACCCGTGGAAACTCGAGCCCTGTTCATGCCCGAGCAGACTACTTTTATTGCTTGGCTCTTCGCAGTCTCGAGCAGCTTGGCGTTAGTCACGGTGATCGCTTCGCTGAGCGAACTCCTTCGACGACACTCATTCTGGAGTATCATCTACCGGTATGTCCCACTCGTGCTTGTGATCGGCGGGACGCTTCTCTGGATCTATTCGCTGTTCGCGGGAGATTCACAAGGAGTTTTGTTTGCGGCCCAAAAAGCTCTCGTCTACTTCCCGGTTATCGGATTGAGTCCAGTGATATTGACACCCGTGCTCTCGCAGCCGGCGTTCTCGCTTCTGGTTCATGGGATCATTGCAACCGTTTTGGTTTGGTTCCTTCTCAAGCGACACGCAATTTGGTTTGCTGCCCACCTGGAGGAGGTCTAATGCAGGTTGCCCTGAATATTCGAAGTCTTGAAGTTGCCTACTCGAAGGAAGTCGTCTTGAGAGTTCCTGAGCTGTCGGTGCAGTCGAGAGTCATCGCAGTTATCGGCCACAATGGTTCCGGGAAATCCACGCTTTTGAAGACCATTCTCGGCCTCCTTGTTCCGAAAAAAGGGCTGCTCCATGTCGAGGCAAAACCAGCGGGACATGGTGTCGTGCTCGATCCCCGGCAGCACATGGCATTCTCTCCCGAAGGAGGGGCGGTGTTCTCGGATATCACCGTTGAGGGTTATTTGAAGCTCTGGTGTCGCCTCAAGCACGGGAGTGCGAAATACTACATCCACGAGGGCAGTCGATTCGTCGATCTCTTTGAGCTGAGTCCATTACTCCCAAAACTGGGACGACAGCTCTCGAAGGGCGAGCGACGGCGAGTACAAGCGGCGGTGGGGTATCTCATCAATCCAAGGTTATTCCTGTTCGATGAGCCGTTTGACGGACTGGATATTGTCCAAACCGCGCGATTCACGGAGATTCTCGCTGGCGAGCTTGAAAACACCGCGGTCATCTTCTCGTCTCACCGGATGGAAGTTGTCGAACGCCTTGCAGAGTGCCTGATTGTGCTTGAAGGTGGAACAATCGCAGCCGCGGGTTCCATTCAGGACGTCTGCCGCAAACTTGCAAAGTTGGGACCGGCCGACCCCGTACCTTCGCTGTCCGATGTGATGCACAAGCATTTTTTGTCGAAACGTCAAAGCGAGACGGAGTTTAGCGAAGCTATTTCGTAACGCAAGCGAGTTGAACGCATCAGAGTGGCTTGAGCAACGCCTGCGTGAAGTTGCGATCCAATCCGTAATCTGAGAGCCAAATTCCGAAGAAAACTCGCGCGAAGCGTTTGTCCTTCGTAGCGAAAACCTCCTTGTTGTTGTGCAACAGACGCGTGTTCATGCCGTCTTCAGACATGAGCTCATACCGGTCACCTGCCGCGGCTGTTTTGAATGCACGGCAAAGAATGGGAAGTGACTCCGAAAAGCTCTTCTCATCATATTCCGGATTTTTTTTCATCGCGTCGGTAGTGCTCTCGCAAAATTCCTCCGCCGTAATGTCTCGAAAGTAGTGGATGACTAGTTTCTGTCGTGCGAGGTCGAGAGTGGCTGATGTGGTGCTCGAGTCTGGAGCCGGCCGGTAAAGTGCGGCGACATAGACATCCCAAAGAAGGTAGCGGTACTTGGCGAGCCCTGAGAGCTTCCACTCAGTTTTCGATGCCGCTACCGACTGGGGAAAACAAACATTCTCGAGACATCTTTCCTCGGATTCCTGAGCAATCGCGCGATGTGCGAGAAGCACTGAGCTGACGAGAAAAAGTGACGTTGCGAGCCAGACACTTGAGTTTCGGGAATTGTTCATTGCAGACTTAACATCTTGTTATGGGAGAGACTCAAGATTATTTCTCGAAGATACCTCTGATTGCTTGTTCGCGATAGGCGAAGATCGATCTCAGCCGTGACGCGATGAACATGGAATTCAGAACTTTGCCGAAAGCCCAGCCGTGCAGGAGATACGAGACGCGGTCTTCCACGGCAACACCTTCCGACACTTCACGAAAGAAGTGCTCGTGATGCCAAATCCGGTAGGGCCCCAAGCGCTGTTCATCGACGAAATAGTCGTGCTCTCGGACGTGCGTAATCTCAGTCACCCAGGTGAGAGGAATCTGCAGGAACGGCTTCACTCGATAAACGATTATTTGGCCTTCGTACATTCTCGGCTCTACCGGAGAAAGCGGCTGGAGGTTGAGCGCAGGGGGTGTGATCCGTGCGAGATTTGCTGGGTTCGAGAAAAAATCCCACACATCGGGAAGCGTTGCGGACAGCACGATTTTGGATTGGAGCTGATGAATCATCTGATCCCTATTTGTTCCGCGGCTGAAATTGGCGACGGCGGAGGAATGTCGGTCGAACGCATTTCTCCGGATACTATCTCCCCTAACACCCGGTCGAGTTCCAAGCGATTTGCTCCGACGAGATGGTCATGCGGTGCTGCTGGATTGTGAATATGGTGTGAGCGACCTTGCCCCCGGTATGCCGACAACACCCTGAGAGACATCTCGGGAAATATCGTCGTGTCCGCACCACCGGTGACAACGAGGAGATGCGTTTTCTCGAGGAGCGAAATCGGCTTCTTCAGCTCGAAGTCAAACCTCGAGAAGCCGGCAAGCGCGCCGTAGCGAGTTCTCGTCTTAATGACCTCAGTGATGCTCGTATACGGCGCAAAAAGCACGAGCACTTCGGGTTTATACTTGAGAGCGAGTGCCCCCGCCGGGCCGGTTCCGATCGAGTAACCGAAGATCCAGAGTTTTTTCGCCTTGTCCTGAAGCGAAGTGTAGAAATGCTGTATGACCCGTTCGCCGGCGCTGAGAATGGTTTTCTCACTCAGGCTTCCGCTACTCATTCCCATTCCGGGATAATTGAAGATCGCCGCGTCCAGGCCCTGGCCTACGGCGAGATCGATGAGCGATGTGTGATCGGAGAGAGTGCCCATGTTGGCGCGAAAGATCACCGCAACTCCGCGAGAGGTACCGCTCGCCGGAGCATGCCAAACTTCGATTTGATTCTCGCCGGGATCGAGCACCACACGGCTGATTCCGCCACTAGCTGATTCCGTCCTTTCCGATTCAGGCCTTCGTTGAGTCTCATCGTAATACGGGAAGAGCAGATGCTCCTGAAAATAGACGACGGAGGCAGCTGCACAGAAAATCGCCGAGGTGCCGAGCAGGATAATAGCTGCGGTGAACTTTCTATACCGTGACATTCGATCTGCGCTTTTCCCGCTCCAGGTTGAGACTAGATATTGGTTCGCCGTCGGGCCTACGAATAGGGCTCGACTTAGATCTAAGACGAACGGTTACTATAGGGCTTACCAGCTCATCAGCAAGTTTTCGTTAACCGGCTGAATATTGTTTTAATGCGGATCTCTCAATTTCGGAACAAATCGATATTGAGAAAGTTTCGACGTTGCACTTCCTGTTGCTCGGGCGGACCGCCGAACTGCTAAATCGTGAGCTCGTTTTCAAGGACCTGGTCGAGCGTCTGCCGTTTTCGAATGAGGGCAGGTTCTCCGTTCTGTTTCAACAGAACCTCCGCGGCTTCGGGGAACGAATTGTAGTTCTTTGCAGACATCGCCGCGCAGTAAGCGCCGGTTCCGCCGATCACCATGAAATCGCCTGCCCGAGCACTGTGCAGCGGCCGAGGCGAAAGGCCCTCGGGGTCGCCCGGCAGGGGAGTGATAATGTCTCCTGACTCACAGCAGTGTCCGACCACAACGGCTTTCGTCACTGAACGCTGAGATGCTTCGTCCGAAGAGTCCGAAGACACGACCGTAAGCGGATGCTGTGCTCCATACAGGGACGGCCGGAGAATTTCCGTCATACCGCAATCGAGTTTATAGAAGTTATAGCCATCAGTTCCGGTATTCGCAGCGGCGATCACGCGGGAGATGATGCATCCGGCATTTGCTACCAAAAAAGTCCCTGGCTCGAGCTGCAAGTGCATTTTACGGCCCGTGCGTGCCGCAAATTCCTTGAAAATCTCAACTACCGGGAGGCCGACTTTTTGCAAATTGGTGGAGGTCTCACTCGCCATCCGGCCAACCTTGAATCCGCCACCGAGGTTCAGATTCGTTGCTTCTGGAAAATGCTCGAGCAACTCCACCGTGAGACGTGCGGCGCGCTGCCAAACTTCAGCATCGGAGCCTGATCCGATGTGCGTGTGGATCGTGATCACCTTCAATCCGAACTCAGCAACCAGAGCCTTTGTCTCCCGGATTTGCTCGTGCCAGATTCCGAAGCTCGACGCCGGACCACCGACGTTCGTTCGGTTTGTTCCGCCGGAACCCAAACCAGGATTGAATCGAAGACCGATTTCCTTTCCAGGGAATTGCTCGCCGAATTCTCGCAGGTGGTCGAGAGAGGTGAGATTGATCTTCACACCGAGAGGAATCATCTCTTTCAAATTGTGCGGTAACTCCTGTGAAGAGACCATGATTTTTTCGGCAGGAACTCCGGCGCGAATTGCACGCTCGATTTCGTAGCCGGAGCTGGCGTCGATACCGAGACCCATTGAACTAAAAAGTTTCAAGATATTGACGTTCGAATTCGCCTTCATGGCGAAGCGCGCGGTTAGTCCGTACGCATTTGGGAATGCCAACAATGCCTCAGCACTCGCTCGAAGAGTTTTTTCGTCATACACGTAAACTGGAGAGCCGAACTCTCGAGCGATTCTGCGAACCAAATCCGGAGTAAGAAAGCGAAGCGACTCGACTTGAGACATTGCAGTATCCCGAAAAGAATTAGTTATTCGCGACCAAATAGTGGCACATAATTGTTCTCACCTTAACTATCGAAAAAAGCAACTGAGGGCTTTGGCGCCACTTCGGCTGGAGCATCCAGCAAGATAGCGCTCCTCTGTGTCCTCTGCGGTTGCCTTTAAGTGGATTTTTCAATCAAAAATGCAACCGCAGAGGACGTAGAGTGGAGATTATTACCAGCTTAACTTCATCCCTGTGCAATCTCTGTGCCCCTGTGCCTCTGTGGTTCAACAAGATAGCGAGTCACCGCGTCGTGGCGGACGCAGAGTGGATTCTCGGGGGAGTAGGATTACTGCTGAGGGGTGGAGAGGTGAACACGAAAGTCTAACCCCTGGCGACAGCACGTTCCTTCTCGGGAAAACCGTGTTGTAGAGGGGCGATGCCGGCGTGCGAGGGGGTTTTCCTCGCCGCCGGCGGTGACTACGTGACGACTCGTTCTACGAAACGAGCGTCAGATGCTTCAGACCGTAGCGCTCGACGACCGCGCTCGTCTCGGCCGTCGGTGTGAACACCGGCTCCGCGACGACGGTCGAACAGGTCACGAGCCAGAAATCGCCGATGCACGCGTCGAACTTCTCGAGGATCGCTCCAGCCGTCGTAGAGAGGCTGAGACGGTGGTGTTCCTCGAGGACTCGGCGGAGTTCTTCGATCTCTTCGCGGTGCTCGGCACTCAAGCGGTCCGCTCGCGCGACACGCTTGTCGTATCGTCCTTGGAAATCTCCGGTCGGATCGTAGATGAAACCCGTTCCGCCGGTCATCCCGGCAAAACAAGCCGACCCATCGATCTTCCCGAGGATCACGACCGTGCCTGTGGACATGCCGAATCCGAGGTAGCTTCCGCAGCCATCAGAGACGAGCAAGCCGCCGCGGTTGCAAGCCGCCGCGTAGGAACCGATCGATCCGGCGGCGAAGATCCGGCCGCCCTCCTGCATCCGGTAGCCGATGCAGTTCAGACCGATGGCGCTTCGGTGCGGGTCCGTGATGTTCCCCGGCGTTTGTCGAACCACGCCGGTTGCACCGAATTCGATTCCTTCCCATGCGAAGTTGCTCACCACGCCCGTGTGGATCATGGTGAACGGGCCGGAAGTCAGCGCGCCGAAACCCTGAGGCGCGAATCCTTCCGAAGTTACAGTCAGGTGGCCGGTGAACTTGTGTCCCGAATTCAGGAGCCGAACGATCGAGCTGGTGAGGCTCGCACCGAACGGAGCGTGGTTCGGAACCAGTTGACCGATGTCTACGGTGTGTTCTCCGGTGCCGGTGAGGAAGAACTCCGGTGCCGCGTTCCGAACCCGGTTGTCGAGATCGGAGTCACGGTAGATCCCGTGCTCGGCCGCGACGTCGGGGTCGTCTACTCGCGGGTAGTTCACGAAGTGAGCCCTCACCCGGTCGGTGAACTTCTTATAGTGTCCGCCCCTCTCGCGGACTTTGAGGAGATCGAACCTGCCCTTCAGCTCGTCGAACGTTCGCACGCCCGCTCGCCGGAGGAGGGTTTGAAGCTCCAGACCAGTTTGTTGCCAGAAGCGGATGACGCGCTCGACGTCGCTCCGCTTCACGTACTTGTCGATGAGTGCCCCTGCCGTAGCGGCCGCCGCCTGTCCTGTCGGACAGCCGCCGCCTTGACAGACGTCGCACTTCACACACTCATCTGCGATCATGATTGCGGTGCCGAAGCCAGCGGCCTTCGCACCGTACACGCCGGCCACGAACACATCCCACGCGGTCTTGAAGCCGCCGTCTACGACGAGGTCTACCGTACCCTCGAGACCGCTCCCGGCGAGGACGTACACCGCTTCTCGCAGTGCTTCCTCCCAAGAGATCGCACCGTGTTCGCGGGAGAGGAGCTGGGCATTCCCAGTGGATCCCCCCTTCCCTTGAATGTAGATGCGGTTCTTCCGAGGCGTTTCGCCGTCACGAGGAATCGGATTCCCGATACGGTTCAGCATGTCGGCGATCGTGAAGACCAGCGGACCGAAGTCCTCCGTCGCCACGATCTTGATCTCAATGGCCGCGTGCGGGTTGCAAAGCCGCAGCAGGCGGACAAAGAACTGGAGATCCTCGATGCTGTTGATATCGAGCAGGTTCGCGGGGCTGTACGCACCCCGGCCCGGCTTCGTTCCACGGATCTTCGGGACGTAGAGCACCACCTTCTTGCCGTCGAGGACGCCTCCCGTGGCCGTCTTCGCCGCCTGCGCCATCTTGACGCAGAGGATGATGGCCCGCTCGTCGGCGAGATTCCTCGCCCGGAA
Source organism: uncultured Bdellovibrionales bacterium (assembly GCA_964509425.1). Taxonomy (GTDB): domain Bacteria; phylum Bdellovibrionota_C; class UBA2361; order SZUA-149; family CAZDWZ01; genus CAZDWZ01. Next base: position 154,221 of record CAZDWZ010000007.1, on the reverse strand, counting down.
GCCGAAGCCGCCGGACGCGATCTGCCGTGCACGCGGGGCAAGTGGGTGGCCGTACAGCTCCTCGGGGATCCCGCCTTCACCGGTATGTGCGATCGCACCGGCTTCTTCGGTTCCGAGGACGTTGGTTAGCCACGGTTGCAGCGGTTGGGCACCGAGTGAGATCGGCACCAGAAACATGTTGTCGGCGAGAAGCTGCCGGACTGTCGGCACCATCGCTTCGTCCAGAACCGGTTCGAGACCGAAGTTCGGTTCGAGGAACGAGCGTGGAGTCGTCGGCGGCCGCCCGTGGACTTCGTCGCAGTATCGCAGGTACTTCCGGCGCACGTCATCAGGCGAGTCGTTGTCCGCGTGCGTGAACTCTCGGAGGGTAGAGATCACCCTCTTCGAATACGAATGCGGGATTCGCCCTTCACCTTCCACGTTCGACGTGCGGCTGATCGGGAGCAGCGGCGTCTTGAACGAAGCACCGTTCTCAGGCCGGAGGTATTCGTCCGGCGCTTTTTCTCCTCTCGAATGAAGGTTCCGGTAGATTGTCTCGATTTCCTCCCACCCCATGAGGCCCATTCGGGATTTACGCCCGGGGAAGACCTCGGCCATGACATCGTCGTCGAGGCCGTAGGGGAAGAAGGTTTCGGCACCGATGGTGGATGACATCGGAGTCGTACCGAGACGGCCCATAATCAGCCGGAGGGCGTTGATGTTCGCCTTCCGCCAGTTGTTCCACCGCAGAACGCCCGCTTCGTCGCTCCAGTCCCAATTCCGCTCCTTTCCGGGACGGGGTTCGAGAAGCTCGGGGGCGGTGAAGAGCAGTTCTTCGATCAGCGACGGGTACACCGCTTCCGCGCCGTAGGACAGGAGAACCCCGACCTCGTGCGCGTCTCTCGCTTCGACACAGCGGCAGATGATCGAGCAGTCGCTCCGGAGGCCCGCTTCCGCGAGCTGCCGGTGAACGAGCGGCACGACCAACGCCAGAGGCACGAACTGCATGTGGTCAGCGCTCGGTGTGTCGTCGAGAACGGCCAGGGTGGTGCCCCGCCGCACGGCTTCGACGACCTCGGTTGCGATCTTGAGCGCCTTCCTTCTCAGAGAACCGCTCTCCGAACGGGTATCGAACTCGCAGGCGAAGACGGTCGTCCGGAACGCGCCGCAAACTTCGTCAAACTCGGGGCCGCTCAGGAACGGCGAGTCGAGTTCGACGAGTTGTGCAGTGCGGGTCCTTCGGAACGGCGTGCCTTTGGGTCCGATGCTGACGCCCATGGTGAAGGCGTCTTCTTGCCGAACCGCATCGATCGACGGCCTCGTCACGTGAGCGAACGCGTGGAGGAAGACGTTAAAGAGCGACGTCAGCACGTTCAGTGGCCGGAGATGCCACGGTTGTGAGTCGTCACCCATCGACACGTGCGGCTCGACGCCCGTGAGGGCCATCGGAGCGAGCACTTCTTCGCAGTCATCAGAGTGGACACCGGCCTTCGAGAGACGCCGGACAAGGGTTTTCGAATTCCAACCCGGCTTCCGAACGGAGGGCTTCGGCGCGAGCGGGGTCGCTCGCAGGAGCCGTTCGTACGGGGCGCGGGCGGCGAACTCAGCTTCGACTTCTTCCGGAGAGCTGAGCTTATCGGACTCGACGTCGTAACAGACCATCTGACCACGTTGCACTTGCATGCGCGCGGTCTGCGCGGAGAGCGGGATTCCGGTGAACCCGAACTCCGAGGCGTAGGACACGGCTTTCCCGGACATCTCGACCACGAGCGGCCGAAGTCCGGAACGATCGACGATGCCGCTCAAGCGCGGCCCGGACTGCTTGACTCTTCCGAACACCTGATCCCAGAAGCTGCGGTAGCACCGGTTCGGATTGATCACGATTACCGCGAGAGGCCCCTCCCAGGGCTCCAAGCGGGTTTCCCAGTACCGGTACATCGCCCGGACTTTCTCTTTTCCCTCCTTCTGATGGTCAGGGCTACCGGCATGGGCCGGCGGCACCAAGAGCCGGATGGCTTCGTCTTCGCCCATGCCCTCGGCGGCGAGCAGCGAGACGATCTCCGCGAGGTTACCCGTGTCGGAGCGATCGAGATTGAGGATCGGTCGCATCGACTCCGAACAGAACGCTTTGTCGCGAGACTGCCACCAGCGGAGGTTACCCCGAAGGGTGTTGACTTCGCCGTTTTGCGTGAGAATGCCGTCCCACGGATGGCAGCGAGCCCACTCGGGGCCAGTGTTGGTACTGTACCTGACATGGATGAGCGCGTACCGCGTCACCCGATGTCGCAGTTCCGGGTAGTAGTCGAAGATCTTCTCCGAGTTCCCGAGCACGAGGTAGGTCACCGTGTACGTGGAGCAGGAGACGAGAAACGGGTACTGCGACACCCGATCCTTCTTCGGCACTTCTTCGAGGCTGCTCGCGCCGTAGCGCCGCAGGAGGAACGAACGTTCGATGGCCTTCCGGACTTTGAAAGCCCGGACGCCGACGGGGTCTGACCAGTCAGCCAGACGGACCCGCCCGAACATGGCGAGGAACAGGAACACCAGCACCGACCAGAGCTTCTCCCACCACCCCAGCTTCTTGAGGGCGAAGACGGCGTGGAGGATCTCTGGCTCGGTTTCCCGGGCGAATTTACCGAGGCAGTTGCTCCGGGTCACCGGCTTGTTCCAGCCGACGAAGCGTGCGCCTTCCGCGCTAATCGCCTCTTCGACGGAGTCTTTCGCGGCCTTGTCGTTCTTGGGCAGGAAGACGACCGCGATCCCGGGAACCTCGCCTCGACGGAATTCGTGACGCGAGAGGTCTTCCGACTTGTCGATCTCGACGGTGAGACCCGCACCCGCACCTCTCTTCACTCCGCCGCCACGCTGAACCATGCGTCGAGCGGCCTTGTGGACCATCTCGATGGGTTCAGCACTCGGCACGTTGTCTCGTGTGACGGCGGCGGCCATCCCACACGCGCCTTTCCGGTCATCAAAGACGGGGGTGTGTTTTCCCCTCTTTAACTTCCGGCGTTTGGTCCTCTTCATGAGGACACCTCCGATCATGCAGCATCCACGCCCCCGATTCCCTGTGGGGGGGCACCACGCGCGAGCACAATGAGCTGGCAATTCCACCCGCGTTGTTCAGGGAGAACGAATTTTCAGTATTTGGAGAAAGCTCTCACTGAAGAACGCGGATGGAACGCAAAAAAGAAAACCTTTTTGTGCTGTCACCAGTGTTTCGATCGAGTGCTGTAGTTAACCTGCAAACAAGAACTGCAGATTGAGTGCGTCGCAACTGCCCTGCGGCGCCGGTAGTTCGAAATTACTACCAGAGCAGAGCCTGCTCCGCGCTACAGGGCGCGAACCAAACACGGGTGAATCTCTCTTCTCGGATTGTCACGGGAAAAGATCCTTCGTCGGGATTCGCGCTGTTGGATTTCGAGCCCTCTGTGAGCGAGTCTTAACAATTGGGATATTGAACGGATAATGCAATGTCAAACCCGCAGTTGCACTATAGGGAAAATTTAGATGCGTCATTTGCCGCGCTCATGGAATGAGCGGACAAAAGTTTTAGGGAACGAAAAATTGGCATCCGTGCACAATGGTACGGGAGAGCGTCTTCACTGTGATGGATTGCAATAAAAACGTAAGAACCGTGTTGTGATTGCTCACAACACGGTTCAAAGATTCACTTAGTTTCCAGATCGTGACGGCAGCCTCGAGCAGACAGGTTCGTTAGAGCAGATTGCTCGCTGCTTCGGCGAGATCGCTTCTCACGATTTGTTGCAGACTGATATTTGCCGCCTGAGGCCAGTTGCGAAACGCGTTTATCGCGTGCACGAGACCGTTGTTTCTCCGGCTCAAGAACTGGTTGTCGATCTGGCTTTCGTCCCCCACGACCACGACGATGCTCCCTTCGCCGAGACGCGTGAGCAATACTTTGAGCGGCCCACGCTCGATATTTTGTGCTTCTTCAAGAATCACGAATGACCGCCGGAAAGTTCGACCCCGAATATAGGTGAGGGGAACGATCTCGAGCCGGTCTTCCATCTCAAGCCAAGCTTTGGCATCGAACGGCCGAACTGAGCGTTGTACTCCTCGTTTCGTCGGGCCACCCCGGCCTTCGTCGGGGGAGGGGACTTGAACGATTGCCCGCAGGTTGTCTTCGATCGGACCACCCCAAGGTTTGATCTTCTCTTCGAGAGTTCCCGGCAAAAATCCGAGTGAGGTTCCGACTTCGACCATCGGACGAGTAATGATGATGCGCTCGAAATGTCCTCTTTCGAGGCGCTCCCAAGCTGCGGCCAAAGTAAGAAACGACTTCCCACTTCCCGCCGGGCCGGAGACCGTGATCAATCGCACGCCGCCCTGAGCCATCGGATCTGATTCTCCGCAACCCATGAGCGACCAGAGGAGAAACTTTTGACGGACGTTTTTCCCCATCACATCGCCAGCGACTTTGAGGTAGTCGACCTTGGTGCGGTCGATGATCTCTGCCTGCTTCGACGCCGGGTCGCGCATGATCGCGTAGCAATAGTGAACTTCAGGATTCTCAGCATCGACGAGATGGAGAAACTCATTCACGAAGCAGTGATCCTTCGGATAGAAAAATCCCTTCTCGATCGCTTCGTCGATTTCATCACTCGAGAGCTCAATCCGCCGGTAACCGCGCTCCTGATCGAGCTCTGGCGCGCAGATGGATTTCAATTCTTCGGCCTTCATGCCGTAGACGCTTCGTGCGAGGACTCGGAGAATTCTGTCTTGAGTAATGAGTACTACTTCCGGCGCTTCCTCGTTGTCTTCTTCGTCACCGTTCTCACCCGAGCCGAGTCGCATGCTGCCGCGAAGCGCATCCTCAAGCTCGATAGCGGTGGCCAAAATCTCGTGATCTGCGACCATCGCCTTCAGGCCCCAGGCCACGACCTTTTCCGAGATTGGCCGGGGGGCAATCCGCAAGAGGCCGCCCTTTTCGGTCTCGACTCCATCGAGGAGCGATCCGAAGCTCGAATAGTATTCGAGCTGCTTTGCGGCCTCAATTGCGGTTTTTGCCCGGTCACCCGTGGCTCGCTTCAGGCCGTTAAGTTCATCTAACACCACGCGAGGAATGACGATTTCGTTGTCACCGAGGACTCCCGCGAAGGCAGGAACTTCGGCACCACGGTAAGTGGTCACATCCTGAACAAGTGACATTATGGCAGAGGTATCGAGGACGAAGATCTTTTTGTCGGTTGTCATTCGGGGTGTTTAACAAGAATCCCTGGACCTTGCCAGCGGCTTCTCAACCCGCTTATCCGGCAGATTTTTCCGCTGCTGAAAAATCGGAGAGCAACTTGGGAATTGCGAGTCCTTTGACGTCGCCCCCGAGCACTGCCACACCTGGCTGGCAAAGCAAGAATTCGGATGCCGCCCGCCGGACGTCGCTCAAAGTAAGCTGCTCGAGTCGCTCGAGCACTGCCGCGGGATAGCTCAGATCATTAAACGATCGCGATCGGATCTCATGATCGATTGCGCTCCAAAGCCGATTCCCTGCGCTGTCAAAATCAAGCTCATGTCGTGCACGAAGGAGCTTTCTTGTCCGCTCGAGTTCTATTTCAGTGATTCCGTTGTTGCGAACATCTTGCAGCTCACGAAAGATGATCTCGAGGGCAGGTTCCAAATGTGCTCTTTCAACGACCGAGGTCGTGACGAGGTTTGCCTCGCGTGATGTTGCCTCGACGCTCATGGAGACTTCGTAAGCAAGCCCGGCTTCCTCACGAAGTTTCTGGAACAAGCGTGAAGAAAGACTTCCTCCAATCACGGTCGCAATCACGAGGCCCGCGGCAACATCAACGCTGTCGGCCGGAATCCAAGGTTGCGAAAGCGCTATGTATACTTGGTGCACGGACTGCTGTTCAATCGCGGCGCCCGATGAGCGAAGTGGAGAGCTCAATGAATACGGAACCCCTTGAGGGAGTGCTCCGAAAGCCGATTCAGCAAACCGGCAAACCGCGTCAAAATCAACCGCGCCGGAGGCGGCAACGATACAACGTCCGGCGGTAAGAAGCGCGGAAAGTCGTGCGCGGAGATGGGCTAATTGCAGTCGTTGAATCGATTCCAGCGTTCCGAAAACAGGAAAGCGGAAGACGCTATCGGGCCAGAGCAGGCGATTCAACGCCTGATACGTGACGTCGCCGGGAGAATCCTGCGATTCGAGGATTTCTTGCCGGACAATTTCTCTTTCGACCTGGATTTCTTCTTCGCCGAATTGCGGTTCGAGCAGCATTTCCGCGAGGAGCCCGGAGAGCTCAGGAAACTGTCGGGAGGTCGTGGTCCCGTAGACGCAGAGAGAATCGAGGTCGGTAAACGCGTTTATTTCTCCTCCGAGTTCGTCCATCGCGGCAGCGATTTCTTTTGCCTCCCGCTTTGATGTCTTCTTAAAAAGCAGGTGCTCGAGGAGGTGGCTGACGCCCACCTCTGATTCGAGCTCATCGGAGAGCCCGCCAATTAAACAAACCGAAAGGGCGGCCGAGGCGAAGCGGTTATCGGGCTCAACCAGCACGGTGACGCCGTTTGGCAGAGTTGCTTTTCTTACAGGCGTCTGAATCTCCAACAGATACTCCTTTTGAGGCAGCCGGAAGTTGTCCTTGGACTTCGGTGTGTTATATCGAATGGCCGAGATATCACCGGGAAAAGGAGAAAGGCAAACATATGGCGTCTAAGCTGATAGAGCCGAGAGTTTTGAAGGGGTTTCGGGACACTCTTCCGAACTTGGGGATTCTTCGCGAAAAGATGATTCGCACGCTCAGCGAGGTGTTCGCCTCTTTCGGCTTTGCTCCGATCGATACCCCTGCTCTTGAGTACGCTGAGATTCTCTTGGGAAACGGCAGCGATGAAACGGACAAGCAGCTCTTCCGGTTTCAAGATCAAGGCGGCCGGGATGTGGCACTGCGCTTTGATCTGACCGTTCCTCTGGCACGATTCGCCGCAATGCATATCAACGAATTGGGCACTCCTTTTCGGCGTTACCATATTGCACCCGTGTGGCGCGCTGAGAAGCCGCAACGAGGACGCTATCGAGAATTCATCCAGTGCGATTTCGACATCATCGGTTCGCTCTCGATGAGCGCGGATGCAGAAGTGCTCACGGTGACGCACACGGCACTAAAAGCGCTACAGGTCGAGCATCAGTTGAGAATCAATAACCGCCAAATTCTGAGCGGCCTGGTTTCCATGGTCTCCCGCGGTGAGAGTGCGCCGAACGTGAAGACTTCGGTTCTGAGGGCGATTGATAAAATCGAAAAGTTTGGCGCCGAGACCGTGCGAAACGAGCTCCGAACGGAGGCCGGTCTGTCCGATTCCCAGATTGAAGAGGTGATGCAGTTCCTCGAGATCCAGCAGGGAACCGACACTGCGAGCACACTCAAGAAGCTGAGTGAGTTCTTCGTTTCAAATCCCGAAGGCGCTCAGGGCGTCGTCGAGCTCACTCAAGTCCTCGAGATCTTAGATGGAGCGGGAGTTCCTTCGAATGCCTACACGATCGATGTGAGCATCGCGCGGGGACTGGATTATTACACCGGCACAGTTGCCGAGACGCGCATGCTCTCGCTCCCTGAAATAGGGTCCATCTGCTCCGGTGGGCGCTACAACAATCTCGCCGGCTTGTACACGAAGCGCGACCTTCCGGGTGTGGGACTTTCTATCGGTCTCGACCGAATTTTGGGCGCATATGAAGCGCTCGGGACGCTCAATCAAAAGAGCAGCACGGCCGACGTGTATGTGGCAAACGTCGAGGAGGGCACCGACGGGATGTGCATGAAGCTCGCGCAGCAGTTGAGAGCCTCAGGAATCGCCGTCGAGAATGCACTTGGAAATTCGAAGCTCGGGAACCAGCTCAAGTACGCGGACAAAAAAGGAATCCCCTTTGCAATCATCTGCGGGCGGGAGGAAGGTGCGAAGGGAGTGTGCGTGCTGAAGAATCTAAAGACCGGAGAGCAGACCGACGGACTGCCGTGGGCGCAAATCGCGGAGAGGCTTGCCAAGTGAGCGGTGCAAAAGTTTCGCGAAATGTGTTGGCCTGGTCGTTTGCGTTTCTCGTTTTGCTGGCGACGCTGAGGTACTGGTATGTGTCACTCCCAGTTCTCATCATTTTGCTCGCCATTTCCGGAGCACTGCGACATGAGGACAACCCCGAGATCGATGACGCTCGCTAGAGCGATCGTCCAACAATCAACATCCGCCATTTATTGATTCACACCCGACCGGTAAAACTTGCCCATATAGCCCGACGGCTTCTGATAATACTCCGGCGGCATCTCACTGACCTTCGGGCACAGAACATCTCCGACGGCGCAGATTGGAAGTACGGGAATGTGAATGAGAAAATCAACCGGCTTCCAAACATACCACCAGCCGGTGCGCTCGAGCACAAGGCGGCAATCCGCTGGAGCCTTGGGATCGAGTTCTTTGACACTCACCTTGCCGCCTTCGATCTTCTGTTCGACGATGACGAACGGTTGTGCTCCTTCCGGCAGCGTCTCTCCTTGTGCCTTCAACCATGCAAGTGCTTCGGGGTCGCCGCACCGAGCTGCACGGGTGTAAGCATCGAGTGCTTCGACGAATACGGGGTGTTGCTCCCCCCAACCTTTTTCAAGGCACGCACCGAGTAGACGCATCGAAAAGCTCGAGTGCTCCTTCATCTCCACCAGCGTGGCGCAGGGAATATCCGATGCCTTTTTCGAGAAATTTCGTACGTGCTCTTCGAGCAAAGGAGCGCCGTAGCGGTAGCAACCGGACAGCAGAACCGTCGCCAAAGAACAGAAAAGATTTCGAATGAAAACAGTAGGAAGTTTTATAAGCCCCCGCTCCGTCTGGAGATTCCAAGTTACCTTATCGAATGACGTGGAACAGGAAAATACGGGAAATTTGAGAATCATCAGCAATTCGCCTTTTCGCGTTCGAGATAAAGCGAATTGAAGTCGAATTGCATCCAAATGAGGGGCGATAATGCCGGAATGTCGTTAAGGAAAAGTCAGTGTAGGCGGCTACATAAGCACGGTTCATGTCTGATCTCGTTGGCAAAAGTCTTGGGAAGTATCAAATCATCGAACGCGTCGGCCAGGGCGGGATGGCTGAGGTGTATCGTGCGTTTCAGCCGGGACTAGACCGATACGTCGCGATCAAAGTCGTCCACTCATTTTTGCTCGAAGACGAAAGCTTCCTGACGCGATTCCGGCGTGAAGCTCAGTCGGTCGCCGATCTCCGTCACCCAAACATCATTCAGGTATTTGATTTTGATATTCAAGATCAACGCCCGTACATGGTGCTGGAGTTTATCAACGGAGTAAATCTCGGCGACGTGATCGATCATCGCATCGACCATGAGCGCACGTTGGAGCTCAGCGAAGTACTTTGGTTGATGCAGGCGCTTTGTTCAGCTGTCGGCTACGCTCACAAACAGGGAATCGTTCACCGGGACATCAAACCGGCAAACGTGATGCTCACCACCGATCAGCGCGTGATCCTTGCAGACTTCGGCCTCGTGCGAATTCTCGGCGGTGCGAAATTCACCGCGACGGGTCAAGTCACTGGAACTCCCGAATATATGAGCCCCGAACAGGCTCACGGTGCTGCGGGAGATCAGCGCTCTGACATTTACGCGCTCGGCATTCTTTTCTTTGAAGCACTCACGAGCTGCGTCCCATACAACGCCGAAACACCCGTGGCGATTCTCCTCAAGCACGTGAGTTATCCCGTGCCGGACATTTTCCAGCTGAAGCCCGATTTGCCGCCGACGCTCGGTCCTGTAATTGATAAGGTTCTCGCAAAAAATCCGGAGGACCGGTATCAAACGGCCGAAGATTTTTGGAACGACATTCAGGAGGCTTGCCCCGACATCGGAGCACCGGGCAAGCTGTTACCGAACTCCGCTGGGCAGCTTGTCGACCGTTCAGGAGCGTCGCACCCCCAGCTCGTCCAGTCGCAGCCGACTCAAGTCTACCAGCAGACGCCGACGGTCGCGACGAATCAACCGGACACCATCAGAGTAGGCTGGAATTCGCGGCTCTCTGCAACGGGCGTGATTCTGCTGATCTTGAATTTACTTGCAATCGGGGTTGTCGGTTATTATTTCTACGCGCCTGATAAGCCAGAACCTCCTGTGGCAGTGAATGCGGGGAAAGGTGGAACTACAACACTTCCGGCCGAAGCCGTAAACGCACTTGTTGATACCGGTAACAATCAACTTCAGGCAGCAGACTTTTCCGTCGCACTCGATACGTTCAACATCGTCCTGAAGCAAGAACCCAAATCAGTTTCGGCTCTTCTCGGGAGAGCTCTTGCAAACGTGGGACTTGCTAAATTTGAGAATGCCAAGAAGGACATCGCCGACGCTTCGCGAGCTGCACCTAATGATCCACGGCCGCGATTACTGGAAGCAAGAATCACGCTCCAACAAAATCCGGAATTTAGTTGGGCTTCGGTGAAAGCACAGATCGATTCCGCCACATTGTTGGCTCCTTCGCTTCCAGAAAGCCTCTTTACGAGGGGATGGTCGACCCTGTACTTCGAGCCGCTGTCGGACGCCACCAAGATAGCGGGTCCGGCTTTCTCGTGTCTTCCGGATTGGGGGAAGGCCTCGGCACCCGGACGTGCGGCGCATTCGATTCAAGACCTTCAGCGCGCGGTGGATCTTGCTCCGGGACAACGCGACTACCGGCTCGCGTTGTCGGATGCGCTTTTCTTCTCGGGGAATCTGACGGGAGCGCGAGAACAGACTCAGGCCGCCCTCAATATCGCTCCGGGATACTTTCCGGGACTTTGGCGACAGGGTGCGCTCGCTATTTTTGCCGACGATTTTTCCACCGGTACAAATGCGTTTACATCCATACTTGGGTCTCCTGCCGGCCGAAAAGAGTCCGGGTTATGGTTCGCGGCCCGCGCATTCAGTCTGTTGCGAGCAGGAAAAATTGAGGAGTCACTTAAGGACGTGGAGGCTTCTCTCGGAGCCGCTTCCGGAAATCCGTCGGCGCTTTTTGTAAAGGCGATGCTTCTCGGTGCCCAAGGCAAAACTGCCGATGCCAAACTTGTCTTCGAACAGCTTCAATCAGCGAATCGAGAATCCTTGGAATGTCCTATATTCAATTCATTCGCAGGAAAGGACTTCTTGGCGGAGTGGGGCATGTTGCTCAACGACAATAAGGATTTCAAGGGTGGGCTCGAGAAGTGCGACGAGTTGATAAAGCAGCAACCGAAGTTCTACCTTGGATTTTACTGCCGTGGAGTCGCGAGGGCAGGATTGAAGCAAGCCGTCGGCGCTCGTGAGGACTTTGATGCCGCGCTCACTTTCGCTCGCAGTGAAGTAGAAAAGGCTCATGTCCGTGAGGGAATGGCGAAACATGTTCCAAAGCCAACCCCAACCCCCACGCCGGCTTCCACGCCCGGCCCCAAGCCTACACCGGTGACGGAGAAAACGCCCACTCCCACGCCGCTGCCTACGGTTCCGGTCGTTTCAGGGAGCTCATCAACATCGGGTGATTCTGAAGCACTTTGGGGGAGCGCGTCGATCCTGAACAACGGTACATTGTTTCGAGACACGAATGTCGACGCGAAGAATATTGCGAAACTCTCCTGGACGTTGAAGATTACCGGCGTTCGACGAGGTACACCTGCGTCGATCGAGCAAAGGCTGCGCTCCGGAGTGAAGGTCAAGGTTTTCGACCCGGCACAACGCCGGCATGTCATCGAGTTGGCGGCCGATGAGGTTTCGGGAGAGGGAAATATGGAGTCTCCTGCGATCGCGGCAGGAACTCTCAAATCTCTAGAGTCGTTAGTGCCAAAAGTAATCGCCGAACAATGGAGCGCCCCGCTACGGATCGACTTCGAGTTCGGAGGTCAAATACTTGCCAAGAAGGAATTGCGCCTCTCAAAAATCGCCGACACACGAAGGGATATTGAGGCGGCCAAGGTTCAAGAGCAAGAACCTGAAATCCCCAAAATCCGCGAGGGGGCGGAGCAGGAGAGATACGTGGGGCGTTTGATGCCGAATGAGTCCGGTCGACAATCTCTGTCGATCGATCTTCAGTTGGAGTTCAAAGACGGGGCGGCTTCAGGGAGCGCGGATATTGAAGGTTTGGGAAGATTCGTCGTAAGCGGTCAAGTTTTTCCGAGAGGAATGGAACTCCAATTGACGAGGGGTGATCAGAAAATCAGAATGAGCGTTGGTCCTCGAGGATCGAAAATTCGTGGGCGCTACGGTTATCCAGCTGCCAATCAGCAGGGAAGCATGGACGCCGACCGGAAATAGCAACTGCCTCGACAAGAATCTGGAACTTCCCTTTCGCTCCCTGCCTTGTTATTCAATTCTGCATGTATTTTCCCTCTAAACATATATGGCGCCTGCGTGGGATCCTGTTCTCAATTTCGTTCGGACTTGCTGGGCCGATTTCGAGCGCGATTGCTGAGATCGAGATTGTGGGGCTGAACGATTTACAGTTCGGAACGTGGTCGGCATCTGGAGATATGAGAGCCGAGGACGATTTTTGTATCGCCGCGATCGGCACCAAGCCGGTGCCGGAGCCGACCGTCGACAATCCGATCGCGAGGCGTGAATTTGTACGTGAGGGCCTGTTTGCGCTGAAGGATGCGCCGAATGTTTTTCGACTCGAAGTCCGGCCTTCGGGGGTCGGTCAGTTCGCGCTGCAAAACGGAGCATTTCAGCTCAATTACCGATTATGGTTCCGCCAAGGCTCCGGAACGTCTATTGAGTTGACGCCCAACAACCCTCAGACCTTTCCAGTGCAATCGAATACATTGGGGTGTGCGGGAATGAATAATTCCCGAATCGAGATTGAGGTCGCTGAGCGGGATCTGAGAAGAGTAATTGATGGTGCGTATAGCGGCAGCTTGAGTATCACAGTGACAGCCGAATAATTCGTCGGCAGAAATAAGGAAACGCGGAGCACTTCTATGACGAGACGCTTTCGAATTACGAACGACATGATACTCTGCTTTATCGTTCAGCTGTTTTGTATTTGGTGCCTCCCTTCAGATTCATCGGCACAGGTTGTCGTCCAGACATCCGTAATTTCCTTCCGTGGAAACCAGATTCCAGTCACAAATGTCTCGGTCCGAAATAGCGCCGACCGCCCGCTGCCGGTAGCGACTCGAGTTATGCTGCTGGAGAAGCCCGGGACGAAGGAAGAATGGGAAGTGCCGAGTGAAGATGTTGTTGTCTCTCCGAAGACATTTCTTTTGCCTCCCAAGGGACAGCGAGTCGTTCGAATTTTGCTCAAGAATCCGAAGCGAGACGTTGAAAAGGCATATCGCGCCTATTTCACTCCTACGATTCCCAAGGATGATGAGAAGGCCGACATGGAGGGCCTCAAAACCGGAAGTGAAGAGCAGCAAATCGGTTTGACCGTGGCAACGGCGATGGGAATTCTGCTTTTCGCCGAACCGAATGACGCGAGGGAAGATCTCGATTGGGAGCGAAAGGGAAGATCTCTGACCTTCACGAACAACGGCAACGTGAATGTGCTTGTGAGCGATGTACTCTCCTGCACTCGCTCTGCGACCGAAACGGAAGATACTTGCGTCAAAATTCCTCCCATTGGGAAACGAATATACGCGGGGAATTCGTTCACCTGGGGCGACATCGACGAAAAGACGTTCATCAAATTCAACCGACGGCAGGGCACTCAGAATATGAAGTCCGTAAAAGTGGACTGATGCTTTCGTGCGAAGACTTCTCTTTTTCATGCTGGCGATGTCGCTGTTTCTTCCGAGGCCGTTGAAGGCCGATGAACTAGAGCAGACTCTCTTTGACTTGTACGTGTCCGACAAAAAGATCGGCTACGCCATGGTTGAGTTCACGGCCACTCGATTCGAGCTCCTTGAGACGTCCGATGTCATTGAACAGCTGAAAAAATCCAAGCTTGTGAATGTTTCGGACGAGCTTCTTCCACTCCTTTCCGGGGCCGTCGAGAAGGAACGCACTGTTGACGGTATCGGAACTCTCAGATTCGACTACGATAACTTTCGCGCCGTTCTCATTCCAAACGAAAAATTTGCGGCTCGGGTCATCGATGGAAATAAAACCAAAATAGATCCATACACCGAGTCAGTTTCAGGAATTGGAATCCGGAACGATTTTGGCGCGGCGGGAAATTTTCTTTCCGACGCTAATTCCCAATCGCTTGCGCACCGTTCCACGGTGTCTTTCGGTAACTTTTGGTTACAGGCCGACGGCTCCTTTGATGACGATGACTACGTCCCCATCGAGTACTCACAGAATCTGCTTTTCGACCGATTCAAACTATCCAGCGGCCTTCTCTTCTCGAAGACACAACAATTCTCGACTGCCACCTCCTTTGCCGGAGTTTTATTTGAGTCCATTGACTCGCTCGTAAGCCCGGACAATTCTTTGAGAGCGAGCGAGATTGTTATTTTTGTCTCTTCGAAATCGGACGTGAAAATCACGAGAGGGTCCGAGGTTCTCTATCAAGGGACTCTTGACTACGGCAGTCATCAGATCCAAACGCGTGGATTTCCAACGGGGAGTTATGTCGTTGAAATTCAGATTATCGACTCGAAGGGAGAAACGACCCGAGAGACTCGGTTCTTTTCAAGCTCCGGATTCTTGGCGTTGACCGGCTATCCGGCTTTTACCTTCGCCGCCGGGAAATTGAGGCGAGATGAAGAGATCCTGTCCGAATCGTATTTTCAAGCCGGATCGGCGGTCCGCGTTGCGACGAATCTACAGGTTGGCGCTCAAGTCGCAGGAACGAATGAGGTACAGAATGGAACGCTGAGCGCGCTCGCGGTGATCGATACGACAGTGGTCGGGGGTGGAGTATCGCGATCGACTGAGGATGATACCGGTTATTTTGCGATCCTAAGCGGCAATATCGGCACTTCGATCCGATTGTCGGGAGGATACGAGCGAACGCTCCCGTCTCTCGACAGGGAGCTTGATTCGGCTTTGAATCCAAGTGATCCCGTGTTCGTGCCGCCCGGCTTCAGCGGACAGCCTCCGACGTTTGGTGAGCTCAACCGGCTTCGGAATGGCGCGACGCGATATTCGTTTACCGTAGGGTACACCTTCGAGCGAGTGGACTTTGACCTCGTCGGTCAGACACAGCGAGAGGACGAGCAGCTGCGGAATGATGGCCTCCCTGAGCGGCAAATCGGACCGCGAATCCGCTGGCGTGCCATCGTTGAGCCGGAGCGTTTTCTTACGGTCGAGGCGGGACTGGCCTACTCGGACATCGGTGACAGCTCATACGCGGGATTGAATTGGCAGATCCTGAACTTCCCTTGGTCTATTGCGGCGAATTCCAGAGTTCGCGGCGGAGCAGGCGACGGACAATCAAACGCGTTTCTCTCTCCAACTTTGCGATATCAGGATAACGACCGTGCCGGATTCGGCACGACTGCCTTCGCTGCAGCCGAGTATCAGGACAGTGACGCGCTGGGTGCCCGACGGGAGAGACATCGGTTTGCACTTCAACACGTAGGAGCCACGACCAGCTTTGGAGCGTTGGCGCAAGAAACCTCGTTTTTCGAGTCCCACAGTCAGTCGGTGTATGCGAATTCCTCTTTCATAATGGCTCCCGATGGAACCACCACGTTTTCGTCTCCGCCTCGGGCATCGGGCACGGTGGTCATCACGGTAAACGGAGATCCTTCGGTCGGGGAGGTAATGGTGGCCGTGAACGGACAGTCCTACGCTTCGGTTAAAGTCGGAGACCGGCTGACTATCGGGCTCATTCCATATCAGCGGTATGAAATCGGGATTCGAGGTCTCGATCGAGAGAAATCGAACGAGAATGCGAAAAATGCCGGGATTCCGAGACTCGATCAGACGGTGTATAAGTTCGTCTCGCTCCCTGGCAGCGTTGCAAGCTACACGTTCGTCGTCGACAAGATATTTATCGTGACCGGCAGGTTGATGGACCGGGACGGCAACCCAGTAGAGAACAAGCGTATTTTGGAGCTTCAGGAGTACACGCGAACTGATGAGTCAGGATTCTTCCAGGCTGAAATAACAGGTTATGAGCGCCCGGTCGTAGAACTCGACGGTTCGCGCTGCCGCTTTGACTTTGAGAAGCTTCCGAGAGAGGAAAGTTTCCATGATTTCGGTGAGATAGTATGTCAAATAGAATGAAGAAGTTAGACGATCGGACTTTGATGTCACTGGCGCGCGGGAATGCTCTGAAGGCGGTTTTCATGGCTGCGGTCGTGGTCGGAGCGTTGCAAAATCACGTCTACGCTGCATCGGACGGGACTTTGGGAGTGAGCTCGACTGGGACAACCGTGATTACTCTAAACGTCCCCCGGCTCATCACCGCTGCTGGTTTTTCCGACATCATGTTTGGCGAGTACCCCGGCTTCGGTGACATGGAGCAAACCGAGAACGTCTCAATCTCATCGAACACGCAAAGCACCTACGTCATCACTGCCGTCGGATCTTGTGCGGGGAATTCGCCAGCAAATGCGTTCAATATATCGGACGGTGAAACCCTTCTCCCGTATACCGTCTACTTTAGCGATCGGCTGGGACCAGCTGGTGATGTTCGGCTGACTCCGAGTGTGCCTTTGCCGGGAAGGACGAATGCCAACTTTCCGGTGGAGGTCGAGGCGGATAACGCTTCGCTTCGCTTCGTGATCCAGGAGAGCGACATTAAGAAAGCTCGAGCCGGTCACTACACGGGACAGATCTCGTTCTCGATCACTACCGAATAGTCGTTCCGCCGTCGCAACGTACGTGTTCCTCTTAGACACACGCCGGCGTTCATCTCATCGCTTGCGATAGAATCGCGTATTCTTCGCCAATTCCTCACCAAATTCTCTTTTCCTGCTCAAGTTAGGGGTAATTTCGGACGTTTTTCAACTCTAGCGACGCAGGCCCGGTGGGCCTTGCCGAGTCTTTAAGATTTTTGTTGGAAAATAGGAGTTACGGTTATGCGGATTGGAAAATTAGCAACAGGTTTGATTTTAGGGGCGAGTCTCTTTCCTTCGATGGCGTTTGCCCAGTCCGCATCGACTACCGGTAACCAAGAAATCTATTTCGATAATCCCGCGCAGATATACATCATCAACCTTGACCCGCAGTTGCCGGTGCTTGCGACCAACACTCCCGTAAACGATTTCTTCGGAGTAGAGTGCAGCACGCCGACATTTCAAATTACATTCAACTTCACGAATCAAAACTTAGGGCTCAATGACGGAAACGGAAATTTCATCCAGTACTCGTATCGGTACAACGGTGTTGAGACCGTTGAGGGATCAAATTTCCCTCTCCAGGCATGCGTGCCGATCAACTCGAACATAAATAACTGGACTGCAACGGCTGAAGTCGACGCGCTGGAGCTTGTTGGAAAGCCTGCGGGTCGCTACACCGACAACGTTACTCTCACCGCTACCACAGAATAAGACCGGACCTTTTCAATTGGCGAACCACGCCGGGCCGCCCGCCCGGCGTTTTTTTTGCCTAAACCCGTGGAACTTGGACGGTACATGCAGAAGCGCGATTCAACGACGTTCAAGAAACTTATGGCGTGTTTTGCACTGACCGCGCTCCTGCTGCCGTCGTTCGCATCGGCGCAGACGGACTCCCGGGTGGATGCTCAGGAAATTGTTTTCGATAATTTACCTCAGATCCGAATCGTCAATCTCGACGCGGGTCTTGTCCTTACTCAAGTAAATTTGCCAGTGTCAGACGACTTTGGAGTGGAGTGCAGCTCGCCGAGCTTTCAGATCACCTTCAATTTTTTGAACCTGAACAACGGACTTTCCGATGGAGGGGGGAATTTCATTCAATACTCCTACCAGTACAACGGCATTGAAACGATTGAGGGCTCGGTGTTCCCGGGTCAGTTGTGCGTTCCAATAAATTCAAATATCGACAACTGGCGAGGGACGGTGCAAGTGAACGCGCTGGATGTCATTGGGAAGCCCTCAGGGGTGTATACAGATCGAGTGACGGTTACGGTGGTCACGGAGTAAGCTCCCCTTCCACGGCCCACGCGATGGCCGATCATCCCGCGGCGAATCTCGAGCATCGGACTTTTAATTCCTTGACCGTTTCGCAAAGTTTTCGCATCTATCCGAGATGTTTCGGAGTTTCGTTTTCCTCCTCCTGGTGGTGATGTTCACCTTGATGTTGCTGCTGGCTGCTCAGGGCGGCCGGTCATTCGAAGAGGTCTGGTCGACCGGTTTGGTGACCGCTGCGCATTCGTGGACCGATTTCTTTCTCAATCCGGTTCTTCGAGACGAGGGTCGGCTGAACTCGTTTATTCTATTCTTTATCGGTGAGAAGGGTAGCCCGACTTCGATCCGGTTCCCGTCGATCGCCGCTGGGCTGCTTTGTCTAATGTGCATGGGAATGTTCGCTTTCGAACGTTGGGGTGAGAAGCACGCGTTCTGGAGCGTGGTTTTTTTCACCCTCTCATACCCCGCACTCGTTGTCTTTTCGGAAGCCCAAGGATCTGCTCTGACGATGTGTCTTGCCGCGCTCGGAGCGTTGGTTTTGCAAAGGGCGCTGCGTGAGTTTGCGTGGATTAGGGTTCCGCTTTTCTGGTCTGTTTGCGGATTGGGGATTTTTTCGGATCTTGGATTCGCGATCCCGCTCGCTGGGTTTACCGCTTGGATTCTTGCCTTCCGAATCGAGACGAATGCGCCTCTCCGAATACGAGCCGCCCAAGCGGCACTGCTGATTCTTCCAACACTTGGCGGGGCGGTTGCGTGGTGGTGGATTGTTCCGAAAATGCTTCCGAGCACCCTGACAGTGACGGCTGCGTCACGAAGTGGAATCGAATTGCTTGAAGATTTCTCGACGCTGCTGTCTGGGCTACCGGAACGCGAGGGAATGCTCGCGATGGCTTTGATGACCATAGTTGTTGCCTCGGGAATCTTTCTACTTTACCGGAGGGGCGAAGGGATTTTCGTCTTTTTTTTAGTCGTGTTTCTTTTCGCTCCAGCAGCTGTTGCTCTTCTTCACAGAGGAGCGTGGACAATTCTTTCTCCGGTGTTTCCTTTCTTTCCTATTCTCCTTTCCTTTCTTTGGCTCGAGACTTCTCATGTGAAAGGTCGCGGCATCCACATCGGCGTAGCGGCGCTCTTAGTACTCGCAATATCTGGACATGTCACAAAAAGCTTCGATCTGATCACGAATTCTCGGGGGTCGTATCGCGACGTGCTTGCACGACTTCATGAAGTCTCCCCCGATGGCATTGTGTTCATTGGAGGTGATCCGGAGAATGCGCAGCGCCTACTCATTCAGACTTTCGGAAGAGAGGTATACGAGGAGAAAACTCCTCGCTTCGCGCACGTCACGAGCGCAAGATGGGCTGACAGCACTCCGGAATGGATCGTGCAGGAAACAAATCGCCGGGATGGAGCGACGGCTAAGTCCTTGAAGTTTGATTTTGCGTCGTATGAGCCTTTCGGAGTCTTTCCGGAACGCGGCATGGCCGGAAGAGTTTGGCAGGTCTACGTGAGGGCCGAGTGATTCGTGAAAAGGCCAGTGGTGGCGCGATGTAACTATCCGGCTTCACAGGGTAATTCCCTATTCGCGGAGAATCCCGGGTTCTCGCTCAATCGCTCAAGTACGCGCTTAAGTATTCGGAATAATGGGCCGATCTTTATTTAACCTGTTTTTTCCTCTTCATTTCGGAATGCCCGTGGTTGAGGGAAACCGGCGTTGGGTAGATCGCGGACTATGCTTCAAGGACGCAAAGAAAGCGGCAGCGTTTTCGCCGACCGTTATGAGATCCTCAACCTTCTCGGTGCGGGAGGGATGGGAGAGGTGTACCTTGCAAAAGACCGCTTTCTCGACGGCGCTCTCATCGCTGTCAAAATCCTTCATCCCAAGCTTTGTCGGAATCCGGAATTCGTCCAGCGATTTCTGCGCGAAGTAAAAGCCATGCGGCTCGTGAGTCACCCGAACGTTGTCCGTTCCTTCGAGGCCGGAGACTTTGGCGGTGAGCTCTACTACACCATGGAATGCCTGAAAGGCACTCCGCTCTCCGAACTCGTCCAAGGCCATGACGCACAGAATCCCGTTCCGTGGGACCTCGCGGAGAAAGTTCTCCGGCAGATCTGCCGGGGCCTTCGCGCCATCCATAACGCGAAGCTTGTGCATCGTGATCTCAAACCGGAGAACATATTTCTCGAGGATGACGACGTGGTGAAAATCACTGATTTCGGCGTGGTCAGACTCGCCGGGTCATCCCTCACGCAAACTCACGCGATAATCGGAACCCTGGATTACGTTCCGCCTGAAGTGTGGAACGGTTTTCAAGCATCCCAACAGTCAGATCTCTACACGCTCGGACTCACCATGTACGAGCTCCTCACCGGAAAACTCCCATTCATTGCGAAGAGCCCGCCCGAGCTAATGAAGCTCCATTTGACGGTGCTTCCTGTCCCTTTGCGGAAGATCCGCACCGACATCCCGGTTTGGGGCGAGAAGGTCATTGAAAAGTTGCTTGCGAAGTCGCTCGAAGAGCGTCCGGAATCGGCGGATGAAGTGCTCGAGATCATGGATAAGTTTTCGCGAGGTGCCGACGAAGACGACGACTCGCGCTCGTCGGGTTCTCAGTCGGTTGCGCCGTCCACATCGAGAAGGACCCTCAGGACCGAGACCGTCAATCACGAAATGAGAGATCAGCTTGCGGCGCAGGTTACGAAAAGTGGAAAGCACAAGAAAGGTGATCTGTCTCCTCCAAAGGTTTCACCGCCATCAGCTTCACAAATAAACGTGAAAAGTGCCGCATTTACTTCTGCCAAAAGCCTGAAATCCGTATCTCTCGAGCCGGTGGACTGGGCAAAGCCTGCATCGAAAGGGAGCAGTAGCCGAAACGCCCAGGCGATTCCTACGCTCGGAGGCGATTTTGTTTTGCCGGACTCTTCGAAGGGCGTTCGATTGCGAACGGTCGTCCTCGCACTGGCGCTCCTGGGAATGCTGTCACTCTTAGCGTTTCCTCGCGCGTCGCTTTGGATGAATGGTGATGAGGGTGAGGTTAATGTCGTGGTTGTCGCTCCGAACCTCGAGCCGCCAAAATCACAAGAATCTCCAAAAGCCCCTGATCAACCCGCAAAACCCGCCGGTAAGAAATCCGGGCCGAGCGAGTCAAAGAGCTAGCCGGGTGCGCCGGACCGGGATAAATTCGGCGTCCAAAGACAAAACTGTGCGACAGGTTCTCGATGCCTTTGTGCTGAGTCCGAAGGCTGCGGAGGAGCACGACGTCTTGCTGATTGGGTAAACCGTGTGCGGCGACTTTCTTATTGTTGGTGAGGTTCTCGATGAATGAAGCAGCAATTCAAGCGACGTCTGAAATATGCTCGTCACTCCAACCTCAAGGACTTTTACGAGGCCGGTTCCTTTCGTCCGATGGTGAGCACCTGGAGACGAAGATTCTTCGTATCGCTAACAGGCTAAATTTTCATGATAGGGCACAGGTTGCGGTTTTACTTGGACAGCTGCTCTCCGTCCCCGCTCACCAAGGCAAAGTAGTCGCGAAATCCCTCCGACAGCTCACTCAAGAAGCGAAAGAACGGCTGCTCGAAGCTCTCCGAAAAATGGAGGCCGGAGACTGTTACCAAAGGTATTTCTCGCTCTACACCTGTTATGGGAGCAAAGATGCGAAACGGGTGCTGAGGAGCGTGAGCGACCGTTCGGCAATGATTCGCCGGTTGGCGCTTGCCATTCTCCCCAATGTGATCTCGGAGGATGAAATCTCGGACGCTTTGCTCGGAATGAAAGAAGCCGAGAGGCGTTCGGTTCTCAAGCGACTACGCGTGCTGCGACACGAAACGGTTATTGATAAATTTCTTCTTGAACTTCGCTCGCTCGATCGGGATGCATATGTTCGCCTCTTTCCATATGGTTCACGGTCTTTCATCGAGGGAGACTGGAAGCATCTCCAGGAGGATCTGAGCGCCGCACATTGGGAAAGGCTCGCGCGAAACCATCCTGAATTCTGTCTCGAGCGCCTTGAACGTATTTTCAGCGACGCTGATAAACACGACCCAAAACTGCTCCGCCTTGCCAATACCGTTCTCCCTGTTACCGGGCGGCTTCAGCTCGACGGGAACATGAGGATCCTCGAGCGAGTTACCGATGGGTTTCCTCTCGGGAAAATTAATCTCGGCAAGCTTACTCGATTACGAAGTCGCGAACTCTCGGAGATTCTGCTCCGAAAAGAGAGTTCCGCATCATTCGACCTGTCCTCGGTGTATCCAAAGCTCGGCGTGAAGACGACGAGTCTCTTGCTTGCGAAGATGCCGCTGTCGCATCGTCAAGTTTCTACGTGGTTAAAAAAGTTCCGCCCGGAGGAGAGAAGCAGGCTCTTTGCAGAGTTTAAAGAGCGCTGGAGATCCTCCGAAGGCTTGTTTGAAGTCGCTTTGCTGCGTCAGCTTCCGACAGGTCCGCGCGTTGCCGAAGCTCGGCAAATGCTCAAGTCCCCAGTCCTGCTTCCTCGGCCCGAACAGCGATTGCCATATGCAGAACTTCTCCCGTGGGCTGAATGCCGGACGGAAGTTGAGAGTTACGTGAACGATCCTGCCCCCGATCTGAGAATGCTGGGAATCTCGGTTCTCCTGCGAGCGCTCAGATTCCACGGTGAATCCGTGACAGAGGCTCTGCAGCTCGTCAAAAGCCGAAAGCATGAGCAAGACCCCGTGCGGTTGGCGATGCTCAATGAGCTCGTGACTCTCCCGCCTTCTATCTGGAAGGAGGAGCATAGAGATGCACTCTCCGCAATTTTCCGAGATGCGCTCGATGCGAAGGATCTGTCGAGCGGATCTGTTCAGGCAATCCTCCGCTTTCTGGTGCGCCTCCTCGATTTTCATCCGGAGTGGGCGGCAAAGCAATTTGCCGGTATCATCGAGGAGCGGGGTTATCCTGCACGGTTATGGTACCGAGGCGGATTGGAAGAGCGGCATGTGAAGTTATTACTCCACGCCTCATTACGCGTTCTGAAAAAATGGCAAACGAAGGAGAAAGAACGCTACCTCATCTGTTTTGCCGGTGAGCTAGGACGATACGTCAAAGATTTTCCTGAGATTCGCTCCGTCCTCGCCTCGCTCGCGCGAGGCGCAAGTGAGGTATCGGTCTCCGAAGCGGCGCTAAACATCTTGCAGACCACAAAATGCCCGGAGTTCGAGGCTCTCGTCGAGGATCTCCTTCGAAGCGATCCGACATGGTCGAGTAAGTATTCAATCATCGGATTCCTTCACGCGCGGAGGCAAGACTTGCTCACCCCGTATCTGGGACAGAAGGCGTACTCCGGCAAATTCGGAACCGGCAAGACTCGCCGTGTGCCGAGCTTTTCGGGCGGCTTCGAACGATGGACAGCCGTTCAGAAGCAAATTTACCAAGAAGCACTGGAATCGATGCTCACGCAGAAAGGGAACGATACCGGCGATTCTTTTTTTGCGCTCTCATCACTCAGCCGACTTCCCGATCCTCCGCTCAACGTTTTCATTCGGTACTCGACGCTTGATCCCGCGAAGCACAGTGCCGTTCGCGATCAGGCGATAACATGTCTCGCAAATCTGGACGGAGGCGAAGGTGTTCCCGAATTGATCCAATGTCTCACCGATGAGCGTGCCCGAGTTGCAATATATTCGCTTCGGCGGGCAATTCTCGAAATGACACCGAAAACCGCGCTAAAACTTCTCGCCGATGTTCCTTCCGGTAAGATCACGGTGTTGAAAGAAGTCATTCGGTTGAGTGGAGAGCTTCGAACGCCGGATGCGCTCGCATTTCTCCTGAGAACAGCAGCCGGAGAGCATGGCGTTGATGTTCGCACCTCGCTTCTCCGGTCGCTATGGGATTATCTGGAGCGTCCGGAAACCTGGGATTACTTCGAAAATCAAGCCTTGCTCGGTGAGAGGCCCATCGCCCTTCATCTCGCCCGAATTCCCTCATTTAACGTCTCCAACCGAGCTCTCGAGCGGCTCTCGAGATTACTGGGAATCTTGCTGGAACATCCCGAGCCTAAAGTCCGAGTGGAGATTCTGAAGCGCCTCATCGCGCAGCCCGTTACCGACTCCGCCTTGTCGCTCAAGAGCAAGCTCAGCAACTCACTTTGCGCGCGGCTTCGCGACGAATCCAATACCGCCGCCCTTGCCATCGTGCATACGTACGGAAGGCAAGTTCCGGAGACAATTGCTTCGATCCTGGCCTCGGTGAGAGAAAACCGACGAGCACTTTCCTCTCTGCTCTCAGCTTTTACGTCAGAGCTGCGTCAAGATCGAAAACGGCTGAATGGGGCAGGGCGGTCAATTGTATCCGCTCTCGATGGTGATCCGAACCTCACGAGCCAACGGCTATCACTTTCCGTCCTGGTGATCACGGCTGAAGAGATCATCAATCTTGTCGAGCGTATTCGAGAGAACCACCTGCTGCACCCAGGAAGTCTATCGGGCCTCGTTCAATCGCTGCCGATGTTCCTCGTCCGTGAAGACGCGGAAGAGGCGAACGCATTCGTCAAACGTTGGTGCGCATCGCCGCACCCGGATCTTCGTCGATTGGCTCTCGCTGCACTCACCGCAAATTGTGAAAGCCGAACCGGATGGAGTGAAGCGGACTTGGCTCTCCTAGAACAATTCCGGATGGATTCTGCTCCGCTCGTGGCTGAGGCCGCGCAATTTACCTTCCCGGCAAAGGAGCTGGAATCGTGATCGCTACGAAATTGCCCGCGCTCATCGCCGCAATACCGTTCTGGTTGTAGTGTAACTTGACCCGTTTCTGGAGAGTTGTTACTGACGCCGCTATGTGAGTTCAAGGGAAGGACGGTGTAAATCCGTCGCGGGCCCGCCGCTGTAATCAGGTGCTTCTTCAGAGAGCTATCTCTGAATTAAGCCAGCGAAACCAACGACCACTGTCACGGAAGAATTTTAACGAATTCTTCTGCGATGGGAAGGTGTTTCGCTAGAGTTCCGACACTCGCCTGTAAGCCAGAAGACCTACTCGCAGAATGATTAACTTTGACTCTCGTGGACAGGAGTCAGGAAATGCGCGCCATTTGTGGGGCACATTATTCTGTTGTGTTCGAAATACTGTTGTATTCGAAATTCCAAGGGAGTCCTCATCTTTGGGGGACTTGTGAGCTTACTTCTCGGTAGAGTTACAGCGCGTTCAGTCTGCTTATTCGTCTTGATTGCCAATCTCGCGCCGACTGTTGCCGTGGCGGAGAAAGAAGAATCGCCGGATATGAAGGAAGTTGTCGTCACTGCTAACCGGATTGAGACACCGATTAAAAAGGTCGGCGGATCGATCTCGGTCATTACTGCCGACGACATCAAAGAAAAGAAGCAATTCACGGTTGCAGAGTTGTTGAAAACGCTTCCGGGCGTCGACGTCGTGCGCGCCGGTGGGAGCGGTGGAATCACTTCGGTGTTTCTGAGAGGCGCGAATCCGGAGCACACGCTTGTGATAGTCGACGGGATCGAGGTGAACAACCCGATGAGCAACGCCAGAACCTTCAATTTTGCCGATTTGACGCCGGATAACATCGAGCGAATCGAAGTTATGCGCGGTCCGCAAACCACTCTTTACGGATCCGACGCTCTGGGCGGCGTGATTCAAATTATTACGAAGAAGGGAGAGGGAGCGCCGACGGCGCAGGCTCAAGTCGAAGTGGGCTCATATGACACTTATCGGGAAGCGGCATCGACGCAGGGAAGCGTTGATTTTCTGAAGTATTCGCTTGGTTTCTCGAGACTTGATCGCTCGGGCATGTCTGCGGTGGATAATCCGGCCGGGGGAACGGAAAACGACAAATACGAGGACACAGCCGGTTCTGTTCGGCTTGATGCGGAGCTGAATGACATCGTTGGTTTCGGACTTACGGGGAGGATCACCAACTCCCACGCGGGGATTGACGATGGTCCAGGCTCCGGCGACGATGATCCGAACCGGCGATTCAATTCAACCCAATACTCAACTCGCGGTACCACGTCGCTGAATTTGTTTGATGACGTTCTGAAGCAGGTCTACGGAATCTCCTACGCGAGCACGACATTCTCTGACGACGATGATGCCGACGAGTTTCATCCAATAGAGTCTCTGAGAAGTGAGTTTCGCGGACAGCTCCTTAAAGTGGATTTGCAAAACACAATTCAGATTGCTGAGGACAACGCACTTGTCTTCGGATTTGAGACGGAAGAGGAGAAGGGTTCATCGAGCCTGAAGTCAGACGGCGAGTTTGGCCCTTTCGAATCGGAGTTTCTTGGAAAGTCAGTGCGGACAAACGGGATGTATGGGCAGTTCGCGCTCGAGCCGGTAGAAGATTTCGATATCGCGATCGGCGGGCGATATGACGATAACTCTCGATTCGGTACGAAAGAAACGTGGCGGGTCTCTCCGAGTTACTATGTCGAACACACAGGAACCCGGTTCAAGAGTTCTGCAGGGACCGGCTACAAAGCGCCATCCCTTTATCAGTTGTTCTCTGAATTCGGGCGGGAGGATTTACGTCCGGAGCGGAGTTTCGGAATTGATGCGGGTTTCGAGCAGGAGTTTCTCGATAAAGACCTCGTTATAGGGGCTACCTATTTTAGAAACCGATTCAAGGATCTGATTAGCTTCGATCCGTCGAGCTTCATCTTTGAGAACATTGCGGAAGCAACGACTCAAGGCTTTGAATCATTCGTCCAAGTCGAGCCGATCGACGAAGTCACACTCAAGCTAAACTATACTTTTACAGAAGCGGATGACGACACGAACAATACCCGGCTGCTCCGGCGGGCGAAGCACCGTGCCGTGTTCGATCTCGCGGTGCGGCCGTGTGAAAAACTCCAAACGAATCTAAACGTACTCGTTGTCGGAAATCGCGAAGACAATGACTTCTCCGCTTTCCCGGCGGAACGGGTGCGACTCGGGGGTTACACGGTGGTGAATCTCGCGGCGGAGTATGAGCTTCACAAACACGTAAATATCTTCGCCCATGCCGATAACCTCTTCGATAAGGATTATCAGGAGGTCTTCGGGTTCAATACTCCGAGTGCGACCTTCTACGGTGGGCTTAAGTTCGGGTTGTAGATCATTTCTCTGGGACCCTCCGCCACTGGTGGCGGAGGGACTTCTCAATAGTGAACTCTCCTCAGGTGGAGTTCGTCGCTCACCGACAAACTTCGACCGCCAAAGATTCCACAAAACAAAAATCAGGCAGGGAGTGTTCCGTAGAGAGCTCTCTTAAGGTCGAGTCTCACTCTCGACCCTGAGAAGGGCCAGATCCATCGAAGTTGCAGTGCGGTGGTAAACTCCGGTGGTGGGGGAGCGAAATCTGATGACGCGATGGCCCGGCGTCGTTCGCTAAGTATTTCAGGCGGGGAAGGAGTGAGGGTCGCTCCTTGTGGTGTGGCGGTTCGAAATGAGATCTCCGACGGGCTACTTTAACTATCCTATCAAGCGCGACGCTCTGAGCGCAAAGAATCCAACAAAATAAAGATCAGGCGGGGGGAGTTTTCAATAGCTAGCGCTCTCAAGGTCGAGCCTGTCACTCGACCCTGAGGAGAGCGCTAGTTGTTGTAAACTCTGGTGGCGGGGGAAGAAGAAAAGAAAAAAACGAAGGTCCGGCGTCGTTCGCGAAGTATTTCAGGCGGGGGATGAGTGGTGGTCGTTCCGTGGGGTGTGGCGGTTCGCACGCGTGCGGGGTCGCGAAAGAAATTACGAGGAAGTGAAAAAAAGTGAAGATAGGTGTTGACGACTTTTCGAGGTGACATCAGGAATTTTGGAATGCACCTGCGAGAAGGGTGCTCTCGTGAACAGAATCGATCTCGGTGAAGCGATGTACCTGCTTCGGCTGTATTAGGTGTCCATGATATTCAGGTTCTCGTATGGGCCGATTGCGAGGACCGTTTTTCCTGCGTGTTAGACTCTTCGAGTAGCAAGTATTCTCCCGTTGGAGTCGAGTTATGGTCGAAATTCTTTCAAGCCTTTCTGATAACGAAGTTATCGCTCAGCTTTCGCAGCTGGTGAAAACTGAAAAAGAGATCACGGAAAAGGTCGTTCGTCACTTTGCTGAGGTTGAGCGGAGACGACTGTACTTGGAGCTTGGATACGGGAACTTATTTGATTATGCGACGAGGGGTCTTGGGTATTCGAATGCAGCGGCGATGAGACGAATCAATGCGGCTCGCGTGGGGCTGCAGGCTCCCGAGGTATTTGAGTGTTTGGAGAAGGGAGAGCTTAACCTTTCTACTATCGAGAAGTTTGCTCCCTTGAAGAAGAAGCATGAAGCTTCTGGGCTTGTTGAGCAGTTCAAGGGGAAGACCTCGCAGGAGGCAGAGGAGATTGCTGCTCTGCTGAACCCGGTTGCTCAGAGCGAGATTCGAGACAGGATTAAGGTGGTCTCGGTGAAAGCGCCTGAAGTGGATCCGCGGCAAGCAAGTTTGGGTGCGGAGGGTAGAGTTCTTGAGGAGTCTACTTGGTTCCGATCGGAAGTAAACTCGAAGGAAGAAAACGAAGTGGCGGCGGAAAAGGTGTACCACGTTTCGTTCGCTGCGAATGAAGAGTTCATGAAGCAGTTGGAGCGCGCGAAGGAGTTAAACTCTCGCGGGAACAAGGATGACCTCGCGTTGCAGAGTGTTTTGGGAAAAGCGCTTGGTGAGTATTTGAAGCGGAGATGTCCGAAGGAGCGAGAAGCGCGGAGGAGGGCGAGACGGGAGCGGAGAGCAGCTGCAAACGACGCCCCGGAGATTATTTCCAGAGACACTCCAGCAGGTGTTACCGAAACCACCGCAACTTTCGTCGAGAAGGCAGATGCTGAAAACGCTTTGGAAGGCAACGTTCAATCTTTTACAGAAACTGCCAGAGTAGACGCCGAGATGCTTAAAATTGGGACAGCCGACGAGGTAGTCGTTCCGCATACCGGGTGTTCCCTAAGGGATTTATGGATGCTTGCGTTGCTCGAGGCGGGAACAGAGCCTAGCGGCACTTACGCGTAACTCCAACGAGTCAGTTTGCTATGCGTGAGTTTTTCCACGTGGTCGATGAGAGAACAGAGAGACGAGTATCGGTGTGAAATTGGGCAGAGGGAAACATAAACTGCCCGCGCCGACTTGCTTCGAGCAAGGGAACGCACCGGTCTTGTTGGAGTGTGCGAATCAGATGCAGTGCCTGTGCCGGCTTTGTTGGTGGCGCGAAGGGGGCCGTCTGTCACAAGGGTTGATTCACCATACCCACTAACGGCGGGTTGTCGGGGAAATAGGAAATTTCGGTTAACGAGCGGTGGTCAATTCTGATCCGCGATGCGTTTTGGAGCGGAAGGTCGAGTGCTTCGCAAAGCAATGAACGGATTACGCCGAGATGGGTGATCACGCAGATTGTGCTCTGCGATTGTGTCTGGCTTGTTTCGTTTCTCCAAGCAACGACCCGATTGAAAAGCGTTTTGAACGATTCGCCCTTCGGGGGCGACTCGTTCACATTGTCGCGAGTCCAGTTCTGGAAGACGGAGAGATCACTGCTCTCGATCGACTTCCACGTGCGCTTTTCCCAGTCTCCGTAATGCAGTTCGCGAATTCGAGAATCGATTTCAAGGGGAACACGAAGAAAAGCGGATACGGCGCTTCCCATCTCTCGAGCGCGCAGAAGATCACTGCTGTAAATCTGGGTCACGGACGAGAGCGGAATGATGACACGGGCCAGTTCATCGGCGGAGAGCAATTCTGCTGGAACGTCGGTGCACCCGAGACACAATCCGGAAGTATCCATCACGAAAGGCGGGTGCCGGAATATGAACATTCTCATCTGTGTTGCTTACGCCTATTGTGCGGATTTTACCACCGCAGCCGTTGTTTCCGTGCCGGCGGTTTTCCCGTCTGCCCCCTCGACCTCGATGACTATCAGGTCTCTGCTGTTTCCGGCATCGAGAAGCCGGACCTTCACCGGATCCGGAAGGATCTTGAGAGCGTCCTTGGTCGACTGGATGAATTTTTGCTTCGCGAACTCTGGCATCTGCTCCACCGGAAAATCCGCGACGTAGATACCGACTTCACTACCCGAGAGCCACTCGATGCGCTTGACCTTTGGTCCCACGATCGGATGCCCGGAGAAATATTGATCGATTACTGATGCGGGAGAAATCGAGTCAGGTGAGACGACTGATTTGGCCGCACCGAGACCCGGGGCCTGAGGCGCTGAGTCGGGCCGATCGATCGACAGAATGAAGTTATTAATATGTTTCTTCGCTTCATCATTCGGAGCATTTTCCAGCGCTCTTTCGGCTTGAAGCTTTGCTTGTACTTTGTTCCCGCGTAGTTTCTCGGCGACTGCGAGTGTCAGCCACATTTGAAATCGTTTCGAGTTTGCCTCGGCAAGCGGAGTCAGGAATGAGATCGCTTTTTCACTTTGTCCCGCTTCAACTAATGCAAGCGCATAGTCAGTAGAAGCCTGCAAATCTTCAGGTCGAACAGCGAGGTATCGAACGAAATAATCAAGGGCTTTATCGACGATTCCAGCTTCGAAGCAAAGCGTGGCAAGACCGAGGAGTGCGTCGGGATTATTACTCTCAATACTCAGTGCCCGAGAGTACGCCTGAACCGCCTCGAGTACGAGCCCACCGCTCGGGCGCTCCTTCGCATCTGAGCGTAATGACCCGGCAAGCTTAAGGAGCAAAGGAATGTCGTTCGGGTTCTCTTCGACGGCTTTCCGAAGTGCCGCAGATTCCGGCGAGACGAGAACCATCCCTTCGGGAGCCTTTTCACCGGAGGGTGCGTCATTTCCGTGCGCGTGCTCTCGAGAACCTTCCTGAGCCACCCCTGTTCGCACGCCTGAGCCCGCTCGCTTCGGAGGCGTGATCTCCGATCCGGCGAGATGCTTGCTCAGAGTCAATGCAAAAACCCATGTCACCGAAGCAACGAGGAGCAATACAATAAAACCGAATTTATTCACGAGAAGAGCACTCCGGGATTAAGCAGGGACTTGGGATCAAAGAAAAATTTGATCTTTTTCATGTTCTCGATCTCTTCGGGCGAGTATTGAATGGAAAGAAAGGACCTTTTTAGCCGTCCGATTCCGTGTTCAGAGGCCACCGCACCCTGCCATTGAACGACCTGCTCTGCAAATCGCTGATAGACGGCTTTCCCGACGCGGAGCTCAGCTTCATCACGGGGCAGCATGTTCACATGAAAGTGATTGTTTCCTGCATGCCCGAAAATGACGAACTCAAGACCGAGAGCTTCGAGCTCGTCCCGGTAAAATTGGAAAACTTCGACGAGGAATTCATCCGGAACCGCCATGTCGGTGGCGAGTTTATGAAGACCTGGAAACGTCTGCTTCCTGAGCGCGATGATCGCATTCACCTGTTCCGGGAGTGCATGACGAAAGAGCCGGAACTCGCGCAAGTCTTTCTCCTCGGTGCCCGCAAAGGACCTCTCAGGATCTCCTTTCAAGCTTTCGACAATCTCCCCCAACGTTTCAGAAAACTCGAAGAGCTGATCCTCGTTCTCCAAAGGATACTCCACATATACGCCACAAGCGGGGGAGTCACTGATGAGCTGAGTGATCGGAGAAGCACTGATGCTGAGATTCGAGCTCAAAAGCTGGAGTGAGCGCACGTCGAAAAATTCGATCGCGAGAGGCCGGTGAGGGGAGCTTCGCAAGGCCTTGACGAAGTCCAGACCTGCCTCGTCGCTGTTGAAGAACTGCAAATAACAAAGTTGCGAGAGTGGCTTTCGGCAAAGTCGAAGCTGGATATCGCAAAAGACGCAAAGGGTGCCTTCGGAACCGATCAGCACGTCAAGCAGATCGATCCCTGGGGCAAAAGAGTAGCCTATGGTATTTTTCGTCTCAGGCTTGAGAATCTCTGAAATCTGAAGCGTGCGCTCCTCCCCGCCGGAAAGAAGCTTAAACCCTTCGCCATCGAGTATACATTCACCTCGCCGCACTTCCAGGCATTCACCTCCGGCGAGTACGACCCGCAAGGCTGACACCCACTTTCGCATGGGACCGTAATGGTAGGTTCGGGCGCCAGAAGCATTTGTGGCCGTCATTCCGCCTATCGCCGCCGTTGTTTCTGTGGGATCAACTGGAAACAACCAGAGCGGATGCTCCGCTGCAAGAAATTCATTCAATGTTCGGAGTGGGACACCGGCTTCGACCCAGATTCGTGCTTCATCAGAGCTCAGTTGCTCGAAGTCTTTGATCGCCTTCAAACGTTCGACCGAGAGCACGCCAGAATCTTCAGAGGGAACGGCACCTGCGGCAATTCCCGTGCGCGAGGCACTCACTGTGGTAGGAAGTCCGCGGTCCGCCCTGGACTGTAAGATCCACGACACGTCAAGGAGACTTCGCGGAAACGCGATCTCTTTTACACCTGGTGATTTTACTTTCGATTCGTCACCGAGATGGCTCGAAAAGCGCTCACGGATTGTGTCCTGAGAAGTCACAATCTCGAGTCCAGCGGGTACGGCGGAGCGATCTATATTCGGCGAATAGAGAGGAATGAGAGTCATGTTTCGAATGATAGTCAGAATCCCTCAAATGCTCAAGCACTTCTGGGGTTTTCTCAGCGGGTGCCCGCTTCCTCAGCAAGTCCGAGGAGTGCAAGACGGAAAATTAGGTCCGTCCGCGGCATGTCTTTCGAGAAGGTTTTTGATTTTCCGGAAATTCCAGATTTTGCCGCCCTCGCATTCAGCTCATTGAGCGACTTCTCGCTCAGGAGGGCGCCGAGTTCCTTCTCCAATATCTCGATCTTGTTCGACCGGATTTCCATGAGCTGCTGAAGCTTGTCGGAGCTGAGCGCAAGAAGCTTGGCACTCGGGTTTGAGAGTAAGCAGCTAAATCGATGTGATCCGGGCTCTCTTCCGAGCGATGGGATAGACTGAGGGGCAACGGCCTTTCGCTGTTGCCGGGGAAGTTTTCCAACTTCTACTACATGAGACAGAAAATCTACCTTTGAAGCGAGACCGACCGCATGCCCCAACAACGTACGGTTTGCCGCGAACTGGTCGCCAGAGTCTCCGGAAGCCGGAAGTGAGCGACAGTCAATTTGAATGGGGAGCGGTTCCGAAAGAATTTGCTTTCCGGCAGCGTCTCCGATGAGCGTCAGCGAGAACTCTTTCTCAGGCGTCGGGAAAGTGGCGAAGTACTGTCCCTTGGCGGGAAGGGGAACTATCGGCAACGTCCAGCTTTCGCCTTGGATGTGCAGCTTCAGTTTCTTCGCGAGAATTTCTGCGTCAGCCGGAAGCGCGATGAGAGCCGTGGCTGTTCCCCCAGGATTCTGAGCGAGCCTTACAGAGTATGTCGGAGTGAATGCGAACGCACCTTGCACCGTAGACGGCAGCTTGCTCGGAACCTGCGGAGCTGGAGGGCCATCAACAAGCGGAGCTTCCGGCGCCTTGGCGATGAGCTGCGGTTGTTCAACCGGCTTCAGATTCTCGCTTACCGGGGCAGGAGGGGCCACCGCCGCAGGAGGTTCGACCGCTACCGGCGGAGGCGCGTTGTCCGCCATCTTGTTCACCGCGATTGCTTGTGGCGCCGCAGCGTTCTGCTTTGCTTGGGAATTCGGCGCTTCCACGGGTTTCTTGTTGCTCAAGAACTCCATCAGATTTGCGTGCTCTTCGCTCGGAGCCTTTTCCGCCTCGTCTTCTTTTGCGACGTCGGGCTCGGGACCGAGGAATGCCTCGGTGAGCATTGATACCTTTTCTTGTCCCTGCGGAATCAGCTTCGGCAGGAGGAAGACGGCCGCACCGGCAAACAAACCGGCGGCAGAGACAATAAGGGCCGCTTTCAGTCTCGAAAAGCGCACAGATTCGCGTTCTTCCGCTGAATACTCTTCGCTCGCGAATTCATTCTTGAGAAGCAGATCTTCCTGAACGGGAAGCCGAATCTCTTCCGGCACTCGCACTGGAGGTGCCCACGACCCCGTGCGAATTCCTTCGAGTGCCATTCGAAATTCGTCCGCGGACTGAAAGCGTTCATCGGGCGTGCTGGCTAGACCAATTCGGAATAGATCAGACAAGTGTTTCGGTACGGGATGAATGTATTCTTCGAGCGGAGTCCACTCACCTGAAAGTTTGCGCGCGACTTGCTCGCTAAACGGTCCGTCGCCGAAAGGATAAACTCCGGTGATGAGCTCATAGAAGGTCATCGCGACGGAATAGAGATCGCTCTTCACGCTGCTTACACCGTCGTTCAAGCTCTCCGGTGCGAGATAGTCAAAAGTGCCAACGACCGGATTCGCTTTTTCTAGTGTAAGGTACTCGTTCGGTACGGAGGCGATGCTGAAATCAGCGAGCTTGATCGTCCGCTGTCCGGTGAGGAGCAGGTTCTCCGCTTTGATGTCGCGATGGAGCATCCCCGCGCGATGCACGGCGGAGAGTCCCCTCAACGTCTGGACCATGAGTTCGAGCGCTTCATCCACGACGAGCGAACCGCCTTGGCGCGTCACGTAGGCCTTAAGGTCCCCGCGTTCCGCATACTCCATGACAAGATACGGTTGCTCGCGGTCGGTCACGTAATCGAAGAGTCGGATCGTGTGATCGCTCCTCGTCGCGAGCATTCCGAGCGCTTCTCTTCTCACTCGGCGAAGCACTGCGGGAGCATCTTTGTTGCTTCCGAAGATGAGCTTCAGGGCGACGAATTTTTGGTGTGGTGTGGGCGGAGTGAGGTGCTCAGCGCGATAGACGATGCTTTGGCGGCCCCGGCCAATCACATCTCCCAGGACATACTGTCCATCCAACAGCTGCTCTTCGACAGCCTGATGTCTTACCTCAGAAGCCATTCGCTAAAGACCACCCAAATACATAACGCTTCGAAACTACTGACAAAAGTAAAACACGACCAAATGTCAAAGAATTGCCAATAAATGTTATGGCACCCGCATCTGATCGGGTGTCCAAGGTGGTTTGCTCCTGTGATTCGTCGTTTATTATTAGTCCGGGTCGCTTTAATCTCCGTCCACGGGCTAAGACCCCGGCACATATAAATATTTCACCAAAATACTTGAGAGAAACCGGCTGTCGGGATAGAGAGAGCGGTCCTTTTTCCGCCGAACAGACGTTCGAATTGCGGAAAACACCGTGCCGGGTGCCAAGCGCCGGACGCATTGAACGTGCTGTGCGCGATGAGCCGGGCGGTGGAGGGGCTGAAAGAGCCTTGATGTTGATATCGGATATCACGGTGAAACGTTCTTTCTTCATTTTTCGACGATGGTGTGCGCGCCTATAGCTCAACTGGATAGAGCACCAGCCTTCTAAGCTGGGGGTTGCAGGTTCGATTCCTGCTGGGCGCATTTTTCTCTCTCAATGGAAACCTCTTCATTGTTCAGGGACAAACGCTTCTCAGGCACCTATGTTCGATTGAATGCTATGCGGCTTGCGACCAGTGTCGGTTCATTACGATTTCATTAATTGAGCCGAAACGTTCCGCAAATTGGTCGCAGAGCAATGGCCGCCGCTTCGAAGGAAACAGACTCAAAGTTACGGACTCGCTGCCTAAATTCACGTGCAAAAGTTCTGCAGAGAGAATTCGCTCTGAGAGCGCATACTCTCAGAGAACTTTTACTGAGAGTAATTAAGCAGATTTCGCCACGCAGATTTCACAGGAGAGATTGCCGCGTTAGAGTCTGAAGGACTTCGGGAAGTGCGCCACCGCTCCGCACCCGAGTTCTGGGCGTTCCTAACATGATTCGAAATAGGGGCCAATCGCAGTGAGCGCTATTTTTTCCCTAACTTGACGACCAGCAATGAAGCCAAAAAAAATTGAAATTCTCGCACCTGTAGGCAACCGTGAAATGCTGAAAGCCGCGATCGAGAACGGCGCGGACTCTGTTTATTTCGGAGTGCAAGCATTTAATGCGCGAATGCGAGCGCATAATTTCGAGGCGAATGAGCTCGGCGAGATTATGTCGGGACTCCATGAGCGAGGTCTCAAGGGATATCTCACTCTGAACGTTCTGATCTTCGAGGACGAGCTTGAGGAAGCGGCATCATTGCTCCTCACATGCTCACGTGCCGGGGTCGATGCCGTGATAGTTCAAGACGCTGGGCTTGCGTGGCTCGCCCGTCGACTTGCTCCAGACCTTCCCATTCACGCGTCGACGCAGATGACCGTGAGCTCCGCGGAGTCTATAGCAGGACTTTCCATGCTCGGGATCGACTTTAAACGTGTCGTGCTCGCCCGCGAACTGAACACCGGCGAGCTTAGAAAAATTTCCGCAGAAACCGATGTCGAGCTTGAAGTCTTCATCCACGGCGCACTGTGTGTCGCATACAGCGGGCAATGCTTAACAAGTGAAGCGTTGGGCGGCCGGAGTGCGAATCGCGGGGAGTGTGCACAGGCCTGCCGCTTACCGTACGACCTGCTTGTTGACGGAGAGGAGCGAGACGTCGGCAATCTTCGGTATCTTGTTTCGCCGAAAGATCTTGCGGGATTCGAGCAGGTTCCCGATTTGATGGAATTGGGGATCAGCAGTTTAAAGATCGAAGGCCGCTTGAAATCTCCTGAATACGTTGCGGCGTCGATACAGGCCTACCGAGAGGCAAGAGAGAGTGCCATTGCTGGAAAGTTGCCACTCTTGAATCGTGAATCCGTTGAGCGAATGGAAAGCACGTTCTCGCGCGGATTCACTGCGGGCTATCTTAAATCCAACGATCACCAAGCCGTCGTTGAGGGTGATTATTCATCTAAACGCGGACCCCTCGCAGGAGTATTTCTTTCGGCTTCCGGGAAGGAACTCTGTGTACGAAATGACATCCCGCTCAAAGCCGGTGATGGCGTCGTTTTCGATTGCGGAGGAGGGGAGCAAGGCGGACGGATCTTCAGCCTCCGGCCGGGAAAAAAACGAGGTGAGCTGATCCTGGATTTCTCTCGATCCGAAATCGATCTCTCGAGGTTGAAGACAGGAGCTCGATTTTGGAAAACGAGTGACCCCGAGATTGAAAAAACTCTCCGGAAAAGCTTCCAGGGCGAGGAGATTCGTTATCGCGTGCCGATCGGTGTAAGAGTCCGGGCAAGGCTGGGAGAGCCTATTTCTGTCTCGTTCACGGACGAGAGCGGGCGTAGCGTCTCTGTCACGGATCAGTTTCCGGCGGAGGCAAGTCGAGACGAAGCGATGAACGAGGCACTGCTTCGGGATCAACTCGGCCGGCTCGGCGGAACTCCATTTTTCATGACGAGCCTCGATCTCGACGTACCAAGGAATCTCTTTGTTCCGAAAAGCCGGCTTAACAACTTGCGTCGGGAAGCGGTCTTACAGCTCACCGAGCTTCGAAGGCTTCCGACGGAGCGTTCGGAGCAGACCTCGATCTTGGGAACTGTCAGAGAAAAGATCCGACAGTCAGCAGAGCGTGTGCAGGACTCGAAACAAGAACCCTCACTGTCCGTGCTTTGCCGAACGCTGGAACAAGTAGAAGCCGCCTACGACGCACGAGTGCAGACGATTTACACCGATTTCGAAGATCAGCGTCTCAACAAGGATGCGCGAAAACTCATACAGTCCTCCGACGTCCGTTTCGCGCCCGCCACGATTCGGATTCTGAAGCCCGGCGAAGACGGGATGCTGCGGAAGATCGTGAGTGCCGAGCCAGATGCGATCCTCATCAGGAATCTTGCGTCATGGAAAGTGCTCTGCGAAGCCGGGATGCCGGTAGAATATATCGGCGACTATTCGTTAAATGTCTCGAATTCGATTACGGCCTCGCTTCTCATGGAAGCGGGTTTCCTCCGCCTCACCCCCAGTTATGATCTGAATTTTGAACAACTGGAGAAGTTGCTTCATGCCGCACCGAAGCCGTGGTTCGAAGTGACGATTCATCAGCACATTCCGATGTTCCACATGGAGCATTGTGTTTTCTGCAGATTCTTGAGCACCGGAAATAATTCCACGAATTGCGGGAGACCTTGCGAAAAGCACGAGGTGAGATTGAAAGATCGTATGGGTTTTGAACATCCATTGAAGGCGGATTATGGCTGTAGAAACACTTTGTATAACGCCGTTCCGCAAAGCGCGTCCGAATACATCCCCGGATTGCTTTCAAGCGGAACGCGAAGCTTCCGCGTCGATCTTTTGCTCGAAAGCGGAGCTGAAACAGAGCGACTCATTCAGCTGTATCGATCCGTCTTGAGTGGTGATGGCGCACCGGGCTCGGTTTGGCGAGCGCTTCGCGCCAATAGTAAACTGGGTGTTACCCGCGGCGGTCTGGATCACACCGAAGCAACGCATGGACAGAAACTCTATACGTTTTCCCGAAGACCCGGCCCGGTGAGAAGCCCCGACTAAACCAAAGATTTTCCAATACATTTCATTGGCGAGACGATATTTCATGTGCGAACGGTGGCTTCTCACATGAACAATACATTTCTTTCGTTTGGCTCGCCGGCTGCTCTCATATTTGAACTTTTAATTTGATGTCTGGGGCCCTCGCGAGGGCGGGTCGGATTGCCACAAAACATTGCTTGAAGTTTCCGGAGAAAACGCGCACTGTTTGTGGGCTTCAAGTAGTTCTCCCGTGATCGCATTTTTAACTCTTGAACCTGCGCTTCTTGTCTGGGCTGTTCTTTTCCTCCCTTTCTCGTGCAGAGCGGCTTCTCCAGTCGTGAGCGGTGATTGCGTTCGGCAACCACAGCCGACGGTCTGGAGTCAGAAAAAACGTTGTTCAAAGAAACTTGTTCCAGAATCTTGTTTCACAATCTTGTTTCTTAGCGGTTGAAAACCAGGAGGACACACCTTGCTATGGAAAAGCCACTTGCCGAGCACCCTGCAAAGGGAGCTTCGTCAGGGGGTGCGACGGATCGCGAAAGCCGCCAAGAATGGGCGGCCCGTAGCGATCCTCACCCACAGAGGCCCAGACGCCGACGCCTTCGGCACGTCGGAAGGACTTGCGGAAACAGCCGCGGCCCTCGGAGCCTTCGTTGCCGGCATCTTCCATGCCGGAAACGCAACGCCACTTGCGGCGACCCTACAGTGCAAAGTTCGACCCATCGCGGAGCTCGCGGGCGTCGAGAATGCGGTTGTGCTGCTCGGTGACGCGAGCGACCACACCGACGTTCACGTTCGTGGAGAACTCCCCGAGGGGATGGTGCCGGAGCCGGACTTCGTCCTCGATCACCACGAGGGACCGGTGCATGGCCGGGCGGTCGTTCGGCACCGCGAGGGCGGTAGCGCCAGCGTTCTCTCGGCAGTGCTGCTTGCGGAAGTAGCGTGCGAACCTCTCGAATCGGTGCTCGAGAGGAACCCGGGGCTCGCTACGAAGTGGGCGCTCGGTGCGGCGACGGACGCGAACCTGTTCGGCGACGGAACCCCGGTTGTGCCTGGCGCGACGCCTCATCCCGTTGCCAAGGCTTTCCTCGAGTTCCTTGCGCCGTTCGTGGACAAGGACGTGCTCGAGGGAATCCGGCGGCAGGAAGAGGACCCGGCATACCGGTTGATTCTCGACGCGGCGAAGCAGGGGCTTTCGCCGACCGCGCTGCAGCCGAAGGGGTGCTTGCTGTCGTCGATGATCCTCCCACCGGTGCCCGACATCACGATGATCGGGCGCGCAGCGGACGAAGTTCGCAGCGGAATCGGGGGAGATGTCGTGATCGTGGGGGGAGTTATTCAGGAACCCAAGGGTCCGCACCTGGCGATCAGCGTGCGTACCGGCGGAACCGAGTTCGACGCGTCGGATTTGGTGAGGGTGGCATTCGGGAACGGCGGGGGAAAGAAGGAAGCCAGCGGGTGTCGAATCCCGGTGGACGAAGACTTCCCCGTCATGCATGCGGCGACTCTGTTCCACCAGGGCGTTAAGCGGTTAGCGGCTTAGGAGACGCGCATGCCCCGGATGCAAGTTACTAACCCCTCGACATATCAAGCGGTTTTGGGACAGGTTCCCCCTCTGGCTTCAGAGCCGCTTGACCTTTTTGGTCTCCCGTCGCGTCTCGCTATCCTCCGCGGGGTTACTTTCCGGCGACAATTGGCTAAATATTTGATTCTCTAGTAAATTACGGATTGTTTCGGTTGAGCTTTCGAGCCCTCCGCTTCGCGCGTCGGCTGAAGTGTTTGCAAAAAACCGACGAACATCCGCTCTCTCAGAACAAGAAGTCATTTCAGGGAGGAAACCCGTTTCGGTCCGCTTTCAATGCGCACCACCGCGGTCCTGCAACCCCTTTCGTGAGTCGAGCGATTCGTTCCTCAGGGAAGGTGTGGGCAACACACTCAAGGGAACAATACTAGAAGGATATATCTCAAGCTCCGGAACTAACCGGAAGGGGTGTTGCGTGGATGTATCGTCGGCGGACTCGGTTCCGTCGGCGGTGTCGGTCAGCCCGAATGACGTCGACCCGCTGGTGTTAGCGATGGAGGAACACGTCCTCCCCATCGCGAAGCAACTCGGGCTCACTCGCGAGCAACTGATTCCGCTGTTGGTGGCGGCAGGGAAGTGCCCCTCAAAGAAAAGGGAAGGCGTCTGGAGATTCCCGAGCACGGACCAGCTCGAGAAACATCTGCTCAAGCTGAAAGGGCGCGCTAAGAAGCTGCGCAAACTACTAACCATCATCGGGATCGATCTTCGGAATGTCGGTGGGCTCAACGAAATCTTCGGCGAGACGAAGGTCAACGAGTTCATCGATGCTCTGCTCGATCTGATCATCTGCGCGGCGAAAGACTTGTGCGCCGCGCACGACGAGTCCGAGTTCCAGTTGATACATTACGGAGGAGGTGACGAGTATCTGCTGGTGGTGTTGGGGGTGGATGAGTTCCGCCCGATCATCATCAGTGACAAGTCCGGGACGACGAAGAGCGTCCCCTGCCACGACGTGACACGGGCGATGGATACGCTCGTTCGCATGTCGGTGCAGTACTCGATCGACCGGGGCCTCGACATGGTCCCGCACCCGAAGCGTTGGTGGCGGATCCAGTGGTGGGGAACGGGCGTCTTCTACGGGATCTCGTACTACGATCCCCGCGATCCGACTCGTCCGGACCTCACCCCTCAGGAAATGCTCAGCCAAGCGGCGATCCTCGTGCAGAAGTGCAAGCGGGGACTTCGGATCGGTGCGAACGGACGACTGGAGCACGACCCCCTCGAGCTGGGACTCTGGCAGCAGATCCGTCGCATGTGGAAGATGCCTCGCGTGATCCTCTACAAGCTGTTCAACGTCGGGTTGGGCATCAAGCTCAAGGATGCGCCCCTGCCCGAGTGGAAGACGGCCGCGTAACAAATCCAAACACGAGAATTGGTTCTAACAAAAGGAGGCAGCCATGCCTGTGATGTCGCCCACATCACTAGCTCTTTAATCGGAGAGCTTTCTGATTCTACTTTCCTCCCCGCACGCGTGACTCATACGCGGATTTTTTGGCGTCGAGTTCCTGCCAGCGTGTGTAGAGATCTTCCAATCGACCCTGCGCTTTCGAAAGCGCATCACACTTTTCTTGAAGAAGTCCGGCATTCGTTGCGACTTCTGGAGATTCGAGGTCTTTCTGAAACTCGTTGATAGCGCTTTCGCATTTCCCGATTTCCTTTTCCATTTGATCGAGCTCTCGCTGCTCGGCGTAGGTGAGCTTTGATGGCGGCAAGTCTTTGGATTCGATTTCATCTGCGCGAGTTTTCTCAGCGGAAGTTTTCTCCGGGAGATTTCTCAATTCGTCTTCAGCGAGTTCCCACTGAAAGTAGCTCGCGTAGATAGAGCAGTGACCTTTTCCATCCAAGCCGACAACGGAAGTGCACACCCGATCCAAAAAATGCCGATCGTGGGTTACGAGAATGACGGCTCCTGCGAATTCGTTGAGAGTCTCTTCGAGAACTTCAAGCGTCGAGATGTCGAGGTCGTTCGTCGGTTCATCGAGAACGAGGACATCGGCGGGCTGCAACATAAGTTGTGCGAGGAGCACCCGCGCGCGCTCGCCGCCGGACAGGCTTCTGAGCGGGAGCTGAATTTGTTCGCTTCGAAAAAGAAAACGTTTTGCCCATGAGATCACGTGAAGCTCTTTCCCGTTAAACAACACCGCATCGCCCTCCGGGCAGAGTGCTTGTTTGAGGGTCTGGTCGAGATCCAGAGCAGCGCGGTTTTGATCAAAATAGGCAATTTTTAATCGGTGGGCGAGCTTCACGGTACCCTTGTCGGGCGGCTCCGTTCCGACGAGGGTTTTAATGAGCGTGGTTTTCCCGGTGCCGTTTGCCCCCGCGATGCCCAATCGAGTGCCCGGGGAAAGCGTTACAGAGAAATCCGAGAAGAAGGTCCGTTCGCCACGTTGACGTCGGATCTTCGTGACCTTGATAAGCTCTCTGGTTTCCCGTCCCGTTTCTGCGAACAACAATGAGGCGCGATTTGCCTCCGTTCGCATTGACTCGAGCTCGAGAATCAGCTCGCCGGCTTGTTTTATCCGGCCCTTCGCTTTTGTCGTTCTCGCCTTTGCGCCGCGCCGAAGCCATTCAACTTCGCGGCGGACTTTATTCTCGAGAGAATCTTTGTAACTCTCTACTTGCTCGAAGTACGTGGTGCGGGTCTCGAGGAACGAGCTGTAGCTCCCGTCGGATGAGAGGAAGCCCTTCTTATACCGGCGGTCGAGCTCGATCACCCGCTCCGCCACGCGCTCGAGGAAATATCGGTCATGGCTGATGAAGAGGACGGCGCACGATAGTTCAAGAAGCACTTCTTCGAGCCACAAAATACTCTGAATGTCCAAATGGTTCGTCGGCTCATCGAGAAGAAGAAGGTCAGGTTCTTGAATGAGACCGCAGGTTATTGCGAGCCGCTTCTTCCATCCCCCAGAAAGCTCAGAGACCGGCTGATCGCGGTTTGTAAAACCCGACTTGCCCGAATAGATCGAAAGCAGAGCCTCGCTCTCACGCTCCTGGCCTTGAAGACAGGCTCGCAAAGCTCCGCCGACACTCATGTGATCGGGAAACGCATCGGTTTGCGGCACATAGGCGATTCGAGCGCCTTTATTTACGGAGATCTCTCCGCCATCGGGAGTCTCGGCGTCGGCTAAAATCTTGCAGAGCGTGGATTTCCCCGAACCGTTCGGCCCAATGAGCGCGGTTCGCTCGCCCTTTGCGAGAACAAGCGAGATATCTTCAAACAGCGGTTTGCTGCCGAAAGATTTAGTCAGTGAACGGAGTGTGAGGAGGGGAGCAGTCGCCTGGCGCATAGTTCCGGAAATTGGCCTTACCTTGGGAGGCGGTTGTTTACAGCGTTTTTTACGTGAACGCCACTTTTTGATGATAAATGACGTATGGGCAAAGTGTAGACCGAGCCAGGGGGTTCCTTCCTAAAACCCCCTAGTTGAACCACGCCGGATTTACGGCAGGGTTCCTCGATCTCACCATTTTTTCCTCGCGCCTTTCTTCACCCGCCGGAAGAAGAAGCGCACCGTCTCCTCCGTGCTCGGCCGAAGGTGCCAGAGCGGGTCGGTCATCCGTCGCAGAAACTCCGTCAGCTGACCCGTCGGATCCACCGCGTTCAGGTTGTGCAAACTGTTCCAGTCCGCTCCGAGGTACAGCCTGCTCCGTGCGGTGACGAGCTGTTGCGCATCCCGGCGACCGAAGATGTAGTCTCCTTCGTACATCTCCATGAGCGTGATGCCGAGGCCGAAGATGTCGGTCCACGGCCCGATCCTTCCTGACGCCGTGAGCTGCTCCGCCGGTGCATACGCGGGTGTCCCGATGAACCTCCCGGCGGTGGTCATTGCCGTTTCGGGACGCAGGCTAGCGCTGGACCAAACGGGGGTTTCGAACAACGAGCTTTCCCCCGCAACCAACACCCGCGCGATCCCGACGTCGACCAGCACAGGCATCCGACCCGTGCCGAGGCTGAGGTCCTCCGGCTTGAGGATGATGTTTCCCGGCTTGACGTCTCGGTGGATCACCCCGTGATTTTTGCCGAGGTAGTCGAGGGTCTTCGCGAGTTGGAACGCGACCATGTCCTTCTCGGGGACGGTCAGGCTAGCCCAGCAGTGGCCGAGCGGCTTGCCCTCGACCCAAGACATGACGAAGTAGCCCACCATCCCGTCGAAGCAGTCCAGCGTCCCGAACTCGTGGAACTTCACCAGACCGGGCAGCTCGACACGCTTCATGAGCCGATCGCAGGCGGCGGCTTCTCGCTCAAAGAACGTCTCCATTCCGGGGTGCGGATGGAGGAACTTCACCGCAACTCTGTCGTTCGAGCCTGTCCGCCGAGCCTCGAACACTTGGCCGAAGCCGCCTTGCCCGACCTTGTTCGGAGTCTTCCGGCCATCGGGCATGAAGTCGTAGGCGGGGAGCAGGCTGAAGAGCTGCCGTTCGAGCAGAGAGACACCGACGGGCCGGACTGCGCCGGGCCCTCGCAGGTTGAACGTTTCCACGAGCACCTCGGGTAAGAGTGAATGATGTAGGAAATAAACGGGCGAGAATAAATATAAAACGCATTCCCTGGCTTTCGGCCAAGCTGCACCCCGGTGAGACGGGTTGGAGTTTGGCGAAGCCACTGAATTCAAAACTCGAAGTTCGCGAT
Source organism: uncultured Bdellovibrionales bacterium (assembly GCA_964509425.1). Taxonomy (GTDB): domain Bacteria; phylum Bdellovibrionota_C; class UBA2361; order SZUA-149; family CAZDWZ01; genus CAZDWZ01. Next base: position 109,862 of record CAZDWZ010000007.1, on the reverse strand, counting down.
TTCAAGGAACATCGGTCGGGCGGATTTTACACGATTTTCAGGGTTTCCGCGAATTTGAGCGAATGCTCGAGCGCGCGGCGGGCGGTGATATCTCGCACTGAAATCGCCTTACGGCCCGGTATTTTCAGCAAGAGCTTGAAGATAGGCGTTGAAAGCCTGATCGCTGAGAACCTTACGGAGAGATTGCTGCCGGAGAAACTCTGCGACCTCATAGTCGTTCACGGAGGTTTCTCCGTCTTGCGTCAGCAATAGATTTTCGGGGAGTTTTTCCTTGCCACCCTGAGAACTCACGTATTCCTCGACTTTGGATTCGTAGTCTTCTCTCATGTGCGTCTCTATTGTTTTCTTCACTTCGGCGCTTTCATTGAGACTGGCGAGCAAATTTACAATCTCGATCTCTTTGTACCTTTCCGGGAGATCATACGATTCTTGCAGTTTCTTTTCCTGCTCTGGGCTGAGCTCAAGAGTTTTTGTGAGATACAGAATCTCCTTCCCATTCGTACGACTGGAGGACTCGTTACCGCTGGCCTCTTGCTTCTCTTTAACCATTTTCCATTGTTCCACTCCGATGATGTCTTCTTCGGATGGAAATTTCTTCCGTTCGGCCTCCCACTCGTCCGGGCTCAGATCGTTCAAAAAGAGTTCTTCCTCTTTTGAATACATGTCGACGAGCGACTTTCGCTTTTCCGGACTGAGCGTCATGTGCTGCGCGATTTCATCCACTTGACGATCGACATTCTCGATGAATTGCTGCCGTCGTTCTGCGAGGATTTTTACGATTTGTACTTCCGTGAAATCGGAGGTTTGATTGGTCTTCGCTTCCAACTTGTGTTGACTCTCTTGTCTGTCTTTCTTCAAGACTTCAGCCACAACTTTTCGTTGTGAAGTCGAGAGCGGGACATGTTTGGCAATCTCGTTGACCCGTTTCTCGACCTCCTGGTCCTCCGTGACTTTCTCGCTCACACTTTTAGCCGACTCGACTGGCTCGGCTGCTGTGTTTGAAGAGTTCTGTTTTATAGCGGCCGCCGCGATTTGGACGCTGCCGATTCCAAGTGCGCCTCGGCTCGAAGCAATTTCATTTGTCGAGGTCGCTGAAGGCAAGTCCTCTCGCTGACTTAGTTGTTCGCCCCCCGGGGAAAGGAGGTGTGCGATGAATGCGGTCGTGAAGATGGAGTAGATAGTAAGAAGCTTTATTCTCATAGTCTCTCGATCAGCCATTGGTCTTCACATTATGAGCGAATGCCCCGCCTTGATGACAGTTATTGAGACGGTGAGTTGGTCCCTGAGGATCGTGCTCGTCGCGAGGTCGATATCGTCTGGGAACGGCGGAAAGCGTGAAAAAGAGGTTTGGAACTAAACAGCGATTTCACGCTGGAGCAACTCGGCCTCGGCAGCCAGTTGATGAGCGGCTTCGTGCAATGCGCGGGTGAAGACTTCTGGATCGAGCTGACGCTGCTCCTGTACCGATCGGAAGAGGTCTTCGATGCTCTTCGCGAACTTGGTGAACTCGCCTAGCTGGAGGAACGCCGCGGCACCCTGCGCCCGGTGGTATCTACCGGCGAGCTCACGGGAGTATTTCCGGACGGTGGCCTCTTTTTTATCGACTGGCGACTGGGTGATTTCTTGGAGGACCTTCGTCGAGAATTCTCGAAGTTCGATGAGCTCTTGAGAGAGGAGCCGCGCGGCCTCGCGCAGGTATGGTGGAATAAGCGATGACATCTATTCTAATCGTAAACTGGCAGACACCTAAGTTGCAGACACCTAAATTACAGACACCCCGAACCACAAATTCTCAATAACAGACACGCCAAATCCATCAGGCGCGTCCTAGGATATTATCCTTCGGACGAACTCCTTTACCAGGGCAACGTATTCGTAGCCAATACTCCTTATTGCCCGACCATAATGCCACCAGTGATCGAGTTTCGGGTCCGGTGCCCCGAAGGTACTGGCGATCACATCGGACCCCACACGATTCCAGATGTATCTGACTCTCCTGGAATGTGTTGCCGACGTCACCAGAATAACACGCCGAAAGCCCAATCGGCGAACTTCTTCTACCACGCTCGTGAGCTCACCCGACGTGTCGTACGCATTAGAGGAATCCACCATTATGATGTCGGCCTCGGGCACACCGAGTGAGAGAATAGAGCGCTTAAGGCCCTGTCCGGAGCCCTCCCAAAGCAAACTCTGCGGAGCGCGCGAAAGAAACTCTTTATCCAAGAAACCCGAGCCCAAGACGATTTTGGGCGCCAGGCCCCGGCGATATATTTCCTCAGCGGCAAGCAGGCGGTCCGGAGAATCTCCGCCGAGCAGCAAAACGACGGCATCCGATTTTTCGAGCCGTTCTTGCACCAACAAAAATCGCCCTAATGGACCGAGAGTGCTTTCGGGAAACAGGTAGATGATGATGATCAGGGTGGAGAGAATAAGGAGAATAGGGATTGACCGGATCTTACCCGCCTCTCCAAACCTGATCTGAGAAAAATGCCGCATCGTCATATTCCCGGCGAGGTATTGCTCGCAAAAAAAAAGCAGGGCGAATCTCGCCCTGCTGCGCATGCCGCGCCGCCCCCGAGGGAGCGGCCGACTATTAACACGCACGGAACTAGAACCGCTTCCAGATATACTGGTTCGTCACCTCATGATGGAAGAGGATTTCTTCCGTCTTGACGATGGTCCCCAGGGCCTTTGGGCAGCGCTCTGCGGACGCCATTTTTAGCTCTGCGAACTTCTCTTGATTGGTCTCTCCCAGCATTTCCTTGATGTAGCTGCTTCCGGAGAAGTGCTCGAGAGCAAGGTAGATGTTGTCTGGGAGGAACTCTGCTTGGCTTTTCCGTTCTTCGGTCGAGAACTTCTTCTTGATCGGGCCGTTTAGACCGGTGTTGAAGATAGTGTAGAGTGCCATGTAAGGATTTGCATCCGGAGCCACCGTTCTTACTTCAACTCGCGCTGACTTTTCGTTTCCGAGCGGTATTCTCACCATCGAAGTCCGATCGACTGCCGAAGACTTGATTTGATTCGGAGCTTCGAAGTGCGGATCCAACCGCCGATAGGCGTTCACGCTTGAGTTCAGCACGAGGCATATATCCTTAGCGTTGTTCAGCAAGCGGTCAATGAAATCCCATCCCATTGCCGATAGGCTGTCCTGTCCCTTCGCATCGAAGAAGAGGTTTTTCCCTTCTTTGGCGAGAGAGATATTGGCGTGCATTCCGCTCCCGTTGATGTTGGCAATCGGCTTGGGGAGGAACGAGGCTGTCATTCCCATGTCGTTTGCAATCTGACGCGCGAGCAGCTTGTAGAGCTGAATTTGGTCAGCTGCAAGGAGCGCATCGCAATACGAGTAGTTCAATTCGAACTGTGAAGGGGCAACTTCGGGGTGATCCTTTTCGTTCTCAAAGCCCATCGCGCGTTGTGCTTCCGCGAAACGGTCGATAAAGAGCTTGAGAGGATCCTTTGGAAGTGCGTTGTAGTAGCCACCGCTGGAGACGAACTTGAAACCTTCCCAGGAAGTGTATTCCTGTTCGGCATTTTCTCCCTCGAAAAGAAAGCCTTCGATTTCAACGGCTGCAAACGGAACAGTTTTGTCTTTCGTCCACATCTGCTTCGTCATGTTGCGAAGCAATCCGCGCATGTCGGATTTGTAGAAGCTGCCGTCTTTGTCTTTGATGCCGGCGAACGCGATGACTTTGCCAGGGCCGAAAACGTCTGTCGGCAGCCATCGGAATGAACCCCAGTCTACTTCAAGTCGGAGATCCGATTCCCGCACTTGGCTGAAGCCGCGGATCGAAGAGCCGTCGAACGTGAGATTGTCGTGCGATTTCACGAGGAACTTCTTGTCGTAGTCCAACATGTGAAAACGGCCTTCGAGATCGCTGAAGCAAACCGTGACGGCCTTTAGTTGCCGCTCATCGCTTAGATACTTCAGGTATTCTTCTTGAAGCTTATCTTCTGCGGTGTGATTTGCGACTTTTGCCTTTGCTTGCAGATTATGATCTTCAAGCTCGTCGTAGGACATCTCCAAGAAATTCTTAATTTGGATCGTCATGGTTCCCCAAAAATCCCTCGTGTTTATAATCCGGCCCCCTGCGGTCTGAGCCGCCGATGTTCTAGCGAACTGAGTCGATTTTGAACAGGGGAGGTCTGGATTTAGAGGATGGCAACAATTCCTTCAGCCAATGATATCTATTGGCTGCGTCGCAATTCGGGTGACGGTTTTACGGAGCTCACTCGTGCTCCGACCGTCTAGTTCACGATAAAATGGACTGAAGCAGGATTCCCCTTTGTGGTGCCGGAGCACTAGATAATACTGGCTCGGTCGCGCCGAGCGTGCTGCAATTCGTTCACAGACAATACCGCGAACTAATCGGCCGCAACACTAGCGCCGCTTTCGCGAGTGTTCGTTCCGGGGTTTCCCTGACCGCGATTTAGAATGTGTGCCGAAGATCTCCTTTCGCAGCTGTCCCGCCATGGAGAGAATGGTATCAGCGTAGGCGGTTGAGCGGTTGTATTTGAGAAGCACAGATTTCTGCTTGGATAATGACATCTTTCCTTTCCAACCGGACTCCGAGAGAAAGCGGGCGGTCGAATAAATCGCGTCCGGAGGACTGAAGAGATCGATCCTGCCGTCTCCGTCAGCATCGGCACCATAGGTGTAGACGTTTCCCGGCAGAAATTGGGGGATTCCAATAGCCCCGCCTGAAGAACCCCGCAGATCCAACGGGTGAATCCCAAGATCGTCCGAAAGTCGAATACCGGCGATAAGATGAGGCAGAAAAGTCGCCTCGAGATGCCGGGCCCTTTCGGCGACCAGCGCGGGATTTGATTCATTACCGAGATTCTGCTGCTCTTCGATATTCGATGCGATATTTCCGGGTTCTGCAATCGCCGCCAATCGAGCGAGGCGGGGGAATACCCGATCCCGACCGACATGCCTGCCGCACGATGTCTCGACTTGAAGGAGTGCAAGGATGACTGAGCTCGGGATGCCGTACCGGCTTTCGGCGCGATCGAGCCATGCCTTTTGGGTAGCATAATACTCCCGAGCCAGCTTGCGGTTTCTCGCAGTATTATGTTTTCGGTAGAGCGCCTTTGATTCCTTCGGGAAAACTTTGAAATACACCGCCTCGCGAATCGGCATTCGTGGGTCGGAAAGGATTTCGTAAGCTCTCCGCTCCGGAACATTGTTCTCGATGAGGAGCGCGGCGAGGTAATTCCAACCGTTTAGGGAGAGGGGGGGCGCCTTGGTTTCCGTGCGATTTGACGCCACAATGATCTCAGGACCGTCCTCTTCGGCCTTCGCCGCATGTCCGGGCAAAGCGATGCTTGAGACGAGTGCCGAGATGAAAAGAAGCTTTACTTTTCCTGAGAAGGAGCTGAATCGACGCACTAGCCGCAACGCCTCTATCGTCAAAATTTATCTTGGAATCAGGCTTTAGATTGTCTGCTCGATTGGGAGGATTCGCAAGATGGGAATTCGTGAAATAAACCACCGATGATGGTTTATTTCGTGCGGCACGCGAGGTGAAGCCGAGCCAGCAAAGCCTATTGCTCCGTTCAGCCGGGGAAAGCCGTGCGAAGCGCGAATTGATCGATTATCTGCTGAACGGAGCAGGTTTCACGTTGAATGATTTCGGTCCGGGAGCGAGGGACGAGGAATATGAGTGGTGAAAACGAGGAGCTTCGGCTCCGGCTAATCGCGGCAATTGACCGCATAGCGGAGGAGTGGTGCCGAGCTTTCCCGGACGGACGAGGGGGATATTTCGAGAGAGTAAGCGGTGAGGGGTCTCCCGTGCCGGTGCCTTATCGGCGACTGCATGCCTCGGCGAGGGTGCTGTACGTCTTTAGTGAGCTCGCGCGGACGCGAGGCGAGTTCCTGAAACGATCTCGAGTGGCGCTTCGATATTTGGATCTTCATTGGTCTTTTGAGCAGTCTCTGTTCATCTATCAGTTGGATTGGGAGAAGAGTCATCTCAATCGCTCACTCGACGCGTACGGGCACGCGTTCGTGCTGTTTGCATTTGCAAAACATGTTGAGGTCACCGGGGATCCGACACTTTTTAGACGTATCTTCCAAATCGACGCGCGATGTGAAGCCGTTTTCTGGAACGGTGAATTTTACCGCGAACGGATCTCTGAATCTGGCGAGAGCACCGGATCCGGAATCAGCCAGAATCATCACATGCATTTCTTCGAAGCCTACCTCGAACTGATTCGGGTGACTCGCGATGATCGGTTTCGCGAACGCGCGACACGAATCTATCAGCTCGCGAAGCGATTTTTTCTCGTCGAAGGACGCGTTCTCGAACTTCGGAAAGGCGAAGACGATTCGCTGGAATCGGCTGTCGTGGAACCGGGGCACGTCTACGAATGGGCGTGGCTGCTCCTTCAATACTCGGAACTCTTTCGCGATCAGGATGCGAAAGCCCTCGGAGAGACCCTTTTGTTCTGGGTTGATTCTGCGGGGATCGATACCGAGATGGGCGGGGTTTTCGATCAAGTCAGCTTTTCAGGCACGCCGTTGAAGAACACGAAGCGTATTTGGCCGCTTGCCGAAGCAATTCGTACGCATTCGGCGTATTCAGGAGTCGGCGGGGAAAAGTTTGGGACATTCACCCGGTTGATGCTGGAGCGTTACCTTCACCGCGAGCGGCTGTGGTGGGAACATCTCAATCGGGACTTCACTCCTCTCACCGACGAGATACCGGTGACCACGATGTATCACCTCATCACCTGCCGCGAAGCGCTCGCTAAGCCGGAGACAAAGTGACCTGAGGAACTTTCCGTCAGGTGTTGGTAAAGCGCATGGCGTAAGGATCGGCAAAATAGCCATCGCGAATTTTGTCTCTCACCTGCACCAGGCTCGCTTCCAGAGTCCACTTCGGCTGGAAGTCGAGAATCTTTTCAATCCGGCTGTAGTTCAAATGGAAGTCCGGCAGGTCGGGCTCACCGGGGAGCACTGAAACCTCAACCTCGGGAACAACGCTCTTGATTATGTTCGCGAGCTGGTGAAGCTGGATATTCTGGTCCTTAACACCCACGTTGAACACTTGCCCGCTGATAAGATTCAAATGCGCCTTGAGGCAGCTCACAAAGGAGCGTGCGCAGTCCTCGACATGGATAAAAGCTCTCCACTGCTCGCCTGAGTTGATGGCGATTGCTCTTCGGATGGTTGCGTCGCGAATGAGCCGGTTGGCGACGATGTCAAAACGCATTCTCGGTGAAAAGCCGTGACAGGTCGCAATTCGAAGAGCCGTTGGATGAAATTCTCTGGAACGGGCGCCAATCACTTTTTCTTCCATTCTCAACTTGAGACGTGCGTACAGGCTCACCGGTTCCGGAATCGTCGTCTCGTACATGACGCCGCTTTGAGTTCCATACACGCTGTTTGTAGAGGCGAAGATAAATCGGGAGACGCCGTGCTCGACTGCTGCGTCGAGAACGACAGAAGAGGCAAGGTAGTTTATGTTTCGTATGCTCACCGAGCGGACATCTTGAAATCGGTGGCCGGCGATCGCGGAGAGCACGATCACCGCATCCGCACCGTTGCACGCCGCGGAAACGGCGGCGATGTCGCAAATATCGGCTTCGATTACGCGAAGATTATGCGAAGGCAGCTCAGCGATACCGTCGCTTCCAAAAAGAAAGTTATCGAAGAGTCGGACCTGAAAGCCCTCGGCAAGGAGAAGCCGGCAAACGTGCCAACCGATATACCCCGCCCCTCCGAAAACTGTAACTATCGCACCAGGCTCTAAGGCTGGCATGTATGCCTCCCGCGATTCTTAGCAACCTCATTCACCGTACCTACACTCACGGCAACCTATGCTCACAGTAACCTCGACTACGGTGCTCAAGGTCTCGGCGAGCTTAAAAATTATAACTCTCGGTATTTCAGTACTTCGATTGCTTGATTACGTCCTACGAACGTATCGTCCAAAATTTACTTCTTTTTCAGACGGCCGCCGCTCTTCGTATCTTCAACCAGGAATCCGAGATGGGCGAGCTCGTCACGCAATTCATCGGAACGTGCCCAGTTACGGGCGGCTCTCGCCGCATCACGATCTTTTAAAAGAGCGAGTGCATCCGCCGGGAAATCCTCAGCTTCTGCTTTCCAGTCTTTGATTCCCAACCCTAGAATCTCATCAAACGATTCAATAAGCGAGAGCTTTTCCTCCGCGGCGAGAGTATTGTCCTTCAATGCCGAATGAACAACGGCGAGTGCTCTCGGCATCCCTAAGTTATTATAGACGTGCGAGTTGAACTCAGCCCGAAGCTCTTCGGCGGCAGGACTCAACTGTTTTTGACCCGATGCGGCCACATATCGTTCTCCCGCTTCACGTCTTAGTGTCGTAACTTGTTGCTCCATCCGCTTTAACGTTTGAGCAGCGGACTCGAGCGCTTGCCAGCTCCAGGAAAGCTCACCACCATAATTTGCGCCGAGACACATGAGACGATAGGCGATGGGTTGAAAACCCTTCTCCTTCACCAGATCCAGCGTGAGAAACTCGCCGGACGATTTTGACATCTTGTCGCCACTGACGACAAGGAATCCGGCGTGCATCCAGATTTTAGAGAATGGCTTTCCGGTTGCCGTCTCGCTCTGTGCGATCTCGTTCGTGTGATGAACCGGGATGTGATCAATTCCGCCGCAATGGATGTCGAAGCTTTCGCCTAGATATTCGATCGACATTGCGCTGCACTCGATATGCCAACCCGGGTATCCGCGTCCCCACGGAGATTCCCATTGGAGCTCTTGATTCTCGAACTTTGATTTTGTGAACCAAAGTGCAAAATCGAGAGGATTCCGTTTGTTGGAGTCGACCTCAATGCGGGCACCGGAGCGGAGTGATTCGAGGTCGAGCTGGGCAAGTTTTCCGTAATCCCCGGACTTCGACACATCGAAATACACGTTTCCGCCCGCTTGATAGGCGGCTCCCTGTTCTTCCAGTCGGCGAATGAGATTGATCATCTGCGTGATGTGTTCGGTAGCCTTGCAAACGACGTCAGGGCGCTTGATGTTCAGCCATGCACAATGATCGAAAAAGACCTTGGTATAATACTCCGCGATCTCTTCGGAGCGTTTACCTTCCCGCTTCATCGCGACCATCATCTTGTCTTCGCCTTCATCGGCGTCTGAGACGAGGTGACCCACATCGGTGATGTTCATCACGTGTTTGACGTCATATCCCGCCTGCCGCAGCGCCCTGACGAGGATATCTTCGAAGATGTACGTTCTGAGATTACCGATGTGCTGGAAGTTGTACACGGTGGGGCCGCAGCAATAGAGACGTACCTCACTGCCGTTTAGCGGTTGCAATGTTTCAGTTTTCCGGCCGAGTGTGTTGAAGAGAGTGAAAATCGGAAGAGCCATCGAATCCCGTGTTCGTAATTCAGACTAATAAGCTTCAGGCGGTCGTCAGGACCCGCAACGCGTTCTCTAATATTCTATGCCCCGTGCGATCCTTCAACGTCATGAGAGACTCAGGATGGAATTGCACACCCGCCACCGGCAGCTCTCGATGCCGGACGGCCATCGGAACTGCGATTGGAGTTTCCTCAGTGGGTTCGGTGGATGCGATTACTTCCAGTTGTGACGGGACGGTTCCCGGGACAAGATACAAGCTATGATACCGGCCAACCTCGAAGCGTCCCTCCACACCGGCAAACATTTGATCCCCGGAGTGTGACACCAAGGAAGGTTTGCCGTGGCAGGGTACCGGGAGCACTCCAAGGGTTGCTCCGAAGTGCTCGCCGATCGCCTGGTGCCCTAAGCAAACACCGAACACCGGAAACTTCTTCGCCACGAGACGGCCGACAAAATCTGGAACACCGAACTGTCGAGGAGACCCTGGGCCGGGAGACAACAAAACGAGATCGGGAGCGATGGTGGAGAGCTTTTCCTCCGGAAATCCAGCGCGAAGCGTCAGCACTTCGCAGCCCAGCTCTCGAAGATACGAGGCCAGGTTGTGGACGAAGCTGTCCTGGTAGTCGACGAGGAGCACCTTCTTCTTCAACGGTTGAAAGGAGATCGAGGCGGATTTCGCTCCATCACGAGCTCCTGCGCCCGGCTGAGAGGAGCCGGATAACGCTGCGAGAAATGCGGCCGCCTTCGTTCGAGTTTCAAGCTCTTCGAGCTCCGGCTCCGAACCATAGAGCAGGGTCGCTCCAGCTCTCACCGTTGCCCGACCGTTTTTTAACTGAGCGGATCTCAGAGTGATTCCAGTGTTTAGATTTCCGGAGAAAGACAAATACCCGATCGCACCCGAATACCAACCGCGAGGAGACCGTTCAAGATCTTCAATCGCTTGCATCGCAGCCGGCTTCGGTGCGCCCGTTACCGTGCAGGCCCACATGTGCGTCTGAAATGCATCAAGCGCATCGAGCCCGGATTTTAGCTGACCGTCGAGGTGGTCTACCGTGTGTATGAGGTGCGAATAAAATTCGAGCTGTCGTCGGCCGATGACTTTCACCGAGCCCGGTTCACAGACGCGTGCCATGTCGTTTCGATCGACATCCGTGCACATCGTAAGTTCGGACTCATCTTTTTTAGAGCTGATGAGCTGGAGCACTTGTGCGGCATCTTCGAGCGCGGTTGCGCCTCGGCGTACCGTTCCCGCTATCGGACAGGTCTCGTACCTCTTCCCGGTCACACGCACATAGATCTCGGGGGATGCCCCAACGAGTTGTTCGTCCCCGAAATTGAGGAGAAACATATACGGACTCGGATTGATCTTTGCGAGCCGACGGAAAAGATCAGTTGGCTTGCCCTCATATCGAGTCGAGAATGTTTGCGAGAGGACGACTTCGAAATAGTCTCCGATCTTTGTTCCATCGATGACTTTTCGGACGCTCTCAGAAAACTCGCCTGGCCCGTGATCGCATTCAAACTCCGCAGAGCCACGACCAGGTGGAAGTGGATACTCTTTGTTTCCCATGGCGCCCGCTGGGGAAGCTGCGCCGGGGGAAGAGGCCTCGAGATCACCGGTCCAGCCGTTTGGAGTTTGTACAGAATATTTAAGCTTCCAAGCGAGCTCTCTCTTTCTGTCGACGACGAAAAGCTCGAGCGGCAGATAGAGGTGGCAGTCTTTGTTCTCGTTATTGCGTTGATGCTTTTCGTTTAGCGTCTCAAACTGCAACACGAGATCGTAGCCAAAGGCGCCAAAGAGTCCGAAGTTCGCGGCCTTCTGAAGCTCGCCGCTTTCAGGCTCAAAGAGCGAGATGAGGAGGCGAAGCACGGAGAACACGGAAGGCTGTCGCGAGCGCTCTTCCTCCGTAAAAAAATCATCCCGTTCACGCACGGTGCCGGTAAGCTGTGACAGATGTCCGGGCACGTCTTCGCGTTCTATTTTCAGAATATGGTCGTGCTCCCGAAGCGGACCTTCGACCACGTCGAGAAGGGCCTGCCCGGAGATGTTGAGGGCTCGAAGGAGGAAGGATTTTCCATGGGCAATGAATTCAAGTGCCGGGTCGACGAAACCCGTGTCCCAGCGGGAGTGCCGACCGGGAAAATCGAAACCGCTTGAGAAAATTCCGCCTTTTCTGAGGTCGATTGCTGAATAGACCGATGCGAGCGCGTCAGCGTCCGGAATTTCAACTTCTTCAACTTTCACCTCGATCCCGTATCGGGATCTGTACTGATCTATTCTCATCAAAAGCCGGACATTTTTAGTTCGTTGATTTGCTAGTAAAATTATGTTTAATTAACCTAGTCCCGAAAATATTTCGGCTCTACAGGCCAGGTATACCAGTATTCTTTCTGTGTTTTCCTCTGAGGAAATCCAAAGCGCCCCAAGGAGGTTCAAAGCGCCCCGCTCATCACAGGAGATACCCGGAGAGCGTTCCCGCCCTGTACTCGCTCGTTGATCTCGCCCGACCGTTCTTTGATCCGGTGAAGGACGTACCTTTGAGATTCATTATGGCAGTGATCGCTATAACAAAAGATGAGGCCCCGGGACAACGGAGAGCATCAAAACCGCTTATGGCGACTCAGTGGAGTGAACGAATACGTCAAGCCGCGAAATCAATTCTCCCGCCCAGTAAAAGGCGTGAAGAACCGGCTGACCTCATCACTCTCAAGCAGCTTACTAGAGGGAGCGGATTCGGTCGTTCCGTCCAATGTGTTCCGGGCTACGTCACCGTCGTGAAAGACGACTCTCCGAGAGCCGAATCTTTCCGCGAAGCACTTCTTACCAAGAGTCATTCTCCAATCGTGAGCGCAAGGGTCGGGCTCGAAGAGCTCCGTCGATCCGAAATGTACGTCGTCGGCGCCAATGATTTTGCCTGGGAGACGAAAACCGTCTCCGAAGCTCTTAAACGTGCTGGGGCGCCTGAGCGGCAAATCGGTTCGATGCTCTTTCGTGCTGGTCTCGGTTCCGTGGCCGGTGCGGTGCCGAAGTCGCTCGGAGGCAGCGACCTCAAAAAACTCAGCATCCTGCTTTCGCTCCATGCGAGAGCTCGAATGCTAATCTACGATCGGCCCTTCATGGGACTCGACGCAAACTCCGCGAACGAGCTTGCAAAGATGATGGTCGAACGAGCAAGCCGGAGCAAAAACGTGATGCTCGTTCTCGGCGAGAACGAACTCCCTCTGGCATGGAAAGAGGATCATGGAGTGATGATCGTCGCGCCGGCGCACACAAAAGGAAAAGAAGAAATAACTCTTCCAACTTCTAAAGACGCGCAGCGCCTCGTCAATCTCGTACGCAACCTCTCTCAGACACCACCACCACAAACGACCGCGACGCTCGGCCGCTCTGCGATTCCCGCGCAGACGCGAGGTGATATTATCACGCGTCCTCAGATGATCTTCGAAGCGACTCGAGCGAAAAATCCGTCGGTGATGAACTCCGAATTGATTAACAATCCGAATATTCCACAAGATATCCTCGACATTCAGCTCGCGCGAAAGTCCCGCGGGACCTCCAGCACAAACGAGCTCACTGAAGTCGCGCGCGATTCGCGAAATAAACCGACCTCAAAGGCTGCCCGAACGGCGAGCGGACGGCTTACCGAGGTCACCTGGCGCAGCCGTTATCGACGGTTTCGATCTTCAACGAAGGTTCGGATGCTCGTGAAGAGCTTCACCGGAGGCGAAGCGATTCGGCAGCCGTCTCCCACGGGAGGCACCAGTGGAACCGCGATTTCCGTTGCGAGATACCGTCTTCCACTCGTCGCGTTTCTCTTCGCGATGATAATCATCGTGGGTTCTCTGGCCATGATGCTCCGCGCATATACGTCGAACTAGGCAGTCGTTTCGGCGAGCGACCTCAACACTGAGATCCCGCAAGCGCCGCAAATCTAAAGAAATAAAAATTCAGGTGGTGGGGGGGCACGGATAGCGCTCTCAACGTCGAGCCTCACACTCGACCCTGAGGAGAGCGCTAGCGGTGATAAACTCCTGGTGGCGGGGGAAGAGGAGAAGTTTAGAGCGACGAAGGCCCGGCGTCGTTTGCGAGGTATTTCAGGCCGGGAAGGAGTGATGGTCGTGCCGCGGTGTCTGGCGGGTTGCTTGCGTGCAACGCATCGAAAAAAGATTCCGCATCACGAAAAAAAGTGAAGATAAGTATTGACGAGTTTTCGTGGCTTCATCAGTCATTCTGACATGCACAGGCAAGAACGATGCTCTCGCGAACAGAAACACTTTCAAGCCTTTCCGATAACGAAGTCACTTCAAACAAGAAACGAGTCATCCCAAGAAACGACTGATCCGCGGAGAGGGAGCCCTTGGAATCGCACGAAAGCGGGGCGCCACCTCCTGAGACTGCAGAGAGTCGGACACGTGCGCACATGAGAAGAGGAGCGGGCAAAGTGCGGGTCGGCCGTACTATTCGCGATTACAGCCGGTGCTGCCCCGTTTCGTCTCTGTGCTTCTTCAGATAATCGACAAATGGTGTTCCGCCTGTCCCGACCTGACTTGGGTTAGCCGGGTTTTGTTGCGCTTGGTTCGCGATGTAGCGAACGGCGTATTCGAGATGCAGGCTTCGAAAGCGGCTGACCCAGTTGATGCAAGAGTTGTAGAGATCTTTTACGGCTGCCGATCCAGATCCGGATTCGACAAAGTCTCGGAGCTGCGGTCCATCTTCTACGGCTTTTAGAAACGCACGATGTCCCACCGGCATGTAGTCCCGCATCTCATTCAGATAAACGCGAAGCGGATCTTCTTTATGTTGCACACCGAGAAGAGCATCGCACACCGGGATGATCGCGCTCTGCGCCCCAGTTTCCCCCCGGTAGAACTGGGGTGAGTTATTGAACTCAGCCACGCCCTCATAAATCATTCCGTTTGGAAGAGACGGCTGATTTTTCCAGCCGAAGATGTAGGGCCGGACACGATGAAAGTAGATGTGCGGATCGCACCATTCCGGCATTCGCTCAAGCACCGAATACATGGCGCCCAAGGTGCCGTCGAGCTCGACGAGTCCTTTCTCAAGGAGTGCGTTATCCTTCGTTTCAAGTGCATCTTCCGCTGTGAGCACGCCGCGAACGACTCCGGCGGCTTTTGCTTCGATATCGACATGCACCAACACGAACCACTCTTCATCCACTCCGCCGAAGAAGTTCTGCAAAAGAACGATATTTCCGAGCTCCACTGCACCAGCGGAGTCCATCCTTCGCCAGTTGTGAAGTGCGTATGATGCGTAAGAGAGCACTGCTGGACGCCCGAGCTTCTTCGCGATCGCACACCAAGGCCTTGCGAGACTCGGCGGAATACTATGCGATGGAGGATACTGACCCCAAACCAAACCATGTCCGGTGAAAGAGAGAATCACCATGGCACGTTCAAGCTCGGCCTCGGTCTTTAGCTCCGATATATCCAAATCGGGAAGAGAAGAAACGGCTTCTCTCACCCGCCCCGAAACGAGGAGCTTCGGCAGTTCACGTCCGATTGCCTCCCAAGCCGCATACTTCTTCGGCAACTCAAGAAGCGGATCAGTCTCCGGCAAAAAGCCGGACTTCTCGCTTACGCCGAAGGCAGATTTGTCTGACGCGATTGTTTTTCGAATACTTTTGGAATTGATTGTCATACGGCACTTTCCCGTTTTACGGCGCGGAACTTTCGGGCACCGAAGGGAGGTATTGCTCCGTTCAGGAAATAAACCATCAAGCTGCGCTTTGCACCGTTTTTCCCTGGCGAACGGAGCATTGGGCCTTTCCTGGCTCGGCTTCGCCTCGCGTGCCGCACAAAATAAACCACCGTTGGTAGTTTATTTTGCGGAGGCGGCACATTGCTCCGTTCAGGAAATAAACCATCAAACTGCGCTTCGCATCGTTTTTCCCTGGCGAACGGAGCATTGAGCCTTTCCTGGCTCGGCTTCGCCTCGCGTGCCGCACAAAATAAACTACCGTTGGTAGTTTATTTTGCGGAGGCGGCACTATGTCATGCTTCAGTCTGCAGCGGCAAGTGGGTTTGGGGCGACGCACAATTTTGAACGCTATGATGACGATTATACAAATGCGTCACCATGCAAATTTTCCGGCAAAAAGCAGAACTTTCCATGATATGGGTCGTAAGTAGCAGCGAAAGGAAGAGACCAATAGAACGACACGCGTTCGATTTCCGTTAAGGGAGCCTCAAATGAAAATCCATCGCTTCCGAATCACTTGTTTCCTCGCATTTAGCTTTGCGCTCTCGTGCGCCGCTCCTTTGTGTGCTCACGCACAGTTGTTGAGCAACGAACGGCAGGTAAGTTACCCCGCGCGGGGGTTTTGGAACGGCTTCGGACTTCATTCAAATATCGTGGAGTGCAGTAACTACTCGCTGGAGAACATCTCCCTCACGATGAGGTTATTCCGAAGCGACGGCACGCAAGCCGGGCAGACCGGGTTCACGGTTCTCGCAAAGAGCAGTTTTCACGTCATACTCGCGAATTTTTTCTCAATCGCAAATGCCTACGGGATGTATCAGCTGGAAACCGGCTCGTCGCTCGCGAACTCTTCACTTCGATGCACGACTTTGATCTATCGGTTTGCCGGGGCGGGGGCCACCGTTCCCGTTGCGTATAGCTATGCCATGCCGGTCATGACGCCAGTTTCGGGCGAAACGTTCGGGCTGTTCAATTCATACAATCCTGTTTCGACCGCTCTCCCACCGGCGGAGAATTATTTGTCGATTGGAAATCCGAGCGGCCTTCCATTCTCGGCGACCGTGTTCTTGTTCGATGCTGCCGGCGTTTCGCTAGGAAGTATTCCGGTTCAAAATCTTCCACCAAACGCGCGAACGGATTTTGCTCTCGGACACCCGAGCGGCAGCGTCGTGGGTTCATATAGAATCGTACCGGTAAACGGGAGTCAGCCTTATTTCGCCTTTGTCTCGGTGTATGCGCGAGGCACTACTGATTATGTCTACGCCTATCCACTCTACGCGACCAAAGGGAGCTGTTCCGGCGAGCCGCTCTTCGTAAACACGTTCGGACCTTCGTTAAACTGGGTTCAGATTGGAAATCCGACTTCGGGGACGGTGGACTACAGCTTTGAGATTCGTAATCAACTCGGCCAACTGTTGAACAGCCAGAACAAACAGCTTGCTGCGCGCAGCCACGAACATTTTCTGATGAACTCAATCATTGGGAATAACAACATCGGAACTTTGAGAGCGACATGCGCCGCCGGGAACTTGATAGTGCAGGGCGCGGTGTACGGGATGAATGGTCCGGGGAACACGGTCTCGTGGGGGTATGCGAACCAGATTCGCGGACTCTCAGTAGCTTCCGGTGAGGGTCTCGCAGAGCCGCTCAACTCCTTTCTAAATGTGTTCAACTGGACCCGCACTTCGGGTGTCAGCGGGTCGGGAAGCGCATTCGTCTCGCAGGCCCGAACTTCACCAGTGGCCGCGGGACAGGCCGTCGCGTTCGCACCTTTCGCCGGCTCGACTGACGTCGGTTTGTGGTCATTTATGCCGCGAGACGCCATCGGCGGAGCACTGACCCAGACCGTTGCGGGTAGCCAATCGATGGTGAGCGAACTGCTCAGAGTCTATGGGCGGAGTAATGGCACGATCGGATACATCACTCATGTCCCGCCGACCGTGATCAGCAGCGCAATTCCAGCGATTCAGATTTCACATTTTGCCGGAGGATTCGCGTCGCCAATCGGAGTTGCGAACGCAGCAGACGGAACGAATCGCTTGTTTGTGATCGAGCAGGAAGGAATCGTGAAAATCGTCGCGGCCGCAGAGACGGTGCTGCCGACTCCGTTTCTCGACATCCGTGAACGAGTGCTTGGCGGTGGAGAAAGGGGACTACTGGGAATTGCCTTTCACCCGAGCTTCGAATCAAATGGGCGATTCTTCGTGCACTATAACAACAACTCCGGGGCTCACGTGATCTCGGAGTTTGGAATGACCGGGAATCCAAACGTTGCGAATCCGGCGAGCGAACGAATTCTTCTGACATTTTCTCAACCGTTCGGGAACCACAACGGAGGACAGATGAACTTCGGGCCCGACGGATTTCTCTACATTGCTTTCGGCGACGGCGGCGGGGGTGGAGACCCGGAGAACCATGCGCAAAACCGCGCTGACTTGTTGGGCGATATCATCCGCATCGATGTAAACGGCGCGCTCCCCTACGCGATTCCACCGAGTAATCCATTTGTGGGCCAACCGGGTATCAGGCCGGAAATTTTCGCCTATGGATTCCGGAACCCATGGAGATTCTCGTTTGATCGCCTAAACGGGAGGCTGTTTGCCGGCGATGTCGGCCAGAGCGCGATGGAAGAGGTCGACATCGTGACGTCCGGAGCCAACTACGGTTGGAGAATCATGGAAGGCACGAATTGCTTTAACCCCGCTACGAACTGCCCGACCGCAGGACTCACTCTCCCCATTCACTCCTATGGCCGAAATGACGGTGTCACCGTCATCGGCGGCTATGTCTATCGGGGAAATGCGGCGAATAACCTCTACGGGAAATACGTGTTCGGGGATTTCGGAAGCTCCCGCATCTGGGCACTCGAAGAAGCGCCGGACGGAACGTGGAAGCGATCGGAGATTGGAAACACTGGCGGGCTCATCTCTTCGTTCGGAGAAGATGAATCAGGAGAGCTCTACGTTCTCGACCTCGGTGGCGATCTTTTACGATTGAACCCGCTGTAGATTACGACGGTTCAGATCTCAATCCCGAATGGGACTTTGCAGGAAGACAACCATGGGGATGACACCGAACGTGGACGCGCTTATTGCGGCTGCTGTTTCATCCGCTGCTCGGCCTGACGGAGGATTTCTTTTTCTTGCCAAGTCCAGCGGCGGGCCAGGGTTTCTGTGGCACCGGGATGCGCTGCTCTTCGCTGAGTTGAGAGCAGCAGGGAATTTAGCTCATCGATCATCTCCCTGCCGGCCAGGTCAAACGGCTTAAGCACAATTTGCGCGCCTTCTCGTACTAACTCTTGCTCGTGAGCAACATCATCCGCTGTTGCGACAATAATCGCATTCGGTGCGAGCACTCGAGCCATACGCACAATTGCGCAGTTGTTTGTTCCCCGGAGCAGCATGTCGGGAACGATGGAGACGATGATTCTACTTTCGCCGAGACCGATATGACGGAGGATTTCAAAGTTCCCAACATCTCCGAAGACCGCGTGGATACCGTCCCGCGTCACCTCTTCAATGCGGCGTGGATTGAAGTCGACGACGAGCACGCGCTCGACGAGCTCCGGTTTCTTCTGGCCGACCGCCTGCAAAAACGCTCTCGCTCCTCGATGGAATCCGAGGAAGATGAATTCATGTGAGTGACCCTTCGAAATCCCCCCGAGGTCATCGAGATCATCGCGCCAGAAAATGCACTTCCGGAACATCTTAAAGAGCTGCTCCGAGGCCTTGATCATATGCGACGAGATGATGGCCAGGATGACCATGGTGTAGACCGTAAGCGACATCATTGACTCGGAAATATGGCCGGACGAAAGGCCAAGTGCCGCGATGACCAGCGAGAACTCCGACATTTGAGCGAGGTTGAGTGATGTCATGAAGGAGGCTCTCACGCCGCACTTCGACGCGAACACCAGAGGAAAAACCGAGAGAAAGCGGGAGACGACAAGAACTGTGGAGATGAGAATGATTGGAACGATCATCGAGACTGTCGGAGCTTCGATCTTCATTCCCAACGAAACGAAGAACAAGGTCAAAAAGAAATCACGAAGCGGAAGGACTCGCGCCGCGACATGGGTGCTGTACGGAAACGCCGAAATTGAGGCGCCCGCGACCAATGCTCCCATCTCTTTGGACAGCCCAACGGTTTCGGCGGCAGCGGCGAGAAGCGCGCACCAACCGAGTGATATGGAGATTACGAGCTCAGCGGAGAGCGACACCGCGTGATAAAGCTTACTCAGTACAAACTTGCTCACGAGGAACGCGGAGACGACTAAACACACCGTGCTGAGCACCGCCTGGAGCACCGGAAGAACCGATGGGTCGGCCAAATTCGGTTGAAGCGCCAAAACGAAAATCGCGAAAAGATCCTGAAAGACGAGAACGCCAAGCGTCAGCTTTCCCGGGAGGGTCGTGAGATCTTTTTTGTCGTAGAGCACCTTAACGACAATCGCGGTACTCGAAAGCGAGCACATAATCGCGAGATATATGACTTCAAGCGGAGTTTCCGCCGGCACGAGGCCGATTCCGGCGAGCAACGAGAACGCACCGAGGCCGAGAATCAGATTAAATGGAAACTGGCCGAGACCTGAGAGGAGCAAGCCCTTCCCGGATTTTTTGAGTTCGTTCAGGTTTGTTTCGAGTCCGACGATAAAGAGCAGCAAGATGAGGCCAAGCTCGGAGATAACCTCGATGCTCTCGCCTGAATGCACGAAGCCGAAGCCGAGCTTCGGACCAATCAAAACCCCTGCCGCAACGAGCGCGAGCAAGAGCGGCTGTCGGAGGAGGTGACAGGCAACGCCGAGGACGGCCGCCGCGATTACCGTTACGCCAATATCAGGAAGGAGGCTGTGCATAAATCAGGGTCAACATTAAATGAGTCAACGCAGTGGGAGGAAATGGGAAGTCCGGATGGAGACTATATGACGAAACCCCGGATGAGGGAATCATTCTCATGCGGGAACCAGCAATCCTAAATTTGGCCGGAGACGAGGCGCAAGAGGGCAAAAAGCGGAGTCGACATACAGGTCGTCGAGCATTTTTTGCGTTTTTGCAACGAAGTATCAGGGCAAATTTCGAATTGCTGGAAGAGAAAGGGCCGTAACCCTTTGTGATTGTGACGAAACACTGCGTTTCGAATCAGAATTTGTCCTATTTCCCGAGAGCAGCCCGTCGTTCGAGGAACTTCTTTTTCTCCTCGAGAATGATGGGCAAGACCTCCTCTGGAGTGTCTGCAAAGTGAAGCCATCGCATGTCGCCGGGGCTCATGAGGCCGCGCGCGAGCGGTGTCTCGTCCAGCCATTTGACAAGCCCCGACCAGAAGGCCTTGTCCATCAAGATGATCGGACGTTCCGGCATGTGCCCGACTTGGAGTAACTGCCAGGAGAAGAACAGCTCGAGGATGGTGCCGATCCCGCCTTGAACGACGATGATCGCATGCGAGAGCCGCATAAAATCGTCGAGCCGGGACGAGAAGCGCTTGTGATGGAGCTTTACTTCTAGGTGGTCCATCGGCGGCTCGAACTGATTCAATTCAATCGTGAGTCCGTATGATCGGCTCTTACTGCCGTATTCGGTTTTCCCGGCGACGACTCCCTTGTTCGCGGCCTCCATCAGCCCTGGACCACCGCCAGTCAAAACGTCGATTCCTTCCTTGCCGAGAGTTTTTCCGAGCTGCTCCGTCAGCGTGTAAATCGAGTCATGCGGCTTGATTCGTGCGCTTCCAAAAATACAAACGCGGAAATAATCGTTCGTGAGCTCACTCAGCTCGGCAGTGATGAGGGCTTCTCGTTGACGAATGACCTCGAGGCGCTCCTGAAGTCTTCTTCGCCGCGCTTTCCGGTCGTTTTTTAGGTTATTGATTATCGGATCCATGGTCTCGCTACTTCTCTTCGATTTTCTAATTCGCTTCTACTATAGATGATTCTCGGGGCTGGAGAGTTCAGAATGATGGATTCTCGGGTCAGGCGATCATTTTTAACCGCTCGCGAACGAGTTGAACCCAACTTTCCCAGCCTGGAGCGTCTATTCGCTCGCCAAGGATTTTTTCCATGGTTTCGTCGGAGTCACCCGGATGGGCCTTCGCAAGAGTTGATAAGGATTCCACAAGATAATTCGCCGCTACGAGAAGCTGCTCAAAATGCGCGGCCGAAATCCCGCCCACCGGCGAGCTTTCAGTTCGAACCATCGCCCGGGAGAGCGCCCGCTCCAATTCCAGAGCCGCGATTTCCAGCTCCCCGAGCTCTTGAGCCCGCAAAGGTGCATTCCTTAACCGAGGATTGTGATGGGGATGAAAGTACCTATACAAATCCATGGGCGTATCAATGCGCTGAACGCGTCTTCATTCGCTTATAGCGAACGCCATGCGATTTCGCAGCAACTAACTTTGCTTTTGACCACGCCTTTTCAGCAGGCAGAATCGATATGGGAAGTCGGGCGAGGCTCGGGTTGAAACCCTAGTTCTTCCACTTGATCGAGCAGCCGATCACGAAGGTCTGCGGGGTTTTTGGAGCTTCACCCGCCAGCGCCGATTCGATCGCGTCGCGAAGATAATGCTCTTTTACGGCCTCGGGGTGCTCCGCATTGTCGTCGACCATCCCGTGGAAGACGAGAGTCTTCGAGCGGTCGAATACGTAGACCTCCGGAGTGCAGTGCGCGTCGTAGGCTCGCGCGACCTGCTGCTTCTCGTCATGCAGATACGGAAAAGCAAACCCAAGCGATTTACTTTTTTCGACCATGAGACCGAATGCGTCTTCCGGGAAATCCTCGGCGTCGTTTGAGCAAATCCCGATCAACTCCACACCCTTCGCCTTATAGAGCTTCGAGATTTCTACGAGCCGCTCCTCGTAGCTTCGCGAATAAGGGCAGTGGTTGCACGTGAAGACCACGACAAATACATTTGCCTTAGAAAAATCAGAGAGCGAATAGAGCTTTCCGTCTGTTGCCGGAAGGCTGAAATACGGAGCATTTTCTCCTAAATTCAGCTCGAAAGAATGCACATCTCTTTTCATACAGCTTCAGATACCCTGTGGATATTCTAACCTTGGATTATGACGCCCGATGCAGCATTTATCTTACGATGCTGCCCGGTGCCGCTTTTGTTCGAATCTGCGGCTCGCCCGCAGATTCGAATGCGGCACGCTCGGCGCAGCCGAGCCTGCAAAATCTATTGCTTTACCAAACAAAATCAAACTGTCGTTAGTCCGCTTTAAAAACATTCTCTCGCTCCGGTAAAGCACGAGCAATCAGACGCGGGCGAATGCTGGCGGAGGAAGAAAATGCGACAAAGGTATGGTGTGCGCAAGCCTAGTTCGCTGTGCAAGTAGACGGATTTGTTGTTAGACCTGTGTTGCATGCCCGATTTGGGTCAAGTTTGCCGGTCCTGAAGCCGGAACGAAGTCGGAAAGTCGAGTAAAGTAATCCGGCCGTGAATCCATTAACCTAATGAATTTCTCGGCATTAGCGTGCTGCAGAACGTTTCCGGTTGGTCTATAGCCTCAGTTCCGGAAACCTCGGTAATAGTGTTGGTTTGTAGACGGTGAAATATCAAGGAGACCTATGAACGCTGCCTCAGCAAATTCTTCTCATGCTTCTCTCGAGCTTGCGGCGAACACAATTCGCGTTTTATCCGCCGAAGCAGTCGAGAAGGCGAAATCGGGACACCCCGGAATGCCGATGGGCATGGCCGAGCTCGGCGCGACGCTTTGGCTCAAATACCTCAAGTTCCACCCGAAACATCCGGACTGGATGGCGAGAGATCGTTTCGTTCTTTCTAATGGTCATGGTTGCATGCTGTTGTACTCGCTGCTCCATCTCGCTGGGTACGATGTCACGCTCGACGATCTGAAATCCTTCCGTCAGTTCGACAGCAAAACGCCCGGGCATCCCGAATTTCATTTTACGCCCGGTGTGGAATGCACCACTGGTCCGCTTGGACAAGGGATCTCGAACGCGGTCGGGATGGCGGTTGGTCAGAAGCTTCTGCAAACCCGTTACGGAACTGATTTGCTCAAGCACAACGTCTGGGTTTTCGCAGGCGATGGCTGCCTCATGGAAGGGGTAAGCAGCGAAGCCTGCTCCACAGCCGGACATCTCGGACTCGGCAACCTCAAAGTTGTCTACGACGACAATCACATCAGTATTGCCGGGCCGACCAGCCTTGCGTTCACCGAAGACGTCGTGAAGCGCTATGAGGCATACGGGTGGCACGTTCAACGGATTGATGGGCATGATCTTGCCGCGATCGACAAAGCCTATCAGGCGGCTCTCGCGGTCACTGATCGCCCTTGTCTCATCGCGGCGCGGACCATCATTGGGAAGGGCGCGCCTCATAAGGCAAACGACTCGGAAGTTCACGGCTCTCCTCTCGGAAAGGACGAGCTGGCGGCGATGAAGAAAGGCATCGGATGGCCGGAGGACAAGGAGTTCTACGTGCCGGAAGAGACGACGGCACTCTTTCGAGCCCGTGCGGCGGAGCTTCACGAAGGATATTCGCAATGGCAGGAGAAATATGCCGGCTGGGCAAAGTCAAACGGCGAATTGGCAAAGCGACTGGAAGCGCAGCTGAAGCGAACTCTCCCTGCTGATCTCGAAGATAAGCTTGTTGCGGCGCTGTCGAAAGACAAGGTTACGGTGGCAACGAGAAAACTTTCGGAGACCGTTTTGCAGGCGGCTTCCCAGGTTGTGGATGCGCTCGTCGGTGGATCTGCGGATTTGGAACCTTCAACGTTCACTCTCATCAAGGGCTCGACTGATGTGACCACCCACGAATTCTCGGGGAAAAATCTGCGATTCGGAGTTCGAGAGCACGGAATGGGCGCAATCATGAACGGGTTAAGCTACTACGGAGGATTCATTCCGTACGGTTCAACCTTCCTCTGCTTCGCGGATTACATGCGTCCAACGATTCGCCTCGCAGCAATCTCGCATCTGCAATCGCTGTTCATTTTCACGCACGACAGCATTTTCCTCGGCGAAGACGGACCGACGCACCAAGCGGTAGAACATTTGAATGCTCTGAGAATTATTCCGAACGTCCATGTCTACCGGCCGGCAGACGGATTGGAGACAGCGATGTGCTACAGCATGGCACTGGCTCGAAAGGATGGTCCTGCTGTGCTCTGCTTCTCGCGGCAGAACGTACCAACCCTGGATCGGCCTGCAGATTTCGATCGCAAAGTGATGCAGAAGGGCGCGTATACGATCTTTGAATCTGCGCCAGGCAAGGCTCCGGAGATTGTGTTTGTCGCGACCGGCTCGGAAGTTTCTCTCGCCATCGAAGCGGCGAAGGAGATTGGCGGAACGAAATCCTGCCGAGTAGTTTCCATGCCGTGCTGCGAACTCTTCCGGAAGCTCCCAAGCTCTGAAAAGCGGGCCTTGGTGCCGGATTCTGTGAAGACGGTCGTCGTGGAGGCTGGTGCAAGCTTTGGCTGGGCGAGCATACTTGAGTTGAGCCCGTCCTCGATGCTCACCATCACCATGGATCGCTTCGGCGCTTCGGCCCCCGCACCGGTGTTGGCCGAGAAGTTCGGATTTACCGCTAAATCCATCGTCTCTCGGGTGAAAAGCGAGCTTCTCGGGGCATAAATCCCCATCGAGGAGGAAGGCAAGCTCCGAAAATCACTCGCCTTCCTCCTTTTTTACGGGCTCATCATTCAGAAAAACTGCCCAGGTGAGCAGCCGACCGATATCTCTTCATAACTATGATGAGGCGGGAAAGATGTTTCCGCCGGTTTTAGTCTTTGGAGAGATAAGCGCCATGAACGGAAGAAGCGTCAGGGTTAAGATTGAAGATTCGGACCTCCCGGAACTGTCGAGACATTATCGCGCGGAGCTGTTCGACTACCGTAAATTCTTCTGTGACGTCGTCGACGAGGTCGATCAAGCCGAAGACGGGGATGAAGAAGGCGTCCTCAGGGCCCGTTCAAAAACCATCACCTACCGATTGAAAGGCTCGGTCGTCTCCGCCCAGGTCATGCGGTACAAAGAGTTCGCCGAAGCGTGCTTCGAGGCTCAAAGCTATTTCTCCGATCTCGAAGAGAAACCGGTCATTGAATTATCGACCTATTGCTCCATCCTCCAGGAATTAAAGCAAAAATTCGAGACCCAGATCAGACTCGTCGAGGAAGATTACGAACTCGATCCGGTCTCAATTTTATAATCTCCTTTTTTTCGGCAGCGGGCATAAATCTCGTATAAGAGCCACGAGTCGGCTAGACTCGGACGAGAGAGAACTGCACGCACTATGCCGGAACAAACTCCAACGCGACCTGTGACGAGAACCGGGGGCTCACCCGGACACGACAACGCGCTCGTGCTCGTTCCCCCGACCGCCGTGGATACGGCCTCAACCTTTTCCGTAGTGAGTTATCTCACGACCGCACTCACTCTCCCGCGACCCGATGCCCCCGGACCGGGGCCTCAAACTGACCCAGCGGCTACAGCGGTGAACGCCGCGGTGCCGCTTAGCCCAATGGATCAACTGCGAAAGACCTGTGCAAACTGCCTGAAATCAATGGAATCGGGAATAAACGCGATGCCGGGTTTCCTCGGCAGACTTCTCGCGCCAGTCGCTGATTTCCTTGGCAATCTCGCCGACCGCATTTTCCCCGAAGAGGCTGATCCTGAGGATGGAAATCGGCCGCGGCCCGTAAACACCCCGTTACAGCCCGAACCTCCGCTGGTCGACCCATTTGCAGTCATCGCCGACGTTGGGAACAACAACGGCCGACGGCGGCCGAACCCTCTGACCTTGCAGTCATTCGGCGGTGACGGGAATCCGGTCTGGAACGATGTACTTGAAGGCCGCCAAAAGACTCCCGGTGAAGCTCACACAGAAGAAGTGGTGAGAGCACGGGTCAATATCTCCCCGGATCGACTCGACGCCGAAGACATTTCTAAGCTCCGCCATATTCTCGTGACCAATGGCGTTCACTCACCGCTTCTCACCCAACTCGAGCGAGTACTCTCGGAACGTTCCGGCGACGACCGAAGATCCACCACGGCGTAATCACCTGTCATCGCCGCTCGTCCCGAGAAAGTTTTGCTTCCGGAATCCCAATCATTGGGCGAGGATACCTTCCGGAATCAAAGCATGAATTTTCCAACTTTCTATAAGCTGACGAAGCGGCTACCGCCCGGGATTGCGGCGTGGGCGGCCTCCCGTTATTGGGCGGGTTTTTGGCGGGATGAGGCCGCAGCCCATGATTCCGGTGAGCTTGCCGGAAGTGAACGCGCAATGCTCCACGAATCGATTTCCCGGCAATACCCCTTTGAGAGCATTCTGGAAGTCGGATGCAGTTACGGACAGAACTTCCGGACACTTATGCGGCTGTTTCCGAAGGTGAAACTGGTCGGACTGGACATTGACTTTGAGCGGGTGGCAGCGGCAACTGCCTGGGCTCAAATCACTGAGGGAGCGGAGAACGTCAGCTTCATGCGAAGAGATATCGCCGACATGAGCGAGTTTCCTGATAACTCGTTTGACTGTGTAATATCGTCGGCGGCGTTAATGTATATCGGCGCGTCGGAAATCGCGGCAGTTTCTGAGAATCTCGCTCGAATTGCGAAACACGCGGTTCTCCTTCTCGAGCAACACTCGGAAAATGCCCAGTTTGCGGAACAGCATCTCGGGGTAAAATGCGCGGGTAGGGGAACTGAACCTGCGTATTGGATACGGGACTATCGCCGCCTCTTTGAGCGTCTCAGAGATGTGTCTGTTGAAGTCGTTTCGATTAAAAACCGGCGCTGGGATTCCGAGCAGTGGCAAGAACTTGGGGCGATCATCGAAGTGAAGAAGCGGAGAGCGTGAGGCCAAGATGATTTCGGAAAGAGTGCGTGAACAACATCAGTCGTTTATTGAATTCTGGCGACCGGCGCTTGCCCGGCATCCGTACTTCGAGCTGGATGGGCTTTACCCTTCTCTGCGCGTTCTGGATTTGATTCTGCTGCCATCGCGTGGAATGCCGGAGAGTCACAAAGTGCTTGATCACCTGCTTCGTGGAGTCGTCTCGACGTTTGCGATTGCCGTGCACGACACCCTCGAACGTGCAGGGAGATCGATCGATGTGGAACTCGGAACGGAGGGCGTGACCCTCGTCTACAAAGGCGAAACCGAAGCGCAAACAAAACGGGCGCCACTCGAGAGGAATTTACAGGAGCTTCTGAGAACCCAACCCAGAACGATTCGTTTTTTTCGAAATTTCCAGAGAGAAGTGCCATTGAACGGCAGTTGGCTCGGGCCGATGTTTCTCGGACTCGTGCTCGAGAGTTCGCCACTCATCGAGGATTGTGATCTCGATGTCACCGACGAGCTTATGGCCGGAGCGGGTCGCAACGTGTTGAACGAGGTCGCTCGTCAATGCTCCGAGTGGTACGGAAAGCATTTTCCTGACGAGCAGTTGGGACAGGTTGCTGAGCTGTATCTTAGCGGGTTGTTATTTCCGCCGTTCCAGTTCCAGGAGCCGGTTCCCGCCCTCAAAGCGGTCGAAGGCCTCGTTCAGTTCATGAAGGAATTTTCTATCTCGAACGAAAAGATGTTCTTGCTTACGCGAAATCTTAGCTTTTTTGCCGACGAGCAGATCAGCTCTGCGGGACTGGCATTCCATGTTGCGCTGCACGAAGGTCCGGTCACCCCCGAGCTGTTTGGAGTCTGCCGCAGACACGGGGCGTTTGTCGGCGTGATTCGCGAGGCATTGCTCGCGGCTCGCAAACTTCTCTTCAATGAGACTGACTGGATCGCCCAGACTTCGGAGTATGGAGAAGCTCAGAGTCAGATGATCACGAAGGAAATTCAGCTCGGCTTCTTCCCGTGGCTCGAGCTGCCAGCATGGCGCATTGCCGAGATCCCAAGCAACGAAAAACTCGCCCTTGCCGTGCGAGCGATGGCCGATTTCGATATTGCGAGAGCGAAAGCGAACGTCGACCTCATTCTCGAAACCGATCCGGGAGAAATTGATCTTCGATTGCAACGAGTCTATTTCGACTATATCGAAGGCGAACATGATCGTGCGCTTGCCGGAGCAAAGGCGCTCCTCACCGAGCCCGAAGCCGAGACGAACGCCGCGGTTCATAACTTCTTGGGAAGCCTACTTCTCCTAAAAGGCGAAGCGTCACAGGCAGTGACCGCATTTGAGCGTGCCCGCCAGTTTGTCGGAGGGGATTTCGTGCTGTCTGCAAAGATCACGAACAACTACGCCTGGGCGCTGATGGTTGTCGAGCGATTCCAAGATGCGCTTGATGTTATCGACCTCTCCCTGGGCGGGATAGGTGACAATCTCATAATCCGGATGAATCGGGTTTCAGCACTCATGTCTCTGAACCGCGCAGAAGAGGCCATTGCCGAGCAGCAGGAGGTGCTGAGGGTGTCGCCATTCTACCATCAGTCATTCTACGCCCTCTGCCACCCTTTCTATCTTCTCCTCGGAGAACAGCTCCAAGGGCGCTCTCTCCACTAATGCTGATCCGCTCGTTTATCCGCTCCAATTTCGATAGCGGTTCACCGTATGAGATGAGCGTGCGACGGGTCTTCCCATCTCCAACAACTTCCCTCGGCTGACAGTTTTCCAGCAAGGAGTCGCCTGCAAATTTCCTCGCAATAACGAGAAGCGAGCGGAGAATCGCTGGATCGAATGTCCGTTCTAGAGGAAAAAGCCAAAAAAGACAGATTTCGTACAGATTACTCCTAAATTAAGTACAAATTACCAAACGGCTACCCCTTAAACCTGCATAAACTTATTAGGTGTTTTAGGTTTAATCTGTAGGTTTGAGATGTCCACTCCTTCTAACCTCCCCGCAAATCCCTCGGTCCCCACCCGAGGAACTGTTGATATCTTCGCCGACTTCGCGCCGGACTTTACGAACACGGATCTCCGAGTTGAGCTTCCGCCGGCGCAGCTGTTGATTCTTCCGACCATCGGTCAGGAGCTTACTCCGGACAAGATGCGGCTCCTGGAAAGTGCACTTAATGACGTCGCTGCGGCGAATGCCCGCGACCTCGCGGCAATGACGCCTGCGAATCGAGCTGAGATGCTCGAAAAAGCAAGACAAGCTCGAGCAGCGTTCATCACACGCTTAGCCGATCCGACCGGAGAGTTCGGACTTCGCATGACCCCGGGTCTTGACGCAGCGATCACCGCAGAGCTCGTCAATCGCGAGAACAGAAGCCGCCTCGAGCTCATCTCCGCCCGCGCTTACGCCATGGGCCGCGACCAGCGGAACGCGCAGGGACTTAACGAAGGGGCATCGGCCGAGAGTCAGGTCGCCTATACAAATTTCAGAACCCTGCACGCAGATCTCGGGGCCAATGGTCTCCAACTTCTCGATCGCCAGCGCGATAGAGGAATTTTAGAGGTCCAACGGGCAATCGATCAGGCGAGAGCATCACACCGCCGACTGAACGCCGGATTGAGAGAAGATTTCTGGAGTGGTGCGAATTTTGACGAAACTCAACGCGCGATCCAGATCGGTCACCGGGAGTATTATTGGCTGGACCAAATCAGCCAAGCCGAGACCGGAAAGAGCGTACAAACGAGAATCTCGGAAGTGACGTTCGGCGGATCGACGATCCTCGTCCCCGTTGCACAGTGGATTGCTTCCGGAGAAACGTATCACTCGCTCCTCCGAAAGGAATGCGAGCGGCATGTTGCTCCGACGGATTACAACTGCCCGGCATCAGAGGCAGAGTTGAACGCGATATTTGGAGCTCCGGGCGCAAACGGCAGCTTCCAGGAACGTCTGCGGGGTCTCATCTCAAGCGATCGAGCCGCTTTTCATGCCGCGGCAATGGCCTCTCTCTCTTCGGGTCCGGATCCTGTTTTGGGAATGCTCACGATCATTGGACCAAGACCGCAAGGCGAGCTAAACGAGATGCTCGGCGCGTATCGTGCGAAGTTCGGTGCGGGCTCCGATCCGGCGATGAGCAATCTGGATTTCTTCATTTCTCGATTGCCAAGTGCAACCCTTCCGGCGGAACGTGAAGCCGTCAGGTATTTCTTTAGTAACTCCGGAACGATCACTCCCGGACATCTCGAAAGCATCGGTCGTGAACGCGCACGACTCCTCGGTGATGTTCAAGGTGAGTTTGTTGCTAATCTCGTGGGTACTCGGACGCGGACGTATAACAACGCCGAGACCACTACTTCCGGCGGCAACAATCCAGCCATAGTCGCGGCGATCCGGGATTCCGACGCGGCAATGCAGACAGCGTTACGAGCGAATCTGTCACGCTTCTTCGGAACCAATACTCAAAGCTTCATACTCTACTACAATCAGAATCGCGCCACCTCGTACATCAGCACGCTGGAGACCCGCCTGCTTAAGCAGGGCGAATACCAAGTGTATCTGATGCAGAAGGATCTCGAGTCGGTCAACCGAGACGCCTTAAACGACCATCAGAAGGACTTCTACGACGCGAAGAAGAATCGGTATGACGCGCGGCGCTTCGGTCTCACCGATTCGCTGGAGCTCCATGGTCAGCTTTGGAGCATCATGGTCACCGATCTCCCTGACGGGTATCGCGGTCCTAGGGATTTTGCAGGTTTCCTTGCGATGCGCGATCAGCTTCGGCGGGAAATTGACTCTGAGTATTCGCATTACACCGGTGTCGTCGATGCGACCTATGCCGGACTGCATGGGAATGCTTCGGGCTCGGGCAGCCGCACGGGTGGGGACCAATGGGCGGATCTCGGTTGCGATGGAAAACGTGTCTGCACGGCTCTCCGGCAAATTCGACACGAGCCAGCCGGGAACACGCCGATGCTTCGTCGTTACGGTATCAACGGTCGAATGACGTTCGAGGCGATGTACGGAAATCGATACAATCTCGACGTCCGCGCAGACATTCGCTCAGAGATGAGCGTGAATTTCATCGAAAGCGGAACCACCGCTGAGTGCCGGATGGCGATCCACCTCTTGGATAATCGCCAGGCTGCGGCGCTCGCAGCCGAAGCACAGGTTATCCTCTCCGGAGGACACGGGCATTGGTTCGGCGACAACACTTCGAGCTGGCTCCGGACGGCGAGACTCTCCCCGATGTCGGCCGATAAAAAGCAACTCGAAGAACTTGTTCGCCGATATCAGGCACTCGAGCCCGCCGAACAGAGGGAGTTCGACGCAATTTTTGAACGAGAATGCATCCCCAACATGTCTGGAATCGGGAACGCTCGAACCTTCCGAGATGTCATCCCACACTTCTTTACGAATAAGGATGACGCGTTGTCGCTTACCTCACGATACGCGGGTGACAATCAGAGGGCCGATGCTGCCGACGTGCATCGGATGCTCGCGCAAGGGCATCCTCCGGTCGCCGAGATACTTCCGCTTATTCGGCAGAATTGCCTCGATGATGATGGCAGATTCAGCGCTACGAAGCTCAACGAGTTCAGAGCAAAGTTCAAGGAAGAGTACGGGATCGAGCTTGAAGCCTATTTGGACGAACGCTTGACCGGCTCGAGAAACGCGGCCGCGCGCGAAGCGATGAAAGCCATGCTCGCGGGCAATCTCGTGCTGGCGGACGCGCACATCCTTCGCTATGCAACCGGGCTCGACGGCGGAAACCACAACTACAATCTCGCGCGCTCGGTGCTGCATTATCAACTGAGCAAAAACGATCAGAAGGCCATCAAGGAGTGCGAGACCAAGCTCCGAGCAGGTGAGATCACTTATCAACAGTTTCAAGCTGAAGTTGAGGCAATTAACACGCGTGCACGTGCCGCGCAGGCCAGCCATAACCAGACGGTTGCCCAAGAATACTCAAGGATTGAAGCATATGGAGGTTGCGAGCTCGTCGCGGATTTTGAACGGCGATTTGGCACGCATCCCATGGGAGGGATCCGAAACGGGCTCACCCGCGAACTCATAAACAGCGGGGGATTAAACGACGGACAACGGCTTGCAGAAGCGATGTCCGGTGTTCTCGGCAGAAAGGATATGGCCACGGTCCGCACCGTGATGCAGAACCGCTACAGGACTGCGGAACAAACGCGAGAATTCGGGGGACAACGAGCAAGTATCGATGATCTCGAAGCTGAATTCCGCAAGTTCATGGGAGAAACGGGATATCCGAACGGGAACAATCTCACCATCGCAGCATACGCCGAGCGAAAACTGACAGGCGACGACCTCTCCGAATTCCAGATCAACCTGCAAGACGGGTTGGTAACAAACGGACAGGAGGCGCTCGATCGGTTGGAACGCCATAGGGCGCATGCCAAGAGCGGATGGTGGCAGGGTCTCGGTGGTGTTAACACAGAGCACTTAGACCGACGGATACATGAATTTACTCTCCACCATCAGCGAGTCTGCGAGGCTTTCCGCGCGCGTCCACAATATGCCTCCGAGCGTGCTGCCTGGGAATCGCAGGAGCAAATTGACGCCGAACGTGAGGGACGTGAGGTGCGCGATGCCGAGAAATATTTCGTCCCGCGATTCTCGCAGTGCAGTGAATTTGATCGGCTTACCTATGAGTCGCGGTATGAATCGTGTCTCAAGGCCGTCGAGCTTACGACCGAGCTGAGAAACGAAGCGTGCGAACGCGTTCAAATGGTCGGAACAATTGCGGCAGTCACCATCGCCGGTCTCGCCACCGGCGGTGCTGCTTGGTACGTAACTTTCGCGGTCGTTGCCACATCCAGTCTCGTTACCACAGTCCTCATCAAGAAGTGCATTCGCGGAGATGGGTATCAGATCTTCCGGCACAAAGACGACCTTGACGACAACGAGGGATTCGTCGCGAATATTCCGTTCTATCGACTGCTGACCGACGAATCTCGGGGTGACGTGAATCACGCCCTTGTGGAAGGTGCGGCGATCGTCCTCACGATGGGACTGTCGAGATTTGCAACCAATCAATTGGTCGGCCGAGCCGTGCTTGTGAAAAACGTGTGGACCGGCGCTGCCGAGAATATCACGTTCAGACAAGCACTCGCAGGCGGCTGGAGTAAAGCCGCCGCCGCGGAGCTACAGAAAAATGTCGTCAAGGAATCCATCTCCAAGATCGGTCACAACTTGGCTGTATCCTTAGTTACCGAAGGCGGCGGAATGATGGCTGCCGAGTTAGTCGCTGGTATCGGCATGAAATATGTCGACACCGCGTTGAAAGACGGCTTCCTTGTGATGCTTGAAAACTCCCCAGGTCTCTTTGTGGACGGATGGAACGACGGAGTCAACCGTGCAAAACATGCCGCGCTGATGGCACCCGCCTTTATCATCGGTATCCGGATGGTAAAGCCGCTCCTTGATATCGTGGGGAACTCCATCGCGCTTACCTATTACCGAGCGAGATACGGCCCTCTCAAGGCGCTTCAAGCCAAAGCCGAGGCAAGGGCTCTCGCACGGCAGAACGCTGCTGTTGAAACTCCTGGCGAAGCGGTCACGGGCGAAGGCACCCGTGTAACCGGAGAGCCCGTTGAGGTGCGAGCGGTCGAGGGCGGTGAGCCCGCCACTGGTGAGCGAGCACCAGGAGAACGCCTCGCTCGAGAAACGAGAACCAACGAAACCAGAAACGGCGAGGTTGACGGGGAGCCTGTAAACCGAACCGGAGAAGTCGATGGCGAACCGGTCAATCGCACCGGGGAAGTCGACGGCGAACCGGTTCGGGACAATCTGGCTGCGGAAGACGGACCAGGCGACGGCACGATGTTCGTCTCGCTTCGAACGGGGGGAGAGCCGATCGTTGACGGCCTTGTGGTTGACGGTGCTGTGGCCGACGGTGGTGGAACGGGATCCGGAAATGGCTCGGGAACCGGTTCAACCAGTGGGACAGGAAGCGGCAGCGGGAGCGGCACGGGAAGCGGTAGCGGCAGTGGCTCCGGCAGTGGCTCGGGAAGCGGGGGTTCAGGCCGGCGCGGCGGATTTGATCTCGATGGTGCCCTGGCTATGAATTCGCCGACCGGGGATCCGCTGCTCAGGGGCCGGGGCGGTGAAACGGTGACCGACGCGGTCGTTGATCCGACCCGTCAGTCAACTCGAAACGGCACGCCCGATAGAACCGGAACTCCTGATCGCACTGGAACGCCAGATAGAACAGGAACGCCGGAACGTGCGGGAAATCGCACCGTTCCCGAACGGGGTGCCGAAGTCGTTAACCCCACTCCGGGGGGCGATCCTTCGGCGCGGCCGCATGCTCCTTCTCAGCCGGTGTCAGCACCCGAAGGCACCGTCGGTGCCCAGGCACAGGCACGAGCCCGCCTGGGACTGAGCGCGGACGCACAGTTGCCGAGAACAAAGGCCGAGTGGAATTCAAAGATCAACGAGAAGATGGCCGAGGCGGATAGGATCGCTGACGACGTGGCCCGCGCCAAAGAGCAGCAAGCGATTCACGATGCCGCAAAGACTCTCATGGGACCCGAGCGTACCGGTTGGCGCTGGTTTATCTTCGGTGCCGAAGGAAACGGTTTGTTCTCCCGCACCCTCGAAGCCATCTTCAATTCGACCGTCGGTGCCGGAGTTCGGAACACGCTCTGGGCGATCCGACATCCGATCCTCACGGTTCAGGCGGGTTGGAGAGCCGGAACATTTCTCGTACTTCATCCAGTCGCGAGTATGAGGATCGCAGGAAGCAATATCCTCGCGGGCTTCAAGAATGCCGGTCTTGGTATGGCCGAGATCTATCACGGCTCAAAGACAAACAGCTGGCTCAAGGGAATGCGCCTTGAGACGCGCTACGTTGCGGCGAACGCTGAGGGAACTGCCGTCGGCGCTCGGACTGAAGGCAGTTGGAGAAAATCGCATTACCGATCGCAGGGCACGGAGGCTGAGCTTGCACGAGCCAAGGAAATTCTAAAAGATCCGTCCCGCACCGAGCTGCCAAAAGGCGAGAAGGAGTGGATGCGCGCCGTTGAGAGGGCGACCGCGGATGCTCCAAACAATACGGCTCGTCAGAAGATCATTGCCGAAGCGCAGAAGCTGATGCGGCGGCTCAATGCCCATGAAAGCTGGTGCGAAAGCCTAAATCGCTATGCGGACATGCCGGTCGATCGAGCGAAGGCGCTGTACGTCAGCCTCGGAGAAGATCCGAGCAAGATGCCGCGAACCATCGAAGCTCTCGATGCCCATATACGAAAATTGGCGGCGAAACACGGGGTAGTCGATCCGGCCACGTATAATTCGCTTCGCGAAGCCGGACAAGCGCTCTTCAATGCGAGTCCCCGATACACGCTTTTCTCTTACGTGTGGATTCCATTCATCGGAAGCAACGAGCGAGCGCTCCTCCGGCTGGGGCTCATGGATCGTGCGCTCCTTATTTCGTCTCAAGAAATTGCCGCAGTCGCGTCAAATGCCACCGCGAGCTACCGCGCGAGCGGGATCAGTCGCACTCAGATGCGAGAGATTATGCGGGCGGTTCGTCAGCTTCGACGTTGCATGGATCTAAACGGCGGAGAATTTGAGACCTTCCGCGCTATGTCAAATCTCGAGCTTCCGCGCGGCACGAACCTGACCGAAGCAAAGTTGACCAAGGCCTACAACGATCGGGTGGATGCGCTCGATAAGCAGGCAGCGGATCCGGCAGGTACTATCGCAGCTCGGCGTCAGGCAGCACAACAGCGAATCGTCGAACTCGAAGCACGTGCTGTCGAAGCCGAGCGTACAGGAAATCAGAAGCAAGCTGGGGAGCATCGTGCCCGGATCGGAGAGCTCACGGCGGAAATCGCCCGACTCGATTCAGGACGCTCGAACCTGCATGCTGATCCAAATCTCACCGTCCAGCGGCAAGTGCTGACTGCGGACTATCTCTACCTGCGGTCGCGAATTCCTCCTGTTGAAGATCGTTCGATCTTCAATATTTTCCGCTACACGCGCGGAAGCTCGTGGCGGAACTTCTCGCACGGGGCAGATCTCCCAACTCGCGCCGAGATTCTTCGGAACGTGCGCGAACATTGGGCAGACCTTAAACGGTCGCTGACCGAATTAGGATACGACAAGCCGACGCGGCTTCTCACGCAAAAGGAGATCATCCATCTCGAGACCGCTGCGCTGAAGGCACTGAAAGCCTCTACCGATCCGGCAGATGTGAAGAGAGCACGAGAAGCGGAAATCATCACTTCGTCGATGCATCTCCAACTTGCCACGACCCACCGAAATATCGGCGATATCATGAGGCGGGGTGCTATCGCGGAAAGAGTGCAAAGCTGGTACGAAGCCCGGAACTTCCTAGGGTTGAAAGAGAACGGAAAAGTACTCACCGAAACGGATGTGCTCAAGGCTTCACAAGAGCGAATCAACCTCTTGGTGAAGGAACAGGCCGTGCTCCGTGAACTTGTTAAAGCGCGAAACGAGGTGGCTCAGCTGGAGCGCAAGGCGGCAACCGCGGAACGCGATTTGAAGCTTGCGGTGGCCAAAGCTAGAGTCGTCAAGCTTGAACAGCGCTTCATCAACGACCATATCGAGCAGACCACAATTCGAGAGATCCAGAGCGCGCGGCGGCGCCTTGCCGCAGCCGAAGAGCAGATCCCGCCTGCAAGTCGAACCGCAAAAGACACCGCTCGGATCCAGAAGCTCCGAGATCAGCTCCGCGTTGCCGAAGAGCGTCTCGTGGAAGTTCGAAGAGAGATGAAACACCTCGTCGAGCTGAGAAGACAGCTTACCGAAAAGAATGCGCAGAAGCCGGCAAAAGGTGCCGAGCGCGCGCACGAACTACAAGTTCAAAGCTTGGAACTGGCCGTTCGCACCCAAGAACTGAAGATGATTCGCACGACGGTTGAGCTCACCACAAAGAACATGAAGCGCATGATCTCAGAAAGCCTGGTCGAGCAGCGGCGTATTGAAGGGCATCGCGATACCCTGAAAGATCTCCTGAGCTGCCAAGACTCTACGGGACAATTCCGTCCGAGAGTGGAGGAAGGGCAGCTTCATAAGTTCACCCGGCATGCCGACGGAATGCAGGTCGTGGAGAATCGCCATGTTCTCGAAGCGGCAATGACGTTCAAAGAGCGTATGTTGTTTTTCAAACGCCGGAACGCGTGGCTGAGAGAGATTGGTCTTGAGGCGAACGCCACTCCGAAGGAAGCGGCCGAGCGAATTGCCAAATTGCAGACAGAAGGTAAGGCGCGGCTTACCGAGATTGAAGCGAAGGGTAAGACGGATAGTAAATATAACGCGGAGGTCGCGAAGCGTGCCAAGGCGCTTGAGGCGAAGATCCGTCAAACTTTGGAACAGCAGCAGCGCGTCCTCCGTGAGATTCACGCGGAGCTTGATGCTTGCAAAGCACGAGATGTAACTCTCGAACAGATCCTCGCGCAATCGAAGTTCGCAAAAGTTCTGGGTGACGTGCAGCGTCAACTAAAAATGTTGGTCCGCGCTCGAGAGACCCTGGCCAATCTTGATAATGCTACCGATGAAGTCGTGCGAAATGTGCTGGCCAAGAATCGCCGGTTGGCGGAGGCGCTGCAGCGAGAGCGGACGGTGGAATTGCGCGACCGCCGAGCGACCGACGCGGATATTGCGGAGCTGCGGAAGCAGGTCGAAGAACTCATCCTACGGAAAGTGGCGTTGGCCGGAGAGAAAACTACCAAAGAATTACAAGAGTACATCCGAACTCTCGAGGCGAAGATCGCCGAAGCTGAGCTTCATCTTGCAGGAGCGGATCGCACCGCTCTTCAAGCGTTGACCGTGCAGCAGCTTCGCGCAGATATCGATCTGCAGATTCGTACCATGAATCGATTGGCTCGCCGGCTTCAGGCCTTGGACGGCAGATATGTCGACGACCTCGTTCTTCAGGCGCTAAAAGCTGGAAGGCTAAAACCCGGTCAGCGGCTACCAGGCGAGCCGACGGTAACCGAACCTCGGACGTTAAAGGCGATCGAGGCAGAGCTACGCGCTTTGACGAAGGGGAAGCGATATCAACAACTCCAAGAGGCGCGTGATAAGGCGATCCGCGAAGCAAAGCAGCGCTGGGAAGTGACCGAACCTGCGGAACGTCTTCGTCGAGTCTCAGAAATCGAAGCCCAGCTCAATGCACTAAAAGGAAGAAATGGGCGCGATGCGAATAAGCAGCGAAATCGTCTCCAGCGCCAATTGGCTGAGGCGGAACGTGCGCGAGACGAGCTCACCGCAGATGAAGCGCGATATCGGGTAGAACAAGCGGGACGTGATGCTTACGAACGAGCGCTCGAAGAAATGACCCAGCAGCGATGGCGACAAGAACTCGCCGAATTCGCCCGCACTCGGCGAAACCAGCTGCGTTCAGAATACGGGTATGATTTTGACACGGTCGGTCCGAAAGAGATTGCTGAACTTGCTCGAGCAGAGGCAGAAGCGCGCTGCAAAGCAGTCGAGGATTCTATACTGGAGGCAATCGACGCTGAGATCGCGCTTATTCGTGCTCAGTATGATATTCACACGGTCGACCTCAAGAACACGACGCGATATCATGTGGGTGGGCGTAACCAAGGTCCGATGTCTGCGCGAGAAGTCGCGCATGAGGAGGCGTTGATTCTTGAAGTAAGACGCAACCTTCAGCACTACAGAGAGAACTTTCGTGAGGCCGATTTCCAGCAATTCCTCGAAGAAGCACGACTTAGAATCACGGAAGAATCGAACATGCTTCGGCGACGCGTCACGGACGAAGTCACTGAACGTGTAAATGCGGCTCACACCGAGACGGTTGCAGATATCGAGGTTCACCATAATCTCCGGCAACAACTCTGGGCTGAACGATCACTGCGTGAAGCTCGCCCCGAGCATGAGCGGTGGACTCGAGAGGGAGCGGTCGAAGCGGAGGTCAATCGAGTTAAGGCCGACACCCAGCGACTGAACGAATGGAACAGACACTACCTCATCGGTGATGAGTGCAGATTCGAAGCGGAGGCTGCAGGAAAGCGTTTGTACGATCGATTGATTGCTGAGCGGACCGCGCTTCGCGATCGGTTGCGCGGCACCGAATATGACAGGGTGGAAGCCCGCTTGCGGCACCTCACGAACGAGAGAATCGCGGCGGAAAGCGAAGCTGTTGATACGCGTGGCATGGACGCCGCGACTGCCGATTCGGCAAAGGCCGCACGCCGCGTTGCGCTGGAGGCTGAACGCGCCGATCTGATCCGCCGAGTACAAGCGAATGCCGAATGGGCGAGAGCTCAGGAACTCACCGACGTCTATATCAGAACGCAGGTTCGGAATGCC
Organism: uncultured Bdellovibrionales bacterium; assembly: GCA_964509425.1. Classification (GTDB taxonomy): domain Bacteria; phylum Bdellovibrionota_C; class UBA2361; order SZUA-149; family CAZDWZ01; genus CAZDWZ01. Next base: position 70,666 of record CAZDWZ010000007.1, on the reverse strand, counting down.
GTTCACGCTGAGCTCACTCAATGGAGAGGGCTGCTCGACTCTGTGGTTGCGAACCATAATAAGGTGATAGCGGAGATGACGCGACTCCGCACCGAGTACATGAACCGGCCAGAGCTCGAGCTCACAAAGTTGACGCGCCACTATAAGAACGCAGAGCTGCGTGAGGCAAAACTCGCCGAAAAGGAGAAAATTGCCTTTCTTCGCGCCAAGAAGAAGACATCTTCGAGTGAGCTCTATCGCTGCAGAAAAGAGTTAGCTGAAATCGATAGGCTTGAGACTCTCCTGCGGACTTTGCCGGCAGATCCTCGCGTGGCTGACTGGACGAGTGAACTTTCTGCCCTCCGTGCCCGTGCCGTCGTCGAAGCACGAATAACGAAACTCACGGATCTGATCGCCAGGCTGACCGACGCCGCTATCGCCCGGCAGGGAAAACGGGCGTATTACGAGTCGTTGGAGCCTCGTGCTCGGCGCACCTACAATGACGAATGCCTGTGGCGCACCCTGCACCGGATGGATGCGCGATATATACGTCAACGAGCCGCACGTATCGGGGATTTCTATCGGTCCCAAGCCGGGAAGCAGCTTAAGACTGAGCGGAAACGCCTCAAGCGCCAAATGGAGCGTCTCGAGGAGACGGCTGACCGGCTGCTCGGTGAAGCAGATGCGGAAGGCTACCGAAGCGGCGGTCTCATGGAATACGGAACCTGCCTCGCCGGACTCCCGAGAGTGGGTGCTCCGAAGATGAGCGTCGAATCGGCCCTCGCTCGATTGGGATGTACCCCTGACGCGATGCCGAAAACGGTCAAAGAATGGCAAGAGCTGATGAGACAGCAGCTTAACGACTGCACCTTGAAATCCGAGGCCTTGAAGATTCAAGAAGCGGCGCAGGTGATGATCAATCGGGTGACTGCTGCAGAGCGAGCCCGGTGGAGATGGTTCACTCGCTTTATCTCCTGGGCGGTGGATATCCATCAGTTCCGCTTCTTCAATCGTGATCTGAAATGGGCGCTCGAGACTTATCGGTTGTCGGGCTGCAGTGAAATGCTGACCGCAGAACTGGTCTCGGGACAGATTCACGGACGGTTGACTACTACTCGTGAGGGAATGGTACTGCTCGGAACGGACTGCCGGATACTCTTTGTGATTCCGGTGCCAAGGTCTTTCGTGCGGTTCCTGCGGCCGGTCAACTTCCTGCTCCGACTTCCGAACAAGGCACTCAGACTCCGCCTCGCGCATGAGATCATCATGCGCCACGCGAATCTCGGCAATTCGGAGATATCGTTCATTCGCGCGACGAATACGCTTAAGGTGTCGAAACACATCGGTCGCACCAATGCGCTTACCGAAACTGAGATATTCAACTCTGCCGCGGCAGAGCGTCAGGTCGTTCGTACGGAAAGAACCAGGCTGCTGGGTGAAGTCGACAACGCAGAACGATCGCTCTTGAGAATGATGAACGAGCGGATGACATCGAGCCCCGAAATGGATGCTCACGCCGAAACTCTCGGGATCAACGCTGCTCGCTTCCAGGGCGGTTGGTCAAACGCGAGAACGCGTCAGGTGCTGGAGCGATATATCCGCCGCGCATCGATGAGAGCGAGAAACGCCATTAACCAACGAATCGACACATGGAATGCCGATATCCTGGGTGCGGAGATGTACCTCACCGGGCTCATTCCGGAGTCGGGTATCAATTCGGCAACTAATCCACTGGCTCGTCCGTTTATCTTCCTCAAAGAGTGCATTTATCAACGTCGCCTCTATGACCCGACTCCTCAGGACGGAGCAACTTCTCTCAAAAAATGCCAGGCCCTTGCGAAGGAGCATATCGCCGATTTCCATCGGGCAAACGCGATGGTGGGTGTCGAGAGTCATTCATGGGCTCCAGATGGAGTGTCGTTCAGACATATTCGAGCGAGAGCCCTCCAGGTACGGGAGACGCTCCGGACCGATGCGATTCGGGCGAGAGCAGAGAATCGCAAGAGTATCGAGATCCAGAGAAAGGCCTCGATAGATCAGATAGACGGAGCGGAGCAGCTTTTGCTCAGCGCGTTTGGAAGACGAATGACGGTTCCACCGGGAACCGATGCAGCGATACGTCGTCTGGGTCTCGATCCCGCGCGAATCCGCAGTATGGATTTCGCTCGGTTAAGTACCCAGGCAAAGGCGCTCGAGATCAGCGAAGCCGCAACCCGAGCCCGGGAGGCAGTCAATCGCGCGGCAGCCGCACAGGACACGGCGGCTGCCCTCAAAGGAAAAGCGAACCGCCTCCAGATGATCAATCAGGCGGAGCAGACGGTGAAGGACTTCATTGCGGGAAGAGTTACCGAAGTCCGTGTCGTGGAGCGCGCATTGCGCAATCTGCAGTTGGACAGCAAAGCATTCCTCGAGCAAGCCGCACAAGCAGGGCGGGCGCGTTTCCTCCTCGAAAGACCGATTACAAAGCAAGCCAATCGATTGCGAGCGGTGAACGAGCGGAGCCAAGTGGAGTGGGATGCTTCACTTTCTTACCTCGAGCAGTATGCCGGCACATTCTTGTATCGCTGGATGCCGGGCTTCCTCCACGTATTCAAACCGCGACGACTTTCCCTTAACGAGTTCGCGCGTCTCGACACGATGATGAGACTTCACACGGACCTCGCCACAGGACATCAACTGCTGGGACTGAAGAGTTCAACGTGGAGCCGCGTGTGCTTCTGGGTGGCTCACAATGGGCCGTTTGCGGACATGTACCTCGCACGCCGTGCGAGAATCGCGATGGAAGTAGTCGACGGGCAGTTGGCTGCCTGTGAGGCCCGCCATCACGCTCGTCTCGCCGATGTGCAAGGGAACATCGACCGTCTCCGATTGTCGACGACCGATACCTCTACAATCCAAGACCGTCTCACCGAGCTGCACCGGCAGCGGAAGCAGGTGGAAACGGAGTACAAAAACGAGCGGCGGCAATTGACGGAGCAAAAAAGGGCGATCGAGGCGTATCGCGATTTCCTTCAAGATATGGTCGGACAGATGAAGTATTGGTCCCCGTATCGCGTCGCCTCGAACCGGATGGGAGAATTTCTTCTCTCGGAAGTCAAGCTTGGACGTGACCGCGTGGAGGAGTTCCGCGTGCGTGATAATCTGAGAAACAAGCTCGGAGTGCAAAATCAGCGATCGATGTCTCCGGAAGCCCTTGAGATTTATTTCCGAGAACTTCAGCGGCTCGTGGTCTCTGCAAACGAACAAGCGGTTGCGCGAGTTGTGGCGAGAGCCCGGGGCGGGTCTCCGTGCAGAGTGACGACCGCGGACATGATCCACGTGAACCAAATGCTCCAGGGCGAGCTGCATCTTTTGGATCGCCTCCTGGCAACGGTTGCGCGAGAGAATGGCGGACGCCTCCCTCCGAGATACGAGGGGATGAGAGCACGTGCGGTGGAGAGAATTCAGCGGCTCCAGGCGGATCTCATGGCACGGAATCAGACTGCGATTGATCTGGCGATACGCGGCACCCGGACAGGTGAAGCTGTACGGCTTCAAGATGTGAATCTGGCGGAGACCCGTGCACGGCTTGAGTCTGATTACTTTATCCTCGAGCAAGTGGCGGATGTATACGGATTGCAACCTCGGGGAGCTCATGGAGTTAATCGCGGCGATCTCTTAACGGCCTGCCGTCGACTGAACAGCGTATCCGAAAGAGACGTCCTGCGGATGGCTGCGGAGCGGGTCACTTACAAGGATCTTCCGGAGCTGCAAAAGCAAGTGCGAAGAGAGGTATTCGAGAAGCTTGTGCAGAAGCGTTACGCTGAGCTGAAGCCCGGTGAGCCGTTCTTCTTGAGGGATATCGACTTCGCCGAGCTCGAGACCCAGCTGCGTAAGTTCTCGAAGGAACATCGCGTCCGAACCCTCGCCGTTGAAGATTACCTCGTCGAGTTCGCTCAACGCGGCACGAGAATGCGAAGCCGCTTTGCCGAGGAAATGGGACGAGACATTCGAGGCGCCAATCGCGAGCGGATGAACAGTCGGACCATAGACGGGCCTTTCTCGGAAGCGCGGATGGAGGCCATCCGTCAGCTTGAAGACATTCGCCGTATATTCGACATTCCTGAAGACGTCGCGATGCCGCGGAATCTCACGGAGCTGCGAACTGCCTACAATCGCGCTGCTGCAAAGGCGGAGACCGTGGCTGATCGAATTCGGCTCGAAGCGGCAATGTCGTGGTGCGAAGACTGGCTCATTCTCCGGTTGCACTTCCGTCGCCTCGGACTCGACCAAATACGGACGGTCGAACAGCGTGTGACCAATATCACCGAACGCCGGATGGCGCTTGAAATGCTGGGAATGGATCCGGATATCCAATCCTTCACCGCGCTTGAGGTTCAACGAGCGTATCGCCGGGCTTTGGATTTGCGCCCAGGCCAAACGCCGGAGATCGAAGTGTGCCGTGATCATCTGATGCTTCTCCTGGGACGTCGGATGAGAACCGTCGCCCTGAAGGATCTGGGATTGAAGGACGGCTTCCGGTATTCGGAAAATGACATTCATGCGGCGTTCCGTAAAAAAGTCGCACAAGACCGCACGCGATATGCCGAGCTTTGCCGATCACGAGACGCGTTGCTCGAGCTGCAACATGCGCGAGCGAACGAAAAATATGATCGCGCGATCCGTTGGCATGAGCGCGGCGGTTGGTGGAACCCGACGAACTGGCCGTTCATCAGCTTCCTCAAGACGCATCACATCTTGAACCTCGTCGGTGACGTCGCGACAATCGGCAAGCAAATTATCCCGCGCGCGGTTGCAGAAGCTCCGGGACGGGCGGTTGGTGCAGCAGCCGAGCGGATGACGTTCTGGAAACGCTGGGGATGGGTGCGGGCGGAGTATGAAGGCTCGAGCCTGGCCGAGCGTTTAAAGACCGCGAGAGTGAAGCAAGAGGCGGTAATCAGCGACCTCCACGTGCTGCGAATCAATGCAAACGGAAGCTCAGCGCTTGAACGCGGGATCGTTCTCCGCCGTTCGAGAGCGGGCGCATCGGAAGAGCTTCTTACCGATCCGAAAAAGCTCTGGAAGCATGTAGAGAAACTCATCGCCGAAGCTGAAGGAAATCCTCGCCGGATCAAGGAGATCCTCGAGTCCTACCATCGCCTCGCCGCAGACATGAAACGCGGAATGCCATGGAGATACCTCATCATTCCGCCAAGCGATACGCTTGTTGGCCGGGTCTTGAATCGCTACGTGGATTTCCTCGGTGCGGTATGGGTCGACGTGCCGAAGTTCCTCTTGATGATGTTCATCCTGACGCGCTTCAAGTTCTTCCGTGATCTCTTCGGAGACTGGGATCTCTTCGGCCTCGGCAACATGAGGGAGGACGAGTTCCTCTCGGGGCTGAGCAAACGGTCCCGCATGTGGGGACGCTTGCGGACGAAGAACCCGAAGCTGTCTCAAGAGGGGGACGACGAAGCACTCGGCGCAGCAGAAGGCGGATGGTGGGAAGACATGATGCGTCAGGAGCTTGAAGATCCTGCGCATCGGGCGCGCGAGATACGCGTTGATGGTCAGAACATCTTCGTTGAACCTGGTGACTTCCATGCAGCAGGGCCAGTCGGAGTGCCGCAGGAGATGCTCGCTCGGGCTCCGGAGGACGGTGGCATGACGCCTGAGCAGATCGCCGCAATGTTCGGAAATATGGAACGGGATGAAGATGAACAAGCGATGCACTTCAAGAATGTGGAGAGTGCAGGGGACCGCGCGAGAAGAATCGCGAAACTCACGATTCCGAACTTCACCCCTCCGCCGCTTGGAGTGAGCCCGACTCCGATCAGCGACCGGATCAACAATCCTGGTCCTTTGACCAGGTTGATGAACCTGAAGCTGGGTTAGCGTCGACGGCCGAGAATTCTGCCGACGGGGCAGGATTCTCGGCACCGCCTGCCGCCTGTAAGCCGCGAAGGCAGGTCGCTCTCGCTCAGAGCTCAGTAGAGTTCGGCTGAGGACTCAAATTCAACCAGTTTTTCTCGCTCAGCGGTCGAGAAAGCCCAGAAAACGCAATGGCTCTGCCGGTTTATACCGGCATGGCGTATAGCGCACCGGGGAGGCAAAATAGCGAATAATATTCAGGGGGCCTATACCCTCTGAATGTTTCGCTCTTTCTCGAAGAGTCTACTTGCCGGTGCCAATCCACAAATCAATTCGACGGCGATGAATTGACCTCGTGAATGTCACGGGCAAAAGTGATCAAGCATATGAGAGGTGTTGAATACCATTAGGATTTTTTTTAGGTTTTTTCAAAACTCTCTTTCACTCTCTCCGTATCTCTCCGACGAATCCGATTTGGGATTCGAGGGGATTCGTGTGTACGCCGTTTGGCTTCGATTTTCCGTTATCAGTGGAGCATTAAATCTCGGATCTAAGTTCGGGATTTAATGCTCCTCTGGAACAGAGATCGAAACACCAACTCCCCAACATCGGAGAACTCATGGCCAAGGCACCCCTCCCGCCGGACGAGTGGACGTTGTCCCTCCCGGCGTGGTACGCGCTCCGCAGCGCGACCCCGATCATCCCCGTTCACCCGGCCATCGCTTCGGCGGTGGACTCGGTCCTTGAGGGACCGGGTAAGTCGCACGCCGAAAAGTTGAAGACGAAGTACGTCGGGAAGGTCAACCTGCCCCCGCACGCCGACCCGCTGAACGTGCAGATGCAGGCGATCGTCGCGCAGCTCGAAGTCCTCCTCGCCGTCCGCATCCACGTGGTGACGTACTACCGCCGCGCGCTCAACCACCGCTCCGTGGACGACGATGTCCGCGGGTGGGCGGCGGAGAAGGCGCGGCGGCCGGACGACCACGACCACTGGATGGCGGTGGTCGGAGACTACGAAGTGCCGCTCCGCGATTTCGTCGAGAACCTCGCTGCCCACCTGCTCGCCCGCTACCGGGGCGTGCGGGCGCAGAAGGTCTCTCCGACGGACCTGCGGCGCGAAGGGTTCATGCAGGCGGCACTGGAAGCGGCGCTCGCGGCCGTCACGGTGCCGGAAGCGGCCGCCGAGTTCCGTCTCGCCCTGATCCGGGGGCAACTCCACCAGCTGCTGCGGCTGGTGGACGTGGACGGTTCCGCGTCGGACGCGACGGCGATGGCGCAGGGGATCCTCGAGTGGTGGATGGACACCCACTCGGTGGACTACGCGACCGTCATGCGGTGGAACCTGTTCGCGGTGCTGTATCGCCGCGTTCTGGCCGCCCATGCCGCCGCTACGGCCACCTGCCCGTCGCCGATCGACCTGAACCTGCTGGGCTGGTTGCAGATCCAGTTGCAGCGCAGCCGTGGTGTGACCGAGGGGCACCGTCTCGCCGACGTGCTCATCGATTCGCCCATCAGCGGGGCGACCACGGTTGAGGATTTCGTGCAGCTCGTGGCGACGCGTCGCACCGTCGTCGCGAACGCCGAGAAGTCGCCCGCCCGAGTCCAACGGGAGGCGCTGCTCGATGCGTTGTGGGCGGCGGTGATCCTGCCCATGCTGAATCGCGACACGGAGGAGTTCGTCCGGGGCAAGGCCAGCGGGAAGGGGTACGGCGAAACCCTTAACGCGATGTACCCGGAGTCCGAGGTCCCCACCCTCGACTACCACACGGCCACGGCGGGCCGCCCGCAGCAGCGGATCGGCCGCCGCATCGCCGCCCTGATCGCCAAGAAGGCCAAGGCCGCCGCGTATCAGGCGGCCAAGGCCAAGAAGTCGGCGGGGGGCAACTTCCTGCTCGACTGGGGGAAGCTGCTGATCCCCGCGATCGTGTTCCTCGTCATCCCCGGTTACTTCATCTGGAAGATGGAGAAATCCACCGACCAGTTCCTGCCCGGCCGCGAGCGGACCCCGACCGAAGGGGAAATCCGCGAAGCGATCGACAAGGGTCTCGAGATCAAGGACGGCAAGATCATCGAGAAGAAGCAAGGCGACCCGTTCAACCTGCAGAAAGGCTGGGGTCGCGAGACGCCAGACGAACAGCAGAAGCGGGAGGCTGACGAGAAGAAGAACAAGGGAGGGCCGAAGGAGGAACGGTAATTGAAAGGACCCGTTCCTCCTTTGTCGAAGATCCAAATCCCGGAAGCAGTCTGACCAGCTTTCTTCCGGGTTGGGTGAGGGAGATCGGTTTTGCAGCTGCCAACTGCAAATTCGGTTTCAGAGGGTATTCAGCACCCTCATCCATTCTTGTGTCCCGCGCATTCGCGTTTTGGAGGCAAGAATGGATGGAGAACATGCACAGCTAATCTTCATTCATGCGTCGAATTCGGCGCATCCTTGCGCACTTCGTACGAGGTGCATTTGACACATCTATCGGTTGGGAAGCGTGAAACAAGGCGTTCCGGTGACCTTCGGGTACCGGAACAAACAAACAGGGAGAGAAACGTGAATCTGGAAATCCTCTGGGGCATCGGCCTCGTCCTGCTCGTGCTGTTCATCGGCTACCTCGCCATCCGGCTCCTGATCTTCTTCTGGCAGAAGCTGGAGGACGTCTGGGACGTGGTGGTGAGCGTCGTCGAGGCACTGCACGACGGATGGAAGGCCCTCGGCACCCGCGGCGCGATCGGCGTCATCATCGGCCTCCTCACCCTCATCGCCTGCGGCGTCTACTGGCGGTGGGAGTTGTGGGGCTGGGTCGTGGCAAACTGGAAGACGATCCTCGGTTTCATCGGGACGGTGATCCTGCCGCCGACGGTCGCCAGCATCGTCGTCAAGGTCACGTACTGGTGGGACAACAAGGAGACGGCGATCACCGGCGGGACCATGTTCGGCGTCCTCACCCTCCTGTTCTTCATCTTCGGGGGGTCGAACGGCGGGGCGCTGAACTTGCTGGTGGCGGAGATTTGCATCCTCCTGCCGTCGATGTTGGTCTTCCACCTCGTCCGCGAGAAGCTCGAGAAGAGCGCGGAAGCTGCGTTTGTCGTCGCGGGCATCGTTTTCGTCGGTGGCCTGGTGGTTCACAACTACCGGATCCCCATCCTCGAAACCGGCGGCACCCACACGAAGGCACTCGTGGAGGTGTTGAAAACCGGCGACGCACAGATGGCAGGCAAGAACGAGACGGAGGAAGACCGTCGCAAGGCCGCCGCCGAGAGGCAGGAACCCACCGTCGTGCCGACGGAGATGCAGGGCGAGAAGGAACTCGGCCCGTTCCGCGCCCCGGACCCGTACATGCCGTTGTCCCAGCCCGTGGACTTCAGCAAGGACGACGCAAAACGGGAACTGTTCGAGGCCATGATCCCGCGCGCGAAGGTGTTGCTCGAAGAATGCCACGAGGAAGTGGCGAAGGTCGAGAAGCTGTTCGTTGAACTTCGCCAGATGGAGAAGGATGGGATCCTATCCATGGAGGGCGAGGGCGGCGGCGAGAAGACCAAATTCTTCGACAAGCGCTGGACGCGCGAATGGAAGCGCTGGGGCTGGCGCGTCCCGATGGACACCGGTTGGTACACCGTTGTCCAGAAGTCTGGCCTCGACAAGTCTTACAGCGACGTGCTGTACCGTGCGAAGGAGTACCTGATCCTCATCGAGACGCGCTGGAAGGCGCCGGGCCGCAAGGTCACCGCACTCGATCTGGACAAACTCGTACGGATTCATGACTTTGCCGCGCGCGAACTGGGGTACGGTTCTGATCAGGGGCTGTTGAAGAACGGCATGAACCCTGCGGCCCCGAACGTGCGCCTGCTGTCGGAATTCCGAAGGGATCTGGAGATCCTTCTCGAAGAATGCCGCCAGTTCAAACCGGCCAAGAAATAACCGGTTTGAGAAGTCGTGAGTTGACGAAACAAACGAAGCGACGAGGGAACCCCGCCCCCTCGTCGTTACTCTCCTGAAGCGGGAAGAAAGGTTGCGGGAAGGTTGCTCACGCTTCCCTCCCGCACTTATGCCGGGAGGAAACTCAATTGATTCCGGCAACCTCAACCAGTGTTTCACGACCCCAAACTACCTCACTCGTATTCACTCTCAGTCTATTTCTCAGTCTCAGTCTCAGTCTCCCTCTCAGTCTCAGTCTTGGTCTCGGTCTCAATCTCAATTCTCAGTCTCATTCTAAATTCTCCATCTCGGTCTCCATCTCCATCTCAGTCTTGCCCTAAATTCTCAGTCTCAGCCAACGATCAACGATCCCCAACTTCATCCACACCGTACCCACGCTCCTCGAAAGCCCACGCACTAATCTCGTCCCAAGCCCCGCCCACACCGCCCCATCCACGAATCATCTCCGTCCGTTCTGCCGATATCTCTCTCGATCCACAATCAAACTCAGCATGCATCTACTTTAGGAACATCAAAATGTTCGGACATGAAAAATTCACCGCCTATCAGAAGGCCATCGAGTTCGTCGCAGAAGTAAATCCAATTTGCGAAAACCTGCCGAGGGGAAACGCTTATCTTATCGACCAGCTCAGGCGCGCTTCGATTTCTATTCCTTTGAATATTGCCGAAGGCTCGGGGAAATGTTCTTCCGCCGATAAACGAAGATTTTACGCAATCGCTAGAGGTTCGGCGATGGAATGCGCGGCAATAATCGACGTTCTCGGATGTTTGAAGCTTGTCGGGGTGGTGGAGATCGAGAAGCCGAAGTTGTTACTTGATGAGATTGCGGCGGTGCTCACGGTGATTTGTGGAGCGTGAAAGGAGGTGGATTTGGATTGAGACTGGGATTAGTCCGCGGGCTTTTGCGAGCGGTGTGTGCGGTGTGGAAGAAGTTGGGGATCGTTGACAGAGGCTGAGAATTTAGACGGAGGCTGAGACTGAGATGGAGAATTTAGACGGAGACTGAGACTGAGATGGAGGCTGAGGCTGAGACTGAGACTGAGAATTTAGACGGAGACTGAGACCAAGACTGAGACTGAGATGGAGAAATAGACTGAGACTGAGAAGTTAGACCAAGACGAAAACCAAGGCAGAGACTGCAGATGGAGACTGAGATGGAGAGTTTAGAATGAGACTGAGAATCTAGATTGAGACCGAGACCAAGACTGGGGCTGAGATGGAGACTGAGACTGAGGCTGAGAAATAGACTGAGAGTGATTAGGAGAAATAAATGTGGGCGGATTTGAGTGGAGAACTCAAAAACGCCGTAGCACCTCCTTTCGTAAGTGCGTTAGTGAACCCTTATTTCCCTCGGTTCTCGTACGCGGTCTCCAAGTCGAACGTGTCTTGGAGGAACTTCTTCTCGAGCGCGCGGTAGCGCTCGGCGGTGAGGGTGGTACCGCTGAAGGAAGGGATGTCGGACGGGAAGGTCAGGCCGACCTTCGACAAGATAACGCGGCGGTGGGCAACCACCTCGTTCTGGGAGTAGTCCTTGAGGTCGGTATACGGGAACCCGGTGCCGTAAACGGCAGCCCGGCGCACCATGTACCAACTGACAAGGAAGTTCCGGTCATACTCCCAGCTCTTGTCGTCCAGTTTGCCGGTGGTAGCGGCAAACGCCAGAAAGCCGAGGAAGTCCTTCCTCGAGCCGACCAGCTCAACATCTCTCGTGTACGTCGTGCTGATGTTATCGCCAGCACAGGCGAGTCCGTCGATCAGTGGGCGACCCTCCCACTTCCCGACGGACGGCGTGACGAACGCCTTGAGCTGCGCGGTGATGTCCGCATTTCTGCGGTCGGCATCATCACCGATAGCCCGGGGCTTGAAGGGGGCCGCCGCTTTCACCGGCAGCTCCTTCTTTTCGACTGGGTCGGCGTCACCCGACTTCGTCGTCCCCTTGTTGACCACCTTCCCCGCATCGGCCGCGGGGGGGGGGTCCGTCGGTCCCGCGTCCCCCGCGGGCGGCGCATCCTGCTGGCCGGTCTGCTGCGTGGGCGGACCGTAGATCATCCGCTTGATGCCGGGCCAGCCGATCATCCCGACGACGCAGGCGATGATCACCGCGATCAGCAGAACGGGGATCCAGCCGTGCTTGCGCTTGGCCGGCGTGCTGCGGGGCGGGGTGCTGCGAGTCGGCTCGGGCCGCAACACGACGGGGTCGTCCATGCTCAAGGGCGGCAGGGCTCCCGACGTGGTCAGGGTGAGCGCCAACCGCTCGTAGACCTGACGACCCTTCCCACAGGAGACGATCGACGCGACGAGGTTGTTGAGCCGAGCGCGCTCAACGATCTCGTCCAGCGAGGGCGGTTCGGGCGGCATGATCGCCGCGTCGAACCACGCCTGCAGGTCGTCGAACACCCCGGCGCGGCGCGCCGCCAAGATCAGGGTCTCCACGCCCGCGGCGAGGTCCACCATGGTTGCCGGCAGTCGGGGGGTCATCCGCGCCTGCATCTCCCCGAGCTTGCCGGCAGTCCGCAGCGCCGCGATCACGCTGTCGGTGCTGCCCGCGGCGTCCACCATGGTCGGCGACGGTGGGGGGACCACCAGCGCCGTCACGTCCGCCAGCTTCCCGGCGGTCCGCAGAGCCGCGACGGTGGCGTTGGCGGGGCCGGCGGCGTCCACCATGGTGGGGGTCACGAACTTCGCCTTGATCGTCGGCGTCATGCCCGCGCGGTCAGCAGCCGCGAGCACGTTGTCCGCACCCGTCGCGAGGTCCACCATGGTCGGGGTGACGAACTTCCCCTTCAGCTCCGCCGTTTTCCCCGCGCGCCCCACCGCCGCGACGACGTCATCGGTGTTACCCGCGGCGTCCACGAAGGTGGGGAAGAGCAGGCGGCGCAGCGCCTCGAGGCGGCCGGCATCTTCGCCGAGCACGCGCGCGAGGTCGTCGATGTCCGCGGTCTTCACGACCTCGAGCGGATCGACGGCGGCGGGGTCGTTGAACTGCTGGGCGACCCAGTTCAGCTCGACGCAGGTGCTCCCCTCCTTGACCAGCCGGTTGAACGCCATGGGCCGCCACGCCCCGGAGTCTCGGCGCATCTGGTCGATGCTGGTCATCGTCGAGGCCACCTTGGACAGCACGACGCCGGCGAGGCCGGGGTTGGTGTCGTGCTCGAACGGGTTCGACCACTGCACGTCGGTCTGGACGAAGCCCAGCAGGTTCCACGGGGCAAGCAGCATCGCCAGCACGAGGCTGACGGTGAGGCTCACTTCCGTATCGTTCTGCGGGGTGCCGTCTTCGACCAGCATCGCGGTGGGCTGCCCGTCGGTGTCCGTGCTTGCGGCTCCTTCCACGAGCGCGATCAGCACGTTGTAGCGGCGGCCGGCGTCGGTCGGGGCGGCGGCGTCGGCGGCGTCCGGGGCGACGCCGAAGACGCGGTGCAGGACCCAGCTCCACTGGGTCCGGGTCAGGACGATGCGGATGACGCTCAGCGCCGCCAGCACGATCGTCAGGAGCTGCACCATCTCCTCATCGCTCATCTCGCGGACCCGCTTGGCCCACTGCGTTTTCAACGGGGACGCCTGCGTGTGCGGCATCGTCGGGGGCGTCGGCACTTTGAACTTGTCAGGCACGGTCGGTCCTCCTCAGGACGTTTGGGGCACCGGGAATCCGGTCCCGGTCTCGGTTCGGTCGGGTAGGTAAAGTCGTATCGGGACTGCGCTCTGAACGACGAGTTCAGGGCAGTGTCTTCTTTTGGGGAAGCTCCGCTTGAATCCGTGAGGTTCCACGCCGAACGACAACCGAACAGCATGTTCGGCGTCTCAGCGGGAGCCGGGATTCAACAAGAGCTTCCCCGTAACCTTTTTCTCCACTCAATCCGTATCTGCCGTCCGAGGAGGGGACGGCGTGAGAATGAACACGCGGAATCGATCCGGCCATGGACCGGAGTACAGCGCCTCGTATGTAGTTATAATCTTTTGCTCATTGTCCGTGCGGGTTAAAACGAGATCATAATCCTAGTGGTTTTCAAATGTTACACGGCTGTCACAAGACGTAATGCTCTCTATTTCGCACTAGATCCCGCAAACGCCTGTCGGACATTCGGCGAGGCCCTAAACCCCGATATTATCTAAGAAGTTTAAGCTACTAGCCCCCTGGAACTTACCATAACCCCATTAAGGCGTCGGACTGTACGCTTCCGTATGAAGCAATACGTCCTGAACGGCTGATGAGAGCATGAGGGGGGAGGATCGGCGCGATAATATGCGGGATTTGCTGACAAAATTAATGCTTATCTCAATGATGCTGGGGACTCAGATGGTCCTCGTTCATACCGCATGCGCTGGAGACGACACTGTTCCTACCGGACGCGTGATACGCGATCCGCAATCTCGAATTTCAATCTTCAAGAACTACTCCGTCCGAAATTTCTTCGGACCGGTCGTCGACGTAAACGACAGCGATGAAAAAGCGGCCGCCGAAAAAGTAGAAGTCGCAAAGGCCGACGCGGCAAAGACTGATCCAGCAAAACTCGACGCAACAAAGCCCGGAGCACCGGAAGCAGCGCCTTCGGAAAGTTCAAAAGGAGCAGCCGACCCCGCACAGGCAAAGACGGGTGCAGCGAATCAGCCGCAACAGGCGCAGGCACCGGAGTCAAGAGCGAGTCTCGCGAGACCCGGTCCCGTCTTCGTCGACAAATTCAAACCAGGTGATCTCCTCCCACCGGATCAAGATCCTCGCGTGCGTTTGAATCCGGAAGCGCCGGCTCCTTTCATCGGCATGGCGCTTGCACATCAGGAAGGGGACAAGGAGTTGGCAGAAAAGTACGCCGACACCTGGGTGCGCTATCAACAGAATATCTTCTTCGAGGTTCGTGAGCTCACGACCCTCATCGGGCAAGCACTTATTCGCCAGAAGGCAATTGAAGCGGAAGATTGGGATGGCGTTGAACAATACATCGGCCGCGAAATGGCTGTGGTTCGTGAGGAGCGAGGCGAGGTCTTTCGTCCGACGCACGGGAAAGCGATGGAACGCATCAAACCTGATCCGGGTGGAAAAGCCGACATCTACTATTTCTTCACGCTGAACTGCACGCATTGCCGTGCGATGGCGTCTGATGTCGAGCGTCTCTGGAGAAGCGTTAAGGACGATCCAAATGTCCGGATGGTCGGTGTCACGCTCGGCACCTATCCGGAGCTGTGGGTGCAGCAATATCGCGAATACACCGGCGTAACGTTCCCGATTCTAAACGGCGAGGAACTCGCGAAGGCATTCGATCTCAAATTCGTTCCGGCTATCGTGATCTACGCACCAGGCGGAAAGGCGGCGTATCGAAAGAGCGGTCAGCAGTCGTTTGCAAACATGTACGACTTTGTCCGGCACGTACAGGGACTCCCTTCGACCGTGACGCCGATGATCGAACGACTGGTGACGACTCCGATTGGGCAGGTTGAACGAGACCTCGTCGAGAGAGGGGAATGGAAGAAATCGGAAATTATGACGAGCGATGGGCTGAAGTTAAAAACGGTGAGAGTGGAGCTGCCGAAAGCAGGAAAGGCAGTGACCATAGAGAGGTTCTGACTATGAATTTCACCTCAAAAACAAAAATGGCCGTGGCCGGCTTTTTGGTGTGTCTGGCGCTACTGCCGGCATTGGCGTGGGCGACACAATTCCTTCTTTATGATCCGGGGACGATCATTCAGATGCCCGACGGCTACCAAGGACGTCCGGTGAGAGATCCGCAACAAGTCGACGCGAACGGCAACTACTTGCTGGTCGGGCTCGTCGGCGGCGATGGATTACTGCACGACCCAAATCCTCCTCATGCGGTGATTACCGGCTATCAGGGAGATACCGTCGAGCTCTACGATTTCCAAGAGAACGAATACATCGTCACGGCGAGCGGACAGGTTATCCCGAAGCCGTCTACTCCCACTCCGACTCCAACT
Organism: uncultured Bdellovibrionales bacterium; assembly: GCA_964509425.1. Lineage (GTDB taxonomy): Bacteria > Bdellovibrionota_C > UBA2361 > SZUA-149 > CAZDWZ01 > CAZDWZ01. The sequence goes on along the minus strand of CAZDWZ010000007.1, from coordinate 54,984 downwards.
GTCACACCGAGTGATAATGGCGGCGGCGGTGGAGGCGGTGGGATCACTGCCGGCGGCATCACTGCTGGTGGTGGTGGCGGAGGCGGTGGCGGCGGCGGTGGAGGCGGCGGAGGTTGCAGCGGCGGCGGCGGTTGCAATGGCGGCAGCTCATCGGGCAGCACCGGCGATTCTCCTCAACAGCAGTTGCCGCAAGGAAATGAAATTTCCCAAGGCGGCGGAGGTGACCCCTCACTTACACCGGGCCGGAACCTTCTGACCTGGTTGCAGGGCGGTGGAGGCGGTGGATCCTCCGCGGCGAAAGGTATGACTGCGCGTGACGCAAATCCTGAAGATGCGAAGTTCGTCGGCGCCGTCGGCGTATCGGTCGCGCTCATCGCGATGCTCGGCGGATACGACTACAACGCAGACCCGGCCTACGCGTATACCGGCTTCAACACCGACCGGAAGATGCCGGAATTTTACACCCCGGAACAAGAGAGCAGCGATGAACCGCCGGGATTCCTGAAGTCCCTTGGTTGCGAAGCTCCATATGAAACTTGCGGAACGGAAGGCGGCCTTGGAAACGCCAGCGCCGGTGACGGTCGGGGCGCCCCTCCGGGAACCGCTTTCGTGAGAGGCGGAGAAATTCTCCGCGCCGATATTCCGAGCTCGGTGTTGAAAAATGAGGTGAACGTCAAGGATATCGGGATCGACAAAGAGATTCTGAAACTCGACAAAGCCGTCTATCAACCGATCGACCGTATGCAAAAGGATCATCTTGGCGACACCAACGCGCGAGACGATTATCTGGAAAACGCACTTACGGTGAAAGGTGTGGCGATCATGACCATGGGTTTCCTCGATAAGACCGTGGGCTCGGGACTGACCGCGATTCAGCAGCAAGCGGACATGAACGTCACACAACATCTGTTGAAGCAGATCTCGTGGACCACCACGCATCTTGCCGACCCAGATGGTTCGCAGACGTACATGGATAACCACGAGAAGCTTGAAGCTTGCCTTGCCGTCACCAACGAAGACGGGAAGAAAGATAAGGCCGCAAAAGCTCAGGTGAAGCGAAAGATCGTCGACTTTACCTGCTCCGACCAATGCGGGAAACCGCCTGAGCAGGGCGACAGTGATCGGCCATACCGTCGGAAGAGCAAAGAAGATGGGAAAACCGGAAACGGGACCTATGCGTTCTGCGTTTGCTGCGCCGAGGCTGAAAACGAGCTGAACAAAATCACGAAGGAAGGCAAGCAAAACTTCAAGGGCGCCGTAAAGGATCGCGAGTGGAGCTTGGTCGAGCGTTCTACCGTCGGATACAAACACGCGAAGGGCGAGCAGAAGGAATCGCTTGAGAAGTACCAGTACCGCTTCAAGCAGTTCTTCGGTGATTATGTTCTTCAGCATTCGAAGGACAACGATGATGAAACGAAGACCGTTTATCAACGGCTCGTCTTCATGCCGCCGGAGTTCAGTGCTCAGCGTGTGATCCGAGCGTACTTCAACGGATGTAAGCCGCCGAATCCGGAGCAGCCGCAGAACTTCAAGCTCGCGGAATACGGAAGCGGTTGCAAAACAAAGGATAACTTCGGCTTCGAGGAAAAGTACTCGATCTGCCCAGCGCTTATCACGCTGCTGCAGAACGCCAAGGATATCTTTGCCGGAAAGATCGCAAAGTATCAAAAGGAGGTCGTCGGAGCTTCTCAGGGATTGCCGGTAGACTCCAGGTTCTTGCAGAACATCCTGCGTCTGAACGGAGCGCGATTGACTCAGCTCTCCGGTGAGCCGGAAGGAATCATGCGGCGAGCGATATTCAACTGGTGCGTGGCTTCTGCGTCGGCAGCAGCCGAGCGGCACCATGCGACGTTCATTCCGCTGGCGCGGGCATTCATCACGAGCGCTAACTCCGTCACCTCGGCGGAGAAGGATAAGCTGATGCTGCTCCTCGGACGGCGTACGGAAGAGCTCGCGGCGGAAAAACGGGTAGCGATGGCGGCCTTTATTTCGCAACAAGGAGCCGCGATTTATTCGCACCGCGCGGATGTTCAGGCGATGGCTGAAGCAGCGGCAAGCACCGCTGCGGGTATGAGAGACATGGCGAACCTCGGATACGCTACGACGCTCACTGACAACCAAGAGTTTTACGGAAATGGCGGAGGCGGTTGATCCGCCTCTGTCCGGCAGGACGGCACGAGAAGATCGACGATTGCTCCTCCGGGTGACCGGAGGAGAAGAGAGACGCGGGCCGGGAAATTTTTTTAGGAGGTTCCCCGTTAGGCGACTGGCTGAAATGCCGGGTGTCTAAGGGAGAGATGTTCTCGTATGGGTGAGATTGTATCAGCAGGGTCGTATGTAGCCGCCGTCATGGAGATGGCTGGGTACGGCATGCAAGCCGATATTCTCGACGAGTTCCAAAGCTTTTTCCGTGAAGCAGGGGCGTTCATCTATACGATTGCCGGCGTCGGAGCCGTCGTCTCGATGGTTACCTTCGGCAGTTTTCGTGCGATGCGGTACCTCCTCATAGGCCCCGCGATATTCTGGGTCCTCGTTTCCCAACGTTACACGTTCGACGGCGTCCAATGGCAAGTCGGCGCGGGCGTTCCACGCGGTCTTCACCGTCAAGTCGGTGCAGGAAAATCAATCGCCGATGTGCGGCGAGCCGTTCAGGAGCTCGGTTACAAGGTATCGAACATCCAAGTCGCCTACGGCTTTGCTCTCTTCGTGCGTCCAATAAACGGGATCGTGCGCGAGATAAACGGCATACTGCTGAGGGATTCAGACGGACGGCAGAGGGAAGACGACGAATATCGAACCTTTCTCCATCGCGGACGGGCCTACGATGCGATCACCAACGCGCGAATCAGAAGTCCATTTCTCTTGCGAGTCATAGACGAGAACTTGAAGGAAGGGTGTATCGACTACACCGGTTACGCGATGGCGCTCGGAAGTCCCGAGCTCAGCGATGATTTCTTGGCGACCTTGAGGGGGCCGAATGGAAATCCTCAGGCCTTGGAGGTTGCCGAACGCCGGAAGGCCGAATACCTGCGGCGCTACAATGAAATGGGCCAGACCTCGACCAGCACGAACTTGCCGACACAGCAGCTCCTCCAGGTTACTGGAAATATTACGTGCAGAGTTCTCTGGGAGAAAACCGCCGAGTTCCTTTGGCAAGGAGATCCACCGCCGCCCCCTGATTTCGTTGGACCTCCGGCCCCCGGACGAAACCTCGGCGAGGCAGGGCGAGAGCTGAAGCGTATCATGGGGATGACGACGTTCGACGGCGCTGATGCCGCGACTGCATGTACACGTCTTGTTGAAAAGTTCCTTCCGAGCGCACCGACCAACGGAACCTGCGAACAAAAGCTAAAGGCCGTGATCGCACTGTTCATGATCAAGAACACGTTCATGGATCGGCAGGCGCTGGTCCGATTCTCGATGAGTCTCCACAACCAGACCGCCACTCAGAATCCGCGCATGGGCCGGACGATGATCAATCCGGCCGCGCCGAACTCCGCTGTGACCGGAATGGGCGACAGTGCGATCGAAACAATTGAGGCGATTCGGCCGGTGATGGTGGGACCAAGACCGTTGGGCGGTGTCTATAATTTGGATCCCTCGACCGGGAATATTCAGCAACAAGCGTCGAGTGCTCGCCGCTGGAGCAGTGGTCACCGATTAACTGTGTTCGGAGGTGCCAATATCGCGACCCAAGCCTCGTTCGTCGACTTTCCGCGATATCAAACTCGAAAGCTGGTTCAGCAGATATTCTCATGGTCGTTGAACGCCCCTTGGTGGCAAGGGGTGATGTTATACCTCCTCGCCGTTGCCTATCCCTTTCTCGCGCTCGTCGTGCTCATCCCGGGAAGGGCGGCGTCGATGCTCAACCTTCCCCTTGCGTGGCTGTGGATCAAAGGCTGGGATATCGGATTCGCGATGGTCCTCGTCCTCGAGCGAACACTCTGGAACAATAATCCGTCCATGAATATTCCAGAGAATCGGGCGGTTCCACCGCAGAGCCTCCAGCTCTGGCAGATCTTCGAGCAAGCTCAAAAGGTCGATCCGATTTGGACGATCCATGGATACTACATGGTCGTCGCTGCGGCCCTACTTGCGGTTCCGGTGTTGACCGGTGCCGTCACGCTGAGATCGAAGCGAGCTATTCTCTCGTCCTTCACGGAAAAACTGATGCAAGACGTAAAGCAGAGCGGTGACCTCGGCGCTGCACAGGTTCAGATTCAAGCAGCGGCTGGACGTTCACAATTGATGTATGAGCTCCAGAACCAAGCCATTCGTTCCATGCGTCAGCCTGGGCGCGACGACGCGCTTCGTCAAATGTCAGCAACAACCTACGGTTTGATTGCCGGCTTCCAGTCGTTGAGCCAAGGTCTGAACTCGGGGATGACCGGATGGCAGGCGTGGAACCGTGGTCTACGTGCCGCGAATACGGCGCGGGAAGCTGCGCTCCAAGCGCAAACAGCTTTGGAAGACGCGGATCGAGCCGCGGCAGTTCAACATCACCCGCTTTACGGACGACTTGGCCTTTACGGAAAGGCGTATGACGCGGAAAAGGCCGGCGCCGATGCATCCGGAGGTTTCGAAATGGAAGGAACTTCCGGCGGAACCGATCGTTCGATCGAAGCGTTCATCGATGGAATGAAGTTCAGGCTGAATTTTATGTCGACGGTGCCATTTCAAGGCACACCGACGATGAACGCCGCCTTGAGCATGTGGGGAATCCAAAGACTCTTCTCATCTGGATTCCTCGGAAGTACCGTCGATGATCCGATCGGCGAGAACATCGCAAACATTCGTATGATTGAAGACGAGTTGCGGCGTCGACAGTCGATGGACTTTTTCGCGACGGAGCTTGCCCGTCTCACCGATCGAAATCGGGACGAGCGAACAATGACGGTGCCGGCGCTCATCGTTCGAATGCGGGGAGTTGAGGATCAGATCCACGCGCTCAACTCAACTGACGCTCGCCGGAACGCTGCACCAGGCTCGGATGACCTGAAAGCTTGGAGAGAAGAGATGGCGGCCCGACAGGCCGATTTGTTAAGAATTCGGTCGGTTGTCCAGTATCGGCTCGCTCAAGACGGCGAGGCCCTCCGTGTGGACCCTCAAAGGCGGGACGGAAGACCGGTGATCGACCGAACCACGGGCCTCCCAGCTCCTATCATGCGGAATGGCTCATTCCCTCAGGAAAGTACGTATCGCCCGGCGCTTACGGGAGCGATCGCAAACCAGTACCCGGGACGACTCGATAGAATACCGGCCGCCGATTTGAATAGAGCGCTTGAAGATCTCCGTGGCCGGCAGGAGGGGCTCTACCGAGCGCACCGTGACAATATGCAAGGAGAGTTCACTCGACTCTTGAATAGCCCGCCGATTCGTTTCATGACTGACCAGATGTCGCCCAATATGGTCGGTCAGATGGTCGCTACTCAAGTAGACCAATTCATAGCGTTTCGCGGATGGGACAAGAATAATTTGTCACCCGGTCAGCGAGTCGAAGTCGAAGCGTTTGAGGCTCGGTTGCGGCGTGAACTTACTCATCCAGACGAGAAGGTGAGCCGCGATACGGCCCTGCTCGGAATCACTTTCGGCATAACGCCTCAGAATATCCAACGCGCGATCGAAGATCGGGGAACCGGCCGCTTCAATTATAACTCCTCGAACTACGCCGATCAGATTGCGCCGTACACTCCCGACAATGCGGATTCGTATCGTGTTCCGGCATTTGTCGTTCCGTCTCGCGTACCACCGAGATACGGAAACGACAGTCCCTACAGAGGGATCATGGTTCCGCCGTCGTTTCCGCGCGTCGGACAACACGATGAGACGAGTTTCCCTGTTCTCTTCGACTATTCACCTCCTGGATATCGGAGGCGATGACGAGAGAATTTATGAAACGTTTCATAACCCCACTGCTGATGCTGATGGCCGCCCATTTCGGGGCGAATTCAGCATTTGCGGGTCCGGCTACGTATGGCGGAGCGGGACCATCAAGCGGTACGGTCATCGCGGCGGCGATGGAGACGGCGGGCTATATTTCGCAAGCGCAGATCCTCGGTGATCTGAATAACATGCTCGAAGCGCTCGGTGGGCTCGTGTATCTCTGCTGCGTCATCTCTGCGGTGCTCATTGCAAGTTTGAGCGGTCGGTATCCCGCCGCACTTTGGCTCGTTCTTGGTCCAGCCATCTTTTTCTTTCTTATTCGAGCGGAGAGTTCAGCGGCCGGGGTTGAGTGGCAGTTCGGAACATTTCGCGATCGCGGAAATCTTCAGCTCATATTGCGTGGAGCGAACGTCCAGCAGGCGCAGGGGAGGCGTGTTTCGAACTTTTTCCATCAGTACAACATCGTCATCTCGCATTCCTTTCAAGAGTTCGTAAAGATTCTGACGAAGCGAAGCACGCGCGATCAGATGATCTTCATGGCTCGTCAAAAGGTGATCGACGACATGTTTGCGCAGCGCATCGACGATCCCGGTCTCTATCAGCTCACTCGATTTACGTTTCTCCAGTGTGAGCAAGAACTGAACGCCGCACGCCTTGTGGCACTTGGACAAAATGATCCGGAATTCAGAAGGACAGGAGAGTACGGGCAGGCGGTTGTCACCTATTGTCAGTTGTTCCCGCTGAGAGGAAAGCATCTCCCGAATGGAGACGCCAAAGACTGGGTAAAAACGCTGCTGAATATTCCCCTTCGACGTTTCGAACCAAGGTTGGAGGCGGTCAGCTGCGAAGAGCTTTGGGGCTGGATGAACGTGGGTGCAGTCACTCTGTCCATCCGTCATCTCGAGCAGGCGCTGCTTCGGGCCATTCCGAATCAGGCACCGGCGGGTTTATCGGACGAGGTCGTGAGAGAAATTGCGACGAAGCTTGCTCGCCCATCTCCGTTTTATGCGGGAACCACAACCGGTTTTCAATGCGTGAACGGTGGTCCCGGAGGCAATGGGAATGTAAACGTGACCGCATTTCACGGAGTTCCATTCATCATGTCGCGTTGGTTGCTCCGGGGCACCTTCCTCGAGGGCCCGATACAGTCGCAACAGGCAGGGCCGATTAGCCAGGATTCGAACATCCAACCGGCAACTCTCGGCGCGAGAGCATATTCCTCAAGTGTCCGTGCTCAGGGTCAGGAAATGGTGCGGCGCTATAAAAACGAGCAGCTCGGCGAATCAGCGAAATACGAAGCGTTCATGTTGGCTAAGCTCCTTCCGTATTTCCAAGGTGCCGGCCTCTATGTACTAGCCACAATTTATCCGTTTTTCTGCCTCCTGGTGATCATTCCCGGGCACGCCGGCGGCTTCATGGTTTGGCTGGCTCTCTGGGCTTGGTTAAAAAGCTGGGACATTGGATGGGCGGTTGTCTATGTCGCGGACGAGCTGCTGTGGCACCTCATGCCGCACCGGAGCTACGTGCGTATGGGATCGGGTCCTGGAGTCGCCGGCTCTCCTTCCGCCGATCCCGTGACGCTTCTCGAGTCGGCCTTCGCGGGAGATTACTCCTATTCGCTCACCACTTACTGGGTGCTCCTCGCAGGCATGCTCGGCGCCGTTCCGGTCATTAGCGCGCACGCCGTTCTTGGTTCCAAGCGTGCCATCGCGGGAATTTTTGTTGATGGCGCAAAAACCATCGGTCAAGTGTTTAGCAAGGCCGCTGGAGACTGGGTCGCAATGGAGCAGCTCGGCGAGGTCGACCGCAGAATTCAGCAGCAGTCTCTCTTCAGCCGTGCGGCAGCGCAGGTCGAGCAGAGCCATTTACAACTCGCGCAGATGCAGCAGGCTATGTCCGCGGATCTTCTGCGCCAGCAATCTCTGCTCACTCAAGAATTGCAGATGCACAAGCGAGTTGCCGGCGCCGCTGATGCTATTCCGGGGGGCCCGGCAGCAGTGCAGGCGGCACAAAGACTTTTCGGCGCAGCGGATTCGCCGTTTACTCACTTCCAAAATCTTTGGAACCAAGTTCAAGGATATCTCGCTCCGGGGACGTTGCCGCCCATGCGGAGTGAAGCGGCCATTCAACGAGATCTGGACGCGGTCAACGCGAAACTCAATGAGTTTCGGAGGAATGCGCTGGCGCAGCCGGGTGGGGTGGATCCGGGATTCGGATTCGGCGAAACTCTGCGCGCGCGTTGGCGGATGTTCCGCGAAAATTGGGGCGCGGGTGGAAAGGAGGCGCTGGCGAGAGACATTGCGATTGTCGAAGAATACATGAACTCCGGACGGACGGCGAATGATCAAAGAAACCTCGCTCAACGTCTTCACGATGCAACGATTAACGCTGAAGGAAACGGCGCAATCACGGCTGAAGAGCGGGCCAGAAACGGAGTCTACGGGAGGTTCTATAACGCTGAGAATGCGGCAGTGCGAAACGCGTTCCGAACGAACATGGACGGCCTCGACTCCTACCGCTGGAACCCGGCGACGGATGCAAATCATCGCCTCGACGCGGGAGGTCCGACGCCGGGGACGAATCGGCTTCTCCTCACCATTCGCGACCAATACATGAACTCCCAGGCCATGGCGGTTCTGGGAGGCGAAATCCTGCAACTGCGAGACATGGCAGGGGTCGGCGGTTTTACCGCGGCGATGGTAAACGCGGCCTTGCCGGGAGGCCAGCTGCGGCGGCTCCAGGGCTTGGTCGGGACGGTTCGAGCGGTAGCCGGAGGCGCTCAGGCGCTTGGCACATTCGAAGCTGCCGAGCTCACCCGCTTTTATTTTGCCACTCAGGCGCTGTCCCTTGAAATGGAGCGAAACGCCAACCACGCTGCCGGTGAATACCTGCAGATGGTCTCCCGGCATTATTTCTACCAGGCGGCTCGATCGGACGAATTTGCCGCTTACGAGCGTATTCGAGCCGGTATCACGGGCCGGGTTGAGTGGTGGAGTAGCCCAGATGCTCCGTACAACATGGAAATGGAGGCCGATCGGGCATCCGCTCACCTGAACGCCCTCGGATCGGGCTGGTTGACCCGACTCCAGGTCGGTTCCGCGGTCACAACGTCCCGGCAAATCGCCTTTATTGGGTCTGGCGGAATCTTCGGCCGCGGTAACTGAAGCAAGTGCCCGAATTCTCTGGATATGAGAACGGGGAGAATATTCTTAAAAGGTTATGGATTGGCTGACTACGCTATTCGGACGAGTGTCATTTCCACTTGTCTTTGACGCCTTAACACCGAATGGGCCTGCGGGTCCTATGGGTGATATGGGCGGAGCCGGACTCATCGGCGGCGTCTCCAATTTGATGGCGGCGGCGATGCAGACGGCTGGCGCCTACGGCCAGGCGAATGTACTGAATACCTTTGAGCAGCCGCTCACGCAGATAGCCGGACTCTGCTACCTCGCGGCCGTGTGCGCGGCAATTCTCTCTGCCGCTATCTACGGACAATATCGAAACGCGCTCTATTTTTTGATCGGCCCGGCGCTCTTCTACTACGCGATCACGGTTCGAACCGACGTCATGGGCACGGAGCTCAGAATCGGAGATCGGCGTGTTCCCGGGTCCATCCCCGATCAGATCCGCTTTCTCAAAGAATACGCGCACAGCGCGCAATACGACGGCGCCGCACGGGTCTCATATGTCTACCTCGGCTACGACGCTCTTGTGACGAGTGTGGTGCAGGGCATCGTCGGAAGAATTCTCGACACCAGAAATCAGGAGGATCAACTGCTTCGCGCACGCGAGAGAGTGTTTAGTTGGGTCATTCACGGTCTGCCCGCGGAGGGCGCATTCGTCAAACTCCTCGCACTCGGCAATTACGGACATTGCGCGCATGTAAACGCCCTTTCGATTGAGCTTCAGAACGAGAAGATCATTCGCATTTTCAACTTCTTTACGATTTACACCTATCGTGGCTACATAATCAAAGCCGAGTACGACGCCCTCCGTAAAAAGACTTTCGATCTCGATCCGCAATCGTGGACGTTGCTTCAAGCGTCTCCGAGAGTACAAAACCAATACCGGAGGCGAGCAGTCACCTGCGAGCAGGTCTGGAATTCGACGGCACAGGTAGCACGTGAGATTGCCACTGAGATACTGCGAGACGGCAGGCTTCAGGAGCTGTTCGGGCACGAAGCTCCGGTGGATCGGTCTCTTCCCTGGGATCAGATCCGTCGTGACCTGTTGACGACTCTCGCGGGGGGGCCTCACCAGGTCGGGAGAAATCGCCCGGAAGATATTCTCGCCGCGTATATGATCCGACATACGGTTGCGAACAACCCTCTCGATCGTTTGACCTCGGAGGTCTACAGCCGCGCGCCGTTTCAACCTGATCGAGCGTCCAACATCTTGCAACGCATCGGGGAGGCAGAAAGCTACGGCGCGTACATGAAGATCGTGTACATCGCGGGCGCTATCCCCTATGCGCAGGGTCTGTTGCTCTACATTCTCTCGCTCGCGTACCCATTTTTCACGCTTTTCCTCGTCATGCCCGGAAGAGCTCAAGCCTTTCTGCTTTGGTTCTCGCTGTGGGCCTGGGTGAAGAGTTGGGATGTCGGATATGCGGTGGTCGACATTGCGCGAAAGCTTCTATGGCAATTCATGGGACACGGAACAAACGCGTTCCGCGAACGGATTGACTGGAACGAGCCGGGAACGATCTACAATCTCATCACCTATAACGATCCGATCGTCACGCATAATACCTATCTCCAGTTGATGGCGTTTCTGACTGCTTCAGTCCCGTTCCTGACGGCGCACTTTTGCCTCGGAGCGGTGAATATGATGGATTTCTTGAAAATGTCCGTCGACCAGAACGCAGCCAAATTCCAGAGACTGCGGACAGCGGGCGCGCGGCGTGCGCTCATCACTACACCGGCGGAGCGTGTCCGGAACGAAGAGCAGGTCCGCGCCGCTATGGCGGCCGCGGAACGAACAAGAGATTACTATCTCCGGCACGGTACCTTACCTCCTGATATTGCCGACATGGCAGCTCGTGCGCGAGGACCGGGAGAAGCAGTGGTCGGGCACGGCGGCACCGGAATTCCGCGGGCAGGTACAACCTTCAGAGGGCTTCCGCGCTCACAAGAAGGGATCCCGGGCGACCCGCACTCGCGGCAGTTTGGTGACATGTCGCTCCAACGCGCAATGGCAATCGGCTATCAGGTCGGGTTGCAAAATTTCCAGTTCAGCGCGGAAGGTCAGCGGCTTCACCAATGGCTTGGTGTCGCGGCCGGCCGTCTCAGTACATTCAGTTACGGCTCCGGCGAGACATACCTAAACGCCTACACCGCCCATCTCCTCCACCAGACGCACCACGGAGTGAACGTCGGAGGAGGAACGACCTCGGTCGGCGGAGAGCCGACCGTCCCGATCGCGGATCCGCTTCAAGGGATTGCGTCTCCAGCAGCACCGCCCGCGGGGGACAATTAATGGCAAATTTTGCAGACCGAGCCGGCGCAGCGGCATACAAAGTCGCCGCTGCATTAGAGACCGCGGGGTATCGTGCCCAGCAGGATCTTCTGCCGTACTTCAACGGACAGTTCGGAGAGCATCTCGGCGGGTTGCTGTATCTCATCGCGCTCATTGCGGCGCTCACCATCCTTGCGTCGGGCGGAAGCTATCGATACGGACTCTGGTTCCTTATTGGTCCGCCGGTGTTCTTCTTCCTGGTGGGCAATACGCAACAGATTCAGCCCGCGAGATGGCAGTTTGGCGAGCGTATTCACGGCGATCAACCGGTTCAGAGAGTGTATCGCGAAATGGGAGGGCCTGCGACGGTCGCGACGTTCTTCGCGCTGTGGAACAAGCTCACGACCGACGTCGTGCAGGAGCTCATCAAGACTCTCGATCTGACGAACAACAAATCTGATCTCGACTTCATTTCGAAAGCGGGGCGGTACTTCAACACCTTTAACTCGCCAAATGCCGATCGTGACCTCCAGTTTTTCGTACACATGGCGATCACCCGACCCTGCATGGACTATTTCTATCTTCTTCGGTTCGTGAACGATCCGCTCATCGTTCAATCGCGGAAGATGGGAGCCGAAGAAGTTCTGCGAGAGCATGGCGGAAGAGCGGCAACAGCCTTTCAAATAGCGGAGCAGCGATGGTTCGTCCCATGGTGGAACCGGGTAATGGCCGGCAGCACAGATGGTGAATGTAACGCGCTGAGTCCGTCAGCCGCAGGTCGCACTGCCTACACCTGCGATGAGATGTGGAGAGTCGGCATCTGCGCCATCAAACGGGTTCAAACTCCGTCGCGAATCGCTCAGATTTGCTCAATGGGATTACCGCCCGGAGATTCGGCGGCAAACACATACACGACGAGAGACTGTATCGCGCGGCTTCAAATGAAATACACTCAGCAGATCGACAACGGCAGAGTGATCCGCGGCGGAGCCGGGGCCAACGACCAAACAGCCGGATTGGAGTTCATGCTGAACGAAGTCACGGCGCGAATTCTCTGGAATGAATTCAACCGAGATAGCGCTCCGCTCATGCGAATCAATCTCGGAAACCATCCTGACTGGCTGCACCAGCGAGTATTCGGTGGAGCGCGCTACAGTATGGAGACTGCCCAGTCCATGCGAGTCATCAACGAAGGGGAAGAGTACACCGCACGGGGGGAAATTATCGCCGCGGCGATCAACGTTCCGTATTTCCAAGGTACGCTCCTGTTCTTTTTGGCGTGGACGTATCCGTTCTTTTGTCTGATGACCGTCGTTCCCGGCCGGGAAAGCGCGATTCTTGTTTGGATGAGCCTTTGGCTCTGGGTGCGGCTCTGGGACTTTGGCTTCGCCGTCGTCATGATGATCGACAATATGCTCTACGCGCTTCTTCCTCATGGAAAGCCAATGGCCTCCGACGACATGAACAATCCCGGACGGGCGATGCACCTCATCTTCCAAACCGATCCGGCGTATTCGGCATTCACGTATTATACCTTGCTCGCCGCGTGCATCTTCTCAGTTCCTGTTTTTACCGGCTTCCTGGTAAAGAAAGGAGGAGGCGAGCTCATCTCCGCCGTGACACAGGCAATGAAGGATTTTCCGACCGATTTCGGTCGCGCGATCGGCGGTCGTCAACGGGCGCTTATGGCAAACGATCAATACCAGCTTGCACAGCAATACATCCGGAACGAAGTCACGAATGCCGCCTGGAGCGCGATTGCAAACGATCCTCAGCTGCTCCAGTCGTTGTACAAGGCCGCCAGTCTTACGGCCCTAAACGGTATGCAGCGTGCTGCGTTCGCTAACTTCCAGGCAAATCCAATGGATCCTCGCGCTCGGGCCGCGGCCTTCCAAGCGTTTCAGCAGCTCGGACCGGAGTTCGTCTCGAGAATTATTTCTTTCGAATCCACGATGCACCGGACTCAAGCAATGACGCGGTTTGAGTTGAGTATGCAATTGGTGGCGTATCGAGCATCGACCTCGGAGTACGTCACTCAACGTGCTCAGACTGCGATCATGCTGGGTTGGAACTCCCACGATTTCCGGAGAAACTTCCCGGGCGACGCGATGCTCCGGTACATGCAGGCCGATCACATGGGGCATGCTTGGCGCGGGATGTTGAATGACGCATTTCAGGATCAGAGAACACGCGGAACTGTCATGATGCTCCAGTTCCTGCATAGAGGTTTGAACTAAGGTAAATCGATCGTATGGCAGAGCTGGTCGGAAAGTCAGGAACAATGATGTCCGCGGTCCTTGAGTCCGCCGGATACATCTTCCAGGCGCGTCTGCTCGATGACCTTACGGAAGCGTTTACCGGTTCGCTCGGGGGCTTTATCTTCCTCATCGGGGTTGTTGTCGCGCTGACTGCCTTTGCCGTGAAGGGAAGCTTCAAGCTTGCTCCGTGGCTGATCATCGGACCTCCGATGTTCTTCGCAGTTATTCTGCCGAGATCCGGAATACCGGAAGCGCAATGGCGTTTCGGCCAGCAAGTGAGGAATCAGGGAAAGGTCACTCAAGAGCTTCGCCGGCTGACGGGCCAAGGAGGGGCGGAGATTCAGGTCTCCAAGCTCTTTGCACGGTATGTGCATCTCGTTTCGGAATCAGTGCAAGAAATTATCCGCCGAATCAACAAGGTCGGGACGAAGGCCGATCGAACCCTGATTTTCCGCGGCGACATGCTCAGTCAAGTCTACACCGCGCGGGCCGACAACACGGCGTTTTTCGCGTTTCTTCATCAGGCGTTTTTTCACGGTTGCCGGGATCTCATCAACGCCGCCGCCCTCGTCGAGAATCCTGAATTCACGCCGACCGAGACCGCCGAAGCCAGACGCCTCTTAGGCCCGGGCTACGTGGAGTTTCGCGAATACAAAGGCGTCCAGTTGAACCATCACGCCACGGCATTCATCGCCTCTTTGCAAGGACAGAACCTTGGAGAAGATTACGATGAAATGGCTCGCCGGATAAACCGGACCGGCACCACGGGCTACTCCTGCGATGAGATCTGGAATCTCACGCGAACCGGTTTGCTACAAATCGGTACTCGAAGGATCGCGGAAATTCGGCGGCAAGCCGGCGCCGCGGAGGTCCCTGATGCGGAACTCATGAGAGATCTCGATCGCGCACTCTTCGGAGGAACGGGTGACGCGGCCTCTCGCTTCAACCGGCTTTCGAGAGTCGTCTCCCGATATGTTCTGAGAAACGAGATTCTTACCGAGGGCTTCTCCGGACAAATGCTGCACAACCGGAGCGATCTTGGTGTGAATGCTTCGGTCGAGGTCGTCGACGATAACGATCTGCACAGAGTAGAGCAGGCGCGAGTCTCGGCGATGGAATGGTCTGAGAAGACTCGAATGATGAGCGCTGCCGAGAATCTGCCGTATTATCAAGGACTGTTGTTGTATTTTCTCGCGATGTCGTTTCCGTTTTTTGCGCTCATGCTTGTCATCCCTGGAAAACATGCGGGATTCATTCTCTGGTTCGTGCTTTGGCTTTGGGTAAAGAGCTGGGACATCGGACTTGCGGTCGTGGCACTTCTCGATCAACTGCTCTTCACACTTTTCTCATTTCACCGGGAAGCACGGCCCGCAGCGCACCAGAATGAGGCGCTCCCGGACGCATTTGGCCTCGCGATGTTCTCATTGAAGAATATGGATCCGACTTTTCAGCTTTCAACCTATTATAATATTCTTGCCACCTGCATTCTTTCCATTCCCGTGATCTCTTCCCAAATGATTCTTGGAAGTCTCACCGGCGGAGCTGGTCTTGTCGCCGCCGGAATGGGTATGGTCGCGCAAACGCTCGCCGGTGCTGCGCAGACAGCCCAGCAGCAGACGACCGTGAGTGAGCTTCGCTTCCGTTTGAACGACATCAAACGCGCAAGAGCCGACGCCATGAACGACCTCATGTGGAACCGAAGCATCTCCGATCCGAGCCAGCGCGCCCGTTTCGATTCAGCGGGACGTGGACCTGAGGCCGGACGGAATCGAGACTATCGCGCTGATTTCATGGAATTCGGCGGAGACATGGCCGAACGAATCGAGGCGGCACGACCGGAGCATCGCGGAGCCTTGCGGCAGCAGCTCCGTACGGGAGCCGTTGGTCGAGGCGCTGACGGGCAAGCGCTTCCACCACCTAGACCGGTCTCTGCGACAAATACGGCGAGATCGCATTCGTATCCGGTCGGGCACACAAACACGAGAATCTACAACAATCCGGCAGTCTTCGACCGTCAGCTGCGCGCTTTCGACCAGATCGCGAACGAAATGCAGCGGGATCGACGGCTCTACGAAGCGATGGATCAAGCGTCCAAATTCGGAAGTATGGATTGGGCAGCAGGTATTGGTCCGCGAGCTCCCGGCCGGGCCTTTCTCATGGCAAACGTCCAACACGCGTTTCAGGGGTTGGGAGCAGGTAAGGGATTCGCGCTCACCGGCTTTCAACAAGCGGTCGGTGAGCTCGACATCGATTCGCAAGTTCTCTACAGCTGGCTGATGTTTAATCAGAACTACTCGGCGGAAGGGCAGGATCTCGCGGGGATGGCGAGAGTGTGGGGGATGCTCGAAGTTCCATGGACGGAAAACTCCGGCGCCGTGGAAGACGACAGATATCTCCAATTCCTCCGCCGCCGCTCGGTGCACACAGAAATTGCGGCGCTGAATTCCGTCTTGGACATTCTCGACCAGGGAGTGAACGTTTCGACTGCTCCGCAGTGGCCGGCCATTTACGCTGCGGTGAGAGATTACATCGGCGGTCGGGAAGGTCTCACCGCCGAGCAGCGAGACAATCTCTATATGTCGCTCAACGATCCGGTCATCCAGCGATTTTTTGCAAGGGAGACTCCGGAGAACCGTGATTTCGTGGAGTGGTGGAAATTTCGCCCGAACAATCCCAACGAGCCCGATCCGATGGTCCCGGCGCCGACGATGCGGGGGTTATTCCGAATGCTCTATGGCGCAGCACCGCCTACAACTCCACCTCCGGAGCGATAGACTCTAATTCTCAGCGTCGGAACCCGATCTCGAAGCATTCGTGGAGTTTGTCGTTTCCGCATTCTCGCTTGAGGCGGGCGAAAAGCGCTTTGTTGAGGTTTTGTAGTTCCTCAACAACCGTTCCACGAGCACTCGAAACGCGTGGTGGCTGTTCGGCGCAAGAAGGACTGCGCGATCCGCGAGCGCATCGGCACGGCCTAAATCGCCGGCCTGAACCGAGAGCTGAACGGCATCGATCACGGTCGGAAAATCCAACTCTTCAATGGTGAAATTGTCGGAAAGCCAGGCATTGGCCTCCTGAGAGCGCTCTTGAAAAGCGAGAACTCCGAGATAGTGACGAGCCAAAAGCAGCCGGGCCCGGGGCTCCATTTCGTCATCACTTTCAAACGAGAGAGCAATGATTTTTGTGGAGAGTCCGAATTCAAAGTCGGCGGCGGCCAAACACGAACGGAGGAGCCGTTGAAAGGGAATGATGTGACCGGAGAGCGGCTTGTCTTCCGAGAGTGCAAACGCCTTTCCGGCCTCTTCGGTAAGACCCGCCATCAGGTAGAACAGACCACCTTGGATGAGAAAATCAGACTCGGTCTCGGCAATCTTCAGACACTGTTCGGCTACGAGCGGCCAGTTTCCCGCCGAGAGGTGGAAGTAAAATTCGGGCGGCGCGTGTTTCACGATTTCGGCCGGCCGAATACAAAGCCACGGGATGATATCGGTCTCAGAATCGAGCGTGAGCAGAAGTGCGGCCAAATCCTTTTGAGCGAGAATCGCTGCCACCTCGGGGAACTCTGGAATTCGAACGCAGGTTCGAGCGAAAGTTATTGCACCGCGAATCCGGTGAAGAATCGCGGCGGTATCCTGCCCCAAGGGCTTGAACCAAGGGAGATCAGATTCATCGACGACGGCATAGAGCGCGACGATCGCCGGCAAAGAGAGAGTCTGCAACGGAGAAGTTGCGAGATTGTGCAGACATTTTTTCAATCCGGGATTCTGCTGCATGTCCTTTGCAAGCAGCCAAAACACCGGGCGAGTGAGAAGATCTTCTTGTTTGTGCCCGAAAGGTGGTACGATGAGCTGGCGGCGTTCATAGAAACTCCGCTCCTGTCCGAGCGGTTCGCCGGGAAAAACACGCTTGTAGTAGAGAACGCAAGACTCAGCGAGAACTCTTTCGGCAAACTGCACGTAGTCCGCCAAGTCACGGTCATCGAGCCCTTTCCAAGGCCCTTCGTAGTAGGGTGAGAGACCTGTCAACAGGCCCAGCATAAAAAACGGGATACTCCCGAGACCTGGTTCGAGCCGAATCGAAGTCTTTTCGAAGTAGGGAAACGGCTCCTCCGGACGAAGCACCTTGTTCAGAATGGTGCTCACGAATCGCAAAGTCACTTTCTCGCCCTGCTTGAGATATTTTCCGCCCTCAATTGTCAGCAGATATTCAGAGATCTCATCGGGGATGAATTCCACTTTCACCTTCGGAGAATCCGCGTAGACCGAAAACATTCCGTAGAGGAAAGTGATGAGGTAGGCGGTCGCTCCCTGAATAACTTGGAGGTCGACGGGGTCGAGAAATCCTTTGTGCTGAATGGGATGAACGATCATCTGGACCGTTCCAATAGACGGCCAGGTGTAATCGAGCTGATATTTAGGATAAGGAGCGAGAATCTCGTTCCACGACGCGGCAAAACCATCGGAGAGTTCGAGAACCTCGTCGGCAATCATGTCGTAAGCTCAGGGCTCACATCCCAGACTCTGCAGAAAAAAAGATCGGGCGTCTTCGTCATCGCCTCGTAGATACTCACGCGCCGAAGACCAAGAAGCGATTTGAGAAACTTGAAATTATCCGGGGCCAGATCCATGAGGAGAACACTTCCTGCCTCTCTTTTATGAAGCAAGCTGATGAGCTCGACGCTGAGTACTCCCTCCGGCGCGGCCATCGACATCAGCGGGTTTTGGAGCCGCTCCTTCAACGTCTCGAATGTCATGTCTACGTCACGTGCGGCTTCAGCAGCGGTCAGTTCATGATACGCTGCGTGGCGATGCCCCAGGCTTCCGAAGCGCACACCGAAGCGCTCCATCATGACCACTTCCTCCCAAGATAGAAACGTCGGCTCCTTGGGAATCTCGCCTTGGAGATTGGTAAAAATCTGTCCGAGCGCTTCAACGGCCATTGCGCGATAAGACGATTCGGATGCACGGAGTCCGGCAATCATGAGCGCGATCGATTCGAAGGTGATTTCACCGTTCGGACAGACGACGCTAAACCCTTCCTTCATCTCGTCGCTAAAGAATTCAAACGGCTCGATGGTCTCACCGGCTTGTTTGAGCGTGAGCAGAGCAAGCGAAACCTTGTCGGCCCAGAACATATTATCCGTGTCGACGAATCCGGTTGGAAGAAAAACACTCACCGGAACCCCGACATCTTTGATTATCGGGAATCCGTAGAGAAACGTGTCCATGTAACCGCCGTCGATAGTCACGGCCACGGTTTTGTCCGGAATCTCTTCGTCCTGATGAAGCTTTGTGAGCAATTCCTCGAGCGGCACTAAGCGGCACTCTTTCTTCAGCTGCTTCATTTGCCGTTCGAATGTTTTCGGAGTGACATACGCGTGCTGAGGGACAGGAAGAAAGCTCTTCTCAGGCTCGATAATTCGCTGATACCTGAGGATCCGCCAATTCATGCCACCGACGAGCGTACGTGCGTCTCGAAGAACTTCAAGCTCCCCAGAGTGATATTTATTGGAGAGCCGCCACTTCTCGGAGAGCGCTTTTCCGAGTTCGGGAAAACTCAGAGTGTCCAAAGAAGGAGTTTTTTTCGCCACATTGAAACCTAAGAAAGAGTCGGGAATTCAGCGATTTGAGCACACCGATGGAGAAGTGCGAAACCCGCGTTGTGTTTCATCCACTGGTCGGTGCGCGAATCAAAGCAGCTCTGAAAAGGATATCACAATCTCCCCGGTTGGGAGGAGGTTATTTCGGATAGGTTGGGGAGAACACGAGGCAAGGCGTTCGGCGGAACGAACGAAAATCTCTTGCAGATTCGGTGCTATTGCAGTCCGCAGCAGAGGAAAAGTGAGTTACACGCTCGAGGGAAGCTGTGATCAAGTCTCATATTTCTCTGGGCCCGGGGCCCGGTGCTCTGTGGTTGATTATTTCATCTTTGTGGATTGAATCACAGAGCAACGGAACCCAGAGAAAGTTGTCAGACCTTCCCCAGGGCTTATCGCCGATTATATTGCCTGAGAATTCGGCCGATCTGGTTATGTGTTCTCCAGAACCGGTTGTCGCCCGTGGTATCGGAGGGCGCCGAATCCCCGACCTCGACCCAGTCCATGAAAAATTCGTGGTTTACGTCCTCGACCCATCTCCGCCACTCCCACCTTCCTGCCGCGGTATTGAAACGATAGTCCATCTGATGACTTGTGTTGCCATCCGGCATCGGCACGACCACGCGAAAATACGTTCCACTGGATCCGTCCGGCCTTACTTCGGGGTGCTCGGTAACGGTCGTGACGTGACCTCCCGACCGCGGTTGGTCCACTCCGTTCATCAGCATAAGCGTTGAGCGGCCGAGACGGTGCGCTTCGAAGTTGTGTAATTCGGTTCGAGCGGTGGCCATCGCGGCGTCGCGAACCTCGGCCGAGCCGGCAGCGCCGGTCTGTAATGCCTGAAGCGTCGATACCAGCCGCGCTGCGTTCTGATAAGGGTCGGAATTTCCGTCGGGTCCGGTCATCGGAACGGAAGTGGCGAATTCGGAGATTGGCCTGAATGAATCGCTTCGCGCTTGGGTGTTCGTCCGAGTTCTCGGAGGATAGAAGCTAAACTCCCATTCGGTCCGGCCCTCTCGCTCGACCGGCCGGAAATACACGACCGTGGCAACACCGAGCTGCATCATGTACTCGTTCGAGCCTTCGATATACGTCATTCTCGATCCGCCCGCCCTCGTGATGAGCTGGCGCATGAGGTTCGAGACATCGACGTTACTCGCCGGGGCGGGGTACTCATTTCGTGTCACCGGTGCAACGAGGCTGGTAATCAGATTATTTCCTGCCGTCTGCCGGGCGGTTAGACTGCTTCCCGTGTAAGGAAGTGGCGAAGACGCCGTTATCGTGGTCCAGGTAGTTCCCGAATCGCTCGAATATTGCACCACGCCGTCTGTTTGCCGAATTGAAACTTGGAGATCGGTGTCCTGGAACGCCCAAACACGCCTTCCCGGAATCACGCGCTCACCACCGCGAACTGAGAGAAACGCGGCGATAGATTGCCGGTTGTCGATCTGGGTTTGGACGGCTGTAAAAGTCGTTGCCGTAGGAGCAGATGAAGGTGCCAGCGTGCGAACTTGTCGCATCACTCGGTAAAGGGCATCCGCATCGGGATTGGAATCACTGATATGGCGCTCTGTATCAATCGATACCCAGGTCGAGACAGGCATGCCTTCGCCGGCCGGATTCGGATGGAAATCACTCAACGATCGCGAATACTCCACACGGCCCTGTGCTGCGTTCCAGCGGAAACGCATAGGCTGGCCGTTGTTGTACACGGCGTAGACTTTCTCGCCGTAATGCGTTCCAACTTGATCGGCATTCGAGGCCATGAACCGGTGAAACATATCGTAGGCACCGGTGAACCGCCGCATTTCGGCCTGAGCCCCATCTCCGCCGTGGGCCGTGAGCGTGGCGAGACGAGCGGCGACTGCATCCAGAAATTGATGGTGCGCCTGGGTGAGGGGTGGGACCAAGGTGGAGTACGCCCCGGTTGAAGTTGGAACCCAGTTTCTCCAATTATCAGTTCTCCCGTTTTGCCAGGTCCAGTTCGTACCGTCCCAACGAAAGAGAGCGATGGTGTCACCCCGCACGACGCGCATGACCGGCCCGTCTTCGCACTGACTCAGCTGACCTCCGCACATCTCCAGGTAGCGGACCCCGGTCGTATACGCCGGACTTCCCATCCTGAGATCGGGCGTCGTTCTCGGTGTTGGAAGCACAGGGTGCGCGGTAACCGGAGGGGAATGCCCCGGCGTGACTACAGGACCCGGCAGCCCGCCCGGTAAGATAGGGCCTCCGGGCAGAGGATCGAGTCCACCGGGCAGGATGGGGCCGCCCGTTGGGGGGGGATCCAGTCCGCCGGGGAGTATTGGATTACTGGGTGCTAACCAAGCCATTGAATCATCTGAACTTTTTATCCCTACTTATTCGTTATGCGCTGCGAAAATCAAATGTCGACGGAAAAAGCGGCCCTCCACAACATTTCAGCAGCATTTGAGCGCTCCGGACTGGCTTAGCCCCCGAAATCTCAGCTACTCTCGGATGGAGGAGTTCTTCTCGGGCGGGAGCTTAGCGGCTGTCCCTACCCTTGAGGGCGGTTTTCGACCTGGTTGCTTCGGCTCCGCAAGTGGACAGGGTGAACGGTCGAGGCGTGGTTTTTGTATTCAAGGTTATTCATGGCAACTCGCCCTTTGACCAGCGACCGCGGGGTTCCCTCGTCTGGACTGCAAACGAGTCCGGGCCCGCGGATTCCCGACCCGACTTCAAACCCACCCGATCTGATAACGACCGAGATTTCTCCGATAGAGGCTGACACCGGGTTGGTACTTCCAGCCGCCGAGCGAACAGGTGCGAACGTCGAAAGGTCACCGGGGACTATGGGCAAACTTCTACTTCCCGCCGCTCCGTCTTCCGGACCGATTCACTTCGAAGGTCCGATCGCACTTGAGGAACAAATCCAGCTCATCAGCTCCTCGAATTCAGCAGAAGGCCTCCAGACGACGGTGCTCCTCCACCTGGCCATTCATCATGCGAAGGGAGTCGACGGCGCGGACGACCCCACACATTTGGATGCCGCAGCGCGTGCTCTCGAGAGGCTCCAAGAAAAATTCTCTGAGAACCCCGCCACATTCGCTGCCGCGGCCGAGTTTCACGCATTTCGAGCGGGTGTAACGGCTTCGCCGGAGGAGCGCCAATCAGCCTGGCAGGGAGCGCTACAAGCGCTCGGCCGCTTGCAACAAGCAGCTCCGCGAACGCCGCTCGCAGACGATACGCTCGCTCACCTCGCGGCCTGTGCGTATAACCAAGCGTCGCAATCCTAAGGAGTAAATGGAGTCCCGGCAGGAACAGTGGTTGAGAGCAAAGGTCCTCTACACGCAGGTGCTGGGGTTAGGGCTGCATTCAAGCCACCGCGCCGACGCCCTCTTTTTCTTGGGTTGGACTGAATATCAACTTGGAAATCGCTCGCAAGCCCGCACCCATTTTGACACATTCATCGACGGCTTCAGCTCCGACTCGCGAAGGAGTGAGGCCGAGGCGATGAGCCTCATCTGCCATGCCGAGGAGTCTTTGTTGTCGGCGGAACAGCTTTCGGGCCTGGTGGAATTCTTCGCGCAGCGGCTCGTCATCAGCAAGCTTCAGGCCGTCGTAACCCTCATCGATCTCAACATCAACCGCGTTCAAAACATCGGCTACAGAACGAGACTCCAGGATCTCGCAACATCGGCAGGAATCGATGCTCTCGAGCGTTTGGAGGATGAAGGAGAATACCTGCAGGCAGACGTCGTCTACCGGCAATTGCGGAGAATTCTCGCCTACAACTGCCCGGACACGGCGCTGACTCTCGCGATTTCAAACATCGTCGCGAAGCATGTTCGAGCAGGTGATGAGAGCGAAACCGGCAAGCAGCGAATCCAACGCGCGGAGGCGCTTTTGGGCCGCGCAATGATCGACTTCCCCGACACTCTGTGCCTCTGTGGTTAAATGTTTCGATATTCTGTTGAACCACAGAGACACAGAGAAGGGTCTAGAAATGCGGAACCCAGAGACGCGCGGCGAAACGCGCTGGAGTGGCGCTCACGTCTTCGTGCATGTTGATCCTGCCGAGGAGCCGGGGTCCAGCGTTCAAGTTGGATTCTCGATTTGTCGTAAGAGCTATCGTGATCCCGCGATCCTTTAGTACTTGCTGACACAGCGCATTAAACGAGCCGCCGGGGTATGCAAAATATTTCAGGGGCTCGATTCCCGATTCGCGGAAGGATTGAAATGAGTCGAGGACCTCGTCGCTTAATTGCTCCTCCTCGAGTTCGGCCATTTCGAAGTGATGATGCGAGTGGCTGATAAAGCTGATTCCCGCACGCCGCATCTCCTTTACCTCGTCCCAATTCATAAACGAACGTTCAGAGGGGACCTCGCTGAATTCCTTCGAGAGATTCACCACCTCCGAAACAATCGGCCGTCTCACGGCTCTCGTGAGGCGTTTGAGATTTTCGATGAGCGCATCAGAAAGCGGCCGAAGGTCGGAGTCTGGATTTGCGTGGAGGAGAGCAAGCAGAGCATTTTTTGAGTCTCGGGGGCATGCGAGTGCTTCAATGCGTTGATGCACCGAGTCCCGAAACTCTGAATGAGCCACAAAACCCGTAATCGCCTGAATCAAGCGGTCGGTCCAGAAAGTCTCTTTCGTTCCAATGAACGAAGTGGCGAGGCAAATGGTTGCCGGGATGTTTTCTTGTTTCAAAATTGGAAAGGCGTGGTCGTAGTTATCCTTCCATCCGTCATCAAATGTCACAACCACTGTCCTCGGCGGGAGGTGTTCCTTAGCAGTGATAGCGCTCACCAGATTCTCGAGAGAGACCACGTTGCAATGCGCGCGAAGATAACGCATGTGCTCAGCGAACGTCTCAGGAGTGACACACATCCCTGGTTGGAGCGGGTAAGAAACGCTCGTCGCACGGATGACTCGATGATACGTCAATATCCGCCACTCGGGAGACGAGCTCGCTTGGAACCGGGAGAGCAGGGGAGTTCGAAATGTTATCTCCGCCGCCGCATTTCGCAGGAATGCCTTCGCCGCCGCGAGGAAATTGTTCTTCGAAGCGAGTCTACTCTCCATATTGCTGGTCTAGGCTCTGTTGGTTTGGTCCGGCATGAAAGTCGATGAAGCCGTATGAGCAGAGTACCCGATCTCTCGTCCGCTCAGCTTCGCCGAGCGGCGCAGGATTAAATGACCGCTGCCTAGTACAACTCTCGCTTCATATCCCATCCCTCCAAGTACTTGGTGATGAACTGGAGGAACTGACCACTCAACGAGCCGTCAATGACACGATGATCGTAGGAGAGCGTCAAGTAGACCATATCGCGAATGGCGATGGCGTCATTGATGACCATCACCCGCTTCTTTATGGCACCAACAGCGAGGATGGCGAGTTGCGGCTGATTGATAATCGGGCAACCGATGATGTTTCCAAATGTCCCGACGTTGGTCAAAGTGAACGTCCCGCCCTGGATTTCTTCAGGCAAGAGCTTCTTGATTCGTGCTCGATTCGCCAGATCGTTTAGTGAGTGAGCGATTCCGATGAGGCTCAACTGATCCGCATTTTTTATCACGGGAACAATGAGGCCGGTATTTCCGAGTGCAACCGCACATCCAAGATTGATGTTTTTCTTGAGAATGAGGTTCGTTCCCTCCACGGAAGCATTGATGCCGGGGAACTGAATCAGGGCCTTGGTCACCGCTTCCAAAAAGAACGGTGTGAAACTGAGTTTATATCCTTGCCGTCCGAGAAACGCAGGTTGGTTTTTCTCCCGCCACTTCGCGATGTTTGTCACGTCAACTTCGGCGACGGAATACACATGCGGACTGGTCGCTTTCGAGCGAACCATGTGATCCGCGATGAGCTTCCGCATGTTGTCCATCGGCTGGACGACAGTGCCCGAGGCATCGTACGTCGGACGTGGTGCCGCTGGAGCTTCCGACTTCGCTGCCGGAGCTTCCGCCGCACGAGGCGCAGATTTTCCGGGTCCGCGAGACTCCAAGTAATCGAGCACATCTGCTTTTGTTACTCGGCCTTGCGCCCCGGAGCCGGAGATGCTTCCGAGCTCTTCAACCGAAAGCCCGTGTTCCGCTGCAAGACTTTTAACCAGAGGTGAATAAAATCTTTCTGTTACTTCCAGCTCGGCGCCGTCCTCTCGCTGGACTTTCGCGCGCAGTGCAGACGGTGCTTGCGGTTGAATTTGCACTTCCGCTCCGTCCTCTCGATTTACCGAGGGTTTTCTTGGTGGTGTGCGGTCCTCACCGGAAGCAAGTTCCCGAGACGGAGCCGAAGGCTTCGACGAAACATCGCTGCCGTTAGAAGTTGCTGCCGGTGTCGCTTCGGCTGCCGGGGATGTTTTTTCCGGGGCAGGCGTCGCGGCAGTCTTCACGTCGCCCGCCTTTGCTGCCGCATCAATGATCGCAATGACAGATTTTACGGGAACAGTGTCGCCTTCTTTTGCCTTGAGCTCGACGATGACTCCAGCCGCAGGCGCCGGAATTTCCGAATCGACTTTGTCGGTTGAGATTTCGAGAATGGTCTCGTCTTTTTCAACCCGTTCACCGATTCCCTTTCTCCACTTCAGGATCGTGGCCTCGGCAATCGACTCGCCCATCTGCGGCATGAGCATCTCAGTTTTCATAGCAACCCGTGCACCTTCTCTGGCAAATTTATAAGCTTCGTCAGGGAAGCTTTGATTACGTAGGATTGGACCAAAATCGAACTTCATCAGAGCTTTCTTAGAGGCGAGAAACTCTAAAACGTATTCCGATGTTTGAAAAGGACATCTTTCTGCTGGACTTTCAGCCGGTCCCTCGTGCTTCGAACTCGGAAATCTGCACCGACGGCACAGATTTCCGCCTCAGTCCTAGATGATTGCCCGTCGCTTCCCGATCTTCTGAAAGGCATCGCAGGCCCTGTTCACATCCTCAACTGTATGCCCGGCAGAGAGCTGAACCCGAATGCGTGCTTCACCCTTTGGCACCACCGGAAACGAGAAGCCGATGACATAAATGCCCTCCTCGAGGAGGTCGTCGGCCATCTCGGCGGCAAGTCTGGCGTCGCCCAGCATAACTGGGCTGATCGGGTGATTTGCGCCACGAATTGTAAATCCCGCCTCGGTCATCCGCTTCCGGAAGAGCGCGGTATTTTCTGCGAGGCGTTCGAAGAGCTCCGGTTTTCCCTCAATAAGATCGAGGCAAGCGATCGCCGCACCCACAATCGCCGGTGCGAGAGTGTTACTGAAAAGATACGGTCGGCTCCGCTGTCTCAACATTTCGACGACCGTGGATTTCGCCGCAGTGAATCCACCCGCGGAACCGCCGAGCGCCTTCCCGAGAGTCGAGGTAATAATGTCAATCTTTCCGTGAATACCGCAATGTTCCGGGGTTCCCCGGCCGGTTTTTCCCAGGACGCCGGTTGCATGGCATTCGTCGACGTGGAGCAGCGCTCCATATTTTTCGGCGAGCTTGCAGATCTCCGGTAGTCTCGCGATCTCGCCGTCCATCGAGAAGACTCCGTCTGTCGTAATCAGCATCCTCCGAGCTCCTTCGGCTCGCGCCTCTTTGAGGAGACGCTCGAGGTCTTCCAAATCGTCGTGTTTATAGCGATATCTCTTCGCTTTGCAGAGCCGAATTCCATCGATGATGGAGGCGTGGTTCAACGCATCGCTGATAACCGCGTCGTTCTCTCCGAGCAGTGTTTCAAAAAGCCCGCCGTTTGCGTCGAAGCACGACGGATAGAGGATGCAGTCTTCCGTTCCAAGAAATGCCGCGAGTCGCTTCTCGAGAGACTTGTGGAGATCTTGCGTGCCACAAATGAATCGCACCGAAGCCAGCCCAAGTCCGTATTTGTCGATCGTTTTTTTGGCCGCTTCGCAAAGCTCACGAGAATTCGCGAGGCCGAGATAGTTATTCGCACAAAAGTTGAGGACGGTTTTGCCGCCGACCGTGATCTCCCGCGACTGAGATGACTGGAGGAAGCGCTCGCGCTTGGTGAGACCCTGTTTCCCGATTTCCTCGAGATCACTCTCAAGGCCCGCATAAAATTCTTGTTTCGTACTCATACAACCCGAAATTAAACATTTGTTAATCATTTGGGTAATAGCCCAGCCTGATTCAACAGTCGAACTTCAGGAAACAAATACGGGGGACGGCACCATCACCGTGGGAGGGCGGAGAGCCGCATGAAATCGGCAGTGCCGGAATATCCGGGATGAAGGTTACCCAGTGGTTAAACTTTTTGACCGCCTTATTAGAGCGCGGCCTGAAGCGGGGCCTCTTTTTCCTGATAGAGCGATTTCACTCCGGGAATGAGGTAATCTTTAAAAGTGCTGAAGAAATCGTAATCCGGCGCCCAACCCCAATCGCGCCGTGCGGCTCGATCATCCATGGCTGCGGGCCAGCTTTCGAGAATCCTAATGCGCCGCGGATCGGCTTTAAAAACAACCGTGGAATCCGGAAAGTGTTTCTTCACTTCGTGCGCAATCTCCTGGGCGCTCACCGAGAATCCAGCAACGTTGTAAACCACCTGATTCAGTCGATTTTTGGGAGCTGCCGCGATGCCACGAAGAGCCTTGACAGCATCCGGCATTGCCAGGAACGGTATCGTCGTCCGTGGACGCGCAAAACACTCATACATTTTCCCTTGCGCCGCGGAGTGCACGATTTCCGGCGCGTAATCGCTCGTTCCGCCGGTCGGGATGGTGTTTGCGCTGAGAACGCCTGGAAGTCTTATCGAGCGGAAATCAACACAGGATTTTACTTCCTTCCTCGAAAGCAACGCGTAATGCCGATCGTAATACCGGCCGAGTTGTTCGACGGCGAGCTTATTGATGCCGTACATCGTGATCGGTTCGAGAAAACTGCTCTCGCCGACCGCGCCAAAATGTTTCTTGAAAGTCTCGCGGTCTTCTTCGCCGCCGGAAGGAATTCCGTAGGCGGCGACGGTGCTCGGGAAAATTATCTTGGTCGGCCGCTCGCGCACACTTCCCTGCCGACGTGCGAGCGCAAGAATGTTTTCACTCCCATCCATGTTTACTTCGTAAGCATGTTCGGGCTCGCGCTCACCGCCCGTCGAGAGAATCGCAGCGAGATGGAATATGGTTTCGAAATCGTAGTCGCTCTCGAGGGACGCTAGCGCCGCCGGATCGGTGATATCGCCGCGAACGTATTGCACCGTCGGAACTTTGTGACTGGGAGTGGGTGGGAGGATATCGAGTCCGACGAGTGCGTATGACTCAGGAGATTTAATTCGAGTGGCAGAATCGCCATGAAGTTTGGAGTCGCCGAGTTCGGGGTCTCCGAGGAGCTCCGGCTCACTGAGGAGTTCTCGAAGGAGATTACTTCCGATCTCACCGCAAGCTCCGGTGACGAGGATTGCCTTCGTTCGCTTTACAGGCACGGCCATGCAAAATTCCTCCCGAACAAAAATTTGGGTGCTAGATACGGCAATCGATGAGGGGCGTCAATCAGGAGAATGTTCATTCGGAAACTCTCCGGTTTCCGCCTCAGAGCGTTTCATTCTCGGCGAAGTGCTTGAAATGAACAGAGCATTTTCAATCACAGAGCCGAAGCGCCGCATTTTGCGGACTCGGGGGAAATCAGTGAATTTTTTCAAATCAAAAAAAATTGTCGCAAATCACGAAACGATTGCGAGTGTTTGCAGGTAATCCGTAACCTTCTTTCGTAAGGACGTAATGTCTTCGTCATTTTGGATCACTCGCGTCGCACGTTGTCGTTTTTCGGACAACGGAATTTGAGATTTGAGCTTTCGCTCCGCATCTTCCTGTGTAAGTCCGTCGCGCGTGATTATTCGCTGCAAGCAGACGGAATCTGGAGCATCAACCAAAACGGCTTCGCGAAATCCGAATCGCTCAAGTCCTGCTTCAAAGTAGAGTGGGCAATCGTAAAAAACGAGTGGCGGCGTTCCGTTGGAGCGTTGCGACTGCAAAATTCGCTCGAACTCCTGCTTCGCGATTTTCTGGATCTCGGGGTGCGTGATCGCTTCGAGCTTCTTCCGCTCGCTGGGAACACTAAAAACCAGACGACCAAGCCGCGTCCGATCGAGCTCACCGGCTCCGGTGAGGAACTCCGGCCCAAATTGTCTGGCAATTTCCTCAAGAACCTTACTGCCGGGCCGGACAATCTGACGCGCGGTCTCGTCGGCTGAAACCACAGCGGCTCCGGCCTCGGCCATCAAACGACAGACGGTTGATTTCCCGGACCCGATTCCACCAGTAACCGCAATGACCTTGTCGTATGGCGCGCTCATCTTCTTGTTCTATGCACCTGTTTAAGTGCATATATAGCGGTTGCCAGAAGAAAATTGTATCTTTTAATAGTGAGAAAGCTTAGCTTTCGCGAAATTTTTCTAATGGCTACCGCTATCGCCTGCTGGTCGCGACTCTGCCGCGACGGGCAAGCAACTTAACCGTCCCCGAAGGAACCGAGCGTCTATGTTATTTGCCCCCTTTACCCGCACTTGGTGGAAATCGTTAGTAAAAGGCGAGTCCGACGCCGCCGGCGACGACCCCTTGCTGAACGACTTGTCGCTCTCCGAGCTCCCCTCGCACGGTCATGCTGAGGGCGATGTGCCGTTTTCCGCTGATCCTCCGGAGGGGCTCCCGGTCTTCAACCGTGATGAACGCAAGTTTGAGAAGCCCGAATTTTCGGGTGGAGGATATCGAGCCTCGGGCCGTGGTGATTCGGGAGACGATCGAGAACAGGGACGCCGAGGCCGGGGGCAACAACGCAATCAGGGCAGAAGGCCGGTTCAAGAACCGCATCATCACCATGACGACGACTCCGACGAGTCCTTTACTCACGAGGGAGACACCAACGGTCACACTCCGGACGATCCGCTTGCCCCGGCATTTGATCTCGACCGCGGCGCTCCTCTTCCTCCTCCGGCCCATCAGCCGCTGCAGGAACCGCACGTCAACGTGAAGAGCGCGAAAGAGTTCTTTAATTCCGAGATCCTCTACCGCTTTGACATTTTGGACGATCGCGACCGGCAGGAGCTCGAAGGTCGATATCGAATCGAGCTGAAAGGATATCAGGGCGGTATCTGGACGGTGATCGTGAAAGAACAAGTCGACGTCTTCAATCGCCGTGAAGAGGCGGATATCGTCATTACCATGCATCAGCGTGATTTCCTGCAATTGGTGAATGGTCATTTGAATCCGCAGCTCGCGATCTTCGCGCAGAAAATGCGAGTGCAA
The DNA here is from genome assembly GCA_964509425.1 of uncultured Bdellovibrionales bacterium. Lineage (GTDB taxonomy): Bacteria > Bdellovibrionota_C > UBA2361 > SZUA-149 > CAZDWZ01 > CAZDWZ01. The sequence continues at coordinate 24,606 of CAZDWZ010000007.1, read as the reverse complement.
GGAGATCTGCGCCGTTGTATTTCGTTCGACCGGCTGCTCTCGCCTTATCAGGACTAAATCGAAATTCCGACACGGAATAATCCGTGCTGAAGACTCGATGTTTGATGAAAACTTTATGCCGCCCTTCAACCGGAGTATTTTGAATGAGCGATGAAGTTCGGGAAAACTCGAAGACGCCTGAACCCATACAACGACTCCCGGAATGGCTTCGCCGTCCGCCTGGAGGTGGTGAAGGCACGGTCCCGATCAAAAAGCTTCTCCGGAAGTCAGTTCTCAATACCGTCTGCGAAGAAGCCCGCTGTCCGAATATCTCGGAATGCTTTCGCCGGGGTACGGCCACCTTCATGATTCTGGGCGATGTTTGCACCCGCGGCTGCAGATTCTGTGCGGTTCAAACCGGGAAGCCAAAGTTCCCCGCAAGCGGCTTTGCCGCCGAAGGCGAACGCCTCGCCGAAACGGTCGAAGAGCTCAAACTCCGCCATGTCGTCATTACGTCGGTCGCTCGGGATGATCTCGAGGACGGAGGAGCTTCCGGATTCAAGGCATCGATCGAGGCGGTTCGAAGGCGAACTCCTCACGTGACGATTGAAGTGCTCATTCCGGACTTTCGTGGCTCCGACTCCGCGCTGGAGACAGTGCTTTCGGCAGGTCCCGACGTGCTGAACCATAATCTCGAAACCGTTCCGAGACTGTATCGCCGGGTGCGCCCCGGATCGAGCTATCGCCGATCCCTCGACCTGCTCGCCCATGCCAAGCGGTTTTCCGGTGTCGCTACGAAGACCGGAATCATGCTTGGTCTCGGTGAGCAGGAAGACGAAGTGCTCTCACTTATGCGCGATGCCAGAGCGGAAGGGGTCGATATCTTCACTGCCGGCCAATATATGCGGCCGACTATCGAGCACTTACCTGTGGTCGAGTATCTCTCGCCCGAGAAGTTTAAGTGGTTCGAGGACCAAGCAAAGGAAATTGGATTTCCGGAAGCTTTTATCGGACCTTTAGTGCGAAGCAGCTACCATGCGGACGAAGCAAAGCTTCTCTCAAACGTCTAAGTGGAAATCACTGGACGTTGTGATACACAACGGTTCCGGAAATAGTCGCCGAACATATTGAATCACTCCGTGCCTTCAAAGTCTTTTCAACATTTTTTCGTCCACCACCTCCCGCCTTTTGTCCTCGGCGAGATAGCGCAGGCGGTGGTTCAGGCACGGCTGGAAGGCCGTGACGTTTACGAATTGAGCCAGGTAAACCCGGCGCTTACTCCGCCACCAGCGGCGGTGGAAAAACTTGTTCAATCCTGTCTTCAGCCTCACAATCACCGGTATTCTTCGTCGCAGGGCATAGCCAAGCTCCGGGAAGCGGTTTCGGACTGGTATGCCCGACGCTTCAAGGTGGAGGTGCATCCTGCTACGGAAGTCGTGGCGACGATGGGTATTAAGGAAGGCCTCTCGCACCTCCTCTTTGCGATGGCCAGCACCGGCGACACCGTCCTTCTTCCGACGCCGAGTTACCCCATTCATTCGGCTGCTATCGTGCTTGCCGGAGCCAACCTGATCGGAGTTCCGCTTCCATTGATGTCTCCGGAAGATGCCGAACGGGATGGGACCATCGATGTGCTCACTGAAAAAAGCGAAACCTTTTTTTCGAGACTCACGGCCACGTACGAGCGGACGTGGCCCCGGCCGATGATGATGATCATCAGCTTCCCTCACAATCCGACAGCGACTGTGGTAACGGCTGGATTCTTCGAACGTCTCGTTCACCTCGCGAAATCGAAGGGCTTCTACTTGGCGCACGACTTCGCCTATGCGGACTTGTCTTTCGACGGTATGCGAACGCCGAGCATTCTCGAGATTCCGGGTGCGAAGGAAATTGCGGTTGAATGTTGCTCGCTTTCGAAGGGAATGAGCCTCGGCGGTTGGCGTGCCGGATTTTGTTCTGGGAATGAGCGTCTGATCTCGGCGTTGAAGAAAATCAAGAGTTATCTCGATTGCGGCATCTTTCAGCCGGTCCAGATCGCGTCTATCAAAGCTCTTAGTCAATACGACAACGTGCTCGCGGAGACGAGAGAGACGTATCAAACGCGCCGGGATGTTCTCGTTGACGGGCTAAACACGCTGAACTGGGAGTTTGAGACACCGAAGGGCTCGCTGTTTTTGTGGGCGAAGATTCCGTCTCAATACCGTGCGATGAAAAGCATGGCGTTTTCACGATATGTGCTTGAGCGCGCGAATGTCGCTGTTCTTCCAGGGGCCGGATTCGACGCATCTGCGGACGAATGGGTGAGGTTCGCTCTTGTCGAACCGGAGCAGCGTTTACGAGCGGCGATTCGAGCCATGGGAGCATTGTCATGAGCAGTATCGACATGTTTACGTCTTTGCGGTGTGCCGCTCTGATCTGCGCTGTGCTGTTTTCACCCTTTGGAATCGCACAAGCGGCCGCTCCCAAAAACTGTGCCCAAGCTGCCGCTAGTCTTCGTCCTGACGAGTCGCTGCCAGCAGCGCAACAAGAGTCGATCCTGCTTGAAGCCGCGAAAGTCTGTCCGCAGCTTGCGGAGGTTCACGCGAATCTCGGCATCCTCGCGCTCCGGAAAAAATCTTATGCAGATGCTCGGAGCCGGTTTACGAAGGCGAACGACATCCGTGAAGACGCCTCTTTTCTCGCGGGTCTCGGCGCTGTGGCAGCTGCTGAGGGAGATCTGAACGAGGCAGAAGAATATTTCGACCGATCGATCGCTCTCGATCGGAATTCTTCTCAGGCCATTCAAGGTCTTGCAGTAATCCGTATCCAACAAAACGAGTTGGCCGAAGCAGAGCAGCTTCTTCGACGCGCCGCCCAGCTGACTCCCGAAGACCCAGCACTTTTTTATAACTTTGGCATCGTGCTCGCTCGTCAAGGCAAGCTCACCGAGGCGATCCCGAGCTTTCGCGCCGCCCTCGAGCGAAAACCGGATTACTTCGAAGCGAGAGAACAACTCACCCAATCGCTTCTCAAGGAAAACCGATTTGACGAGGCGGAGCAGATTTTACGCTCCGCGGTCGAACAGGATAGTAAGGATCTCCTCGCCGCAGTAATGCTCGCTGCGGTTCTTGAAGCTCGAGGCCAGCTTAAACCCGCGGAAAAAACTCTCCTTGCTGCTGAAGCGGCGGCTCCCGCCGGGTCGGCTAATTCTCCGGCACTTCGCCTCGGAAAGGCCGTCCTCCGCATCAAACGGGGGAAGGTGGAAGAAGGGATAGCGGAGCTCGAAGCAATTCGAAGTCAAAGCGCTGCTGAAGCCGGTGTTCCACAATCAAGACTCTTCAGCGCCCTGGGATGGGCATATCTCCAAAAAGGCGAAACCTTGAAGGCGACAGAGTTTCTCCGTCAAGCACTGGCAATGGACCCCAAGGACCAGATTGCCAAGATCAACCTCGAAGTGGCGACCGATCTCGCCGGATACTAGTTCCGACTTTCCTCGAATCGATACGAGCAGGCACATTCCTTCCGAGTCGTCCGCACGATATGGTTCGTGGTTTTGATCCGAGGAAAAAACACGGAGGTCTAGAGTTCTAGAGTCGCCGGAGTGGGTTAGATGAACCGAGCACCTGTAATTTGTTCATCTTCTTCTATTTTTCCACCTGGCCAACTCCAGACCTCCAGAACTCTAGACCTCCGTGTTTTTTTCTTAATGGATCGCCCGAATCAGACTGACCGTTTCCTTCCGGCACGCCCGAAAGACTTGGTTCTTTTTCCTGCTCCCACGATGTGGCTACGCGAATCGTACGGCCACTTCCCCGCTTGCGGTGACCGTGCCCACGATGGAGGCAAACGAAAAGGATTTCTGAAGGTCGGCGAGAACAATCGCACTCTCGCTCTTCTCTACCGAGAGAAGGAGGCCACCGCTTGTTTGCGGGTCAAAAACGACGAGCTTCTCAACATCGGAAACTCCCGAGAAGCTGCAACCGTCGGCGGTATACTCGCGATTTGAAGTGTGTGCCTTCGTCAGGAAACTTTGCTCGAGGGATTCAATCGTCCGTTCGAATTTCGGCAAGCGACGCGTCTCGACGTCAAACGATTTCCCACTCGCTCGCGCCATCTGCATGGCGTGACCCGCAAGTCCGAAGCCGGTCACGTCGGTCGCCGCGTGTATTCCCGGCAGCGCTGCTTCACGGAGAAGCGGGAGAACTCTGTTGAGAGTGGCCATCGACTCGAGGGCGTCGCCGATCTGATTCTCGGCGTAGGCCTCAGATTTTAGTCCGGCGAGAAGCGTTCCGGTTCCGAGTGGCTTCGTGAGAATCAACACGTCGCCTTCACGTGCTCCTGCATTCGTCCAAATCTTTTTTGGATGAACATATCCTGTCACCGACAATCCAAACTTCAAGGTCTCGTCATCGATGGAATGTCCGCCCACAAAAGTCGCGCCGGCCTCAGCGATGACGTCAGATGCACCTTGGAGTATCCGTGCTCCGAGCTCGATCGGCAGAGCGGCGACCGGAAATGCCAAAATCGCAAGACAGGTCTTTGGCTCTCCACCCATCGCATAGACGTCGCTCAGAGCATTTGCCGCGGCGATTCGCCCGAACGCGTAGGCGTCGTTCACGATGGGCGTGAAAAAATCGAGCGTCTGAACCAGCGCGACCTCATCCGAGACCTGATACACCGCGGCATCGTCGAATGAGCTTCCATCAACGAGGACCTCAGAATGTGTCGGAGGAAAACTGACATTCTGCAGCATTTCTCTGAGAGTCTGAGCGGCGACCTTTGCGGCGCAACCACCCTTTTTTACTGTCTTCGTGAGCTTAATGGTGTCCATACCTCGATCCGATATCACACCTGGCGAGTGCGCGCGAAATGCCAGGAAGAGAGCGAGAGGGTAGGATTACAAAATGCTATTTGCAAAATTCTCATTGGCGAATTAGCGATGCCGGTGAAACCGCGTCGCGAGAGAGGTATCCTCAATGAGTCTCATAAAACTTTTCGCCCTGCCGTTCGCCTCAGTTCTGTTCTTCGGCCTGTTCGCCGTTTCGCCGGGCCTTGCCGAGCCGGAACCTGTAAAAATTGGGGCGACTCTCGCGCTCTCCGGGAAGCTTGCGAAAATCGGAAGCTCACAAAATCAGGCGCTTCAGCTCGCTTCGGAGGATATTAACGCGGCAGGAGGTATCGGTGGTCGTCCCGTCAAGTTGATCGTCGAAGATAACGCAGGCGATCCAAAGTCCGCCGTGCAGGGCGTGAATAAGCTGCTCCAGGCCGACGCCATCGACGTTCTATTTTCGTCCTTCTCTCACATCACGGCGGCAATAAAAGATCCTGTGAAGCGTTCCAATCGAATGATGTTCTACGCGGCGTCGATCGGAGATATTGCGACGGAGAGTCCATTTTTCTTTCGCGACTGGGGCGATGCAGATTCTCAAGGAAAGAGCCTGGCACAGGCCGCAGCATCTCGAGGCCAAAAGAGGTTTGCGCTGCTGTCGGAAGCCAGCGAAGGGTGCGCGGCGATTGAAAAGAGTTTCGATGGAGAGGCGAGGCGACTCGGTCTTCAAGAGGCGGCAAAAGAGTCGTATGCACCGGGCGAAACGGACTTCCGGCCACTGCTGCTTCGGCTGAAGCAGAAAAATCCGGAGGTCTTGGTGTTCTGCACGTGGAGAGATAGCGGGCTCGTCATGAAGCAAATGAAAACGCTGGGCCTCCTCTCGCTCCCGACGGTGCACTTTCTTGCCCCCTTGATTCCGGACTCGGATACGGCTGAGGTCCGGAAGCTTTATGAGGAGAACAAGTCCCTCATCGTCTGGCTCGGATTCGTCGAAGGAAAGCTCACGGATCAGCAAAAGCTCTTCTTCAAGCGGATGAAGGAGAGATTTAATTCCGAACCGAGGATGGAAGCGGTTCTCGCCTACGACGATCTCATGGTTCTCGCGGGGGCAATGAAAGAATGCGGGTCGATCGACGCGGCTTGCGTCTCAACCAAGGTGCGAAAGAGTGATCACACGGGGGTTTCCGGCCGTCTCCGTTTTGACGACCAAGGTCGTTCAAATCGGGAGGACTTAATTATCGAAGTTCGAAACGGTGTGTGGGAAAACGCAAAGTAAACCAAAAAAAAACAGCCGTAAGTGATACGGCTGTTTTTCTACGTCTCGATTGTTCGAGCGACGTGGACTATTCTTCGTCCTCGTCATCATCGACTTCGACATCCTCATCTTCGTCGTCATCGAGATCGTCTTCATCATCGAGGTCGGCATCATCTATGTCGCCGTCATCAGCATCGTAATCTTCTTCAGCCAGCTCGTACTCGTCGTCGTCGCCGGAACCTTCGAAGGCAGCCGGGTCAATTTGCTCGAGCGACTCGGAGAGGTTGGACAGCATTGAGGCAAAAGAAGAAGAGCTGCAGTCGTGTTCTTCCATCGCGCTCTCGACTGAGGTCTCCAGCACTTCGGTGAATGCGTGCGCGAGCGCCTCCTCATCCTCCCCGTGCTTCTCGGTCAGCTCCGTGTCGATTTCAAGATAAGCTTCGACGAGATCTTTCAGTGCTTGATCAAGCTTTGCGTACGACTTAGCCATAACGAACCAATTTCCCCAGTGACAGTTAGCACAGTGATAATGACAAACTACCGAGCGCGTTTCACACCTTAAATGGCAGAGATCCTGAGAAGGATTCGCCAAATTCAGCCGAATTTACAAGATAGAAAACAAACTTGCCAAAACCACATCAAAAAGAGAAGAGATGTGTGTAATTGCCAAGAATGCAAAGGCGAATCCGAGCTTATAATATGACGGTGCGACGTCAAGTGTTTTTTCTGGTAGCGACCTGGCTTTTAGCGGGTTTTCTCACCTCTTGCGGATTCAGTAAGGGTCCTGATGAAGACGGATTGGTCCCCGTAACTGTTGAGAGCGCAAAGAAATTCAACCCGGCCTCGGTGAACGAAATTGTTGTTCTCCCATTCGAGTCAGGATTAGGTGTCAAATCATCCGACGTGGACCTGAAAGAAGTAGAGGGCATGCTCATCCGCAGCGTGCAGCTAAACACGTCACTAACTCTCAGAAACGCCTCTGACGCCGAAAGCGTCAGAAAGACGATCGCAAAATACGTGCCCCGGAAAGGAACGGTACGCGAGCAAGCGGTCTACATCGGGCGCGACCTCGGAGTTCAGGGCGTGCTGTATGGCATGCTGAGTAAATACACTGAGCTCGAGGGTTCGAAGATCGGCTCAGAAACACCCGCCGCCGTCGGTTGCACGCTTTGGCTCGTCGACGGACAGAGTGGAGAAGTGCTGTGGAGCGCCAGGTTTGCCGACAACGAGCGGCCACTGAGCGAGAATATTTTCCGGATCAAGCGCCGCCTCTCGGCGGGAGTCGGGAACAGCACTGCCGGCGAGTTGCTGAGTGCTGGATTCACGGAGGCGTTCAAACGTCTCGAAGCAGAGCGCACGAAATCTACGGCGGCACAATAATTCCGGATCCCCTTCAGAAGTTCCAGATGCTTGAAGGGGACGCAAGCTGAAGTTTGGTGCGGCGACAAGGCAACAACCCATGACGGCGGTAAACCATGGCAAAGGCGCTTAAGAAGCCGAGCAGTGCCGAAACCCGGGCTCGTGCGGTTCCGAGAAAGCGCCGCATTCAGCCCGTCACTCCACCGAAGCCCGACCCGGAGCCTGAGTTCGAGCGTTCCGTCGGTCTCGAGATTTTAGCAGTCCTCCTGTTTGCTTTTGGCTTTTTTCTCTTCCTCTCCTTGATCTCTTTCCTGACGCCGCCGACCTTACGCACAGCAACAGAGAGAGGCACGACCACAGAGGCGGTGGACGACAGGGGCTTTCTGGACGATTCCCGAGTCGGATTATCGGAGGGTGACGGTGCGAAGCGTACTCCCGAGACGGCGTCTCCCACGCGCGCTCAAGCGGCCCTAGGGAATCCGGCAAGTCACAACATCATGGGGAAAGTCGGCGATAAAGTCTCACGCGTTCTTTTCGGAGCCCTCGGTTACTGCTCGTTCGTCACGGTGCTTTGGGCCTTACTTCTGGCGAAAAGTCTTTGGCAAGGCTGGTGGCCCGGCACCTCCCGGCGAATGGCGATGCTTATCGGGACAGTGCTTTCCTCTTTTGTTCTGGCAGGTGCGTCCGCCGTGATCGCTTCGGTCTTTTTTGGAGAGATCGGTGGGGGAAAACTCGGCAATTTCGTGGCTCAGATTCTCAGCAGTAATGTCAACTCAGCAGGCACGGTCCTCCTTTCTCTGGTACTCATAGCGCTCACGCTGACGAGCGCCACCGGGATTCGAATCAGCAAAGCCTTCGGCTTGGGGTCGAGTTCGGTGAAAGGAGTTCTGAAAGTCGCTTACAAGGGTAGCGCCGCATCTGGACGAATGGTTACCAACGTGTCGCGGGAGGGAATGACGATACTGAAAACCGGCTTCAAGCCGGGCACGGTCTCTTCTCATAATGACGAAAATGGAGAGGAGAGAGAGTTCGTCCTGGGGGATAAAAAGAATTCGAGCGCCGTCGAGAAGATGAATCTCAGGCAGATCCGTCCGACCTCGGGCGAAGATGCGGAGGACGAGGAAGAGGCGGACGCGGAGGAAGAAAGCGACCTTGATCTCGAGTTCGATGAGGACGAATACGACGACGAAGACGAGGATGACGAGGATGAGGCCGCGGATGTGGACGACCGCGAGGTATACATTAATCGCGGGAACGAAACGCAGTCCAAAGATCGCGGGAAAAAAGGGAAGGCTGCTCCGCCGGAAGCGCCGAAGAAACGACGGAACAGCAACTTCCAAGTGCCTCCGTCTCATTTGCTTGTAAAAAGCGAGACTGCGGAGCGAAAAGGACCCTCCGATAAGGAGCTTCTCGCAAACAGCAAACGACTCGAACAAACCCTTCAAAACTTCCGTGTCGGCGGGAAAGTGGTGGAGGTTCACCCCGGCCCGGTTGTCACTCTCTATCAATACGAACCTGCAGCGGGCATTAAAGTACAGCGAATCATCACCTTGGCAGATGATCTTGCGCTCGCACTTAAGGTCTCGAGCATCCGTGTCTATGCGCCTGTTCCCGGCCGTGGAACGGTGGGGATCGAAGTGCCCCGCGAAGATCGAGAAATCGTGCGCCTTCGAGATCTGGTCGACTTTCCGGATTTTCTCAATACGCAACACCAACTTCCGCTCGCGCTCGGAAAGGACACGTTTGGTGATCCGTTTATCGCCGACTTAGCGAAGATGCCCCACCTGCTCATCGCCGGGGCAACCGGTACGGGAAAGTCAGTGTGCATCAACTCTCTTATCTTGAGCCTGCTCCTTCGTCATTCGCCAGATGATCTGCGTCTCATCATGATCGATCCGAAAATGCTCGAGCTCAGCGTCTACGAGGAGATTCCTCATTTGAAGGCGCCTGTCGTTACCTTTCCGAAACGCGCCCGCGGTGCTCTTTGGTGGGCCGTAGAGGAAATGGATCGCCGGTACGCTTTGATGAAGGAGCTCGGGGTCAGAAATCTCGCGTCGTATAATTCCACTATCGGGAAAAAAGGCGGGGGGAAATCCACATCGAAGCGGGGCGCTTCCGTCATCGAGCTCGAAGAGAAAGATGTCGTGGCCACGTCGGTCATACCGGCACTCGATCGAGAGTTGCACGGGGGAACGAAAGGCGGCTCCGAACCCATCGCCGATGACGAGTACGGTGGCCAGGAGCCGCTTCCACGCATCGTCATTGTCGTCGACGAGCTCGCGGATTTAATGCTGACGGTCGGCCGTGAAATTGAAGAGTTGCTCACGCGGCTCGCACAAAAGGCGCGAGCCGCCGGTATTCATCTTATTCTTGCCACACAGCGTCCAAGCGTGGACGTCATCACCGGTCTCATCAAGGCGAACTTCCCCTCCCGAATTTCGTTCAAGGTCGCGAGTCGAATCGACGCGAGAACGGTCCTCGACAATTCCGGTGCTGAACGCCTCCTCGGACAGGGAGACATGCTCTTCCTCTCTCCCGGAGCCGAGAGTCCGAAACGTCTTCATTCGCCATTCGTGTCAGACCAAGAAGTTCACGATGTCGTCGAGTGGATTCGCTCGCAAGGCGAACCCGATTACGATCCTCGCATCGAAGCGATGATTGAAAAGATCGAAGCGATGGAATCCTCCTCTGCCGCCGGAGGCCCGGAAGGCGAAGAAGAATACGATCCGCTTTATGATCAGGCGTGCAATCTCGTCATGGAGAAGGGCTTCGCATCGACCTCCATGGTTCAGAGAGTGTTCCGAATCGGGTATAACCGCGCAGCTCGAATCCTTGAAACCATGGAGCGGGAAGGGGTCGTTGGTCCCGCCGATGGCGCGAAGCCTCGTCAAGTCCTCGTAAAGAACCGGGACCTCGATTGACATTTCTCGAGACCAAAGGCAGCTAAAAGGCTGTTCTTTCGTCTTTATCCCCATTCAAGTGAGTGTAGGCCTTTCTTGCGATTTCCTCGGGCGATCGCTTTCCTCGCGAGCGACATTTTTTCGCAAGAGAGGCAACAGTAGTTCAGGTTATAAATTTCTCAGCTATTGATTCCGCGACTTCCGCCAAAAGCCGTCACGAATTTTCATTCCGTGTGTATGCCGGAGCATAAGTACTGCTGAAAGAAGAGTCTTTCCGCTTCTCCTCTTTCCGCAGTGCTTACGCCCCATACACCATTCGCCCCTTACCTCGAGGAGGATAGACCCCCATGGCGAAGTCTTCTCTGCGACCGGAGCTGACGTACTTCAGCTTCCCCGACCGGCTCCCCGCGTTTACAGGGACCACCCGCATCATTCCGACGCAAACTGCGAACGGACTCCGCCTCGCCGTCATCTCGGCGGACCAGCACATCACCGTCGACCCCAACCCCGGTGCGCCGGGCTGGGCGGCGTGGTGGCAGCAGGCTCTCGTGATGCCGGGTTCCGGTGTGCCGTCCGTCTGCATCCCGTATCAGTGCCACCTGAAGCCGTCGCGGCAGATGATCGGGTTCCACGCGAACGGCACCGCCTTCTGGGACGTCAGTTCGTCGGCGTGGGAACAGACCATGCTGACCCCCGGAGAACCGGTAGTCGCGGCGTGTCAGTTCGGCCACGGCGTGACCACCAAGCTCGTCTACGCCACCGCGTCCGGGGTGTGGGTGTGGTCGCCGACGACGAACAAGAGCGTCCTCGAAGGGGTGCCGAGCCGCACCTCTCCGAAGCTCCTCGGAACGGTCCGCACGATGGCGATGCTCACCGGTCGGCTGTCGAACACGCTCGCCGTCGCCGTGAATGATCGGATCGACTTCCTCAACCTCGACACGGGCGACGTCACCCCCATGTTCACCGTGAGCGACAATCATCCGGCGAACGTGAACTCCATCTCGGTGAAGGGGGACATCGTGCTCTTCGGCGGTGCGTTCAACACGTTCACGATCGTGGGCGGCGGGAAGGCGACTTCCCGCAGGCTCTTCGGATACGACATCGGCAAGTCCGCACCGGCTCCGCACCGCGCGGGCAGCGACGGCAAGGTGACCGACGCCGCGGTCATCAACGCAGGCTGGGAAGTCGCCGTCGGCGAGAACGTCCCGAACGGAGGGAAAGGCGTGGGACTGTTCGAGAACGGCGGCGTCTTCGCGCTCAGCACCTACTCCGGCGCAGGCCAAGCGGTCGCGGTGGTCGGCTCGACGGCGTTTTTCGTGCAAAAGGACGAGGATGACGACGGACCCGGCGCGGCGATCGGGCAGATCAAGCTCGCGCGGCCGAAGCCCTGATCCGGCCCCTTCCGCACGGACGCTTCTGGGAGGGAGAATGGTGGCAGCCGGCAAACCCCGGATTCCCCGGCTGCCACACGGACTCCAGTCAACCGAACCTCAGGTTCTCTCCGGGTATGGTTAAGGCTACTGTGCCTCGGAGACTTTGCACCACAATGTACGTAACGACTCGCTTTGGAGCTTCGCCGCGATTTCATTTCCGAGAATGTTCCAATGGGTGTTCTGCGGAATGTATATCTTTTTTCCGGAAGCTCTGGCTGCTGCAGCTATCTTCTCGCTTAGATCAAAACACGAAACTCCTTCGCGCTGACACCAATCATCAAGGACTTTACCGGGTCCACCAAAGTCAAAATTTGCGGACGTCAGTCCGGCCCACTTCTTTTCTTTTCGGAGGACGGCGATGGCTCGATCTCTTTCCGTCGGCTCAATCTGGATCTCAGACGGATACAAAAATACGGCGAAGGGAAGCCCACGCGAGCGAGTTATCTCATTCATGCTCGAGAGCACTTGAAGGCTGCGACTCCACACATCTTCCGCTTTCTTCGAATCCGGTTCGACGAAAAAATGCGATATCTCGTCTCGCAGAATTTTGTCCCATTCAATTCCCTCGATCGTGGGCACATTAAATGGCGGTGTTTCGTCCGAATAATCGGCGCGAGCTCCCGTGAGCGCTCCGCCCTTTAATCCGGAACGTGGTTTATGTTCCGGTTTTTCGGCGAGAGGTTTTCCTTTTACGCCGCGGAGGAGCCGAAGTGAGTTATTCACGTAGCGAAAAAGGTAGGAGTGAAACTCTCCGCGGCCATCGCCGGGAAGATTATCTTTTCCTTGAAGCAGATTCGGTCCGTCATTTCCCAGATAAAAATTGACGACGACATAATCGGGTTCGAGCTCGCGTATCGCATGCTCGAGTGCTTCCTTGTATTCCGATACGCGCGCCCCGGGGAGCCCAATATTCACCACTTCCAACGCGGCATCACCACAACCCGACTGCAGAGACGACTCTACTTTTGTCAAAATGTTTTGAGGATAAGGAACAGCGCCATGCGTGAAAGAATCGCCGATCGCGAGCACTCTCTTCAAACCTTTCGGCTTCGGAATCTGGACCTCCGCATCCACGAGGCCGAGATTGTTTTTCGCGTATCCATACCAATCGGTGTGCGGATACAGTTGAAAATCCGGGTTCTCAAGGAATTCTTTGAGCGACTTGGCTTCCGCTCGATTTTTGCCGGATTTTGCGTTCGCGAGATAGTTGATCTGCGGATTATACGCTGCGACTACCCGAATGAGTGCCTCTGACGAAAACGTCGCGAGCACAGTTCCGAAGAGGATGCCGAGTAACGAACCTTTCATGGATCAGTCCTCGACATGAGGTTACATTCCAACTTGACGCCGCGCTTCGTACAAAACTATCGAGACGGCATTTGAGAGATTCAAGCTGCGAACATTTTCGTTTTCCATGGGAATTTTTAAAAGTCGATCGGGGTAGGTCTCGTGGTAGACCTTCGCGAGTCCCTTTTCTTCGTTTCCGAAGACGAGCACATCGCCCTCCGAATAATTGACCTTGTGGTACGCGTTGCTCGCAAATTTTGACAGGAGCCAGATTCGTTCCCGGGTCACCCGGGTGTCGTTCAGAAACGCCTCCCAGTTTTTGTGAACGGTGAGATCGACTTCGGGCCAATAATCAAGACCGGCCCGCTTGAGATACTTATCAGTGAGCTCGAAGCCGAGCGGCTCGATGAGATGGAGCTTGGTTCTCGTTGCTGCCGTGAGTCGGGCGATGGTCCCGGTATTCTGAGGTATCAGCGGGGCTACGAGAACGATGTGAAATTGAGGATTTTCGACAACCATAAGCCGGTTCGAGAATTAAAGGCGGCGAGAACATCCGCCGGTTATGCTGAGTCTATCGGAATACGTCTCCCGCGACAAAGAATCGTAAAGGATTGGCCCGCTTCTTCAATCGAACCAAGAAGGTGCTGAATCGCCGGCCGGAGGAGCCGCGCCCGGACTCCACGATTCTTCACCCGGCAGTACCATTCGCCGTCCGTGGTAACCGAGAGCGTCCTGCAATCAAGCTCTTCCCGCTCACCGCTACTCAGGACCGCCACCCAACCCGACTCGCTCTCTCCCGCAAGCGTCCTCACCACCACCGGCGTATCGTGTACCACGACCCGCACACACCGTCCGCCCACGGCAAGCACGAAGGACTGGTGCTCGTCGCTGTACTCGAGATGTTTGGAAAAATACTCCGCGACGCCACGATGAACAACCGGCTCATCATTGTGCAGCCATTCGCCATCCTTCGTGAAAACGAGGGAGTCATTCCAATTCATCAATCGAAGTTTTTGAACGGCATCACGCACGGGGCACACTTCCTGCTCTAATTTCGCCGCTTTATACTCGCAGTTTCTTCCTCGGTATTCCAGCGCTTTCCCATCGAGTATAAGTTGCCCACTTGCGTAGGCAATTCATCCTTGATGTTCTAAGACATCTCTTGGACCCGGGGCCATGAGGCACATGCTCGCCGCGGCGCTTTTTTCTTGAAACGGTGTCCATGGCAGAAGCGTACCCGGCGGACTTATTTTTGGCGTAGTGTATTCTGGAAAGGCTGAAGTTGAGAAAGATAATTGCGTATTCAAGTCCGAACAGTGAACGAGGAGCGGTCCCGACTTTACTCATTTGGTTAGTTGGACTCTTGGCCGTCTCGATCACGCTCCTCTACACGGCATTTGGAACAGTTGTGCCACCGGACAAAATCGGTGTTCGTAGAAATTATTTCAGCTTCGGCTTTCTTTCCGAAGGGTACGCCCCGAAAGGACTCTCCCCAGGACTTCACCTCCGGTTTCCGGGAATCTCCGACATCATTCTTGTTCCTCGCGGATTTCTTTTCGTGAATCTCAATCGAGAGCGCGAAAAGGGAGACGTCGACCTCTCCGCACTGGAAGTCCCGACGACAGACGGTTCGAAGGTCCACACCTCCGTCACTTTGGTCGCGAGACTTTTCGATCGTCCTGAATCGGTGGCGCCTCAGGTAACTCAGGCTGGCACACCCGAGACCGGCTCGGCGATGAACGATGCGACCATCCCGCTCAGCGGGCAGAAGAGCCGCTCTCATGGTGGCCCTGCCGATCTCATCACTTTTTATCGAGACAATCTGCAACGACAGTTGGAGAAATTTTCTCAAACCGCACAGGATGAGCTCCGGCGGAGTCTGAGCGCGCTCTCGACTATTGATTTCTATAATCCCAAGCTTCGAGAAGAAGCGGCTGTTGAAGCCCATGAGCGAATCAATCACGATGTAAACCCTCATGGCGTGGAACTTTGGGGAACACTTGTCAGCCGCTACGTATACGCGGACGAGGAGATCGACGCGCAAATCTTTGCAAAAAACCTCCAGACGCAAACCGAGCGTTATCGCGCGGCGACGACGAAGCTTGAAGAAGCAACCGCCGAGATCACGAAGACGAAGGCTCTTTGGGATGCGAAAATTGCGGATGTAAGCGTGGACGCTCAGAACTACCAGATACGGGCGGACTCCGAGGGACGACTCTACGAGGAATCTAAGATCGCCCACGGGAAACTCGAGATCCAGCTTAAACAATCCGAGGTTGTGGCGTCGCAGAACAAGCTCCTCAGCGAAATCCCATCCGCGAACATCTATCTCGCAAAAGAGATGGCACCGCTCTTAAAGACTCTCGCCGGAGGTGTCGTTTCGGGCATCGACCCGTATAATGTCGATGACTGGGTGAACCGCCTCACAGGCGAAAAAGGCGGAACTGCTCCAGTAGTTCGCGGAGGTACGCAGTGAGCCACAGTCACCGAGTGAACCAGAGTCACCCAACAAACCAGAGTTCCGTAGTGAACCAGAGTTCGACAGTGAACCGGGTATTCAAGATGAAGCAGTTTTTCGAAATCAAAAATCTTTCGCACAGATTCGCGGCCGTTTCAGCAGTGCTCTTGATGATGTTCACGGGCTGCGACAACATGGGCTTCCAGACGATGGATTCGTCGGAAACCGGCGTGGTCTTCAGCGCGCTCCCCCCATTTCTTGGCGGAGGAGTGAGCGAGAAATTAATATCCCCGTCGGAGAAGGAATTCATCTGGCCGTGGCAAACGTTGTACCGGATGGACACGGGTGTGCAGTCAATCTCGTGGGGCGGAGTTGAGAAAGGCGACGGCAGCGACGTCGAGGACTTCGTTCAAACTCGGGCACTCGATGGAAACGAAGTGAAGCTCGCGATGACGGTTCGATTTCGAATCATCCCCGAGAAGGTCGCGTACGTGATTCAGAATGTCGGGATAAATTCGGATAAGGTGGAGGAGTTGGTAACGGCGGTCGCGCGTGCCGACATCCGAACTCATATGAATATTCTGAAAACTGAAGACTTCTTCAATCGTGCGCAGCTCCAGATTGCAGTCGATCAAGTTCGAGACGCACTCAATGCCCGACTCGTTCCGGAAGGAGTTCGCATCGAATCTGTTCTCTATGACAGCCACGTCTTTGCGAGGAAACGTCCCGACGGCTCCATCGATACGAGCTACCAGGATCAGATCAACGAAACCGAGCGGACCAAGCAAAAAACCGAGCAGGAAAAGAACCGGAACCGGACGGTTGAAGAAGAAATGAAACGCGAGTTCGCTCAGGCGGAAGGGGAATTCAACCGGGTGAAGGAAGAAACCGACGGTCGGCTGCGTCAGGCGAAGCAGCGTGGGGACGCGCAATACGAAGCGATGCAGAAAGACGCCGAGCGGATTTACTCAGTCGGTATGTCCGAAGTCGAAGGGATGAAAAAGCAGATCGAAGCGATGAGCGGGCCCGGAGGGAAGGCAATGCTTCGGCTTGAAGTGGTGAAGGCTCTGCTTTTGTCATCTCCCAAATTCGTGGTCTTGAACAATAACGGCCAGGAAGGGAAGGGGAATGTCGAAGTGAATCGGGTTGATACCAACGAACTGATTCAACAGCTTGGATTGTTCTCAGCGATGCAGGAGTCTCAGCCGACAGCGCCGGCTCGCGCGGTGAAGTCCGAACAAAAGCCGCAAGGCGAAACGCCCACGAAATAATAATCGCCGTCTTAAAAGACTCCGAATGTTGGCTAACATTGAGCGCCGATGCCGATCGGCGTCGGCTCTAGCTGCATAACTGAAAGGAACACTGGCCCATCGCCGGTGGATCTTTCATTTCTAAATGCCGGAAGACCGGGTTGTTCGAAGGGACACTTTCGCGAAAGGTTAGTCATGTCCCCCAAAATCAAGAATGTGATCGGTGTGCTCCTCGCCCTGCTCCTCCTCCTCCTCCTGGGGTGGGGAGGCTTCTCGTTCTACGAAAGCGCCTCCGGCGCCAAGGCTCGACGAGAACGCGATGAACATATCAACAAGGGCGCGGCTGCGGGCGGCAAGGCCGTCGAGGAGACCGCGAAAGCCGTGGAAAAAAGCGCTCCCGAGGTGATCAAGGAAGGCGCCGGTGTTGTCACTGACGCTTCCAAGCTGGCGCGAGAGACCATCGGCGTTGCCCAAGACGGAGTCGATGCGTTGAGGGAAGCCATCACGGGAAAAAAGAAAAAAGATAAAGGCAAGGACGACGACAAAAAAAGCCCCAAAAAATCCAATTAAACCAACCGCGTCGCAACACCACCCATTCGGGAGGGGGGTTACGCGCTGGAGTAACGGGTAAGACCGAAACGGGGCCGAGGTTGACGACACAACCCGGTCCTGGCTCCATTCTCTCATTCGAGCGAGCGGTTTGCAGCTCGATTGACCACGATTAAGCCATTGCGAAATCCCTGCGGGCTGTCGGCGGTGAGAGAACGCGCCGACCCGGTTGAATGCGAAGGACACGCCGTCGAATCAGGCAGCCGGACGCCGGCTACCAAAATCCATTTCCATTCCCTTTCGAGAACCAGCGATGGCAACAAGAAATGGCCCCGACAAAACGGCTCCGCGTGGCGAATCATCTCGCGATAATGCGCATGAGGAGAAGAGCGGCAACAAACCCGTTCACGAGGTCCGACTCGGCCGTATCCGCGCTGCGGTGTGGCTGAACGAGACCGAGAACGGCCTGCGGTACAACGTGCAGATCACCCGCCTCTACAAGGACCAGAAAGACAAGTGGAAGGACTCGACCAGTTTCGGCAGAGAAGACTTACCGCTTGTCGGAAAGGTCGCCGACATGGCGATGGTTTGGATCTACGAGAATCCGGCCGGGTCCGAGAAGTAACCAGGGAGTTGACACGATGGTCCCTCCGCACTTACTGCCCGTCTCGCTCGGGCAGATCGTGGCTACGCCCGCGGCGCTCGCGGCCCTGGGTCAGCCCGACATGATCGCCGCGATACGATGGCACGCCTCCGGAGACTGGGGCGAAGTCGATACCGACGATCGGGCCGCGAAAGACGACGCGCTTCGAGATGCTGCACGGCTTTTCCTGTCGTACACATCGATGACAGGAGTTCGCTTGTGGGTGATAACCAAGGCCGATCGCTCGGTTACGACGGTACTCCTGCCGGATGACTACTAATTGTTTTTTCATCTAGGCCCGCGCACCACCGGGCCTCCTCAACTCCACGAATTTGCGAGGACGACGAGGGGGTATTTTTGCGGATTCCAACATGCTAGCGTCGGCAAGACTTATCCTCGGAGGGAGCATGATTGGAAGCACACGTCGAATTGGTATCGTGTGTTGCTCGCGGTCGCTCTTCACATCAGAAGCAACGCTAAAGCCCAGGCCCCTGATTTCATTTACGAAGGGGTTCACGTCGCAAACGGCAGTAACACGTCCACAGCCGGACAGATCACTTCGGAGAGCGATGGTGGGACGTGGACCTCAGGGATCTGCGACTTCGACGAGACGAGTTCGGCAACCGCGTCGAACGGGACGCTGACCCTTAGCAACTCGATCACTGCGGAGCGAACGAGCGGAAGCGGTTTGTGCGAGTACAGCGTCGGCTATCGTTTCAGCCTCTGGGCGAAGCACGGAGGCGACATCGCCCTGTCTGGTTCCGGCACCGCCAGCTACACAATTAACGCGCCGAACGCGAGTTCTGCCGGCTATGGCGGGTACATGTACAACGCTGGCTCGTTTTCGGCGACGATGACGAGCGGCGGCATCAGTACGAACGGGCCGTCGAGCCGAAGTGGAGACAGCTCGGTTCACCTCGGCTGCACGCCCGGCAATTCAAAAACATTCGGCGGTGTCACCTATTACAAGGTCGCACCGTCTACGACCTACTTAGTCTCCGCGTCCGCGAGGGTCGACGGAACCGGTGTCGGCGACACAACCATGACCGGGAACCAAACGATCACCGCGGCGTTCGCGACTACTCCGCCGGAAGTCGTGCTCGACGTTCAGCAGAACTGCTCCGAAGGCTTGGACACGTCCTTCGCGAACTTCTCCCGCGACCCGGACAACCCACCACCGGCACCTTCTCCGACTTCGCGAAATACATGCTCCGCGGCGTGGGTGTTGACAGGCCCGAGTAGTTACGGCTTTTCCTCCTCGAACAATAACTCCATCAGCTTCAACCCGCCTTATCCCGGCACCTACACCGCGCAACTCACAGTTTGGGACAACGAGGGCACTTCGAATACGACTTCTGCCGACATGTTCTGCCGCCCGAAAACGCCGTCGAAGGCGGGCACGGGCCCGACCGACAGCGGTTCGATCTCGCACCAGTGCGGAGGACCGGGTGACGGCGCAAATGCAGGGTCGGGAGGATCAGCGAACACGAGCGTAGCTGGCGCGGAACCGGCCCAACGCGGCTCGATGAGCGCGACAGGGTCGGTCACTCCCGCCACCGGGAACGCTACCGTAAGCGTCAGCGTGTCGAGCCAGGCCGGACGGGGCTCCGGCATCCCGCTTGAAATTCAGATCCACAGCCACAGAATTGTCAGCGGCTCGTACTTCACGAGCATGATGAACGGGAACTTCACGTACTCGATCGGCTTCATGGTTTCGGGAAGCTCTCGATACTTCGTCGATGCCGACGGGAGCGAGTTCTATGTCGGCACGACGAGCGGTTCGCCGACGCCACCGGCCGGATTCTACGGGACGTTCTCCAGCATCACCGGAGGCTACAAGCTTGAGAACGCCGGCCCTCCGGGCGAGATCTGGGAGGCCGGAAGTTGGACCTACGAGTTCAACGGGCCAGGCAGCGGGCTCACGAAGATCACAGACCCAGTCGGGAACATCCGTCAAATCACCTGGGCGCTAAAAAGCGGGCAGAACCATCCGGTCGAGATCGAAGAAGTGGGCACGGGACGGACAGTAACGCTCACCTACGACAGTTATCCGCGGATCACGCAGATCACCGAGGACTCGACAGGGAACTACACGACTATCTCCTATAACGGGAACGCGAAGATCTCCTCCATCCAGCGGAAGACCAGCGGCGGCACCGTGATCGAGAAGGTTGACCTTACCTACTTCACAGCGGGAGGGCAGCAGCACCTCCTGAAAGATGTTGAGAAAGACGGCGATACCGCCTCGAAGCTCTCCTTCACCTACCTGCCGCAAGGAGCGGTCAGCGGACAGACGACCTACCTCGCGAACATGACCTGGCCGGGGGGAGGGAACGCGAACGTGAACTACTTCGCGACGCCCGGCTCCGGCGCGCATTACCGAACCGAGGTGACGAACTCGAAGGGCGGAATAACGAAGCACGATTACGATTCCGCGGGACGGCTTATCAGGACGATCCTGCCGGTCATGAACGGAGCGTCAGCAGGCGTGAACTACACGTTCCAGTACGACTCGAACCACAACATCACGCAGATCTCGGACGGGGCGACCACGACCGACTTTACGTACAACTCGAAGGGAAAAGTGACCGAGATCGACGACAACAACGGCGGCGTCTGGACCTTCACTTATGCGACGAACGGCGTGGACCTGACCGAGGTCGAGGACAGCATCGGCACGCTGGTCCAACTCGCCTACGGGGATATGGCCCAGCCGCACCTCCCAACTGGCGTTACCGACGGCGACGGGAACACCTGGACCAAGACCTACAACGCTTACGGGCAGGCTCTCACCGTGGTGCCTCCGAGCGGCTCGCCGACCGGGACGACGACCTACGAGTACGAGGAGACCAGTTCTTCGCCGAACTACGGTTACCTCAAGAAAATCACCAATGGAGCGGGGAACGAGACGCGGTTCACGAGCTACAACGGCGCGGGGCAAGTCACAGAGATCGAACAGACCCCGGAAAACGGAACGGACATCGCGTTTCAGTTCGCCTACGACGCCGGCGGGCGGACCACACGGGAAACACTTCCGGACGGGAAGTACCGCGACTACGCCTACAGCTACCGGAAGCTGACTTCGATTACCGACGAGGCGGGGGCGGTCACCTCCTTCGATTTCTGCGCGGTCTGCGGGAAGCTGACAGGAGTGGATATGCCACTCTCGAAGAGCCTTGCGTGGGATCAGGATGCAGACCACCGAACGACGACGTTCATCGACGCTCGAAGCAAGGAGACGGATTACGAGTACGGGCTCGCCGGCGAACTGAAGAAGACGCTCTACCCGGATGGCTCCTATATCCTCTACCGCTACGACAACTACGGGCGGCTCGCCGAGACCGAGGACACGCGAGGGCACAAGAAGCAGTATACCTATGACGCCTCAGGAAGGGTCGAAGAGATCGACCTCGTGCCGGCGAGCGGAACACCGACCGCGATCAGCTACACCTTCCGAACGGACGGACGGGCTTCAGCGGTGACGGACGAGGTGGGAACGACGATCTACTCCTACACCGCTGGTCGAAAGGTGTCGGCGGTCGAGTACGACTGGAGCGCCTCGGGGCTGACCAACGCCCAAACACTGGAATACGGCTACAACCCCGATGGAACGCTGCTCTCGCTCGGATGGAAAGACGGCACTACAAGTGTGGCAAGCTGGGATTACGACTACGACGGGGCCGGCCGGCTAACCGAGATCGTGAACAGCTTCGGCGAAACGACGACCTTCACCTACGATGGCGTGGGGAAACTGAAGTCCCACGCCAACGAGAACGGCACTTCGACGACCTACACCTACAACCAGGATCGCGGCTGGCCGACGCAGATTCTACACAAGCTAGGCACCACTCCCTTTGCCAGCTATGACCTTGAGTACGATGGCGGGAACAACACGGTTGGGGACATTACGAAGGTGACGGAACTCGACTCGTCCGAAATTGAGTACACCTACGACGCACTCTACAGGCTCACGGCCGAGGAGCGAACGGGGACAGGTGCTTACACAAGGAGCTACGCCTACGACCTCGCCGGGAACATGACGCAGTACAACGGCTCCACCTTCGCGAGCTACGACGACGCGAACAAGTTCTCGATGCTCTCGGGCGGGAGCGCGAGCTACGACACGGACGGAAACATGACCGCGGTCTCGGGCGGAGGCATGCCGAGCACGACGCTCACTTGGGACGTCCGGAACAAGCTCAAGCGGCAGCAGACTTCGACTGACGACCTCAACTACAGCTATGACGCTAGCGGGAAGCGGGTACTCAGATACCCCACGGGGACCACCGCGAACACCTTTTATGTGTTCTCAGGGGACACTTTGATTGGCGAAGTGAGTTCGGGGTCGCCAAGCTACGCATACTCCTGGGGAAGCGCGGGACTGATCTCACAGAGAACAATCGGCTCAAACGAGTCGCTTTGGTATCATTTCGGGCCGCAAGGAGAGACACGTCACCTGACAGACGAAACCGGATCAATCGGCGATGAATACCGCTACGATGGATATGGACGAGTGCTCTATTCGAATGGGGCTGACATGAATCCATTTCGATTCGGCGGTAGGTATGGGTATTACCAAGACGGAACCGCAGAAATGCTGCTGGCGACATATCGATGGTATTCACCCGAGCTATCACGATGGATGAGTCGCGATCCGATTGGATATAGTGGCGGCGACAACATATACACATATGTTCATAATAATCCAGTCTATTGGATCGATCCGCTGGGACTCGAAGGCGGGGAGGCCAAGCCAACGCCAACACCATCGGGCAAATCTGGTACTCCAACAGATGCAGGAGACATCATGTGCAATCCGCTGATGGGTGGAATGTTTAACAGTGGGTGTAAGGCAAAAAAGATCATGGATAAAGCGCAAAAACTGCGTCCGAAGAACCGGCCACGTCCGCAAATGTGCCCGACCCCAATACCCCGGCCAGCCGACCCAATTCCAGCTCCGGACGAAGATTGGGGGTCGGGCATGACTGATACGAAACGTCCCCGTGGCTGGAATGTCTCGAGTCCGACACCCTCCATGACGCCATCCGCGGTCCCGACGAGTCCGGCAGATGATCCTTACTCTGGCTACGACGACTATTTTCAGAACGGAGGCCAAAGACCTCCAAAAAGATGATGAGGTCACCTCTGTCTGGGTGTGGTATTTATTCCCATCGCTTTAGATTGTGCAATCGTATGAGGGTGGCATACTGTGCAGCGGAGAGAATACTCTGCGCGCGGGCCTTAACAAATGACTGCTCCTCTTCTTGCAACAGATGCGCCAGACTCAGAACTTGAGACACCTCTTTATCGGGATCCAGGAGAACACGTACCTGCTCAACTCGCAATTGATTCCACTTTGCCAGAGACGAAAACTCAGAGAGAATCCGCCGGAATTCATTCTCCTGCGCCGGCTCCAAGTTAAGCACTTCGGCGTAGAAGAACACTTCGGAATCCAGATTGAGTTGGATTGCTTCCTCGCTTAATTGAGACGCCGGTGTATATTTCGTATTGAGTTCTTCGTGATCCGGCTGCTCGTCGTATTGGAATTCGCTTGCCAGGGCCGCGGCGACAAACTGGTTAAAGTCTTCATTTTCTACTCCCGCAACTGCAGCCATTTCCTGCTTGAGAGTATGTTTGACCTGATCCCTGAATTCGTTCCAAACCTCTACCAGTTCGGACATGGCCGCCACTCTATCTCCACTCCCGGCATTCCATCCGTTTGAGAGGTGGGCTGCCAAAAAGCGATGTTTAGCATGCTGCTCAATCTGATAGACTCGCCCGCCGTATCTCTGAACATAGTTCTGTGTAGCAGCGCGGATGGCACCTCTTTCTTCCACCGAAAGGGGATTAAGGCGGTAGATCGCTCGCAGCATACCCACGCGACGGTCCATATCAATCTGTTGAAGTTGAGCCGACAAGTGACGCCAGCTCTCAGTGAATCGCCGAGCCGCGTCCTCGCCGACGATCGCGGCCAATTCCTCCTGGGAAGGAATGCCAGGAGCATATTGATAGAATAAGCGTAATGATACTTGCCGCTGATCTTCATTAAGAGTCGCGTAGTGTCCTAATTCTTCCAACAGAACGGAGGACTTCGCTGCTAGAACGGCATCGCACAACTCGGCTACCCGTGGGCCCAGGTTGCCAGTAGACTTGGGATCGGGAGAGTAGTCGCCATTCGACTCAAGAAGGGGCATTCGGATGGCGGGCCCGATAGAAATAATGGCCTGAAGAGCAAGCCTCTGCTGCCTTTGATCGGGTACTGGTTTGGATGACAATAGATCGGCATGTGTAGAATGTGCCGAATCTTGCCTATACTCGTGCAGGAATGCGAGCAAACATACGGCACTGGCCAACCCAGCCCACCGAATGTAGGCGTTGTTTTTCTTCCCCAGGACGGTACAGTAGCCGCTCTTCATGAAGACGAATCACTATTCTGCTGTACAACAATCGGCCGAAACTCGTAAATGCTTCATTCTCTGAGCCATGGGCGCAGACCTTCATACATTCTCATCTTGCACTCTTTCGTAGGAAGTACTAGCCCTTAGCCCGATAATTTCTCGTACCGGGCCGGCCGGTTGCACCCTTCTAATCTTCATATCCCCAGGGCGTCCGATAAGCTCGACCGACAATGTGGCGGGAAGCGGAGACCAAGTCGACATTTCTTTGATTGACGAGGTGCGAGAGGG
>CAZDWZ010000006.1:157424-378924 GCA_964509425.1 uncultured Bdellovibrionales bacterium | reverse complement strand
CAGGTGCAGGAGGAGGAGGAGACGGATTCTTGCTCCACGCGAACATTGTTGCCGATGTTAGGACACCCGCTCAAGCAAAAACGGAACCGGTGAGAATACTTTCGGCATTTCGAAATCGATGCCCACTGTCTCTTTGAGTGGATTATCCTTCTCCGAGATGAACACCGTGTCGTTCCTTTGGAGCAGAAGCGTGATGTAGTCTCCCTCCTTCAGGGAGAGCGAATCGAGCGGGATGAGGTTCTCCCGGTATTTATGTCCTTTCGTCTCTTTCCAATTTCCTTTCGAGTCTTGAAGCCAATACTTCCCCGAGCCGATCCCCGCGATGAGAAGGTGCGCACCGGGTGGGTACTGCCGCGCGAGCTTGAACCGGATTCGCTGCGAGCTCTTCCCGACATCGGACACGGATGCCGGAGTATAGGTCTTGCCGTCTTTTGAGGTTTCGAAAGACACGGTGTCTTCCATCGCCGGGCGTAGTGCGAATTTCTGCCGACCCGCCTGAACGGGATAGATCGTGCCGTTTACGCGAACTTCCTTCCACTTTGCGGGAAGCACGGTGGAAAGCTCTTTTCCAAAGAGAAGCCGTCCCTCTGCTTTTTCTTCAGAGACTTCGAGCGAAAGAAGATCGGAATTCAAGACCGAGGGTTTTTCCCCAGCGAGCGGAAGCCGGAGCGCAATCTGCGATACGTTTTCTAAGCCCCGGTGTGTCGTGTATCCCGCCGTGAGCAGAATCTCCGGAACACGGGCTTCGAGCGGAATTTCGACGATGTGCTCAGCGCTCGGCAAGAAGTCGATGGGGCCGACAACTTTCCTTTCTCCGAGACTGAACTTCACATTGCTCAGCGAATACTCCCGTCGGTTTTTGAAACGCACTTTCACCGTGCGCGCATCGCCTCCTATTGAGCTCTCTTCCGTCTCAGCATCAAAATCGGAGAAGAGGCGTTCGACGAACTTTGCAAGCGGCTTCGGCTTGTTGTCGTTATCCCAGATGCCGCGGGTGTCGTCCGGTTGATCCGCGGTGAGCGGATCGTTCATCCCTTGGATGACGGGCTGTCCGTAATTATCGTGTGATTGGTGGATAATGGCTCCGAACGCGCCGGCGGCAAGCAGCTTGTCCCAATACTCAAAAAGCCGGAACACCCGAAGCTCCGGCGGAGTCCATTCGAGGAAGGCCACGAAGCCGCCGAACTCGCTCGCAAAAAACGGCTTGTCGTTTGCTTTGGCGGCATCGAGCCCCTTCTTCCAATACGTCTCGCTCGAGTCCAGCATGTTGATGCCGTAGATCGCAGCGGGCAGTCTCAGGAACACATAGAATGTCGAATACGAGAAAATCTCCCCCGGACTTTTCTCGAGGACTTCGTTGATGAGCTCGGAGAGATACGGCACGTCGCGGCCCGGGTCTTTGATTTCAAGCTCGTTTCCGACGGTATGAAAGAGACTAAACGGATAGTTCCGGTTTTCGAGAATGAGCTTCTCGAAACGTTTCCGAAGCTCCTTTCTATCCCATTCGAAGCGAACCCCGACCTCATCCCAGGTTGAACGGTCCGGCTGATCGACGACCAGGAGTTGCTCGGCGGCTGCGGCGTCTTTCATCTCTTCACGGACGGCGTGATAAAAGCGAGTCGTGTTCGCGCCGAGTTGTTTTATCTGCGCAAGCCCGGCACGCGGCGAGAGATCCCGTTGCTGACCCGGCGAGAACGAAGGAATGACACCTTTTACGAGAAACGGCTCGCCGTTTACGAAGAGCTTCTTCCCCCGGAACTCTTTTACGGTCGTCGTAAACAACTCCGTTCTCCGGCAGAGCGAGCCGTTGTTCCGGAGCACCGCTTCGTATTTATGACTCTCCCAGCCGGCCGGTGCCTCGAAAGGAAACACTGTCTCCGTGTTCGAGACGTCCTTATCGAGTCGCGCGAGCTGGCCGTCGATGAAATGCGCAAGCTCGGCTCCGCCCGACGGCTTTCTGGTGAACGCACTCGAGAAATTGATTTGAAACGTCTCGGCATCTCTCATCGAGATGTTCCGCTTCATCGACCAGTCGAGCTCGGACGCGGGGACAAACAGCCGCGGTTCGAACAAGAGCCCGTCGGGACGCCCGCAGTTCGAGTCCGCGGTCAGATCATTAAACGACACGAGAAGGAATGCGGAAACAGCGATGGCTCCCGCCCATCGGGTGAGCACCCATTTCTTCGACGACGCACCCTCGGCAAGAAAGTCGGAGGCAAACGTCCGCTGAATTTTCGCCCAGGTCGGACGGCCGAAGAGGAAGTCCGAGAAGCCAAGCAAGCACGCCCAGAGATCGAGAAAGAAGAAGATCGGGTAGCTGAGGCACAAAAGCGCCATCTGATGCGGTCGAAACAACCGGATTCGCATCGAGCCGATGACGAGGAGGACGACCGGCGCAAACAGGCAGAAGACATGGGAGTAAAAGAGATACCGCATGTAGGGAAAGAGCGTGAGGAAGAAGAACAGCTCATGCTCCGTGTAATAGAGGGCCACCGGGAAGAGAAGTGTTACCTGTGGGAGTACCCAGGACATGAGGACGAGAAGTTCGCGAATCACGTTTCGGTGCTTTCCGAACATCCAGAGCGTCGTCACCGCTGAGATGAGGAGCGTGATCAAGAGAACGAGGATCTGAATCTGCTGAGTGTACTGAACGAAGAGATGGAGCGAGTAGAGATTGAGGAGGAGGCAGACGGCCACCGGTACCGTATAAAACAAGCCGTGGATGAGAGTCGCGATTTTGACTCTCGTGCTCGCGTTTGATTTCAGGATCTGCGGGAAGAGCGTGAAGAACGTTTTGTTGTGTCCGCAGCTCCAGCGCCGCCGGCGGGCGAGGTAACTGTGAATATCCGGAGAGACCTCCTCGTGCGAGCCGGAACCAGCGTTGTACTCGATGTGCTCACCGTCGCGGAGCAACTCGTAGCTGAGATACGTGTCCTCCGTGACGCAGTCCCCGAAAGTCCGGCCTGCGAGCGCCTCCCGGCGAAAGACCGCCGTTGTCCCCGTGAAGAAAACCGATCCCACCGCGGACTGAAGCGCGGAGTTTACAAGCTCGTTCCCGATATGGTTCTGCGCGCTGTCCCAGAGCTGCGGGAATTTTTTGAGCGAGAGCGGAGCCCGGCGCGATTGCACCCCGCAGGCGGTGCTTCCGGTTAACACGCAGAGCGAAGACGAGATCCAATCCGGCTCGGCGGCATGGTCGGCGTCGAGAAAGGCGATGAAGTCGCTCGTCATCCGCGGAAGGATGAAATTCAGCTTGTCTTTCTTCTGCTTCTTGCCGACGGGAAGAAGGACTACGGATCGCGAGTCCGAGCGGAAAACGGTGATCTCTCCGGACTTCTTTTTGAATCCGAACCGCTTCTGCAGATATTCTAAGCCGGAATCGGTGAAGTCCTCGACGAGGACGATGCTCTCGATGAATCCCGGGTAGGTTTGCTCGAGAATCGAATCGACCGCGCGAACGACGGAGGGTCCTTCTTGATGCGCCGGAATGAGGACGGTGACGGGCCCGGTATCATGTTGTTCCAGGACCTTATCGTGCGATCTTTCCGCTCCTGACGATCGCCTCACAAAGGGGAGCATCAGGAAACAGATTCCGTAGACGAGAATATAGAGAAACAGCGCTATGTTTAGACACAGCAGAATAATCGAAAACATAGCTAATCCCAGGCACCGGAAAACAACATGCCGATTTCCGCGCTTCTGCCACAGAATCCCTCGCGGCGAAAGTCGCATCGAAGTCGGAGCTTCGGTGAAAGGGAAGTTTACTTCATTGAAATTAAAGCAGCTGATTTTTGTTGCGAAAACTTCGCCACTGCTTGATTAAGTGACAAATCTGCAGTTCTTTATTCGTGTATTTCTCTTAGGACGCACATGGCCAACATCCATCAAAAGTTGTCTGCTGGAAAATTCAGCGGCATGTTTTGTCTCGCCCTCGCCGCAATTCTCAATCTTTGCGGCGCACAGGGAGCGAGCGCTCAGCTCCCCATCGATATGGAAATCATATCCATCACGAGCCCCGTCGCAGGATCGGCGTATTTCTCGGAGAACCAGCAAGTCACGGTGCAAGTCCGGAACAATGGCCAGTTCTCGATCGGAGGGTTTCAGACTCTCTTTAGTCTTTCCGTCAACGGACAAATGGTGGTGCTCGAGGGCGGCAATGAGGGAACGATTCTCCCTTCTAGCTCATTCTCCCCTGGAGCATTGAGAACTTACACCTTTAATGGTCGCCTGGAACTCTTTCAGCCGGGGCTTAAGACCATCGAAGCGCGAGTCCATTACCCCGGCGATCGCGATCCTTCAAACGATTTCAAAACAGTGCAGCTTGAATCCACGATTCCGCTCGGCACGGGCGAAGTCTCAAACTTTCCGTATCTCGAAGACTTTGAAAACGGAGCAGGCGGCTGGCTGGCATACGATTATGACCTCACTCCTTTCTTTCTCTCGACGCCTTTTGTTCTCGGCACTCCAAACAAGCCCTACCTAGCCGGTGCTGCAAGTGGGGTAAACGCTTGGGTGACCGGACTCACCGCAAACGTTAACGCCAGAACACGAACTCAGGTCGTAAGCCCGACCTTCGACCTTCGTGCCCAACAGGTGATGAAGTTCGGACTTTCGGCGGCTTGGGAATCTGCGCCGAATCGAGACGGTGCAAGAATCCAATATTCATATGATAACGGAGTCACTTGGGCTCAGCTCGGTGAAGTCGGTGCCGGGGTGAACTGGCATAATAACGTGTCGATCGAAGGACTCGCTCCCTTCTCCCCCGGAGGCGGATTCTCGGGATATCTCACCGCGGGAAGCTCGTTCACACCGTACAACACTTCGGGGTATACGAGCGCCGGAACTCTCGGAAGCGGCGGATGGGTAACGTCTTCTCATCCAATTACCGGTGGATACATGACGCGCTTCCGAGTCATCTACGGCTCGGCCGCTGCGAGCACTGACGAAGGTTTTGCCTTCGACGATATCTCGCTCGTTCCCTATCCTCTCACGGTCACACAAACGGCCGCGCTCCTGACTGATACCGACAGCGACGGCCGTGGCGATATCGGCGACGTGCTTCGGTATACGGTTGTGATCAATAACCAGACCCCCGACGCGCTCGGCGGCTGGGACTACCACACCACTCCGGCAAATGGCTTGGCGTTGGTTGCGGGCAGCGTGACGACCTCTCAAGGCAGTGTCGTTACCGGAAACGCACCTCTTCAAACCGACGTCGTGGTTGCAGACGGCTCTTTCAACGCGGGCGCCATTGTCACCATTACTTTTGACGCGACTATCGTGTCTCCGCTGCCGGTAGCTCCGAAGGTCTGCGCCCGGGGATACTTCGACGCGCTTCAAACAGAGTTTGTCTACAGTGATGATCCGGCGACGACGGACGAAATCGATGCGACATGCTTCCCGGCGTTTCTCGACGACGACAACGACGGCACTCCGGACGATACCGATCTCTGCCCAGGCAGCCCGGATACCGCGGACGCGGATAACGACACCATCCCGGATGCGTGCGACGTGTGCGCGAATGGAGACGACACGATTGATTCGGATGGCGATCATACGCCGGATGCATGCGACCTCTGTCCGACCGATGATCTGAAGACTACTCCGGGCACTTGCGGTTGCGGAGCGGTCGATGAAGACTTGAACGGAAACGGCGTGTTTGATTGCGTCGATCCGACTCTCGACACGCTTCCTGACGCAACCTGTGGACACAGCAGCACAGACTGCGCGGTTCAACCGCTCGGTCAGACGGCTTGCGCAGTAGTAAACGGATTTTTCGGACACATGAACATCCTCTCGCTCTCGAACGAAGAAGAGCAGGATCTGGGTGCGACGATTACGCTGACCGATTCCTTCGGAAACACGGAAAGCGGAATCTCGGTTGTCCTCGATGGTCACGAGAAAGAGGACTTCAACGTGAACATGATGGGTCTTGATCCGGATACGGTCGCTACCCTTTGCGTCACGACGAACTCGTTCGCTTTGGGCGGTTGGAACGGAGCGGTCGCAATCTACAAGCCGAACACGCGGCAGGGTGTGAACCCGGTATTCGGAGCGACCGGATTTGACTACGTGCTCCATCACCAGTTGCAAAACGCCTTTGTGGGAACCGGTCCGGTCGGTGTTCCTCTGAACACTTTCCACCTTGGTGTTAACCCAGCGGCGAACGTCACCAACTGGCCGAGCCTCGGTGACGGAACTCCCGACGACGGGTTTCCGCTCACGGGAACGATGTTCTACTACGCGAAGGGCGGTGCATCGCTCGGAACTGATCCGGTCAATATCCCGGACGGCGGACGTCAGGATTTCAACGGTCACTTGAAACTCAGCCCGCAAAATCCGGGAATCGGTGAAGCCCTTGGTTCGGCGGTGTTCGTGGCAAATCCGCTTCCGGGTGGACTCGATCCGAAGTTCTACATGACTTCGACCCGCTACTTCTTCGACTGCACCACTCCGGGATGCACGGATCTTCTCACCGCGTTCGTTGTTCCGCCTCGCGCGGCAACAGACGATACGATCGCGGCGCCTATTCCGGCGAAGAACGGTGAGCTCGCAATCGTTGAATCGTATAACCCGACGGGAACGGCGGCGGCTTACGAACTGAACGCGGTCGGAGCATTCGGCCAATTCTTGGGCGGCCAGAATGTCAGTCTGCCTATTCATGCGGTTGACCACGTTGTGGCGAACCGAGTGGTCGTGAACGGAGTTCCGCAAGGCTATGTTCTTCCGGAAGAATCGGCGGTTGCCTTCATTGAGGCGACTTCCGGTAAGGTCTCGGCGAACACGGTCTTCTATAAGCTCGGAGCAGATGGAAAGCTGAGCTATGCGTACTCGATGCCGGCGCTCGGGGGTGTGGATGAAGAGGCGAAGTCGTATTTCAATTCTTTCCTCGGCCAAGGGAACACCACGATCGTGACGAATACGTCGAGCCAGAACGCGACTATCGAATTGGTCTATCGAAACTTCATCGGGGCCAATATCGCCGAGTTCGAGTTCGAGTTGAGTGGGCACGGAATCGCTCTGTTCTCGCCGAACCTTCCGCTTGATTCATATGGTTCGGTAGCGATGGAATCGGATCGCAGCGGAGTTTCGCTCTACAACGTTCTCCGCCGCGGCGAAGAATACGCGGTCTGCTCGACAGGCCGATAAGGGAGAAAATCCCAAAAGGCCGCGTCTCCGAAAGGAGGCGCGGCCTTTTTTTTTGAACAAGCTCTGTGCCTCTGTGGTTCAAGAGGAATATGAAATTAACCACAGAGGCACAGAGCATTTCTCCGAGATTCATTTTAACTCCCTCCGAACTGCGTCTCCTCCATTCGTGACAATTCAAAGCCGCTGCATATTCGGCCTTTCCGT
The DNA here is from genome assembly GCA_964509425.1 of uncultured Bdellovibrionales bacterium. Lineage (GTDB taxonomy): Bacteria > Bdellovibrionota_C > UBA2361 > SZUA-149 > CAZDWZ01 > CAZDWZ01. Next base: position 371,571 of record CAZDWZ010000006.1, on the reverse strand, counting down.
TCTTTCTCTCTTCTCATGCAGCGTAGTGAAGTTCAGGTTTTTGTACTTCCGGCACGCGTCACTCCTCTCGCCGATGTCCTCGGTGAATCCCCCCTCTGTTTCCCGAAAGGAAAACACCATGGCTGCGCAGTCCGAAGAGATGCCGTCACTCTCCGTTCTCTCGTTCGCGCTTGCGGACCTCGTCACGCTCCTGCTCGAAGCCCGGAGCAAAGGACTCGAAGCGATGAGGCCATACCCCGGGTTCTCCGGTGCCGCCGCGGTGTTCGCCGTCGGCGCGCATTTCGCACCGCTCTTCATCCGGCAGACGCACGGTCCGGACGAAGAGCCTCGCGCCACGGCCCTCTGCGGAAGCGGAGTGATGGCGGACCGTCTGGCGACGGTGCACGCCGACTCGTTCCATCTCGGCAGCGCCCGTGCCGTGACCCCGGAGTTTGTCGCGGAAGCGGGTGGCGGCTTCGTGAAGCGGTTCACCGCGAAGTGGGGGAACTCGATCGTGGTGGATGAGACCGTCGCCGCCCGTTTCGAGATTCCCCTCGACGTGGTCTTCGCGGCGTCGACGTTCGCGTATCCCCTCGCCAGGTTTCTCGTCTGCGGGAAGTCATCGCTTCCCGGATTCAAGCAACCGTGGGGACGCTTTGCAGTGCACGCCGAACCGACTCTGATCCGTATGGTCACCTTGACGGGGCAAGAGATCGTGGTCTCGCGGGCCTCCGAGAAGCTGCCCTGGAAATCGTGGTTCGGGGTGGAAGAGGGACGCCGCATGGAACTCGGTGACGAGTTCTTGGCCGCGGTGAGGCACTGACCCGAAGCTTCCGGCACCACAAATCGTCCCGCCGCAGCGCGAGTGAAGAGGTTCTCTCCTTCACTCGCGCTGCGACTCTTTTTTGCGAGGCAGCGGAAAAGCACTCTGCTCTTTCGTTGAAGGATTCTCCTAGGTCTTAATACGAAGTCGAGCGCGAACGCTCCCAGTACACTCAAGGTTTGATTTCTCCATGTCGATTTTGTTCGGAAGCGACAGTTCAAACTGAGGAAGTGTATGCGTGGATATTTTGCGCTGGCGATAATTTGTTGGGGGTTGTTGTGTAGCGCCTCCGCAGCACACTCGCAGGATTTCCTCAGTTCGATTCCGGCACCGAGTCAAGCCTCCGCGGGCGTCGATGATCTGCAGATTGCTTTTGAGGAATGCGCGAATTTGGGGTTGGACGCGGTAAGCTGCGTCGGGGCCATTCAAAGCCTCTCCTGCTCTGAGGTTGCAGCTCCTGCGCGCGGATGTTTGGATCTTTCTTCTCTCTGGACCCAGGCGCAGCAGCTTCTTCAATTACTGAATCAGCTTCATCAACGGCAGAACGATCTCCCACTCCATGGCCCGATCGGCCCGAGAGGGTGACGGCGATTCGTGGGGCCACCTCTTCTCTGTGCACATTCTGTGCCGCTCTGTCTGCGTGGTTCAAGAGGAGAAAAGGAATTTAACCACAGAGGCGCAGCGGCACAGAGCTTTTAGCGAAGTATCAAAAAGCTAGAGTAATACTCTTCGGGAATCAGAGAGCAGGAATCGCCGAAAGAATAACTTCTCGTGAAGATAATGCATCATGAGGAGAAATTGCATGAACCTCTGCTCAATCAGCCGGTGCCGGAAGAAGTGCTCTGCTGTTCTCGTCATCGCACTTTTCTTCCTCTTCCCGTCGAGCGCGTTCGCCTTCCAGACTGGAGTCATTGATTGGGTGATTCAAGAGCTCTGCGGTCACATCACCGGCGGATTCGGTGCGCTGCTTACGGCTGTTGCCCTGCTCGGAGCGGTTGTCTCGGCTGCGTTGGGCTCCTTCCGCGTTTTCTTCGGGGCGATTATCGTCGGCGTGGGGAGCTTCACCGTGCCGAATATTCTGTCGATGTATTTTCCTAGCGCCGCGAAGCAGTGTGTTGCTCCGTCGGGAGGGCGGGCGCAGGGCGGAGAACTCATCGACATCAACATCCCGAGCGATCCACCGCCGCCGCGGCCAGGGACGGAAACCGGCATTGCTCGTTTAGTCACGCCGGAGGAGGAAGGCGACCTCGCGTGGCGTCCCGCTGAAGAAGAAGCCGAGTAAGAAATCTGCCCCCTCCGTGAATGCTCTGTGCCTCCGTGCCTCGGTGGTTTTATAAAGATTATAAAACCACAGAGACACAGAGATTGAGTTTTGGGTTTTTTTCACAAAACTGTGTTAGTTGCCTTCGCCGACATTAATCCATACGGGTAAAGAGCCGAGCCGGCCTTTGCTTTTCCCTCGACGCCTGGTCCGGGGACGAGTGACGGCGGCGCCAATTCCGGTTTTTAGGATTTGGAGAACTTTGATTTGTTTTTGGAGCAGCCTTCAATGTGCGTTTGCCTGTTGAAGGCTGTTTCGAACCCGATCGCCTGATCCGCATCCCGATTTTTTGGAGGGCCACTCGTGAGCGACGAACTGCCACCACCCGCTCCGCAGGAGGGGGGAACGCCGACCGAACGCCGAGGCGGGCGGTACTGGACCTACGAACACGGCGCTGGGGCCGATCGTGGTGTTGTCGATGCTCCGGTTGAGCGCATTGCAGACGCCGGAGAGGATCGCCCGGTCAAGGACGACGGACGAACCGAGACCAAGGACGGAAAATGAATGTCTGTCTGCCTCCCACCCGTGCCGAAAGCGGACCTTGTTCCGCTTCGGCGCGCGGTGAGGAAACTATTCCGCAGCAAGGAGGGTTTCTGGCGCCGCCGTACCCTCACGAAGATTTTTTCTCTGAGAAAAACGAGGCGCCGGTTGGAGTGTGCCTTCCAAAAACCGGCGCTCGTCGCATGGTGAGTTTCCTCCTTTCCGCGAGTTGAGTACACGTTAGCGGAGCTGATCCCAGAAGCTCCGCATCCGACTGCAGGCGTCGGCGAAGTCGCCGTCGGGCGCGCCGGCGAGGTTCACGCGGATCGACGGCTGGTCTGCTTCGAAGGACTTTCCGTCCATCGTGACGACGTTCCACTCCGACGCGAGCAGCGCGACCACGTCGGCGGACGTCTTGATCTCCTTCCCACCGGCCTCCAAGCCGATGAAGTTCGACACGCCGAGGAGCACGTTGTTACCACCGTCCGGACGGAGCAGCATGTCAAAGCCCGACCGGCGGCACAGCCAGTCGATGTGGGTGAGGTTCCCCCGGATCGCCTTGACCGTGGCGCTCATGTGGGCGAGACCGTCCGGCTCGAACGCGTGGCGCAGCGCGAACTGGATGTCGGGGTCGGCGCTCCAGTCCGTCGAGGCGCTGAACGTCTGCTGAATGGCCCACGACTTGAACTCCGGCGGCCCCCACATGAACCCGACCGACATGCCGGCTTTCCCCCCCGCCTCACCGACGCCCCACGCTTTCGTGAGGGACGCCACACCGATGAGCCGCCCCGCGCGCCAGAGGTCGGGCGCGACGCTGAGGAGCGTGGGGAACTTCCGGCCCTCCGGGCCGTTCTTCCAGAACACGGCGTCCTCGACGATGCGCAGGCCGGGGGTGCGGCGCACGACGTCGGCGATCTCGAGCAGGATCGTTTCGTCCAGCATCGCCCCGGTGGGCGTGCCGAACTGGTTGACGAGGAGGCACCCGACGTCGGTCTCACGGGCCACCTGTTCGATCAGTCCGACCGACGGGAGGTAGCCGCTGACCGCGCGCGTCGTGCCGATCTTCAGCTTGAGTCCGATGCGGTGGATCATCGAGGGGAACCCGAACCACAGCGGCGAGAAGGACGCCACCGTGGGCTGGAAGCGGCAGGCCCAATCCATGGCGACCTGCAACGCGACGTGCGAGCCGTGCTGCGTCACCATCACCGCGTCCTCGGGGATCTCGCAGTTGGCCGCGTCCTTCCAGCAGCGGAGGAAGCCTTCCCGGAGTTCCGGGTCGCCGCTCGGGTTGATGATGCCGCTTGGTCGCGCTTGCGCCGCCCGAAGGGACCGTTCGTAGTACTCGGGGAGGGGCAGAACCGCGACGCCACCGCCATCGAGCGTGATACGCTTCAACTGCAAGTTGCACTTCCTTTCGAAGCACAGAGTAGGGGTTCGGAGGGGTTGGAGTTGAGAGTGTTTCTTGGGAGTTAACCTTTCGACACTCCAACCGTTGCGAGAACGGCTATGGCGTTCTCACAACGGAGGTTAAAGCAACTACGGTATCGAATGGGGGAGAGCAGCGCTCGGGTTTTTGTGCCGGCGGTAACACCATTATGAAAAAAATTACCCCTTTTGTGTGATCCGCAGCCGACACAAAAACGGAGAGATTACAGCGCTCTAGGAGCTCGTAAGCGTGTGTAACGAAACGGCAATGTTTAGCGCAGCCCGAGCTTTTCGCGGATTGCGCCGGAAAAAGCCGCAACTTGGTCATTCTCCTTACCAAGAATTTCCGGAGAACGAACACAAATCTGACAAACAATCGCAGGCGAAATCCTCCACAACGTTTTTGTGTTCGTTCAAGAAATCGTGAACTTTTGGGGGAGTGTTCGATCGTGAATGGCGGAAAAATCATCGGATGCATGTTGTGTTCGATCTCAATTCTGATCGAGCCCGGGACGGCGGTTTCCGAAGCGGATTCCTCGGATCTGCATCAGGTGGCCTATTCCTGCGAGGGACAAACGGGGTCGAAGAAACTCACCAAGCTCGCCGTCCAGATCAAGCGGCTCGAAGATAAACGCGAGGAGCTTAAGAAGGCCCCGGCGGAGAGCATCGCAAAACGCGCGCAGCTCATTCACCGCCTCGAACATTCAGACAATGAGTTCGAGAATCGGCAAGCCGCAGTTTGGAATCTGAAAAACGAACTTGAAGCTCACCGAAATTACGTGGTTGAACATGGCGCACGGCTCTCGCTCGGTTCGGAACTCGAGCGTCCCTTTAATCCTCAAGTTATCCGTGAAAGCATTGCTCAGGGCCGCGAGACAATCAGAAAGCTCGAAGGACTCATTCGAAAGGTAAACAGGACACTGAAGGATCTGCCGCCTGAACAGCACACCCGGATTCAGAAACACCGCGCCGAATATAAAAAGCTGAGCGAACAAATCGCTGTCGGCTACAAACAGATCGAGATCCTCGACAAGCGAATCGCGGAGCTGCTTCAGCGCTCGCACAACATCAGCTCAAAGAGCCGCAGCGTAATCGGAAGTGCGAAAAGGACCAGTGCTGTTGATGGAGTTGAGGTCGCGGCGCCCCCGGAACGGCAGGGCTTCGATGCTCATTACTCCGAGATGGAGTTGTAGAGAGCTTTGAGAAGTTGAGCGAAGCGACTCCGTGTTTCGAGCGCAGGAGTTTCAAGCCGAGTGAAGGGGCAAAGTCGAGCGGCCGGGAAGAAAGAGCGTCTCCCTCGGCCGCTCGTGAGCGTTGTTAGTCTCTCGCGCGCTCAAGCGGGAGAATCGACACCGGCTCGAAAGTAAGCGGAGAGGCGGTCAGAATTCGGTACTGCGCGACGGCGCCCTTCAACGCGCCGGGAACTCCGTTGTGAAATACCTGAACAGTTCCGAAATTCCCTTCGCCTACTGCCGCATGGATGTCGACGTCGATCCGGTCGCCAGGGTTGACCGTGAAAGAGGTCCGAAGTTTTTCAGTGTCGGAGATAGAATCTTTGACAACGACGAATCCGTTGATGACACCGGTGTCGCCGCCTTGAAGCACCATCCGGTTTGTGAGCTCGAGGAAGTTAAAATCGGTGACGCTCGTGTTGTAGTTTCCAAACAACGTCGTTTCATAGGTGTTGCTTCGCACGTTTGCGATGGCAGCACCGCTTGAAGTTCCGATGGTGCCACGCACGGTCCGTGCAACGGAAGTCGAACCGGTGACGACGACGCAGGTGAGGGACTTCGTCGAGTTCCCGAAAACGAGACCGCCATAAGATCTCGGATATGCCTCTCCGCGATCGGTTGCCGTGAAAAAGAGACTCGGGTTACTGACATCAAAGGAACTAAACGTCGCGCCTCCGTTTCCGCCGATTGGTTGATGAAGCTGAAAACAATAGGAGCGATCGGGCGTGACGTTCATCACAATTCGATCGCCGACGTCGACAGTAAAGGTGTACTCGGAATCTGGGGGAACGGTAAAGTCCACAGCGAATGAAGAATCGGTGCTGAGGCCGAAACACGCAAGCACCAGCGCTGCAACTCCAACTCTCCTCGAAAAAGTTCCGGCCATAATCCGTTCCTCCTAAATATAAAACGATGATGTCGCGTCGCGAGAATCCAATTTCTCTCGACTTCAGACAACAGGGAAAGTTGCTTTGCAGCTCCGTGTGCTTGCACCGATCGACGAGCTCAACTGTAAACAGCTTCTCAGGCAGAATTTTCGATTGAGACGCCTCAGATTGGATTCTGGGAGTGAAATTGTGGAGCGGGCAATCCCACGTGCGTTCGTAACGCGACGTGGCCGTTCCGGACATCAGAAGCGCCAGCAGATCTTCCGCGGGCCGGTCGGCAGGACACGTCGGCAACCTTCACTTGCAGAACCGACGAGCGCCGCGAATGCCAGCAGATCAGGCGAGATGTTCGTGACTGCATATGGATGACGCTGTACTATCCGTATGCAGCGCGAGCGAAAAGGAGTAGCGGGGCTCCTTCACTCACGCTGCGGTGATGACTCCTCTTTGAAACTTCATCCGCAAATTAACTCTCCGAATATGTTCAGAATAATCGTGCGTAAGGCCTTCTGCTCGCGAGCGACTATCTCCTTGGGTGTGTTTTCGTGCGCGGATTCTCGGGAATTTTGCTTCATTTTTGAAGCACGGTCTCCCGGTTGGTCTCAACGAATTGCGATTTGTATCTGAATCGGGAATCGAGAGGAACCGAGTCATGACATCAGATCGAGAACTCGCAGAGCTCCAATTCGAGCTTGCAGAAAACGGAATTCGTTCGCTCGTGATGGGTGGACAAGCCGTCCGGTATTACGACCTCAACCGAACAACCGATGATTTTGATTTTTACGTCTCACCGGAAAGCGGTGCGAGTGTCGAACGATGGCTCGCGACGCGGCAGGTGATCGAGATCGACGTCTCGCGTGAGTCTACGGTACGACGCTTTCAATTTCAGTCGCAGAGAAATGCACACGAGCTGAAGTTGAAGCTTTGGTATGGAGGGCGATTGTTCCCGGCGTTCTCCGATGCGTATCAGCGGCGTGAACACGGGGCATACGGCGATCGCCCGTGTGACTTTTTGTCGATAAACGATCTCATTCAAACGAAGGAAACCGCTCGCGAGAAGGATTGGGTAGACATTTTCTTTCTCGAAGAGTTGCAAGACGCGCGGCTTCGCGCGGCGGTCCGTTCCGGAGTAAGCTCTCCCGCCGAGACCCTCTCCTACTTGCGAAGCAGAAGGGGATTGGAAAGCGCGCTTCGTGATGGGTGCCTATACAACGCAGGGAATGTGCGTGAGGCAATCTTACGAACGGAGAATCCAATAACCGTTGCTTCTCTTCTTCCCGCCGTGCGGGATGTTACGCTGAAACGAGTGCGTATCGAAGCTGCAGTAGAGCAACGGCTCCGTTCTATCCTCGTCGGCTCTCCTCTTCATTTTTCAGTCGTGGAGGCCGTCCGTCAGAAATATATTCATGATTGCATGCTCGTGGGAGCTCACGAACCCGGTGTTTCGAAACGCTCGAGCAAACAAGAGCGTAAGGAGAAGGCCTCTGCAGGACGAAAGGCGGAGAACCGTATTGGTAGTTCTCCGGCCATTTAGCTCTCGCCTTCGACCGAGCTTTACCCGGCTCAGCTCATCAGTGGATTCAGCGCGTATCCCAGACCATGACGGTGGTTTCATGGGGAGAAACTCTCGTCTGGTATCTTCGGTGGTTTGAATTTTCGACCGAAGGAGCAAGTATGGATTCCATCAACAAAGAGCAGCCGGAAAAGAACCGTGCGGATGTTTCCGGCGAAGACGCCGTGGATAGAATCAAGGATATCGCCGGTTCAGCGGAGAGCTGTTTTTTCTGCACCTCGAGCGCGAAGCCTGATTCGTCAGGCTGCCGGCCGATGGCGGTTCGCGAAGTGGATGATGTGGGGAATCTCTGGTTTTTAAGTGCAAGCGACAGTTTCAAGAACAAAGAAATTCTCCACGATCCGAATGTGAAGCTCTACTTCCAAGGTTCGGCGCATTCCGATTTTCTTCAACTAGACGGAATCGCGGAGATCACCACGGACAAAGCGCGCATCAAGGATCTGTGGAGCCCGCTTCTTAAAAATTGGTTCACTGGCGGGCTGGACGATCCGAGGATAACGGCGATCAAAGTGACGCCGCTTCACGGATATTATTGGGACACGAAACACGGTGCGGCCATTTCGGGAATCAAGATCGTCTTGGGTGCTATTACCGGCCGGACGATGGATGACTCTATTGAGGGTCGGGTGCGGATGAACTAGACCGCTTCCAGAATTTCTGGAGAATCATAGCGAACACCCAGATTCCCGCCATCAAGAGGAGCGTGTAATCAAGCGACGTGCTTTTGCGAATAGACGAGAGGGATATCTCGCGCGCGTGAAGCAGAGAGGCACAGAGGAAGTAGAAGAACGGTGAGACAACGCCGCCGTGTGCGAATTTGATGAGGATTGGCGTAAAAATGAGACAATAGATCCCCTTCTTCGCCCACGGCGGGAGGGGTTTCCATCCGAGGCGATTCCAGATCGCGGCGACGAGCCAGAGAACGAAATACGCAGGAACCGCAGCCAGCGAATAGACGGCAAAAAAGAGCAGTAGAATTTCCATAGATTCGGTAACTGTCCCTTCACGTGAACAATGGTGTTATGGCGGAAGTTCGATAAGTCGCTCAATCGAGAAAATACGAAGCCACTTAATAACCAAATCAACCGGTTTATCCGAAGATCCACTCATCACGTACACAACTTCATTCGCGGGAAGAAACAAACACCGTGAGAATCATAATGTAAAAAAAACGTGCTCTCTCCCTTTTATAGCCGTGTTTATATCATTCGCACCTGCAAAGAGTTCGCCGTGCTTCGGCGCTTCTCTTTGCAGCGTGGTGAAGAGAGAAGGAAGTCAAAGAGGTCCTTACTAAAGTTACGAATTTCTATCCGGTGCTTGGAGAAGCCATCCCGCTTCTGCAAGTGCCGGATAGTTCCGTTTTGACGCCCGTCGCGTCCGGCAGACTCCCGTAACAAGCCGCTTTCATGTGCGGCGAACTCCCGAAAGGAGAAAACATGAACGTGTTCCATGCAGAGGCGGTGTTACTCGCGCACACCGCCGGCCGGCTCTTGCGGATGGCCCGCGCCGGCGACCGCGCCCTCGACGACATCGAAGGCTGGGGCCCCGTCGGCCGAGAGCTGGCCGCGCACGAGGAGATGTGCGCGGACGGACTCTGGGTGCGCGTGACGCTTCGGCCGGACGGCGAGACGTGGGCGACGCTCTTGATCGGCCACGGGGAGCAGGCGACGCGCCTCGCCATCTTGACGGGGCGGAGCTTCGTCTACGGTGTCGAGCGGCTGTCGCAGCGCCCCGTCCTCGGGCGCGTGGTCAGCAAACGGTTCCCGCAGCAGCTGAAATGGCTGCGGAAGTGGGTGCAATTGCCGCGGGCCGCGGAGTGCCGGTTCGAGATCCCCATCGACGTCGCGTGGCGCGCCGCCGAGTACACCGTGCGGCTCGCGGAGATCAGCTCCACGGCGGTTCCGGACGAGGTGCGGTGGGTGCTCGCTCCGTACGGCGTCGGCGAGCCGTTCCGCTCGGAGATCGATGACCAGGGGGTCTCGTTCCAGTGGAATAACGAAGTTGACCGGCGTCTCCGGATCGACATCGGTGGCGCGTCCGCGAGCGACGATGTCGAGACCTGGTGGCCGCTCGCGAAGAACGGCTCGGGCGAGTGGGATGCCGAGCCGTCGGGGACGTACTAACCGAGAAAAAGTCGCAACGCGGGTGAGGAACGAGAGAGGAGGTTATATTCTCTTCGCTCGCGCTGCGACTTGTTTTGCAATGTTCTTGAATCACGATTCAGACACGAGATGTGAAGCGGGCATCCATGCCGCTTCGCTGAACCTTATTGTTCACTTCACACCTACAGCGCTACTGCTTCTTCAGGTCGAGCATGCCCGCCAGCAGCTCCTTGCCGAGACCCGCCGGGAGTTCCACGTGCATCGCCTGCCCGTTGTCGAACACGAAGCCCCCCGTCAGCACTTCGAGGTCGTACAGCGGGATGTCGTTCAACTCGGCGATCTGGGGCTTCGCCGCTTCGGCCTCGGCGAGGGAGTCGAAGTCGCTGAGCGGGCGGTAGTACAGCACGGTCGCGGTCCCGTGGCTGTAGCCGTCCACCATGTTCCCGAGGATGCTGACCCGGGTGACCTTGATCTCGTGGCCGGTCAGCTTCGTGCTGTCCGCGAGCGCCGCCACGCCGCGCCAGAACTGGAACGACTTGTGCGCCGGGACGAGCGCCGAGACCGCGTCGCGGTAGTTCGAGAAGTTCACTGTGATGCTCCTGATTTCCCTGCGGTGAAGGGAGGTTGTGTGGGTAACCGCGTGCTGAACCATCGAGGCTCACCACGCGATCCCCACTCATCCAATCCATTCTGATTTTTCGAATCGAAAATTTCTCGCGAGGGAAAAGGAGCTGAGTGCTGAGAAAGAACCTTTTGATGCCCTACTTCACAAAGCTTTTATGATTCGGGAATTTTAGGGTTCGTTCACAGACTTCAAAGAGTTTTCATACAGTTGCCGCACAGGGAAGAGCGCGGGCGCGCTCCTCTTACTTATGCTCGGCGAGCCAGCGCTCGGCGTCGATTGCCGCCATGCATCCCGTTCCAGCAGCGGTGACTGCTTGCCGCCAGATGTGATCTTGGACGTCGCCGCAGGCGAACACGCCTTCGATTTTGGTGCGGACCGTGCCCGGCTCGGTGATGAGATAACCATTCTCATCCATATCGAGCAGCCCCTTGAAGAGCTGCGAATTCGGAGTGTGACCGATGCCGTAGAAAATCGCGCCGATATCAAGCTTCGATTTTTCCTTTGAGACCGTGTCTTCGAGTGTCACACCGGTGAGACCCGTCTTCCTGTCTCCCAGAAGCTCGGTCGGTTGTTTGTTCCACAACACTTCGATCTTTGGATTGTCCAAAACTCGCTGCGCCATGATCTTCGACGCCCGGAAAGAGTCTCGGCGGTGGATCATCTTCACCTTACTCGCGAAGCGCGTGAGGAAGAGCGCTTCTTCACAGGCGGAATCACCGCCGCCGACAACTCCGACTTCGACATCGCGGAAAAACGCACCATCACAGGTCGCGCAGGTCGAGAGTCCATATCCCATCAGTTCTTTCTCTTGCGGAAGTCCGAGCGTTCTCGCGCTGGCGCCCGTCGCGATGATCAGTGCGCCGCAAGTGTATTCCTTGTCTTCAAACCAGATGTGAAACGGCCGTTTGCTGAGGTCGACTTTCGTCGCGAGCGCCTGAATGGTCGTGGTTCCGAACCGCTCTGCCTGCTTCCGCATCTCTTCCATGAGATCCGGGCCGAGAATTCCCTCTGAGAAACCAGGGAAGTTTTCCACATGAGTTGTTATAGTAAGCTGCCCTCCCGGCTGTGGGCCGTGCGCGACAAGCGGCGAGAGATTCGCACGCGCCGTATAGACGGCTGCTGTAAGACCTGCTGGGCCGGAACCGAGAATGATGATTTCATGATGGGGCATAAACAAGTATCCAAAGCAATTAAGACGGATTTGAGCGGCAAACATAACAGGAAGTGGCGAGGATTCAACATATGGCAAAGATCTCAAGGGTTCTTGTCGCAAATCGTGGTGAAATCGCGGTGCGTATCATCCGCGCCGCTCAGTCCCTCGGTATAGAAACCGTCGCCGTTTTTTCAGACGCCGATGCGGGCGCGCTTCATGTAAGGCTTGCCGATCATCGCCTCGCGCTCGGCGGTTCGTCGGTGAAAGAAACGTATCTCAATCAGAAAAAACTCATCTCAGCGGCGAAACAAACCGGCGCGGATTCGATTCATCCCGGATACGGTTTCTTCTCGGAGAATGCGGAGTTTGCCGCCGCCGTTGCCGCCGCCGGGCTCACCTTCATTGGTCCCGATGCCGCGATCATCCGCTTGATGGGTGATAAAAATGAGGCGAGAAAAAAAGCGACGGAGCTCGGAATGCCCGTCGTGCCGGGAACCGAGCCGGGGAAGACGGTTGAGGAGCTCGCGGCGTTCGGAAAGAAGGTCGGCTTTCCGGTAATTATCAAAGCGGTTGCCGGAGGGAGCGGACGCGGGATGCGGATCGTGAGCGCTCCAGCAGAGCTTCCGGGCAAGCTCGCAGAAGCGAGTTCGGAAGCGGAAGCCGCGTTTGGAAACGGCCAAGTGTTTGTCGAGAAATTTATCGAGCGGCCGCGACACATCGAAGTGCAGATCTTCGGGGATGGCGCAGGTGGTGCGGTTCACTTCGGTGAGCGGGAATGTTCCGTTCAGCGACGATATCAAAAGCTCATCGAAGAATGTCCAGCGCCGAGGCTTCATCCGGATCTGCGGAAGCGCCTGCATGAAGCCGCGGTGAATCTCGTGAGCGGAACGAAATACGGCGGAGCCGGCACTATCGAATGCATCGTCGCCGGAGGCGAGAAAAATGATTCGCCGTTTTATTTTCTCGAGATGAACACGCGAATCCAGGTCGAGCACCCCGTCACTGAATCAGTGTACGGGGTTGACCTCGTTGCGCTTCAGTTCATTGTCGCGCGTGACGGAAAACTCCCCATGACTCAGAAGGAAATCGCGCCGCGAGGTCATGCCATCGAGTATCGTGTGTATGCGGAGAATCCGAAGGAAGAGTTCAAGCCGGCCAGAGGGACGATTCAATACATCTCCCGCGCCGGCGGCCCCGGAGTTCGCGAAGACGGCTGGGTGGAGTCAGGCAGCCGGCTCTCTGCATTCTATGATGCGCTGCTCTCAAAGATTGTGATTACCGGGAAAGATCGGGCGGAGGCCGTTACCCGATCGGTGCAGTGCCTCGATGAATATCTGGTGGAAGGTGTTCCCACGACTCTCGATTTTCACCGTTGGCTTCTCCGGCAGAAAAACTTCATTGATGCGGAATTTGACGTCGGCTGGATAGAGAGGAATTATAAGGGAGAGACGAGGGGACCGAAATCAGTCGGACCATTCTCGCTTCCGCCCTTACAGGCAGTAAATACCTAACGAGTGCACCGCAGAGTCAGTGGCGATGGAAAGCCAGTGGCGCAGCCCAAGTGGTGAAGCGCCGGTACACCAGAATACTTTGTACACTATGAAACTTTGCGCTGAAAAAGCATCCCCCAGATTTGACCTGTGGCTTACGGAAGAAATCCCCGGCTTGAGCCGGAGTAAGGCCAGAGATCTCTGCAAAGAGGGATTGGTCCGCGTGAACGGCGTCCCGATGCGCGGTGGCGCTCCGGTTTTTGCCGGAAGCCTCGTTGAGATTCTCGGCAGCATCGAATCTCCTGCAGCGCGCGTGATGGAAAACGCCTTGCCCCTTTCCGTCGTGTTTGAGGATGAACATCTCCTCGTCGTAAACAAACCCCGAGGGGTTTCAACAGTGACGCTCTCTCCGGAGGATCCGACCACGCTCGCGGACATGATTGCCACCGCTCGAGCGGAGTGCCGCACTGCTTCGCCCGATCTCCGGGAAGCGGGGCTTATCCAGCGCCTTGATTTTTGGACCGGTGGCCTCGTCACCGCCGCGAAGAACTCGGATGTTTGGGAGAGCCTTCGTCTCGAGCTCTTCGAAGGAAAGTTCGAGAAGTCCTACCTCGCTCTCGTCGAAGGCAAGCTCAAAGAAAACCTTTTCAGCGTCTATCTCGCGCTCACTCCATCGAGCGACGGAAAGAAGATGCTGTTTTCGAAGCCCGGAGACGAAACGGCACTCTCCGCGGAGAGTGAGATCGAAGTTGTCCGCGAACTAGAAGGCGGCTTCTCGATTGTCCGGGTAAGAGCGAACCGTGCCCGACGGCATCAAGTGAGAGCGCATCTCGCGCACATCGGTCACCCGCTTGTGGGAGACTCGCTCTATGGGGCCAGGAAATCGCTCACAAGTTTTGCGTTGAAGCTCGGACTGGAATCCGACGAAGGGTTTCTCCTTCATGCCGAGACTCTGACGTTTTCTCATCCGGTAACCGGTTCGGCGGTGTCGCTCACGAGCTCGCCGGAGTGGAAGAGCGAGATCTGAAAGCGAGCAACGTTCTCCGCTGGGTGAAGAATGTCTCTGCATAATCTTGTGCTAAAACGGTGAGTGGATTGGGAGTTATCCGGCGCTTCTCCGCGTAAGAAAATCGTTCGTCTCCGGTCCCTCAGATAAGGAGGGACAACATACTCTCGGGCATCACCACCCCGGCCGGAGAAATTCTATGGATTTATTGATCGAAGTTCTCGTGGAAGCACTTCTCGAGCACTTCTCACAGTTTCTCTGGATGCTTGGCGATTGCCTGACTCATACCTCCGAGCGGCACCCCTCGGTTGTTGGACGGACACTTCTCTATCTTTTTCTCGGCTTGCTCTGCGGAGCGCTCAGCAGGTGGCTCTGGCCAGTCCCGCACTTCGGCGGATCTTCTCGTGCCGTGCTCAGCCTCGGATTGATTCCAGTTGCTGTCGGATTTGCTGGGGCCCTTATGTCGCGAATTCTCGAGGAGCGGTGGGATGTGACGCTTGCGACTTCGAAATTTTTCTATGCGTGGCTTTTTGCGATCTGCTTTTCCGCCGTGAGATTCTACTGAAGCCAAAAAGAGAGGGTCCGTTGACGGGGACCAGGCGGCCTTTCGGCATTATGTAATCGGGAACCTGTCTGGAAGAGAGAGGCGGGCCGGTTTCTCGGTTAGGAGAAGTAGCGGCCGGATTTGCGAACGAGCGGTTCGAGCTTCCCGTAGAGCCACGAACCGAGGCCCGCAAACAGCGCACCGAGACCGCAGAGAAGGATGAGACACGCGTAGCCTCGCGGGAGACCCGGCAGTAGGGACTGCAGGAAATCCACCGCGGGGAGCGACGCGGGCTCGGCCTTCAGGACGGGTCGGAGGTGGAGGAACTCCATCATCGCCTGTGACGCGTACGTCACCGGGTTTATTTGAGCCAGATGCGACAGCCCCCACGGCAGCGCATCCGGAGAGTAGTAGATCCCTCCGCAGAGGATCAGGAGGTGGGGCAGAATCTGGAGCACCAAGAATGAATAGTGGCTCGGCATCAGAAACGCGGCGTGCACGAAGCAGAAGCCGAGCGCCATCGCCGAGACACAGAGAAAGATAAACGTGCCCAGAACCCCCACCCAGTCGGTGACCTCCATCGCGGAGACGCACATCCACGCCTGTCTCGCGATGTTCGAGTAGGTGAGCGACGCCAGGAAGACCACCAGCGCGAACACCGTCACCGTTCTCAACTCGGCCTTCAGCCCCACGAACAGCGCCGCCCTGAGGTGCTGCCTCGTCGTCATGGGGCTTAACAAGACGGTCTCGATCATCTTGTACGGGGACCGTTCGCGGTCGATCACCCGGAATCCTTCGCGGGCGAGGAGCGTGAACAACATCCCGGTCACGGCGGCGACGAACGCCGCGAACGGGGGCCGCGTCGCCGCGTAGATGTACATGCCGACCAAGATCGGCACCGCGAAGTTCAGCACGATCGCGATGTTCACGACCCGGTTCCGCTTCCGGTCGAGGGAGTCGCGCTCCGTCAGGGTCTTCACCGGGGTGACGGGAACGGCAGCGATGGCGGGAAGGTTGATCTCCGTCCCGGTCGCGGCGGCCGCGGCACCCTTGGGGTCGATGAACTGCGCGAGCTCCCGCGCCGCCTCGGCGGAGCCCTCGAGCTTCTGACGCAAGCGCGCGACGAGACCGGGGTCTTCGATGATCTTCCCGTCCAGGATGCCCACGATCTGGTCGCAGCGGTACGCCTCACCCACCGAGTTCGTCGCCATGATCACGGTGAGGTTGGGCAGGCGGAGGCGGACCACCCGGAGCGCCTCGAAGAAGCTCTCCGCCGCGAGCACGTCAAGGTTCGAGGTCGCCTCGTCGAGCAGCAAGACCCCCGGCGGCGCGTCGGGCTCCTTGTCGGCGAGGAGCGGTAGCAGCGCCCGCACGAGCGCGACCTTCACCTGCCCGCCGGTGCTGAGGTGCCCCGTGCGCTTCTGGTTGATCTCGTCCTCCTCCTTCTTCACGCTGCCGTCGGTGAGACCCATCGCCTTGAACAGGATCGTGGCCGCCACGCACGCCGCCTCGCGATCGACGCCGTACAGGCCCGCGGCGATCCGGATGTTCTCCATCGGCGTGAACGCGGAGTACGCCTCGTCGCGGCTCACCTTCGAGATCACCCCGCGCGCGAACGAGGGGTTCGTGATGAGGGAGACACCGTGGAGACGCACGTCGCCCTTCTCGGGCTTCAACAACGTCGTCAGGAGGCGGAGGACGGTGGTCTTCCCGGCGCCGTTCATGCCCACGAGGCCCAGCGTCACCCCGACCGGGGCGCGGAAGGAGACCCCACGAAGCACCGAGCAGCGCTTGGTGAGCCCGAAGAGCCGGGCCAGCGCCTCGCTCTCGCTGAACACCGACCGCCAGCCGCCGTGGCGCGGGAAGCTCTTCTCGACGCACTCCAACTCGACCGCGTACTTGGTTTCGCTCATTTTCGGACCTTTACACAGAGATTCAGGGAGTCGGTCGACGGCAACCAAGCCGCCGGCCAAGAGTCAGGCCCGAATCACCGCCGCGAAATGTTCGCGATGATTGAGGCCCGACTCTTTCCGGCGTGAAGCAGGATTGCGATGTGCGGCGACGCCGAAACTTCCATTCGAAGAACGAAAGTTCTCAAGCCCGGATCCGAAGAGACGGACGCAAAAATACCAATCTGAAGAGTCAGATGAATCGATGGCGATCAGGTGGTAGTTGACGAGGTTCGGCGAGAGAAAGAGGAAATAGGGTTGTAGAGAATGAGATAGTATAAAAACTGCAGAGGGAAACTACTCGAGAACTCCTAACTCTCTTCCAACTATTTGTAACCTGAGAAAAAGACCTTGATCCCATTGTAAGGGGCGATCCGGCGATAAGCAATCGCCGGAGAAGCAGGATATGGAATTATTAACTCTTCGTTAATCTCGTGAAAGAAAAGAAACTATTCTTTGAATGTCTTGATCTCATTTCCTTTGATCACTTTCATTTCAACTGGGAATCCGAAGTAAGAATCCCCCTCCGCAGTCGAGGCGTAAGAGCATTTCCCCATCACGCCTTCGAACACGGGAAGCGCACGGATGGCCGTCATCACGTCTTCCGGTGAGAGCTTCTTGCTGCCATTTATCCGCAGGTATTCCTTGATCAGAATGAACATGTCGTGTCCGTATCCGGCCCAAGTGATCTGGCTGTCCGTTCCGAAGAGCTTCATATACTCCTCGTGGAAGGCTTCGGAGACGCCGTTATTGGGGAAGACCGACCCTTCCATTCCCCCCAACGACTGCTGAATTTCGGCGCGACTCTCAAAAAAATCGGTGCCGAAAACGGGAACATCGATCTGTTGCTGCCTCATCATTTTGAGAAATGAGCTCACCTGCCCGTTCAGGAGATAGAGTCCGATGGCGTCAACCGGTTTTCGCTTGAGCTTTGTGACGGAGCTTCGAAAGTCTTGATCTTCATAGCGATAAGAATCGATGAGCTCTACTTCCATTCCCTTCGGAACAGTGTCGGTGAGACCCGTGAACATCGCGTTCAGGTATTGATTGTCGGTTTTTACGATCCCCACCCGCTTTGCTCCGCGTTTACTCAGCCAAGCGGCAAGCAGTCCTCCGTAGTCTTTCGCGGGATTCGAAAAACGAATCGAGTACTTTCGGTTTTTTACAACCGTGGGTTCGTTCGTAGAGAGTAACGTCGGAAGCTTTTTTGCATCTGCCACGGGAGCGAGCGCTTCGGACATCGGTCCGCCGAAGACGAGCACGATCTCGACTTTGTCGATCTCGTGTAATTTTGCAAAATTACCGATGGAAGTTTTCGTGTCGTATTTCGAGTCCTCGAAAATCGTGGGAATGCGAGAGGCATATGCTGGAAACTCCTTTGCCGCCATTTCAAAGCCGTTTTTTATCGCGACTCCGTATTCGGCAAGGGGACCGGAGAGCGGCACAATGAAGCCGACCTTGAGAGTGTTCTCATCCGCGAGCGCCTGGAGGGGGAGGAGGAACAGGAGGATGAATCGAAAAACTTTCATATCGGCGTGATCTCCTGCTGAGAATTGGGCTTCCGAGAGTCTACCCGTCGAGCATGCGTGATTCAACTCGGCGGACACATTTTCGATGCTCCCACCTTGATTCAGTGCCAGGAAATGAAGTTAAATCGCGGAGGATCCGAATTAGATGTGGAAGTGTCTGTGAAGGCGGAAGAAATAATCTCACTCCTTGGACTCGAGCCGCTGCCGTTTGAGGGCGGCTACTACCGGGAAACCTATCGGACCGAAGACCGGGCCGTTCCCTTGCGACTTGAAGATGCTCCACCGGCTCACCGGGAGCGGGCGTACGGAACGGCGATTTACTACCTCGTCACACCTGAGAACTTCTCTGCGTTCCACCGTGTCGAGAGCGACGAGATTTTTCATTTTTATGCGGGCGACACGGTGGAGCTCGTCCTGCTCGCAGAATCAGGCGCGGAAGTGCTTCCGCTCGGTCCGACACTTCTAGACGGTGAGCGTCCGCAGCAAATCGTTCCCAAGGGAGTGTGGCAAGGACTTCGTTTGAAACCGGGAGGGAAATGGGCGCTCCTTGGTTGCACCGTATCACCCGGCTTTGATTTTTTAGATTTTCATCTTGGAGAGCGCGAGTACCTAGAGACGCGCTTTCCGAACTGCCGCGAATGGATATTTACGCTGACAAGGTAACAGTATGACATCTGGATCCCGCCGTTTTTGTCTCTTTTTTATTGTTTCGCTTTTTGTTCCATTCACCGTTTTTGCCGCAGAGCCGAAGACGCTTCGAGTGGGTGCCGTGCTTCCATTAACCGGAGTCGCTTCACTTCCCGGTCTTCATCTTAAGAACGGGCTGATGTTGGCAATCGAAGAACTTGCTGCGTCCGGACAGAAGGTGGACCTCCTTATCGAAGACTCGAAGACGGATTCGAAATCATCGGTGTCGGCATATCAGAAGCTCGCGTCGATAGCGAAGGTCGATGCGGTCGTCGGAGATATCTGGGATTTCCTGGTCTCGCCTCTCATTCCGCTTTCGAAACAATCAAAGACACCGACCATCTCCCCCACGGTTATGGATTTTGTGGGGAGTGAGCTTGCCGGGAGCGAATACTTCTGGAGTCTTGGAAGTAGAGTGGTGAGCCTGGAGCCTGCGACGATAAAATTTCTGGAAGTAAACTCCGGGAAAACGAAGACCGGCATCTTTTGCTGGAATAATTTCTGGGGAGAGGCGCATCTTCAGGAGTGGCGGCGCGTGCTTGCAAAGTCCGGACGAACCATCGTTTCCGAGCAGTGCGAGAGCGATTTCTCTTCGGACCTGAGAGCGGTTTCGCTGAAAATTCAAGCCACAAAGCCGGAGCTTATTTTTGTGTCGACGCTCATTGGCACCTTTGCGAAGCGGCTCTCCGAGCTACAATCAAAAGTGCCTGTATTGTCGACTGCCGATATGTTGGAGGAGCTCGAGAATACGGGGTTCGATAAGTCACTCGTGGAAGATTGGTATTTCACCCAGTGGAAAGATCCCGAAGATTTTGCGAAAAAATATGAAAAGAAGTTCGGCATGCCGCCGATTCACGAAGCTTCGAAATCGTACTATGCGCTCTTGGCGCTTGCGGAAGCCTGGAGGGAGAAGAAGTCTGATGAAACCCTTACTGACTCGCTCCGGAGAGTGAAACTCACGAAGTCAGACGGGGGCCACATTGATTTCTCGAAACAGCCGTTTGCGAATGAAACGGTAGCGAGCTTGTATCAAGTAAAATCCGGAAAGGCCATCGAGGTGTACACGCCGAAGTAGATTCTCCGGCGCGTCGTTTTGCTCTCTTCCCGCGTTCGATATCGACGTTGCAAATTCCGAGTTGTCGATTTTGACGTCTTGTTCACGGCCTCCGAGCGTCAAATCCATTGATGAGGAGCGCTGCGGGAATTGCTCCTGGTTTCGTTCTGTCTGAAGCGAGCCCGCGAAGAATCTTTACCGCTTCTATCGAAGCCGGATCCCTTCGCGGGAGTTCAGAAAGCAGCGACTTCATCGTGTCGAAAGCGGTCGTTCGAACGATATTCACTTTGTCTCCAAGACAAGCCGTAATCGCACGAACGGCCTCGCTTCTCGCCATCGGCGAGTTACTGTGAGGGAGCACATTTCGAATTGCTTCCATCGCTTCTACCCGACAGGTGGTTGTTTGCAGCATTCGCGTGAGAATCGGTATGGCCGCTCCTCCTTCCCGCCCCATTCTGCCGAGGGCAATAATCGAAGGAACGGAGACGTGATTCGCATCGTTATATCTTTTGTCTGCGACTTCGGTGAGCGCGGTTATCATCTCATTTGCGACTTCACGACGGCGAGAACCGAGATGCGGAGCAAGCTCGCCGAGTGCCTTCGCCGCGTAGAAGTAGTGTCCGAGCATGCGAGGCACGCCGGGTCCCGGATCACGAAGACGAAGTGCGCTTATCAAATCAGGTATGGCCGCTGCGGCGAAAGTCGCACCAGGTTCCTTCTTTGAGAGATGATATAGTGCGGCGAGAGAAGTGCTCGCCATGCTCCGCTCGTCTGCGGTGCTTCCGGCATGGATCGCGAGCGGCCTCCGAAGTGCCGCCACTGCCGCAGCTCCTTCGGTGTGTCCGACGCCGAGACGCCCGATGGCGATTGCTGCATTCTGTCGCACCGTTGATTGATGCATTCCGGTGGTTCGATCAACCGCGCTGATGAGCCCATTGATGACTGCTGTTCTGGACTTCGCGTCCAGCCTGTCGGGAGGGAGACACCCGATGGAGAGCGCCGCGCTGTATCTGACGACCCCCGAATTGTCCGTCAGCATCGCGGTCAGCAGTCCCGGCACGGCTCTCGCGACGAGAGCTGATGATCTGGATTCGCTCAATCCGGCAAGAGCCTCCACCGCGCGGAGACGATGGTTTTCACTAAGTCCTTTATTTGATGCAATCCCCACCAGCGAGTTTACGATAGTCATTGCTTCTCGCTGCGGAATGACCGGAAGCAACGTTTTTAACGCGGAGACGGCATCTGTGCCCGCGGTGTATCGAATTCCCGAACCAAGCCTTGAGGCCGGGTCGGAAAGAAAAGTCAAGAGCGCTTGGGCAGCAGCCGACTTCGATTCCGCGCTCACGTTTCGAGAAGCGTTTAGCTCCGGCAGCGTACATACATTCCGGAGGACGAGTGCCGCGCGCGCTCTCGTCTCTTCATTCGGCGTACGAAGGTCTGCGCTCACGGCGTTTACGAGGTTGCTCAGTCCATCGAGATCTCTCAAAGTTCGAAGGCTGGAAATGCGAAGGGGAGATTTTGGATCGAGAACTTCCGAAACCAGTTTTTGGACGGCGGCGCCTCGTTCGGTCTCTTTTGTGGCGCCAGGAGGAGGAAGCGTGAGAGCGACCAAGGTGTCGAGTTGTGGACTCTCAGAGGCCGATGCCGCAGACGGCAAGACGCGATCTTGTTGGGGAGATGTGCCTCTCATACAACCTCATGGTGACCATAGATACAGCTCGGTTATGGGTTTTGAGGAACGGCGTTTGAGGAAACACGCAAGGTTGTCTCGACCTTGTTTTCAGTTTGTTCTTTTCAGCGCCGGCGAGAAAGAGTCATCAAGAGATGTTCCGGACGCCGGTTAGTTTCGTCGAACCTCCGGCGCCGGAGTGGCGGTGGGGGTGGGGGTTGGCGTGGCGATTACTTCTCTCGGCTTCGTGCAGATTTCGAGCTTCGGATGCGGGACGAGTCCCGATGGGCACTGCAGCTTTCCATCATTCGGTTGGACACCCGCTGCTTGGGTGGGCGATGTCGAAATATCTTGCATGGAGAATGGGATCTGCACCGGCTTTTTTGTCAGTGGATCGATGGGTATGGAGTCAAAATAGAGCGGAACGAGGTCGTTGACGCTCGCCGGTGAAACCCCACCGTGTCTTAAGCGGTAATCGATTACAGCAAGATGAATGCGGGCAAGGAGTTCTTCCTCGGGTCGAAGGTTGTTTTGCTTTTTTGTCTGTTCAAACTGATTCGCAAGGTGTTCGCGCGGGCTGGCGGGTTGGTTTTCTGATTCGCTGGCGAAGTACGTTTGGAAAACGAAAACACCGAAGAGGAAAAGAAAGGGGACAATGAGCAGGAGAGTTTTTTTGCGTGTCATGGTCGCGAGAAGACCAGATATCCTCACGTGGTGGCAATATTCTAAGCGTGCCCCGAAATCTCTCTACGAGAAACTCAGTTTTTTATCCTCGTTGAAATTCGCGCGGAGCGAATTCTTTAGATTGAGGAAGATCAATCCGAGATTCTTTTCAGGGAGCCGGAGCGAGTTTGTTATGTCCAATCGCAATCACCTGTCGACCGCGGGATTCACCTTGATTGAGCTCCTGGTGATCATCGCCTCTCTTGGACTTCTCGCGAGTATCGGATACGGAAGCTTCAATAACTACAAACAGCGGGCGTATGATGCGGCCGCGATCGCGGCAAACCGCGATTTTTACCAAGCAGCGCTTGCCCGCCTGACCGACATCGAGCAGAAGCTCGGCAATACATGCCCACCATTTTTGGTGGAAGAACACATCGATCAGCCGGCGTCAGCCCCGACCTCGACATCGAGTGCGCTGCCGGATTCGGGCTCGATTCTCAGTTCTTATCGGCCCGGCGCAGCGGTGAATTATCACGTGACGATCGTTTCCAACCCGGTCATCGGCTCGACTATCTTCGTGTACACCTATAGCTGCAAGGGTTCTATTGCGTTTACCACCACTCGGATGGGAAAGTGGTGCACGGCGGGATCGATGAATCTAAATACGGAGACTCGGCTCGTCGAATCTCCGCTTAATCCAGCGCTTTGCTCCTAAGGTCGATTCTGCCGACTCCTGAGCTGTAAGGAAATCGCGTAGAGATGTTTCGATCTCAACCTTGACGGTGAGGCGAGTGCGAAAGTTCGACTTCCGGCGGAATGCACCGAACTCTCGCCGCAAGAACGCTTGGAGAAGTGTTTCATGTACATTGCAATTCTGCCTTGAAAAATTGTGGAAGCGGTAACATTCTGGGGGCCTTTGTAAGCTGTGCGTTTCTTGAACGCCCAAAAAGCGCTGGATGACAGCGTGCGCGTCATGGAGAAGTCGCGTCCTCGTCCTGGGCGCGGCTGTCGACGGCGCCGCTAACCCCCCGACAGCATATATCCCGGACCTCATGTATTGAGTTTTTTCCTGAACTTGCTAGGAGGATTTCATCCTCCGGCTAGATTCTCGACGAATCGTCGATCGGAAGCGTTTTTTCTTTTTTCGTCTTGAGTAGTATTTTTTGTGTCCTTCTTAGATTTCGAGGTTGCCTCTCGTGGTCTCCGCAGGACACAGCATCCAGAAAAGATGGTTTTTAACGCGGTATCTGAATCGTCGGCCGCGGACCGTCAGTGCTGTCTTCTGAGCCACCTCTCATGTGAAGGAGGATCGTCGAATGCCGGCAGCAAGCAAACGAAAGAGACGGCTCAAGGCCCACGAGGTCGCAGCCGTCGCCAAGCGGGTCTGTGCGCCCGGACGCCTGAACGTCATCGACAAGCACACGCATCTGTTCTCGCCGAATGCCAACCTCTCCGCGTTCCGCGGCGGGAAGGCGAAGCCGAAGCCGCTCTGCCTCTACGGGGTGGTGGAGAGCTTGCTCTATCACTACGTTCTCCGAAGCGCGCTCGCACTCGAGGTCGTGACGCCGGACGAGGTCACGAAGTCGGAAGCCGATCCGAAACTCCGCACCGATCTGGCGCGGCGCATCTGGGAACGGATGTTCCGGAAGCGCCGCGGGGCGACGGACGACGTGATCTTCGTCGGCGTCGATGAAGGCTGCACCGGCGTCAAGGTCGCCCTCGAAGCGCTCGGTTTCAACCCCGAGGCGGAAACACTGGACGAGATCCTCGAACAGGAGGCCAAGACCGATCCGAACGAACTCCTCGATCGAGCGATGAAGATCGCGGGCGTGAGCAAGATCGTCGGGACGAACACCTTCACCGACGACGACGAACGGGAGTACTACCTCGCGTGCCAGGCCTCGGGCACGCAGGACAGCCGCTTCCTGAACGCCATGCGCCTCGACCCCATCACGCTTCACTTCGCGACCCGCGGCGGGCCGAAGCTCCGGTCGCTCGGGTTTAACGTCGATCCCGCGGACCACAAGTCGTCGAAGGCCGAGCTGCTCCGCTACATGGACCACGTCGAGGCCGTGCTCGGCGGCACGCTCTACGTCGCGAGCTCGTTCGCGCCGGCGGACAACCCGGCGGACCCGGACACCCCGACCGGATGGATCATGAACGAAGTGGTCCTCCCGTGGTGCGCGAAGAACAAGAAGGGGTTCTTCGCGATGCCCGGGCCGGAGCGGGCCGAGAACGCGGCGTGGGGGAACGCCGGCGACGGGATGGGGTTCTGCGAGTTCGCCCCCTACCGGAAGCTCGTCCGGGACTGGCGCGACGTCAAGTTCATGCTGACGGTCCTCCACGAGGGGAACCAGCCGGACGGCATGGTCATGGCGTGCAACGCTGGCAACGTGGAGAACGTGGGGCACTGGTGGTTCAACCTGACCCCCGTGCGGGTCAAGGCGCTGGTCTTGGCCCGCATGCAACTGCTCGCCACCCGCTTCACGGCGTTCAACTCGGACGCCAGGGTCATCGAGAACCTGATCTCCAAGTGGGTCCGGTTCCGCATGATCCTCGAGCAGGTCCTCACCGAGATCTTCATGGAGCGGATCGCCATGAAGATTCACACCACCGAGGAGGAAATCGAAGACTGCGCACGTGCGCTGTTCCAGCTGGCGGCGTAGGCTAGTGCTGCACCCGAGATCAACGGTGCACCGCACAAGTCCTTCGCAGGCTGCGCGTATCAACAAGGTAGGCTGAGGCGCGGCGGGACGAGCTCCCCCCGCCGCGCTTCGGTTCTTCTGGATGCTCGTGTCCTGAAGAAATCTTCATTCTACTTTCGAAACTCTTAGAAGCGCGTAAGTGAATCCGCTAATTTTCGCGCTTCACGAAGAAATCACTTTTGATTCGCCCGATCGTGCCGATATGATCTGAATCATCCTCTGGATAAACGCGGGCGCGTTTTGTAAAAAACAAGTGGATTTCGAATGAAGTTGATTCGAGTTTCTCTGCTGCTTATTTCCTTATTGTGGGTTCATTCGCCGGTATCGGCCCAAGCTCCGCGACCGGGCGGAACTTCGCTGACGGCGACCGCTGTTCCCACATCTCAACCCGCGACAGCTCCATCGTTGTCGACGAGCACGCCAATACCGGCTCTGACTGCGCCGCCGCTACCGGTTCAAACGCCAATCGTTCAGCCTTCGGATTTTCCCGTAGGGGAAGCGACACCTTCGCCGCTCGAAGTAAATGAAACTGGACCCGAGCCTGCGATTCCGCTCGTCTACAAAGAGCTGGTGTGTGCCTTCGCCGCATCGAGAGGATACATTTCGAGCGGACTTTGCGAGCTTGCCTATTTCTCTTCTTATTCTTCAATGTCGGGTGGACCCGTCGCGCGGGCGACGACGGACGCCGTGGCGGAGCCGATACATGTTCAGCCGGTTGCTTCGTATCCGAATCCTGCCTGCTCGGGACAAGCCGCCTTTGATCGCGCCATCGCCCTTCTTAATGCCGTCCGATTTTTGGTTGCCGAATCAAATAAATTTCCAAACGACAAATTCAGTCGAAGTTGGCAGTACGAAGCTCGAAAGCGGTGGCATGTACTCCGCCAAGGAATTCCCGCACGTTCAAGAGTGATTAACGGCAATAACGGAATCACGCCGGCAGATTGGATCGCAGCGGGAACAGAAGTTCTTGATCATCGTGATGCCTTTGGGCAGGCATGGGGGAACTGTGCCGAACAGGCTTCGACGCTTGCCGGGCTTATCTATCAGGCAGGCTGCAGTCTTTGGGTGCGCGTTTGCTATTCGGGCGGACACGCATGGACGGAAGCGAGTGAAAACCCTCAGAACACTGCCGAACAGGTTCTGATACTCGATCCCTGGGGCGACTCTGCTTCTCTTGGAGCGAGGGGAACGAGCTGCACGCATTGGTACCGGAAGAACGCCCAAGGCGGTCAGGATCAATTCAATTCCTGAATTTTAATCGTCGTAGGACCCGAGCACGTGAGTGGCTTTCGTGAGATCCTTCTCGTCGATAAGCATCATGATGTCGGTCCAGCAGCTCATTTCTTCGCGAATGTTCACGTCGTTTGCGGCGAGGAGCCGATAGACGGTCGCGAGCACTCCCGAAACAGACTCGAGAGTTTCGTCGAAGACCATCGTGATCTGCACGAGGCCTTTGGTGATCTTTCGGATTCTCCCTTCGAAAGCTTCTTTGATGAGGCTTGAGAATTCATCGTTGGTAACGATAGTGTAGACTTGCTCGCCTTCGATGAGGTTGAGGTCTCCGCGCTGCTCACGAATGACTTTCTGGATGCCGAGAATTTTCTCCGGTGTTCGCGCTTTGTCGACGATCGCAACGGAGATTTTCGTGCGGATGCGGATCTTCGCGCGGCGGATAAGGGTCGCAATCCGTTTTTCATGCGTGGCGCGAGAACGTTGCTTTGCGTGATACCGGCGGCAGGCGACGAGCACGGCTTCAAAAGAATCGATGTTCAGCTTTTGACAAATTTCGCGAGCGAGCGCGGAATAGTTGATGAGCCCCCGGTCGAGGCAATCGGCGATGCTCGGATGCTCGCGTATATACTTGGTGGTAATCTGCGTGATCGTCATTGTCTGACATCATACAGTTTTATTATAGTTTGTCTAGTTTCGGACAAGGCGTTTTTCTAGGAAATCATGTCTTCACATAACTCTTCCCCCGATAAAGTTCTCGAAAATCCGGCTTCGGATTTCCCGCATATTGCCGTTTGTGAACATTACGCCGGAACGGAAAAATTTCTTTTAAAAGCAATGGAGCGAAAGATCGCTGCGGGTGCCGCGTTGGATATTACATTCGACTGCGAGGACGGAGCTGAGTTCGGCCAACTCCGAAAACAAGTGGATATTTTGCTTGGACTTTTGACCTCGGAGAAATACCTCGACTTCTCGGTCGGTCTCCGTCTCCCGGATCCGGGCAGGCGCGATTTCCGGCGGGAGCTGCTCCGGGTGATGAGAACACTTCGGGAACGCTTGTTGTATCTCACACTCCCGAAGTTGAAGGATGCGAAAGCCGTCTCGCGGATGGTGCACATCGTTCAGAAGGTCGAACGGGACGCACGGCGGCGAGAGCCACTTCCGCTCCACGTGCTGATTGAGCATCCTGCAGCGCTTGCTGAGGTTCGGACTATTGCACGAATGAAGCGGGTGAGAGTTGTCGACTTTGGGATCATGGACTTTGTCTCTTCTCTCGGCGGCGCGCTCGGCACTGAAGTTTTTCGAAGTCCCGCGCAGTTTGAAAACCCGATTCTGGTGCGGGCGAAGACCGACATCGTGCTCGCTGCGTCGGAAAGAGGCGTTATTCCGTCGCACAACATCTCTCTCGAGCTGAAGGATGAGAACATCGTTCGCGAAGAAGCGAGACGAGCGAGAAAGGAATTCGGCTTCCGGCGGATGTGGAGCATTCACCCGATGCAGATAACGCCGATTATCGAGGAGATGAGCAGCTCGAGCGCGGAGCTCACGCTTGCGGCGGACATTCTTACTCGTGCCAGAGAGCTGAATTGGGCGCCGCTTCGCCACGAGGATACACTCTACGATCGTGCTTCCTACCGACTTCTCTGGTGGCAGCTGAAGCAGGCGAAGCTGTTCAACCAGCCGCTTCCGGAAGGCGCGAAGAATCTCTTCTAGACGCGGGCGGACGCCTCAGAGACTTTCTTTTCACCAATCTAAAAGTTCCATAACTTTTCTTTCCGAAAGAAAGGATTGAATGCCGCTGCCGTCGATTAGGCAAACACCCATCGCTTAAACCCTCGGTGCGACAGAAGATTTCTCGATAGAGAAACGAAACATTCGTGAGAATGCTGCGGGCGCGGGAGGAGGTGAGTGTGCTTCGGCGGCGTGGTATACTCAGAGTTCCGGGCGCTTACCGATCGCCTTCGCGATTTGCCCGAAGACCTCCCCTTCCGATTTTTGAAATCCACACCTGAGACGACGAGAAAACTTCTCTGCGAGGCAGAGGACGGCTAACCCGAATCACAATCCGACCTGGAGGTTCTATGTCTACCGATCGAGATCTCGCCGCCTACTTCTTCGGCTTCGTGACGCGAGCCGGCCAAGAGAAGTGGATCGCGAGCCGCTTCCACCCGCGCATGCAGGTGGTCGCCCCGAGAGCGGTGCTCGACGAGCCGGAGGTGGACCGCTTCACCGACGGGCTCGCCGCGATGCTCCGCGACGTCAGCGTCAAGTCCACGCTCCCGCTGGTGAACAGCATCTCCGCGTTCTACATCCCGGACGACGAGTGGCCGGCGGGCACGGGCGGCGCGGTGACCATCCCGTGGGACGACGACACCACGGGGCGGACGTATTACCAGTTCTTCCCGCGCCACAACTTGTGCTGCCCGTGGTTGTGGCCGCATGAGTACTGCCACGCGTGTGTCCTCGACTACAACAACGACATGAGCCTCGTGCGGGACGAGGGCTTCGCGCACGTCGTGCCGCTCGGCGAGGAGGTGTCCCTCCCGGCGTTCGAGACCATCGTCGAGCTGGGGCTGCTCGACCCCGCGACGGTGGACCACCTTGAGCGGGGCAGCGACGAAGAAGTGGCGGCGAAGGAGGCGATCAGCGGGAGCGGCTGGCTGATGGCTCACCTGATGCGGCGCCGCGGGGCGTCGTTCAGGGACATTCTGGATCTTCCCCGGGCTGACCTGCCGAAGTTGGGCGCGCTCGAGGCGCACTTCGCCGACATGCGGTGGATGTACGCGGTGGAGCAGGGAGTCCGGCTCGCCGCGGACCCCGGCGCGGTCATGCACCCCAGCATCGTCGAAGCGCTGCGCGGTATGGATGCCGTGAGCGTCGTCGAGGCGCTGGTCCCCGGGGTGCGTTGCGGCGAGCAGGAACTCAGCAACCGCTTCGCTCTCGCCATCGGCTTGGGCGGCTTGGTGTGCGCCGCGCTGAAGAAAGGCGGCGCGGACACGGCGGCGATGCGAGCGGCGCTTCGCGGGAAGAACGAGATCTGCGCGGCGTGGGAGCAGGTCCGCCGCGGTCTGAGCTGACCCCCGGTTTTACTGATTTCAGAAACCCCTAACCAGAAAGGATATCAGCAGAGGTTTTTTCGGTGCGGAAACGCATTCGGGAAAGCCTCTTCTGCGTGCAGAGAGCGCATTCACTTCCCATCGTTGGCCCCCGCTAACGTATGGTTAGCTACTCTCTTAGCCGTCAAGTTGCTGGAGCAGCCGACTCTCTCTCAGAAAAAATTCAGATAGAAAGCAATAATCGTCGTCTCTTGGCCGATGATCCAGCCTCCGACCAGCGAATCCTTTGCTCGATAGTATCTGATGGTTCGTTTCGATCGTCCGGGTAGTGAGAAGTCGACCTTGATCACGCTCTTTGCCGACGACGAGTAAGAGAGGAGTGGTGTGCTTACTGAGACCGAGTGAATGGTGGGCTTTTCATTGACGAGTTGCCCTACTCCGGAGGCGAGTTGAGAAAGATCTTTTGTTGGAGCTGCTTTCTGTTCTGCCAAGAGCTTGGACACCTCGTTTCCCGCATCAGATTGCAGTTCTGTGAGAAGCTTCGCGTTTAGCTCGGGATCCTGAACGGAAGAGAGCGAGAGGATTCGAAACCCCACGATGCCGACGACGAATAAAAAGGCGATCACACCGCCCCTTCCGGAGATGGAATGTGTCATTCGTTTTTCGTACATTTTCCTCCTCCTCTGGGAATCGAATGAAAGGGTCTTCTTCCTTTGCCATAAAAGCGCACCGGACGAATCGCTAAATTTTTATCGTCGTGAAAGAGATATCGGCGGGACACACCATATCCTCGACACGTGCGAGAAGCTCCGCGGGGAAAACTGGGGATTATGTATCTCTTTCACCGGAGCGGTGTCTGTTCCATTCAAAAGAGAATATCGACTAGTCAGCTGCGATGTTTCGTGAGTAGACTCCTCTGAATGAACCCCGTTCCTCGTTGAAGTTCCTGGTTAAATTTCAAGTGCCCATGATCGTTCGAAGATCCGTACATTCTCTCATTCTCCCATTTTTTATTACCGTCGCAGCAGCCTGCTCCGGCCCGGCAGCACCGTCGGTCCCCGATGACGCCGTGCTCTATGATTCCTTCGAGGGTTCTCCATGTGCGGTCTCGCCGCTCTGGGGCGAGCCGCTCGCTTTAGACGCGTCGCACTATTCTCCAAATCGATCGCCATCGAAGCCACCGCAATCGGCCTTCGTCACGACGGCGCACACCGGTTCTTGTGCGGGGAACTATTTTGCCGCGGAAGGGACGGTCGAGAAAACACCATGGCAGATCGGGATGACCGACGTTCCAACAAATCACCTCGGAGAGCTTTTTGGCGGAGAAGACCCCGACGAGGTCGCCATCCAATGGTGGCTCTTCGTTCAGCCGGGTTATCCATACGCGAGCTCGTCTCAGAAGATGGTTCGTCTTTTCTACGCGGACAAGTCTCAGCCGGCGTCCCGGAAAGAAGTAAACTTCCAACCGAGCGAAGCGAGCGGCGCAATGACCATGAGCGCGTTCTGCGGGGCGACATTCGGCGAAGAGCACAACGGGAAGTGCCAAGTGGATTTCGGCGAAAACTCGGGCGAACCTACGCCGGAAGGTGAATGGGTGCAGTATTGCGGATACGTCAAGCACAACACACCGGGGGAAAGCGACGGAACCATCCGACTGACTCGAAACGGCGAGACGCTGCTAGAGAAGAGCGGTTTTTCAACTCGCGGGAACGACACTCGCGGATTCAACGGAATTTGGATCGGGGGGAACTATTCCGGCAATCTGCTGAAGGCGAGCGGTTCCATTTTCTACGACGACGTCGCAATCTGCCGCCGTTGTCCGTGCAAAACTCCCTAAAACCACTCTGTGTCTCTGTGCCTCTGTGGTTCAACAAGCGTCGCGAATCAGGTCGTAACGACGCTGTAACTCGCCATCCTGTTGAACCACAGAGGCACAGAGACACAGAGATCACACAGAGACGATGCGAATGAGAGCGGCGCCGGACTCCGCCTCTCTGAGCTATTCGATCTTGTATCGCTGGTCGACCAAGTACGAAGTGCCGATGTGATGACGGAACAGCGCGTATTTCTCATACGCCTCTTCTTGAATGGCCCGAGACACCGACTCGTGGTGATACAGCTCGGCAAAAGGGGTGTAGAGGATCTTGTATCCCGCGCGGATGAGGCGGAGGCATAAATCCGCATCAGAGAATCCGATCGGGAAGTTGATCTCGTCAAAACCTCCGACCTTCTCAAAAATGGATTTCCGGATCAGCATGCAGGCGGCAGTGACTCCCGACACATCACGCTGAACCTTCGTGTAATAGCCGTCTTCATACGGCACGTTCATCGCGCAATAATGCACATTCGGCCGGAAGATCATCCCGGCGTGTTGGATGCTGCCGTCGCTTCGAAGAAGCTTGCAGCCGACCGCAGCGACATTGGGCCGGTAAATATGCTCCAGCATCGCCCGGAGCCACTCAGGGTGTTTGATCTCAACATCGTTATTAAGGAAGAGCAGCATCTCGTTTGAAATGCTGGAGACTACCTTATTGTAGAGACGGGAATAGTTAAACGGCTCCTCGAAATCTACGAACCGGATCGGAAACGGCCGTGACGTCCGTAGGTGCTCGAGGAAGTCGAGAGTCTCCTTCTTCTCGGACCGGTTGTTCACGAGCACGAGCTCGAAGTTCTTGTAATCGGTCTGCGGCAGCGTTTCGCAGAGCTTCTTCAGATAGTGAACCTGATCCTTGAACGGAATAATCATCGAAACAAGGTCTTCCGAGGGTAGGGAATATTTCACTCGATACCAGGAGTAGGCATCGTCGGTGACCGTTGCCGCGACGGCTTTTCGCTTCAAGTGATCTTCAATCGCTTTTTTCCCGTTCCGGTATGCCTTTGGAAGTTCCGATTCCTGCTTCGAGCTTCGAATACCAGCCGACATGGAGTTCTCATGCGATCGCCATCCGTAGAGACAAAACGGCATGTAACAAAAACTCAGATTCGCTTCCATGGCGCGGAGCATCAAATCGTGATCTTGCGCGCCGTCGTATTCGGAACGAAGCGGCCCAATCTTCGCCAGCGATTCACGCTTGATGATGCAGAGATGCGTGACCAGATTTACGGAAAGCAATAGGTCGAGCGTGACCTGACACTTCTTCATTACTCCGAGAATGCGATCCGATGCGTCGATGATCGCTTCATCGGAGTAGTAAATATCGTGCCTCGGATCATCGTTTAGCATCCGCACAAAATACGCGAGCGCGTCCGGGTGGAGCAGATCATCGTGGTCCATGAACGCGATCCAGTCACCCGTCGCTTGTTCGAGGCCAAGATTCGTCGCCCCGCTGATATTGAGATTCTTCGGCGCGCGAATCACCTTCACGCGCGAGTCGGCTGCCGCTTCCTCGAGGCCCTTGGCTGTTTCGGGATTCGTCGAGCAATCATCAACGAGAATCAGCTCGATGTTTTTGTAGGTCTGTTTCAACACGCTCGGCACGGTGCTCGCGAGCCATGTGGAATTATACACGGGGATGACAACCGAGATTTTCGGCTGGAGCCGGAGCAGAGTGAGGTAGGCGGACGAGTTCGATTTGATGGGCTGCGGGAATTTCTCGCGGAACATCGCCGGCGCCTTTCCGCCGAGCTGTTCGCGAATCTTCTTTACGGCCTGGCCGAGACCCTGATGCCAGGTAATCCACCAAAATGATTTAATTTTCTTGAGGAGCATGCCGGGTTTATAACCTAAACCCGCCCGTGCCCGTCAAATTCTCCTTCCAGTCGAGGCGGCGGTCCTGCATCGACGTGTTGGGGTCCTCAATTCTGAGAATTGCGGCAACATCGTCCCACGCATCCAAACCATCTCGCATTTTGAGTTCAAATCCTTCACGACTCAATTTTGGAAGTAAACACGCTCCATAAACTTTCTGAACGGAGAATTCCTCTCCGTCCACACTGGGGAGCGGCATTATGGGAGATTTTGTAAATCCGAATTGTCATGGTGTCGTCGTAGGGGGTGCTCCCGGACATTATAGTCGGCCGGTCTCGCTTCCCCTCTCCTCGGTGGGACCGGTTCAAGAGACATCTCCATTCCGGATGACGTCAAGAAAGCAGGCAGCAACGGGCGGCGCCGCATACGAGAGTGAAGTCGCTGTCGTCACGCTCCCCGCAGGTGTGGAACCAAATTTCGTCTATCATGGACGCACTGTTTCGCATCGAGGCGGGCAACCAGAGACGGTCAGTGTCTCTCGCCTCCAGTCGGGAATGCAATTTAGTAATGTCTCCTACCAAATGGAAGATTCCTTCATCATGGTGCAGCGACGAGCTCACCAGAGCGAAGGGAAAATCGATCCGACGAAGTTCGACTATTACATTCATTTAAAAAAGCCCGACCGAACACAGCCGGGGATCTCCGGCGCGCTCGACAAGCAGGGGGTGGTCGTACGCGTAAACGGAATCGACTACGCGATACCGAAGCCAGAGGAACCGAAGCTCATCGTTCCGGGCGCTGGTGTGAAGGCAAAAACTCCAGTCGAGGCCACGCCAAAGGTTGTGGATGAGGACAAAAAGGTCGGAGGAGCAACCGGCGTGAAATCTCCTCCTTTGGATGTAAAACGAGCGGAGACGAAGAAAGTCGCGGACAGGAAAGCGGATAAGACAGACGAGAAAAAAACTGCCGAGGGCGCCGCAGCCGGGCCTCTTCCCGGAGCAGCCGGTGAAAGAGGTGTGGCTGCAATCGCACCAGATCCGCGGCCGAGTACTGCGGTGAAGGCGAAAGAGCCCGAGAAGCGCGCCGTGGAGGTGACGCAACCGGACAAGCTGCCGCTCAATCTGCCGGCGGAGTTGAAACAACCGAAAAAATTGGCTCCGGAAAGAGTCACCACCGGACCGAGTGTCTCGAGAAAATTGCCCGACTTCGATCAGGCCGTTGATTTTCTCGAGAACGGTTTCTTCGAGCCGCCCGTGTATCATCTCGCTGGTGAGAACAACTGCCATCAAATGAAATTCGGGAAAATCCGTGAGGGCGTCTACTCCATCGAGACACGTCAGATTCAGTCGGACGGACAGGTGCGGGAGGATACGGTACTCTTGGAGAGAAATCCAAACGGCACGTGGACCATCTCCGTTCCCCAATACAGCCAAGGCACCGGAAGCACCCAAACCAAACGAACTTTCACCACTGCCGACCTCGATAACATCGTTCGCGGAGAGTGGAAGGACCTCGATCTGCCGACGCGATTTGCTTGGCTGAAAGACGGAGACAGATTTCCGTCGGCACCGTTTTTCACGAACTGGCCGCCGTCACCGCTTCCATCCCCAAATTCCCCCGGCAAAGCGGATGTGGCGCCGACGCCGAAATTCGGCGGCGGGGCCGCAGGGGGACCCCCTCATGCTGTTGTTCCGAAGGTCGAGACATTCGATATCAACGATGTTTTCTTCGATCACATCGTAAGATCAAGATGGAATATGTACGGAAGTAAACCATCCTACCACCTAGACGCGTTTGCAGCTGGCGTCCCAAAACACCAGATGGAGATTACGGTCGCCAAGGAAGGCGTCGTTCGCCTCGAGACCCGTCAAATCTCCGAGTCGGGTCAGGTCTTTGGAGACACCATGACGTTTACGCCGAAAAAAGGCGGAGGATGGCAGGTCTCTATGTTCCAGGATGTGGTGCAGGCGGACGGTTCCGTCGTGCGGGTGGATGTTCCGGCGGACAAGCTCGCAAAGGCCTTCCGGGGCGAAGTGCCGGAGCTGAACATCGCAGGACGTTTTGAGATGATTAACGGAATGTCTTGGAGTGGACCTCCGCATCTCTTCGCCGAAGGAAAGACGGTGAGCAACTTAAACCAGAAGATCGTTGCTACGAAGCTCCCGCCGAAAGTAGAGCTCGATCCCCGAGTCGACCGCGCGATCAATTTGCTCCAGCTCGCCTGCTCGGACAAGGATTCGGATCGGGAAAAAGTGCTCGTATTGCTGAAAGCTTCGCCGCTCGAGGACGTGGTGACGATGTTCGAGACGTTGAATGTGGGTGGAGCTGAGCAAACCCCGGCGGTCAAACGGGCGGCGGCCGTTGTCCGTGAAGCGCTGCGAACTCCGCGGAAGGAGCTTGCAGCAGTTTTACTTGCAGCGAAACACGACCGGCTTGATCACAACCAGCTGAGGCTCTTAAACGCGGTCGCGCGCGGTGGATTCGATCTGCCCACTGAGGTCGCCGGCAATCCGCCTCGACTGTATCTCGATCCGAAGAAATACGATCGACAAGGCGTCTCCAGCTTCGTGGATTGCCTCGCTGAATCGTTCAAGCTTCACACGAAGGTTGAGGAGCGAAAAACGGAAAATCTCCCCAGCGTATTTTCCGTGAGAACGAGTCTCCGCCTTGAAGGCGGAATCAGCGTAGAATTCAGAACGAAAGAGTCCGGAGCGGCAAAGCCCGAATTAGAATCACTGCGAGTCGAAATCGAAGGTGTGAAAGAAGAGCGAAGGTTCCCACTGATCGGAACGACGAAATAGAAAGTGTCGTTCACCGCAATTCCAAGAGGATTGCAGAGTCTGGAGGACCTAGTGATAGACGATCGGCTCTCCGCCTGCGCTGCTCACCGCGCGAAAGAGCTGGTCGAGAGCCGTCTGGAGCGTCTTCTGGTTGAGCCGGAGCTCTTCTTGGATTTGAACGATGCGCTTTTCGAAATCTGCCTTGCTCCAAGAAGGAAGACTCTTTCCCTCTTTCGCTCTCCGGCTGCTCAGGCTTTTGTAGGAATCCTGCGCGCGCGCGTAAAGACCCATCAGCTCGGTTCGTTCGATAAACAGCTCTTCAACTTCAGCGAGATGCTCAGGACGGCTTCCCATTTCTTCCGAAATAAGCACGAGCCGGCTCAGAATATTTTCATGATGATCGCGAAAAAGATTGATGAGGTTCTCTTCGGAGATTGTCTCGAGCACAATTGATTGGCGGAGGAGCTTCAGTGCTTCGACGTTTTCCTTCCGTGCCATGAGCTCGTCAACAGCACTCAGCAAAGACATCGCCGATTTCAACCTTCCCCGGCCCTTGTGTTCCACCAGGGCGCGTTTGATTGGGGAAAGGATGAGCCAGAGCAGACCAAAAAGCACGACGATCGCAACGACGGCGAGAACCAGCGCGATGACCAAAGCGACCGCCGAGACTTGAGAGGACATAGAGAGAAAACCTTTCTAGTGCTTTGTCCGGGAAATTTCTAACATAAATGAGTTTCACGCCATCTTTCTTCCGGCGGACAAATCACTCGATTATCCTGGCTCAGCTTCGCCGAGCAGTGCCCCCCATTGTTTTGCGACCGATGTCGGAAAACAATCGAACAGGGCACGGGCAAGATTTTGAGGCCCCGAGAGTCTATGTTACCTTGGCTTCCTCAAAACTTTCAAGGCATTCAAGTTCCGCAATAAACCAAACCCACGCCTGAGAGAATGTCTCACTCAGAACTCTATTTTGACTACAATTCGACCACCCCTCCTGCCGACGGTGTACGCGAGGCGGTGTCGTTGTATCTCGAAGAGCGATTTGGGAACCCTTCCAATGCCCATAACCTGCTCGGGAGACAGGCAAAAGTTGGGCTCGATGTCGCCCGTGAGCAGGTCTCAAAGTTTATGGGCGCCTCCCCCGATGAGGTGATCTTTACCTCCGGTGGAACGGAATCCATTTTCTTAGCGATTGTGGGAAGTTTTCGGGCGGCTCCCGAGAAGCGGCACGTGATTATTTCCGAGGTCGAACATCCGGCCGTAAATGAAGCGGTCCGCTTCCTGGAAGAGATGTTCGCTGTTCAAGTGACCCGGCTTCCCGTTTCGATAGACGGGGCGATCTCTTTGGCGGAGATTGAGGGCGCAATTCGAGACGATACGGCGCTTGTGAGCGTCATGGCGGCGAACAATGAAACCGGTGTTTTATCCCCGGTCAAAGAAA
The DNA here is from genome assembly GCA_964509425.1 of uncultured Bdellovibrionales bacterium. Lineage (GTDB taxonomy): Bacteria > Bdellovibrionota_C > UBA2361 > SZUA-149 > CAZDWZ01 > CAZDWZ01. The sequence goes on along the minus strand of CAZDWZ010000006.1, from coordinate 334,477 downwards.
TTGCTGCTCTCGCAAAACAGAAAGGCGTTTTGTTTCACACCGATGCCGTGCAGGCCGCCGGAAAAATGCCGTTCCGCTTTTCCGAATGTGGTGCGGATTTGGTGAGTGTTTCAGGCCACAAAATTGGAGCGGCGAAAGGCGTCGGTGCGCTGCTCATTCGTCAGGATACTCCTTGGCTTCCGGTGATGAAGGGCGGGGGACAGGAGAATGGTCGACGTGGGGGCACGGAGAGCGTTCCCCTTGTCGTCGGTTTTGGTGCCGCAGCGCAGGTGCGGAGAGTTCAGCTCGAGCATGGAATGCAGGAGCGTGTGGGGCTCGTTCGCGATCATTTCGAGAAGCGGATGCTCGATATTCCGGGAACAAAGATAAACGGCGCGAGAGTGGCAAGGCTCAGTAATACGTCGAATGTGCAAATCTCGAATATCATCGCGAGTGATCTTCTGGCGATTCTCTCGGACAAAGGGGTCGCACTTTCTACGGGTTCTGCTTGTAAGTCATCGAGTCTTGAGCCGTCACATGTACTCCGTGCGATGGGCCTCAGTATTGTTCAATGTCTAAGCTCGATTCGAGTGTCATTCGGACCGGAAAACTCGCTCGCTGATGCCGATCGATTATTCGAAATGCTTTCGGAGGCAATTTTGCCGTTACGAAAGACCGTGACTCAGGAGCTGCGAACTCTTCAAAGGTAATTCATGTCGGGAATGCGGAAAAATTTATTCGTCGGAAATGGGGCATACGATCATCGAACCGAGCGCCCGCTCGGAGTGCTCGTTGTGAATCTCGGCACTCCGGATGCTCCGACCGCTGAAGCATTGAAACCCTATCTCAAGCAGTTTCTTTGGGACGCGCGGGTTATTGAATACTCGCGATTGCCGTGGTGGTTCATTCTCAATCTGTTCATTCTCCCCACTCGGCCAAAAAAATCCGCCGAGCTGTATAAAAAAATCTGGATGCCGGAAGGCTCGCCGCTTTTGGTCCATTCAAAGCGCCAAGTGGAGAAGCTGAAAGCTCGCCTACCGGCGGCGCTTGGTGTTCCCGTTGAAGTCGAGCTTGGAATGCGAATCGGTAATCCGAGTCTCGAAACTGCACTTAATACCTTACGGAAGAAAAATATCCGGCAGCTTCTCGTTCTGCCGATGTTTCCACAGTATTCGAGCACGACGGTCGGGACGGTGTTTGACGCCGTGAGCGATGTCCTCCGGAAGTGGAGGTTCGTTCCGGAGTTTCGCTTTATCACCGGTTATCATGATTCTCCGGGCTACATTGAAGCGCTCGCGAACAGCGTGCGTGAGCACTGGAAGTTACATCCTCCGGCGGAGAAGCTGGTGATGTCTTTTCACGGAATTCCGGAGCGTTATTTTCTGGATGGAGATCCGTATTTCTGTCTCTGCCACAAGACGGCGCGCCTTCTCGCAGAGTCCCTCAAGCTTCCTCAAGACAAATATCTCGTGACATTTCAATCGTTGTTCGGACGTGAAGAATGGATCAAGCCCTACACCTCGAAAACGTTAAAAGAGCTCGCGTCGCATGGGATTCGATCGGTGGACGTGATCAGCCCGGCTTTCTCCGTCGACTGCCTCGAAACCCTTGAAGAGATGGATCAAGCTGCGCGCGAAGATTTCCTTCACGCGGGGGGAACGGACTTCCGGTATATCCCCGCTTTAAACGATCGCGACGATTTTATTGCCGCCGCAATCGAACTCATCCGCCTTCACTCCGGCGGCTGGCTGGAAAAGGATTCAGCCGGAGACGAGCGCGAACAGCTCTCGCGGCGGGTCGGGAGAGTCTAGGGCCCTCCACTCCAGGAAATTCGAACTACGGAAATCCGAAGATCATTCTCTCGGGTTCTTGTGCGCTGTCGCGCTGAGTTCCCGCGGGCACTGTCCCCGAAGGCCGGACAGCGGTCAGATCCGGCTTTGCTGCAGAAAGAAGCAACCGGCCTCGAGCGCTTGCGAGAAAGCGAAGCTCCTCGAAGTCGAGCTCCTGTGACAGGTAATGAAAGATTTCATCGGGGAGTTCTCCCAACTTCCGAAGCTTTCCGAGTTCCGCCCGCTCGACTCGAAGTATCTCGAGAATGAGCGCCTTCAGGTCTTCTCCATCGAGGTCGACCTCCGTGTACGGGTTCGGCTCCAAGTTTGGGGCGAGGGTGCGCTTCAATCGGCGATAGTTTTTGATCACGAGATTCACTGAATCTCTTTGGTGACCGTTTCCCGCCGATTCTTCGAGATGCATGATGACGGCATCGATGAGCGCAATTCTCGCCCTAGACTCGGCTTGGAGGCGCTCATCGACGACGGGAATGTTCAAATATTTGAGCATTCTCGGAAGCGTGAATGATGGAATGAGAAGAGACAGCAGAGTGACACCGTATGCGAGAAAGATCGTCTCGTTCCGGAACGGAAACGGTGTCCCGTTCTCGAGCGTGACTGGAATCGCGAGTGCCGCAGCAAGAGAGACTATCCCACGCATTCCAGTCCAAGAAAGCACGGTGAGCGTTTGCCAAGTCGGCTTTTTCTCCCGTTCACGAATTCCGGCACTGAGCATCCTCGGAATGTGCGCCGCCGGGAACACCCAGAGAAAACGAATCGCCACGAGAAAGAGATACAGCACGATGCAGTAACAACAGAGCTCCAGGAAATGCGCCGTAGAAATGCTCTCGACAACGAGTGGGAGCTGAAGCCCGATGAACGTGAAGACAAGCGAGTTAATCGAAAACAGAAAAATCTGCCAAGTAGAGTTCGCGGCAAGGCGCGATTGAGAGGTAAACAAGCCGGGGAGAACACTGCCGAAGATGACTCCGCACGCGACCGTAGAAATGACACCGGAAAGATGGAGATGCTCGGCGATCGCATAACAGAAGAACGGTGCCAGAATGGTTGCGAGGACCTCAGCTTCCGAATTTTTCAAACGGCGAATTAGCCAAAGGGCCCCGGCTCCGACGAGACATCCGACGACTGCGCCCCCGGCCACAAGAACGAAAAACTGGGACACGGAATCGGAGAGCTCGAATGAGCTCGTCGCAACCGCGGCGAGAGCGAATCGATAACAGGTGAGCGCCGTCGCGTCGTTAATAAGACTCTCGCCTTCGATAATCGTGATGAGTCGGCGCGGCAGACGGAAATGCCGGATGAGCGCGACAGCGGCGGACGCATCGGGAGGTGCAAGAATCGCGCCCAGGAGAAACGCCTGCGGCCATGGGAACTCCGGCATGAGGAACTTTACTGCCTGTGCGATTCCGAATGTCGTGAACACAACGAGACCAATCGCAAGTAGCATGATGGGACGAAGCGCTTTCAAGAAGTCCTTCCACGGAGTGAAATAGGCCGCCGCGAAAAGGATCGGTGGCAGAAATATGGAGAAGACCACGTGCGGGTCGAGTCTCACGCGGGGGAGCGGGAGGAGGCTAATCAGCAAGCTCCCCAGAAGCAATGTCACCTCGACCGGCTGTTTGAGCTTCTGGGAAAACGACAGTCCGATGAGGGCGCCGAGAAGAAGAACGATGGTGACTTCGAATGCAATCATGACAGTAGTTCAAGCAATTTTGGGAATTTGTGCGAGACGTTAACTTGGAGTTTCGGTAAACTCAATGGCTGGAGCAGGCGAAATTTCGAGGGCGTAAATCGATCCGCCGCGTAAAGCCGGGAAGGTTGGAGAACTCAGACCAGAATGAAGCAGGTTTCTCGGATTATTCGCATCTACGGAGTGCTTTTGGCCGGCCTTTCTGTGGCGGCTATAATCTTCGCGCTCAGTCTTTCTCCCGATCATTATCTTTTTACCTCCGAGACAGAACGGCAAAGCTGGCAATGGAATTTCGAAAAGGTTTCGACCTCCATACTCTTCGTTCTCGGTGAGGTCGCCGCCTACTACGCGATTGTTCGGCCGTGGTCGTTCGACGGTTCGAAGCTTCGGCTCATCACCGCGATCGCTTGCTTTCTGCCATGGACCAATGTCCTTCTTTTAGGAGTCGAACATTCGCCTTCGTATCATATTGTCCACATCTGCTGGCTTTTCATGTTGATAGTCGGCTTGCTTCTTGCTTTGGTGTATTTTCTGATTCGAGGCGTAGTCTTGCAACTGAGAGGGCAATCATGAAGTTTTCCATTTCTTCCCGTGAAATGCTCGTATCCTTGGCCATGCTGCTTGCCGTGGCTCCGGGATGTTATCGGATGTCAGTCGACCCCGATGCCGAAGCTGCACAAGACGAGATCGAAGAAGCAAGGCTTTCGATGCATCGAGCGGGATGGTGTGAGGTGGTCTTTGGAAGTCTCAACCAAGCTCGGGTGAATCCACAAGGTTCTACAAAACACACGACGGGAGAGTCCCTCATTCATGCCGGAAAGTGCGTTGAGGAAGGACACGTGAAAGCAAATAGCCCCGCATGGCAGTATTATTATCGTGCGATTGACTGCGGCTTCAGCACCGCGGGGAAGCAGCTGGAGCGGCTTGGCTGCGCGGTTCCGAAGACGCCTTTTACCCTGGGTGAATCAGAAGCGGCGTTTGTTGTGACCGACTGGCGACCTGATCCTGAATGCGGGGTGAGCCGCGAATACACGGCTTGGGGCTGGGTGCTCCTGCCGTTAGCGTTTCCGGTCGAGGCTATTGCGAGAGTTTCTCGTGTGGCGTTCGGCCTCGAGCCGCAGCCGAATCCTGTTTTGAAACAAGCAGAGTGTCCGAAGTCGGAAGAGGCCGCTGCACCGAATCCTTAAGCCATAGAAAGTCGCAGTCGAGCGATCCTGGATTGCAATCTCGACTCGATTGAATGGAGTTTTTCAAAACCGGGGTGAGGAAGTGCTGCGCGAGCCGGAAGAATTTAGAAGTGGGTCACGACGTACCGATTTCTGTTGGCGGAACAACAAGGCTGGATAATCTACGGACGCTTCGCGCCGCACTAACTTGCATGCCGCGTATGAACGCTTTCCAGTCGGGTTTATGAATGCGTGCGTTGAGCGAAACGACCATCAATCCTTCCCCGCCTGAAATACTTCTGAACGACGCCGGGCCTTCGATTTTCTAGTTGTGTTTCCTCTTTTCGGAAGAAACCCCGGCGTCTCTGCGCTTCAGTTTGGAGATTCTCTGGATGGGAAAGAAGCGCAGAGACGCGGGGCAAGTTTGTCGTGGGATCGGAAGTAGCTGAGATTCGTTATTGTTGTGGGGTGAGCAGCGGCCGGATTCATTGCAAGCCACCTGCCTGGCTATTCCACAGGAAGCTTTCTCCGACACTGTCTCTCGACCCTCGGGGATGCCACGCCTGGCCGGTGAAGTGTTCTACCGTTCCCCCGCCTCCGGGAACCCGGAACATGGAGACGTTTGATCCGACACTCCCCTTGTAATTCGGGAGCAGCGCCTCACATGTAATCGTGCCGATGCAGTCTATATATTGCGCATGAATCGCGAAGTAGGCCTCCTCACCCAGAGCCGCATTCTTCAAGTCGTTCTGCGACTGGGTGTCGAAGGACCGCTTCTTGTAGTTTTCAAGCAGCGGAAGTGAGATTGCCGCGAGTACGCCAATCATTGACACGACGGTTAGTAATTCGATTAGGGTAAATCCCCGATCGCTCTCGGTGTTTTTGTTAAGATGTTCGCCCATACAAAAATTGTATCGGCACGGACAATTTCTTGCTTAACGAATCCAGGACTGAAGAAGAGAGAAAATCTTCGCGCGCGAAAAATTGTCTCTGTGTGAAACGGTGCTTATCGCAACGAAACTGTTCATTCATCGCCAGAAAAGTTCCCGAGAAAATTTCAGTGCGGAACTCAGCTGATTGCCGGTATCCGCCACAATTCCTCACGAGCATTCGAATGTTCACTCTAACGAGCATGATTTGGGCAACGCTCGGACGAGGATGTGGTGCGCGCTCGCTTCCCCAGACCTACTCCGTGAAGTGATTGATCGAAGCCAGCTTCGGAGGAAGGCTTCGCATCAATCCGCCGAAGTCACCGTTTGACATAAGAACGACGACATCGCCGGGCGCAAGAGTCTCCGCGAGAAACGTCTCTATTTGCGAAACTTCGGGAAAACAATAGGCGTCGGTGCCGTTCGCGTTGATGTCATCAATCATTTTTCTCACGTCCAACATTCCGGCGGGAATGCTGGTTCCGCTGAATGCGGCCGGTGTGTTTACTTCTTGGATGACCGCGAGATCGGCGTGCCGGAAGCTCTTGACATAGGGTTGCTGAAAGAGTGCCCGGCGGCTGGAATTTGATCGCGGCTCGAAAACAGCTACGAGCCGGCGCTTCGGATACTGCTCGCGAATGCCTTCGAGAGTCACGTCGACTGCGGTGGGATGATGCGCAAAATCCTCGAGGACGAGGATGTTGTTCACGTTCGCGATAATCTGCTGACGTCGGAGCACTCCTCGGAATGCAGCAATTCCCTTCTCGATCTCTTGCGGCGAGAGTCCCGAAAGGTGAGCAACGGCGGCGACTCCCGTGAGATTCAGCGCATTGTAGAGTCCGCCGAGTGTCGTTGAAGTCGAGATTTGCACGCCTCCCGGAAAAACCATGCGAAGCCGTTGTCCGCCCTCTTCAGGTATTCGTTCGATGAGATGAAAGTCAGAGCTCTCGAGCATCCCGTAGCGATACATCGGTGCCGCGAAGTCCGCACCGCGCCATTTCAGATACGCCTCTCCGAGTTCTTTGCCCTGATCGCAGATGACAATGTGTCCGGTTTCCGGAATCGCTCTGAACAATCTCGTGAACTCTTCTTCGATCTGCCCAATCGATTCATAAATATCGGCGTGGTCGAATTCGAGGCTCGTAAGAAGCGCGATGTCTGCCCGGTATGAGTGGAACTTCGACCACTTCGCGAAAAACGCGCTGTCGTATTCGTCTCCTTCGAGGATGACCGCGCGCTTCTCGACAGGAATACTCTTGTCAACGAGCCGGAGACTGACGTCGAAATTCTGAGAAATGCCGCCTACGAAAAATCCAGGCCTTCGTCCTGCCGACTCGAACATGGTGGCAGTTGCCGCAGTGGTCGTCGACTTTCCGTGGGTGCCGCAGATGACGATTGAGTTCGGGCATTCTTCTCTCGTTCCGATGAGAAGAGCGGAAAAAACTTCCGGCATCGATGCAAACGGGATTTCATTCTCTCGTGCATACACGGCTTCCGGATTGTCTTTGACGAGACTATTTCCGAGAACGACGAAGTCAGGCTTCGGCGTGAGATGTTTTGCGTCGTAGCTCTCGAAGACTTTATCCGCCGTTTTCCGGACCACTTCGCCCATCGGGGGATAAAACGCCTTGTCACTTCCCGTGACGTAGAAGCCGAGTGCCTTGAGCAGCTGGAGGACGGAGGCCATACCGGTTCCGCAGACTCCTGAGATATGGATATGCGATCCGGGAGCGAGGGTGCGGAGCTTTTCCGAACGCGATTTACTTTCGGCAATCGAAACTAAAAACTGCTCTGAGTTTACCGGCATACGTCCTCTCTCGTTTTATCAACTCTTCGCCGCGCACTCCTCTGTGCCGCTGTGTCTCTGTGGTTAGGAATTCTATCTAATTTGAACCACAGAGGCACAGAGACACAGAGAGGATCTATTCGCCCGGCTTCATTCCGTAGCGAACCTCGGGGAATTCGGCAAATGAGGATTGAGCTGATTTCGCTGCGAGCTGCAGCATCCACGCGTCTGCGAGGACGAGGGCGAGCATGGCTTCGGCAATCGGCACCGCGCGGATGCCCACGCAGGGATCATGACGGCCCTTGGTGACGATGGGTTGCGGTTGATAACCGGTGTCTATCGTCTGTTGCACCTTCGGAAGCGAGGAAGTCGGCTTAATTGCAATTCGGACTACGATCGGAGCGCCCGAGCTGATGCCGCCGAGAATTCCCCCATGGTTATTTGTGCTGAAGCCGTCTGGAAAAAACTCATCGTTCATCTCACTTCCGCGTTTCGCGGAGGCTTTGAACCCAGCGCCGATTTCGATTCCTTTCACTGCCGGGATAGACATCATAGCTCCGGCAATCGAGGCGTCGAGCTTCTCGAACACCGGGTCGCCCAATCCGGGTGGAATGCCTTCGGCCCGTACTTCAACGATCGCACCGACTGAATCTCGGTCCTTTCGCGCCGTCTCGATTTCTTCGATCATCTTCGGAGCGAGATCAGGATCAACTGAGCGAACTTCATTTTGTTCGACCGCGCCCCAGTCGTAGCGCTTCGCCTCGACCTTGCCGACCTGCGTGATGCCACCGAATACTTTTACACCAATCCCGCCGAGAAGCTGCTTCGCGACAGCTCCGCCGATAACGCGTCCAATGGTTTCCCGCGCCGATGAACGTCCACCGCCTCGATAATCACGGAATCCGTATTTCGCGAGATAGGTAAAATCTGCATGACCGGGGCGAAAGAGATCTTTGATGTTCCCGTAGTCTTTGGACTTCACGTCTTCGTTTCTGACGACGACAGTGATCGGCATCCCGGTGGTTTTCCCCTCGAAAATTCCGCTGATAATCTCGAATTCGTCTTTCTCCCGACGCGGGCTGACGAGCGTCGATTGACCTGGCCGTCTCCGATCCAGCTCCCGTCGAATGCCGTCAAGATCGAGCGGAAGTCCCGCGGGGCAGCCGTCGATGACGACTCCGAGCGCGACACCATGGCTTTCGCCGAAGGTGGTTATTCGAAATAAAGTTCCGAACGAATTCCTGGAAAACACAGTTCTCTCCTCACACACTCACTTCTTCGCTCTGTGCCTCTGCGTCTCTGTGGTTCAATAACAATAGAAACAAACCACAGAGACACAGAGGCACAGAGTATGAAGGAAAGCTTATACTTCGATCTCTTCGAACATTTGAGCTGGAGCGGCTTTCCATCCAAGCTCCTTCTCGATCTCTCCTGCGAAAAATGTTGCTGCAGCTGGTTCTCCGTGGGTGATGCGAACGACCCGCGGAGTGCCGTTTGAGCTTTTCAGCCATCGGAGGAGTTCGAGTCTGTCTCCGTGGGCTGAAAGCCCGGAGATTTCTTCGACGTTTGCGCGGATAGGAATCTCTTTTCCAAATATTTTGACTGTCGGAGCGCCGGAGAGGATTGTTCGGCCTCTCGTCTCTTCGGCCTGGTAGCCGACGAAGAGGACGGTGCTTCTTTCGTCCGGAAGCCAATGAATGAGATGGTGCATGATCCGTCCCCCCGTGACCATGCCGCTCGCCGAAATGATGATTCGCGGACCCTTCAAAGTATTCAGACGTTTTGAATCCTGAGATGACTGGCAGAAATTTGTTTTCTGCGTCAAAAGCGGCGACTTCCCGGCCTTCATCAGGGCGACCGCCTCGTCGTCGTAGTCATGGTGAAAGTCACGGTAGATTTTCGTTGAGTCGATCGCCATCGGACTGTCGACATACAACGGGAGGCTCGGAATTTTTCCTTCCCTTTCGAGCTTCGCAAAATAGTAGAGCAGCGTCTGTGTGCGGCCCAAGGCGAACGCGGGAATAATGAGCGGGCCGCCGCGAGTGACGACGTCCTGAACAACAGCCGTGAGGCGTTGCTCGGTGTGTTCAGTGTCATGAACCCGGTCGCCATACGTCGATTCGCAGAAGAGGAGCTCGCCGATATCGTGGGGCTGCGGATCGGGGAGTATCGGAGCGTCGTAACGGCCGATATCTCCAGAAAACGTGATCCGCTTCCCATCAGCTTCGAGTGAAAGCGAAGTTGCGCCGAGAATATGTCCGGCGCAGGTGAAGAACACTTTGCAGCCTGGAGCGATTTCCGTAACTTTGTTCCGGGCAATCGGGCGAATTAGCTGCAGCGTGGCTTTCGCGTCCTCTTGCGTATAAAGCGGGAGCGCCGGTTTGTGACGCGACGTGGCGTGTTTGTTTGCGTGCCGAGCTTCTTCTTCCTGAAGAAAGGCGGAGTCCATCAGCAAAAGATTCACGAACTGCGCTGTGGCTGGAGTGCAGTAGATCGGTCCGTTGTACCCGAACTTGATTAGGCGGGGGAGATATCCGATGTGATCGATATGCGCATGCGTGAGAACGATCGCAGTTATCTCAGGCACCTGAAAGGTGGGCATTTCCCAGTTTCTCACCCGCAGCTCTTTTTTTCCCTGAAACAGGCCGCAGTCGACGAGAACTTTTGCCTGCGAAGTCTCGACCAAGTACTTCGATCCAGTGACCGTCTGAGCCGCACCAAGAACCGTTACTTTTACTGTGCTCATATCTCTTCCTCTTTAACCCTCGTTCACATCATCGGACATCAGATACGCCTCGATGAACGGATCGAGATCTCCGTCCATTACTGCTTGGACGTTACCGGATTCAAAATCCGTTCGCAGATCTTTCACCAGCTGGTAAGGCTGCATAACATATGAGCGAATTTGACTACCGAAATCGATCTTCCGGCGCTCTCCGGCGATTTGGTCGAGCTCATCCTGTTTCTTCTTGACTTCGAGCTCATAAAGCTTGGCCTTCAAGAGCTTCATCGCGGTTGCTTTATTCTTATGCTGCGAGCGCTCGTTCTGGCACGCGACAACGAGCCCGGTCGGGAGGTGAGTGAGGCGGACCGCGGAGTCTGTTTTGTTGATGTGCTGACCCCCCGCGCCACCGGCACGATACGTATCGACTCGAAGATCCTCATCTCGCACTTCGACCTCGATGCTTTGATCGATGTCGGGCATGACTTGTACCGAAGCAAATGACGTGTGCCGCCTCGCATTTGAGTCAAAAGGCGAAATTCTCACGAGCCGGTGGACTCCCCGTTCCGAGCGGAGAAAACCAAAAGCGCTTCCCCCCTCGATAAACACGGTCGCACTTTTGATTCCCGCTTCTTCTCCGGGGTGGATGTCAGCTATCTCGGTTCGGAACCCGCGTTTCTCAGCCCAGCGAAGATACATGCGAAGGAGCATGTCGCCCCAGTCTTGGGCCTCGGTTCCGCCTGCGCCGGCGTTGATTTCGATGATGGCATTATAGCTGTCATGCGGCCCGGAAAGCATACGCTCGAGTTCGAAGTCTCGAATTGAGCGCTCGACGACGGAGATCTCCTTCTCGAGATCCTTCGCGAGATCGGCGTCGCCTTCCGCCGCAAGCTCGAGCAGCACGTCGAGGTCACCCGCGGCTTGGAGGAGCTTGGAAATTTTCTGCACTTGTCCGCGAAGGTCGGCCTGTTCTTTGGAGGCTTTCTGCGCGTTCTCGGGATTATTCCAGAACTCTGGGCGGGACGTTTCGACTTCTAATTCTTGGAGGCGCGCCTCTTTTGCTGGGAGGTCAAAGATAACCCCCCAGCGCTTCGAGTCGGAGGCGGAGGCGTCCGATGCGCTGTTTCAGTTCTGAGGTGTCAATAAATGAAGTTGCCATGCAGAGGGCTCTAACACGCCGGGAGAAATAACGAAATCGCTCTCTCCGGCGCGAGTTTTCAGTACATATACGAGGTTCTCCGGCATGACGAACCGGTGGGAAGTCTCAAAAAAGCGAGAAGATATTGCCTTTTTCGAAAGAGCGAGAACGATATCGGAAGAAGTTCATAATTTTTTGGACAGGCTTATGATTCGAAATTCGTTCACGCTCCGTATTGCCCTTGGTGCAGGTGTTCTGGCGGCCTTTGGTATCGGTGACGGGGATGCGTTTGGGCAGGTCAGGTCGAAAGACATGATGATCGAGAGCACCGAAGCTCGGCTGGAGTCAACATCATGTATCTCCCCGATGTTCAGCGCGATCGTTGGTTTGTGGTGGAGCCGCAATCCGGGAATTGGAAGTTCTGGTTCTGTTCTTCGTTTCGCGGCGGTCCGTGTAGGGCGTATTACGACAATCGCGGACGGCCGTTTGTTACTCCGGAAATCCAAGCTCAGCTTGGCGTGGTCTCGCCGTTATATGGCGCGAATTGTCCGGCGGGATCGAATGAGGGATTATAAGTTGAGACCAGCGGGATTTGGGGGCTCAGGGATTACCCATTTGACTACGCCCTGACAGCGACCATATTTACGAGAAGTACCGGCGTGAATTCCTCGACGCTCGCTCGACCGTAGTTCGCAAAAATTTTATCATCAATTCGACCTGTGATTCTCCTCAGGTGTGACTCAGCACGCGTTTAATCGACTTCCATGCACGAGCAGTCGAGCTGTTCAGGCATTTCCCTCTGATTTTTTCGTATTTTTCCTCTGCTCTCGGATTACTCTTCCGGTCCTCAAGAACCTTTCACAAAAATTTTTTCAATTCTTCGAAGTACTTCGCCGATTTCTACCATCGAAATCCAGCTGTCCGAACTCTGCCTGTTCCCCCAGTCGAATTGAGAAATGCGAAGAAAAAAAGAAAAGCATTTATGAAGATCGAAACACCAGTCTGCGTGAACAGACTCCTCCCTCTCCTATGCGCGCTGTTTGTATTCGGCGTCGCGTCTGCTGAGGCTGCGCCGGTTCCGCAGGTGACAGTGAGCGGAAACGCGTCACCACTTCTTGGAGAGACTGCAACTCTCAACGTCGCCATGAGTAACGCGAGCGTCACTTTGGGTGAGACGGGCTACTATCCAATCTTCGAACTGCGGCTCCCTGCGGGTCTGCAGTGCAACGGCGCTTGTCAAAGTGCGATCGCCTACACGCTCCCTCCCAGCGCACCCGTCGTCGTCTCTGCGTGCGGCGGCTTTCCAAGCGCCGCTGGGAACTGCACGAACCCGGTGACCAACGAAATCATCGCGCGTGGTGCAAACGAAACAATTCTCTTCTTCACGCTGCCGGTCGGAACACTCGCCGTCGGTCAGCCGGCGGTGACGCTCACCGTTCCCGCAACGATGACAACTTCTGCTGCGGTCGGCACTCCGATGACCGTAAACGCGCGCGGTATTTTCGCACTTGGTAGCTCAGCCACGGGGGTGCGGGGCCCTTGCGGTGGGCCGAATGATACCATCTGCCAATCTCCTCAGAACAGCTTCATCCAAACTCCGGCACTGCTCAACCTCACAAAGACCACAACCGGAAACCCGGGCGATGCCACGGGACCGACGTTCATCAGAAATTTTGAGATAATCTCGAACATCGCAAACGGCGCGTCGATCACCGCCGTCACATTGACCGACCCGATTCCGGATTCGGTTGTGGTTCTCGATCCTCCAGCAGCAAACTGCACCGGCTCTCCGACATTTTTGATCACTCCTGCGCCGACGACTTGCGCCTACACTCATGATCCAAACGGTGGCGCTTCGCTGACGGCAACCTTCTCGAACGTCACCGGAACGGTCTCAGCGCAAGACATCCGAGTGCAATTCCGCGGGTACGTCCAGCGCTTTAACGACAACAATCCTCTTGCTCCGCTCATCCCACCACTCACGGGAGACGGATCTTCATCGACGAACACCGCGACGATGAACTACTCGTATCTCGGAAACCCGCAGACCCCGTCCGTCGCCAGTGTGACGGTGAACCACCGGTCCCTCACTTCGACTAAATCCGTTAGTGTTCAAGACAATGCTCCCACAGGAACCTCTCCTGGCGACCGACTCACCTGGACCGTGGTCTCCTATGTTTCGGATTATTTCTCCTTTGACGATCTGCAAATCGATGACTTCATTCAGGACGGGCAAACGTACGTTCCCGACTCGTTCTCAGCGCGAGTCGTGGAAGGCGTATTTGATCAGTCTCTGAATCCGACCCGCACCAACCAGGGGGTGTTCGGCGGACATCTCATCGTTTCTCCGAAAGACGGAAACGGAAATACGCACATCGAGTTTAACCTCACCGACGCGCTTCTCGATCCGCTCGTCTATAACCAAGACGGAATCCTTACCGGCGCGGACGCCCTTTCCGCCGGAGTCTCGACTCGCGTCGAGTTCAGTTATCAAACCATCATCGACGAAAATTACGTGACCGTCCCGATGGGTGACACGGTTGTCATCGACGGAGGCGACGTTATTGCGAACTTCGCAAACATCGACTTCCGCGTTCTCTCTACGTTAAACCGCGAGACGCTGAACAACGTCGCAGCGGATGTCACCGTTCAAGCACTTCAAGTTGTTACGAAAACGGCAGCCTTCGAAAATGGTGGCGTTCTCTCGTCGCCTCTCCGAATCGGACCTCCTGATGATTTGACCTACCGAATCCGCCTCGTGATCCCAACCGGCGATCTCGAAGAGCTCCACGTTCGAGATTTTCTCCCCACGCCTCTTTTTAACGCAGTGGACTCGGACGCAAACGGTGTCGCAAATGGATTCACTCAAATAGCTCAAGGCGATACGGCGCCCGCCGCCGGAGAATGGCGCTACACCTCGGCAAGCACCATCACTCCCGCCGTTGCGGGAGTAGTAACGAACGCCGGAACAAACTCTCTTTTCTGGGATTTCGCGAACCTCGTCGAGAACGGGGCATCCTCTCAACAAGAGATCATCGAAATTCTCTTCACGATTCGCGCGACCTCCCAGCCGATGGCGGATGATCTTCAGCTCGTAAACCTCCTTGCCGTGGATCACGCGACGAGTAACGGTAGCGCGGCGTCGACGACCGCGGCGGCGATTGCGACACTCCGGACCCAACAGCCGCGGCTCACAATAGCCAAAGCTCCGAACAGCCTAGTGTCTAGTAACGGCTCTGTCTCCGGAGATTCGTTTATCAACGTCGACGCCGGTGACGAGGTCACATTTGTCGTGTTTTTGCAGAATACCGGGAGTCATGACGCTTACGATGTTCGTCTGACGGATACTCTTCCGGCGGGTTTGGTGGCACCTGGTGGCGGCTTCGTTCCGGTGGTGAACAATGGGCTGGGCATTACGAATTGCAACACGCTGAGCTTTACCGAAACTTCCGTGGGAAATATGTTCCGCGTTTCGGGCGGCATTATGCCTGCCGGATCCCAGTGTAACGTCGTCTACCGCGTTCAGGTTGCAAACAACGTCGCCTGGAACTCGTCGATCATCAATACGGCTTTCGTGGACTTCGCTTCAGTTGCCGGAGGCCCCACCTTCCAGTCCTTGAATGACACGGCTACCACTACCGTTCGTGGGGCTACGGCCGCAAAGGTTTATCAACTTGGAACCTCGAGTGATCCAATCACCGCTGATCCGCTGCTCCGCGCGAACGAAGCCGTCACCTTTCGCTTCTCGGCCACGGTGCCGGAGGGTCAGGCAAACAGCTTCATTCTCGCCGAGCTCGACACTGGAACCGGAAACCCGAGTTCTGATTTCTTGAAGAATCTCGCGCCGGCCGACATCACTTTCCCGGCGACGATCCAGAATGCCTGCTCGAACGGGAACCCCGCGCTCTTCAACTTCACCGGGCAGA
This sequence comes from uncultured Bdellovibrionales bacterium, assembly GCA_964509425.1. Taxonomy (GTDB): domain Bacteria; phylum Bdellovibrionota_C; class UBA2361; order SZUA-149; family CAZDWZ01; genus CAZDWZ01. The sequence goes on along the minus strand of CAZDWZ010000006.1, from coordinate 319,291 downwards.
CGGATGTTTGCTTCACGTTGGATCCGAGTCTTCCTGCGAATCAGTCGCAGATAAGTGCCACTCGGTATGAAGTCCGCTTCGGCACCATTTTTAATCTCAACACCAATAACGCGGTCGCGGAGACTTTCTCGGTCGATTACCGTGTCCGGCAGCAGCCGAACAAAGTATTTGGAACCTACACAAACCGAGCGGAAGCAAGCTGGTCCGGAGGATCGAATACCGGAACCACGACGTTCCAGCTCGGTGATCCGCATATCACGCTCACGAAATCGAGCCCGACGACTCCACCGGCAACGGTGGGAACCGTCATACGCTTCCAAGTTACCGCGGCAAACGACGGAACGAGTCCGGCATACAACATCGGCGACATCGTCGATACGCTTCCGCCGGGAGTCGGCTCAGCCACGCTCGTGAGCGCCACGAACAACGGCATCGATGTGACGGGCGTTCCGGGCTTTTCGTTTTCGCAGGTGCTCAATCAGGTTCACGTAACGGTGTTCGATAACAGTGGAAACCGGCAGATCGTTCATGGCCAGCAATTCGTCGTCGTCTATGAAGTGACCGTAACAGGCACGAACGTTCCTGACTCGATCGTGGGTCCGGGACATCCGGGTGGAGTCATCGATGGACCGGGTTGCGTCGCTGGAATCGTAAACAGCGTCGACATCTTCAGCTACGATAGCGGAAGTGCCGATCCCGACACCCTCTTGAACGTGAATGCGGCTTCGATCTCGTTCGCGCTCGACACGGACGGAGACGGCATTCTGAATTCGATCGAAATTGCTCCGGGTTGTGGAACAGATTCTGATTCGGACGGCGTACGAGACTACCTCGACACTGATTCCGACGATAACGGTGTTCCGGATTCGACGGAATATGCCGGAGGCGCAGACTTTGACGGCGACGGCATTCCGAACTACCGCGACCTCGATGATGATGGAGACGGAATCTCCGACTGGACGGAAATTCAGAATGCCGGTGGTCCGCTCGGTGATTTTGATGGAGACGGACAGCCTGACTGGCGCGACATCGATTCCGATAACGACGGAATTCTTGATCTCAACGAAGGCAACACAGATTTCGACGGAGACCTCCGGCGGAACTATCGCGATCATGACTCCGACAACGACGGAATTCCGGATATCATCGAGGGCGGTGGAGCCGACGCAAACGGTGACGGTGTTGCCGATACGATAACCGACACCGACGGCGACGGATGGAGCAATCTCTTCGATCCGAACAACGGTGGAACACCGCTTACGCTTCCGAATACCGATGGAGTCGGAAACGCGAACTATCTCGACCGGGATTCAGACGGGGACGGCATCACCGATCTCCGTGAAGCCGGTGGAGTGGATGCGGACGGAAACGGTGTCGTAGACGGCGCCTTTACCGATGCGGACAGCGACGGATACTCCGGAGTATACGACTCCAATGACGGCGGCACGCCGCTTGTTCCGCCGAACACGGACGGAACAGGTGGAGCTGACTACGCGGACACAGACTCCGACGACGACACCATCTCGGATAACGTCGAAGGTCAGTCGAGCCCTCCCGGGTTCTTCGCGCCGCTTAACCTCGATATCGATGGTGACGGAATTGATAACCGTTACGACACAGATCAAGGCGGCCTCCCGATTGTTCCGGTCAATACCGACCTGTCGGGTCTCCCAGATTACCGGGACACGGATTCGGATAACGACACGATTCTCGATTCCGTAGAGCTCACGGGTGATCCAGACGGAGACTTGCGTCCAAATTACCGAGATCTCGATTCCGACGGCGATACGCTGCCGGATGCCGTCGAGCTCCTCGGAAATCCGGACGGTGACGGCTTCCCGAATTACCTCGATACCGATTCGGATGGAGACTCCATTCTGGACAGCGTCGAAGGACTCGTCGATTCCGACGGGGACTTCGTGTCAGATTATCTGGATCTGGATTCCGACAACGACGGAATCTTCGATAATATCGAGCTGAATATTGATACCGACGGCGACGGACGACCGAACCGTCTCGACCTCGACTCGGATAACGACGGTATCCCGGATACGGTTGAAGCCGGAGGCACTGACGCAAACGGCGACGGACGCCCGGATACGACCGCTGATACAGACGGTGATGGAATTCTCAATCCGTTCGATGTTTCAAACGGAGGCACTCCGCTGACCGACTTAGATTTCGACGGCTCGGTCCCGAACCGTCTCGACATCGATTCGGATAACGACGGAATCGTCGACATTATCGAAGCCGGCGGCACGGATGCAAACGGTGACGGACGAGTCGACGGCGTCTTCACTGACGGAGATAACGACGGATTCTCAAGCCTCTACGATTCGAACGACGGAGGCACTCCGCTGACTCGTCCGAATACTGACGGCGTTCTCGGAGCAGATTACCTCGACACGGATTCCGATAACGACAGCATCTCCGATAACGTCGAAGGACGCCCGAATACCGGAACCCTCCCGCCGCTCGGGACGGACACCGATGGCGATGGACTCGACAACCGGTATGATTTGAATAACGGTGGAACTCCGATCGTTCCGATAAACACGGATGGACAAACCGTTCCAGACTACCGCGACCCCGACTCCGATAACGACCTCATCCCGGATTCTGTGGAATTGACCGGAGATCCGGATGCCGACACGATCCCGAACTACCGTGATACCGACTCCGATGGAGACGGGTTACCTGATCTCACCGAAGGGACCGCAGATCCGGACGGAGACACGATCCCGAATTACCTCGATACGGATTCAGACGGAGACGGCATTCCTGACGGCAGCGAGGGGTCGACTGACAGCGACGGAGACGGCGTCCCGGACTCGGCTGACCTCGATTCCGATAACGACGGGGTGCCGGATTCTATCGAAGGAAACACCGATACCGACGGAGACGGACGTCCGAACCGCCTTGACCGTGACTCGGATAACGACGGCATTCCGGACATCATTGAATCCGGCGGCGTCGATACAGACGGTGATGGAAGGGGCGATAACCTCACTGATACCGATGGAGACGGACTCCTCAATATCTTCGATCCCTCAAACGGCGGCACATCGCTCGGAAACATCGATACCGACGGTGACACGCGGCCGAACCGGCTCGACATAGACTCCGATGGAGATGGTATTGTTGATCTCATTGAAGGCGGCGGCATCGATACCGACGGAAACGGCCGGGTCGACGGGGTCTTCATCGACACCGATAACGACGGCTTCTCGTCTCTCTACGACACGAACGACGGCGGCACACGTCTCCTGCTCCCGAACACGGATGGTCTGACGGGTCCTGATTATCTGGACACGGATTCTGACAACGACACCATTTCGGATAACGTTGAAGGTCAGCCGAATCCTCCGGGATTCTTCGCGCCGCTTGGAACGGATACGGATGGAGACGGTCTCGATAACCGCTACGACACCGATCAGGGCGGGCTCCCGATAGTTCCGGTGAACACCGACCTCACGGGTCTCCCGGATTATCGTGACACCGATTCCGATAACGACCTTATTCCGGATTCCGTGGAGCTGACGGGAGATCCCGACAGCGATGGTCAGCCGAACTACCGTGACGTCGACTCGGACGGCGACACGATCCCCGATGCAATCGAGGGCACAGGCAATCCGGACGGTGATGCGTTCCCGAATTATCTTGATACCGATTCGGACGGCGACAGTATTCCGGATAGCGTCGAAGGCTTCATCGACTCTGACGGAGACGGAGTGGTCAACGCGTATGATCCGGATTCCGATAACGACGGCGTCCTCGACTCGGTCGAAGGCAATATCGACTCGGATCTCGACGGAAGGCCGAACTACCTGGACCTCGACTCCGATAACGACGGTATTCCTGATGTGGTCGAATCGGGTGGAGTTGACGCGAACGGAGACGGACGTCCCGACTCGACTCTCGATTCCGACAATGACGGAATCCTGAATCTCTTCGACCCGTCAAACGGCGGCGCACCGCTCGGAAACGTCGACACCGATGGAGACACCAGGCCGAATAGGATAGACATCGATTCGGATAACGACGGCATCGTCGACCTCGTTGAAGCCGGTGGAGTTGATACCGACGGAAACGGCCGAGTAGACGGCACGTTTACGGATACGGATGGAGACGGTTTCTCGTCAATCTTCGACACGAACGAAGGCGGCGCAGCGCTTCAGATCCCGAACACCGACGGCCTCACCGGACCGGATTACCTCGATACAGATTCGGACAACGATACAATCACGGATAACGTCGAAGGACGTCCGAACACCGGAACTCTCCCGCCGCTCGGCGTCGATACCGACGGAGACGGGCTTGATGATCGCTATGACACCGATCAAGGGGGAACGCCGATCGTTCCGATCAATACGGACAGCGTGGGTGTCCCGGATTATCGGGATCTCGATTCTGATAACGATCTCATTCTGGATTCCGTAGAACTGACGGGAGACCCGGATGCCGACACGATCCCGAACTATCGTGATACCGACTCCGATGGAGACGGCGTTCCCGACCTCATTGAAGGCAGCGGAAACACCGACGGAGACGTGAACCCGGATTATCTGGACACCGATTCCGACAACGACACCATTCTTGACGGACTGGAAGGTCTCGGCGACTTCGACGGTGACGGAAGAAGAAACTTCCAGGATGTCGACTCGGATAATGACGGCGTGCTCGACTCGGTCGAAGGATCCGTTGATTCCGACTTGGACGGACATCCGAATTATCTCGACCTCGACTCCGACAACGACGGCATCCCGGATACGGTCGAATCGGGCGGGCTCGATATTGACGGCGACGGCCGACCGGATACCATCGTAGATCTCGATGCCGATGGTCTGCTCGACCTCTTTGATCCGACATTCGGAAACTCGCCGCTTGGAAACCTCAACTTCGACGGCGACTCGCATCCGAACCGCATCGACATAGACTCCGATAACGACGGCATCGTCGATCTCATCGAGGCAGGTGGTGTTGACGTAAACGGCGACGGCCTGGTCGACACGACAGGCGACGCAGACGGGGACGGATATGCAGGAATCTACGACACAAATGACGGCGGAACTCCGCTTCTTGTTCCGAATTCGGATGGATTGACCTTTGCCGATTACCTCGATGTTGATTCCGACGGAGATACTCTTCTCGATAACGTCGAAGGTCAGCCTGATGCGCCGGGATACATCGCTCCGGATGGGACCGACACCGACGGAGACGGACTCGATGATGCGTATGACACAGATAACGGTGGGCTTCCGATCGTCCCGGTAAATACCGATAACGTCGGCTTCCCCGATTACCGTGACACGGATTCAGACAACGACAACATTCTGGACGCAGTCGAGCTCACGGGCGATCCGGACCTCGACGGAGTGCCGAACTACCGTGACCCCGATTCGGACGGTGACGGCATCCCGGATATTATCGAAGGCACGGTCGACTCGGACGGGGATCTGATCCCGGATTATCTCGATGACGATTCCGATAACGACGGGAATCCGGATGGAGGCGAGTACCTCTTCGACAACGACGGTGACGGAGTTCCGAACTACCGCGACCGCGATTCCGATAACGACGGAATACTCGACAACGTCGACGGCTACGGTGATGCCGACGGCGACGGGCTTGCGAACTTCATCGATGTCGATTCGGACAATGACGGCATACCGGATATCGTTGAGTCGGGCGGTGTCGATGCGAACGGCGACGGACATGCTGACTTTGTCGACGACGCAAACGGGAACGGGCTTGTCGATGTCTTTGACCCGGCCTTTGGTGGAATCCCGCTCGTCGACATCGACGTAGATGGAGATTTTATCGGAAACCGCCTCGATCTCGATTCAGATGGCGACGGCATCGTCGACCTCATCGAAGCAGGGGGAGTCGATGCGAACGGAAACGGCCGCGTCGATGGAGCGTTCAGTGACTCCGACCATGACGGACTCGCCGGCATCTACGACACGAACGACGGTGGTCAGGCTCTGCCGCTCCCGAACACTGACAACAACGTCGGCCCCGACTACCTCTCGGTTGACTCCGATGGCGACACCATCTGGGATATGTTCGAAGCTCAGACAGACCTCGGCTTCATCTTCCCGCTCGGATTCGACTTGGATTTCGACGGATTGGATGATGCGTACGATCCTGATCAAGGCGGAACACCGATTGTTCCGGTAAACACTGACGGCGTTGGCTTCCCTGACTATCGTGATCCCGACGCTGATAACGACACGATTCCGGACTCCGTGGAGTTAACGGGAGACGTGGACCTCGACGGTATTCCAAACTACCGCGACCCCGACTCTGACGGAGACGGATTCCCTGATTCAGTTGAGGGAACCGGCGATCCGGACGGCGATAATATTCCGAATTATCTCGATAGCGATTCGGACGGCGACGGCATCTTCGATTTCGTCGAAGGCGCAGGAGACTTCGACGGAGACGGAAAGCCGAACTACCTCGATATCGATGCGGATAATGACGGGCTCCTCGACGTCTTCGAGACCACCGCTGACACCGATGGCGACGGCCACAGAAACTTCCTCGATCTCGATTCCGACAACGACGGTATCCCGGATACCGTTGAAGCGGGCGGCATCGATGTTAACGGTGACGGAATGGTCGACATCATCCTTGACGTTGACGGAGACGGTCTTGTCGATAGCTATGACCTCAATGCCGGCGGATTGCCGCTGCCTGATGCTGATTTCGACGGAGATTCTGTCCGGAACCGCCTCGACATCGATTCGGACAATGATGGAATCGTTGACCTCATCGAGGCAGGCGGAGTGGATGCGAACGGGAATGGCCGCGTCGATGGAGCGTTCGGAGATTCCGACGCCGACGGCCTTGCCGGAATCTACGATACCGATGACGGCGGAGCTGCGCTCCCGCTCTGGGATAGCAATGCCGATCTGAGACCTGATTATCTCGATCTCGATTCGGACAGCGACACCATTCCAGATAACGTCGAAGGTCAGCCGCACGGGCTCGGATATATTCTGCCTGATGGAAACGACCTCGATCTCGACGGTTTGGATGACGCCTACGACACTGATCAGGGCGGACTCCCGATCGTTCCCGTGAACACGGACAACGTGGGCTTCCCAGACTACCGTGACATCGATTCCGATAACGATCAGATTCCGGACTCGGTCGAACTCACCGGAGATCCGGATCTCGATACCATTCCGAACTACCGCGATCCTGATTCGGACGGTGACTTTATTCCGGATGTGATCGAAGGCACGGGCGATATCGACGGCGATACCATCCCGAACTACCTCGATCTCGATTCCGATGGAGACGGTATTCCGGACGGATCGGAGAACTTCGCCGATATGGACGGAGACGGGGTCGTAAACTCTCAAGATCCTGATTCGGATAATGACGGTGTGCTTGATTTGGTCGAAACTGGAATAGACACCGACGGCGACGGACGTCCGAACAACCTCGATCTCGATTCAGATAACGACGGTATTCCGGACGTTATCGAGGCGGGTGGAGTCGATGTAAACGGTGACGGCTTACCGGATTCCACGACGGACACCGATCAAGACGGATTGCTCGATATCTTCGACTCGAACAACGGTGGCGGATTGTTGCCTGATCCGGACTTCGATGGAGACGGGTTCCAAAACCGGCTCGACCTCGATTCGGATAACGACGGCATCGTCGATCTTATCGAAGCCGGCGGAGTCGACGCGGACGGAGACGGAGTTGTCGATGGAATCTTCGCGACGGCTGACGCCGACGGCGACGGATACTCCGGGCTCTATGATACGAACGACGGCGGAATTCGCTTGCTGGTCCCGAACTCGGATTTCACGGCAGGTCCGGACTACTTGGACACCGATTCGGATGACGACACGATTCCGGATAATGTCGAAGGTCAGCCGCATGATATCGGATATATCCCGCCTGCGGGAACCGACTTCGACAGCGACGGTCTCGATTCGGCATACGATCCGGACGAAGGCGGTCTCCCGATCGTTCCGGTAAACACCGATAACGTCGGCGCGGCTGATTACCACGACACTGATTCGGATAATGACCTCATCCCGGACAGCGTGGAGCTGACGTCCGATGACGACACGGATACCATTCCGAACTACCGGGATCCTGACTCCGATGGCGACACCATTCCGGATATCATCGAAGGCCTGACGAACACGGATGGTCTCGGTCAGCCGGATTACCTTGATCTCGATTCCGACGAAGACGGCATCCTCGATGCGGTCGAAGGTCTGGCCGATCGCGATGCTGACGGTATCGCAAACTTCCGCGATATCGACTCAGACAACGACGGCGTCCTCGACTCGGCGGAGCAAAACGTCGATTTCGACGGAGACGGTATTCCGAACTTCTTCGACCTCGATTCGGATAACGACGGCATCCCGGATATCGTCGAAGCAGGTGGAGTCGATGCAAACGGCGACGGTCTCGTCGATAATGCGACCGACACCGACCACGACGGACTCGTCAATCTCTTCGACTCGTCAAACGGCGGAACTCTCTTGCCTGATGGCGACTTAGACGGCGACCTCCTCCGGAACCGCATCGATATCGACGCTGACGGAGACGGCATCGTCGATCTCATCGAAGCGGGTGGAGTAGACTCAAACGGCGACGGCCTCGTTGACGCACCGTTTGACGACGGTGACGGCGACGGCTACGCCGGACGATATGACACGAATGATGGCGGTGTCACCCTCGTTCCGCCGAACAGCGACGGAACGGACGGCGCGGACTATGTTGACACCGATTCGGATGGCGACACCATTCCGGATAACGTCGAAGGTCAGCCGCATGCAAGTGACTTCCGTCCGCCGCTCGGACTCGACACCGATACTGACGGTCTTGATGACGAATACGACATCCACAACGGTGGATCGCCGATCGTCCTCGTCAACACCGACTCGATCGGAGCGTTCGACTACCGTGACACTGACTCTGATAACGACAGTATTCTCGACAGCATCGAGCTCACTGGAGATCCGGACGGCGACACGATCCCGAACTATCGCGACCTTGACTCAGATGGCGATAATATTCTGGATCAGATCGAAGGCAACATCGACTCCGACGGAGACGGGTTCCCGAACTACCTCGATACCGATTCGGATAACGACGGTATTCCGGATGACTTCGAGGAGACCGGTGACTTCGACGGAGACGGAACGCCTGACTACATCGACTACGACTCGGATAACGACGGCATTCTCGACCTGGACGAGACGGCCGCGGACACCGACGGAGACGGGGTGCTCAACTACCACGACCGCGATTCGGACAATGACGGCATCGCCGACATCGTCGAAGCCGGTGGAGTGGATGTTAACGGCGACGGAGTTGCGGACGACGAGACCGACACCGACGGCGACGGTTGGGCGGATCTCTTCGATCCGACGAACGGCGGCACTCCGCTTGCGGATGGCGACTTCGACGGCGATCTTTTTAGAGACCGTCTTGATATCGACTCCGACAATGACGGGCTGACCGATCTCTATGAGGCCGGTGGAACGGATGCGGACAGCGACGGTCGCGTGGATGGAACGTTCACCGATACGGATGCCGACGGGTTTAGCGACGTATTCGACACCACGAACGGTGGAGCGAACCTGCCGCTGTTTAATACCGACGGCACCGACGGACCGGATTACATCGATACGGATTCTGACGACGACACTATCTCGGATAATGTCGAAGCTCAGCCGCACGATATCGATTTCCGTCCGCCGCTCGGCACCGACACGGATTCGGACGGTCTCGATGACGAATATGATCCGGACCAAGGCACGCCGATTGAGGTCGTAAACACGGACCTCACGGGTCTCCCGGATTATCGCGACACCGACTCGGATGACGACACGATCCTGGACAGCGTCGAAGGGACGGTCGACTCAGACGGGGACACGATCCCGAACTATCGAGACACCGATTCGGACGGAGACACCATCCTCGATTCAGTGGAACTCTTGGTTGATTTCGACGGTGACACCATCCCGAACTACCTCGACCTCGACAGTGATAACGATACGATCGCGGATAAAGTCGAACTCGCGGGGGACAGCGACGGTGACGGACATCCGGACTACAACGACTTGGATTCCGATAACGACGGACTCCTCGATTCAGTCGAAACCGGAGTGTTCACCGACAACGACGCGAATGAAGACTTCCGTGACGCGGATTCCGACAACGACGGTATTGCCGATATCGTCGAAGCCGGAGGCGCGGATGCAGACGGCGATGGAAATACCGACAACTACGTCGATGCAAACAACGACGGCTGGTCGGATGAATACGACGCTGCACAAGGTGGCACGGCGCTTGCCGATGGCGATGCGGATAATGACACCTTGAGGAACCGTCTCGACCTCGACAGCGACAACGACGGTTTGCCGGATATCCTTGAAGCCCTTGGGGTTGATGCCGACGGCAACGGAGTGTTGGACGGTGCCTTCACCGATACGGACGGTGACGGATTCAGCGATATCGTAGACACCGACGACGGCGGAGCCTCGCTTACTCTCCCGAACACGGACGGCACGGGCGACGCTGACTATCTGGATACCGATTCGGACGATGATTCCATCTCCGATAATATTGAAGGTCAGGAGCACGGAACCGGGTTCATCTTGCCGAGCGGATTCGACGTTAACTTGAACGGCTACGACGACGCCTATGATCCGACCGCGGGTGGCGATCCGATCATCACGCCGGTCAACACGGATGGAACGGGTCTCCCGGACTATCGTGACACGGACGCGGATGACGACACGATCCTGGATAGTACCGAAGGCACGGACGACGATGACCTGGACGGCGATCCGAACTATCGTGATCTCGATTCTGATGGAGACGGTACGCCGGATTCAGTCGAAGGAACGGTCGACACTGATGGAGACGGAACTCCGGATTACCTCGACACGGATTCGGATAACGACGGCATCGACGACGACTTCGAGCTGAACGGCGATCCGGATGGCGATGGTATCCCGAACCGCCTCGATCTCGACTCGGATAATGACGGCATTCCGGATCTGACGGAAACCGGCACCGATTCCGATCTCGACGGTATCTCGAACTTTGCCGACATCGATTCGGATAACGACGGCGTCGTCGATATCCTCGAAGCCGGCGGAGTGGACGCGAACGGTGACGGCCGCGTTGATGCTGCGACCGATACGGATCTGGACGGCCTTGCCGACATCGTCGACACCGACAACGGTGGAACGCCGCTCTTGGTGCCCGATACTGACACCGATACGTATCCGGATTACCTCGATATCGACTCCGATAACGATGGTATTACGGATAACGTGGAGGCGCAGACGACGGCTACGTATATCGCTCCGCTCGCCGTGGACACTGACGGCGACGGCTTGAACGACGCGTATGATCCCGACAACATGGGAACTCCGCTCGTTCCGGTGAACACCGACGGGGCTGATGCCGTCGATATGCTCGATACCGACTCGGATAATGACGGAGTAATCGATCTCGTAGAAGGTCAGGACGCAAACGCAGACGGGCTCGCGGATGTCATTCCGCTCGGCTCGGACACGGATGCTGACGGACTCGACGATGTTTTCGATACGGTTGTTCTGGCCGGCCTCGCGCAGACCTGGACAAATCCGGTAAGTTCGAACGTGCCGCTCCAAGACCGCGACAGCGACCTCGCTCGCGATTGGAGAGACACCGACGACGATGCGGATACCATTCTCACGGTGGATGAGGATGTAAACACCAACCTCAACTGGGCTGACGACGATGGTGATGGCGATGGAACTCCGGATTACCTCGATCTGGACTCCGATAACGACGGGATTGGAAACGAAGCGGAGTGCCTCGGCCAAGTTCCGTGCGCGGATACGGACGGTGACGGTGTAACGAACCACCTCGACGTGGATTCGGACAACGACGGCCTCCTCGACTCATACGAGACGACTGCCGATGCCGATGGTGACCTCGTGCCGAACTACCTCGATATCGATTCCGACAATGACGGCATTGTTGATGTCGTCGAAGCTGGTGGAATCGATGCGAACGGCGATGGACGTCTCGACGGCTCGACCGATGCCGACGGCGATGGACTCTTGTCGGTGGTTGATGCGGATGAAGGCGGCACAGCGCTCCCGAACCCGAACAGCGACAGCGACGCGCGGCCGAATTTCCTCGACATCGACTCCGATGCCGACGGAATCACCGACAATACCGAGGCCCAAACGACTCCGGGATACATCGCTCCGTCAGGACTGGACAGTGATGGCGACGGACTTGACAACGCCTACGACGGAACGACGGGTGGAACGGCGATCGTGCCGGCCAATACCGACGGAACGACGCTCCCGGATTATCTGGACTTGGACAGCGATGACGACGGAATCGCCGATGCGATCGAAGGAAACGATGTCAACCACAACGGTGTGGCGAATATCATTCCAACCGGCACGGACTCCGATTCAGATGGCCTCGATAACGCGTTTGACAATTTCGACCTCCTGAATCCTCCAGGGGTTGGTTTCAACGCGACCGGTTCGAGCTCACCGCTTCCGGATCTCGACAACGACGGTATCCGTGATTGGAGAGATACGGACGACGATGGCGACGGTATTCCGACCCTCGAGGAAGGAACGATCGACACCGACGGCGACGGTATCCCGAACGCGTATGACACGGATTCCGATGGCGACGGCGCTCCGGATGTTGATGAATACGGAAACGACACGGACAATGACGGAATCGACGACTATATCGATCCGAATTGCACCCTCGGATTCCAAGTTCAGTTGCCTTCCGGTGAACGTCTCTCGGGTGTGACCGTGACAAACGGCGGCCTCTACACGGCGGTTACCGACGGGAACGGTCTCGCGAATATTCCGAGTGTCGTAAACGGAACTTATAACTTCAATGCTATCCAACAGGGCGGAACGATCCTCGGACAGCCGGAAGTAACGGTCTCGAACGGCTCTTGCGGAAGCATCATCATCGTGAATGCTGAGCAGATCCTGACGAACCCTGTTTACTTCGTCTGGAACGGATTCTACCGTCAGCAAAACATCGCAGGCGCTATGAACAAGTGCGACCACACCATCGGAGTCGAAGTCACGCTGTTCGATCTCTTCGGTGTCGAGCATGCAACTCAAAGTGTTCCTCTCCTCGCACACGCCGAGTATGACGTTGTCGCAAACGCCCTCGAAGGCTACGGCGCCGACATATACGGCTACATCCGGGTCAACTACCTCGAGCCCGAGTGCGCGGAAGGATATGCGGCGCATTATCGATTCGATCCAAGCGGTCAGAACGAAGAGTTCTCGATCTCGAAGTCGTTCGAAAGTGTTCAGGTCGGACCGGTCTACGCCGAGTTCAACACCATGCAGCCTGATCCGAATCCAGCGAAGCTCGACGATGAGAGCCCGCATTGGGTTCAGATCGTGAACTTGGATCCGACCGCGTTCAAGAACTACGACGTCATCCTCCGTGATACGAGTGGTGCGGTCGTAGACGCTGCGGAAGTCGTTGTCGGACCGAAGAATCGATATGATACGCAAGGTGGTCACGTGATTCCGGGTAAACTCAAGTCCGGAAGCATCGAGCTCATCCCGCATGATCCGACTTCGCCGTATCTTGCGCAGGTCCATAACTACAACGCGGACGATGCCTTCGCGGTATTTGCGAACACGTTCAGCTTCGCCTCTGGGGTAACCATGAGAGGCGGCGCGAACTACACGCAATACGTAAACATCTCCTCGGGTGGCGGCGGATTCGATTGGCTCGTCCTTTCGAACCTCGAAGATTCGACGACTGCGGTAGAGCTCGAGTTCTGGGCAAATGACGGAACCCTGCTTCTTGCCGAAACGCGAATGATGACTCCGCGCAGACAGGATCACATCTATGTCTCCGCAATTCTCCGCGGCACGGAATCCGGTATCGCCAAGATTCGTTCGCTCGGTGGAAAGAGGATCACCGCGAAGAATCAGCTGTACTTCGCCGGACCGCTCGGAAACATCACCGCTGCCTACGGAATCGCCGCACGGCCGATCTTCGCAGGCAATCTGACAGGACCGTACAACACGTTCTTGGGCACCTTTAACTATCTGAAGTTGCACAACGTGACGAACGTTCCGGTCATCGCGACGGTCATCGTCTACCGCGTCGATGGAACAGTGATTGGCACGGTTGATGTTCCGCTTGCTCCGCATAGAGGCGGTGACTTCGAGCTCCGTGTGAACCTCGGCATGAACGTTCCGATCGACTCCTACGGCGGAATCGAAGTCGTTCCGAGTGTCTCCGGCGCGATCTACTCAGAGCTCCTCAGAATAAAACCCGGCGGAGCGTTGGCTCCAATCGACATGGCCCAATCTCTGCCGGTTCGATAATGGAAGAAGACCCCATGCAGCTCTCCCGGCTGCATGGGGTCCATTTCGAAAAGTTCGCCTGGAACGGCGAACTTTTCGACCCCCCGAAGCTCCGGCAGGAGCGAAGGGGGGCAGGGCCCGCGGAAGTCTGATCGTCGATTCTACTTTTAGTCTCGCCCCTTCAGGAGCCCACGCAGAGACACACCCCCCGCCGCTGCGAGCTCATCCCGACCCTCCCCCCGTGCTCAAACATCCTCGGCCGAAGCGAGATCCTGAAAGGACGCGAGCAGCATGCGTCCTGCGGAACTGCGCGCGGGGGGAGGGCCGTGATGCTCCTCTCGCGGCTACACCACCATTTGAATTAGCGTTCGGTCGGCCTAGTCCGCTTTGCGACATGGTGGTTAAGCGATTCGGCAATAACTTCTCCAAGGCGGACCGGCACGGCATTTCCGATTAAGCGCCTAATAACATTGAACCGTACCGATTCACTCTCTTGAACGAATCGGTAATCTTTGGGGAAGGTCTGAAGTATCGCGGCCTCCCTTAAAGTTATTGCTCGATGCTGCTCAGGGTGCCCAAATCGGCCATTACCGTAGCCAAAACACTGTGTGGTGATGGTGGGCGCAGGCTGGTTCCATTCCATTCTTCCGTAAACGCTCGGGTAAGTATCTCCCGTTCGTTTGCGATGGCACTTAGCAACAAGTGGCGTGGGCCAATCTCGCCAGCTGCCACCGGGGCGAGATGCTTTAATCCGTCGCAGATTTATGGCGCTTAGTCGGCAAGCGGTATGCAGCCGGTCCTTAGAATGCGATTCTCCCGCAGCCAATTTTGGAAGATGTTTGATCGCATCTCGCACGGTCACTCGTCCTTTGAATTTCGAACTCGCATATTCGATTTTCAATGGTCCAAACTTCGATGCTAATAGGACTAGTCGTTTCCTCGTCTGGGGAACACCAAATTTTTCGCATTGAATGACGTCGTACCACACGTGGTATTCTTTTAGCGCCGAAATAAAACTTTTGAAGACCCTATGATCGATCAGTTGTGGAACGTTCTCCATAGTTATGAGATCTGGTCCTGATTCTTCGACTAGTCGTCCAAATTCTGTAACAAGCTCCCACCGGGTATCTTTGCGAGTTTGACGACCCTTACGGCTATAAGTCGAAAATGACTGACAAGGTGTACAGCCAGCAAGCAATCGAATTTGTCCGTTACTCCATAGACTCTTAATGCAGTCGCCAGAGAGATCACGAACGTCTGCAGATATAAACCGCGCAGAATTGTTCTGCTCATAGGGGTATTCGCAGTGCGAATCAAGATCTATGCCGGCAACCACGTTGACGCCGCCAAGCGTAAGGCCGTGCGTTAGTCCGCCGAGGCCACAGAATAGATCGACGCAAGCGATCATAGCCTCACTCAAAAGGATGGCCTCCGCTCAGGCCGCATGTGATCCTAGAACCTTCGCAAACCGCTCGATTCCACCTAACCCCCATCTGTGTTGGATGATTTCAGCCTAACCGTGCTGCTCTCGGAAGCAGTTGTAGTGAAACGCATGTCATAATGTTTATGCGAGTCATCGCAAAGCCGCCTAAAGCTCATTGTTCTTCAGGTGACTCGCCGACATTGACTGGGAATAAGATGAAAGCTGTTAAACAAAAATGTGATCGTGATTACCGAACTGCTCGCGCCGGACGAGGCAGGGGTTGGGCGCTCTTTGGTGTTGCCTTTGTGCTAGCAAGTTGTCTGCTCTCGCAAACACCTTCTACCGCTCAAACGAATTCGGGCCGTGTGAATTCCGCACCGGTCCGTGGCGGCGACGCTCTCCCCATCGAGCAATCTCCTTCCGAGTGTTTGGTGAGCATGGAAATTCAGACTTCCGAAGAGGGTGCCGCAATTCGAGAGCTTGCTTGCGCCTTTAGTTGCTCACACCCCGAGCAGGCGCCGAAGACCTGTATCGTTTTCTCTCCGGTTAAGCCGGACAGCCCGGGTTGCGGCGAGCCGGAGCTCATAAAGCAGGCGGTTCGGATGTACGAGGCCTTCGGCTGCGAGCCTATCTTCGAGTTCCGCTGAGGTGAATCCGACCTCGACAGTTCGCAACCTCCCGATCGTTAAGACGCGAAGGGGCAAAAGCTGCGGATTACGAGTATTTGCTTCTGTTTGTCTTGCCCCTTCAAAGGCCCACGCAACGGCAATCCCGCCGCGAGAGCAGCACGACTTCTCAATCCTTTGTGACTTTGCGCCTTGGAATCTTTGAGCTCAATCTCCGACCACGACCCACAATCCTGAGTTGTGCCGAATAATTTAGCGAACTGTATTCGAACTGTTCAATCAAAAGGCATCGCAACCGCTGATTATTTTTTTGGACGGAGGCATTCTTCAGTCTCTGCGGGTTCGACCGTTCGTCAGATCTCTCTTCAGCAAATTCCGAGTTTAGCGATTCATTAACCGTGGTTCTCGATCTGCCTCGCCGATCTTTGGACTGCGGATGAGAGAAGTGTCGAGGTTTTCAGTTCTTTCTTCCTCCCAGAGGGCGCGATGGACGAAGTTTCGAGACACCTGTTCTTCTACCCCGTCGGCGACGAGAGGGTGGAACTGGAGCTGTGTCACACCCGAACAAGGCGAACCGGCAAATTCGAAGGCGCGACGGTGCGCCTCATGATTCAAATGGGTTGTATCGTTCCTCCGAAGGTCGAGTTCGGTCTCGCGAGGGATTCCGGTCGTCTTCTGAGCGAATACGCCGCGGTGGTAAATGCCACAGCAGAAGAAATTCACACGGCGCTGCTCGTAAGAGGCGACAAACACAATCTGCTCTTCGGCGACCGCTCGCCGGCGATTAACGAAATGCATTCCGGCCTCGGCACTGCCCTGATCAGCGCAAAGGTTGGCACGTTCTTCGCCACGTTTAACGTCAGAGTTGGGAAGTGGACGGATGTGCTGGCGGTGGCGATCAACGACTTTGACGGGAAGGACGGCGGTCCTTCGTCCGGTCATTACTGGTCATTCCACTCGACCGGAAGCGGCTGGCAATCAAAGCTTACCTGAGCGTGCGGTAGACGGCGGATGAGTTTTCGTCGGCGGGAGAGAGGTTGGCTTCGGAAGGTTCGCCTTCTCTCTCTCCCGTCGCATCTCACCCTTCCAAAAAGCACGCAAGCGACGAGCGTCCTACGGAACTGCGCGTGAGGGGAACGCCGGAATTCCTCCTCTCCTCAAAAAAATCTCCCTCGGAAACGTTCACATTCGATCACAAAGCGACACATTCGGTCTCATACACAGTCGGGCCGTAAACTGTTGAGACGAACGCAGGAAATTCTCAGGAACCTTTCGGCATAAAGCGCCTGTAACCAATTCGCTAATGAGGTGTATCCATATGAATCGTTTCACGAAGGTTCTTAGCTTGCTCGCTTTTGCCATTCTGATCCCAAGCGCTGCATTCGCACAGGTCGCGGCCCCGAAGGCAACCTGCCGACTGATGTGGATGCCTGCTCCGCAAGTCAACTCGAATAACGAGCCGACGGTTCTCCTGACGAAAACGTTTGAGCTGACGTTGACCTCGACAGCCGGGGGTACATCGGATTTTGCTGGACAGACCTATCTCAGGATTCCAAACGGTGTGTTCTTGCGGGCGATGATCTTTGGAGAACATGGGAGCCAGAACGCTTCGAACGCCTTCGTCGAGATCGGTTCGGGAGCGGCGACGCTGAACGCCACGGGATACTTCCGAAGCGATCGCTCGATTCGCTCGGAAACGTCGAGTGTCGGCGCCATCTACATCACGCCGCAAGGTCCTCGCTATCTCGCCGAGTGCACGCTCGGACAGTAGTTTCTCTACGAACCCTCGCCGACCTGACGAGGGGATCTCAAATGTTCTTAGAACCAAGGAAACGGACAAAGCCGTTTCCTTGGTTCGTCTCTAATCGTCTGCTGCGAGAGAAGTGAGCGGCGGCTCGGGGTTTACCTTTCGTCTGAGCCGCCGGAAAAGGTTTCTTCATCCGCACGCTTGTCGTTGCTTGCTCTTAGGGAAGATGGGCGAGCAAGTCCATGATTTGAACCCGCTCCCGCTGGATCGCGTCCCGGTAGTCGGACCCGAGCACGGCATCCGCGCGGCTGAGCAGCATCCGTTCGAGGTTGAGCGCGAACGCCTCTTCACTCTTCGGGATCGGCCGGACTCGCGCGCCGAGCGGGCTTCGGAACAGGAGGTGCGCCCCTTCGTGGAAGAGGATCACCGCACCCCGCACCGGCTGGTATAGCAGCCCGCCCTCGATGACGATCCGTGCGACCTTCCCAGCGAGCGGCAGAATCGCAGTTCCCCCGATCGATACCCACTCCGTGTCGTTGTTGGCGAGAGTCCTGAGAATGAACGCCTCGCCGACCGTGCGGCACAGCGGGCCATTCACCGGAACTGCCGGCACCTGCAGCGCGTGCGCGAGCTTCGTCGGGTCGTAGACGCGGTCGGCTTGCAGGTACCACCGGGAAGCGGCACTGTACACGGCGACCGAGCCGAACGCGTAGGTCTCCGCTGCCGCGACGAAATCGACGACGTCTTCCATCAGCGGCTCACCCGCCGCGATCGTTCTCAGCAGTGCGATGCGGTCTTGCAACGCACGCGTTTCCAACGCACACAAGTCCCGGGCGAATCCCGGCTTTTGGTGAATCGGCACGCCCTTACCCCTGGAGTTAACCGTTTGTCCGAATGCTCAACGAAGCAAAACTCGCGAGCAATCGAAGGCCATCAAAACATACCCCTTACCGCCAAATAGAAAAGGAAAAGTTCGAAAATACCAACCGTCACTGTAGCATGAAACGTCGACAGGCGACTCGGGTCGGAGCTCTGAACCGATGAATATCCGTCATCTTGCTTTGCGCTGAGGGGCTGATCAGCGAATTGTCTGTAATTTGTCTCTTCTTACTTTCCGGACGAGTACCTTTCTTGGGTTGCGAACATCCCGTGCAATCGCAATCCGTGTGAACGGAGAGATGTTCGTGCTTCGTGGAAAGCGTTTTACCTATGCGGCCAATTCCTCCGCCAGCGCCGGAATCGCGTTCAGCAAAACATTCGCCCCATTCACACAATCCTGATCCGCTGTAAATTCTTCCGGCGAATGACTTACCCCGTTTACTGACGGAACGAAGAACATCGCCGACGGTGCGATCCGCGACATTGACTGCGTGTCGTGTCCGGCGAAGCTGAGAAGTCGTGTGTGGGTGAGGCCGCACGCGTCCGCAGCTTTTTCAATCGCACGCACTACGGTTTCACTCATCTCGCACGGCTCCGTTGAGGGGACCGGTTGGTGGCTGGTTTTGAGACTGAACTCCGAGCCGGTTTCTTCGAAGAGGGCGAAGAGTTCTTGCTCCATTTGCTTCAGCACGTCAGGGGATCCGTTTCGAAACTCCATATCGAGGGTCACCAGAGCGGGAACAATGTTCGAGGCTCCCGGCTCGACTTTCAGCTGCCCGAAGTTGATGGTTCCTGGAGAGAACTTACCCAGAATGAGATCCTTTGCCCGCAGAATGAACTGCGCCGCGCCCCAGAGTGCGTCCTTTCGTTCCGCGAGAGGCTTCGTTCCCGCGTGGGCTGCTTCTCCGGTGAATGTCAGGCGGAAGTTTCTGATACCGACGATTGCGGTTACGACGCCGATGTCGATGCCGGATTTTTCGAGCACGGTCGCCTGTTCGATGTGGAGTTCGAGCCAGGCGGCGATATCGTTTCGTCTTGCAGCGAGAATCGACTTTCTATCGATACCGAGTGCGCTCAGCCGCTGGTCGAAAAGCACCGGATCCATTTTTGCTCTTCCGAGATCTTCCTCGCGAAGGAGACCGGCTACGGCACGGCTTCCCATCATGAGGAGGATAACATTTTCTTCGCTCGTGAAGTTCATCACCTCGAGGGAGACTGGAGGTGTGTAGCCGGACTCCTTGAGACATCGGAGCGCTTCGAGTGCCGCGAGCGTTCCGAGCGCACCATCATATCGGCCTCCGTTCGGAACGGAATCAAGGTGCGAGCCGAAGACCACGCGCTTCGGTGACGGGGGATTACTGAAGAGAGTAGCCGACTGATTGCCTGCTCCGTCGCACGAGTAGACGAGCCCGCATTCCTCAGCCCGCTTCCGGAACCAATTGCGGCCGAGTTCGTCTTCGACGGAAAAGGCGACCCGCGAAACACCCCCGTCCGAGGTTTTGCCGATTTCAGCGAGGGCTTTGAGGTCGCCAAGAAGTCGAGCTGCGTTGACCGTTCTCATGGTGTTCATCTCCAGTTTCGTCAGTTTTGTGACGGATTATGTGGACTTATATAATGTGTCAAACGTGTCGACAGAAATTTTTTGGGAACGTCATAACATACGGGAAATACGAGACTAAGATGTCGGTTAAAAGGGAGACATTTTTCCATGGCGCGTGATGAACTCACGGTTTTGACCGATTTGGGCCTGCTTCCGACCGAGGCACGGGTCTATCTCACGCTCCTCGAGCTCGGACCGGAGACCATTCTCCGCCTCTCCCGGCACACCGGGATAAAGCGGAGCACCGTGTACTCGACCGTCTCGAGTCTCACGGAAAAAGGTCTCGTGAACATTCAAAGCACCGGGCGAAAGCGGCTCTTTGCCGCGGAGAATCCTGAACAGCTCGAGTCGGTGTTGGAGAGCCGGCGGAAAGATTTCCGGAAACTGCTTCCCAAACTCTCGGCGCAATTTCATCAGACTCGCGAGTCGGAAAGCTTCATTCGCCATTATCATGGCCTATCCGGCATTCGGATGGTCTACGAACGATTTCTCAGCGAGTTGAAGAAAGGAGATTTCTACTACGCGATTTCGAATCAAGAGAAACTCTTCGGGCTCGATCCCAACTTTTTCGAACTCTTTACCGAGCGAAGAACTCAAATCGATCTTCGATTTCGACTGATTCTTCAGGACACAGCTCACGCCCGCACCTATCGGCAGGCAGAGAGATTCACCGAGGGGATCGTGAAGCTCCTTCCGAAAGACCGGACCGTGAACACCTGTATCATTATCATTCCGATGCGAGTCATCGTCGTTCAATTGGTCGAGCCGATTATGGCGATGGAGATAGACAATCCCCACGTGGTGCATTCAAATCGCATGACATTTGAGATGCTCTGGGAATCTCTGCCATTTCCGACGCGAATGTGACTTCCGGAGTCAATCAAGTCAGGCAACTACGGCTTCCCCAGAGTATCTCGTTCCACAGCGTATCCCGGGCACCTTTTTGCCTTCGACTTCCCTTCCGGACGTAGTTTACCAGCTCTTTTAAAAACCGGAATCGGGCTGGGGCCGTGTCTCTGTCGGGACAAGGGCGTTCAAGGCTCTCGGAACCACACCTTTCAAATCCTCACCGCGTGACGCGGAGCCGTCTCCGGGATCTTCCGGGAGAAGTCTTGTGCCGAGTGCCGTCGCTTCGGCAAACAGTGTGGGAAGCAGAGATTGTGCAGCGAGAAAGCACTTGGTCGACCAGCCGATGACGAGTTCCGGGTCTCCATTTTTTACCGCTTCGAGCACGGCTCGTGCGACTGAATGAGGCGAAGAGGAGACCAGTGGAGTGTTCGCGAGAAGACCGAACATTCCGTACTCTTTTGTTTTATTTCCTCGGACGAGCACGTGCGTGTGACCACCTGTTCGCATCGGTTTCGGATAGACTCCAGTGACAAAGATCCCGTCCTTTGCAAGTTCCGCCTGAAGTCCTTGAGTGAATCCAGCAAGGGCGAACTTGCTCGCCGTGTAAGGGAGCATATGCGGAACAGCACGTTTCCCACCGACAGAGACGATGTTCACAATTCTCCCGAAGTTTCGACTTTTCATGTGGGGGATCACTTCGAGTGTCGCGTACATCGCACCGAGGAAATTTGTGGCCAGATGATCCTGGAAATCGTCAACGGTCATCGATTCGACCGGCCCAACGGTCATGATGCCCGCGTTGTTGATGAGAATATCGATCTTCCCGAACTCACTGAGTGTACGTTCGACGAGATGCTGAACCTGACTCAGCTCGCGAATATCCGTGGGAATAGCGAGAACAACACCAGCACCAAGCTCGACAAGCTCTTTCTTTACGGCCTCAAGATCATCGCTCGATCGTGCAGCGATGACGATTTTCGCATGCTCCCTCGCTGCTTGCTTGGCCAGAATGAGGCCATGCCCGCTCGATGCGCCGGTGAGAACGATAACTCTTCCATCGAGTTCAATTCGACGCTTGGTACGAATATGCGATCGAAGCAGAAGACCGCCCGCGATCGCGAACGTGATTCCTACAAGACTGCGTTTAAGTGTTGAGTTCATTCATCGAGAATACAGTGTTCTTTCGCGACTGGGTTATGCCGGAACTCATACGACGGAAAACTGCCGAGATCTCCGCAAGTTCAGCTCATTTTCTCGAAATTCCGCCGCGACTACCTTCCCCACGAGCTCACCCGCCGGTTCTCACTTCGGGCGGTGTTGGTGGACGCAGGATTCATCGGAAGTTCTTCACCGTAAGAGATGATGCCCAATTGCTCTCTTGGCACTTTCAGCTCGATGAGCCGACGGTAGACGGTGATCGCTCGAAGCTCTCCGAGCGTGAAGTTAGATTCGTGTCCTCTTCGTCGCTGAAGGCGGAATCGATTCTTCCTCAGCCTGCGCAGAGACGCACCCTCTGCCGCTGCGAGCTCATCCCGGCCCTCCCCCCGTGCTCAAACATCCTCGGCCGAAGCGAGATCCTGAAAGGACGAAAGCAGCGTGCGTCCTGCGGAACTCCGCGCGGGGGGAGGGCCGTGATGCTCCTCTCGCGGCTGATTGATTTTCAAAGTCTTCTATTCTGTAAGAATCAGTCGTAGAGATAGCGCGATGAAGAACAAGTTCGTCAAATCATGCATCCTTGCAGTTTTTGCGACACTGCTCGGTGGCCTAAGTCTCGCGATAGCGTGGGCGCTCAGGGCTCCTGGTCTCTACACCCATCCGACTTTCATTCTTTCGCAGATTCCTTCGTTTGCAATCATGAACGGTCTAATCTACTCCCTGGTTCCTTCGCTGATCGTTGTAGGCTTCCCGATAAACAAAAAGTCGAAGCTGGGAATAATCGTCTGCACGCTTCCATATATTGCGTGGCTCGCATTGATATTCTTTTTATGGGCGCGGAAGCCGTGGGACGCGTACGGCGTTTTTCCTTGGGGCGGCTTTCAGCGGCAATTCCTCTACCAAGTTCTGCCGATGCTTGTTCCGGGAGTGTTCCTCTGGTTCATGGAGAGGCGATCGACTACGGCCAGATAATTAGGTCCGCGTGGACCTACCCGTTTCCTACGAGTTCACGAATATATCTATTCGTACGCACAGAACCGTAGTCTTCGATGGTCTTCTTCGCGCTTTCATTGTGATTTTGCGCGATCCTCGCCGCTTCCCAGGGGCTCCGCCCTTTCCTAATCTCGTCGTTATATCGTCCTCGAGCACCGCCGTCGTCAATGATTACCCAATGAATGTTCTTTCGGGCAGTGGCGTATTCTTGATCCTCCGCGAGCTTCGCCTGCCGCTCGCTTTCAGCACGAGCTGCCACGGCCTGTTCTTCGGATTTTTTCTGAAGCTCAACAGCTTGAGCCTCTTTGATCGATTGCTGGTAATCTTTGATCACTCCGAAGACACCCAGAAGTAAGATTGCGGCTACCGCAATCCATCCGTAGACCGTTCGGGCTCCGGGTTTCCGATCTTCGACGCCTTGTCGCACTTTTTCGAAGAGAGAAATATAGGTGAGAATTGCGGCGAGAACCGCTGACGTGAGGAAAAGTGCTGTGTTCATGGTTGAATCTCCCTAGTCGGTTATATTGACTCGCTCGATCCGAATTGCCCCCTCTTCATAGGACAGAGTAGTTTTTCTGTCCGGAGATTTAAGCACAAGGTATTCGGTTTTGGAATCGAGTTCGGTGACTTGTATTCGTTCTCCGTCGATCGGGCCGATCCCGATGCCGACTCCTGATTTGGGATAGGCAAGCCTTGAGTCGCGAGCGAGTTGCTCCCAAGTTTTTGTATCGAACACTCCGAGCCCGGAATGTGAAATAGTAAGCAGGTATTCTCCGCTTGAATCAAAGCCGACGGCTACTAGGCCTCCGACGAATGAATACTTCGGCATACAGTCACCTCGTGCCGAAGCATAGCGAAGAACTCAGCGGAGAAAAAATGGCGAGATGCAGGTTCGCCGGTGGCTCCTTTCTTGAAGAACCTGCATCTCGCGCACCGACCGGAGTCTGTCACATGGGCACCCCCTCGACACCGTAGGTCCTGCAGCCGTGAAGCCCTTCCAGGACCAGTGCCCGGAGCGCTTCTAGGCGATCGGTTCCCGTGAAGGTCCCGATCTCGACGCGCCGATTGAACGACCAGTACAGCGTCCGCCAGCCCCACTTGAAGATGTCGGCCAAGCTCCAGAGCCGCTCCCACATCTCAAGCGGGACCAAGCTGCCCGTCACGAAGTGGTAGCGGAACGTGCGGTTCGCGCTGTCGTACGAGTGAACCCGCTGGACTCGTCTCGCCGTCGCGTGCGAGGCTCGGCGAAGATCCTCGATGAGGTCCAGCCACTCGGTCGTCATCTCCACCGCTCCGACTTTCGCCGCGAAGTCCGGGACGATCGCGGCGAGCGTCTGCAGCAGCTGCTGGAACGCGAGGTTGTCGCGAATCTCGACCTGCAATCCGCTCTGTCTGGCCCGCGGGCCGTTGTAGAAGGCCATGAATTCTCCAGAGTGTGATGCACTTGGGGAAATCAAAAAGTCTAGTCCGACAGTCTAGTCCTACAGTCTCGTCCTAAACGTCCACTCAACAAACCTGCCTCTCATTGAATTGGGAAAGAACGAAGGGAAGGTGAACATTCGATAATAGATGTCGGAATGTCCCATCAGTTCGTTATTGCTGTAAGAACGAAGAGAAGTTTTCGTTTTCATAACGTCTCCTAAGCATTCTAAAGAGCAGACCCGCATCAGTTTCGGTCCATTGCCGACTCCGGAAGCGCAGGTTACCCTGGAGACTCAACACCAACCGTGAAGCAGTCACCATGAATAACGAAATCGACCCCACCGAAGAAGAATACAACCGACTCCGCGACAAGCTGATCTCTCAAGCGACGGAGATGCTCCGGAGCGCACGTGGTGATGCTTCGAAAATCAAGCTGGCGATTCAGGTTTACCTCACCGGAGGAGACGCACTCGAGATGTCGCCGCTCGAGTTGCGCGACTACTTCGATATCAGCAGTCCCGGCATGCTCGAAGAAGCCGGGTATAACGAAGAAGAGATGGAAGAAGCGGCAGCTATTTTCGAAGAAGTCTCCAGCGCTCGATATTCCGGTTGATTCAGTTCAAAGAAAGGGTTGCTGCATTTCGCTACAACCTTTTGTGACGGCGGAGATCCTTGCTCCAAAACTGTCCGCGCCTTCCTTCCGGCCGCCCCTTCCGCTCAGGGGAGCTCTGATCAGGTGTCCTGAAACCCCTCAAAATCCCACCTCGAGTCGGGGTGTTCCGTAATTTTAACGCACCGTATGCGTCTTCCCGGTAAGAGCCGCAGCAGTTTGCTGCGGAAACCGCGAATTCGTTCAAGTTACTCAAGCAATTCAGCGATTTAACGGGGGTGGTGGATGTACGCGATTAATGCGGCCGCAATGAACCGGGAACACGGAGTCCCTCATGAGAACTCGATTAGGTTTTTACATTTTTTGCGCAGCGTTCCTCTTCTCTATCGTCGAGAATTTATTTCCGGCGTATGCGCAAGCGCAGACTGCACCGATTTACCATCTCGAATTTCCGGTTAGACGCGGAATCTCATCCAGTGAAGCTGTATTCGTCCGCGTCATCATCGTCGACGTTTTCGGGAACACACTCTGGAGCAACGACGGAAGCTCTGCCGCAAGCTCGGAACCGCTCACCGCCTTTCAATCAAGGACCAACGCCGGAATACTTAGACTCGGCCTCGGGGGAAACGGAACGCTGCCGCTTCCGGCGAATATCTTCGACGGACAAGAAGAGCGCCTCGCTGTGGTCTGGCTCGTCCCCGTGCGGCGACCACGAAACCGCCCGCAGCTTTATTTCCTTCCTGTGAACACCGTCGCGCGGGCAATCAACGCCGATCGACTGGGTGGGCGTCCGGCAAGCGACTATCTCCTGGGAGGCGGAGGCATTCCGCCGGGTTCGATTCAGAGCTCTCAGCTTGCCGCGTTCTCGAATAATGGAAACTCATTCACCATCGGCGACGGAACAAACACCGGCTCCAAGCAAATATTAGTCGACACAGCGAATCCTCTCGATCCAGCACTCCGATATAACACCACGACAAGTCAGTGGGAGTTCTCAAATGACGGTTCTTCGTTTTTCAATTTCGGGTCATCGGCCATTTTTGTCGGGACCGGCTCGACGACAAATGCGGTCGACCTTGATACGGCAGAAACCCAAGGGATTCTTCCGATCACGAAGGGGGGAACCGGTGCAGGCACCGCAGCGGGCGCACGAGTCAACCTCGGACTTCAGATTGGAACCGATGTCGCAGCGTTTGTCCTCAACAACCTTGCGGCGGCTGCCGGTCCGACCATCGGCGATGATTCGAGCCTCGGATATCAGGTGGGTTCGCGCTGGGTCGATATTCTGCTCGACGAGGAATACGTCGCACTCGATGTCACTCCTGGAGCGGCTGTTTGGAAAAGCACGACCACTGCTGACACCGCAAATATTGCGGATGGTTCGATCACGAACATTAAGATCGCGAATGACGCGGTGACGAGCTCAAAGATTCTAGACGGAACAATCGTCGGAAGTGACCTCGCGACAAATACCATAACGAATAATGAGATCGGGATCGACGCCGTAGGGGCCTCCGAGCTCGCTTCGACGAGTGTCGTTCCGGGCACCTATACCTTGGGCAGTTTCACGGTCGATGAAGATGGTCGACTCACCGCCGCAAGCTCCGGTGCAGAACTTGGAGATATCTCTGCGGTCGGGAACGCGCTTACCGGCGATGCCTTTACAGACGACAACATAAACGGCTCGGAACTCGTCTACGAAGGGACAACGGTCGACGGAAACGAAACGAGGCTCGTCTTCTCCGGAGATCCGATTGTCGATTCTCTTGTTACGATTCCGAATATCACCGGAACTTTGATCACCTCGGGTGATACTGGCACGGTCTTGAATACCATGATTGCCAATGACGCTGTCACGACCGGCAAAATCTTAGACGGCACGATAGCAGCTGGAGATCTCGCGACCGATACGCTTACCAGTAATGAGATCGCGGCAGACGCAATCACCGCATCGGAACTCGCCGCTACAACCGTTGTCCCCGGTCTGTACACCATGGGGAGCTTTACGGTCGATCAAGACGGGCGTCTTCTCTCGGCAACTTCGAACACTGAAACGGGCGACATCTCAGCGGTCGGTGACGCGTTGACGGGTGATGCGTTCACCGATGACAACGTGAACGGCACCGAATTCGTCTACGAAGGAACGACAGTCGATGGAAACGAGACTCGGCTTGTTTTTACCGGTGATCCGATCGTCGATTCACTGGTTACCATCCCCAATATCACCGGAACATTGATCACCACCGGAGACACCGGAACGGTGTCGAACACGATGCTCGCAAACGATTCGGTGACGACCGGGAAGATCCTAAACGGCACGATCCTCGGTGGCGACCTTGCCAACGATACGCTCACCGCGAATGAGATCGCCGCAGACGCCATCACAGCCTCAGAGCTTGCAGCGACCACTGTTGTCCCTGGTGTGTACACTTTAGGAAGTTTTATAGTCGACCAAGATGGACGACTTGTTTCAGCAACCTCCGGTACGGAAGTGGGCGACATTTCGTCGGTCGGCGATGCTCTCTCCGGTGACGCGTTCACCGACGGAACGAATAATGGTTCTGAGCTTGTCTTCGAAGGAACGACGATCGACGGAAACGAAACAAGACTGGCGTTCACGGGCGACCCGCTTGTTGATTCGTTGGTTACGATCCCGAACATTACCGGAACTCTGATCACCACGGGAGATACAGGCACTGTCTCAAATACGATGCTCGCGAATGACTCGGTGACAACCGGGAAAATTCTAAATGGAACGATTCTCGGTGGCGACCTCGCAAACGATACGCTCACCGCGAATGAAGTCGCTGCAGACGCAATTACGGCCTCAGAGCTTGCGGCGACCACTGTCGTCCCTGGTTTGTACACGTTGGGGAGCTTCACGGTCGACCAAGACGGACGACTCGTCTCAGCCACTTCCGGTACAGAAGTGGGCGACATTTCGTCGGTCGGTGACGCACTGTCCGGTGACGCATTCACCGACGGAACGAGTAACGGCTCCGAACTTGTCTTCGAAGGAACGACGATCGACGGAAACGAAACACGCCTGGCCTTCACGGGTGACCCGCTTGTCGACTCGCTCGTGACAATCCCAAACATCACCGGAACGCTCATCACCACCAGCGACACCGGCACCGTTTCAAACACCATGCTGGCAAACGATTCGGTGACGACCGGAAAGATTCTAAATGGTACGATCCTCGGTGGCGACCTCGCGACGGATACATTGACCAGCAACGAAATAGCCGCCGATGCGATTACGTCTTCAGAGCTCGCTGCGACAACCGTGGTTCCCGGCGCCTACACATTTGGAAGTTTCACAGTTGACCAAGATGGACGACTCACCTCGGCAACGTCGAATGCCGAAGTGGGTGACATCTCGGCAGTTGGCGACGCGCTGACCGGGGATGCATTCACCGACGGAATGAATAACGGAACCGAGCTTGTCTTCGAAGGCTCGACGATTGATACGAATGAAACACGCCTGGTCTTCACCGGAGACCCGATCGTCGACTCGCTTGTAACCATCCCGAACATCACCGGAACACTGATCACGACCGGAGACACCGGCACGGTATCAAACACCATGCTTGCAAACGATTCGGTGACCACCGGGAAAATTCTAAACAGCACGATTCTCGGTGGCGACTTGGCGAGTGACACTTTGACGAGCAACGAGATCGCGGCTGATGCAATTACGGCTTCAGAACTAGCTGCGACAACTGTCGTCCCTGGCGTCTACACATTTGGGAGCTTTACGGTTGACCAAGATGGACGACTCACCTCAGCGACTTCGAATGCCGAAGTGGGCGACATCTCATCGGTCGGTGACGCTCTCTCCGGCGATGCATTTACGGACGGAACGAATAACGGAACCGAACTCGTCTACGAAGGAACGACCATCGATGGAAACGAGACGAGGCTGGCCTTCACCGGCGACCCGTTTGTTGACTCGCTCGTAACCATACCGAACATCACCGGAACACTGATCACGACCGGAGACACCGGCACGGTATCAAACACCATGCTTGCAAACGATTCGGTGACCACCGGGAAAATTCTAAACAGCACGATTCTCGGTGGCGACTTGGCGAGTGACACTTTGACGAGCAACGAGATCGCGGCTGATGCAATTACGGCTTCAGAACTAGCTGCGACAACTGTCGTCCCTGGCGTCTACACATTTGGGAGCTTTACGGTTGACCAAGATGGACGACTCACCTCAGCGACTTCGAATGCCGAAGTGGGCGACATCTCATCGGTCGGTGACGCTCTCTCCGGCGATGCATTTACGGACGGAACGAATAACGGAACCGAACTCGTCTACGAAGGAACGACCATCGATGGAAACGAGACGAGGCTGGCCTTCACCGGCGACCCGCTTGTTGACTCGCTTGTGACGATCCCGAACATCACCGGGACGTTGATCACAACCGGAGATTCCGGGACCGTTTCGAACACCATGCTCGCGAACGATTCGGTGACAACCGGGAAGATTCTAAACGGCACGATTCTCGCTGGCGACCTCGCGACTGACACGTTGACGAGTAACGAGATCGCAGCTGATGCAATCACGGCATCAGAACTCGCCGCAACGACCGTTGTTCCCGGCGTGTATACCTTTGGTAGTTTCACGGTAGACCAAGACGGACGACTGCTTTCGGCAACTTCGAATGCCGAAGTGGGAGACATCTCATCGGTCGGCGACGCATTGACCGGTGATGCCTTCACCGACGGAACGAACAACGGCACCGAGCTTGTCTACGAAGGTCCGACGGTCGACACGAGCGAAACACGTTTGGTTTTCAACGGTGACCCGATCGTCGACTCGCTCGTAACCATACCGAACATCACCGGAACGCTGATCACGACCGGAGACACCGGCACGGTATCGAACACCATGCTTGCAAACGACTCTGTGACGACAGGAAAGATTCTGAACGGCACGATTCTCGGTGGAGACCTCGCGACAGACACATTGACGAGCAACGAAATCGCTGCGAATGCGATTACGGCCTCAGAACTCGCTTCGACGACCGTTGTCCCTGGCGTCTATACCCTTGGGAGCTTCACGGTCGACCAGGATGGACGACTTACCTCGGCAACGTCAAATGCCGAAGTGGGTGACATCTCGTCTGTCGGTGATGCGCTCTCGGGCGATGCCTTTACCGATGACAACGTCAACGGAACAGAATTTGTCTACGAAGGGACGACTGTCGACACCAATGAAACTCGCCTTGTGTTTAGTGGTGATCCAATCGTCGACTCACTTGTGACAATCCCGAACATTACCGGAACACTCATTACAACCGGAGATACGGGCACGGTTTCAAACACCATGCTTGCGAACGATTCGGTCACGACAGGAAAAATCCTGAACGGCACGATTCTCGGCGGCGACCTCGCGACCGATACGTTGACGAGCAATGAGATAGCGGCTGATGCGATTACCGCCTCAGAACTCGCTTCGACGACCGTTGTCCCTGGCGTCTATACCCTTGGGAGCTTCACGGTCGACCAGGATGGGCGACTTACCTCGGCAACGTCAAATGCCGAAGTGGGTGACATCTCATCGGTTGGTGACGCTCTCTCCGGCGATGCATTTACCGATGGCACTAATAACGGCTCCGAACTTGTCTTTGAAGGTCCGACGATTGACGGAAACGAAACGAGACTCACGTTCACCGGCGACCCGCTTGTCGACTCCCTCGTCACTATTCCGAACATTACCGGAACATTGATCACAACCGGAGACACCGGAACCGTTTCGAACACCATGCTCGCGAACGATTCGGTGACAACCGGGAAGATTCTAAACGGCACGATTCTCGCCGGCGACTTAGCGACTGACACGTTGACGAGTAACGAAATTGCGGCAGACTCAATCACGGCCTCTGAGCTCGCTTCGACGACCGTCGTCCCTGGAGTCTATACCTTCGGGAGCTTCACGGTTGACCAAGATGGGCGACTCGTTTCTGCAACATCGAATGCAGAAGTCGGTGACATTTCATCGGTGGGTAACGCGTTGACCGGTGACGCATTCACCGATGGAACGAATAACGGCACGGAACTCGTCTACGAAGGAACGACGATTGACGGAAACGAAACGAGAATCACGTTCACCGGCGACCCGCTTGTTGACTCGCTCGTTACAATCCCGAACATCACCGGAACTTTGATTACGACCGGGGATACGGGAACGGTCTCAAACACCATGCTCGCAAATGATTCCGTAACGACCGGGAAAATCTTGAACGGCACCATCGTCGCGGCTGATCTTCTTGCGGATACGCTGACGAGCAATGAAATCGGTCCGGATGCAGTTTCTTCCTCCGAGCTTGCTTCGACCGCAGTCACTCCTGGTGCATTCACTTTGTCGAACATCACGGTCGACCAAGATGGCCGGATCACCGCCGCATCTTCGGGCACCGAAACAGGCGATATCTCAGCGGTCGGAAATGCGCTCACGGGGGATGCATTCACGGACGGCGCAAATAACGGGACCGAACTGGTTTATGAAGGTGCAAGCGTGGATACAAATGAGACCCGGCTCGCTTTCAGCGGTGACCCATCCGCGGATACAACGGTGACGATTCCGAACACAACTGGAACATTAATCACTACTGGTGATACAGGAACTATTTCAAGCGCGATGCTTGGAACGGGTTCGGTGACTTCGACGAGCATCCTGAATGGCACCATCCTTGATGCGGACATAAATGCTGCTGCAGGAATTGCATTCAGTAAACTTGCTTCACTCACCTCAGGATCAGTGCTCCTCGGAGACGGGAGTAACATTCCTACCGCGACCGCACTCTCCGGTGATGTCACGGTAAACTCCACCGGAGTAACCACGATACAAACAGATGCCGTGGACGGCACCAATATCGCATTGTCAGGAGAGGCGTCCGGAGACGTGATGTATTTTAACGGGACAAACTGGATTCGCCTTGCTGCAGGGACAGCCGGGAGAGTTCTCACAACGAATGGTGCCGGGAATGCTCCCGCGTGGGGCACGGCCTCCGCTGTGGCAGTTCCAAATCCGGTGCTGAATCGCCGGCTCGGATACGGTCTCATTCTTCAACCAACATCGACCGCCTTTACTGGAGTCGGCATGAACGCCGCGACCACCGTTGGAACCGCGACGGCCAGCCCGCAAACGGATCTGATGTACCTGAACTACGCCTCTGCCGCTGCAATCAATTCGCAAGCGGGACATGCGCTTTCGGCAGTCCAGACACGAGGAAACTGGGGACCAAAATATACCGCAATCGTTCGAACCGAAGCCGCCGTTACGAACCGCCGGATCTGGGCCGGACTGACAAGCGCCACCATGCCGGCAATTCAGGTAAACACGGCTTCTACGGCGAGCGCGGTTTCTTTCGCCGCCATCGGCTACGACACAACGGGCGTCGGAGATAACACCAATTTTGTCTGCTGCAGTGGAAATGGAGTGAACTACAGTTGCACGACCACCGGGGTCGCTGTGGCAGCGAGCACGGTCTATACACTGACGGTGGATTGGTCGACCGCAGGTACGCTCGTCTGCAGTGTGAACGGCACGTCAGTCTCCCGCTCGACGCTGCTTCCGGCATTAACCACGAACTTGGCGATATACAACGCGAGCACACGGCTCACGGCAGCAGGAGCGCTGAACTATCTCATCGCCAGATACTCGCTAGAGCAGAACTGACCAGAGCCGGGTGTTACAAGGGATTTATTCCGGCAGGGGTTTGGTTCCAAGAGTACCGCGAGCGAAGGCGGATTCTGATTCCTTTCCCTTAAGCACCGTGTAGTTGAGCGACCAACGTGCGGACTCGGCTGGCCAGCAGCTATTCGACAATCCGTGGAGCGTGAGGAGAGCCTCGCGATGAAATGCGACTTTCCACTTTTTTTGGAGAACATCGTCGGCGGTGATGGCGACCTTAATCTTCTGCTGATGATAAATCGGCGGCTCCATTCGCTCGCGATATTGGTTTAGCTCTGACTCGGGGAGAATAAAATCCATTCCCACCCGGGAGTACTCCACTTTTCCGATCGGCAAGAGTCGAATCTTGCCGACGGATTTTCCGGATAACCAGACAGTGAGGGTGACGGCGCTTTCTTCGACAGTCCCGGTAATTTGTCCTTCACCCACCGGGAAATCCGGTCCGCCCTTCTCTCCGTAAATATACACGCCCGCTTCGCCGGTAAAAGTGAAATTGTCCCAGAGAAGATCGCGAATCTCCATCTGCTGGACCGAGAAGTCATTGAATGAACTGCAGCAGCCGCAGGCAGAGGCGTCCTTCGCCGTGGCGAGCACGCTTGAAAAAAGAAGAAGGAGAAGAATCGGGACGGTCGTTCGCATGGGAAAAGAGGATTGCACAGACCTCGTCAGCCGGGGAAGCTTTCGTTTCAGTATAACCGGAAATTGTGTTTCCGAGCTTTCGCCAATATCCATTCAGCCGCCGACCACCCCGAAAAGCTGTCTTTCCCTGTCTCGCGACGCTCCGAGAATAATCCCAAATCCGTTCGGTGAGCCGTCTCGCGATGTCCCTCACGCATAAGTTTTTTGCCGATCTTTTATCCAGATTCAAACAATCCGGCTTCGCCGTGCCTTCATTGGACATCTCCGCTTGAGGGACACGCGAACACTCGGTTCTCGAAACGGTTCAATCAGGGAAGAGTTGCTGCAGGACCTCAGCGTTCGGCTCAAAGCCGAACGCTGAGGTCTCGCAAATCGTGAGACACAGTGTGTTCAAGGAGCTGGAATGTCCATCATTAACGACCTGTGTGCGCTCGCGACGTACCCGCCGCGGGGGCCGACGGAGAGCGCCGACCGGAACCGCGTTCGCCGGCCGCTCATCGCGGTCGAGCTGGAGACCCGGTTGCAGGTCTGGCAGCGAGCCGCCCGCGCGAAGTGGAAGGAGGCGAACCCGAGCGCCGACGTGACCAACTTCGAGTGGACGCCGCCGTTCGTGCTTCCGGGAGGCGACGGGTATGAAGCGAACGGATGCCTGACGCCGGAGTGGGCCGATGTCCTCGTCGTGGCTCGGACCCTCCCCGAGAACGCCGACATCGAAGAGGAGATCGAGGACGAGCGTCGCGCGCACATGCTGTCCGTCCTCGCGCTGCGTGTCGAAGCGCCGTTGCTGTGCGGGCTGGTTCGGAACACCGCCGCCGCGATTCGGCAAGGGGTGGCCCCGAAGCCGGAAGCGTGGGACTCGTTCATCGACGTGATGGTCAACTTCTACGTGGGGAAGCGGGATATCGTGATGGCCGCGCAGTTCCTCGCGTTCAAGAAGTAGTGCCCACGTGAGGACACGAGAAGCAACTCTCCCTCTTAAAGAACGTCTCGGACGTTCAAGAGGAGTTTGCTTCGCGTGTCCTCACGTGGGTCCTTGAGTCCGGGTGAGGCCCCAAGACACGGCAGTTACGAGAGCCCCTTTGGCTGGCGAGGTACAAGAGCTCCCCACAATGTGAGCACTGCACAAATTATCAACAACGGGAGGTCTCCGAATTCCGCAAACAAGGAAAGACTCCTCATCGGCCGAACCTCGGAGCTTCGAAGTGAGCTTTCGATGAAGCTCGGAAGCTTCTCGACTTCTTGTCCGAATGGATCGACGACTGCGGTTACTCCATCCATCGTGACCCGTATCAGATAGCGGCGGAGTTCGACCGCTCGCCACGCGGCGACAAGGTGGTGTTCCCGCACAGCGGGTGAGTGCTGAAACCACGCATCGTTAGACAACGAGAAAAGAATCTCTGCGCCGCCTTCATCGACTTGACGCCGAAGCGGATCAGACCAAAGGTCTTCGTAACAAATGACGACTCCCGCTCGTATCCTTTCCGAGCTCTCACCGTTTTTCCTTGAGAACGTGATGATCGGCTGAACTGCGTCACCTGCGGCGACCTCAAACTTCTTTGAGCTCAGAGATTTCAACCACGGAAAGGTCTCTGCAAAAGGTATTCTCTCCGAGAAAGGAAACAACACATGTTTGTAGTAGCTTCCCGAGATCTGACCATCGGGACTCATCAGAAAGACGGCGTTTCTCAGCTTAGGCAAAAGCCCCGTCCTCACCCGGAGCGAGCTTTGACCTCCGAACAAGAGAGGAGTTTCCAGGCCGGGAAATGGATCGTCGGCAGATCCCTTCTGGATCGCTCTTGTGCCGTGTGGATAGTCAATCCACACCGAAGATTCCGGCCAGATGAGCAGATCGAGCCCGGGTTCATGAAGCAAGGGCGCCGAAAGTTTCCTCTCCCGCTCGAGAACCGCCTGCAGATTCTC
The DNA here is from genome assembly GCA_964509425.1 of uncultured Bdellovibrionales bacterium. Classification (GTDB taxonomy): domain Bacteria; phylum Bdellovibrionota_C; class UBA2361; order SZUA-149; family CAZDWZ01; genus CAZDWZ01. Next base: position 283,354 of record CAZDWZ010000006.1, on the reverse strand, counting down.
CGGTTTGAAATCAAGTTGAGGAGATAGATTGGGTTGGATGATACCGAGAGCGAGAGATCGAGATGCCGCGATTTCTGCGTGCAGGGTGCGTTCTCGTATTAAATTGTACGAGAAAAAAACAAGCATTGAAACGATCGCGGGGAGAATCTTCGTTTTTTTATCTGAAATCCACGCGACGACAATGGATGCCCAGTACAGCATGAGTCCGCTGAGAAGGGACACACCCAGCAAATCGGCTCCTCCCGAAAAGAGCGGAAACGGAAGTTGAGTATGCGCGAGTTTCCAAGGGATGAGCCCTGGCGCAACCAATTCAGCGGTCATCCAGCTTAGGCCCAGACAAATCTCATCAGAAATTCGATTAGCTCCTCTGAATCGAGCATAAAAAAATCCAGCGAGCGCCGTCGGTATTGCGGAGACGAGAATGAAGCCGCACCAAAGGAGGAACGACGCGAGTCCTCCAAATTGTCCATAGTGTGCGATGGAAGCTGGAAGCCAAAAATAAACAGAAGTTTGGATGCCGACTCCCACGAGCAAAAACTCCAACGCGCCGGGACGAAACGCTCTCGCCGCGGCGGCAAACAGGAGACAATAGAGCCAAGCGATCACCGCGGAAACGGGGGTGATTGCCGTGTAAAAGGAAAGTCCGAGAAATGCTCCAAGAGTAGGGAAAACGAAGAGCTGCAGCAGGCGAGCTCCTCGTTTTTTCATTGTGGATTTGACGAGAAGCTCAATCTGAGGAGGATCAATTTGCGGTTTTAGGACTGCTTGGTTGGCTCGCGGCATGCCGGACGATAGGAGGGAGAAAAAATAATGTAAAGCTCAATAGAATCGTTTGTTTCAATTCATAGTCTTTATGGGCTATCGTGCTGCGAACTCGGTCATTCGAAATAACTCAATTCTTAAGCACACAAAGGACGATATGCGAAGAAAGTACTCCTTGCTGATTGCCTCTGCGATTCTATTCTTTTGTTCATCGGAGAGCGCATTTGCGACTGGATTTTTGGTTCCGGGATTCTCACGAACTTCGACGAGCACGTTCGACACCTTTGATTCGCCTGATACCATCGGCATTCCAGCGGTCATCGATAACTCCTATTATTGCCGGGCTGTCGTGAGTAACGGGCTTACGGAATTTTTCGACTTCGCATCGAACTTAGGCGGTTTAGGTTCTCCGAGCCTCGTCTTCCGGGGAAGCGCGGATGGCCTGGGAAATAACGAAGGCGCGTTCTCGTTTATTGCAAATGGTACCGGTTCCGCCGTTCTTAGCGTTGATGCGAATACGAGCGGCTCCGGAGGCGGCGCACGTGCTATTCTGCAGTGCTTCAATACGACTCTTTTCGGTAACTTCAATACCGTGAACGCGGCGAATCCGGTTAACTTCTTAGAGATAAAAAATATCGGAACCACTTCGCTTAATTTGCGAATTATCCTTCGAAGTTTTACAGGCGTGGAGTTAACCCGGTTCACCCAAACGCTCGAAGTGAATGAACGAAAGGATATTGCCGTTCACACGCTCACTAATGCGGCCAACACCTTCGGTGGAATCCAAATCGCCCATGACGGTTCGCTGGGTGCTGTGGTGGCAAACGTCTCGAAATATCAATTGAACGGGTCGAATTTGACGATTACGGCAACTGAGTCGCTTCGTGAACGTGTCCAAAATTAAGCGTAAACTGCTGATTGCGGGAGGTGGTTGCCTTATCGCGTTCATCGTTGCGACGGTGAACGCGAACAACCAACCTCCTGCTTTCTCTTCGAAGACAACTCCGGCCAAGGGTGGGCCGATTCCCGTCGGTAACGGCGCTCCGTCCACTCAAGTCGCGATCAACATCACGAAGGGGCCGCAAATGCCGGCTTTGAATCGAGCGGCTGAAAATTCGAGTGCGAATTCGTCTCATTCGCGAGAAGACGTCGAGACTGACCCTCAACAATTCGCGAATATCGTAGACGAGATTCTCGCCGAACGAATTGTCGCTGATGCGGATGTCCCCGCTGCTCGAGAGTTGCTGCTGCAGGTTCAACATCAGATACCGCACAACCGCAGAGCCGACCGAGGCTGGCTGAGGGATTTTGTGGTTTCCCAATCGGCACATTCCGCTGCCCCGGTAGAGAAAGAAGTTTCGCCCTCCGACGCATCACAGTTCTCCGGGAATCCGTATGATCAACTACAATCGTCCTCCCAGGCCGAGAGTGTTTCTGAAGAAGAAAAACAACTGAGCCTCGAAGAATACCTTTCGAATACCAGCGGCCCACAAACGAACTAAACGCGCGGAAGCTCCGGTCCAATGGCGCTCGCTGAGAAACATCGCCGCCGAAAATAGGTCCCGGCCTATTCCTGGCGAAAGTAGGACTGCGGCGTCTGGAATCAAGCCTCGGAGAAAACAAGCAGGCCGCCGACGTAATCTACCGCGAAGCTGTCTGCGCCTTGGTCGGGATCCCTCCGATGTGCCGAACCTTTCAGTTAAGTGTTTTCAAACGGTAAGCCCGAAGAGCGAGCCATTCTTCATAATCTTCTGACGCTTGCCGGCGACGCATTCGGCCTCCCCCTCAAAACGGGCCGGATCGAGAATCTCCTTCTTGGGCTGTTGCTCAGAAATTCACGGGTCGGCGAGCGTTCACTTTCCCTCGTCGTTCTCTTCACTTTCATTTTGGTTTCGGCAAATTCTTTGTCCTCCGTTCTCGACCGACCTGTCCGGTGAGAGAGCGGCGGATGAGAGAAGTGTTACGAGTTCCATGTTTTCCTCCTTACCAGGTGCCCCGATGAACGAGGTTACGAGCCACACCCTGTTCCGGTGGGTCGATGCAACGCAGGTCGCGTTGCACGTGTCACACACCCGCACGGCGAACGGCGACTTCAAGGACGCCAAGGTCAAGGTCATGATCCACCACGCCCCGCACGCAAGCCCGACCGTCGAGTTCGATCTCGCCCGCATGCCGGCGGACGTGGTCGAAGAGCGGGCGACGGCGCGCGGGGTCACGTCGGCGGACCTGCTCCTCGCCGAGGTCGAGCCCGCGGACGGCCGCGACCTCCTCCTCGGGGCGAGCACCCCGGCGGAGCGCCAGCTCGAGAGCGGCAACGAGTTCGCCAAGGTCACGGCGACGATCCGGGCGTCCGACGCCACGCTGCACCTCAAGGTCGGGGCTTGGATTGACACAGTCGCTGTCGCGATCGACAACTTCGGCACGACGGGCAGCGAGTCGAACGGGCAGTTCTGGTCCATCCGGCCGGTCGGCACGGGATGGGAAGCGATGCTGACCTGATCGCTGCCTCGCTCGAGGAGTTGTTCGCGGTGTTGTGGGGTCGGCGGGGGAGAGAGAGGTTGATTCGGAAGGTTCGCCCTTCTCTCTCCCGTCGATTCTTCTATCGTGGGAGTTTCGCCGAAGCCGGCTCTAGCGGAGAGCCTGATGCCTCAGCTTCGGCAGCGCCGGATATGAACTTGTTTTCCAAGGAAGGCATCGCAGCTTGGGCATCGTCAATTTTTCAAGGCGACAATTCCGCAATTCCGCAGATACCTGCAGCGATCGCAGCCGGCAGGAGCGCCTGCTCTCTTGTAATCCCAAAAACGGTTTCGGATTCTCGCCGCCTAGAAAAATTATCGGAAGGATAAACGGGAAGCAGATGAGAGAGAAAAATAGGAGACTGCGTCTTCGGCGGCAGTACATAAACTCAATGGCTTTGCTGGCGAGATCGGCCTTGGGAGTTTGATTTATCTTCGCGAGATGTTCACTCCGATTGTGCTGCGGGCAATCGGGGTGTCACGCTGCTTTCGGCGTCGGAGAGCGCGGTTTATTGGCTCGTTGCTCAGCGTCCGAGGTGTAGGAGAATCGTCAAATATTTACGGAGTGGCGGAACTCTCATCAAAATTGCATCTGCGGCCTGGACAGAATCGAGACTCCGAGCAAAATCCAAAGACCTGCGTCATTGGCTATGGGAGCTTGTCGGAGCTCTGCCGCGCTGGTAATGCCGAAGACTTGAATCGGTGCATGACGGCTGACATAGGCTCCAGAGCCTGGAGATGCGAATCGCTAACTTTTCAGTTAGGGCATGAAATGTTTACAACAGGCATTCATGAATATTGAGGTTTAGTTTTGTTGGAATTGGTCGAGCCTCCAAATTTTTCTCCCGCTGCGGCATCGAGCCGCTATCATCCGCTTAAGATCCGGGAAACCCTTACGTCACTCGGTAAACTCGCCGCGCTGCTTTCGATGGTCGGCGTGAGTGCCTGCTCCGTGTTCGGAATTAGAAGCGGATATGAGCATCTTGAATACCGTGTTGAGGAGTCGTTTGGAGATGTTGAGATTCGACAATATAAAGAGCGACTTGTCGCCGAAGTACGAGACGCTCCAGGTGAAGACGAAGCATTCCGTATTCTTTTTAAGTATATCTCAGGAGAAAACACCTCATCAGACAAGCTTTCGATGACCGCGCCGGTTGAGGTCGGTGCTGGAGCGGAGATTGCGATGACCGTACCGGTAGAAGTTTCGGATGCGGAAACAAAAAGAATAAGCATGCGATTTTTCCTTCCGGCTGAATACTCGGCTGCAAGCATACCGAAGCCGCTTGATGCTCGCGTTTCAATCGTCACACTTCCACCGGCAAAGGTTGCAGCGCTTGGCTACTCGGGAACGAGCGATAGGGTGAACTTCCGCCTGGCAAGAGAAAAGCTTTTGAGGATCTTGCAAGGATCGAGATGGAAGCCGATAGGAAGCTCGACTTTTCTCGGCTACGACCCTCCCTTTACGCTCCCGTTTTTTCGGAGAAACGAAGTCATTACCGAGATCCGGCTGAGCAGTGACACACTCTAATTTTCGACTGTAGATGCAAAAACCCGTAGGCGAGGCCGAGCTTGAAAACATCAAATGCTCTCTTGATGCTGCAAATATTTCTTGCGTGTATTTTCTTCGGCTGCTCTGGAGCACGGATCTCGGCCTACGAACAGAAAACGCCCGCGTTCTTCCCTGAGCAGTTTTTTCGAGGTGAGACAAAAGCTTGGGGAGTTTTCTATGACTGGAGAGAAAGATTGAGTCGAAGGTTTGTGGTTCGATTGCAAGGCGCTGAAGAAAACGGCGTATTCAAACTGAAAGAATACTTTACCTTTGATGACGGTGAGAAAGACTTCCGGGAATGGCATCTCAAGCGAGAATCGGACGAGAAATACTCAGGCACCGCAGCAGACGTGATCGGAGCTGCTGTGGGAGTCCGCTCGGGCAATGCTCTACACTGGAGCTACCGGCTGAATTTGAAAACCTCGAATGGTCCGACCGAAGTATCCTTCGATGATTGGATGTTCCTGCTTGATGAGGCTCATCTATTTAATCGAGCCTCGATTTCGAAATACGGATTGCAAGTGGGGGAAGTAATCCTCTTCTTTGAGAAGAGCTCTGTAGCAGCGGGTCACGGTGCGCCGGCCCAATAGCTCGAAAATATCTCTCGCGGCGATCTCAGACGCTGGTAAGTAAGGCCCCTCGCGCCTTACTCAAAAGGCGAATGATTAGGGTCGGCGATGTTCTGCTTGAACCCTATCGAGTTTCCTTGATCCGTTCCGAACGATCGGCCTCATCGAGAACTATTCGAATGGAGTACCTCATTTCTTCGAGCCTCCTATTAGATTTATTCCTTGCCACAAATTCGCGCTCTAAATCATTAACGCTGCTCAAAATTTCAATGCTTGACATACGACAAAGATTTCACGTATTGTAAGACGTGAATTATGTATCGTAAGATTTCCTAAACGATAGGACGCGAAATCGGATGGCTATGGCTGATAAGCTTGCGAAGAGTAAGGCCTCTCCCGATTGGACCTTCTTGAGCAACCACGCCCATGTGCTCATTTGTTTGTGGCAAGACAACAAAATTTTACTGAGAACCGTTTCTGAAAAAGTTGGAATTACTGAAAGAGCCGTCCAGAGAATCGTTGCCGATCTGGTTGGATCTGGATATCTCCGCCGCGGGCGACAAGGCCGCTGCAACACGTACAAGGTTGCGGAGAATCGTTTCCTCCGGCATCCATTAGAAGCCCGGTCGCCAGTGACGCTTTTGTTTGAAATCGCGAGTTATAATTCACTGAGCCCCCGAGCAACGGACTCATCAGCTTCTTCCCGAACTTCCCGGGCCAAAGGAGTTCGTGGAGTTTCTATCGAAGCGCCCCCACGAGTCTCGAAGAAATCCCAGCAAGTTTCAAGCAAGCCTTCGCTGGGGAAGATCTCGACAGGTGAAATGTAGAAAAGGACTGACGCCGATGGCAACGAAAGGCGAAAAGCGGGCCACCCTGCTCGGCGCGGTCGGAAGATTCCTCACGATGGTCAAGCCTGACCGCAAGGATATTGGCATCGTGTTTTTTTATGCGGTGCTCGTAGGTCTTCTTTCTCTTGCGGTTCCAGTCGCTTCGAAGTCCGTGGTGAATACCATCACTTTCGGAGCGCTGCTGCAGCCGCTGTTTATCCTTGTCGTCCTGGTTTTTGCCGGGCTTGTTTTCTCAGGCGTAGTTCGATTGCTCCAGATATGGATGATCGAATACATTCAGCGCCGAATTTTCGTCCGCGTGTCCCTTGCGCTGGCTGATCGGCTTCCGCGAGTGAAGCACGAAGTCTTTGCGGAGAAGCATGGCCCTGAGCTGGTGAACCGTTTCTTGGAGGTGGCTTCGGTCCAGAAGGCGACCGCCTTAATGCTGCTCGAAGGAGTGACAGTCTTCTTTCAAGCGGTCTGCGGTCTTATTCTCCTCGGAATCTATCATCCGTTATTGCTGGGATTTTCATTCTTTCTCGTGCTTGGCTTTGCCTTGCTTCTCTTGGTCGGGAGAGGAAGCGTGTCTACGGCGATTGACGAATCTGAATGCAAATACCGGGTACTTGCCTGGCTTGAAGAACTCGCCCGGCATCCAACGCTTTACCGTTCGGAGGACGGAAGTCGGTACGCGTTTCACGAAGCCGACCAGCGAGTGGGAGGGTATCTGGAAGCCCGTTCGGATCATTTTCGCAAACTCATCTCGCAGCACGCCGTCGCGTTGTTGATTCAAGCCTTGGGAAGCGCTGCTCTTTTAGGGGCAGGGGCATATCTGGTGATTAAAGAACAGCTCTCTCTCGGGCAGCTCGTCGCCTCGGAGCTCGTGCTCGCGATTCTTCTCAACGCGGTGGCAAAACTTGGTAAACACTTTGAGGTTTTATATGACCTAGCGGCGGCTTCAGAGAAGTTGAATATGCTTTTTCATCTCCCGCTTGAGCCCGACACCGGAGCGCACTCGCCTCTCTTCAGAGGGCCGTTCTCCGTCAAGGTGAGTAATCTGTCGGTTACTCACGGCATGAATCGCGCTCTCATTTCGAATTTGAACTTCTCGGTAGCCGCTGGAGAAAAGGTTTCGATCTTTGGCGCAAACGGTGCCGGAAAGAGCGGACTCGCCAATATTTTGTATAAACTCTCGGAGGCGGAACAGGGGATCGTCGAGATTGGCGGATACGATATTCGCGAGATTCATCCCTTCGACATTCGCAGCCGCGTAGCGCTCGTGAGAGGAATTGAGATTTTCCCCGGAACTATCCTTGAGAATGTGATTTTCGGCCGGCCCCACGTGACCGCAGAGAAAGCTCACGAAGTGCTTCGTTCGCTCGGGATTCTTGACGCTCTTCTCGCGCTTCCGGATGGCTTGGTAACGCGAGTATCTCCGTCCGGTGCTCCTCTGTCTTCGGGACAGGCGCTCCTCGTCACATTAGCGCGCGCCCTCGCGGGTGAACCAGGGCTTTTGCTGCTCGATGAGAGCTTGGACAACATCGATACGTTCCAATCAGAACTTGTCTATGCGACTTTATTAGGTGCTGATGCACCATGGACTCTCATCGATTTCACTCACGACATCGAAGTTTGGAAGCACTTTTCCGTGCATTATGTACTCGAAGGTGGACAATTACGGTAGTTTGGAGAGCGCATTTCTATGGAGAAGCAGCTGAGCCGCACCAAGAATGCCAAATGGGAGCAATCTGCTTCCTGGCATCTCGTTCATCTGCCGTATTTAATGCCCGTTTTTGCCGCGGTGCTTTTGGCTTTGACTCTTTCTTTTGTCGGAACTTTATTTTTGCCGTGGCAGCAGAGTTCAAATGGACTTGGCAAAGTGATCGCCTACTCACCGGATGATCGCACTCAGCAGATAGAATCGCCGATAGAAGGACGGATTGCGAGATGGCATGTCGGAGAGGGAAACCAGGTTCGCGGAGGGGATAAAATTGTTGATCTCGAGGACATTGATCCGAACATCCTGGGCCGGCTCGAAAATGAGCTTGCGGCCGCCACGCAAAAGCTCTCCGCCGCTGAGAAGGCTGTTGAGTTTTCGAAGAGAAATCTTGAGCGTCAAAAATCGCTCGCATCAAAGGGTCTCAGCTCTCAACGCGCCTATGAGCTTGCCGAGCTTGAGTATGCGAAACTGGTCGCCGAGCTTTCGAGTGCGAGTGCTGAAGTGCTCAGAATTCAGTCTCGATTTTCGAGGCAAACTGCCCAAAGCATCGTTGCTCCGCGCGACGGTGTCGTGCAGAGAATATATATGGCGCAAGGCGGAGCAATCGTTCATGCGGGAGATTTACTCGCGACGCTAGTTCCGCTGACCACGAATCGTGCAGTTGAAGCGATCATTGACGGAAACGATCTCCCGCTCCTCTCGAAGGGGCGGAAAGTTCGAGTGCAGTTTGAAGGCTGGCCGGCAGTGCAGTTCGTGGGGTGGCCGAGTGTGGCTGTCGGAACTTTCGGAGGGATAATCGGAATAATTGATGAATCCGACAACGGAGCCGGAAAGTTTCGAATCATTGTGTTTCCCGATGAAGATGAGGCTCCGTGGCCGGACGCAAAGTTTCTCCGGCAAGGCGTCCGAACTCAGGTCTGGGTTTTGCTCGATACGGTGAAGCTTGGGTATGAGCTGTGGCGCCGTTTCAACGGCTTTCCGCAGTCTCTGTCACTTCCGGATGCTCCAGCAGCTCGATCTCAGAAAAAGAATGGGAAAACTTCGGAAGACCCAAGAAGTCAGGAATTGAAATGAGCACCTTTTGGAAGCTCGCTTATAATATTCTCAGCGCTTCAATAGTCGCTTCGCTGTTTGCGACTCGGGCGCTCGGTGAGGTCACGCTCGATTCCGTTCTATCGCGACTCAACAGTCGATATCCGCTTGTGCTTGCGGCGATGCAGGAGCGCCCGGCGGCGGAAGCCGAGCTTCTTGCTGCACAAGGAGCCTTCGACGGCTCGATACGATCAGATATCTTTCAGCGGCCGGTGGGCGGCTACGATTACACCCGCCTGCAAACGAGTATCGAGCAGCCGTTGCTTGCGAACGGAGCTCGAATTTTTGGAGGATACTCCGTAACCGACGGACTTGTGCCCGATTACGAAGGGAAGCTCGAGACCAACGACGGAGGAGAGCTGAGAGCGGGAGTAGAGATTCCGATACTTCGCGACGGAGAGATTGATCGTCGACGTGCAAATATTCAGCGAGCTGAAGCCGGCCGCCTTGCGGCTGATGCAGCGGTTAATCTGACAGTTAATGATGTGTTCCGGTCTGCTTCGATTGCCTATTTCGAGTGGGTTGCTGCTGGCCTGAGAACCAAGATCGCGGAGAGCCTTCTTGAGGCGGCCGTGGATCGTACTCGGCAACTCAAGATTCGCGCGTCTTCCGGAGATCTTCCCGAGTTTGATCTTCTCGACAATCAACGGGCCGAGCTCCAGAGGAAGGCGCAGGTGGTTTTTGCCGAAAGACTTTTTCGAAAGAGCTCGCTCGATCTCTCCCTCTTCTATCGTACGGAAGAAGGCTTGCCGATTGAGCTCGGCCGCGCCGACCTTCCGCGAGATTTTCCGCAGTTGGCAGAACCGCCGCCCGGCGACTGGGAGAGTGCGGCCGCTCTGGCATATGAACGCCGGCCGGAACTGCGGCGAATAGCCGCCCAACGGGCGCAGAGTGAGGTTGAGTTGAGGCTCCAGAAGAATCAGGTGTTACCACGGCTTGACATCCAGATGGCAAGCGCCAAGGACTTCGGAGACGGAACCAGGAAGCGAGCCGATCCTGAGCTGGAGTTTGGCGTTCGAATTGAGTTGCCCCTCCAGACCCGCACCGCCGACGGGCGTCTTGCGGCAGCAGAAGCAAAGCTCGCCGAGTTGCGAATTCTAGAAAAATTCACCAAACAACGAATTCAGAATGAGGTGCGCGATTCACTGATTGGAATAAACCTCTCTCGTGAACGGGTTACACTGGCGCAAAAAGAAACGAAAACCGCCCGGAGTTTGGAAGACGGAGAGCGGGCGCGATATGAGTCGGGAGATAGCAATTTGATTTTTGTGAATCTCCGGGAGCAAACCGCCGCCGAGGCTGCGATTCGAGAGATCGACGCGCTTCTTGATTACCGCCGAGCGGAAGCAAACTATAAAGCGGCAACGGCGGAATTTTCTGCCTCCGGTTCGACACCGGTGGACGCTCCTCTGTAGTAGTATTGGTTGCTGGGCCATGCGGTTTCTTGTCCGTTGTTCAATGCGAGCCTTTTGGAGGCGCTATCAAACCTTCATTGAGCCGCGGAAGTCTCATCGAAATTTTTTCCACAACCCGGGCAAAACCGATACTCCGACGGAAATGCGAATACCTGTGTCATCTTCGGATAATAGAGAAGTCCAAAGAGATTCACGCCGCATTTCGGACACCGGAAGGCACCGTACTGCATTCGAAGAATTATTCCGAAAAATCCGATGAATCCGGCGAACGTGAGCAAGAGAGCAGCGGTGTAGCCGGCGGCGGAAAGAGGCATCGAGATGACGATAGCCAGCCAAAAAACGAAGCCAATTTTCATGTACCGTCGTTTCTGGGAATCGAGAACCATTCGAATAGAGTGCACCATGTTTTCGAGCCTCTTCTTTAGAATTTTGTCTCACAGCCAATATCTCTCGACAGCGAGCGAGTTTGTTTCTTACACAAGGCTGTAAGCTTCGTGGAATGTGCAATAAGTACCGCTCATTATCGAATAAGATACGGTCCGCATTAAACTTGGCATTCGCTCTGGCACCGCTGCTTCTCGGTTTGCGGCGGGGAGCGTCCACGAGCTCAGGCCGCACGCGCACCCCCATGCTTCCGGTCTCAGGAAACGGGTCCGCCGAAGCCGATCCGGCGTCTCTTGTGCCCAGTTTCACGGAAGACTCGGGCGCGAGCGTCCGTGGTCAGTTCGAAACGAGTCTTTTTCGAACGGAGAGGCAGTCCGGAGATCCTTTGTGTTTTCCCTCTGAGTTGCGGCGAGGTTGATGATTCGAGAGTTTCCGCAGCCCGTCCCGGATTGGTTTTCCGGGACGGGTACGGGCCTTCAGAGCAACGTGGCGTGATTCGCCGTCACCCGCTTGCTCGCCGGAACCGGTCCGCGCGGCAGCCAGACGATCATTGTTCGGCCCTCGGTGCCCTTGTACGGGAAGGCCACCGGGGTCGTAATGATCAAGCCTGGGCAGCACGACAATCGGACCGTACTCATCCACTCTCGGGTGCCATCGATGTCCGCGCCTTCTTCCACCCATTGCACCGTTCCGACGAGCAGACGGTTACTGAGCAGAAAGATCACGCCCGAGAGCATGAACACGAGCACGAGACCGGCGAGAACAAATACGAGACACCAGCCCAAAATCACCCAGCCGGATTCCGGGACCGCTCCCGTCCGGACTCCAATGATTCCGATCACGATTAGGGCCGTAATCGTCACTGCCATGCACAACACGAAGGCGGCGAGGCAGTAGTTGACGATAAACAGCACCAACCACTCGACGCCCTGACGCAGGGCGTACTCGATCCATTGTCGTTTGCTAACCACGGGCAACTCCTTGGACGAGGGGAGGTGAGGATGCGGAGCACAGCCTCGCGAGGCCGCGCTACGCATCCCAACCAACAGCCGCATCGTTTTGTCGAAGGCAGTCGACCAGTTAGATAACCTATTTTCGAGGATCTCCGAGGCGGTTCGGCAATCTGAACCCCCTCGGGGAATCCGCCGCGATACTACACTATTTCCTTCCCGCGAGCATCTTGCGGACGGCATTTTCAGCCTCTCCCCTCTCTGTCCTCTGCGGTTACCTTTTTGATCGGAAACAGTGAACCGAATATCAATTTCTCAAGAAGGCAACTGCAGAGGACGGAGAGGGGGAGATCGAATTTGATGCCGGGAAATTCCTTCGTTTGCGACCCGATCCCGAGCAGTCGTTTTTAGAGAGCTCCGATCAGCAACGGAAGTATCTCGCTTAACAATAGTTCCAAGTCGTTGATGCAAAGCTCTTCGGCGCGATCTCTCAAGGCGTTGCAGCGAGCGTCGGCTGCTGATCGTGCTCTATCGCATCGAGTCATGCAATCCGTGTCGGTCTGCGGGCATGTCCTGAGGCATTGTCCAAGATTCCGGATAGAGTTCAACAAGCAAATCTCTTTCAGATCAACAGCCAACATTCGGCACATCAACTCGCGATCTTCTTCTGTATCAACCGCCGCTTTTTCTGGCCCGCCCTTTCCGACATCTGCAACCACGTCGGCAAAGGCAGACGCGAGGCAGCAGCAAACCAACGATAACGAAAACAAAATTCCTTTGAAAAAATGCATATAACCTCTTTCTTTCTGTTCTTGAGAAACTCGGCGTTTCTCCTTCTCATTCGCTTTATGATTCTCCGTCGCCCGCGAATGGTAACAGGGCATGCAAGTTCTCTAACAATACGCGCGCCGATGCTTGAACGATTGATAGGAGAAGAGTTGCCGTCCCCTGCAAACGTCTTCGGACGGGTGATCCAAAATGGATAAATCGACCTCGAATCAGTTACTGCGTTTCATTGGCGCATCTAAAATTCCAGCCAAATCAGTTAGCAGAATTTCACCAAACGTGACGGAGGAGGATTCCTGCGACAAGGGAGAGATTTCATAACTTAAAAAGATAGATGTTCTTTTAGCCGCACCGATCGATGAGAAGAATCACATGTTGCGATTTCGAGGAGATTCTTTTCGATGAGCAGCAGAAAGCGCGATTTAGGTTCTTTCACAAACATTCTCAACTCTGCTGCTTGAGAACAAACTCGGAATTTTTACTCTCCACGAGAGGAGCGGATGATGAATCGGCTCGAAAATTTGTTGGCTTCGTTCGAGAACGAGGCCCGGACCACCGGCATCTTCAGCTCCTCGAAGCGGCAGGCGCTCGTGGACTTGAAGCTGTGTCTGGCGGTTATCGACTCCAGCGTGCATCCGAAGCACCGCTGCCCGGCCGATGCGTTCTGCTTCGGCTGGCGGGATGTCGCCATCGAAGGGCTGTGTGAGCGAGGGGTCGCCATCCAGCTCCGACCGGGAGAGACGAGCTCGGCCGCGGACCCCAAGTCCAAACCCCGGGCTGTCCTCGAAGTCGTCTACTGGCGTCACGAGCCCGCGACGAACCTCCCGGTCTCCACCGTCCAGCAGTTCGACGCGGAACTATTGAAAAACATGGGGCTCGGGGGTGCGATCGAGGCGCTGGCGAGTTTGAACGGCTCGCGTACCGTCATCTTCGACGCCCGCGACAAGGAGCACTTCGAGCTCATGATCTCCCGGACTGCCACCAACCGTTCCCCTGCCTGGGCCAGGCTGGTGGATCAGTGCCGGTGACCGTCAAGATGCAGAGAGCGAATGACGAAGAGGTTTCCGGTCACTCGGTTAATCTCAAGGTTCTTCGCGCTCTGCTGCGCCCACCGTGCTCCGGAAGTGAGCATACTCCGCTCGGGCTGGAGCCCTCGCACGCGGCGTGCTACCTTTCCTCGATATGAAGAAATATGTCGCCGATAGCCTATCTTGCGGAAATCTCATCTGCGGAGTCGTCTCCATTGCCGCCTCTTCTGTGGGGCGTTTTGACGTCGCGATGCTTCTCGTTTTTTTCGGAGCTTTGCTTGACGGATTGGACGGAGCAGCAGCGAGATTCTTTGGTGGAACCAAGTTCGGGGTGCTCGCGGACGATATTGCGGATGGTGTGACCTACGGCCTTGCTCCGGGAGCGGCTCTCTATTTTCATCTTTCCGGGCCAGATGGTGCCGCGATGGGAATTACCTTCGCATTTTTCACGATCTCGCGGCTCGTGTATTTTACTTTGAACAAAGGAAAGAGCGATCCGAATTATTTCTCCGGCGTGCCGAGTCCGACCGGTGGAGCCATCGTCATGTCGGCGATTGTCAGCTGCGCGGATTCTCCGGCACTCATCGGCCTTTTCACCGGAGCAGCATGCGCATTCATGATTTCGTTTGACACCGCACACCGGCATCTCGGCAGGTTGGTCGCCTATTATCGCCGGAAGGTCTTGCTCTACACGATGCCGGTCTACCTCCTTCTCGCAGTCGTCGGCCTGTGTTTCGGCAGTAAAGCACTCGTCGCACTCATACTCGCGGCAAATCTCGGCTACGCACTGTTTCCGGTCGTGGTGCATTTTAGAGAGGCACTTCGCCAGCCGCCGCCACCCGATTCAGAACAGGCCTGAAAAGCCGGGATACGATTATCTCTGTAGTTCCCGCTCCTTACCCTCCACCGCTCGAGTGCTCACCCTCCGCATGACCCTCGTCATCAAGCCCCTGCCCGTTTCAGCCGACCGGAATGGCATCGTTTACCGAGAAATCGTGAGCCACTCCGATGAAAAACTCTCTTCTTATTTTTCTCCTTCTTTTCCTCTTCCAGTCCACTGCATTCGGCGAAGCAAGCAAAAGAATCGAAGCCGATGAAAAGCAATTGTTTCATGAAACACTGAAGCCACTTCATCTTAAGAACGATTACGATGGCTTGGAATCTTTTCGAGCAAATCTTGCGAAGACCGGAGCCTCCTTCTCGGATGGCACGTCGAAGCTAAGAGAGTTTTACCAATATCTCTCCACTTGCCCAGTGACTCTCGGTGACGAGAAGAATTACTGCCTCACCTTCTCAAGTGGTTGGACAACAGCCAAACCGGAAGCGGTGGCTCCAAAAACTATCTTGGCGAAGGTCTCTCTGATCAAGGCATGGAAAGTGCGAGGTGGCGGTTACGCCACGGAGAAATCCGAAGACACGATGGAAAAATTCGCTGCGCTCGTAAACGAGGCGCACACCATGCTCGAGTCGGCCAAAGCCCTTCAAGGGAAGGATGTAGAATTCTACAACACGAGGTATGACATCGCCGCACTTCAGGGAGCGTCGGAAGAACGCCTCCATTCGATATTCGAGGAGGGGCTCACGCTCGATAAATATTATCGGCCGCTCTACATGATGCGGGCAAATTTTCTCCGACCTGAATGGCGTGGCAAGCGTGGGGCGCTCGAAGCATTTGCCGATGAGGCGGCGCGTAAGACGAAGGATAAGCTTGGCGACTCCATGTATTTTCTCATCGCCGATTCCGTTCGCGAGAATGTGGGCGACGCGTTCTTCCTGCGCTATCGCTTTGACTGGAAGCGGCTGAAAGTCGCGTTCACCGATTTAGAGAAGCGTTTTCCAGACGACTACTACGCGAAGTCGCATTTTCTGAAGCTCGCGATTGTTGCCGACGATCGAGAGACCGCAAAAAAGGTAACGGATCGATTAGGTCCAGGGCTTGATTCTCGCCTCCCAGATATGGACGCGAGCGGATACCAAGCTCTCATCGATTGGGCGAATGTTCGTCAGAACCCAGTTGAGAAACAGCTTTTCGCCGCGGTGAGAGAAGGTGACTCCGCTGCTTTGGGAAAAATCTTGAAAGGCGGTGCGAACATTAACATGTTGAACTCCCAGGGTGAGTCGCCGCTTGTTCTCGCAACCCAACATCGTCCTGATCTTGTTCCGCTTCTCCTGGAAAAGGGCGCTGATCCAAATACCGGGTCTCATCTCCAATTAAATGCCGTTGATCTCGCGGCTTCAAACGGGGACCTTCCCACGATGCTTCTTCTCATCAAGGCTGGCGGTCGTCCCGTGGATGCACTTGAGGTCGCCATTCATGAAGATATGCCGGAAGTCATTCGGGAGCTGATAAAACATCCGGATGTTAACCCGAACTTTCTATCTGAGTTGAAGCCTGCACTGGAATTTGCCGTTCAAACGAATCACATCGAATCTGCAAAGGTGCTCCTTACCGCTCCGAAGATCGCCGTGAATGGCTACGAGCCGGCGAGCATACAACCGGTGCTACACTTCGCCGTGCGGGCAGGGGCGAAGGATTTCGTTAAGCTCTTCCTTCAAGCAGGTGCTGATCCGAACATTGTGGCGCCTCCGTATGGAACTGCATTTGACGTCGCGCGGGAGACTCACCCCGAGATGCTCGAACTGCTCAAGGCAACACATGCGGATAAGTCTGACGAAGCGAATGCAGCGCTCGCATCGGCTCCGCCGCATAAGTTCATTCGCGGTCTCCCGAAAGACCAGCAGCCAACATTCAATTCCGCTCTTGGAGGTCGAATGCACTATTTGCTGACCAACAAAAAATGGAAGGAAGTCAGCAAAATTCACGAAAAAATTGCGAGTGGAGGTGAGTGGTCGGAATCGGCGAAAGCCAATCTACTCGATTTCTATACTTTTGCGGCATTCTGTCCTCGAGCGCAGCAGGTATGTCGAGAACGGTTCGATGCTTGGGAAAAGGCCGATCCACAGGCGCTTCCGATAATACAAACCGCGAGAGCTCGACTTGCCGTGGGCCGCTGGATGAGAGCCAATTCTCGCGCGGGAGCACGGGACTCTGAACGAGACAAAGAGCTAGCCGCGATCGTTGCTGAAGGCAAGGCAACAGTCGATAAGGTGCTTGCGGCTCCCGGTTACGACATCGAAACGGTGGTGGCCGCCATTGAGCTTGCATTCATGGGGAAAGAGAGCGAGGCGGTTGTCTCTGCACTTCTCGACAAGGGTGCAGCGCTCAGTCCGGAGTATGAGCGCCTCTGGGTCTCTGGGCTCCAATATGTTTCGACTACGAAAGGTCTCCCGGCACTTCTTCCGATGGTGGAGCGTGCTGCCGCGGCGAGCAAGGCCAAGATCGGCGACGGAATGTATGCGCTACTGAGCGATGCGCTGTTGAAGTTCTACGGTCCTGAAAAATATTCCACTATCAATCTCGCTTGGCCTCGCATACGGCAGGGGTATCAAGATCTCGTTAACGCCTATCCCAATGATAAGATTTATCAGGTGCGTCTGCTACAGAAAGCATTCGACTATCGCGATCGAGATACCGCTCGGTTTGCAATCGTGAAGCTCGGAAATCAACTCGATCCAAAGCTTTTTGACCATTTTCAATACGGTGAACGAGGATTTAACAATATCGTCCTCTGGTCCCGAGGTACAGAGGCGACAAAGCGAAATCTCGTTGCTGCGGTTAAAAAAGGCGATAAGCAGGGGGTTGACCAAGCCCTTGAAGATGGTGAGCGCATCGACGAGGTGAATCAAAAGCGCCAGAATATTCTGCATATTGCTCTTGAACATAGCCCCGCACTCATTCCCTATTTGATTTCGCGAGGTGCGAACCCCGGCGTCTGCTCCGACGAGGGGAAGTGTGTCATGGATGAACTCGTAAATCGTAATTTGACGGCAGCGGTGGAAGCCGCTGTGGCAGCCGGCCGACCGCTTGTCGTGAGCTCTGGAAGCGCGCTTTCGTTCGCGATAAAGCAAAAGAAGACAGATATCGTAAGAGAGCTCCTCAAACGAAAGGATCTTGAGATAGCGAGAGCCGATGCTCCCGGGAAAAAGTCAGATTTCGAGATCGCGATGGAAACGAATCAGCCGG
Source organism: uncultured Bdellovibrionales bacterium (assembly GCA_964509425.1). Classification (GTDB taxonomy): domain Bacteria; phylum Bdellovibrionota_C; class UBA2361; order SZUA-149; family CAZDWZ01; genus CAZDWZ01. The sequence goes on along the minus strand of CAZDWZ010000006.1, from coordinate 265,672 downwards.
AGATCGTGAAGCTCCTCGCTGAGCATCCGAACGCACAACTCAATCCAACCGGAACATTCGGCCCTCCAATACTCTCCACGCCGCTTGCTTCCGCCATCCGGCTTAAGAAGCCTGAAATGGTGAAGCTCCTCTTGGAAAAGGGAGCGAATCCTTCCTCGAAGCTTCAGAACATCGACAACATGCGGTCGGCCCTGGAAATTGCGCAAGAGCAGAACAATCCGGCGATACTTGCCGTGCTGAAATCTTTTTCGAAGCCGAAGTTGGAACTTAAACCCCTGAACCCTGCCGATGAGAACATTTCGCAAGCGGTGCTCAAAAATGACATGACCGCCCTCGACAGTCTCCTGACCGCGAAGTTTCCGCCCCGAGATCCGAATCACTCGCGTGACCCGAATGCGGCACCTGCGGTTCCACTCGAGCAAGGCTACACCGCTGTCCACGTCGCGGCTCGGAATGGAAACGTTCCGGCTCTCAAGGCGCTCTACGCTCGGGAAGACTATCGCGAGGCGTTTTTGAATCCCTCAGAGAATTTCGAACGGCCTCTCATTCTCGCCATTCAAGAGAATAAAATTGATGCGGTACGGTTTCTCCTCGCAACCTGCGGCGTGCCTCAATCTTGGAGTACCGCATCGGAAGCTCCTGCCGCTCTCGCGGCCAGGACCGGACGAAAGGAGATTCTCGGCCTCTTCGAGAAGGCCTATCAGCGCGCCGGCTTCACGATGTCGCCAAGTGGAGGACTGACGAAGACACGCGATCTGAATGCCGAGACCGTGCAGGCATTTCTGATCAAGGAACAGATGGCCCCCTACAACTTCGACGTGCGTGATACGGCGATCGCGCGCGCGATCGAGAAGAAGGCGTATGACGCGATACCTGCTCTCATAGCCGACCAGCGATTCGACGTGAATAATCTCTTTGGAAAGGGAAACCAGCCGCTCCCACTGTATACCGCCGTGCAGCTAAAAGACGAGAAGGCCATAAGAATGCTCCTCGAGGCAGGAGCAAATCCGAGACTGAAGAAGGGCGCACCAGAATCGGCGCTCGCGCTCGCAGAGAAAAACCAGGACCAAAAGCTCGTTACCCTCTTAAAAACCACGCGACGGTTACAGCCGAAGGCAACGACCAATCCTCAGGACGAAGAAATTATCGAATCTGTTCTGAGCGGCGACGTGGAGAGAATCAGAAACTATCTCAAAGAAGGCTCGGGACCGCTCTCCATTCAGCAAGGAATGACGGCTGCGCACATAGCCGCGGCGAATAATCAACTCGATTCGCTCGCAGTGCTGCTGAGCGATGAGCGTTATAAGGCGATTCTCGGGACTACGGCCGGGAACACACCGACTCCGCTTCATCTCGCGACTTGGAAGGGCAACGTCGAAGCCGTGAAAATGATCCTCTCGGCAGGGGCATTTCCTCAATCGAAATTTCGCGGTGAAGAAACTCCGGTAGAATATGTCCAGCGAACGGAGAACAGAGAGCTTCTCCCCATTTTTGTGGATGCTCTCGAGAAGCGAGGGTATTCAATCACTGCCGATGGCGAAGTGAAACCGAATCCATCAAAAAATCCCGGTAGTCAGTGAAACAGAAGGCACCTGTAGGCCTGCGCGACACGGAGTATGCCACTCGAGTTCTGTTCGGTGAGGTTGTAGCGTTTCGCCGCAACCTCTGGTGACGTTAAGGGCCCTGAGAGACGAAGATCACTGGAAGATCATCCTCGGGATCAATAGCCAGAGATCTTGAGAATGAGTTCCTCTGCGAGCGTGAGCCCATCGTGGAACTGATCGACAGTGGAGATATACCGACGGAGCAGAGGCAGCGCCGGTTCCAGCGACACCACGAGCGAGTTCATCGCGGTGAGGATCGCCGTGTCCATCAGTAGCGGAGGGCCTGCGGAGCTGCAGAGCCCCTCGTTCAGTGCATCTTCGAGACACTGCAAAAGCGCGGGCAGAATCTCGTTGTGTCCGAGCATCATCCAGCTGGCGGCCTCGACTGCCGCTTCCCGGAGTTGCCAGTCTTTCGAGAGAATCAGCCGGATGATGACATCGCCGAGCACAGGCGGCATGCCGCCTTGGGTCGAAAAGCTCGTAACGAGAGTGACGGCCGCGTCGATGTCCGGGTCGGCGATTCGCTCGTAATCGGCGCTTTGAATGGGCGGCAGCCTCTGTTCGTCGGCGGCCTCCAGCACCCCTTGCATCATCGCGATGCTGGTTTCGATGACGAGCGGATCGCGCGAGATCGCGAGCAAAACTCGCGACAAGCTTGCCTTGTTTTTCGAAGAACCGTTCGTCTTGAGATACGCGAGGATGTCGTCGACCACGTCGCTCGCCTCCTCACCGAAGCACGCGAGCGAATCCGCTGCCGTGAGGTACCCGCTCGTCGAAAGCCGGTTCTCGCGGATCGCGGATTTGAGCCGAGCGAGAACGCAATCCCGATCGGGCCAGTTATCGAGCACGAAGTCCGCGGAGCTGAGAACCGTGATTGCTGCTTCCTCTGAGAGGACCAGGAACGCGAACGAGAGTGCTTCAGGTGCACGCATGCGCGAGAGCGCGGTGAGTGCCGCCGCCTGCACCATGGCCGACGGGGACTGCAGAAGCTCGATAAGGCGCGGACGGAAGCGTTCCGTGACGAAGCCGGGTGCCCTGCCGAGCGCGCAGCACACATGGTAGTGATTGTCTTCATCTGCCGTGTTGATGAGGAGGTCGAGGACAGTGAGACCTTCTTCTCGGAACTCGGGAACGTGCAGAAGCACGCTCACGAGCGACGCTGAGCTGAAGTAATCTACGGACATCTTCCCGCACATCTCGGTGGTGATCGCGGGGAGCTTGGCCGAAATGAGCGGGGCGCACATCCTGAGAATTTGATCGTTCTCGTGATGGAGCGGACGAAAGCCGGGAGTAAGGGCGTTAATCAGGCGGCGTGGCACCGCCTCGATGTAACTGCCCGCGCTGAGCGCGAGGGCGAATGCCTCGAAGTTCATCGGAAGACCTTTCTGAAAACAGTTTCGAAACGCTACGACACCATTTCTCCTCATCATTGTGGAAGTGAGAGAGGTGGTGCGTAGCGATCAAATTCCCAAGTTGAACTTTTAAGGATCGGAACAGACAGCGAGTTCCCGTACGGAGCTGTGAGACCGGTTTCGATCACGAAAAAGTTATTCCTGCAGCGCGAGGGGATTTATTGGGAACGAACAATGTTCTAATCTCGAAGAGATTATGAATCAGCGACGTTTTGGCTTTTGAAAGCCGGGCTTCCGCGGCTCGTGGGGGGCATCACAATTTGATGTCGCTTCATGGGAACTTGGTCTCCTGCACCTCCAAGCGGCGGAGATTTTCCGATTACTGGCATAATAGTGTATCTGAACCGGAGTCATTTTAGGGATTTGGGGGCTATGGCCAATCGCGCATATCTATATTCGACCGATAAGCCGCCGTTCGGGGACGGCAAGGTATCCGTTCGTGGGCTCTCGGAATGGAATTCGGAAGTCCCGCTCGTCTATAAGATCCTTCTCGGGGAGAATCCGCAAATTGCGACGTCCGCCATCTGGCCGGATCAGGATGGAATCGCTCTCGTCAGCGACTATGCCGGCGGCGTAAGGAGGTTGAAGGGGTTTCTCGAAAATATCCGGTATCAGCCGCTTCTCGCACTCGGCTTCGACGCTCTCGAATTTCTCACGCTCCCGGAGAACCGCCGCTCATTTTTTCTTCTCGAGGCCGGGGAGATTTTTGATCTCGACGAGACGCAGGAGTTGGCTGCTCAAAACGCGAGCTTGAGAGAAGAGATTCTCACCATCGACGAGTTCGCGCGGGAATGGACTGAGATTTTCAATCAAAGCTCTGAGGCTGAGCAGCGTTCCAGTCTTCAAGATCTCGGCCTCGGCGAGTGGTCGAACACCCTCTATTTTGATCCGAATGCAAAGAAGGATATCCGAGACACTCCTGGGGTCAAATTCGTCACGATAACTCCGCAAGTTATTATCGAAGAAGTCTCGGCCAAGCTTGATACCGTCATTCGCGAAGTCTGTGCCGGTGATGAGCTGCTTTTTACCGAATGGCCCACGCTTTCCATCTCGTTCTCGGAGCAACAAACCGCTCATTCCGAAGAAACGGGAGATCCCCGCTTCATCTGGAATGCGTTGGCAAGCTTTGATGAAGGGGAAGAGGAGCCGTTTACGATCGAGCTTCTTATCGAGTTGTGCAATGCTGAGCAGCCGCTCCTGAATATGAGCTGGATTCTCTTTCCGCACGATGAAGTTTGCGACCTCACCCAGGAGAAGTATTTCGAGCTTCTCAAGTACCTGAATACCGTGAACACGGAATTTGCCGTTAAGTTTCGTTTCAACGATCAGCCTGACGAGAAGTATATCTCCTGCGAGGTTTGCGTGCCCGCATATGCCGCGGATTCTGATCTCGTAGCCTGGGCGCTTTCAGAGAGCCTCACGCTCTCAATGGAGCATTTCGAGGCCATGGAGGAGATTGTCAGGGGCGAGGAAGAAGCTTAAGCCCTCCTGAGAGCGCACCTCAGGAATTATAATTCCATCCCGTCTGCACTACGAGAAATGTTCTCCCGTTCCAAACCCATGGATTCGAGAAGTAAGCTTTTCTCTTAGGCCGAACTTCAGAACAAAATTCGCGCGTCGACACGCTGCTCCAAATGGAGCACTGAGCGGAAACCTTCCCTGTGTTAGGCGGGCAGAATATTAATCATCAAAACTTTCAGCCTATTGTTAGATTTCGACTCTCTTCCGTCGAATAACAGAGGTGCACAGGGATTCAAAAAAGGGTTTTTTAAGGGAATCTATGAGAGCGTTGTTTAGGAACAGATTTTCTTGCAGATAAATCGTGCGCACACCGGAACGGATCTAGAGATCGCGAGGGTGTATGATACAGCGTTCAACACCGGCTACAGGAATGCGGGACGCACTGTTCTTTCCGGATGGACATGTGCTCCGAGAGTAAACCTGGAAGAGACACCAAGCGGCGATCCTGTCTCACTCGGCGAGCATGAAGTAGCCGAAGGCCAAGATTTCTCTGAAGTTGAGGACATTTTCGAAGTTCATGAGTCGCCTGGAGAGGAGACGTTCGCCGCAGCGGTCCCAGGAGCCGAAGCGAATGAACTTGTTTTCGTCGCTCAACCGGTTCCAGATGCTTTTATTTTCAATAAAGATGCGAACAACAGCGAGAGCGGAAACGCTCGCTGAAGCAGGGGGATTGAGCTCTCCCGCTGTTGTTCGCATCAAGCCGTCAGCGGCGGGGCTCGAACGGCAGCGTCCACGGCGACAACACGTCGTACCACAACGTGTACGAGCGCGAGTCGTGGTTGTAGAGCGCGCCGCACACTGCCCAACCCGTGTCATCCAGCATCACCTCACCGCCGTCGGCGGGGGTCGTCACAACGAACTCGCCGGCCTTGAGCGCCGCTTCGAGCAGTTCGATGCGCTTCCGGTGGCCTGCGAGGTCCTCCGGAGTCTGGTTTGGTAACGTGAGCACCCACCGCAAGTGCTGCACTGCGGCTTCGAGTCCGCTGACGTCCTCCGGGTCGAGGGCGCAGATGGCCGTGGTGCCCTTGTGTTCGATGATCATGATCAGCTCCGTGTTCGAGGATGGACATCCACAATCGCTCTTCGAGCGGTCATGAAAGTCCACCCTTCTCACGGGTGCGAATGCATCGTCATCGAGGGAAACAACAAAGAGAAAGATTTCAATCGAAAATTGCTAAAAACAGAACGCCTCGCTGTGTTCGCGAACACCGGTCCCGGTCTTCGCGGCAGCGTTCTCTCTTAAAATCCCGTCTTTAATCACTGCACTGGCAAAGGTGCGAGGAATACGGAGAAAGATCTGCGGATAGAGTATCTTTTTTCGCCTACAACTCTGTTATTCCAAGAATTTGCAGAACGTTATCAAGGAGATTTCAAATATTAATATTTCGCTCAACGCGCTGAATTCTGGAAGTTCTCTCTAAAGGAACGCACATGAGCCGCGAATCATGTACTTGTGATCATCCCGCCACCTAGTTCCGAAATTTCAAAACATAAAAAAGGGAGACCCGGCGCCGTCGAAAGAAACTACCTGACACTCAGTTGCGCCGGCGGGTCTTTCTCAGAATGAAAGGTGAAACAACTTCTTCCGGACACTCCGAAGACGTCGTGTGCGAACAAGGTTCTTCGGGGAGACGCCGGATATAGGTTTTATCGCTCTCGGATAAGTTGAACTTTCACCGGCTGCTAATGGCGAATTCGAGATCGCAAATGGCAGCCGGTGAACCCCTTACTTCAAGAGGAATCCGGTCAAGGAGATCGAACATGCGTAGCTACTACAAAGCTTCTGTTTCGCCCTGCGGCACGTTTTTGGTGGTATTCCTGGATTCTCGGCGTTATTACGAATGCGAAGAGCACGATTTACCTCGGCTCCTGCCCATTCGAGTTCGATGGGATCGCTTCCGAGAAATCGGCGACGAGCCGGTTTCCACTGTTTCGCTCCTTCGGTTTAGCGGAGAACGGGGCTTGCTCGAATGTCCTGATGTCGATCTGAAGCAGATTCTGGACGGTGCCTATCCCAACCCGTTCGAATTCGTCTGGCTTGAGATACTGCCTCGCTAGACAAGAGTAGGGGGAAGGTTCGGTTTAAGGTATTTCTGGCTCTCCCCCTCTTCCTTCCCGATTTCTCGATCTTCGGTACAGCATCTTTTAGAATGTTATCTTCTTCGAACGGCACTGTTTAATTTTCCTGCGGCCGCCTTCAGCAGCGTCAAGCACCGGAAAGAATCTCCTCTGCACTTCGGTCGAACTTTGTGGTTTATTGCAGGGAATGCCGTCCCATCAAAAGACAATCCGCAGTCACTTTCTCTTCGTCTTGAGTATTCTCGTGATTCTGCTTCGTGCGAAAGATTCGGTCGCGGAAGAAGGGGCTGGGCGACCCTGCATTGGCTATAATCCTGAGAACGGGCAATGGGGTCTCGAGGGCACGATCACCGTCGACAAATCATATGCGGCGATGATGTGCCCGGCAGGGTATGCATTTCTCGCGACCACGCTTCCACCCGAGCGATTTTTTCCCGCTGGGCACGGACTGCGGTTTGGGTTTTGCTGCCCACTTCCCGACGGTTCGCTGACTACCGCCCACGAATACACGGCGGAGACGTGCCCGGATAACACGGTTGCGACGGGATACGTAGAATCCGTCGAACCCGCGGCAGGTGCTGAAAAACCAAGCTTGGGTCTTCGATGTACACGGATCGATCAGACGAAGTTTTCGCTCGGCCCCCTTCAAAGCGGTGCCGTAGTCGTCGTCTCTCGCAGCTATTTCCGCGATTTTTTCCGAAAGCTTCTTCCTACCGTATTCGGGAGAGCGGCAGTTCGAGTCTCATGGAGCGCGATTCCGGCGCGCATACGGTACGGGCTGGGACGCGCCACTCTGCACGAATGGTATCCGGAATTTTGTGTAGGTGCTTCGCCGGGGAGTGTTCTCGTCTCCAGGTTGGGGACGTCGTGCGGAGCGTACAGCTTTCGGGAGCTTCAACGAACATCGGACGGTATCGCGGGCAATCAAGGAAGTCCCTTCGCCTGTGATGCAATCGATAATCTGTTTTCTGCGAACGCGCAGTGTGTCGTTTCAGGTTCGTCATCACCCGGGTGAGGGAGTAACCGCGGCAGGGAAAATGAAAACCGCACAAAGCTCGCCCGAGGGAAGGTCGCTGTGGATCTGGGATTCCACCTTGCTCAGCGCCAGCGTTTTTGTTCCGAGCATCCAAAGTGTTTCGCGCTCGATTGGGACATGAGAAACGGGCGGTGCGTAAATTCTCAGGTGCGGTTGATTCTTCTCGGATGATGACTTCGACACCTCGAGTACCAGTCGAATCGGATTGGCTGTGCCTGATATCGATCGTTCTTCATTGAGAAAAGATCGAAGAACAAACTGTATACCGGTAATGACCGCTTCTTCGCGAACGAAAGTCATGGTGCCATCCGGAACGGTCTCAAAGAAAATCTTCGAGTTGAGTTCCAGCTCTGCTGGCGCTCTTTGAATTGCATCACGAAGTATCTGATGAAGATCGTGATTTTTTGGGGATTTTGCTCCCTCGTCGGCGAGAAAAAGTGAGTAGCGAAAAACTTCGCTCACGATCATCGACGCCTTATCGTTCTCTGCGGTCATCGATTCAATAGCGTTCATGTCGAGCCCCAGTACGCTCGAGATCTTCTTCCTGCCGCGCTCAAGCGTGTCCGCAACAATCTCGATAATTTTCTGTGTTTCGCTCCGTTCATGAATGACGTCTCGTTCGGCTTTAGCAACGCGCCTTTGTAACGTTCCGATGTCACGTATCATCCGACCGATTTCATCATCGGGCTCCTTCGGCTCGTAGACCGTCGGGTTCCCGGCTTGCAGAGAGGCGACGAAGTGGGAGACGCGGCGTAGTCCTCTCCTCTGGCGTTCGAAGCAGAACAGGTAAACAAATAACATTTGAAGAATGGCAATTGCGATCCCGCCGATAATAAAAAGAGTGACATATGGCTCGGACACTCGCCGAAGCGCTTTATCCGAGATTGTGCTTTCCGAAGAGAAGACGGCGGAAAGTCCGGGGTGTTCGGCGATTGGCACTGCTGAAAAATCGAACCGCCCATCCGTTTGAACTCCTGGGAGCCGGGTTAACTCTACGAGACGATTTAACTCCGAGGCAGTGGCGGCGATATGGCCGACCGGTGGATACCCGCACAATTCGAGCGGACCGCAAAAGACCCGAAGGTCAAAGCGCGGGTTCAATGCCGAAAGCGTAAAGACGCGTTCCCGAACGGCATCTCTGTGTTTTGATTCTCCGGGGGATGCGTGAGTGATCGCTGCGAGCTCGTTTCCGATGGCGACGCGGAACTCGGGGCGGGAGATTGGGCTTGTCGAAGCGAGGATTTCTTTCCAGCTATTTTTGAACGAATAGAGGTGAGGTAATAAGTTCAACAGGTAGAGTCCAATCAAAACTTCGCAGAGACGGCGTGCATGATGCCGCCGAGTCGAAGGAATCGCTTGAAGCCCAATGACAAAACTGCAAAGCGTGCAAAACGAGACAAGAACAATTGGTATCTCTGAGTGCTTGCCGGTGAGGCTCCAGAGCAAACCTGCGAGAAGCGGGATTGCGGCCGGAAGCCCTTCGAATACTAAGGGTCGGGCCGCAAGAGCTAGTCCAAGCAGCAAGCCAAGGCTAAACAGATAGACGAGCCCGTCGCCTCCTACTTCCAATCGAAAAATGCCGGGCGGTCCCGCGACCCATAAGGCTCCAAATATCATCAGCGCGGCTCCTCGAATGAGTCGATTCCGCCAAGTTATTGATGCTGAAGCGGTTTCACCGATAAGAAAGCGGGTAACGAAGAGTGCAAGAATCGAAACCGCCGTTGCCGATGACCACCCGCCCGGACGACCGGAACCGGCGATTTTCGGCGCATAAATCTCCTCAAGGAGAAAAAGCGCCAGCGCGAAAGTCTCGAAGATATAGTAGGACCGGAGCCGGCGCGGTTCCGACTTGGCAATCTTGAAACCGGGTTTGGAATCGAATCCAGCGACAGGCGGAACGTCCTTGCTCTCGACGGTTCCGATAATGCAGCGAAAGGTTGTTCCGGAGTTCTGTCCGGAGGAAATGATGGAGATCGTTCCCCCATGTCCCTGAATGATGTCACGAACCGTCGCAAGTCCGATCCCCGAGCCTGACGGGTTCATCTTCCGGCCTTCCAGTGAACGCTCGAATGGCTCGAATATCCTTCTCCATCGTTCTCGTGGAATTCCAATTCCTGAGTCTTCGATGTCGACGAAAGCCAGGCCGCTATTTGAAAATATACGGACGGAAACACTCCCGCCCTCTGGTGTGTATTGAAGGGCGTTGTCCAAAAGATTAAGAAATGCTCTCAGGTACTCGTTCCTCCCCCGCGGAACCTTGGGGGGCGGAGATTCGATGCGCACGGAAAGGTTCACACCTTTCTTCTGAAATAGCGGAGACATTTCCTGTGAGAGTTCATCGATGAGCACTGGAAGCGAGAATGAGTCTTCAGCATCCTCTGGGTGTCCAGACGAGCCGGTTCCTGGCTTAAGGCTTTCGAGAATTAATCGTTCGGATTCCAGAGCATTCTGTATTTTCTTCGATAACCTCTCGCACTCTCGTTCATCGCCCGCGGCAATCGTTCTCGGTGCTCTCTCCAAAAGGAGCGTCATCACTGAGAGCGGCCTTCTGAAGTCGTGAACTACCCGCGACAAAAGCTGCTTCCGGGCGAGCGTCGCCTCGGAGAGCTCCTTCAATCGACGCTCCAAGGTGTCGGCCATGGAATTCATTGCCGCCCCAAGCTGACCTAAGTCATCGGCGCTCCGGGCCGCAAATCGCCTTGAAAAATCAAATCTCGCAAAAGACTGAAGGAGGCTTGAGAATGTGAGCAGATCCTTTGCATAGGTTTTCGTAACGACGATAGCGAAGAGAAGGGCCATTATGAGGGAGAAAGAATACCCGAGAAGGAGGCGTCCACAGATCCAAGTTCTCCCCTCGATGGTCGAGAAAAAATCTGCGGGGCCGTTTATCGTAAGGAGGTAAACAAAAAAATTTTCACCCTTGAGTTTGACGTGGGCGGCGTGGGCAACCGGACACGAATTGCGTCCTTTCGGATCGAAGCCGCAGTCGGGAGCATCCGGACGAAATTCGTCGAGCTCCGATCGAAGAACAAGAGAAGGTACGGCTTTTCCCAGTGTCGATTCGTCCCGAGCGGCGACGATGACTCCGGATTGGTCGAGGAGATAAGGTTCGAGCTCCGGAGTGAGTTGTGCAAGCTCTTCGAAAAGCGGCAGGGATCCGGCTGGGTCTTGGGCGTGGAGGATCAGCTGACGTGAAAGTTCGGGAGCGACACGATTATAAATTTCGTGTTCATAGTGCCGAAGGAACGGCGGCAAGAGCAGCGCCGAAAGGGCAAAAAAAAGCGGGAGCGAGAGCAACCAGCCAAGAAAAAACGTCCGGTAAATCTTGCGACCGAGCAGCGTATTCACGGGCGGCGATGTCGTTCGCGCTTCGCTCTTCAAGCATCGACGCGAATATCTCCTTTTGAGTATGGCTATTCGAGCTGTCCCGGCTCCGCGAATGCGTAGCCAAAGCCCCGAGCAGTGAGAAGATAGCGTGGTTTCGAAGTATCGGCTTCAATTTTTGTCCGGAGTCGATAGACGAGAGAGATCACCGCCTCTTCGTAACCGAGGCTTCGCACGCCCCAGACTTCGTGCAAAAGCTCCTCACGGCTAAACCGGCGGCCCGGATTACTCATGAGAAGAAAGAGAAGATCAAACTCTTTCGCGCTCGTGTCGATCTGTACATCGTTCTTGCAAAGCTTACGCCGTTCAAGATCCAGACTCAGCTCACCGATTCGGATCACTCGCTTCTCTGCTGTTTGAAACTTGGCCTCGAAAAGTTCACGGATTTTCGCTTGGCGGCTGATTTTCGAACGAACCCGGGCGAGAAGCTCCTTCATACTAAATGGTTTAGTGAGGTAATCATCCGCCCCGAGCTCGAATCCAAGAACGCGGTCGGTTTCATCCGTGCGCGTCGTGAGCATAAGTATCGGGAGGAGGGGCTCCCTTTTCCGGAGCTCTCGACAGATATCAAATCCGTTTTTGCCGGGAAGCTCGATATCGAGAATCACAACGGAATAAATACCCGAGAGGCCTTGCTGGAGCCCTTCATTGCCGTCCACGACATGGATGACATGATGGGCAAGCTCGCCGAAGCTCTGAACGATCTCCTCAGCAAGGTCTATATCGTCCTCGACGAGAAGAATTGGTTCCGAAGTCATAGAAAAACGAGACTGTTTAGACGACATGAGTTCTCTCCTTGAGGACGTAACACACGGACAATGCTCACGCTAGAGAAGGCAGTGAAGCAATCAACCGCCGCCGTGATTCTCTGAGCGGTGCCCTGAGTGAATCTCTTATTCAAAAGGCGAGGCAGACAACGTGGAGTAGTTATCGGTGAGAGAAGCTCTCCTATCTGGCAAAATGCCGGTAACGGGATGAGAACCACGGAATCTTCACGTAATACTCGAGAAAACCAGAATCGCGAGGAAGGCTCCGGCCGGACCAAACCCGGGAAAGTACCTGGATCGATGATAGTTCGACCACAACTCCGTCATCCAACGCGTGCAGCCCGCAAAACCTCGAAAACTTCTGCATAACTTGGGTGTCGGTGGGAATCGACAAAGGTATTTCACGGCATTCGGTTGAGCAACACTGCTGAACCGAGTGCCGTGAACGAAACACGGTCTTCCGTTGCGGCGGTACCGCAAGAGGAGTCTGACAATGACGTTCGATGATCTGATCGCAGTTCTCAATGCTAAGGGAGGAAAGCCGAACGTGTGGAGTCCACAGAGCCTCATGCACTGGCACACTGAGGATCCCATCCTCGCCGACTTCGCCGAAGCGGGCAATTTTATTTCGGCTCACATTCTCGGATTAGGGGTGACAGGGCACGCCGCGCTGTGGGGATTTCGATCCTCTAATTACGCGGGCATTTCCCCGTACGCGTGCATGCTCTGGTTCGCTCACGAAGTGGAGGGCAAGGCCCGCCTCCATCGAACGCTCGTGAGACAGCTACCGTCAATTTCGTCGGTGCTCGGCCCGGTCCACTCAGCGAAGGAAGCGCCGGCAACGATGGAGTTTCAAGCGCTCAATGCGATGATACTGGACCGCCTCGCAAGAGGTTACCAGTTCGTCCTGGTGAGCCCCATCTACGTAGTTCTCATCTAAGGTTAGGTCGACGCCCACCGACCATTTCAATGAGACCGTTGCGGCGAGTTTTGTCTGGACTCGCCCGAACCAGTTGAACGTGAATCACTCGTCGCGCTTCTGCCACGACGGTTTCTCAGGATTCACTTTGAGCGTCTTTGTCTCACGCTCTGCTTTTTTGCCGTCTTCGCCGTGGAGTACATAGACTACCTTGGCTTTCTGATTTTTCGTCGGGTAGTACACCGTCACTTCCATCAGTGTGCGCGGTGGAACTCGCTTCCCCTTTTCCTTGACCTTCTGCAACTTGAGCAGGCGGTAGGTGAGGGGATATGCACCTTCGATGGAGCGGATGTTGGTGTTCTCGAACAGCGTAGTGATCTTGGGGTTGTCTCGATCTTCCGCGGTCGCCCGTCCGAACTTAGATTCCCGCCACTTTCCGTCCGTGAGCGCGTGGAGAACGAGCTGGTCGTGAGAGGAGCTGGGGCTGGTGATGTACCACGTATCACCGCCTTCGTCCGTCCACGAGTACGTCCAGTCCTTGGGCGCTTCGGGGGGCGGGGTGAACTTTTTCTCCTGAGCATGAGCGGTAGACAGCGCCGCCACGACGGTGAGCAGCGCGCAGACGACGAGACGCTGAACCTGGTGAGCCGGAAACACGTTCTTCTCCTTCATCAAATCCTTCAGAGACCTGCGACGACGCCTGGCGAGGTTTGGCCGCCAAACCGTGCGCGTCGACCGAAATGTTTATGCAAGGGAGGAGCGAGGCTCGTGTGCTTTGCGTAAGGAAACCCGATTTTCTAACAGCATCCAGAACTTTGTTAAAATTTTCCAACAGTTCAACGAAACTCCCTCGACGAGCCTCGTGTCTAGTTCGGCACTGCCCGGCGGCGCAGGGCCAGCAGGATCGAGAGCTGCGACATCTGGGAAGACGGCGCTGAAGGCTCAATTATGGCAAATTCGCGGGAGCACTTGGCAGGATCACGGAAGCTTATCCCCTCTGCGGCGAGCGCTTGCGGGGCCTCGAATGAGGGTACCACCTCGAGGCGGACTTTCATTTCGCCTTTTTCGTCGCGATCCTGGGCAAGATGGCGGGGGTGACATCAATTTCGGAAACCACAAATTATATCTTAGCCTCGCATTCGTGAAACGTAGCCTCAGGTTTGGGTTGAAAGCAATATTGCAGGAATACCTTTAGTGAGATGAAAGATAGGCGCCCTGTTCTCTGTTTTGAAAGTTTTGCAGCGCGACGATTTGCAGGGACTCTCGAGAAGGTCGGCGCCGGTATTTTGAGGTGCTATTATGAATCCGGTTTTTTTTCAGCCCGCGTGCGGCGGCGCGCCAATTCGGTTTGTTCCAGCGTGTTCACCTGCTCCGGCTCATATCTCGCTCCCTCAGCCACTCAGCTATGAAGCCACCTTACGGGTACCTGCAGGAGCGCAGGTTGAATTTCACGTGAAGGGATACTCGGAAGCCTGGAAGTTCTGTCCTAAAACTTCTGCCATGGAGAACGTTGATGCAAAGATCGAACGGATACGAGGCGTAGCGGAAGATGTCTTCACCGTAAAATCTGCGCTACCGTTTCGAGTTCGAGAAGGACAAAATGTTTTTGAAATCACAAATACCGGAAAGCATGACCTAAGCTCGGGAAAGGAAACACCGCAACAAACGCCACTCGAAGCCAGACTGCCTGTGAATCCGGAAGCGCTAAAGAAGCTATCCTCCGATGTGGATCGAGTATGCGTAGCGGTAGAACGGGATGGGAATAAGGTGCTCGTCGAGCGGATAAAACAGCAGTTTCGAGAATTTGAGTCGTTCGTGAAGGACGGGCTGTCCACATCTCGAACCCAGCAATTTATTGCATCGTCGGAAGCATTGCTGACGCTTTTGAATCGCGGCGCGCTCCGACTTTGGGAGTGCGATGTTCCAGCAAACGGCTGGAATACTCGAGATAAGATGTATTGCTTTCGGCTACAGGCCGACTCGGGGAAGGCCGCACCAGCACCGACATTTAAGATTGCCGGCGAAGAAGGAGAGAGGCTCACGACTTTCTTAAAGCCGGATCATCCGGATGTTCAGGGACGACTTTGGGCGATTGCGAAAGATAAATCGGTGCTCGTGGCGAGAAAAGAAATCGGAAATGGCGAATTTGAATACCACGTATACTTGTCGAAAGATTTGAATGGGACGCTCCGAGTGGATCCCGGAACTTTCCGCGATACCGCTTTTGCAATTGCAGTTTCAACGAAAACCGACGAGTCGGCCAAAATAATATTGGCTGATGAGGTTGACACGATTCGTCCTCTTGGGGCGAGCGAAGATGCAAGCTCGAGAGAGCGGGTTCGAATTCCCTCCGATCTTTTTGGTTCCATCCCCGATGCAATCGAACGAGGGCGCGCGTATGTTCAAAAGTCGCTCGATGGAATTACACAAGCGACTCCGCCGATGAACGTGGGCGCTAAAGCTCGGGGACCAGCGGAACGAACTCCCGAACCGGTCGCTCCTGCGCAAGCTCCGCTTTCGCAAAAAATTGAACCGCCAAAAACTCCGCCATCGGCGGATACGGCTCCGCCCGCAACCACGCCCGTTCCATCTCAGGTAACACTGACTCCCTCGACGCCAACACCGCTTGTTCTCCCGCCGTCGAACGTGTCGAAGCCAGCTGAAGTTTCTCCAGCCGCACAGCAGGAAGTTGAAGCTCCGGAGATTCTTAAACTCAATAACCTCGCTCCCAAGTTCTCGGAGGAAGTCGTGTCACAAATGACTCGGCTTTTGCAACCAGGGGAAAATTATTGTAGCGCAGCGCAACGTAGGAAACTTTCCTCCGGCGGATTTGAGACGGCGGAGGTTTACATCGACGGTAATAAATTCAATCACGTATGCTGCACTAAGCTCGTTGATAATCATGATCTTACCGTCTCTAGCTCCGGAACAATCAAAGGAAAGAGTTTTTATTTTAATATGCGACTCAATCCAAAGGGCGAAATCGAAAGTTACTCGCTCCGGGTCGGCATAAACAAAACCTCTGACGAACTCTACCTAAACGCGGAAGGAGAACTTGCTGCCCTCAGTGGAGTACGCGAGGACGAGAGAGCGAAAACATCTCGCAAGTCTCTTGGACTGTTGCTTGAAAGGCTGAAGCGTGTCGTGGAGCTTCGGAAGCCATGACTTCCGATCGTTAATGTCCTTCCGCCTCCGAGATATGCTTGATGTGGTTCAAGACTCTCAGATGAATGGTGTGAACGACTTGATCCGACAAGAGTGCCCAATATGAAGTCGGTCCCATCGCCAAGCGATAATGCGTATTACCGCGGAGGAGGATACTTCCGTCAGGCTGCTGAATGAGCTGAAACTCACCGCGCGAGCTTCGAAACGAGTTATAGAGATGCGGTGGATGAATATCTCCCCAGGGGTTTGTTTCTTGCAGGGGAAGAGGTTGTTCCTTAACGTCAAACGCAAGACGGGTCGGGGGCTCCCAGTGCGTGATAGGCTCCACAAAATCCCCGGTTGAAAATGAGCAGAGTCGAATTGCGCCGACTCCCGAACCGTCTATAGTTGCGTGGGTCGGGTAGGCAATACCCATCGCAAAGAGCAATTCAGTGGGGGGTGGTAACGCGGGAAATGCGACCACATTCTTCCATACCGTCTCAATCGGAGCGCGAACGATAAGCTCAGTCGTCACCATTCGCTCCGATCGCTCGGGGGCCATACCATCCATGGCAAGTCCGAAGAGCAGCGGAATGGAGACCCACCCGAGATCCGATCTCAGGGTCCAACCGCTATCGGCAATGGCTATCTGCCGTCCGATGAGAGCACCAAAGACGGCCCCAAAAAATGCGAACGGCGCTGCCATCACCAAGCACAATGCACCCTCCACCGCGAAAAGAAGTAGCGCCATGCCGATAAACATCTGGCAAGAAAAAGCGATTCCAATACTGGAGCGGAGACTTTTGAGCTCATCACGATTCCAAATGAAAGAAGCGATGGCACCGACCGCCACCGGCAGGGAGAAAAACAGCAAACTCCCGTAATTTTTCGATATGAACACTGAGACCACCATCACGGGAATGGCGAGCAAGGCTGAGGCTGCGAGCGCCTTGAGAATTACTTGAACTCGAGTGGTCGAGTGATCTGACTCTTCAGGTGTGAGAGTGTGTTCCGCACCTCCCATTCTTGTTGGGCGAAGAGACAGCACAAGCATCACCACAAAATTCCAGAACGGAATGAGAAAGCCGAGACCAAACCACGGGTTCATTCCGGCATCCTTCGCTCTTCTCACTGAATACGTAAGCCCGATCCAGAGAAACGGCAGAGTCCAGAGAATGAGAAGAATGTAATACGTGGGCGTGTAATAGATGAAGGCACTGGATGGTGAATAGCCCAGGGAGTTTTTTAACTGGATCGAGGGAAAAAGGAACTGCAGTGGGTTGAGGACTTGTCCGGTGAAGTAAAAATGCAGAGCGAGCTCTCCGAGATACTTCACCAGCATCAAACTCATGCCGACGAAGAGATACCTCTCTCGCGAGAGTGGTTCGAGACGAGTTGTAGTCATGCTGTGCTCCTTTGAGCCATATCATTTAGGCAGAATTTCTTTAGAAGTCCCAAATCGTGAAATGAGGATATTCAAAAGCCTCGGGAGCTTCAATCTTTGTTCCACACAAGTGGACGTTATGGAATCCGGGAGAAGGATGCGACTTCGAGAGGGAAGACTTGCCCCCATGGCGTGACCTCATTGCCGTATAATGTTAGTCGTTAACGATCTGTGTTCTTTTCCATGTCTCGTCGTAAGAGTAACGGTTGCATTTCACCGTTCTATTCCTATTTTCCAGTTGTTGATTAGCGTTAATCCTAAATCTGCGGCGTTTGATTCTCTTGTCGCCGAAATGTCATTGTCCTGTGTTTGGTTCGGCTCGTCCGGGCTTTAACGATGACGGGGGCGGAAAGGCCTTTCGACAACAAACTCACGAAATAGCAGAACGTCGAAGTGCAGCTACCACGGAGAGAGAAAGGTTTTTTGGCTCCCATGCTGACGTTCACCCCGGGTGGTTCGGAGATGTATCCGCGCCACGAGGAGTGAATTTAGGCCAAGGAGCAAACACGATCATGGGAAAGCGCATCGTATTGTCTCTGAGCGGCGATCGCCCGACCGCCGAAATCGAAGGGGAATCCACCTCGCTCAACTTTCTCGCCGGGAAACTCGGCGGGACGACGCGGACGGCATACGTGAACATCGGCAGCCACAAACGCGCGGCAGCGGCCACGCTCGATCGCGAAGCGGGAACCGCGACGCTGACCCCGCTGAAGGGAAACGAACTGGAATACAACGGAGAGGTCCACGCGTTCGTCGTCGTCACGTTCGAGAACAGCGGGGGCTGGAAGTTCGTGAGCATCGGACCGCCCGTGAGCGCCACCATTCCGGTGCTCGAGCCGGTGCCCACCCCCTTGCCGGGTGGTGAGGGCGAGCCGTTCGTGACGGATGCGAGTGGCGGAAGGGCCGAGGCGCACGCGGCGCTGCCGTTCCGGCCCACTGGAAACTTCGGGCCGGTACTCGAACTCGGTCGGAGGCCGAGCAGCGGAACCGGCACTTCGACGAGGCCGGTCCGCACCGTCGCTCCGGTGAGCCGGCTGGCGACAGCGCCGCCCCCCCGGCAGTTCGCCCCACCGCCACGAAACCACGCTGTGCCGGGAAGGGACGGCCTGAAGTCGGGTCCGGCGAAGCCGCCCGAGCCGAAGGCGCGTTCCAAGGGACGAGGCAACGACATCCTCGTTTTCCCCGACGGCCGGAACGTTCCGATCGTGTCCACGTTGATCGGCGCGAAGCCGGTGCAGCGCGGGTTCCCCGCGTTCCTGAAGCTGGTGACCGGGTGCGAACCGATCGAATACTCGCTGGACTCGGTGCCGCTCCTCCTCATCACCCGCGGTTCCGACGACGCGGGCACGTTCTGGATCGTTCGGCCGCTCGAAGGCAACACGCTTCGGCTTAACTCCGGTGCCGTGCTCGCGATTCGCATTCGTCTCAATCAGTCGGATCGGGTGAGCGAGCTGGTGCCGGTCGAAGAGTGAACCCCGGGCCATCTTTATTTGCCGGCCGTCCTGAAGCCGTTTCGGCAAATGAGAGTTTCGTGCACTAAAACGGGTTTTATCCATACCCTCCCGTGGTAGTGCACGAATCGTTCATTCCTGGAGAGCATTGGTTTCTCGTCCGAGGGCACGGAGTTCAATTGCATTCTCTTAGCCACATCCTAACGTTCACATGCCAAAAACTTCCTATTCGTTTCTAACAATCGGGCTTTATTGATTTTCCGATCCTGATTCATCGCGGAGAATCAGCGACGACCGTAGTCACGCGATGTTCCGCTTTCTGCATGATTCTATTGGGACGAGAAGGTTAGTTTTTGGTGAAGTGTTTTTATGGGTCAGCCACCGCGACTGGTTCGGAGATTCTCCGGGTCGGAACCAAGATGTGCGCCGCCGGAACCGCGGCAGTATTTTTATCCACCGCCGGGAAGTATCGTTCTCCACCCTGGGCAATCAATTCAGATTGATTTGTGTACTCCGTGTGCCCCGCCGGGCCAGGTGTTAAGCCGGGAGAATTCGGCTGCGAATCCGATCCTCGATCGAGCTCCGCGACTGAATGGATCAGAGCGCATCACAAACGCGTTGGGAGTGTCGGAGACGAGTCTTTCGCGACTGGGAATCGCCGCGGATCATCGAAGAAGTTACCCACAAAGTAATCCCGAGACCGATGCGCGCCGGTTTCACGAAATCGCACTCGAAGTCGTTCTTCCTGAATCGGCTGAAGTCGCCTTTCAGTTTCAAGGAGACACCGGCGTGGGGATGTTCTCTCTTCCAGGAGCGATCGGAAATGTTGGAATCTACGACAGGAAAGACCCGAACAAAAACAATTGGGTTTCGCTCGAGGGTCGCACGGAACCGTCCACTGTTCTCGACGACAACTGCATTCAGGTTAGAAAAGGCGAAGCGCTCTTCAGTGAGGTGGATGGCACTTCCCGCAAATACACGATTCTCTTTCGTCAAAATGCCACGCAGTTCGGAACGGCGTCACTCGGAGGAGCGTTTAATGATAAGACCATCTGTATTCGTATCGGGAAGCCGGGAGATAAAGACGGTGTAAAATATTTCCACGTTCCGGTCGGGAAGCACGGACTCTCTTTTTCCCCCGCTGTAGCGACCGAGACTGCTCCGAGAGCATCGGTGCCTCCTCCCACTGGAAAAGCTGCCGCACTTCCGCCGGACCGGTCTCCTCCCGCTCCTTTGCCGCTCAGCCTACCTGACAGAAAAGATGTCGCGTCGACACACATCGAGACCGTGTTGAACGGCTTCGGATTTCGGCCTCGAGTTACCGAGCGCGGTCCGAGAATTCCGCTTCCCGCGGAGTTTGTCTCTCAAGCCGAAGCGCTCCTCGGTCAGGTGAAAAAAATCGGCACCGAAGGGAGTTTGTTCTTCTCTCAAGGCGCCGATCATCAGATTCACGCAGCAAAATTGAATGCGAACACGCTGCTTCTAGCGACAACTTGGCTGTGGAAGGGAAAAAAGGGAACGGATTTTGCGATCCTCACTAAAGAAAACAACTCTTGGAGTATCGAGCTGATGAGGTGGAACCCATTTGCGTCATCGATCGTTCCGGCCGTGGCGGGCGAGTATCGTGCGCTTTTCGATCACCTTTCGGAGCAGGCGAAGCGCCTCGATCCTGGCGCGAAGAATAATCTGGATTTTCGGCTCCGCAGTGTTACGAGCCCGAGCGCGGTGATACCTACGCTTCGCAGTGTTTGGGGAGAGGTCAAAACCTGCGATATAGATTCTGCGCCGTCCCAAGACCTTTCTCGCACTTCCGTCGCCGATGCGGAGAGGATTCTTTCTCAGCTTTCGACAAACGAGCGAAGGGTTCGAGAGCATGGAAAGAACCACACGATGACCACCGTAAAGCTGAACGATTCGCAGTTCCTGCTGGTGACGACATGGAGAATCGGTGAGGCGAGAGATGGTGACGCCGTGCTCTTTACGAAAACAGCTTCGGGTTTTACGTTTCGAGTCGTAAAGCCGACGCTCGGCGAGCCTGGCCGCTGGGCTGCGGTTGATGCCCCGGGCTCAGCAGCGCTTGTTTCGAATGTTTCAGAAGCCGTGAGCACTCTTGATCCCTCCGCCGACTCGAATCTCGGCTGGCGCCTTTGCACAATGGCATTTGCAAACGAAACGATTCTGAGCCCGATGGACAGACGTCGGGAAGAGTATCTCTTTCGATCTCCGCGAGTGACGCCTCGACTCACACTCGATGCTGCTGAAACAACGCTCCTCGAGGCCGTTCGAGAAAGAGCAAGCTCAATTATCGGCGCCGATGGCGAGCCCGTTCTCGAAACCGGAACGGGCCGAGTTCTCGCGTTCCAGGGAAATCACGAATATGAAGTCCTCGTCTCCGATCCGAATTTCGTCGTGATTTCCGTGACGATTCTTGAGAACGGTGTCGTGAGAGGCCGCGGTGAACATCATTTTCATCGCGATGAAAAGCTAAAAAACTGGTCGGCGAGATATTTTGACTACGGTCAGCACGAGCCGGGTGCGTTTCAAACGGGAAATCTCGTTGAAAAACCCGAAAAAGAGTTCTTTGTAGGTTTCCTAAGCGCGCGTTTGAGGACTTGCACTACGGCAAAACTCGGAGAGACGAATGCTCGGCGGAATCTCTATCAGGGGAACGTCGAAGGTTTCGTCTCGCTCGGTGAGAACGTTGTTTCTAAGGGGGCTTCGGTTAATGCGGCCGTCCGCTCGTTCGTGGAAAGAGTGAAAAAGGCTCCGGGGTTTCAGGTGGGTACGATTTATGAGGGCGAGACGCCTGGACATAAATTCAAAGT
Source organism: uncultured Bdellovibrionales bacterium (assembly GCA_964509425.1). Taxonomy (GTDB): domain Bacteria; phylum Bdellovibrionota_C; class UBA2361; order SZUA-149; family CAZDWZ01; genus CAZDWZ01. Next base: position 244,086 of record CAZDWZ010000006.1, on the reverse strand, counting down.
CAAATTCATCGATGAACGTTTCTTCCAGATCGACATGGAGCTGTTCGTCTACGAGATGCGCGACGGGAAACCGATTCACCTTCCGGAGATTACCGATCACGTAAGGATGCTCGGGCGCTTACCTGACGGAGCCCTCCCGAACGCGAGCTGGGAACTGATGTTCCTCGGAGGACGAGCGAGAACAGGGAGCTTGCCCGATCGGCTAAGCCGCTTCGATCCATCGACCGACGTCTCGAAACCCGAGACGGCGGCAATGTGGGAAGTTATTGGTGAACGCTATAACTTGATCGGCAATTTACGGCGTGAAGGAACTCGGAAACCGGTTGATGAAAGATCCTCGGCACCCCTCCTTCAGCAGCCGAGTTTCGTCAATTCAGATATTCCGCGAACAAAAGAAAGTGTTCTCGACGGCCATAAGCCGCAGTTTATCGCTATCCCTGAGATTGCTCCACGGCTGACGCCAAGCGCGAAGGGTGGTGAGTTCCCGATGCTTCCCAGCGTTGAGAGTTGTTATCAAGTGCTCCGGAGCAGCCGGGATTTCGGATGGGGAAAACCGATTCCGCTCGCCGAGCGCCGTGATCAAACCTGGATTCGGCGAGGGACTGGAGTAGTGATCGATGAGAATTGCTTTGTGCTGGAAACGGCAGCCGCCCGTGACAATGCGTCGTACCGGACGAGAATGATCTTCCGACGGGATGCTATCAGCGCTCCGTGGCAGTTGATGATCTTTCGCGGTGGAGGCCGCGGAGGGATTCCAGAAGGAGAGCCGTTGACGTTGTATTCCGATCCGGTGAGAGAGCTGCAATCCAAAAACGAAAGAGAGGGCACGTTGTGGCGATTAGTACACACGGACCTCTCGCTCGCTCGGGTTCAGCAATAGGAAATTTGAGGTGGCCTCGGGTGGAGGAAATGGTATTTCCAGTCGGGAACGGAATGCCGTTTGTATTGGAGAGCCGCTTTGTCGACCGTGAGCCCGAAAAAAATCCTCAAATTCGTCTTGGTCAGCATGCTCACGATATCTCTCACGGCCTGCACCGTTCGAACGGTCATCCCCCTGGACACCCAGCTTTCTGCAAATGGAAAGGCGCTCCTCGAGAAAGATGGATTTTCGTTTACGGGGAAGAGCGATCAGCTCGATCCTAGGCTTGTCCCCTATCTCCGGCAGGATGGCAGGGTAAGCATCACTCGGACGGATGGCTGCGGGGATTTTGCCTATAGTATTTTTTGTATCCTGACGCTTTGCACGTTTCCCGCCTGGTGCCCGGTGAGCATGGACATGCAGCACGTCGATGCTCAAGGACGAAAGATGTTCTTTCACAAGACCTATCGCGAGGAGCACTTTGGTTGGCTGATGCCGATTTTCATTGTTTTTCCAGGTCTCGAGCTTCCGGATGAATCGTCTGAGACGAAACATGAGTACCACATGAGAACCTGGAATCAGTCGATTCTTACTATCGTCAACGAGATGGCTGAAGCCGAAGAGTCGCTGAAATGAAGAGCAATTTGAGCACACGAATGCGACGGTTGGCTCTTCGCGAACTTGGAGTGCGCCTGGTCTGTTTAGTTAGTGTGTTGATAAGTGCCGGATGCGGCGCAACGCAGAATTACCCCCTCGATGAAAAACTTTCCGAGTCAGGTAAGCGCTTACTCTCCAAAGAGGGTTTCGCCTACGATGGGGACAAGCGAGATGTCGGCCGAGAGCTGTATCCGTATTTGAGACCGGACGGAAAGTTTCAGCCGGTGAAGGGAATTCAGAGGCCGATTGGAATGCATCGTTCGGATGAACCTGAAAACGGAGAAACGTTCCTGTGTTTGCTTTCTGTATTTCTCTACCCGTGCTCAATCGGTTGGGACACAAAACTTGTTCACATCAATTCGAATGGAACGCAGACTTCCTACCAAAAACGAATGCGGGTCAGTCATATGGGATTCCTCGTGGCGCCGATTGCGCTTTTTACGGGTTGGACCGTACACTTCTTCGATACGGAGGAGCGCAACAACGACATCAAAGAAGAGTGGCAGAAAACAATCATCACGCTCATCAACGGGACTGCTGAGCAGGGTTCTCCTCGAGTCAAATAGAGCAATGCTCATTAGGGCAGAAGGCAGCCGCGCGATCGTCGCGGGTGAGACGGCACACCCCCCGTGCGATGGTTCGCAACGGGGGGGAGACCGCCTCACCGAGTCGGCTCAATTCTTTTCGAGCCACGCGGGGTTTCGGATCGGCTTTTCCGACGTTGCGACGCTGAGAACCTCCTGAGTTTTCACGTTGATGAGCAGCAACGAGAACCGCTCACCCTTCTTCTCGGCTTCGCGGACGAACAGCACTCGGTCGTCCGAGATCCAAACCGGATCGAGGTCCCGGTATTTCCCGTCGGTGAGCATCGTCGTCTTCTCGTCTTTGAAGATCGCGAGCCGGATCTTGCCGCTCCCGTTGTCACCTCCTCCGTGACAGAAAACAATTGACTCTCCATCGGGAGACATTGCCGGCTGTGCACACGGGCCGTCGATGGTCGGCACTTCGCTGAACGTCGCCTTGTCCGGATCGAGCTTCTGAATTCGCCAGTCGGACTTTTTGTAGGAACGACGCGCGAAGACCACGGTCTTCCCGTCTTCCGACCATCGGGGACCGGAGTTCCGAAACTCGTCGAGCACGGGCGGCGCGATCTCCTTCGATTCGAGGTCGAAGATGAGAATTGACGTGGCGTTCCTCGTGCTCCGTTCTCGTTGGAACAGAATTTGTTTTCCGTCTCGATGCCACTGCGGGGCCTCGTCGCTGCTCTTCCCCTTGATCAACCGCTCCGGCTCCTTCTTCGGCTGCTCGAGGTCGAGCAGATAGAGCTGGTTGTGGCCGTCGTTGGCGTCGGAGTGAAAGGCGATTTTCTTTCCGTCGGGACTCCACGCCGCCGCCTTCGAGCGGCCGAAGCGCGATACCAACGTCCTCGACTTCCTCTCCTCGAGGTCGAGAACGAGGATTTCGCTCCGGCTCGTCGAGATCTCGAGGGTGAGGAGTGCCTTCCCCTTGAGCTTCGGGGAGTTCTCGATTTTGACGTCGGGGTCTTGTGCGGGGGCTGCACTTGCGAGCACCGCGGCGAGGATCGCCGCCGTCAGTCGGATCATCATCTTGCTGGACTCCTGAGGGTGGACAGTGCGCGGGATCTGAACCTTCCCAAGTTCGGGGGGCTGTACCGCTTCCCAAACGGCCCGGATGAGAATCGTCGATCGACCGCGTGTGCTACCGGAATGTTTCGAAGTGATACAGCGTAAAGTGAATGCGCAAAAATGGAGAGAACAAATGAGCGCCGAGAGAATACAGAGGAACTGAGTGCGGAGTCAATCGAGAGCGATGAATCGGACAGGCTTAGGACGAAGGTTTGGAATTCGGGAAAAAGCGGAGGGAATCCCAAGCCCAACGAGAAGTTAGGAACTTTCACCGTGAATATTCGTGGCGTTTTGTAGGAAAACTCATTTTCTCTGGGAAAGAGGAACTCGATGGGAGATTTTTTCCAATTCGTCAACAAGAGCGGTCGCGATTGTATGATGTCCGACTGCGGAGGGGTGATCGTCAACGAGGAAAAAGTCGTTATCCGAAAGCCGTCGATCGATATCCAGAACTCGAATATCCGCCCTGCTTTGACAATCCGCGTTCTCGCGAAGCCGAGCTCGAATCTCCTCGGAGAACACCGACTGATAGTATCCGCCTCTCGTAACGGTAAAAATGACGAGGCTCTTGCCTTCGAAGATATCAATGTGATGGCAGAGTATGGAGACGAAATTCGTAAACTCCTGCGCTTCCGTGAGATCGGGCGATTTGAAGGCCCAGCGAAACTCATTCCTGTTTCTTAACCATCGATATAAGGAGCTGATGAATTTCCCAGGCCAATACGCTCGCCGGTTCGTGAGAAGGTCGGTTACTTTTCCAAAGTCTTCTTCCGACATGGGAGAGAGCACGAATTTTCTCCCGGCATATTCTGAATTTTCGCCGGAGTCGTTCTCGGAATATTGGAGAACGATCGCTCGAACTCGTGAGAGATCGAGCCGCTTCAGCAGATGAATCTCCCTTCCGGTGGCATAGGAAGGGATGCCCGCATTCAAAACCTTCTCTCCGATCTTGTCTCCGATGAGATCAGAGAATCGTTCAGCCGCTTCGACGCCCCAACCTGCGGTCACTGAATCTCCGACAAAGACCACCGACGGTGCTGTGAGCGAATCCTCCGTGTCTCGAAGCCCTGCAGAGTTTACCTTCACCTTAGTTTGATACTCTCGATTGTCGAAGTCACAACCGGGTGGTTTGAGAAGATAGGTGAGTTCTCGGTCGTAGCGAGCGCAGGCAGCGTTGTAGCTCATCAGATTCTGATCGACTCCCACGTAGTAATCTCGCTGAAGCTCGACAATCCAAGGTCCGAGAGCGAGAGCTGTCCGGGAGGTGAGTGCAAACCCAGAGAACGCCTCCACAGCAAGAATAATCAACACGCTTGCGCATACTCCAAAGGCGACTAAGGAGAATCGATGAAGTTTTGTCCTGCGGCTTTCAGACACTGTCCGGGGTCTTCCTATCGTTCCCGAATCAAGCAGCTTGAGATGCCCTGCTCTTCTGACGTCAGTCAGGGGAGTCTGCGATTCTTCGGCACGAGAATAGAGGAGCTCACCAGAAAAGACTACCTTGCGTCAAATCACCTCTCTCCGCTCTTGCACCGGCAGATGGCGAGAGCGGTGCTCGCACATCAGCTCAAGAACGACTCGCAGAGTTATATTGGACCCAATGCTCCGAGGGGCGGGATGCATCACCGCTTTGATTTGTAGTGCGTGTTGTTCTTTCATACTCATTTTTTCGGTTGTGTTGCTTTGAGCATCGAACAGAGCGCGTCTTTTACTTTCAGTCGCTCTTTGCGGAGATCTTGCTCTTCGACGTCCGTCAGGTGATCAATCCGCTGCTCCGAGCGGGCAATTGCTTTGTTCAGATCGTGATAGCGCTCCATAAGCGATCGAAATCGACCGTCCGAGATCTTTAACCGGTGAATATCGTCTTTCTGGCTCGGGAACTCAGTCGCGAGATCGTGTTTGTTATCGCTCATTTACTTCCTCCAGAACTTGGCTTCAGTCGCGGCGTTACGCCGGACAGGTTCATTCATGATGAGGATAATTTATCGAAATGGAGTGAGGTCAATTATGAGATACCTCATAATCCCGAGGAATCGTTGTCGGTGTTTGTCACCAGGAGAGATCTTTCGCGGCATCGAGTACTCGCCGGGTGGTTCTTTTCACGGCTTTTGGGGAGCTCGGTTCGGTTTTTTCCAGGTTACCTCGTCGAAGGCGCCGCTTCGGTGAATGAGCAGTTCTTGCGGGATGGGGATTGCCGTTACGCCTGGAAGAGAGAATTGTTGTTGGTTCCAACTTTCCCGGCGGTCGTCCAACTGATAGAACATCAGGAAATCCACCCCGGTGTTTCTCCGATTTCACCTGCTGTTTGCTGAGTCACAACGAAGCTTCGGCAATGTATTCTCATGAATCAGCAAACTCGAAGCCCAATCCAAGTAATAACACTCCTCCTCGGGTCTGTGGTCTCGGCGTTCTTTCTTTACGTCTGTGTCCGGCAAGGTCCGTTTCCAGAGTCGAGTAGCGATGTTCGATCGCTCATGTCTTCAAATTCTCGAGCAGTGGCGGAGCTGGGCGAAATGGAGGCACGTTTCGACGCCAATCTTTTTGAATCAATCATCATTTCAACGCCGCGCGGAGAACTTACGGATGAGAATCGTGAAAAGTTCCTGGCGATCTCAGAGGAGCTTTCCGAGCTTCCGGGAGTCCGAAAGGTATTTTCTCCCGTTGAGGGGTATTCGGACCTTGGGTTTCCGATTCGCCTGATGAACGCCGACCGTTCTCACGGAAGGTTTCTCGTCGAAATAGACGGTGGACTCGAAGGCTCCGAAAGGAAAAAGCTGGAATATGGACTCGAGACAGTCGTGAAAAAGAACGCAGAGCTGTTCCCGCTTCGTTCGGGCATTTTTTCCCTCTCAGAGGCAGCGACACGAAACGTCCAGCGCGAGAACGGGAAATGGACTCCCGCATGTATCGTCACCCTCCTTGCTTCGATCGTATTTGTCTTCAGGGATTTCAGAACGGTATTGGCTGTATTCGTACCGCCTATGCTCACTCTCGTGTGGTTGGTCGGAGCTCTGCTTTTCTGGGAGATACGACTTTCTCCGGTCTCGGAGCTATCACTTCCGCTGCTTCTCATTATCGGTGCTTCCTACAGCGCATTTATCTCGGCTCGATTGGTCGAGGCTTACAGCAACGGAGATAACAGCCGATTAGCCGGACTCCGAGAAAGCGTCGCCCTCGCGGTCAGCACGACGGTGGCAGGTTTCGTCTCCCTGCTGATGTTGGATATTCAGGGAGTGGTTCAATTTGGCGTAATCATGATTTTCGGCACGATATTCAGTGGCTCTGCGTCAATGAGCATCACGCCGATTTTCGTTCCAAAGGATGAAACGCGAGTTCAAAAAATTGAACGTTCGCTGAATCGCTTCGTGTTGAAAAGAGGGAGATGGTGTGGTCGGGGCATGGTGGCATCGATATTAGGAATCTCGCTTCTTTTTTCATGCGCGATTCCCGGAATTTATATCGACACGAGCCCCTTTGACTTTTTGCCGCTGGCCAGCGACGAGCTCAAGAATTTTCAGAAAGCAGGTGAACTGTTTCCCGGCACTCATGCGCTTGCTGTGGTCTTGCTCAAAAACCATGGAGGAGAGGTCTTTTCGGAGAGTGAGGTCGAAATGATTGATGCATTCTCGAGGAAGCTTCGTGGATTGCCCGGTGTCGCCTGGACCGTGTCGCCTGGTGATTTTCTTCGATTCGGTCGAGCTCTTGAGCGAAAGGGGTTCGATTCCGATCCTGCGACGAAGTTTGGTCCTCCGGGTATAATGTCCGTGGATAGGACCGCTACACGCATCATCGTCGAAACCGACAGGGAGGGGGCCGGCTTAATTGATTTGAGCGGCATAATAGACGAAAAATTCAGAGCAAACTTTGCCCCGCAATTGCGCAAGGATTGGGCATTTTTTACAAGTTCTCGTGAACTTGCCATCGCGGAGTCCTCGCTCGGACTTTCCCGCGGACTGTTGCTCTCAGTGGTGACTGCGCTCGGCCTTGTTGCCGTGCTCCTTCTTGCCGTGTTTAGAAATTTCACTCTGGCAGTCTATGGTGTGATCTCAAGCCTTGTTCCAATCCTCATCGCATTTGGTGCGGTTGGAATCTTGTTTCCGGCTCTAAACCTTGGCGCGGCGATGGTCGCAGCCGTTGCCTTGGGCATGATCTCGGATAATACGTTTCATTACGCGATGGTGTTTCGGTCGGTTCGCAAGAAAAATTCCCACGAGGAAGCGGCCGAGCGAGCATTTGAAATGAGCTGCGGAGCTTTTGTTTCAACGGCTCTCATTCTTGTCGTTGGTTTCCTGCCGACGACGTTATCGAGCGTTCTACCGATTCGTCAGTTTGGACTTTTTCTCTCGGGTTCGCTTCTTCTTGGGCTCGGAATGAACGCTCTCCTGCTCCCCTCTATGATAGGAGCTACCCCTGGGATACTGAAGGAAAGGTCGCCAGAGTCAAAACTCATTCTCTGACGTTCGGTTGTGGGACGACGAGTAGGTCTTCAAGAAAATAGGCGGAAAGCTCCGCTCGGCCACCGAGTCCGCTTTTTTGGTAAACTGCGGCTGCCTGCTGTCGAACCGTACCTTCACTTGTTTCTCTCAGCGCGGAAATTTCTTTAAGACTATAACCCTTTAGCAGCATCAATCCGACTTCGGTTTCGGCATCCGAGAGATCCCACGCCTCGAATTCTCTACTGATTGCTTCCCCGAGCCCCTTAAGAGCTGATTGTGCTTGAGCGCGCCAGCGATTCGCGTCCGCTCGGGCGTACACCAGACTATTCGTGAGTCGCTCTGCTTTTTGAAGAAGAGGTTTTCTCGACTTTTGATGAAGATGCCAGGCAAGCAGCGAAGTGGCCACTATGACACAGACTTCCGCGATGATGTGTTGCCAGCTTGCCCCCTCGATTCGATCCTCAATTACATCAAGAACGGTGAATGCCGCCACCGCAAGGAGAATGCCAATCGTGATCTTTCGCTCACGATTGAGAGGAAGACCATCTGATAGTTGTTCGATTTCGGGATCATTCAACAGACCCAACTCATTGAGATGTTTCAACTCTCGGTCCTTCATACGTATGTTCGATATACAAAGTTTGATGAAAACGCCATAGGATCGAATGAATGTCGAATCTGCGAGGAGTTCTGCTGCCCATTATGTGCGCCCGTTTCAATCTGGATTTCGAAGTTGCGATAATTGGCGCATCGCTCGCAGGTACAGCGTTTGCTCTTCAATTTGCTGACCGAGGTCGGTCGATCGCGCTTATCGACAAAGAGCAGTTCCCGCGGCGCAAACCTTGTGGGGAAGGACTCTCGAATCCCGGCGTGGAAATGGTGAAAGCCTTAGGTGTCGAAATTGATAAACTCCCCCACCAAGAGATTCGAAAGTATAGAATTGACGGCAATGGCTCTGAGAATTGCCATTCGATTATTCGCCCGGATCAGGCGGCCGGAGGGGGAATTGGAATTCGACGTGATCTTCTCGATTCTGTGATGCTGGAGAAGTGTCAAAGCCAAACGGCATCTCGCCTCGATTGTCTGATGGGATCAGGAGTTGAAAGCGTCCGTCAAACCCGAAGTCACTGCGAGATTCTTTTGCGAAACGGGCGAAAGCTGCGCAGCTGCTTTGCCGTAATCGCGAGTGGCGCGAATACCCGATGGAATAAGCCATCTGCGGCAAACGGCCTGCCGCAGAGATTTGCTTACACCCGGCAGTTTCAAGTTGATTCGAAGCAGAGTTTGTCGCCTGAGGTTCGAATTATTCTCATGCCCCAGTGCGAGGCATATTTGACTCCGGTTAGTGATTCTGAGTTGAATCTTGCCGTGTTGTGCCCGCGGACAAACTTTTCGCGAGTCTATCATCCGGAAGCGCAGGAGAAGCTCCGCAGGATTCTTGAGGAGAGGCTTCAGCTTGATCTTGTTCCCAAAGGAACATCCACCGCGACCGGACCCCTGGGTAACCGCCGCCGCGCATCCTGTGAGGGGAGGTTTTACTTTGCCGGGGATGCCTGCGAGCAGTTCGATCCAATTGGTGGAATGGGCATGACTCACGCGCTCGCGTCAGGGGCGTTGGCGGCCGAGAGCATCGCGTCGATTCTTCTCGGCCTTTCAACCCGAGAAGAAGCGGCGAGAACGTATGAACGATCCCGGAACCGAGCTGCGAGACCTCTTCGGGGCTTTACGCGGCTGACGTACTTGACCCTTGTCTCGATGAATTCCTCTCCAGCGGCCCAAATATTGCGATCTTCCAAATTAGCGGAGCACGCTTCGAGAGCGATACACCGAACTGATTCGCGGCTCCTCACGACATTTTCTTCGGCAATTATAACGCTCGCAGGCATATGAGATTTACAATAGTTGCTCTGATCTTTTCTTCGAATCTTTGGTTGAGCACCGCTTACGCCGACTTTTGGAACATACCGGCCACGATCGATGATTCCAATACGACGATTAATTTTGAGGTAGACTCGACTTGGCACATGGTCCAGGGGAGTACTAAAGGTGTGAGGGGCAATCTTTCTCTTCGCGAAAGCAATAATCCTCGCTCTGTTCACGGGGAAGTTTCACTTCCGGTGGGCCAAATGGACACGGATAACTCTCGGCGAGACCGAAAAATGAAAGAAGTCATGGCTGCCGATCGGTTTCCGGAGATTACGTACTTCCTGGATTCGGCCGATTCTCCCTGCTCTCCGGAACAATTTCCCCATATACCCTTCTGCAAAGTGGTTCTCCACGGAAGAATTAAGATTCACGGTATCGAGAGATCTTGGGATGTTGAAGGACATCTCTCGCGAACCAATTCTCGTTTTTCATTTTCGGGCTCGGGGACTATTCTCTGGGCAGATTTTGGAATTGAGGATCCGTCTATTCTCGTCGCACGCCTAAACCCTCAAGTTCAGGCAAATATTCTTGTCACTTGGCCAGTCAAATGATCCTTGGAGATATATGAGTAGTGTCATCAGTGTGGGTACCGCGGTGCCTAACTTTGCATTTGGACCTGAGGATATTTGTGCTGCTGGCCAAAAATGGCTGCAGAACTCAACCGACGAGAAATTGCTTTTTGAAAGATTTGTTTCCTCATCTCAGACGAAGCGAAGGCATTTTGTTCGTCCGCTCCACGAGATGCTTGAATTTTCGAGCAATCGAGAACGCAGCATTATCTTTGAGGAGGAAGGAACTCCACTTGGTGTGAAGTCGGCAAGTTCAGCGTTGGTGCAGGCAAAAGTCGACCCGACAGAGATTGACACATTCATTTTTACTTCGTGCTCGTGCCCGGCGATCCCTTCTATCGACGCCCTAATTATCCAGAGTCTTGGACTAAGGTCGGATGTGTCGAGGGTTCCGCTCTATCAACATGGTTGCGCTGGCGGCGTCATCGGACTCGCTCTCGCTGATAAATTCGCCAAGCTCGGTGGCAACGTGCTGCTGACTTCCGTCGAATTGTGCTCGATCGGATTTTTTCCAGGCGATCATTCGCCGGGTCATCTCGTGGGATCGGCGATATTTGGAGACGGATCTGCAAGCGTGGTGGTCTCTCCCGAGAAAGGAAAACTGAGCTTTGTCGACTCTCAATCGATCTTAACCAGAAATTCTCGACATATGATGGGGTACGATATTCAGGATGACGGGGCGCACCTAAAGTTGGACAAAGAGCTTCCGTCCTTCCTCGCACGGGAAGTTCCGCCTCTGGTTCCCGCCTTCCTAAAGCGAAACGGAATTGAGCTCAGAGACGTCGACTGGTGGCTCTTTCACCCCGGTGGCACAAAGGTTCTAAGTTGTTTGGAAGAAGTTTTTGGAATTCCGAGGGAACGTGCGATTTGGGCCCGCGATGTTCTGCAGAATTTTGGGAACCTCTCATCGGCGTCGGTCCTTTTCGTGACTTCGGAATTCTTATCCTCAGGCGTCGCTAAATCACGAGAGCTTGTGCTTATGGTTGGAGTGGGGCCTGGCCTCACCGTGGAGTTGGTTTTGTTTAGAGTTGAGTAGAGTGTTCGATCGCGAAGGTCGAGAGCGTCTACCCAGCATGGGATGACATGGGCACCTCTGTTCACGGGTGCTGGTTCGGAGCGCCGAAGGACAGCCTCAGATTTGAATCACGCTTTGAGGAGACGAGACGTATGAAACTCACAAGCGAACAATGTTTCGCCACGGGCGTTGGACTGCTGTGCCACATCGCATTTGCGGTTGCTGTCGCATCAATGGCGATTTCAGTGTATTTTGGGTTGCACTTTGGTGTTGGACACCTCAGAGGAATCTCAGCGGTGTGCGCGGATCTTGCCTTGATAATCCAATTTCCCCTGATCCACTCTTGGTTGTTAACCAAGAGTGGGCGCAGAGTTCTTGGCTTCTTATCTCCGCCCTCCTTGTCGAAAGAAATGATCACGACATGGTTCGCTTTGATTGCTTCGATCCAGCTCTGTGGAACTTTTTTGCTGTGGTCTCCTCTTGCAGAACTCACCGTTCAGCCACATGGAGTTCTTCGAACGCTCAGCGATGTAGTCTATTTGTTTTCTTGGATTTTCTTGGCGAAGGCGATGGCGGATGCAGATCTTTCGCTCCAGTCAGGGGCGAAGGGATGGGTTTCGGTTCTTCGGGGTAAAAAGCCCAAGTTTCAACCATTTCCTCAGAAAGGAACATTCGCCGTTTGTCGTCAGCCTATTTACCTTGCATTTAGTCTTGTGCTTTGGTCGGCACCCGTCTGGACGGTAGATAGAGCTTTGCTTGCAATCTTTTGGACAGCCTACTGTGTGTGGGGCCCCTTACTGAAGGAAAAGCGGTTTTCGCAGCTGTACGGGCGAACCTTCACCGACTATCAAAAAGAGATGTCCTACTTCCTTCCTCTGGGAAAAAAGATTTCGCAGAGACGCGCGCGTCACCGATCGTGAGGCTCCTTTTTGGCGAGAACTTGAAGGAGCGAATCCTCTTTGCGACGCATCTTTTCGGCTTCCCGCTTTGGCACGTTTTCGTGATCGTAACCAAGCAGATGGAGAATGCCGTGGATCATCAGCCGATCCAGCTCGGCTTCCGGAGTGACGCGAAACTCTTTTGCTTGTCGCATCATGGTATCGGCGGAGATGATGATATCCCCGAGAAATCGTTTCTGCGAAACGTTCTTCAGCGCGGCAGGAAGTTCGACGTCGAGCGCAGCAAACGAAAGAACATCCGTCGGCTTGTCTTTCCCGCGATAGGCGAGATTGATCTTCTGCATTTCTTTATCATCGGTGAAGAGGATGCTGAGCGAGGAGCCGCTACATTCCAAGGCGGCGAAGAGCTTCTCCACCTTCGCCTGCAGCGCCCTTTTTCCGGCCAGGCTCTTGAGCTTTTTTGTCGCCGGTTTCCTCGACAGGATTTCGATTTCCGGCTCCGAAGCCGGTACCGTTTTTGAGCTCGTTGGTGTCGCTGACTTTGACGACTTGCTCGGAGAGCGGGACGGACGCTTCTTTTTCTTTGGGGGGCTGGACGGTTTCTCTGATTTTTTCCGCCGGTTCACTGTATTCAATTCTCCGGTGATAGATTGCCGAGAGCACTCTGGTGAAGCTCTTCGCGATCTTGTGCAGGTCTTTCAGGGTGAGATTGCTCTCTCCAAGCTCTCCGCTCGAGAAGATCTTGTTGATCATCTTCTGGACGAGACCCTGTATCTTTGCCGGCGTCGGGTCGCTCAGCGTTCGAGAAGCAGCTTCCACCGCATCCGCGAGCATGAGCAGTCCCGCTTCTTTGGTCTGCGGCTTCGGCCCTGGGTAGCGGTAATGCGACTCGTCGACCAGATCGCCCGGCTCCGCCTCCTTGAGAGCCTTCTCGTAGAAGTATTCGATGAGCGAAGTGCCGTGATGCTGTGCGATAAAGTCGCTGACTGATTTTGGCAGCCGGACCTGCTCGGCCATCTCGATGCCGTCTTTTACGTGCGCTTTGATGATGAGCGCGGACATCGACGGAGTAAGCTTGTCGTGGCGATTTTCACGACCGAGTTGGTTCTCGACGAAATACGCCGGCTTCTTCACCTTTCCGATGTCGTGATAATACGCTCCGACCCGCGCGAGGTAAGGATTTGCATTGATTGCTTCGGCGGCCATCTCACACATCTGGCCGACAACCATCGAATGATTCCAAGTTCCCGGCGCTTGGAGCGAAAGCTCTCGAAGCAGCGGACGTTCCAGCGAGCTCAATTCAAGGAGTTTGATGTCGGTGGTGTAACCGCCGAGGAACTCTGCAACCGGTGAGAGTGCACCCCCGAGCATACCCGAGAGGATTCCGCCGATAGCCGCCCAGAAGAGATGATGTCCGATCTCGTAAGAGGTAAACTGAGGGCTCAAAAACAATAGTCCGGCTGCAACGATCATGTTCGCACCCGCGACTCTCAAGCCGGCGGTGATGAAAGCAGATCGGTGTGAGCACTGTTTGACACCCGCAGCGCCAACCATATTGCCGCAGACGATGAGAAAAATAAGCGCCGAGGCGGTATTAAATGCCGCTGTAGTGACGAGTGCAAAAACTCCGATGAATAAAAATACTGCCGGAGCGCCGAGAGTCACCTGGAGCATGATCCCGCCAGCGGCCAGCGGTGTGGTGAGCGCTATTGTGTTCGGGTCTATGCTCGAGAAGGCGTAACTGAGTGATTGCGAGAGCAGCGAAAAAACTTTCTCGAGGAGCAAGCTTCCAACGACCGTTACACCAACGACAGCAATGTCCTTATCTTTAGGTCGGAACTCAGGCCAAAAGGTCGTTGCAAACGCATACACCATCCAGAAACCGGAGAACGACAGGAGGAAATTTCCGAGCGCCACAAAGAGAAACGTCTTCCGGCTCTCGAGCGTCGACTCTAGTTTTCGGAGGATATTCTCCTGCGAAGGCGAGACGACATCCCCCGCACGGACGAGAACTTGTCCGCGTTTTACGCGGGCATCTTCGATGATGAAATCGCCCGGAGACCGGACCGTGCGCTCCGCGACATCGCCTTGCTTGAAGACGGCAAGACGTTCAATGTCCCAAAAAATGAGTGTGTTGATCGTGCTGATGAAGAATGCAGTGCACGCGAACAGTAATATCAGCCTCACCCGCGCCGGCAGGGGAGTCCAGTACTCCTTGAATCGCTCTTTTCCCCGCAAAAGGAATGCGGGTATTTGGGTGCCCATATATAAGCGCCATACGGCAGAAAGCCGCGAATAGCATAAAGCGCATCGCAAATATGCCTATTCTCCTTTGATTTGGCTAGTTTTTGGGAAAGCGCCGCGTGCGCCTTTCTAAGGTTGCGATAATAAAGCCGATTTTTTATGGGGCATCTTGCCCCGGACACCGCAAAACAGGGTGAGGATAGAAAACTCGCCGGAATGGCGGATCGAGGGAATCTGATGACACTCGAGGGGATAAACAGAAAAGCAGTCGTCTTCTATGCGCTCGGCGGAGTGTTGTTTAGTCTCGCCGGGCTCTTGTTCAGACCCCTCACCGGAGTTCTCGGTCCACTCGAGATTGCGGGATGGCGGAGCGTGACACTTTTCTTTTCGCTGCTCCTGATACGCGGATTCTTGGGACGCTCTCCACTCTCTCTCCCGCTCAGCTTTTCGAAATGGCAGTTCTTCGCCGCTGTTGCCATGGCCGTGCAAGCGACCTGCTTTTCAATCGCGATTCTCATCACGAGCACTGCCGATACTTTCCTTATCACCAACGCCACACCGGTCTATATGGTCGTCTGGCAGCTTCTCATCGACAAACGACGCCCGACAAAAACTGAAATCATCATCGTGATGATCGCGGCCCTCGGACTATTGATTTTTTTTGCAGACGCGATGGGAAAAGCCAGCGTGCTTGGAATCGCCGCCGGACTGACCGGCGGGATGGCATTTGCGGGGCATATCTACGGACAAGGGAAAGTCGGACGCGAAGGGACCAAGAACGGAGAGCCGTTTACGATCGGGTCAGTCATCCTCGGAAGCGTGATCATGGCTCTCGTCATTCTCCCGCTTACCGCCGTCACGACCGGAATTCATATTTTTGAAGCACCCTACTGGGCGGTGTTGTGCGTGCTCGGGCTTGGAACATTTCAGTTCGCCGTCCCGTTGATGTTGTGGGCGAAGGCACTGCCGTTTATCCCGCCCCTTCTCGCCGCATTCATGCCGACGTTGATCGCGATCTGGGCGCCGTGTCTGACCTTCTTTATCTTGAGTGAACCATTTCCCGGAGCGCTCTCGATTTTTGGGGCCGTCATCGTTCATGCGGCCGTCATTTATGCTGCGAGCCGGAATCTGAGAGCCGCGAAGAAGCAGATCGCAGTTTGAGAAAAACAGGTTAGGTATACTTGGTGATCAAATCGTCCAGATAGGCACTGGAGATTTTTAAGAACTCAGCTTCGGTAAGCTCGATTTTCTGCCCCAGGGGATATTTAAGCACGGCTTTCGCGGGATCGTATTTGATGGTTTTATCGACGCTCAAAACTCCGTCATGCAACGTGAGCGAGCTGCAGATCATTCGAACTTCATTGAGTGGATTCCCGTCTTTTCTCTCAGCCGCTCGAGCTCGGTGCGCGAAGTGCGAATCAAGCGCGAGCAGGAGATTGTTGAAATAGACTTGCTCGAACCCATCCATCGAGCCTGATTTTTCTCGTTCGTCACGAAGTTTCCGGTAAACCTCGGCATACCGGGAGAACTTCGACTTTATTTCTTCGACGTAATCTCGAGGGTATTTGTTGACGGCGAGCATCGGTGTCCCCCCACCAGAAAAATTTTTTGTTATTTCGCAGATACCATTTCCTGGAAGCGCTTGAGAGCCTCTTCGATCTTTGCTGGATCTCCGCCGCCCGCTTGCGCCAAATCGGCCTTTCCACCGCCGCGGCTTCCCATGATCTTTCCCATTTCCTGAATGAGCTGTCCGGCGTGGAACTTCGTGGTGTCGGTTACGGCGGTGAGCACCACCGCTTTTCCGTCGCTTACGGTTGCCAGCGCAAGCACGGCGTTTCCGAGTCGGTTTCTCAAATCATCGGCAACTTCTCGAAGCTGCTTCGCGTCGGTTGTTTCCACACGAGTGGCGAGAACCTTCGTTCCGTCAGGCAGGGTCGTCGCGCTTTCGATGAGGTTTGCACCAGCTTTTTGCCGAAGCGTTTGGCCGAGCTTTTCGACCTCACGCTCGAGGTCACGATGTTGTTCGACGAGACGCGACACGCGCTCACCCAGATCCCGCTCGGGCGTTCGAAGGAGGTCACTGATCTTTCCAAGCAGCGCTTTTTTCTGCTGGATGGCTTGAAAGGCGGCGGCTCCCGCCGTCGCTTCGATTCTCCGCACTCCCGACGAGATGCTTCCTTCGGAGAGGAGCGTGAACAAACCGAGATCTCCGGAGCGTTTGGCATGTGTACCGCCACAGAGCTCTCTCGACTTCGGCCCAATTTGAACGACGCGGACTTTGCTTCCGTATTTTTCGCCGAAGAGGGCCGTTGCGCCGCTGCTTTTTGCCTCCTCGACATCCATGATCTGAGTCGAAACGTCGTAGTTCGCTTGAATCTGTTGATTTACGAACAATTCAATCTCTGCAATTTGGGTGTCGGAGAGAGGTTCAAAATGCGAAAAGTCAAATCGAAGCAATCCTTCCGAGACGCGGGATCCGGCCTGCTTCACGTGGTCGCCGAGCATCTCGCGGAGCGCGAGATGAAGAAGGTGAGTGGCCGAGTGATTCACGCGGAGTTTTTGACGGCGCGCGGAATCAATAGACAGACGAACGCGTGTTCCGGCTGTGAGCTCGCCGTCCAGCACCCGGCAGATGTGAGCGATCGTATCAGCGCCGACTTTTTGCGAGTCGATCACATCGAGGGTGACGTCATTCGAAGTGATCGTTCCGGTGTCGCCGACCTGGCCGCCTGATTCGCCGTAGAACGGCGTCTCGTCCGTCAGCACGATAATCGAGCTGCCGGCACTCCCTACCTTCACCTCGCCATTCGAGTCGAAGATCCCGGTGACCTTTGATTCATACTCTTCGAAATCGTAGCCGACGAACTTCGTCGGAAGAGGCTTTACGACTCGCTGAAGCACAAGCTCCGTATCCGATGCTCGTGCAGAGCGCGATCGCTCTCTTTGCTCTTCCATCGCGGCAGTAAATCCGTCCTGATCGATGGTGAGTCCGTGTTGGCGTGCAAGGTCTTCCGTAAGATCAAGCGGAAAGCCATAGGTGTCGTGAAGCAAGAACGCGACGCCTCCGGGAAGGACCTTCGACGATCGACTCTTCACGCTCTCAATTTCTTTCCCGAGAACATCGATTCCCGTATCGAGCGTTGAGAGAAATTTCTCTTCTTCTCCCCGAACCAGCTTTTCGATCTTTTGCTGATGCTCGATGAGCTCTGGGTAGGCTGATCCCATGCTTGCTATGACTTCCTTCGTGACCTCGAAGAGAAATGGGCGCTTTAGCTCGAGCACCCGGCCGTGCCGGCAAGCGCGACGTATAAGGCGCCGGAGCACGTAGCCGCGCCCGTCGCTTGACGGGCTCACGCCGTCGGCGATGAGCATGGCGGAAGCTCTGGCATGATCGGCGATGACTCGCATCGCAACGTCATATCCGTATTGCTTGTCGGTTTCAGGATCCCGCGCGCGATAGTCCTTTCCGTCGTATTTTTTCCCGGAGAGTTTTTCCGCGACGGAAATGATTCGTCGCAACAGATCGATATCGTAGTTTGCGCGCACTCCTTGTTTCACGGCGGCAACGCGTTCGAGACCCATGCCGGTATCAACGGAAGGTTTCGGCAGTGGGGTGAGCTCACCTTTCGGGTTCCGATTGAACTGCATGAAAACGAGATTCCATATCTCGATATAGGTTCCGTCATTCAAACGAAACTCGGCTTCGGATTGCCCAGCCACGTTATCGCCGAGATAATAGTGAATCTCTGTGCACGGTCCGCACGGGCCGGTTTCGCCCATCGCCCAAAAGTTATCTTCCTTTCCGCAGCGGAGCACTCTGCCGGCGAGTAGATCGGTCTCCTTCTGCCAGAGCTCGGCAGCCTCATCGTCTTCCTCGAAGACCGTGATCCAGAGTCGATCCTTTGGAAGCTTGAGGGTCTCGGTGATGAACTCCCACGCAAAGCGGATCGCGTCTCTCTTGAAATAGTCGCCGAACGAAAAGTTCCCGAGCATTTCGAAAAATGTGTGATGTCTCGCCGTGCGCCCAACGTTCTCGAGGTCGTTGTGTTTCCCGGAAATTCGAAGGCTCTTCTGACACGTGGTGGCGCGGTTGTAATTTCGCTTATCCGTACCCAGAAACACGTCCTTGAATTGCACCATGCCGGCGTTCACAAAAAGCAGGGTCGGGTCCCCTGCAGGGATGAGCGAGGAGCTTTTTACAATCGCATGATCCTTCGCGGCGAAGTATTGTAGGAACGCGTTTCGAATTTCTTCTGTTTTCACGGAAACCTTGTTTTTCAGGAGATCTGATTCAGAAGAAGGCAATATCACGGTGTATTCTCCGGCTCAATGAGCCCGCTTTCGAGAGGCTCGGCCGGGCGAAAAGCCGGTCTGCCGGAGAATGGGCCGGAGAACCGAATCGCATACGGGTGAATCGGATATACAGTTTGCCACTCTGCGGGGAAGTCCGGCAGGCGGGTCTATCGGGAAGGGGAAAGCGTGGAGATAAATCAACCGGGGGCAATGCTAAAGGTGGGGGCGGTTGTCGGGTCTCTCGCACTGTATGGGATTGTCATCGATATCGCCGTCGAGACCTATCAATCAGGCTCGGCGCTCCGTTGGTGGGGCGTGGGTGCCGCCGCCGTGCTTTCTGTTCTTGGGATCCTCGTCTGCCGCCGTTTGAGCGCTGTTTTTATTTGGTTCCTTTTCCTCGCAACGGTTTTTTCAATTGTGGCCGCCGCCGCGTGGGTGCCGTTTGGTCTCGAATCCGGATTTCATGCATTCCGGCTCTCGACAGGGGATCTCTATACTTCGTTTTTCGTGTTCCTCATTTCGGTGAGTCTCGTCGTGCTTTCTGCCTGGCGGCGAGTACCCGTCGAGGTGCGGGTGCTTCTTGTCGTTGTCACGCTTTACGCACTCGCACCTTTTGTGCTCGCACTGACGAGAACTCCGCAGTCATTCATCTCTCTTTTTCACGGTGAAAGTTTTTGGCGTTCGCTGCCAACGTATTTCCAAGGCTCGTTTGCCGCCGTGTTTGTCGTGTTCCCGCTTGTGCTCGTGCGGCTTTTGATGGGGATAAAAAAACTTTTTCGAAGCGATGGAGGAGTGCTGCTCACTTCAACGCTCCTCCTTATTGTTAGTGGTGAGGCAGTAGGACTCGCGGCGATTCGCGCCCCCATGCCGGTTGAAGCACCTCGAACCGCGCCTCCTCAAGCTCCCGCCCCCCAAACGCCACCTCCCGCAGCGAACCCAAGAACGGACCCGAATCTTGTCCCGACTCCTACTCCTGTTCCGACCGCTCCTGTTGGTGGCCTCATGGGGATTGCGAAGTCTGCCTCGCAATCAACGGCACAACTGATCGATCAGACTGTAACGGGCTCACCGGCAGCGCTGCCCGCTTCGCCAACACCAACTCCCGTCGCAGCATCTGCGCAGCAGGAAAACGCTCCTTCTGCAGCGTCCCCGGGCACGAGCTCGACTGTTGTCGGCGCTTGGAGAACCGAGGTTAAGTTCGTTCGTACGAACACTCCCGCCGAGGGAACGAAGCTCGAAGAAAATGCGTTTTTCGATTCCGATCCACGAGCCAGCGCCGACATCACCATCACTCCTCCGGCCGGATCGGATGCAAGGAGTTTTTCTATGGAGGTGACTTGGCTCAGCGTCGACAGCAAGAATACATCGAAGCAGATCGGCCGCTCTGTCGTGAGAGGAAATGCGGGTTCCAAAGTTACGGCGGCATTGGAAGCTCCAGCCGGAGGTTTTCCGCCAGGGAACTATCGCCTCGAGATTGCTGCTCCGGATGGGAGCAGCGTTTCGGCGCCGTTTGAGGTCCGGACTCTCTATCCCGAAGGCTCGAGCGGCGAAGCGCTTCCTGAAGGATTTGATATTGCCCCCGCAGTTCTCGGTGGACGAATAGAGTTCGTGAGTTCTGAGTTGGGCGATCGATCGAAAGCGGTCAATCTCATCGGCAGGAATCTCCAATATTGGGATTGCAGCCGGTGTGGTTGGACCTCAAAGGAAATGTCACCGCCTCCGGAAGTCGTTTTCTCTTTTCTTGCCCAACGCCCCGCTCGTATTCACGCTGTGGTCATCGATAACGCAACTGAGACCGCAGACCGGCTCGGTGAAAAGGATTCGATGCCGAAGTATGTCGAAGTCTTCGGGTCAAACACCACTCCTGCGGAGGGCTATGAAAAGCTGGGCGCTGCACGGCTGCCCCAAAAACTGGGGCGTTTTGTGATCAGCTTTCCTGCGAAAAGCGCGAAGTTTCTGAAGCTTCGTTTCGTCTCAAATTACGGAGACGCCTATGTCCGCGTCGCGAGTGTCGGAATAATCGAAGCTCCCGACGGCGGTGCTTCGATTCTTGCCGACCTCCCGCTCAACGTCGCTCGATTCGAGCTGGGCGGCACGGTTGTCCGGGGCGGTGGTTCACTCGGCAGACTCATCGACGGAGAAGGGGAGAAGGAGTTCTGGATCGCGAAAGACAAATACCTTCCCCAGCGAATCTTCTTTGCCTTTCAGAATGATCAGCAAACGCTCATTGATCATCTCGTCGTCAAACAGGCGTCATCGTCTAATCCATCAAACTGGCCAAAGAAGGTTCTTGTCCTCGGCTCGGATGTAAATCCAATCAGCGGCTTCGAGGAAATCGGAGAATTCCCCCTTGCTCAAAGCGCTCAACCCCAATCCATCCCAGTCAACAAAAGCGCGAGGTATCTCCAGCTCGCGATCACTGAAACGTATGGTGGGGGAACGCCGACGTTTAGCGAAGTTGAGATCATCGAAGGGAAGAAGGATGGTTATCGCTCGGTTTTGGCTCGAAACAGTGTTGATATCGTCGCAGCCACCGCAATGCAGCAGTCAGCGCCGATTGTCGATGTCGACCCTCTTGCCGAAAACGAGCCAAATGATTTTCCGGCGCAAGCGAACGAGCTCGCGGCGGGCCGGTTTACAAAGGGGACGATCGATCCCCTCGGAGAAAATGACTACTTCAAGTTTATCGTCGGTCCGGGAGCCGTTCGCACCTTCTCACTTGCGCTGCTCGGACGGCCGACTCTTCGAATGTCGCTCGATTTGACCTTCGGCCCGAATCAGCTCGTGAATTTCGATCCCGGAAAAAAGGCCGCCGATCGCGTGGACTACAGCTTCGCCGCCGAGCCCGGAGAATATTTGATGAAGCTCACTCAACCACCTGCGTCGATCGTCGTTGTCTGGGATACGAGCGGAAGTATGGAGAAGCGCTCCGAAGACCTACGAGCGGGCGTTGAGGCTTTTATCGCACAGGTGCGACCCTCCGAGCGCGTCCAGCTCGTGAGTTTCTCGGATACGGTCCACACACTTGCTCCCGACTTCACGAGCGACATCGGCGCACTTTCGGGAGCGGCCGCGCAACATTTTGGACCGGGTGGAGGCACGGCCATTTACGACGCGGTCGATCGAGCCATTCAATTGCTCGAGAACAAACAAGGCAACCGGGCGATTATTCTCATGACTGACGGCGCAGACACGAACAGCCGCCTCGCGTATCCGGAGTTCTGGAATACGGTCGAAAAAAAGCGAATTCGTGTTTACACGATCGGCCTTGGCGCATCGATGCGTCAGTTTAACACCGAAATCGGAACTACCGGTGAGCGCTATCTCGCTCACCTCGCGCAGGCCACTTACGGAAGATATTTCTACGCGGAAGGAAGTGCTCAGCTCACCGGATTTTATCGTGAGATATCGCAGGAGCTGCAGAGCACCACAGAATATTTCCTCAAGCCGGTTTTGAGCACCGGATTCGGCACTCTTCGCGTAGACTCCGTCGGCGAGAAAATCGAACAAGTCTCGACACCGGAATTTGAACTCATCCTCGACGCGTCCGGTTCGATGCGTGAGAAGAAAAGTCTGATCGATGGCCGCCTCAAAATGGACGTCGCTCGCGATGTCATGACCGAAATCGTGCAGGCTCTTCCCGAGGATGCGGTTGCGTCTCTTCGAGTGTTTGGTCATCGGGTCCGGGAGAAGCAGCAGGGCGACTGCGAGGATTCACAACTGTTCGCTCCATTAACTCGAATCAACAAACCGCAGTTATTGAAGTCTATCTCCAGCATTCAAGCACTCGGAACCACTTTAATCGGCTACTCGCTCCGGCAGGCGGCCAAAGATTTCTCGAAGGATGCACCGTCAAAAATGATTATCCTCGTTACGGACGGAAAGGAAGAATGCGGCGATAACCCCGCGCAAGCAGTCCGCGACCTTCGTGCACAAGGGCTCGAAGTTCGCGTGAATGTGGTGGGCTTCGACCTCGCGGAAGAAGCCGTGAAGACGCAGATGCAAGAAGTGGCCACGATGACCGGCGGACGGTTCTTCGATGCAAAAAGCTCTGCCGGATTAAAGGAGAGCGTTGGTCAGGCGCTTGCCGCTCCGTTTGACGTGCTCGACAGTTCCGGAAAGGTGCTGCAAAGCGGCGGTATCGGCCAACCCGCCGTTTCACTTCCCGAAGGCATCTACACCGTTATCATCCGCACGCGCGGCACACCGGTGACGGTGCCAAATGTCGGCATCGTAAAAGACCGTGCGACCTCGGTTGAGCTGAAAAAGCAAGGCGTAGAAGTGGGGATGAACGTGAAGACTGAGTAGCGGGCCTTCGCCGGGATGAGCGAGTGAGGTCGTCCAAGAAGCTATCCGCGGGACATGTTCGTTCCAACTGAGCGACACGATGATGCGAGGGATGGCCGTTTCCTTCGGCGTTTCTTTTCAGCTATATTTCGGGGTCGATTTACATGAAGGATTCAGCCGATCGGTTAGGCTACCCGGCCTTTGGTTCGGGAGCTACCATGGGTTTCAGCTTAAGCTCGATTTCTCCGAGAAAGGCGTCAGCATCGAAACGCGAACTGTTCACACTTTTCAGAATGTGTCATCGCCCCGGCTCAGCGAGGATGCTTTCGAATTCAAGTTGCCGTCGGATGCGGTCGAGCAAGGTGTTTTATCGGTGCCTGCCGAGCTATCGAAGTTGCTTGATAGTGGAGCCCTTGGAACTGCCGAGACGGAAATACCGGAAGCCTCGAAATAGCATGCCCGCTTAGGGAGAGACACTGCGAATTCGGGAGAGCGTGAAACCTCCTTCAAGCTGATCACACCGACGCTCATTCGTCGGCTCAAGCACTCACCTGTTAATTAGCTCGTTAGAAAAGATCGAGTATCGATCCAAGGAGCGCTGGATGAGGACTGTCTCACTATTGTTTCGACAATCTCGTCGCGCGCGTGCGCTGAAGTCTCCGGTAAGGCTCCGGTTAATATCGGAGCTTCAGACTTTGCTGGCTCGGGAGAAATGCGGTGCCAGGGTTAACGGTGTGGATACTGTCAACGATGTTTCTATGGCCGCAGATACTTGTCCGGTGGGTGGGAGCCCTCATGAAGCCGTTCTCCGTGGAAGACGAAATCGTTCGAGATTCTACTCACTCGTGTCCAAAAAAGTGGATCAACTCCAAAATGGAATCTGCGTCGTAAGCGTTCGGTCATAATTATTTTCGTAGAAGGACTGCAGCTCCAGCTTAATCATTACGTCGAGGCTATAGCTAAAGTCCCTGGCTCTAATTTGTACCCATCCATCTTGATTCCCGTTATGAACCTCAAAGACTGAGATTTCAGGGGATTCCGAATCCAGAGGCTCAGGGGCGGGGTCGAGAGAGAAATCGAACGGCTTTGCTGCCGACAGCAGTGATTCCGGCGTGAGGTTTCCGAATAAGATTGACACAACCTGAAGATCTTTTTGAACAAGGTCCAGTATTCTCAAAGAGCTTCTCAAAGGAATTGTTATTCGGAAGTCCCATAGACCGGACCTTGGAATATAAAGCACGTAATCATATCCGTTAAAATGGTGCCGAAGAGAGACCTCGTACGCGTTCGGTGACACGAGAGTATTGAACTGCCCAAAATAGAGAAAACCGAATGGCTGCACAAATGAATCAATTCTCAGAAATAGATCTGGTCGGTAAGGAAAGTGTTCACGCGCTTGGTCTAGAAGCTCGTTCCCCGAGACGAAGAGCGTAACTGCGGCGGATTCATTTGCGTCTTCGGAGAGAAGTTTTTGTCCGAATGGAATTGTATTTCGGCTGGCAAATTGAGAAATTTCACTCGATGCCCAAGCGGCGAAGGTTGGTGAGTAAGTTTGTTTGGCTGCTACAACGTTGAGTCGACTCTTGATTTCCGGGTCGATTGAAGCTTGAGAGTAAACTTTGAGGCTCTCGGCAAGAAAGCGTTCGGTATTCAAATGACGGACAAAACCCTCTGCATCGCAGGTCTCTTGCTCAGCCTGTTCGAGAAGCGCAATCAGTCTTTGCGTTGCCGCCTCACGAACCTCAAAACAATCGTCCCCGAGAGAGGCAACTAAAAGACTGAAGTCGCTAGATTCCGAAAGAGCAGACGTATCGGTGTGTTCACAGAGCGGTGGCGAGGCCAGCTCGATCGCGATTGTTTGTACAAAGATTTGCGGTGCAACGGCGTATACGGTCGAAGTCTGAAGCAGACTCAACGCCGTCAACGCTGAGAGGTGGAGAAAGGATCTTGAAAGAATCATGAGTACTCCGTTTGAATTGTCTCTCTGAGAGCTGTTTTTTATCGGTCGAACCGATTCGATTCCTCTCGGCAAGTAAGAATGGTTGTGGGGTCCTTTCGACCAATTGGTCGAACATAAAATGACAAACTCAGTACAATCGTTTGCCCTTCATCGTATCCTCACGATATCCGATAATTATTTTCGTTTTGAATTTCGAAGTTTTTACGACTTCCGCCGAAACTTTCGATGGGAGTAACCGATTATCAAAGCTCGGAGCTTTGATAATCGGTTCGGAGGGGGGGGTCTCGGATACCTTGAGGAGACGAGGGAGCGGAGGGTGAGGTTCCGAGGCCGGTAGCCCAAGGGGCAACCTGTAGTCGCTTGTCTGCACCCAGAGGGCGCAGTTGGGCGACGGCCTCGGTGTGTTTTACGACTTCAACCACATCTCGAAGAGGTAATGTGCATTCTCGCCAACTCCCTTCTTCACCAACTTCGTCGCCCTGATTCCCGGCACTGGCAGCACCGCCTCTTCGTCGGCCATCCGGCAAACCTGACGCATCACCGCCGCGAGTCCGAGCTTTCGGAACACCTCGACCGGGATGATGTAGCCGAGGCTCTGCTCCGCTCCTGGCAACGCTCCCTGCCGAACGATAAGCTGCCCGGGCCGGATGACGATGACCCTGCGGAAGGTCGGTGCGATGAAGCGACGCTCGAACTCTTCGGTCCATCCCCGCAGGTTGTTTGCGCTCAGTCGGGGCAACTTCACCGGCATCCCTTCGACAGGCATGTCGAGGTAGAAGACGAACAGCGCGATCAGGTCGCCCATCACTTGCCGAACTTCCTCCTCTGTCGCCGGTGCCGGGGAACCGTCAGGCTTCACCCGTTCTATCTTCGCGAAGTCGGCACCGATTCGCCGTTCGAGCTCAGGGCGAATCCGCTCGTGGACCCGGCTGTTGACGTGCTGCCACCACGCGACCGCATCTTGCTTCCGCGAGAGCAGCGCCGGAAAGCAGCGGCGAATCCGCGGCACGAAGAGCACGAAAGCGATCGCGGCAGCGGCGATGCCCAAACAGACGATCACGAACAACGTCACCAACACCGGATCGAGCTCTGCATTCTGTCCGCGAAACATGGGGAACCCTCGGTTGGAAGCGCATCGGATCTCGCAACGGTGGGCGAGAGAAATCCGGATGCACGCGGAGACCGGAACTCTTCCGGACCCGGCGCGCAGCCGGAGAAAAAACCTCGTCCTTGAGCTACGCTCCTCGCGCGACGGTATCGAGCGAAGAGACGTAGAATTTTTCTACTCAATGGATAGCTGAAAGAGAAACTCCCGTGCTGACGGAGAAACACATGAAAGGATGGAATTCTGACGAAAAGTTGGCGGCGACTCAACGCGGGTAACGGCGATGCAATCAGCGAGAAATTACTATTCAATCTTCCCGAACGAGATGCCACGATATGAAAACGGCAAAAAATTGCGGGGGGTCGAACGAACCTCCCGCGCGGGCATCGGTCTGAGTCACGATCCGACTCGTCATTAGGGCTTGAGCACGGCGATCGCCAACGAGAGCAGAACCCCGGCCACCGCCGAAGCCTGAATCATCAGACTGAACACCGACTCGCGGACCCCGCGACGCTGGCACTCCGTGCGGTACTCCCCCTCCGCGCGGAACGCGAGGAAGTACAGCACCGCCGCGAGAATCGGGACCTCGGCGGAGAGCGCGATCAGCGCGCCGGAGAACAGGGCGAGCGTGACCACCTTGATCGACACGAGCATGACGTACCTGTTGTCCGCGGGCAGAACCAAAGAAGTGTCTGTTTCGGAAGACAACCTTCGTTCGACCTGACCCGCGTTCATTCGTTCCGAAGAACGCACGAACGCCGACCAGGCAATTCCAAGCACGATGGAGCGGGAGAGAACACGACGACGGAGTTTTATTTTCACATCTCTCTTTCGTTGAATCCAGCTGCGTATCAGGAGAGTTCGAACATGATCAGAAATTGATCTCGTGTTTCTTGCTTGAAGAAGGAAGGGCGGAAACTTTTTTGGAATGGCGACGAATGATTCGGAGCGTGAATCTCGGATGTCTTGCGAAGTCTAAGCGAGGCGGCGCGAGTGAAGTAGTTTCAAGGGGACAATTCCCTAAAATGACCTCGCGCTCGCCGTTACTCTCGAAGTACGAGAAACTCCGATTGCCGCAATCGATTTCATCGAATATTCACATTGGCTCCCTCGAAGGTTCGTCTCTTTTCTGCATAGCGACTTCGGGTTTGAGGGCATTAACTTTGGTGAAAATCATGTTTCGAGACACGTTTCTTCGCAGCTCGGTAAGTTTTCTTCTTCTTTCAGCACTTTCGGCTTCCTTTGCCGGTGCGGAGGTCGCCAAAAAGGAGCCCTCTCGTGAAGAGCTCCTAAAAGCCGCCGAGACCGGCAGGCCAGATCAGCAGTTGGCGTATGCGAAGTTTATCTACGATTCCGACCATCAGGCGTCTCGTGAGTGGGCGCGAAAAGCCGCCGAGGGTGGGCTCGCAGAAGGATGGTATTGGCTTGGGTACACCGGCGTCTCGACCGAGGAGGCCTCAATGTACGCGAAGGCCGCCGAAGGCGGGTATGAGCCGGCATTCGAGGCGGCTTTTGAAAAACTTCTGTTTCGTGCGGGGAGAGAAGCTAACGTGAAGGAAGCTCATCGCCTTGCACAGATTTACATCTCTCGGAATTCTTCACTCGATTCGAATCAGCAACGGATGATCGATACCGTTAACGAATGTTACGAGGCGGGCGACGCTGAGATCCCCGAGTCCGAACAGCCGACCGCGGAAGAAACGGAGAAATATCGGTCAGCCGAATGTAATTTATTCGCTGCCGGCATTTGGCAGAAAAAGGATCTGCACGCTTACGGACGCTGTACCTTGGTTCACGAAGCTGGCGAATACACGGATAACTATGCGCTCGCCGAGCTTTTTGCGAACGGCTGGGGCGTGAAGCGAAACGCCAAGCTTGCCATCGCGCACGCGTGCCACGGCAGTGAAGTACCGATGGAGCTTTTCAGCACAGTCGCCCTCCTCAAGGTACTCAAAGATGCCGAAGCAAGTGGAGGGTCCGTCGGTGACGACGGCAAGCCATTTGAGTTCTGCAACCATGTGACCAGCTCGAACAATATCGGCCGTTGCGCCGCGTGGAAGGCATATCTGAATGCCGAGGCCGCTAAGAAATCTCTTCTCGCCGTCACAAAAAATTGGAGCAAGGCAGAGCAGGACGCCTACGAACGGTTGAGCCATCTGCGAGACGCCTACATCGAGAAGCGAGTCCAGGGAGAAGTCGACTTGTCCGGCTCGCTCCGCGCCACCTTTCAGACTGGCGAGCAAGAGAATCTCGAGAAGCAATTTTTGAAAGCCCTCAAAGAGTTCGAGAAGAAAAAGTATCCGAACGATAAAAACCTCGCGGCAGCCGAAAAAATTCTGAAGGAAAAGCTGGCGGTAATCTCTTCGAAGCAAGACTTTTCGTACGGCACGGTCCAAAAGGATGCGATTCTCGAAACGCAAAAGGCGTGGACCGCTTACCGCGAGGGGTGGGTATACTTCGCCTCGCACCGCTATCCGAAGATCCCGGGTGATGTTTTCGCGACCTGGGTGACAAAAACCCGAATTGAACAGCTCTCTCAGTTTATTCGGTAAGACGTACTGCCAACCGCTCGCGGCAGTGAAGAATCAAACACGCGAGCTGCAGGAACGATGACGGCCGGCGGGAAAGTGTTGTAGGAACGATCCGGGATTCAATTTTTGAGGATCGCGGATATGAGTCTTATCGGCCACCCGCCGGCGTCGGGGTACACAATTCCGAAAATGTTCGCGATCAAGCAGACCTTCCCGAGGCCGAAGGTCAAGAACATCGTCGAATCAGTTCAGCACGAGCTTCAGCAGATATTTCCTCGTGGAAGCATTCATCATGGCGCCCGAATCGGTGTTACGGCCGGAAGCCGTGGGATCTCCAACATCGAAGTCATCACCAAAGCCGTGGTCGATTTCCTGAAGTCGCAGGGAGCGGCGCCGTTCATTGTTCCGGCAATGGGCTCTCACGGCGGCGGCACGCCGGACGGTCAGAGAAAGCTCATCGAACATTACGGCATTACCGAAGAATACATGGGTGTTCCCATCTTGGCCGACGTCGACACCGTCAGTCTCGGGAGAAACAGTCAGGGGGTAGAGCCCTTCTTCTCTCGAGTTGCTTTCGAGTCGGACGGCATCGTGCTCGTCAATCGAGTCAAACCTCACACCGATTACAAGGGCGATATCGAGAGCGGGCTCACAAAAATTTGCGCCATTGGTCTCGGGAAGCTCGATGGAGCCCGAGAATTCCACGGACATCTCTTTCGCCTCGGTCTCGGCGGTTCGATTCGGAGCGCGACCGCGAAGATCCTCGAGACCGGGAAAATTATCGGCGGTTTGGCGATCGTGGAGAACGCCTATCACGAGACCGCTCGTCTGGTCGGCATCAAGCCGGAGGAGCTTTTTGAGCGTGAGAAAGAGGTGCTCAGCGACGCGAAATCGCTGATGGGGGCACTTCCCGGGAAAGAGATTGACGTGCTGGTCTGCGACCAGATGGGGAAAAACGTCTCCGGGACGGGGCTCGATACGAATATTATCGGCCGTTCGATCTACGGCTATCAACCGGGGACCGCTTGGGTCGAAGGCATGCCGTCAATCTGGCGGATCGTCGTCGAGGACATTTCGCACGAGAGTGAAGGCAATGCGACGGGGATGGGGCTCGTCGACTTTATTCCTGATCGATTTCAGAAACACATCAACTATCGTTTCACGACACTAAACGCGATGACGGGACGAGCGCCGAACGCGGCAAAAACTCCGGTCGTGCTCGCAAACACGAAGGATGCGATCCTCGCGGCGCTCGCGACCGCCCCGGCCCGGGTCGAGGGACCGATTCTCATCTATGCACATGATACGCTTTCACTTGAGCACCTTCTCGTTTCTGAAGCGGCGCTGAATCAGCTAAAAAACAGATCCCATATCACCGTCGTCGGTCCACGGGAGATGGAATTCGACAGGGAAGGGCACCTCATTTCTCCTTTTGTATGACAGAAGACGTTGCACATCTTTCATCGCACGTTCATGGAATGATCATTTCGTGCGCATTCCTTGCCGGGCTTTCCCCGCTTCTTTTTCTTTCGCTGCGAAATCACTTGATCTCCTCCGCGGGAGTGCTCTCGAATCGATACCGATGGGGGCTTGCTGCGTGTGTTCTTGTCGCTGTCGGTGTCGCTGGGTTTTTTCTTTTCCCGATGTTCTTTGGGCATCATCATCACGAGCAGTCGACGCACATCGGAAGCGGAATGTTCGCGATTGCTGGAATTCTCGCAGCGACCGTCGCTGCGCTTTGTTTCTGTCTAGACTTTCTTGCCCGATCACTCGCCCGGAGAGAGGAAGAGCTGTTGCGAATGCAGGAAGTGGCGAAAGAAGAGGAGCTTCTCGTTTCTCTCACAACCCTTGCCGCCGGTGCGGCCCATGAGCTTTGTTCGCCGTTGACTACCATTGCAGTCATTGCGAAGGAGCTTGAGCGCGAGACCGAAATTCACTCCGACTGGAGCCGCGACCGGGTGTTAAGGCTTCGGGATGATGTCACTGTCGTCCGCCGGGAAGTGGAGCGCTGTCGCGCGATCATCGATCGCATGAACGATCCCCTTTCGGGCACACCTCTTGACAACCGTGACGTCGTCCTTGCCGAGATCATCGATCTCGCAACTTCTTCAGCCCGGAGAAGCCGTCCGCTTGTGAAGTGCGTGTGGACCTCGAACGTTGACTCGGTTCGCGCACCAAGGGTTCTTTTGCTCCGCATCGTTCAGAATCTCTTCGAAAACGCCGTACATGCGAGTGCGGACGGCGAAGAGGTTCAAATTCGCTTTGAGAGCTCGGGAGATGAGTTTCATATCCGAGTTGAAGATCGCGGACGCGGGATGTCTAAGGTTGAGCTCGATAGAGCCGGGCAGCCGTTTTTCACGACGAAGGAGCTGATCGGAGGCACGGGGCTTGGACTTTTTCTCGTCCGGTCGCTTACAAAACGCTTTGGCAGTGGATTCTTAATCGACGCGATGGCGGGCGGCGGAACAGCTGTGAGTGTGACATTGTTGCGATCGAAGATGCCGGGAAATGTCCAGGCGAATGAGCAGGCGGTATATGCTTAAGAAATCAATCCTGTTGGTTGACGACGACGAAACACTTCGGACGAGGCTCGTCCGCGCGTTTTCCGATCGGGGTTACGAATCGTTCGGTGCTGGGGATTTTGATAGTGCCGCGTCGGCCATGAGCTCAAGTACTCCTGATTTTGCAGTGATTGATCTTCGTCTTGGCGGTGGAGATTCAGGACTTGAAGTGCTTCGTGAGATTCGTCGCCGGGGCCTTCAAACAAAGGTCGTGATGCTGACCGGATTTGGGAGCATCCCTGTCGCGGTCGAAGCAACTCGGCTCGGCATCGAAGATTTTATTTCAAAACCAGCCGATGTGGAGAATCTTCTTCTCGCATTCGGTGAGGTGGAAAAGAAGCCTTCGCAAACTGAGAAAACTGCGCTTCCTCCGCTACCCTCACTGAAGCGTCTCGAATGGGAGCACATTCAGCGAGCACTCCATCTTACGGAAGGAAACATTTCGCAGGCTTCTGCATTGTTGAAGATTCCCCGGCGTTCCCTGCAGCGAAAGCTCCAACGAACACAGAGCGGTTCCTAGGGATTCATACAGCGCATCGCCTTGACGCTCTGCAAACTGGTGCGACACTTTGTCTCGTGTGACAGTTTGTCTCATTGAAACTGCTTCTCGATCCGAGTAACTCCAAGACTCGAAACTTCTTTTCTCCTGCCGTGGGTCCCGAGCGTTCGGTGCGCCTTTGGTGCAACGAAAAATGTCCCTCGTCGCGGCAGGAGTTTTTCGAGCCCTTGTCTCTTAGGGTGTGACAGATTGTCACATTGATGTGTTCTCCCCAACTTGTTTATAGAAACACTATCGAATTTTTTTTGACCCTTTCTTCTGCGGAGAACCCATGAAGTACTTGACGGAATCCGGCCGGAACGTCTTTTTTCTCACCCCCCGTTTTGTTCTCTCCTGCTTGTTTGTCTCTTTCCTGCTGACTTCGGGCGAGAATCTGTTAGCGCAAGGAAACGACGAAGAGAAAGCCGCGTCTACAACCGAGGAGAAAAAAGCGAAAGTTCAGAAGGAAACGCAGGGTCAGCTCGGGGAGGTCGTGGTCGAAGGCCGGAGCGAAAATCTCGTCGGCATCGCTGAGACGGCATCGCAGGGGAAGGTGGGACAAGAA
Organism: uncultured Bdellovibrionales bacterium; assembly: GCA_964509425.1. GTDB lineage: Bacteria > Bdellovibrionota_C > UBA2361 > SZUA-149 > CAZDWZ01 > CAZDWZ01. The sequence continues at coordinate 211,995 of CAZDWZ010000006.1, read as the reverse complement.
GAATTTAAAAAGCGGCCGTTTCTCCGGACAGGTGAGATTTTGGAAACGGTCCCGGGCCTCATCGTCACTCAGCACAGCGGTGACGGAAAGGCGAACCAATTTTTCTTTCGCGGATTCAACCTTGATCACGGAACGGATTTCCGCACGACGGTCGACGGCATGCCGGTCAACATGCCGACGCATGCTCACGGACAGGGTTACACCGACTTAAATTTCATTATTCCCGAGCTGGTCGAGTCCATCGAATACAAGAAGGGAACATACTTTGCAGAGGAAGGAGACTTTTCGGCGGCGGGCGCGGCGAACATGCAACTGTATGAGACCCTGCCTCAGGGAATTTTGCAGGGAACCTATGGAGAGTACAATCTCTGGCGAACTCTCGCGGCGAACACGCAGAAGCTCGAGTCCGGAAATCTGCTCTACGCTCTTGAGCTCGGATTCTACAACGGTCCGTGGGAGCTCGATCAAGAATCGAGAAAAGTAAACGGGATGGTTCGCTACAGCGAAGGGGACAGGTTTAACGGATTCAACCTCACCGCTCTGGCCTACAGCAATCAATGGGATGCGACTGATCAGATTCCGCTCCGAGCAGTGGAGAACGGCACTCTTTCCCCGTTCGGGAACATTGATTCAACCGACGGTGGACAATCGCAGCGATACAGTCTCTCCGGCGAATGGCGCCAAACAAAAGGCGATACCACGATAAAGGCGAACGCCTACGCCATTTATTACCGTCTTAATCTCTTCTCGAACTTCACCTATTTCTTAGATAACCCGGATGGTGGTGATCAGTTCGAGCAAGCTGATCGCCGCGGTATCTTCGGTGGTGAATGGTCTTACCGGAAAACGGGAACGCTTTTCGAGCGCGACACGGCAAACACTTTCGGGATTCAGATCCGAAACGACATTATTCCGGAAGTTGCTCTCCGGAAGACCCGCCAGCGGCAAGAGTTGAGCACGGTGCGGGATGACGAGGTGTATGAAGGCTCGATCGGAGTGTATGCAAAGAACGAAACAGCGTGGCATGAGAAGGTCCGCACGAATGTGGGCCTCCGAGGCGATCTTTTTGAGTTCAACGTCAATAGCAGCAACGACGCAAACTCAGGAAACAAGGTCGCTGGAAAGGTAAGTCCGAAAGCAGGAGTGGTTTTCGGTCCGTGGGCTGATACCGAGCTCTATTTGAACGCAGGGCTCGGTTTTCATAGTAACGATGCGAGAGGCACGACGATTTCCGTCGATCCAAATACCGGGGACCCGGCATCGGAGGTCAATCCGCTCGTTCTTGCAAAAGGCGCCGAGGTTGGAGTTCGAACTGCAATTGTTCCAAGCCTGAACAGCTCGGTATCGTTTTGGGCGCTCGATCTCTCCTCGGAGCTGTTATTCGTCGGCGATGCGGGACTCACCGAACCAAATCGCGGCAGCGATCGAATGGGTGTCGAGTTCGCAAATTTCTACAAACCGATTTCGTGGCTGACTCTTGATGCAGACTATTCGGCGAGCCGCGCGCGTTTTGACGGCGACGATCCGGCGGGCGACTATATTCCAGGTTCGATTGAGCAAGTGCTCGCGACGGGATTCTCGGTTGATCTCCCGGAAGGATTTTTTGGTGGAATGCGGATGCGGTATTTCGGTCCGCGGCCGCTCATCGAAGACAACAGCGTGCGCTCGAGCAGCACGGTGCTCGTGAACTCCCGTGTTGGGTATGCCTACAACAAGAATCTTCGTTTCACGCTTGATATTCTTAATCTGTTTGATTCCGGCGACCACGACATTGATTACTTTTATCAGTCGAGGCTCCCGAACGAGGGCGCGGATGGAGTCGAAGATATCCACTTCCATCCGGTCGAGCCGAGGCAGTTCCGCGGCACGGTTACTTGGCGCTTCTAGACAAACGGTAAAGTTTGGGAGTCGCTAGCAGCGTCTCCCTTTGGGTTCTCCTTTGTTTGGGGTCACGGCACATCGGCGAACGCATCCTGCGTGCCGAGCGCCCCGGTGTGGATGTCGAGCCGATCGCGCAGCCGGGCGTCGAGTCCGTCGATGAGCCGCATCATCCCGGTCGAGAGCACGTCAACGCGGGTCTTCTCGAAGCCTCGCGCGATGCACCGCTCGACGGCCGCGGCGAAGAGCAACGCGCCGACGCTGACCCCGTACGCCCGCCGCCGTGCCTCGTGGACGACGTAGAGCGCGACGATCGTCGGGACACCGGACTCGTCCTCGCCGTCGGCGGCGATGGTGACAATGCCGAGGATCCGGCCGCCCTCGTCCTTGAGCGCGAGGATCTCGTCGCAACCCCACAACTTCGCGCCGGCGAAGAGCGTGGCCTTGCCGATGGTGGGGGGGCTGTTGACGAAGGTCTGGGCCTCGGTGTGGTCGATGCAGGCGATGCTGGGAAGCATGTGAACTCCAGGTTGGGACGGTGATGACGGTGGGCTGAACCAGGCCAAAAGAATGCCTCGCTCAAACCACCCTCACCCCGTTTTCCCGTAGTTCACGAAAAAACCAATCTGCTGCTAGCGCATCCTCAGAAGACCTCCAAAGCCTTCCGAGAATGCGATTCACAAAAATTTCTTGAAAGAAGATGCGATCCTTTACTGCAGAAGAGAATTGGAACCTGGTTGACGCCGCGACTCACGTGTCGTCGGAAGGCTGGGTGCCCTGCTGCATCTCGCGGCCGAAGCGCACGAGAGCCAGACGAGCGCGGTCTTCACCGCGGCGATCGTCTCCTCGGTCCAGACCAGCGGGTCGTCGTTTTCGTCCACGGGAGCCTCCGGGTAAGTGTGTCGCTCTTTCCGTCCAACGATGATCCCAAGGAAAGAACGACAGGAACTTACGAGAGGATGGTAGCGTAGAGAATACGCCGCTGAATTTGAAAACCGAAGGCGCTAAAGGTCCGCCACAAATGTTTCAGGAAATTTTTCGAAAGAAAATTTGAATTTTCAAAGAGCCGGAAAAATTCTGAATCGCCTAATACCTATGTTATGCGCCGCATCGGCTGCGAATGGGCTCTAAATTATCGGTGCCGGAAACTGTAAGGTGGCGCGGGCGCACGTTGCGCGGACCTTAAGTTTTGCGGACCTCTCGGAACCTCTCCGGATTTCTCAGCATTTCTTCCGAATGAGCGTTCATAAAGGGTGAACGAATGCCGCTCTTCAACATCCTTGCCGGGTAGACTTTGGACAGGAAAGGTTTTCCTCCGATTCTCTGTGTCGCGTGCGGCACCAGAATCGGGAAGCGGTTGAACAGACACATGTGCCTCCTGTCAGGCTAAGGAATCGGCTGGAGTCTCTGAATGTCCCCCCGACAGTTGGGCCGCGCCGCGGCCCTCGTTCTCTTCGGCGCGGCGGTCGCCGTCGTCGCCATGCTGGTCGTGCCGGCGCTGTACAGATACTTCGTCCCGGCGAACCCCTACGCCCGGTCGATGACCCCGGACGAGGGCGTGAACGGCTACCACGCCTACCGCGAGATGGAGTGGGCCGTCCTCCACATCGGCCCCCACGAGGTGTTCGAGCACCTTCGCGCCGAACGGCTGAAAGGCAACTACGAAAAGGCCATCCCGAAGGCGCAGGCGATTCTCCGCGATCTGCCCGATGCACTGGCGGGTGACAAGAAGTCGCTCGACGAACTGCGGAGCAAGATCGACGACCTCTCCTCGGCGGTCGATGGGTCGGGAGTGGACTGGGCCGACGTCTCCGTCAAACTCCGTACCGATCTGCCGAAGGATCAGATCCCCGACTGGATCGAACGGAGCGTCCGCGAGCAGCCCGAGGACTGGGTGAATCATCGCGAACGGACGCTCGCAAAAGCTGAGGCGCTCAGGATCGATGCCTTCGGCCAGTACCTCAGGCTGCGATCACTCGACGAGAAAGCGGCCTTGGAAAAGCCGCTCGCAGAGCAGGAAGCGCTGTTGTTGATGCGAGTCTGGTATCTTGAGCAGCGCCTCGACCGGACCCGCATGCGAAACGGCTGGATCTCCGGCTATCTCGTTGAGGAGCTTCGGGCGACGGGTATCCTCAAGCGCTAGACCCCGGACGTTCACCTCCACGGATTCGGGCGGCCGGAATGGGTTGTGTGAAACATCCTGTCCCGGTCGCCCGAACCTGTTCCCCCATCCGTAAAGTGTCTTGGACCAACTGAATCCTCTGCTCTGTGCAAACTCTGTGCCTCCGTGCCTCTGTGGTTCAAATAGGTGTCGCAAACCAGGTCGCGGCAATGCGGAGACTCGCCATTCTGTTTGAACCACAGAGGCACAGGGACGCAGAGACTGCGCAGAGAAGAAGTTTAACTCGGTATCGAAAATTGACTAAACTCTGCAAATGCTGGATTCTTCGGCCCCCTCAGATCTTTTTTATTTCGAAGTTTGTCGAGAATTTACGCTGCTTTTAACGAGCTCTGGACGGCCCGATTTCGGTTGCCTGTCCGTTCCGCTCGTGAGGAGCGGTTGAGAGGATTCAACCGGTTTTTTACGACTGCGCCATTGCAGATCCAACTGTTCCGATCGAGTTGGACCGGATGCTTCAGGCGGCTTTGCCGTTTGAAGCGTCCGGTCACCCGGCCTGGACGGGCGTGCTCCGGCACGTCGAGCCCTCTTGTTGTGAGGTATAAACATGTGGAGCGCGAGGCTGAAGACCTCGGCGGCTCGCATCGCACCTCCTTCAGCTGGCTCGCACAGGGATCTGCTTCCTCTATCCTGTGCGGGCGTCGGCGGCTGAAGACGCGCGGCGGGCCACCAAGCGGAAGAGGTCGGGACGAGCTTGTGGGGATCCCCGTTTCCTACAAGCGTACGCACGTCCCGGTGCGGTCGAGGTAACAACTTCAAGTGCGCCCTGAGGACCTTCTCAAGGCACTAGAAGAGGTTCCACGACCGCCCTCTCCGTCGTAAACGAGGCAAATCGCCGCATTCTCCGCATAACAATCTGCGTCCAGCGACAGGCGGATCATAGCTTTGGCCCAAGTTCTTTTCATTTCAACACGGTGAAATGAAATGGCGGCAAGTCCGATGGCCCCGGAGAAGTCGATAGAATCATTTGAAAATCCGTCGCTTTTAACGAGCTATATGAGGAAATCGCTTCGACACGAAGCGAGTGGAGTGCGGCCCTGTGTGTTTCAGCAGGCAGGGTCGGTAAGGCATAGGTTCTTTTCGTGCGATGAATTTCGAGACGGGACATTTGAGGGGTGAAGATCATCCTTTAACTGTCCCGCCGCGGGCCATCGCATCGGATTCGAGGCCCATTCAATTCAGTAAACGGAGATACGAAGGTGAATGGATTCTTCGGAGTTTTTAGGGACGGCGCAACCCCCGCCGTCGAGTGGTCACCGGTGTTTGCAACGGACCACGGCATCCGCTTCACCACCACGAGTTGCGAGGTGCTGCAGATCCCCGCGTTGCTCGGTCTGGTGCTTCTTGCCGCGATCGATCGTCAACCGCTGTCAGGGCTTACCCAAGCCAGCGGAGACGTACCGATCGTGTGCTGCCAGACCGGAGCGCCGAAGGGCGTGCGTCCGGTGTCGGTGATGATCCTGTGGAAGGGCAGTCTTCCCGGGGCCATCGACATCACCATGTAATCACCGTGCGGCAAGTTTGGGGGATGTACGAAAGGAGGACACCCCCTTACCCCCCTTGCCGGCACTCTCGGCTTCCTCTTAAAAACCACACTCCATCATTAATTTCTCTTTGAGTATCGCTCTTCGGGCCATCGTGGATCCGAAAGAACCGAACGGACCGGGAGAGGAGCGGCGCTCTCCCCCGGCCCTTCGATCTCCTCTACGTCAGTTTTTGCTGGGGTCCAGCACCGCCGCGAGCGTGATGATGAGGCCGTCCTCATTCACCACGATAGCGAGGTAGGGACGATCGGCGATGAACGTCTCCACCTGTTCGACGCTACGCGAGTTGCCTCCGGCGGCTTCCGCCGCCTTACCGCGGAAGCCACCCTCGTCGATGTCGAACTCCCCTTTCTGCCGGAGCCAACTGACGCCCACAGAGCTGTCGAACATGTTCGCAAACGGCGGATTCCGTTCGTCGTTGACGAACATCGTCCGGAGTCCGAGCTTTCGGTACGCGGGCTTCAGGTCCAGCGTGTTCCGCAGTCCGACCTTCGGAATGAGGATCAGACGCTCGGCCTTCTTCGCCTTCGCGAGCTTCACGACGTCGTTCGTGCGAATCGTCTTCGCGGTGTCCGCGAGCTTCTGACCGTACTTTGGAAGAATGATGCAGAGGCTTGCATCACCGAGCACGGGGATCGCGACACCGGACCAGCTTCCGTGATCGGCGAGACCGACCTTCCGCTTTCCTCGCACGAACGGCACCTCCACGACTTTTTTCGACTCGGTCGTGAACCGCCGTTCATCGGCTTCCGGGAACGGGTCGACGAACTTCCCTTCGATCGTCGTCGCCGAGGCGACGAGGAAGACGATGTTCGTGAAGTCCGGCTCGCTGACGACTTCGTCGACTTCGCACTTCTCCTTGAACCAGGTGTTGACCGCTCCGGGTTTGTCGGTTTCCGGGAGAGTCCTCGCTTCCGCCTCGCAGAGCACCTCGGCCTGCGCGACGAACAGGTCTTTGAACTTCGTGCCCTCCTTCGCCCACAGCGACGCTGCCGAGCGGACCTTCAGCTTTTTGTTGTCTTGGGCCTCCTTGAGCAGGACATGGACCTCACCGTTACGCTTCGTGATGCCCGCGAAGCCGGTGTGATCGATGAGTTCCTCGCGAGTTTGCCCCGTGGCCCCGAGTCCGAGGACGGCCGTCGTCTGGGCGGTCAGGGCGGGGAAAAGCACGGTGTTCTTGCCCTCCCGTTCCTGCACGAGCGTCTTGAACAGGCGGGTTCCGAACTCGTTCACCGACTCGAGGGTCGTGAGTTCCTGCGGCATCTTCGCCGCGGGGGGGAGCGCCTCGTCCTCTTTGTCCTGCCGCTGCTCCTCCTTGGCCGGCTCCGTCGGCAGCTTGCCGGCCTTCGACTTCTTGGTCGGACGCTTGTCGGGCGTGTCGTCCACCGCCACGGTCACGGGCGGCATGTTCCAGTAAGTGACAATCAACAGGGCCACCGAGGCAGCGGCCGCGAGCGCAAGCCAACGCGTGCGCACATTCATGATACTGACTCCGTCATCTACTTCCCAGCGAACCCCGGCTGGACAGGGTGACAGGCGCGCCTTCCGGCTTCCTGACACATACTCCAGCAGAGAGCTCACCGGGTAAAACCTTTCCGGGATCCACGATTACCCAGTTCGCCAGAGAAATTTTCTCGCGGCGAACTCCGAGTAATCGTGTTGATGGTTGTTGAGATAGATTGTGAGAGAGCGTTCGCTCGGTCTCAACAGTATTCTGGAAATATTCGATCTAGTGGTAGCGAACGACTGACTCTGAATTACGGCGTGCTCACTTTTTTACCGCGGAGCAGTCACGTCTCACGCGGAATGCGCTAGGAGCGCCGGAGCACGGTCAGGATTTCGACGTAGGACGTTTGGGCGAACATATCGAAGGGTTGGATGGATTCGATGCTCCAGCGTTTTTCGGTGAGTGCTTTCAGATCTCTCGCGCAGCTCGGGAGATGGCAGGAAATGAGGAGCAGTGTGTCGGCATCTGGAAGCTCATCGACCAGCGGCCCCAATCCGCTTCGCGGAGGATCCGCAAGGATAGTGTGAAGCTTGGAGACCTTCGGCGGCTTTTCGAGGAATCGCTCCACCGATGCCTCTTTCACTTGGAGGTTCTTCTCCAATCGATATTTCGCAGCATTTTCTCGGGCAAAATTAACTAGTCGTTTGTCACATTCCACCGCAAATACTTGCGCACCGGTAAACGCGATCGGCACCGAAAAATTCCCGGCTCCTGAGTAGAGGTCGAACAAGACATGGGAAGAGCTGAGCGGAACCGCCTCGATCGTTTTCCGGATGAGCTGGCGATTGATCTTCGCATTCACTTGCGAAAAATGCCCGGCCGGGACGCGAATGCTTATGGGCGGAGCCTCGCTCACGTTGAGATCGACAATCTGACGGCCAAATCCGCCAATCTCACCGTTCGGCCCGACGAGCGATACGTTTTGGAAAAATTTCTTCGCGTGATTGAGCAGCGTTTGCTTCTCCGCCGTGCCGATCGGATAGGGAGATTTAAGCACCGCGACAATTCCGTTGTCATCGGCGTCGAGAATCACGGTCGATATTTTCCCGCGAACAGACTTTCCGAATTCCGGAAGTCCGGGAAGAACGTCGTTGATGAGCGGGACACTGACGGGACAGTTGGGAACGGGAATTACGGACCGTGAAGCACCCCGATAGAATCCCACTTTTCCTTCGCTATCGATATGAAGCGTAACTCTCCGGCGATACTGATAGCCATCGCCGCCGATGACTGGCCGCAATCTCTCGAGGTCGCTCTGCGAAAGTTTGGCTGCGCGAAGGGAGCCGTGAATCATCGCGTGTTTCGCTGTGAGCTGACCTTCGTAGGAGAGATGCTGAAGCTCGCAGCCGCCGCATTGAGTAAAGAGCGGGCACTCCGGCTGAACCCGCGCCGGTGAGGGTTCTTCGACCGAGAGCAAGCTTGCGTTCAAGTAGCGGTTCCGAGTGTCGTCTATTCGGGCGAGAACCCGTTCCCCCGGACTGGTAAATGGCACAAATGCGGTGATTCCGAGAAGGTCCTGGTATCCGTTCTTTTGGGCACAGACTTCCCCGACGCCAGAACCGCCTACGGCGATATTGCGTATTCGAACTTCAACTTCGGTTCCGACGTGACTCATGACCCTTGGTTACTACAATGAGGTGGTTATTGTCATGGCGGCGATGCGCCTATCGAGAAAATCAGGCGTCATTTCGAGCGGAGCAGGAGCGGTCGTTTCAATTGATTGGCCTGTTCCTCAAAGAACTAGCGCACCGGAATGAGATGATTTACAGCGGTATCATGACAACTCATTCACCCATCCTCGAAGCGGTCGACGTTTCATTCGAGTATCCGAACAAGCGCGCCCTCCATCAGGTCAGCTTTTCCCTCTACCCCGGGAGCGTGACTGCTCTCGTCGGGCCGAATGGATCCGGAAAAACAACGCTCCTCCGATGTTTAGCGGCGCTCGATCAGCCGTTCTCTGGTGCGATTCGGGTGAGTGGGTACGACACAGTAGTCGACCCGCGGAAATGTCACGAGTCTCTCGGGTACCTCTCAGATAGCTTCGGGCTCTACGATGAGCTGAGCGTCCATCAATGCCTTTTGCATCAGGGGGCGATTCACAACCTCTCGGGAAAAGCCCTTTCCGGCGAGATCGACCGGGTCGTGGGGGAGCTGGATTTGGGACCGCTTCTCCAGCAACGAGCCGGATCGCTTTCGCGCGGGCAGCGTCAACGAACCGGAGTTGCCCTGTCGTTGCTTCACCAACCAAAAGTGCTTCTTCTCGACGAACCGGCATCAGGGCTTGATCCAGAAGCTCGAGGAAACCTCTCGGGTTTATTCCGGGGTTTACGGGAGAAGGGACTCTGCATTTTGGTTTCATCCCATATTCTCGCCGAGCTGGAGGATTACTCCGATCGAATGCTCACGCTTCGCGAAGGCAAGATCCTCGGGGACGAAGTGGTCGGTCACGAAAGCAGGGCGGAATCGGTGAATATTAGAATCGAACTGCTGCAAAGTGACTCTGCCGCCGAGAATATTCTGCGTGCGAGGCCCGAGGTTTCAACTCTCGAAGTGCAGCCGAATTCGATTTCCTTTCGATTTAGCGGACCGCCGCAGCAGCAAGCCGATTTGCTGCGAGAATTAATTAATCAAGGCACACAGGTGCTCGAATTTGCTGTCGAGCGAGTTTCATTGGAAGCGGTCTACCGCCGTCAGATCGAGGAGCAAAAAAAGGTATGAACGCGGAAATTCGCCGTTACATTTGGAGCGATCTCTCAACAACACGGCTCGTCCTCGGCCCGGTCGTATTGGGATTTACTTTTTATTCGCTGAACGTTGGACAAGGCCCACAAGCGCTCATGATCTGGGTGAACTCGATCATGGCTATTTTGTGTATCTGGGCGATGGGGCAGTCGGCGCTCTCCGTGAGTGAGGAGGTTACCCGGAACACTTGGGATTGGCAGCGTTTGTCGCCGCAAGGCGCTTTCTCTCTCGCGGTCGGTAAAATTTTCGGTGCTCCCGTTTTCCAGTGGTACTGCGTCCTCATTTGCTTCGTGTTCTATTTGATGGCAGCCAGCGCTCTCGATGTGCCATTTTTTGCCGTCGCGCATTGGGTCTACCATTGGTTGTCGGCGTATATTGCGCTTCTTGCATTCTCGGTGATGAACAGCGTCGAATCGGCACGGACGCTTCGTGCCGTGAGGCGACCGACGAATCGGTTTGCTCGTGGAATTTTTCTCTTCTTTGTTCTCTCCTCGGTGTATTCCGGGCTCACACATTCGTTCTTTCGATCGAAAAACGGCGTTGATTACGATGCCCTCTTGTCCTCAACGATCAACTGGTGGGGGTTCAACCTGCCGCTTCTCCTGTTTATTGATGTATCGCTGTTCGTGTGGACGGCTTGGTGCGTCGTAGGATGTTACCGCGCACTCCGGGCGGAGCTTCAGTTCCGCTTCGGGCCTTGGGCGTGGCTTGGTTTTTTATTTTACGTGGCCCTCTATTTCACCCCGCTTGTTTCACAGACGCCGTCGATCACTCTGTTTTTCTTCGTCCTCTTTTGCACAGCCGCCACCGGCACCTACGTCAATCTCTTTCGAGAAGACAAAGACACGGTGTCGCTCCGGAAGGTTCTCAGCTATCGCCCCGGTGAGGTCTTCCCGTCTCACCTCGTCTCGTGCTGGCTCTGTAGCCTTCCGGTGATGCTTCTTGCGCTCGCCGCTATCTTGTTGCTTCCGGGCGACCTGCAGTACCCCATGTTCAAGGGCGCAACTGATCCAATGTTCAAGGGAACAATAGCGGATTTTCGAGTGATTGCGGTGATTGTCACCCTCTTCATAATTCGCGACGGCTGCTTGCTGCTCTCAATACATCTTCGAAATCCTCGCCATCCGCGAAATGATTTGGCGTTCGCGTTTTACCTCGCGTGTCTGTATGCCATCGTGCCGGGATGTATCGCGATTATTTCGATCAAATCCGTCGTGCTCCCTTTATTCTGGCCGGGAATTGGCGGAGTGAAACAAGGCTGGTGGAGCGTGGTGCTCGCGCTGCCTCTCTGCTTCGCGAGCATATATTTGTTCTCGAGCGCGCTTTTTAAGAGTAATTCGAAAGGCTCGTGAGCTTCGAGCGTCTATTTTTTCTTTTCTTCGAATTTACCGCGATCAACCACCTGCTTTGGTCGAAGCGACTTCGGAGATTCTGGAAAACGCTCTCGCGGGGCCATCTTGAGATCGCACTTTCAAAGCCAATCTTGCTGAGACGGGAAGCGATTACCGTTCAAGGATCGGAGTCGCCTCTTCGCATTGTCTACTTGAGCGACCTTCACTTTCATCCTCGCTGGGATGAAGAACTTCGAGGACAGCTCGAAGCGGCCCTCAGAAATGTTCCAAGAGACCTGCTCCTTCTTGGAGGCGACCTGGTCGAAGATCTTCGTTCGCTTTCGGTTTTTTCAGAATTCGTGCGAAAACAAGCAGACCTCTCGCCCGTGCTTGCCATGCCCGGCAATCACGATGTTCTGGTTGGCGAGAACGTGGTTCGCGACGCCGTTCTCAAAAGCGGCGGAAAGTGGCTGCCGGACGAAGGATATTTCTGGCATCGCGACAACCGCAGGGTAGGCGTCTTTGCGCCCTCTTCAGCAGTTAAGACGGAAGCAGACTTTCGAATACTCTGTGCGCACGACCCGTCTGTGTTCTCATCCGCCGGAGACCTCTTCGACCTTGTTTTCGCGGGACATATTCACGGAGGGCAGGTGGTGTGGTGGACGCACCGGGGAAAGATGTATCCGGGTGGATTTGCCTATCGGTGGAACGTGCTTCGAAGCAAAGCGCGAGTGGGTACTCTGCTCGTATCGAGGGGAGCTGTTGATTTTGTTCCTATTCGTTGGCGATGTCCTCGGGAGATTTTGTACTGTGAGGTAATGTTATGACCATCGTGCTCTGGATTGTTTATTTCGCAACCTCGGTGCTCGGGTATCTCGGGATGAAGCTCGCGGCCGGCACCGATCACCGGTTAACGTTTGAGCCATTTTTCACATTTTGGGGAATCGTCGCGATGATCTCGTGGTGCGTTTCCGGTGTTGTCTGGCCGTGGATTCTCGCGCGGGACACCCTCACTTGGGCAAATGCATTTTCGTCGCTTCGCATTGTGCTGGTAGCGGCGGCAGCGATAGTGTTTCTTGGCGAGGCATATTCGGTTCGGCAGCTTGCCGGAGTAGTCCTCGTGACGGTTGGGGTTTGTCTGGTGCGCTAAATGCGTCACGAGGCTTCCGGCACGAAAACGATGTGTCGTTCATGATTGTAAGAACAGTCACAAATTCTTCACGCACACTCTACCGGTTATCGGCTGCCGGAGTTTCCTCAGTTCCTCTGTTGTTCACTTCCGAACCGGGAACGCCGCTCCGCGTGCTTGCCGTCGGTTGGTATCACTATGTCTGCCGCTCCTCCGGAACTCTTCAGTCCCGGCATGATCTTCAAAGGACTTCCTTCCTGATTTGGACATTCGCGTTTCTCAATCGTGTCATAGATCGGAAGCCGCTTTCCATTTCGACCATCGAGTCCGTGCTCTCTCGCTTAGATGCAGCCGGAATTAGCGAGGAAGACGTTCGCGCGTATGTGTCGGAGCAGCGACGGATCACGTCTTCATTTTTTCTTCCGGCTGCAAAAGCGGCCCGACTTCGCTTGACCCGAGAGCGGCGGGAAGAATCATTGCGGCTTCTTTACGAAAAGCTTTTCACGTGGGGTGGTGACCGGTCGCACCGAAGCTTCGAACAAATCGGCAGCCTCCTCTATCTCATTCAGCTTTTCGACGATTTTCTCGACGTAAAGAAAGACTTGTCGCTCGAGGTGACGAGTTATCTTTCAGAGTATCCGCGGCGGAACCCGCGCCGCGAGCTCCGTCACCAGTCGGCGCTTATCGTTAGGTATATTCTGGACCGGAAGCGACCGCGCAGGGTGGAGGAGGAAAGACGAGATAGAACGGTCGGGGCTTTTCTATTCTTCGCGCGACTGGTGTGCGGAGTCTGCGTAATCGGACTCGCGGTGTATCGGTTTTGGAGGGGTCCCCGCTCAAACTAACCCAACCCCTCTCTGTTTACTCTGTGCCACTGTGCCTCTGTGGTTCAATAGAAACGCAAATCACTGCGTCGTTACGACCTGGCTCGCAACGCCTGTTGAACCACAGAGGCACAGAACCACAGAGGCACAGAGCCACAGAGATCGGATGTGGGGGCTTCGCTACTCTTCGCCCGAGTAGAATTTGCTCAGCGTCACTTTCTGATAGTGATCGAGAGTAAAGATAACGCGCTTCAAGTAATTCGCGTCCATGTTCGTCCCTGGGTCGAGGGAATCGAGCATCGGGAGGTTCACCTTCAGCGGGTTGATGTAGTTGTCGCCATCGTAGAAACTAAAATGGAGATGCGGTCCCGTCGCCAGTCCCGTCATTCCCACCGCGCCGATGACCTGTCCTCGCTGCACGTGTGCACCGTTTTTAATCCCCTTCGCGATTGAGGAGAGATGGAGATACGCCGTCGAGTAGCGGGTGTTGTGGCGAATTTTCACCATGTTTCCGTTCCCGCCCTTCGCGCCGGAGAAGATAACGAATCCGTCAGCAACCGTTCGAACCGGTGTTCCCGTCGGAGCCGCGAAGTCAATTCCGTTATGCGGTCTCGTGAACTTCAGAACCGGATGGAAACGGGCTTCGGAAAAATAGCTGGAGATGCGTGAGAACTTCAGCGGATATCGTAGAAAGGAATTGCCGAGTAAGTTTCCCTTCTCATCGAAGTATCTTGGCTTTCCATCGCTGCCGACGTAGCGGGCGGCCACGAGATGTTCGCCTTTTACTTCGAGAGCCGCCGCGAGAATCTGCGGATCTCCTCCGGGACTTCCATCGCGAAGTACCGGCATGCGGTAGATGACGGTAAAGCGGTCGCCTTTCTGGAAGTCTTTATTGAACTCGATTCGGTTACTGAACAAATCGACAAGCTCGTCGACGACGTCATAGCTCACGCCGGCTTCTGTCGCCGCAGCCGCAAAAGATGAGGTTATCGTTCCTACGGCGACGTGCTCGCGAACGACTCCACGGAGACTCGCGACCTTCGCGACGAATCCACCCTGTTTCGCGCGACGAATGATCATTTCGCGGTTTGCTTCGGGTTGCCACACAAGCTGCGAGAGGCGGCCGGACGCATTGAATTGGAACTTCATGATTCGTCCGGTCTGCAGCTTCTTTTGTAAGCTGTATTCCGCGGGCAAGCCGCGAACCGACTGAATTGCTCCGTTGATATCGAGATTGTCGAGTCCGAACTTCTTCGAGACGCCGGCGAAAGTATCGCCGTTCTTCGTCTTGTGAATGACCCACGCACGTCCGTAAAGCGGGAACTCAACGGCCGCAGGAGCGGCTTCAGAAAACTGGAATGCTGGAAACACTCCGGTGACATTTCGCTGCAGAGAGAGCTTGTACCAAGTTGCTCCGGCGACTGCAGAGAGGAGGAGCACGAAGAGCGCGATGTAACGCCCCGGACGAGGACCCTCGGGCTCACTCGGTTCGAAGCTCCGCTCCAGAACTTTTAACTCGGGTCTCGCGCGGCGCAGATTTCCTTCCGAACGTCGTTCGAACTCAGGAATATCGTGGCTGTGAATCTCGGGCTTCGACATGAACTCCACTCTGATTGCAGGCAAATGCCCCTTAGCGAAAGGCGTTCAGTATCATTGAACGCACTTGGATTCAAAGCCCTAGGCCTTCGAGAGCTATTGTCAAGAAAGAAGATGAAACGATTGGAAAAAATTTCCACCGTGGTGGATCGGTTAAGCGTCGATTCAACAGATCATATTTGAAAATAGCAGACCGTATCGATTGCTATTCTGAAAATATTTTGAGTGAGGTTGCGGCGTCGCGTTTCGCGGAAAAAATTCCGTTTTTGCCCTCGAGGCTCGATCGGCAAAAATTTTTCTGAGAGCAGCGAAAATTTTATGCTTGCGTTGAAACAGAACGTTGTTTTCGTTCAACAGGCCACTCGCTGAACGCAACGTAAATGAGGAGCAGATAATTGACACCCGGAACGAGAACGAGCAGCGATAGCCATCCTGAGTGTCCGGTGCGTGAAATTATCCTCCCGATCGGAAGCAGCAAAAAAATTCCTATGTAGATGAGGATTGAGAACTCTCGAATCGAGATGGTCATATGTTCCGCCTCTTCTTTTTTCTCTCGGGAATATTCTGACGTTTTGACGCTGCGGAGGCTTTCGATCGAGGAGGGTAGTGCGAGGTAAAAAAAGGGGCGGCAGTGAGAGGTAAGATTCTCTCTCGATTACCGTCCGCGTTTTGACTTCTCCGACCCCACGCCATCTGACCCTGGTGTTCATGACGGGTCTCCGGCGGAGAAGCAGAGAGGGATCCGCGAAGCGGCCGGGAGCAAGCCCCTTCCGCTCGTGGTCTGGACGCGGACCCCGAAATTTGACCTAATTTCTATAATATTCTACTGCCCTATCGATGATGACGGCCGCGGAAAACCGGAAGCCGGAAGGCAGAATTATGGCGTTTGACGTGGGCGATGCCCGCGTGGGTGTCGCCGTGAGCGACCCCCTGTGTATGATTGCCCAGCCGCTCTGCACCATTGACCGACAGAATGGTGGTGTTGAGAAGCTCATCCAGCTCATCGTCGAGCGGGAGGTAAAGCGGCTGGTCGTTGGATTGCCGCTCGAGCTCTCCGGCGAGCATGGGCCCCAGGCGAAGAAAGTTGAGGCATTCGTCGTCAAACTGAAAACCGGCATGAAGAAGAAGGGAATGGGTGATTCCTTGGAGGTCGTTTTTTGGGATGAGCGTTTCTCGACGGGACAGGCGGAACGGGTTCTCGCCGGGTCCGGACTTAAAAATAGAGATTGTCACGCCGCGTTGGATCGAGTATCTGCCGCTGTGATTCTCGAGAGTTACATCAGTTCACTATGACTAGATTTTTGACCGCCCTCGGGAGGATCGGGGTTTATTTTATCCCTTTTCTCATCGGTCTGTTGGTTGTCCTTCTTTGGTTTCGGAGTAACTTCATATCTCCTGTGGCCCCGGGCGACACGACCCCTGTCTTGTTCGAAGTCCTGAAAGGCGGAAACATCAAATCAATTTCCAAAGAGCTTGAGTCGCGATCCCTCATCAAGCATTGGTATTCCGTTTTCTATCTCAGCAAATTCCGCAGCAAGGACGACGACTCGTTAAAAATCTTGGCCGGTGAATACGAGCTTTCCCCCGGAATGCGGCCAGTTCAGATTCTCGACATTTTGCTGTCCGGAAAAATCGTGAAGCACGATGTGACGGTGACGCCGGGCACGAGAATTATTGACCTCCCGATGCTCCTCTCGAAAAGCGGGCTCGTGACTGCCGATGATGTGAAGCTTGCGCTCAGCGATCGGAACCTCATCGCCGACCTCGGCATCCCCGCGGTGACCTTGGAGGGATTTGTCTTTCCTGAGACGTATAGCTTCTCTCGGCCGGTGACGGCGGGGGAAATGATTCGCCGGATGGTTGCTCAGTGGAAGACGGAAGTCGACGACAAGCTGGCGGGTTGGAAGAAGCGCGCGGCCGAGATCAATCTCTCTGTGGTGCAGGTGATGACGCTCGCGTCCATCATCGAGAAAGAGACCGGGGTCGCCAGTGAACGTCCGACGATATCTTCGGTATTTCACAACCGGATGAGGATCGGCATGCCACTTCAAAGCGATCCGACCGTTATTTATGGAATCAGAGATTTCAACGGGAATCTCACGAAGGAAGATTTGAAAACTCCTTCCGATTTTAATACCTATCTGAACACCGGCCTTCCGCCGACGCCGATTTGCAGCCCCGGCCTCGAGTCGATTCGCGCGGCCCTTTACCCCGAGGATACCGATTATCTGTATTTCGTCGCGCGTGGCGACGGCAGCCATCAGTTCTCGGCGATGTATAAGGATCACCTCGCTGCTGTGAATCAGTATCAAAAGGGGCAGGGAGCAGCTGCTCAGCCGAAGTAAACCTCGGCCCGGCCGGGGCAGGAAGCGATTCTATTCTCAGAGAACCATCATGATCGAAGCGAACGGGCTCACAAAAAAATACGGCGGCCTGACTGCGCTTCGCGATGTGACATTCCGGGTTGATTCACACGAAGTGGTCGGATTTCTCGGACCGAACGGTGCGGGAAAAACGACGACCATGCGAATCCTCACGACGTTTCTCCCGCCGACCGGAGGGACAGCAACGGTTGCTGGGATCGATGTCGGAAAAGATCCCAAGGCGGTGCGGGAGCGAATCGGATATCTCCCAGAATCGCCTCCGCTGTATTACGAGCTAAACGTTACTGAATATTTGAGGTTCGTTTCAAAGATCAAAGGTGTTCCGCGAAAGGCGATGAAAGGCCGAATCGAGGAGATGCTCGAGGTCTGTGGACTCACCGGGGTTCGGAAGCGGGTCTGTGCGCAGCTCTCGAAGGGGTACAAGCAACGCGTTGGAATCGCTCAAGCGATCATTCACAAGCCGGAAGTGATCATCCTTGATGAACCCACGAGCGGCCTGGATCCACAGCAGATTCTTGAAATCCGCCGCCTGATAAAAGGGCTTCGGGAAAAACACACCGTTATCTTGAGCACGCATATTTTGTCCGAAGTGACGGAGGTTTGCAGCCGTGTGGTTGTTATCGCCGGCGGACGGACCATTCTGCAGGGTGAGCTCGGTGAGCTGACACGAGAGAAGACACTCGAACAAAGATTCCTCGAAGCGGTGAGTGACGACAGCGTATCTTCAGAGGAGGCATCCGCATGAAAGCACTGACGATTGCGGCCAAAGATATTCGATCGGCATTTGTGACTCCTCTTGCCTATGTCGTTGTTGCGGGATTCACGCTTCTCTCGGCGTTTTTCTTCTTCACACTGCTCCAGCAATACAACGGATTCGTTCAGCAAGCGGCGACTCTTCCCAATCTTCGGCCCAACTTGAACGAGTGGGTCGTGTATCCGTATTACCAGACCTTGGAGATTATCCTCATCTTCCTCATTCCGGTCCTCACGATGCGAAGCATCTCCGAAGAGAAGCGGTCGGGAACTTTCGAGTTGTTGGTCACCTCGCCGCTTTCGGTGTCGGACGTTGTATTTGGAAAAGCGCTGGGACTGGCGGCTGTTATCGGCATCATGCTCGGCTGCTCATTTGTTTTTCCGATGGTACTGTTGAAATTTGCCGACCCGGAACTTGCTCCGATCGTCATCGGCTTTTTGGGGCTTCTCCTCTTTGCATACGCTTTTGCCGCGATCGGGCTTGCAATTAGCGCCTGCGCGAAGAGCCAATCGGTCGCCGGGGTGATCAGTTTGGTGGTGCTGCTCATTTTCTACGTCATTGACGCTCCGGCTGCGCACTTGGAGGGATGGCCCTCGTTTGTGTTCTCGTATCTCTCGCCGTCGCAGCACGGAGAGTTCCTGTTGAAGGGACTTCTGCAGGGAACCGACGTCGTGTTCTTCCTGAGCGTCATCGCCATGGGACTATTCCTTGCGATTCGTGTCCTCGAAGCCCAGAGGCAACAATAGCGCTTACAATACTGTGGAAACGGACAGAAGTGTGGAGCGGTTGGAGAATTTAGGAGAAGAATGAAGCGCAGTGTCGGTTACATCGGTGCCTTTGGACTCGTGACTCTGCTCTTTGGGCTGCTCGGACAGGCTCTCATATATAACGACGAGTATCATTTTGTTCCCTTTCACCTCGGGATTGGTGCTGCAAGCCTTTTCATTTTTCTCATTTCGTTCTCGGTCGGAGGAGGACTCCGTAATCTCAGCGGGCGTAATCTGAAAAAAGCGGGTCATGGCTTCGGCGCCGTGGTGTATACCTTGCTCTTCCTCGGCGTACTTACGTTGCTGAACCTTTGGGTCGTGAAAAATGACCCGCTTCATTTCGACAGCACCGAGCAACAAGCCTACACCCTCGCGCCCGAAACTCTGAAAGTGCTCGACGGGTTAACAGAGACGGTCATCGCACGGTCATTCAATCTCGGGGGAAAGCTCGAGCCGGCCGTCCAGGCGCTCCTGAAGCGCTTTGAGAAGGCATCGCCGAAGTTCATCTTGCGAGTGATTGATCCGGAGAAAAAACCGGCGTTAGTCGACCAGTTCGGCATAAGCCAATCCGGAACCATCCACTTCTCCTTTGAAGGTGACACAGGAAAACGGGAGGCGAAGATTGCGCGGGATATCACCGAGCAAGCGGTCGTCAATGCAATTCTCAAAATCAAACGCGGTGAAGGAAAAAAAGTCTACGTCGTCACCGGCCACGGCGAAGCCGATCTCGATAGCCAGAACGATAGCGGATTTTTGTTTCTTCGCGATTTTATCCAAGGCGAAAATCTTCAGTTAAAGAGTCTGAGCATTGGCGCCGAAGGAAAAATTCCGGATGACGCGTCGGCAATTCTGGTTCTTGGTCCAAAGAAATCTTTGCTGGTTGAGGAGGTTCGTAAGATTGAGAGCTATCTCGGAAAGGGAGGCGCTGCGATTTTTGCCTCTGAACCAAATGGTTCGAGAGATATTGCGAACCTCGTTGCGCCTTTAGGAATCACTGTCGGGACAGACGTTATCATCGAGCGCGCTCTGCGCGGCTTCGGAGTACAGAACGTCCTCTCACAATATGGCGTTCACGAAATCTCTCATGGTCTCGGAGGTTCGACGATCTTCACGACGGCCTCTTCCGTCGGTCGCGGGTTGAACCTCGGCGAAGGATCGAAGGTGACTGAGCTCGCATTCACGGGAGAGAACAGCTGGGCGGAAACCGATGTCGCGAAGATCTACAGTGAGAACCCCGAAGTTGTCTTTGATGCCACGGAGCGCCGCGGACCGGTTCCGGTCGTCGTGACTTTTGAGGGACCGGTTCCCTACCGCCCTGAGGAAGGAACGGCTCCTGAGAAAATCACGAGACTCGTGGTGTTTGGCGACGTCGACTTCGTGTCGAACACCAACATCAGGAAAGTTTTTAACGCTGATTTTTTTCTTAACTCGCTAAACTGGGTGCTCGGAGAACCTGAAGGGATCAGCATCCGCTCCCGGACGCTTCGTGAATCGACGAAGATTATTTCCGATGAGCAATCGGGGCGGGTGCTCTTAATTGCAGGTTTCCTCTTTCCTGAGGTTCTCGTTTTGCTCGGTCTTGCAATTTGGTGGCGCCGGAAATCATGAGTTTTCGAAAAGCGCTCTTGATGCTGGCAGTCATTATCGTAGGCACTTTTCTCTTTCTGAAAGACCAATCGACCAAGCCAACTCTCACTCCGGAGTTGCTTTCGGAGACGGAGTCGAAGGTTCGTTTCTTTCCGACCTTCAAGTCAGAGAGTATCGAGAAAATTTCAGTCGTCTCGCCAAAGGGACTCTATGCACTCGTGCATCCTACAATCGAAGGCGAAGTCGATACGAGCCGATGGACCTTAGCTCAGCCGCAAAATGCGCCTGTTGACCCGGAAAGACTGAAAAAAATCATCTTTGCTCTCGAAAACCTCGAATCGAAGAACGTGATCAAACCCGAAGAGCAAGAAGAGGGCGAGACGTACGGTCTGGAGCCGCCCGAGATGGTGGTCATTTTTAAGGGCGGAAATCTCCCGCCGGCGCTGTCGGTCGGTAAAGAGCATCCGTTTACCCGAAGGAGGTACGCTCAGCTTGAAGGTGATCCGCGGTTATTCCTGATTGATGCCCCGTTTTTCGATCTGTTGAATGCGTCCCGCGAGGAGATGCGGGATCGACACCCCTTGAGGCAAGATCTCACGAATCTTCGGCAGGTCTTGTTGACCCGCCCCGGGGCCGACATCGTCACTTTTGATAAGACCGAAAGCGGGAAGTGGATGGCGAAGCTTCGAAATGAAGCGTTCGAGGTGGAAACGAATCTTCTCATCGGGCGCCTCAATCGCTTTCTAAACGTCAAAGTCGATCAATTTCTCGATCAAGATGAGAACTCCCTCTCGGCGTTGGTCGGACTGAAGGCTCCCGTTCTCACCATGACTCTCTTTTTCTCAAGCGCCGACACTCTTGATTCTCGAATAACCATCGAAGTTGGTGAAGGAGTCGGGCCTGACGGCATCGGAAATTATTTTCGGTATCAAGGGTCGCCGTTCCTCTACCGCACCGATGTCGCTTTTCATCTTTACTTTCTTCGTTCGATTGATGGATTCCGCGACCGGATGCCGTATCGGATGCTTGATTTCGACCGGGTGAGAGTTGTTCGTGCGCGTTTGAGAAGCGGTGCCACCATCGAGATCAGGTCCAATGAGGCTGGGTTCGTCGGACCTCCTGCCGCCTCGATTCGAAACTTCATGAAAAACCTCGAATTGATTTCTTTTGAGGGAGCCGTTCCTCAGGTAATAAAAGATGCGGGGCTATTGAATCCGGAGGCAGAGCTCGAGGTCGAGTTTGCGTCGACCGGTCCGGAGCCCGCGAAAAAATCCAGGCTTCTCGTGGGGAAAGAAATCGATATCAACGAAGCCCAAGTTGCGCAGACCCCGGGAGGTTCCACGGACGGACCTTCGGTTGCCGAAACAAAGCCGCGTTGGGTGGGAATTCAAACCGGCGATAACGTGCTCCGCCCGGCGATCATCGGAGCCCAACCGGCAGGCGCACTGAACAAACTTTTCGATGAAATCAGGAATGAGAAAATCGAAGGAAAAGGAAAGGAGTGAGCGGCGAAGCGTATGTTTTGGCGAATAATTAAATTCTTCGCGAAGACGTTTTGCCTGCTCGGCCTGGTCCTTGGGTTGATCGGGACGGGGGTTGGTTACTACGCCTACAAGCGCATCTCGAAGGACCTCCCTCAGATCGAGAAGATTGGCGACTACGCGCCGAAATCGGTAACCTCCATTTACTCTTCGGATGGAACGCTGATTGCCGAGACCTACGAAGAGCGGCGGTATCCTGTCGAGTTAAAAGACATCCCGCTTCTCGTGAGAAACGCGTTTCTTGCGGCGGAAGATTCGAATTTCTACAGTCACCCCGGCATTGATATCATTAGTATTTTCCGCGCGATTTGGGTGAACCTCCGTCACAAATCGACGCGCCAAGGTGCTTCCACGATCACCCAGCAGATTGTGAAATCGTTGGTGCTCACTCGGGAGAAGACATTCACCCGGAAGGTAAAAGAGGCAATTCTTTCATACCGGCTAGAAAAATATCTCTCGAAAGATGAAATCCTGACTATCTATTTGAACGAAGTATATCTCGGTGAGACTTCGTACGGGGTGAAGGCCGCAGCGAAGGTCTTCTTCCACAAGTCCCTCGAAGATCTGACTATTGCTGAGGCAGCATTTATCGCGGCAATGCCGCAGAAACCAAGCGAGCTCTCCCGGCCGGAGAAACGGCAGGAAGCCTTTCATCGTCAGCGATACGTCATCGATCAGATGCTGAAGAACAACATGATCTCGAGTATCGACGCTGCCGCCGCCAAGGAGCAGAAACTGATATTCTATCCGCCGGATGAGCAGACGATTTTTCATGCTCCATACTTCGCCGGTTACGTCATCAAGAACATGAATCAGGTCTTTGCGAAAATCGATCCAAAGATCACGGCGTTAAATCCCGGTGGGTTCACGATCACGACTTCTGTCGATCTCAATGCGACGGCACTGGCTGAGAAAGCGGTCTACCGGGGCCTTCGCGAGGTCGACAAACGGCAGGGGCTGAGATTTCCGAAAGAGCCTCTCACCGAAGAGAAGGTAAAAGATATTCTGGCTCGACAGATAGAATCCCTCGGTCCTGACTTCGAAAAGGAAGGGCCGCCGAAGGGGCGGGTGTTGAAGGCACGAGTTGTGAAGGTGGGACCGGAGCCGGGCGTCGTCCATATCGCGCTTGGAAATTTCGAGGGTCAGATTGATACCAAGAAGGCCGGATGGGCGAAGAAGATGGTGCGCGACGAGCAAACCTTTTTCGGCGATCCATCCAAATACATAAAGGCGGGTCAACTCATCGAGTTCACTGTCGTCGAAGAAGACCCCGCAGCTGAGAAGCCGGCCGGTGAAAAAGAAAAAGCTGGGAAATCCGCTCCTGAGCCGGCGCCGCCGGCGGTAAAACCTTTGCAGCTTCAGCTCGATCAAACTCCTGAGCTCGAATCGGCCTTCGTCGTGACGAACACGCAGACCGGCGCCATCGTCGCGATGATTGGCGGGTATGATTATCAACGGAGTCAATTCAACCGGACGACTCTCGCCCGGCGGCAACCCGGATCGTCGTTTAAGCCCTTCGTCTACCTCACGGCAATTGAAGCCCTGAACTACACGCCGTCGACTCTCGTCCCCGATTCCCCGATTAGCTTGGTTGCCGGAGACGGAAAACTTTGGACGCCCGGAAACTTCGACGGCAAATTCCTGGGCCCGATCACGATGCGTGTGGCGCTCCAGCGTTCAAGAAACGTCGTCTCCGTCTACCTGATTCAGCGCCTTGGCATGGACCGCGTGATCGAAACCGCACAGCGGCTCGGACTTTCCACACCCATCCCGAGAAATCTCTCCATCTCTCTGGGCAGTGCCGAAGTGGAGATGCTCGAGTTGGTTCGTGCCTACGGCGCATTTGCCACCGAGGGATGGCTCGCCGATCCGCTGTTTATCACTTCGGTTCGCGATCGTTACGGGAACCTCATCTATGAAGGAAACCCGAAGCAACGCCGAGTTATTGCTGAGGATGACGCGTTTATCATGGCGCACATGATGAAGGGCGTCATCGATCGGGGCACCGCGACCGTATTAAAGAAGCTGAACCGGCCGATTGCCGGGAAAACCGGAACGACGAACGACCAAATGGATGCGTGGTTTCTGGGATACACTCCGGAGTATGTGGCGGGAGTTTGGGTTGGATTTGATCGGTTGAAGCCAATTGGGAAAGACGAGACGGGCGGAAAGGCGGCCGCACCGATCTATCTGTATTTCATGCAAGACTTTTTACAGGGAGTTCCGCCGACAGATTTTGATCCCACGGATGGCGTGTATCCGGTTCCGATAAACGTAAACACCGGCCGTACGGTCTCGGAAGGCGACGAGGGAGCCTTCATCGAATACTTCAAAATTGGGAGCGAGCCTCATCAGTCAACAGCCGATGAAGTCGAAGCGCCGAAAGATTACCTTTCAAGCGATGAGTTCTAGAGAAGCAGTAAACCAGTTTTTCGACTTCTTCTCTCTCGCGGTTTTACTCGTTGTTTTGATTCATGCTTCAGCGTCGAGCGGTCTTGCCGAGGACAAGTTGCCGTTTCCGGAACCTGCCGATTGGCGTGAGCTTCCCGACGGTGCTTTGATCGAGACGACGAAAGGTGCGTTTGAGATTGAGCTTTTTCGGAAGGAAGCTCCGATATCCGTAAGAAACTTCCAGTATCTCGTTGAGAACCAGAAATACAACAACACGAAGTTCCATCGATTCGTAGAAGATTTCGTCATCCAAGGCGGAGACGTAACCGGAACGGGAAAAGGTGGTCCAGGGTACACGCTTCCTCCCGAGA
Organism: uncultured Bdellovibrionales bacterium; assembly: GCA_964509425.1. GTDB lineage: Bacteria > Bdellovibrionota_C > UBA2361 > SZUA-149 > CAZDWZ01 > CAZDWZ01. The sequence continues at coordinate 187,470 of CAZDWZ010000006.1, read as the reverse complement.
TCACGGGCCTTCGTCATGAGTGGGGAATGATCGCGTGGGCGCGACTTCCAAACGAAGTGAACCCGGAGCGACGCTCGAATGGGAGTCAGTTCTACATCAGCCTTCAACAGAACAAACAGCTAAACGGCTATTACACCATCTTCGCGAAAGTCAGGAACGGGTTCCCGGTTGTCGGGCGTCTCCGCGAAGGTGATAAAATTATTCGCGTCCGACTTCCCAAGGATTTTCTCGCTCGGAGGGGAGCCGGCGGAGGGGAGTCTCGTGATCTCCAGGGCGGGTTTCGTGACAGCCCCTCGCTTCAGGAGAATCCCGAGCCGCTGCCGCCGATCCGAATTCCGACTCCCGTGCAAAGAGGGCCGATTAACCAGGACGGCACGCTTCCTGACGGCGACTCGTTTGCGATTCCAAAATAAGCACTCCTCGATCGCTTGGGATTGCCACTTTTCCAGCAAGCTTTTCCACGATTTCTCAATAACTGCTGATAGTACTGGCTGATCGAAGGTTACGAAAATTTGAGAAGTAGGTTTTATGGCGCATTTCCAATGCTTTTCTTGGTGCGCGTACGCGCTTTTAACGGCCGGAACGTGGCGATGCAGATTCATTCGGACTGGCAGAGGCGAGCTCCTGACGAGCAGCTCTTCCTCGGCCTCGCGCTCAACTTTCTCGCATTTGATTGTTCGACGGCTGTGATGAGCTACGTCGCACCGGTTCGTGGCGCTGCTCCCTAGAAATTGATCGGGGTGAGTAACTCCCGATCTCTCGGCCGCTTCGACTTTGCCCGCCGCAGCAGACGCCTCGATGGTGCCCGCTGCAGCGGTGCCAGGCTTGGAAACCGGGCGGATCTTCGAATGCAGGAAGTCCAGCGCCTCGCGACGACTTTCGTATCACGGAAAATTTCGTGGAGAACAAACCTCGGGCCGGAGAAACGTACTCTTATTTCCGTCGATATAGGGATTTCGCAACGATGATTGATGATCGAAGGTGGAGGCCTGAGAGCCAAGGTTACACAACTATGCTCGCTGCTTGCCTCCGCAATCGCGGTCGCGGCGCTTTCCTCAATCCTTCGCCAGGATCAGAATTTTACCCCGATCATAGGTTCCTGCCACGATCTCGAGACCGTGTGGTTCTGTCGCCCAGGCGAGCTTGAGATCCAAATAACGTCCTCCGTTGTTGTTCTTCCAAGTCTTGGAAGTCTCAATCAGCTCTTCAGGGGTAAGTGGTCTCCTTTCTTCGCCGTTTGTTGTCACTGTTGTAAGCTCGCCTGCAACGACCCGCCAATTTTTTTCTCCAACTTTTCGCCTCAAGATGAGCGAGTCCATCTCGCTCCTCGTGCTCTCGCCGCGTTCGACATTGACCGTCGTTATGATGAGCTGCATCTCGCCGTTTCTGGTGCTGGGCCAGAAATGAAATGAATGAAATGCGTTCTTATCGTTTACATTGATTTGAGTACAGACTGTCGCGCCGCCCGTCAGTAAGTTCGTGCAGATTTCATGCACTCTACTGAGCCTTTCGTTTGTTGTTTCATCGGTGATGAGCGCTCCAATTTCTTGAGCAGTCGTCATCTTCTCCGGTTCGGAGGCTGTCTTCGTGGTTTCAGCTTTCCTGGGTGGGCTGGGTTCATGTTCAACCTTCACCGGGGGCCGGTCGCTGTCTCCGCCGGACGAAGCCGGATTACCCGTCGCTGGTGCCGTTCGGGGCTCTTTCGAGGGGCTCTCGATCTGAAGCTTCGTTTCCGGCCCGCTTTCTTTCTGTAAGACCTCTCCTTGTTTCGGTGGAACCGTATTCGCGTTCAGTTTATCTTTCGTCGGAGGCTTGTCACTGTCTAATTTCGAAGGGTTCGTTCCTGTTTCCTCCGATTTTTGATTCGGTTCTTTCCAGGGATTGCCAATCACATAAATTTTGCCGTCAACCATAACCTGTACCAAGAGAAAATCTTCGGTCGTGGACGGTGTGAAAGTCTGGCCGAATTTTATTCGGTATTCGTCAACGCGCTGGCCCTCTAATTGCTTTCCGCCTTTTATTTCCTCGATGAAAACCGCAGGCCCGCCGTTCTCGACGAATCCTACGGCTCGATTCGAGGGGATCGAAACAATCAGCATGTCATTCTCAACGCGGCTGCCAACTATGAACGGTGCGGCGATGGGACTCGGACCGGCGGGAGGCAGGGGCTGAGCGGCGGCCGATGGAGGAAGAACCATAAGAGGCGGACTGCATCTGTACATTGGTGATGTCGGCACGATCGGGGAACAACCATAGTTCGGCTGCGGCGTTTGTATCGGTAGCATTTTATTTTGTTGAGGACAGTTCGGGCTCATAGAAGTCCTTTGAAGTTAGTATTTGATCCCTTTCGCATGGAGAGACAGTTTTTGTTTTTGCTATTTTGTTCTCCCGAAACGTTTATGATGCTCATGAGGGAGTCGAAGCGCGCCGAGGATTGATTTCAGAATGTTACTGCCTTTCGAACAGCGAACGGAGAGACTTCGAAGATTAAAAAGGTGGAATTGCGGTTGGCAGAATCTCCTGCAAAGCGGAGAGAGCGCAGGAATTCAATCAAGCTGCGAGAGAATGGCGAGACAACGAACAGAAAACCCGTCTTTTGGGCTTCACAACAGGATCCGGGGATGGGAATGTTAGATTCAGACCTTCTCAGGCTAGGAAGCGAGAGAAACTAGGGGGGCGGCTATGGAAATTAATTCAACGGCGATTCCCAAAAAGCGTGTCATCATCGTCGATGACGATCCGGAAATCGTACGGATTCTTCGAGAAGCCTTTGAAATGGAACTTCCCTGCTCACTCACCTCCGTGATGACTGCTTCGGCAGCTCTTGAAGAAATCTCTCAAGGCAGATTTGATCTCATCCTTCTCGACCTGACTCTTCCGGATATGAGTGGAATTGATCTCTGCAGGTCCCTCAGAATCTCGGGCATCGACACTCCCATCATTTGCTTGACCTCCAGGGCTGATGTAGTCGATCGAATTGTCGGACTTGAAACCGGTGCGGATGACTATGTCACAAAGCCGTTCTCTCCTCGTGAGGTCATCGCTCGAATAAAGGCTGTGTGGCGGCGGGCGGCAGCGGACCAGCGGTCGAAGGCGAGCGGGGGCTCATCGAGTGAGCCTCTTGAGGTGGGAGAGATTCGGATCGATACCGATGCCCGGCTTGTTTTTATCTCGGGCAAACTAATTGACCTCTCGAGAGCCGAATTTGATATTTTACTTCTTTTTGCCTCCAATCCGGGAAAGGTATTCCCTCGCGAGAAATTGCTGGTTGATGTCCTCGGCTATGAAATTTCAGAATATGACCAGGCAATCACCTCCCATATTTCGCGCCTTCGGATGAAGGTCGAGGCGAATATTGATGAGCCGGTTTACATTCGCACAGTTCGAGGAGTGGGATACCGTTTTGCGACTTTAGAAGAACTGGCGTCGTCCGTCCGGATCTCCGGGAAGTCATGAATTTCCCGAAGGGGCGTCTCTCGCTATCTGCGGAATGGCTATTTGCCTTCGTCGTTTTCACTTTTGGCATCCTCGCCGAGGCTCGATCTGAATCTGTCACCCTGACAGGAGAAGTGCGGGAATTTCTCAGCAACCCCGGGTTTCGTGTCACACCTTGGAGTGTTGAAGGAAATCTTTCGCTAGAAAATGCAAAAGAGCAGTCGTCTCCGCAATCGTCAGAAAGGAGTTTGTCGCCGCCATCCGCTCTCGACGTCGGCCCAGAATGGAAGCAACTGAAAAGCGCCGATTTTAACGGGGACGGCTGCAGCGATCTTCTTTTGCTCCGCACTCGAGAGAAATCACCGGTTGTTCTCCTAAGCGATTGTCGAGAGAAGTTTTTCAAGCCTCAGGAAGTTCAAGGAACGTCCGCCGGAGGCAAATTTGAAGTTGTTCCACTTCTTATCGACCGTGATGACTGTGCCGACTTGCTTTTTGTAGCGAATGAAGAAGTGGTTCGCTTGCGATCCACTTGTGACGGACGCTTCACGGAACAGGTAAGCGAAGGCCGGTGGCCGATTCACTTTCCAAATCCCCACCTCCCAGTGATTTCTGCCCCGGTTGGAAGAGGACGCGATCCCAAACTTCTCGTTCCACACCCTGAGTCCGAGATCACCTTCCTCTTTGCACCAACTCGAACCGACTCTCCCCCCGGAGTTCTCTACCTCCCTCGAGACCATCTGGTTGTGGGGAGTGGCGACTTTCGAACCGATCTTCCCGGTACAGTCCTCGTCGTCGGAGGGACCTATGGAGATTTCAAAGCATTTCCCGCTCCTGAAGACGGACGAAATGCACCTCCTTTGCCGCTCTGGCAGGCGACTTTCCCGCTCGGATATTCCTGGAACACTGCATTCATTGGAGACTTCAACGGGGATACGTTGTCCGACGTTCTCGCTTATGGTGGTTCAATAGCAGGTTGGTGGCTCGCCCAATCCAATGGTTCAACGGGGCTCGAGAGCCCGGCAAAGCTTCCTTGGAGCGGTCATGATTCTGGGGTGCTGTTTGAAGCGGGAGATTTTGACGGCGACGGGTATTTCGAGCTTCTGCGATGCGCAAGACGGATTGCTTCAGCATCGATCAAGGAGCCGAGGTGTGCGATCGCCCGGCTTGACCGCGGCAACCCGGTTTCCGGAACTCAGATTCTGATTGACGGAGAAGTGAAGACCGAAACATCGAGTGTCGGTCATTTCGAACTTCAACTCGCGCTCGAACAGTTGGTCAATGGGACACGGATTGAAATTCGCTCCGGCGGCCATCAGTTGAATCCGGTCTCCTCGCGCACGGTTCAGACTCGGCTGGGCCGGCGGCTCACGCACTTTGCAAAAAGGCCATCGAGCCGGATGAGAGTCATGGAGAACTTTCTCACGGTGTCGGAATCCTCTCTTCAGTCATCGATCGGCGCGCCGGTTCATTATGTTCCGCTTCCATCAGGCCCGAAGATTTGTCTTGGCTACTCTCCTGATGCCTCCCTGCTCGATTCAAAATGGGGGCCGCGGCATGCCGGCTGTCCCGCAAATTCGGTTTGGCTGTCGAGTAATGATAGCGATACGACCAACTCACGGAGGCTACATTTTTATGACGCCTACTGCTGCCCGCTCCCGGATGACGACATTCTCGGGGAAGAAACGGTAGAGACCGAAACGATGTGCCCCGAGGATTTCGTGGCTGTCGGCGCAATCTCAAGTTGTGAAAATTGCGCCCTCCGGCTCCAGTGCCGGAAACTTAATCTTGAGCGATACAAGCTCGGCGAAGTACAGGCAGGAGTGTATTTCGGTCAAGGTGCATCAAGCCGCTGGCAGGAGCACATTCTCGACGTCAAGGAAATTCCACCGGCGATCCGCTTCGGCGTTCGCCGCCAGAGCGATCAGACTTTCTCGCGTGACGGTTGTATCGCCCCGGTCGATGGAAGTGTCTATGTCGGCAACTCCTCAGGAAATGCTTGCCGGGCATATAAATACCGGCAAATACAGTATATTGGTCATGCCGGTGATCCTCCAAAGAATACTCCGGTTCGTATGATCCCGGAATGCCGGTTCGTTCCGAACCCTCGCTCACCGGTAGCCGGATGCACTCCGAAAGAGTCAGTTTTTCTCAAATAGTTTGAACGCCGATCTTTGGCACCGACTTCGTTTTTGCGCGGATGTTTGGTGCGCAGTCGATAGCCGGTCTTGAAGCGGTGCTGTGGAAAATCAACGGACGGCAGTGGTGAGCTTCACGTTGTTTAATTGTGCGCAAGGAAGAGAAAAGTGAAAGGTTGAACCAACTCCTTCTGTCGACGAAACTTCAATCGTGCTTCCATGTAACTTAAGAATTTGTTGCACGATCGAGAGCCCCAATCCACTTGAGGTGCGTCCACCGAGACTGCTGCTCGCACCTGTCTCAAAACGCTCCATGACGCGCTGGATATCGTGAGGAGGAATGCCGGCTCCCTCATCGCGAACGCTGACCGATACCAAATCTTCCTTTCTTTCGAGTGAGACCGTAACGCGGGCGCCTTCCTTCGAATAATAAATCGCATTCTCAATTAAGTTTTGAAGCGCCCGGCGAAGCATCTCCGGATCACCGGTGATCGAGGCGCGTTCGTTGGATGTGTTCAGCATGAGCCGTATCTTATTTGACTCCGCGACTCCTCGGCACCCGATTACCGCATCTTCCAGGAGTTCTGCGAGGTCGATGATTACTTGTTCAGGCGTCTTCTCTTGTGCCTCAAATTTTGCGAGGTCGAAAAGTTCGCTAAGCAGTTTTTGCAGTGCAGTCGTACTCGAAAGAAATGAATTTTGGAATTCAGCGAATTTGACCCTCGCCTGCGGCTCGGGCATTCCCTGAAGCACTTCAAGAAGTCCACGAATACTGGCCACCGGCCCCCTGAGATCGTGAGAGACATTGGCGATGAGCTGCCGCCGCATCGCGTCTCGATTTTTCAGCGCCGTAAGGCCTTCCTCAATGCGGTCCGCCATCATATTTACCTCCAGCGCGAGATGAGCGATTTCATCGTTTGACACCGTGGGAGCACGGCTGGAGAAGTCGTTTTTCCCGAATCGCCGAACGACCGTCAGAACCTCGCTCAGTCTCCGGTTGAGATAGCGAAGAAAGGTGAAGCCGAACAGGGCCACTGCCAGAACTGAGCCGATGACGAGCAGAGCGATCGTCTTTATCGCAAAGTTCTCTGCGCTCATGACGTAGAGATTCTGAAAGCCTTTCGCTCGAAGGTTCACGTAGAGATATCCGGGACGATCTCCGATGACTAGACGGGCCGCCGAGAAGATCGTTTTCTCGCCCGGGTGCTCCGGGTCAGGGCCATATATCGGGAAGCGAAAAGGAGGATCGAGGTCGATGAGCCGAATGATTGGTTCGAGCGAAATGGATTTCTGAACCAGCAGGAAAGAATCAATCCCGAAACTTGCGATGATTGTTCCTCGCTCGTCGAGCAAGAGGAGATGAAGCTTGGGATTTGCCTTCGTGAAAGCCGTCATAAGCTCACTGAGCTTGTTGAAATCGGGTGGTTCATGCCCCAGAACCGGAGCAATGATCTCGGCGATTTCAGGTGCCGTCGACAGCATTGCAAGTTGCTCCGACTCGTCCGTTACTCTGGAGAGCAGCCAATACGTCGCAAAGAATTGAGCGGCGGCAAGGCCGAAGAGAAGAGTGCAGAGGCCGATTGAGACTCGCCGAAGCAGACTCGAAGGCCGGAGCATTCCTTCTGGACTTTGTGCCAATTCAGGTTCGGTGGAAGCAGCAAACATAAGTTACAAAGTGGCACAAACGTATCTCTCATTCATACCCATGATTTGAAATGGCTTATCGCCAAAATAGAAAAGCGTCATTTTCTGTTCTGCCTTCCACTGCGGCCTCCGATCTCCCGCTCAGAAAACGCCGGGATACAATTCGAAAATGACGCAAGACGGAGGCAAGCTTGTCGAAAACCTTGAAACGGCTCTCGACAAGTCCTCCGTGGGTCCATTGTCTCGGGCAGTAAGCTGTCGGAGGACGACAGTATACCCGGTATGGACTGGAGAAAATCGGGAATGAATGTGCTGCGGTTGACCCGACAGCGCACTCATCTTTCCCGATCTGCTCCCCACGTTGCGCCTTTTAGAAGCAACGCAACGCCGCGCAGCGGAAGACTCGTAGTATGCGCACTTGGGAGAGTGAGCATACTTCACACATGGCGAATGTGTGACGAGACTAGCGCCTTCGTGCCGCACGCTCGAACATTCCAGGAAATATTCGAGCGTGCGGAGAAGGCGCACCTTTGAGCAACCATTACGACAAGCTTGCTCCTGTGATTATTATTCAAAAATTAGGAGATTGATTCTCTCCCCAAGCTGTAGAGATTCTCGATGTTGTCTTCAATTTTCATTTGCAGGGTATGCCGTCAGATCCTGGAAGTCGTCCCGAAATTACGGCAGGAGTCGAATTCGGAATTCTTAAAACGTCCGATAAGTAAGCGGGAGTGATTGGATGATTCGCTCTCCACCGTTTTTGGTGGAGCGGGAGTTAGGCACTCCGAGCTTGGAACTCAAACGTTCGGGACTTTGAATGCAGGAGCTGAGTGAATGCGTTCTCTCTTGTAGAACGCTTCTATGAACTCGAAGATACTCTGCGAGGAGTGTGCTGAAGGCTGCGCAGGAAGCTTTTTCGCAGATCGCGGAGGAACTCTAAATTCTCCGGATCTTCGAGAGCTCGATCCTATCCGCCAATCCGCTCTTGTCCACCCATGTACGGCCGGAGGGCTTCCGGAATCAGTATGCTTCCATCCGCCTGCTGATTCATCTCGAGAATCGGGATGAGCACTCTTGGAGAGGCAACGAGCGTGTTGTTCAGCGTGTGACAGAAACGATTCTTTCCGCTTTCGTCTTTGTAGCGGAGATTCAATCGCCGGGCCTGAAAGTCGCTGAGCGTTGAGCAGCTATGCGTCTCGGAGTACGCATTTCGAGACGGCATCCAGGTCTCAATGTCGTTTTTATATACTTGGCCCTGACCCATATCTCCGGAGCAGACGTCCACGACGCGGTAGGGAAGATTCAGTGCCTTCAGCAGATCTTCAGAGTTCGAAAGGAGCTCTTTGTGAAACGCCGCGCTCACGGCATCATCCGCTTCGCAGATGATGACTTGCTCAACTTTGTAGAACTGATGAACACGGTAAAGACCGCGAGTATCCTTTCCGTAGGTTCCGGCTTCTCGTCGGTAACAGGCCGAATATCCCGCATAGCGCTTCGGGAGCTCAGACTTTGCGAGAAGCTCGTCGAGGTGAAACGAAGCAACTGGAACTTCGGAAGTTCCAATCAGATAGTTTTCACTGTCTCGCTCATCGAGATGGTAGGCCATCTCCTCTCCGCCCGGGAAATAGCCGGTGCCCATCATCGCCGAATATTTGACGATGTGCGGCGGTTCCATGAGGGTGTAACCGCGCTTGCTGATGAGATCCATGGCGAACTGCAGGACCGCGTGATGAAGCCGAGCGCCGTCGCCTTTTAGAAAATAGTTTCTTGCTCCGGCAATTTTTACGCCGCGCTCGACGTCAATAAGGTCGAGCCTCATTCCCAGATCAATGTGATCTTTAAGAGGGAATGAGAACTGTGGGATCTCGCCAACTCGGCGGATCTCGACATTCTCCGTGTCGTCTTTTCCGTCGGGAACGGCATCAAGCGGGATCGAGGGAATGAGGAGCTGATCTTTCTGCCACTTCTCTTCAATCTCCTTCAGCTCAACGGAGAGAGTTTTGTTTTCTCCACTGAGTGCCTTCACCTCTTGAAGTCGCTTCTCTCGCTCCTCGCCTTGGAGCTTGGGCACTTCCTTGTTGATGGTGTTTAGCTGGGAGCGGAGGTTGTCGGACCGGACGATGAGATCCCGGCGCTTTGCGTCAAGATCAAGAAACGCCTTCATGTCGAACTTAATACGTTTCCGCTGGCAGGCCTTTTCGTATGCCTCCGGCCGGGCTCTGAGATCGCCGATGTCGATCATATGATTTCAGTCATAGTGTCATCAAGAATTAATTGGATAGTCTCCGTCGAAATCTCTTAGCAATTTCTTGCGCGGCGACCAACCTGGGGGCGTAAGATTTTGGTTTAATTTGAATAAAGTTGGTGACAAGCTACAGATTTGGAGTAGCATTTAATTTGAAAAGTGCTAATTATCTGTTCACTTCCGGCAGATAATACTTTGAAACGCGGCTTTAATTTTTGGAGCAGCGGTTCCGCAGTCTGAATCTAATGGCGGCGAACATTGTCGCGGCGAATTGAATGGCGGGCTAATCCGCACTAAGAATCGGACGGTCATGAGTTTGAGGCGAATTGGTAAATCTGACAAAACGGGAAGTGATAGTTCTGGAGAGCAGGGAAACACTATGAAAATAAGAAGATTGTTAGGCGCCGCATTATTCGGTGTCGGTGCGCTGTCATCAATGTCGGTTTTGGGTTTGGGATCTACTTCTCAAGCTCAAGAAGAGCCTTGGACATATTGGCTTGGCGGCGGCGGCTACTTCCTCGAAGGAAGCGAGCCGAACTACAGCGGGATGCTGCTTGAAGCGCGTCTCGGCTACGACGTTGATCCAAACGTAACTGTTGAAGGCGGTTTCGGTGGAAGTCCTTTTATGGAAGGACGAGATTACCCTGCTCCGCATCCGCGTGAAGGAACTTACAACGGCAGAAACTCACCTGGGGAAAACTGGCTCTTGAAGTCAAACCTCGGTCTCCTCTACCACTTTGTCGGAAACGACGAAGATCGGACGATCGATCCATATGTTTCGGCAATTGCCGGTATGGGTTTCTACGGCAAATGGCGTGAGGGCTCGAACTGGTCGCCTTTCTACGGACCGGGCGCCGGTTTGAACTACTGGTTCAGCAAAGATTTTGCTATCCGCGGTGACTACAGCTTCCTCTTCGCACAAGACGGCAAGCAGCAGCAAAACCACACGGGATTGCTCATGGCTTTCTATCGCTTCGGCGGAGAAGATGACAGCTCGTTGGGCGGCAGCAAGGCGGCTAAAGAAGCCGGCATGAACAAGGATCTCGGTCAGCGTTCAACTGGACCTTTGAAGACGATCTACTACGATTTCGATCGCTCCGAAGTAAAGCGTGATCAGCAAGGTACGCTGAAGGAAAATGCTGAGTGGATGAAGGCCAATCCGGCGAAGAAGGTATCACTCGAAGGCCATTGCGATGAGCGCGGTACGAACGAGTATAACCTTGCTCTCGGTGCCCGCCGTGCGAAGTCCGCTTATGACTATCTCCGCACGCTGGGAATTCCAAAGGATCAAATTACGACTCAAACCTTCGGGGAAGAGTTGCCTGCGGATCCGGGACATAATGAAGCCGCTTGGTCAAAGAACCGAAGAACTGAATCGGTTGTGAAGTAAGCGCTTCCCAAGTGTTTCCGAAAGGCCGGGTGGTCCAGAAATGGACCCCCGGCCTTTTTTATTTTCGGCTGAAAGTTTATTACATCGGGGGCTATGACGATAAGGAGCGCTATGTCTGAGAACCGCCTAAGCGAAAGCCCGGTGCTTACCAAAGAGGAACGGCTCCGCGAGATGGTGATCGCTCATCTGGTCGGCAGGAATCAACGCAATCTCGAGAAAAACATCCATGAGCTCCTCGACACCGAAGGCGGCTTCGTGGAGCGTTTTATGTTCTTCGTGCCGATGCTCGACGAAGCCGCGAAGGACCGCATTTTGATTTCGGGATGCAGCGCCGGGTCGGAGTTTGTTGTCGCTAAACGATTCGGGTTCAAAGCGGCGGCAGGAGTCGAGATCCATCAGTCACTTGTCGACATCTGCCGGGTACGGCTCGAAGATGATCCAGATTGCGAGGTGGCGATTTACGACGGGAAAAAGCTTCCTTATTCCGACGGTGAGTTTGGAACTATTTACTCGGGGCACGTCATCGAACATACGCCCGAACCTTTTGAATACTTCCGTGAACACTTTCGAGTACTCCGGCCTGGGGGGTTTTTCTTCATCGAGTTTCCGAACCGATATCATCATACAGAACTCCACACCGGTCAGCAGTCCTTCGAATGGCTGCCCCTGCCGCTCAGGAACGCTGCGCTCGACATCATGTCGACTTCACTCGTGACGAGGGACAAGCGAAAGCGCGAGCTCTATTCGATAGTCCGAAAAACGCTGAAGCCGATTAGCGCTTCACTCATTGAACAATACGCTCGAAAGCTCGGCAGCCGATCGACAAGGATTATCGCCACTCAAGTGCCGGCGCCCGGGTTTATGCGAGTGCTTTTGCAAAGGTAAAAGCGGATGAAGCGACTTTTTTTTCAATTGCTGTTTTGCTGTCTTACATTTGCTCAGGCTTCTGCCGAACCGCTCAGAGTCGGTTTCATTGGTTCTTTGACCGGTTTTGCCGGGAGCTACGGCACGGCGTCTCTTGAAGGGGTGCGGCTTGCCGAAGAACAGTTGAACACTGGCGGGCAACGAATAGAATTGTTCGTGGAAGACGACCAATCCTCACCGAAGTCCACGGCGACGGCGTATCAGAAGCTGAAATCGGTGAATAGAATACAAGCGCTCATCACTGGAACTTGGTGGGCGAACTCCATCGTAAAGACCGTGGAGCGCGACAAGATCCCGTTTCTCTCTTGCGAGACGCTTTACAATAAGGATTTTGTCCCGGCGCCGAATTACTTCTCGCTTGTCGGCGATCTCAGAGAATTCATCACCGTGTATGAGCCTCTCGTGAAACAGAAAGGCTGGAAAAAAGGCGCCATCGTGCACTTTGTGTCGGGCTTCGCGCAAACACTCGCCGAGGAGATGAAATCGCTTTTCTCAAAAGACGGTCGGAGCCTCGTGAAAGAGATTGAATACGCAGATTTTGAAATGGGTGAAGCCGCAACGATTGCGACCCAAATAAAAGCGTCAAATGCAGAGGTTCTCTACATCGATGCACAACCAGTGAGCATCTCGAAACTCATCACCCGCCTCGCCGAGCAGCAAACCAAGGGACTCGTGCTTCTTGCGAATTCAGTGGCCTCAGATGCGGTTCGAAACGGGCAGCTCGATCCGTCCGTGTATCCCGGTGAGATTTACTTTTCGACCAGGGGAGCATTTCTCACCCGAGAATTCTCATCCAAATTCGAAGAACGCTATAAGCGGCAACCTGCGCTGAACGCCGATCTCGGATATTTTGCGATGTTGCTGATTGATGAAGCGACCAAATCCGGTGGCGATCCGGTGAGGGCGATCGCGGAAGGGAAGCTGACCGCTGGAGGAATACAGTTCGTGTTTGATGAGCACAACGTCTTTCGCGGAGTAGGCCAGAATCTCTACACGTTCAAGGGAAAGGAAATTGTTCCGGTTCAGTAGGGACGAATAAAATTTTAGAATTCTTGAAGTAAAATTTTAGAGTCGAGGTACGATGAACAGCGCAGCTGATATACGATATCCCATCGGGAAACTAGAGCTTCCCAAGCACATCGACGCCGCGCAGCGAAAGAAGTTTATGGAGGCCATCAGAGATGCTCCGGCCGAAATGCGAGCTGCCGTTTCTGGTCTCGATGATGATCAGCTTGATACCCCGTATCGTGAGGGCGGGTGGACCATACGACAGGTGGTTCATCACACCGCCGACAGTCATGTCATCGCCTACGCGCGATTTAAATTCGCCGTCGCTGAACCTGGAACTCCCGTTACGGTCTACGATGAAAATCGCTGGGCGGAGCTGCCGGACGCGGCGACACTTGCGCCGGAGGTCTCCCTGACGTTGCTCTCTGCAATTCATACTCGCTGGATGCAGCTCGCCGAACTTCTTCCCGAAGACGCCTTCAAGCGAAGCGTGAAGCATCCGGAGCGGGGGAATCTTACTGCAGATGATTTATTGGCTCTCTATTCGTGGCACGGGCGACATCACGTCGCGCACATCATCTCCGCACGAGAGCGGATGGGTTGGCGCTGAGAGGGCGGAGAAAACGCCAAAAGAGGAAGTTTCGTGGATACCGGCAAAGCGGACGAGGAGGCGGAAAAGCAGTCGCTGAGGGGAAGCTGGATCGTGCCTCCGATTCCGGCTTTCGTCACTTCGTTTTTTACGCTCTTGACCGGCATTTTTCTTGCTCAGCTCGTTTGGGCGATGTCGAACGAATTCAGTCAACTCATGTCCGTGGACCGATCAACTCTCTCGCCATTCTGCAGCGGAGTATCACTATCGTATTCTGTGCTACGTTCTGCTCAACTCGCGCTTTCAGGAGTCTTTGCCGCTGTTTTCGTACTGACGGCGTTCTTTCTTCTCCTCGGTCGAGGGTGGGCGCGAAACCATGCGCTCGCCGTTTGGGCGGTTGCCCTCACGAGTGCCTTGCTCCTTCCAGGCAGTCTCGCGGAGAAGGGTATCTTTGGTCTTCTCGTTCTTGTTCTGGTTGTTCTTCCGCTCTCCCTCAACAAGGTCAGAACATTCTATGCTGCCCGCGCTCTTGAGCGGACCGAGAAGCCACGCGGGAAGTTTGTCCTCATCGCGCTCTACGGTTCGTTTTTCTTCAGCATGGTCTTTATCCTCTGGAACAACCATGTTCTTTTGTCCGACGCCGCCTCGTTGCAGTGCCTGGAAAGTATTCTCAATTGACAACTCTTGACTGAACGGAAGTCCGCCGTTACTCTCGTCTCAGGTCGTTGATCTCTCGATAAAAAACAAGTGTTCGGATCGGCTTCTTTCTTATCGGAAAAGTCTTAAAATCGAACAACTTACATACTGAGTAGAAGTGGCCTGTATACTTTTCTACTAAAATCGCGTCTTGGCTTCCTTTGGAGTCAGCCGCGTTTTGGTCCAGAAGGTACAAACCTCAATTCCTCGCCATAGTTCCCCGTTCCCATTTATTCGACTCTTTCTTTTGGCGCGCCCGCTCGATTTTCTTCCGCGATATTTCTTTCACTGCTTTTGTTTGCAGTTTCGTTGCGATTTCTGATCTTTCGCAGTGATGGCCTCTTCAGTCTGCGGTGCGCCTTTATGAAAACTCGGCTGCGTATGCCTTTAGCGTTTTCAATACAAGGAGGGTCCGGGATCCCCCGGCACCCAATTCTCCCAGGTTCTACAAGGGGTGCCTCGTGGCTCTCGCGACAAATTGGGCGGCTGATCACATCGCCGCTCTCCAGACCGGTTCACCGGTCATCTTCACCGCCTCCGGTGAGTCCATGAAGTATTTGATCCCGGACGGCAGCACCGTGAAGGTGATGCCTGTTGAAGCCGGGACGCCGTTCGTCATCGGTATGGTCGTCCTCTGCGAACTCGGATGCGGCCGGCACTGCCTGCACCAAATCGCCAGGATCGACGGCGACAAAGTTCTCATCCAGACGACCCGCGGACGTGAAGACGGCTGGGTGGCGCGAAAGCAGATCTTCGGATACTGCGTTAGCGTTGAACCGCCCGTGAAAGCCTGAGCAAACCCCGAGGACGCTGCACCGCAGCCGCGTTCTCACCCCTCACATTCTGTCCACACATCGAGGAGTTGACTCGGAACAACCCCCAATCGCGGAGCGGTCCATTTGCTGGTGAGAATCATGCGTCACCTGCATCAGTTTTTGCCATTTCACTCCGGCGTTGACTCAACCCCTCTTCAGAATAGAGCCGAAATACTCTCTTCTTGTTGATTAACCAGCCCTCTTCGCGGAGAAGTTGGTGAAGCTTCATGTAGCCGTATTTTGGATAAATCTCCGCCAACTCGTGAAGACGTTTTCGAAGTTCCGTCTGCGGATCCTTCCGGCTTTTGTAGAAGAGTTGCGATTTCGTGAGACCGAGGAGATCAGCAGCTTGATAGGACGAAAGTTTATGCTCGGACCGGAGCGTGCCGGCTATCGCCAGCAGCTCTGATTTTTTCAACTTTTTTTTTCCAAGATTCCTCTTAGTGCGGCGCGTTCGAGCTTCAGTCGTTCGACATCTTTTTTAAGCGAATTGATCTTCTGCTCCATCCTGCGGCAGCGGAGAATTCCCGCGGGCTCGAGGCCTTGAAAACGTTGCTGCCAATCGTACAAAGACGAAATGCTTGCGCCCGTTTGTTTTGCAACTTCCTCACGCTCAGTTCCGTTATCGATGAGGGAAAGCATCGACGCGACGTCTGCGTCTGAAAATTTTTGACGGGAATTCATAGCAGTTAAACCCTCCCTCGTGATGACGTGATACCAACCGTCGTCCAAGGCGAGTGAAGAATTTCGCGTATACTCGCCTTGTGGTCCTTCTGCGAGAATTCTCGCTCACGAGCGCGGCGCTCAAGGCTGATCCACCCCTGCTGCTCAAGCCGAAACCCGGAGATTGTCTGAACTTCAACTTGATTCGTCTTGCTGCCCGGCCGCTGATATTCGATAAAGTACCCGGTTCTCTTGAGTTGGAATATTCTTCGAATCGACGCGATCATAAATCCTCTTTGAGAATGATTGATAATTTCCTTGAACCGTTCGCTGCTGAGAGAGGGCAACGTTGTCCGTCATCCCTCGCTGAAGAGTTATTTCGGGGGCAGCGGACGAGGGCCGGACTATGAGCTTACGAAAAACTTACCGGAATTTTGTTCGTGTTTTTCTGGTTTTGGGGATCGTCGCCGCTTCCGCAGCTCTTGCGGAAACGATTGAAGTCAAAGCTTTCGCCGAATCGTCAGCGCCCCGTTTCGAGGCCCGCAAGGCCCATCTCCCAGAGGACCTCGTTTGTGAACTGATTCTGACGGGAGATTTCGGTGGACAGAAGCGAGATTCCATCCTCTGTGTGCAGCCCAAAGGGGCGAGCGCGGTATTTTCGAGCGGAGAAGCGGATCGCTGGATCTCGGAGCTTTGGACTGGAATTGAATCCCTTACCAAAACATTTCGAACCGCGGTGTCCGATTTTAATCGCGACGGAAGAGACGATATTTTAACCTTTGAGGAGAAATCAAAATCATGGAACCTGTTTCTTGCCGGACCTGAGAGAAGCTTCAAACGGCAGAGGATCATCATTGATTCGGAGAAACTCGCTCCTTTCCAATTTGTCGCTGGTGACTTTGAGGGCGACGGGCATCGCGATGATATTTTCATTCGCTCCGACAAGCCCGCAGACTATCAAGATATGAGCCTGCAGTTCATCGAGACCTATCTCACGCAGGGCGATCTTCAGTTTCATGGAGCCTACGGGCAGGGCTCACGACCCGGGCTTTTGCTTCTCGCGTCGGCGTCGATTGATTCGAAAGGCCCTGATCGAGCGTTGCTCGGTGATTCGAAGAACGGCCGAATCGTTTCAAGGAGAGTTGACCGCTTGTTACAGGCGAATGAGTGGAGTCAGTTTCCTGCCCGTCAGTCTTGGGTGCCATCGACTCTCGGTGACTTCAACGGTGATGGGCTGACCGACGTGCTGGCCTACGGCGGAAGAAACTGGGGGTGGTGGATAGCAAACGGAGAAGGGGAATTTGCTGTGGAGCGTTCCACAATGGGAATCACACATCCCGCGCAGGGAGAGGAATTCGTCGCTCTCGATACCGACGGTGACGGCTCAGATGAGCTGCTGGTTTTTCAAGCGGGTTCTCGCAGTATCGAAATTTACTCCGTCTCTACGATTCGTCCGCTCCATGATGTTCGTATTCAGGTCGATGCGAATGCAGCTGTGCGGACTGCCGAGGATGGCCGAGCGGAATTGGCCGGAGCCCTTGGACAGCGGGTGGTCGCGAGAGTTGATTCGACCGCTGTGCGTGACGGATATGAGATCACGAGAATCATAAAAGGGAAGCAGCGATCGCTCCGATTCATTTTTCCGGAGAGACTCTTTGGCACTCCGCAGGCGTCCAATGGCGCCGGTTTCTCGAATCGTTTCCCAGGTCCGTACACGTGTAACGGGTATAACCTTCGAGAGTCGATTCCTTTTGAGAGATGGGGAATGGTCAGCGGCTTGTGTCCAGAGCATTCGGCCGTGTTTGCGTTTGACGATCCGGGAAACAGCGCGAAATCTGGCGACACCGTGCCGTTCAGCGCGCTCTGCTGTCGGCTGCCTTCTCATGACATGCTTACCGGGAAGATAAGCTATCACTCAACTTCGTGTCCGCAGGGGATGATTGTCACCGGGGGGCGGAATGCGGTCGAGCTTTCTTCAGGCGCGAAGAGATATGAGCTTCGCTGCGCAGAGATAAATTCAAAGCTCTATTCGCTCGGGTCGGCGATACCAGGTGATTATTGGGGTATGGGCGCGTCGGTGCGGAGCCAAGAGAATAACATTCCTCGCACCGCCGTGCCTGAAGCGGTGCGCGCGGGGATTGGACGTGTTGATTACGAAAAATGGGATCCAGACTCCTGTATAGGTCGGGACATGAATGCTGTGCTCACCACTGTGGCGCCGGATTCCTGCAGCAACTTTAGGTTCTCTAGATTTCTCAAGCGGAGGGGAGACGGGAGGCTCGAGCCGGTGCGAATGTTTCCTGATTGTGCGGGTCCGCTTGACTCTACCGATCCGCACGGTAAATGCACCGTCAAATAACCTCGACTCAGCTGTCCTAGAAATTTTTAGCTGTTTTTTCACGGAATTTTCAAGGTAACTGCGAAATAAAAGGCTAATAAGGTCGTCCGATTAAGCTCAAGCGGGAAGCCTTTTTAGCCGATTTTTGTTTCATGGTGCGTCAGTTTCACGAGAGCGTTCTTCTGTTTTTGATGCGCCGAGCGAGCGACTCCCCAATACTTTCCTTTCTCCGTGAATTTTTCGCCTTCGGCTACAAAGAAGCGATCTCCTGTGTCTTCCCGGTTTTCATCTTCGGGATGCTCGCACTTACAAAGTGGGTCTATATCCCCTTCGTTCCCCGCTACGATTTCCTGCTGATTGCCTGCTTGTTAATGCAGTACGTGATGTATCGCTCCGGGCTCGAGACCAAGAAGGAGCTTGCGGTCATCTGTTTCTTCCACTTTCTCGGCGTTTCCATGGAGATGTTTAAGGTCGCACACGGCTCATGGGCATACCCTGATTTTGCATACACAAAAGTGCTCGGCGTACCGCTCTACAGCGGATTCATGTATGCGAGTGTTGCAAGCTATATCTGCCAAGCTTGGCGGTACTTCGATCTCAAGATGGTTCATTGGCCGACTCTTGGGCAGAGTATTTTGTTTGCGATTGTCATCTACGGAAATTTTTATACGAACCGTTATATCCCAGACGGGAGGACGTTAATTATTCCTTTTCTCATCGGATTTTTCTGGCGAACATGGGTGAGCTTCGAAACAAACGGCGTGAGACGTCAGATGCCGATGGTGCTCGCCTTCTTTCTCATCGCATTTTTTATCTGGCTCGGCGAGAACATCGGAACATTTCTCGCCGCGTGGCGATACCCGCATCAGAACGTGCAATGGTCAATCGTCCGCCTTCAGCTGATGAGCTCTTGGTACCTTCTCGTTATTGTAAGCGTGATGATCGTCGCCATTCTCAAACGAATCGACAAGGAGCTTGAAGAAGTGTCCGATGAGGTCGGTGTTCTCCTCGAGAACGAACAGATCAGTGCGGCCTCCTGAAGCGCTGACTAGTCGCTCTTACATTCAAATACAGATTCTTCCGCGTGGAGAGTGTCGCTCGCTCTCTATTGATCCTCGTTGAGTCTATTCTTGATCTATTCTCGGTCAACACGCATCCAAGAGACGGCAACTACCATAAATCTTTTGGATATTCGAAGGAGAGCGCGAGAGGTTTTTTCAAACTACCCGAAAGGGCGACTCCGGCATCGAGTCGAACTCCGAAAGGAGGGTGCCATGAGCCTGACGCGTTTCGAGCAGTGGGTCGAGGTGGTCGTGAAGTCGTTGAAGATGTTCGTCGGGAAGGGCGACATCTCCTACCCCATCCTCGGGGTGGCGGTCGCGCGGTGCGTCCGGGAGAACGACTTGACGGAGGACGACGGGGACCGCATCGCCTGCGCGGTCGACCACGAGTTGAACGGCATGTGGCCCGACCCCACGGAGGCCTGCGTCGCGTTTCGGGCGGCGCTGAATCCGGACGGCGGTGAGGCGATTTACGTCGGACTGCGGATGATGTTCGAGCGGCTCTGCGACGTCGGCCTCGACCTGTTCAAGGAACTGATGCAAACGCACTTGAAGAAGACCGGGAACAGCACCGCGACGGTCGTCGTCTTCCAGCGGTTGGCCTCGCTCCTCGGCGGACCCATCGCGCGGTGCAACGTGGATTCCTTGCTCGGCTGAGAATCGTAGGGACTACCCCGGTTGTCTCCTCCCGCCTTCCGGAGTCGAAGGAGGGTTTCTCCTTCCGAAGGCCGCTCTCCTTCGACTCCATTTCATTTTTCTTGCTTAACGCTTGCCGCTCTCGACCGCCCCAAAAAAGGAACGCTTTTTCAAGTATAGTTCTCCTCGAGAACTCGAGTTTCTCGTTTTGTTCTTTTTTCTCTCAAATTTCCTTTTCTCCCATTCGGCGGACATTTGTTTGAAGTTTTCGATGTCGAGCCGGAACCTGAAATCGGTTTTATTCTTGCTCCGTTAAAAGCACGACGTTGCCCGGTCGTTCACAAAGAAATTCTTCTGTTCCTGCTGCATCGCGTTCAGGAGCACGAGCCTTGACTCTGCTCTTGAACGCGGTGCCGTTCGAACGGAGGCGGTGGAAGTTCCACTTTCTCGAGGCGACGCCGCATTCTCTCAGGGCTCGGGTTATGGCGGCGATTCTCAATCCTCCTTTCAATCACGTTGATGCGCTAAGTCGTCTGAGCGATGACGTGAGAGCGCGTATCCGCCTCGCGGATGAAGCGCTACTGAAATTCCTTGAGCTGAAGTCGAACGCGGCTATTGCCGTGAGCGCTTATCGAGGCGTCCAGGCGATCTTCCACATGCTCAGACAGTGGTCGCTGGATCAGGAAGTACCAGAACAATTGACCGGAACATTGCAGCTCGAAAATGGCGAAGACATTGCCACGATGGCGGTAATCCTGATGGCGCGGCCTTACATGCCGGAGAATGTAATTCTCTGTTTGGTAGAAGAGCCGGATGATGGTGGTGTCGTACGCTGGAAAGTTCGAATCACATTGAGGACACCACCCGAATCACCCATACCTGCTCCGCAAACTCCGGCGCCCGCCGGCTGATCCCTCTTCAGATCGTGGGCGCGCCGGAAACCCTTGTTTTCCACAGGTTCCGGCGCGTCACTAAACTAGAACTCGAAGTAGACTGAACGGAGAAAACGCTGGTATTCATCTCTCGAAAGAAGAAAGGAGACAATGTCGAGATGGCTCAGGAATTTCTCGCAGTTCTCGAACGACTTACCGGAATTTTCAGGGGGAAGATCGTTCAAACGCAAGCCGTGCGCGAAGCGCATTCCCGGGATGAATCACGACATCAGTCGGTCATCCCCGAAGCAGTCTTTTTTCCTGTCGATAGCGCCGATGTGTCTCACCTCATCTCCGCATGTGCAGAGTTTCGTGTTCCGGTTACTCCCTTCGGGGCGGGCACTGGGCTTGAAGGTTCGGCTATTCCCGCGGCAGGTGGAGTGAGTATTAATTTCTCTGAAATGAAATCGCTGGTGCGAGTTCACGGTGATGATTTTGATGTTGTTGTTCAACCGGGACTCACGCACCGGACTCTGAATCAAGAGCTTCGAAAAGACGGACTTTTCTTTCCGGTTGATCCTGGGGCGGATGCATCGCTTGGCGGCATGGCCGCGACGAGAGCAAGCGGCACGAATGCTGTCCGCTACGGAACGATGAAGGAGAATATCCTCGCACTCGAGGTAGTCCTTTCCGACGGGCGAATTATCAGGACAGGACGAAGAACGAAGAAAAGCGCTGCGGGATACGATCTGACGCGAATGTTTATCGGGAGTGAGGGAACGCTTGGTATCATCACCGAGCTCACACTTCGTGTCTTCGGAGTTCCTGAAGTTATCGCAGCTGCCGTGTGCGGCTTTCAGACTCTTGAAGGCGCCGTTCGGACCGTCATCGCCACTATGCAAATGGGTATACCGATAGCGAGGATCGAGCTCCTCGACGACGTTCAAATTGATGCCGTGAACCGTTACTCGAAGCTTAATCTACCGGTGACCGACACGCTTTTCCTTGAATTCCACGGCTCCCAATCGGAAGTACAGGGTCAAGCGGAGCAAGTCCAAGCGCTCGCGGCGGAATGGGGCGGTGGCGGATTTGAGTGGAGAAGCAAACCCGAAGAGCGAAACGAGCTTTGGAGGGCGCGCCACGATGTAGCGTGGGCGTGCAAGGCGCTCCGTCCCGGGTCTTCGCTTTATTCGACCGATGTCTGCGTACCAATTTCTCGACTTGCAGAATGTATTCTCGAAACGAAGAAGGATATCCAGGCAAGCTCGCTTCTGGCACCGATTGTCGGCCACGTCGGAGATGGAAATTTCCATCTCACGATTCTCGTCGACAGAGAAAATGCCGCTGAGCTCGACGAAGCAGATGCGTTAAATGATCGACTCATTCGCCGGGCTCTTGCGATGGACGGAACCTGCACCGGGGAGCACGGAGTCGGTCTTGGGAAGCGTAAGTATCTCCCCGTCGAGCACGGTGATTCGCTCGATGTCATGAAGCTTCTAAAATCGACTCTTGATCCCCTTGGAATTCTGAACCCCTCGAAAATTTTCCTCTGAGCTCCGCTTGGGTCGAGCCGCTTGAGATATTCGCCACATGCCTCTACGGCAGACGAGAAAGCTCGAAGTTCAGTTCCGCGAGGGCTCTTGCCGTGGGAGAACCCACTTCCGCGCGTCTCAGCCAATCGAGACAGGTCGTCTTCATTCGCTCTTTCTCGTCTGCATTCGTCGCGGCGATGGCGCGGAGGGCCTGCAGATGTCGGACCGAAATCCTCGATGCGGAGTTATTTACCAATCCCGACATTATGAGCGGCCAGTGCGGAATTCCTTCATCTGGCATATCGAGAAATCCCGCCACGATATCAGCCGCGTCATCACCCGATTTTGCGCTCCGGAGCGCAAGTGCCGTCACGACTCCGCTATTTCGAAGGACGAGTTTATACGCCGCTCGACTCTCCGCGGTGGAGAGGCGCAGAAATTTATCTGCAATTGCATTTACCCAGTTCATCGATTCTTCATGCTCGCCACCGATTTCGCCGGCCATGACCTGGTAAAACGGGAGAACGGCTGACTGATCACGACTCAGCGAATCGAAATACCGAAACAAGCGCCAATGCTCGTCCCGGGCTCTCGTTCGGGTACGGAGGTATCCTTGGAGGAGGGCGTGCGGAATCATGTCGCGAGCAGGGCCGCTCAGTCCTTGAATTTCCGGAATGGAATCATCCGTCGGAAACACGGTGCAGAACGTTTTTATCGGCTCCGGTTTGAAAAGCTCGATAGCTATCATGTGATGAAAAAGCTTCTCGGTGTAGCTGGCAAGTGCCGGGTCTCTCATGTGCAAGAGAATTGTTTGAATGCTCTTCAACGCATCGATTCTTTGCTGTGGAGTAAGATCGGGAAGTGTCGCAAGAGCGGTGAGGAGGGAATCGATGACTTCCTCCGAGCGTCCGTTGCGGTGCGAGAGAAAATCCCACCAAGATGCTTCCATGAATTGACGAAATTCTTGGATGGTTTGGGAGAACGCTCTTGCCCATTCGGCTCCGCTTGCATTCCCCGGCTTGATTTTACGGTAGAGTTCAAGAAATTGCTGTAATTTTTCCTCGTCATCCGCGGTGGTCTTATTCCATCGAGTACCTTCAGCCGTCGTGGTTGTCGTGTCAGCGGTTTCGATGCTGATTTCTCCGACTATGATATCGGTCGTTGTTACGCTATCGACATCGACGTGCGTCGGCATCGCCGTAGGCCCCGCAAGAGGAAACGGTTCCGCAAGAAGGGGCCCTCCTTCCATTTGAGGATAGGACGGAGCAGGGACGGCTTCGTAATATCCGACTGCTGGTTCCATCGCCGGTAAGGGTGCAGAATAATAATCGGTATCAACGGGCTCCGACATCATCACGGGAGTGCTGCTGTAGTAAACCGGCGTGACTACGGAGATCGGATACGTCAGAGAGAAGATATCGAGGGAGACAAAGTCCGGCAGAATCGCCGCGTCAGTCGAAAATTCGGTGGTGACAAACGACTCCTGTGAGGAAACCGCTTCGGCGTATGCCGGCTCTAGACCGAGAAATATTGAGACTGCTCCGCTCATGAAACTCTGAGTTGCGGAGTAAAAAAATTTCTTCATTATGAACCTCTTAAATAAAGTCGCGAAGGCCAAAACCTGTCGATGGTCTGATATGGGATTCCCTTCCATGACTCCGCTTCTAAGCTTGAGAATTGCAGGTACTGCTGGAGAATTGCTGGGAAGGTGGTATCAGGCGTGACGAACGGAGAACGGAGTTTTCTGATGTAAAAGTAGAATGCGTCCGGAGTTTTCTCTGAAAAGAGGACGAGCGTCCGGAGGCCCCCGTTAGTCACTCCTGATTATGGTAGTCCCACAAGGATGGAATACAGTTGTTGGAGGGCTTCGGCGGTGGCGCTCTCAGGCTTTGCCTGTCGCAACCACTCCAAGCTCGTGTCCTTCATCCTCTGTTTTTCATCGACGTTTCTCCCAGCGAGCAAAATCAACACTTTCGCGTGATCGACGGCTGCGTTTTGTTTCGAATTATTCACGAAACCCGACATTATGAGGTGCCAGTTTGCGAGTCCTTCCTCGGGCATTTTCTCAAAGACTGACACGGCGAAGTCAGCATCATCTCCGGATTTCGCACTGCGGAGGGCCAATGCTGATACAACGCCAGAGTCTCGAAGCAGGTGCTTATAAGAAGTCAGGGCCAATTCTGTTTTGCGATTCATCAGACCTTCGGAGACCGCATTGATCCAATTCAAAGAGTCGTTCTGGCTGTGTGCGATCTCATTTGCCACGAGCTGATAGAAAGGACGAACAGCAGTATGATCTTGCCGTATGGATTCGATATAGCGATACAGCCTCCAATGTTCATCTCTCTCTTTCGCTCGCGTCCGGATGTATCCCTGTGTCAGCGCGTGCGGAATAATTTCTTTCGCGGGCCCTGTAAGTCCTTCGATCTCCGGAAGCGACCCTTCTGTCGGGTAGATAGCGCAGAACACTTTCACCGGCTCCGGCTGAAAGAGCTCGACCGCGAGCATGTGCTGAAAGAGTTTCTCCATTATCGTCTTGCGGAGCCTTCTGTCGCACGGTTTGATGATCGCCTCGATGGTGAGAAGCGCATCGATCCTCGCCTCGGGCGTGAGACCCCTCAGTACGGTAAGACCGGTGATGAGCGTCGCAGCGACGTCCTCGGCTCGCTCGGGTGAGATTTCGACTTTCTCCCGCCAGTTCGCCTCAGTGGATTTCAGGAGGTCCTTGACCGATGTTGTAAATGCCAAAACAGCACCGGCTCCGCCGCGGTTTGCCGCTTTGATGGCGTTTAGATGTTGGACATATGAGGTGAGCTCGGTGTCTTCATCGCCTGGAATCTTGTCCCATATGTCCACGGGCTCGGCAGGGGGCGCGACAGAGCTGACAAACGTTGAATCCTCACCCGTGGCTATGACCATTGTGGTCCCCGCATCGGTTGGGGCTCCAGAGGGAACGGCCACCGGAGACGCCTCAGTGGTTGTCGTCGGATAGGAGGAATACTGCGGATAGGTCGTGGCCGCCGCCGCAGCCGGTGCCGGAGCAGAGCCGGTGAACATCGGATCGGTCGCAGGAGTTGGTGTGGAAGTGGGGGTTGCCGTCGCGGGCCGAGGAGGTGTTGGCGTGGGCGTCGCCGTTGGAGTTCCGGTGGTGGCGCCCGCAGCAGCCGAGTAATAGTCGCCACTATTTTGAGCGACGGGAGGAGCATATTGCGGTCCATACATGGAGTAGGTGTCTGCTTGGGCGATGGACGCGCCGCCCGTCGTAATCATTGCCCCAGCAAAAATCAATTTCGTAGCGGGAGCGAGAATCGTTCTCATTATAAAACCTCTTCGACAGCAAAAAAATCTCGATTTCCACTTGGAGACCTATCGATATGAGAAATTCCAAACAGGCCGGAAGCGTCGCTCGATGATTGCTGGTTCTGCTAGGTGATTACTGGATTTGGAGCCAACTGTTCGAAGTTCGTTGTTTTTTCTCGAAAATTGAGAATGAGACAGGGGAGAATTCTCCCGATGACATGATGACGGATTCGACGAGAATCATCCCTCAATCCGAAGGAAGCGATGGGGGAGCTTGCGGCTCCCCGGTTTTGACCCGAACCGTGCTAAGAAAAACCGTGCCGTCTGGGTTTGTGTGTGGAGGCGAAGGCGAGCGTGGTTACGCCTCTTCCCGAAGCAACGTAATCTGCGGGTCCTTCAGCTCCCTGATACACAGGCCCGTTTCGGTCGACGCGTTGTCCATCATCTTCCGGTACGCGGTCCGGATGGCGACGGGCGCTTGATCGACGCTCACGAATCCCGCGGCGAGCAGCATGAGCGACTCGAGTTCTCGGTGAAGCACCTCGGCGATCGCCCCGCCTCGGAGGGAAGCGAGCCCATTTTCGCCTCTGAGCTGTCCTTCGAAGCACCGGACGAAGGCCGCCGCTTGGGCGGTAGCGCCCGGAGCGAATTCCACCCAGACGACGAGCCGCTGCATGACGTGGAAATTCGCGCCATTTGTGAAGCGGATCACGATGTCCACCAGAACGGGCACCTGCTCGCGCTGGACACGCAAGAAGTCGTGCTTCACGCAGTCCAGCACGGTCGGCAAGAAATACCACCCCGGCACCAAGAGGTACAAGGGGCTCGTCTCCCCGTTCTCGGGGCTACGGGAGATCCAGAACTCGTCGCGGGGCACGCGGTGGAAGGTGGCGAGCAGCAGCCCCGCCACGCAGATGATGAACACCACCAGCTTCACCACGTCGTCCTCGATCCGCGGGGCCATCGCGACGCCGATGATTCCGGCGCACACCATACCGAAACGCACTCTACCTCCTCGCGCAACAGCGCACCTACAAAAAACACCTGTGGGTCGGGAAAGAGATTTCCCGGACCACAGTTCATCTCAGATAGATTCTAAAAGATTGAGAGAGCTCAGTATTCGCCGCTCCGTACTCTACCGGGAATTTGGGCGATCTTTTGAATAATCAATGTATAAAGCTCAACAGCCGAGCATTGTTGTAGTATTATGCATGTATTATTGACGAAGTGACTTCTTTATCGAGCAATGCCGAAATTCACCGCCCAACATGCCGTATTTAATGCCTTTCACGCCTATAACCTCCACCGGCGTTTTCTCCGGCTGGAGTATCCGGTTCGAGGCCTTGGGCCTGCGGAGGCCCAATCGCTCGTTGAGCTTTCAGCGGCACCCGGAATGACAAGAAAACAACTCGCCGCCGTCGTCGATGTCGATCCCAGCACCGCTTCGAGGACGATTGGGAGCTTACACAGAAAAGGTCTGGTCGCCTCTCTCGGAAACAAGATCGACCGGCGTGAGTCGCACCTAGAGCTTACTCCACGCGGCCGGAAAGTGTTGTCACAGCTCCAAACGGCTCAAAGTGAAATATCGAAACAATGCGTGAAAGATTTTACAAGGAGTGAGCAAGTCGAATTTGAGAGAGGTCTGGCAAGGCTTGCCGATTTTCTCGTCGCTCCCGCGACGACAAAACTTCCGGGCGATCACCCGCTGACGATCGGAACGGTACGCTTGGCAAAAGCATTCGGGATGGCGAGTGATGAAATCCTTGGTATCTCCGGTTTGGGTTTTGTGAAGTACTCCATTCTCAGACAGGCGGAGATCTTTGAGCATCAGACGGAGCTCGGAGAGTTCTCCCGCATGCTGCCTTTTGAGAGAAGTATTCTCTCAAATTCGGCGAAGGTGTTAGCCCGCAGTGGACAATTGTCTCGAACCAAAGACGGACGGAGAATCTTTTTGGGTCTGACCGCGACAGGCCGAAGCCTATTGCGAAAGGTGTCGAAGCGCGCGGCCGAGCGACTGACCTCCGTCAGACTCTCGGAGATTGGTCACCGAAGGCTCGTCGAGTTTCTCGAACGTGCGGCCTGGACTGGGCCGGTCGGTGCGGCGCGAGGCACAAAGTTCAGGATCAATACTCTGCTTACCGAGAGCGATCGCAAGAATGGGAGAGGATTTGCCGTCCTGCATCTCGTACGGGAAGGTCGTCACGATGAGATCCCCGACGACTTCCTGTCGAAGAAAAACCGTCTCGCGACACTGTCTGCAGACGGTGAGATAAAAGCGATCTGCGAGCTTAAGCAGGTAAGAAACGGTTACGAACCATTGTTTGTGATTGGACCGCGACTTTCGAATTTTCAGCTTCGTCAGTTTCTCACTGCCGTAAGCGAAATGCCGGAGGAAAGGTTCACCCGGAATTAAGCACGACCACTTTCTTCAAAACACGACTTCTTTTCCTCGGACAGACAGAAAGGCTGAGAGTCTCACCGGTGCGCCAGCCGTAACGAGAACCTTTCCTGTGAGCCCTATCCCACGGAAAACATCCGTTACGATTTCCGGCTCAGGATGGTAGATTCTTATATATTCGAGATTGCATCCTGCGTCTTTCAGGTTGAGAGCAGGATGCCGGGTCGCCGGCCACTGTATGAGAGCCGGCGCCGCTCCTCCAAGCGGCGGCGAGCCACCAGGCGCTATAGTGCAGAGCCAAGAGAGATCCCCTCTGCTCATTTCTTCCGGTTGTCCAAGCAAAGCCGAAATCTCCGGCGCCATCCCATGAATCTCATCCGTCCGGGCGACCCAGGCGGCGAAGCGCGGAGTGAAATCCTCCGGCTCAGCATCGAGGCCAAACCATCGAGGTCGGTCGGGGTTCGGCAGAGCGGGATCTTTTGCGATGACTTCCAAGTACATCGACTTCCCAAGGGACAGTAAAAGGTTGTGCGTGCCCATGCGCGGATGAGCGCCGCCGGTCTCGGGTTCCACACCCAGCTTTTCCTGAATGAAATTTCTCCCTGCCGCGAGGTTTGGGGCGATGACGACGAGATGATCAATAGTGGAATTCACAACGGCTTCTAAAGAAGTTCTCGAGATTGTTGTCCGAATGAATATTGGGAAGCCTCCGGCTTCGCAGCTCTTTTCCCTAATGAAAACCGCTCTGTGCTTGCTGGTCGCCCCTCTGGGGCTCCGTCGGGAGTGATTCTCAAAAGCACAAAATATTTGAGAATCACTCTAAACTTGCTGCGGCTCTTCATTCGTCCATTTATCATATCGGGCAATCAGCAAGAACAAACCGGGGAAGGCCAGCAGCGTGCAGATGAGGAAAAAGTTAAGCCATCCGAAGCCGGCGACGATGAAACCAGTCGTCGCACCGGCAAATGTCCGGGAGATTGATTGAATGCTGGTCAAGAGCGAGTACTGCGTCGCCGTGAAGCGCTTATCACAAAGTCCCATCAGGAATACGACCAGCGCCGCGTTGCCGAGACCGTTGCAGAAATTCTCGAGCCCGATTGCGGCGCTCATGACGAAGTAGTTCTTTCCGGTGATTGCCAAGACGGCGAAGCACAGCACTGAAATTCCCTGAAGAATCCCAAAATAGAAGAGTGACTTCCTCAGTCCCCAACGGACGACTCCGCCGCCACCCAGCAAGCTTCCAACGATCGAACAGACGAGGCCGAGACCCTTTGCAACGTATCCGATGTCGGATTTGGTAAATCCAAGATCGAGCATGAACTTCGTCGTGAGCGCGACTGCCATGACGTCGCCAAGCTTGTAGAGAACCACGAACACCAGCATTTCGACGGCATGTCGGCGTTTGAAAAAATTGACGAAAGGTTCAACGACCGCCGCTTGCAGTGTTCTTGGAGGGAGCACTTTTTCCGATGGCTCGGGTGAGAAGTATGTCACGATCGCGAGCACCGCGAGAATCACGCTCATGAGGAGATACACGGTTTTCCACGGCAGATGATCGGCGAGAATGAGAGCAAGCGCTCCTGAAGTGAGCATCGCGACTCGGTATCCGAGAATCGCGAGTCCGGCCCCAGGGCCGCGCTCCTGTTCACTCAGAAGCTCAGTCCGGTAAGCATCAATAACGATATCTTGGCTCGCACTGAGAAAAGCTATCCCGAGAGCGAGAACCCCGAAAAGCGCCGGTGTTCCTGTGGGGGTGCAAAACGCAATCCCTGCGACTACGGCCGCGAGCGCCAGCTGGCACAGGAGAATCCAGCCTCGCCTTCTGCCCAGAAACGGCGGCGCAAACCGGTCCATGACCGGCGACCAGAGAAACTTATAGCTGTACGGGATCCCGATGAGGCTGAGCGCGCCGATGATTTTGACATCGACCTTCTCGTCAGTCAGCCAAGCCTGAAGTGTTCCCCCGGTGAGCGCGAGTGGCAATCCCGAGGAAAACCCGAGAAGCAAAATAGCGAGCATTTTCGGAGAACGGTAAACGGAGAGAACAGCACCCACTATCGCACCGCCGGAAATGATCTCATCTTGCCTCTCCGAGTAGTACTGCTCCGTTCAGGAAATATTCTATCAAACTGCGCTTTGCACCGTTTTTCCCTGGCGAACGGAGCAGTAGGAGTTCCTGGCTCGGCTCCGCCTCGCGTGCCGCACAAAATAAACTACCGTTGGTAGTTCATTTTGCGGGAGCGGCACAGTGCTCCGTTCAGGAAATAGTCTATCAAACTGCGCTCTGCACTGTTTTTCCCTGGCGAACGAAGCAGTAGGAGTTCCTGGCTCGGCTCCGCCTCGCGTGCCGCACAAAATAAACTAC
>CAZDWZ010000006.1:116064-157324 GCA_964509425.1 uncultured Bdellovibrionales bacterium | reverse complement strand
CGTTGGTAGTTCATTTTGCGGGAGCGGCACAGTGCTCCGTCCAGGAAATAGTCTATCAAACTGCGCTCTGCACTGTTTTTCCCTGGCGAACGGAGCACTAGTCACGCACGCTCGGTTGTTGCTGGGTCAGGCAGTGGAGCGTTCCTTGCCCCATGACCAAGTCAAGCGCGTGTATTCCGACCACCTTCTTTTGAGGGAAAAGTTCTTGAAGCGTATTCAAAACAACGCGGTCGTTCTCGTCGTTGAACGTTGGCACAAGCACCGAGGTATTGGCGATATAAAAGTTGGCGTAGCTTGCGGGAAGCCGCTCCTCACCGAACCAAATAGGCCTCGGCATCGGGAGCAGAGTGATCTGCAGCTTTCGTCCTTCTGCATCGGTGGTGGCTTTCAGCCGGTTTAGATTGTCCGCGCTCGATGCGTGATTCTCGTCCTTCGGATTCGCTTCGTAAGCGAGCACCACCTTTCCCGGAGCCACGAAACGCGCGATGTCATCGATGTGACCATGAGTGTCGTCACCGACACAACCTTTCCCGAGCCAAATTACCTTTTTAATTCCGAGATAGGTTTTGAAAGCCTCTTCGTATCCGCTTCGCGTCAGCTCTTTGTTCCGTTCTTGTTCTCGAGAGAGCAAACACTCTTCAGTCGTCAGAAGCGTGCCTTCTCCATCGACATCGATGGCTCCACCCTCGAGCGTAAGCGCACCGGGCTTGTCCGGGCGTTCCGCATCGACGAAGGGGATATTGCTCAGGTGAGAAATCTGTTTTGAAACAACTTCGTCGAAATTGTAATTGTCGTATTTCGCCCAAGCGCGGAATTTCCAGCGAACCCATTCCAGCTCACCGGTTGAGGTTCTTACTGCTGTCGGTGCGGAATCTCTCAGCCAGCTCCGGTTGTTCGGCACGAGATGGAGGCGGTATTGGCCGGAGTTCACTTTCGTCTGTTCGAGACAATGCTCCGCGCGACGCAAGACTTTCTCGTCATGCACCAAGATTTCGACTCGTTCGGAGTCTCCGAGAGCGCGGACGATTTCGGTGTAGACCCAGTCAATTGGGGCAAACTTTTCCAGCCAATCCGTGGTCTCGTGCGGCCATGCAATCCAAGTGGCCTCATGTCGCGCCCATTCAGGCGGCATTATTCTATGAAATGGCTTCACAACAGCTCCTTCTCTCGATGATGAGTTTCGCTCCGTTTTGAGGACGGTTAAGCGCCACCTTGCGAGTCGAACTCGTCTGGGGGTTTTTTCAACCGGCAGCGCCAGGCGAACAATATAGCGCTCCGTTCAAAAGCAGAAGCAGGACAGAAAATCAATTTGCCCGTAATTCTTCCGGATGGCTGATGAGCGCCGGAATTGAAGTCCTGTCACTTGAATTCCCCAACTCGCCTGCAGAGAGAGCAGCACTCGGCAAAAGTTTGCCGGATGGCAAGAACTTGTCGAACAGGGCACTAGTATGTCATTTTCAACGCTACTTCGACGTGATTCACCCCGACAACTCTCCATGAGCGAAAAACCTTCATCGTCTTCCGCAGCATCAGGGCCCGCAGCTTCAGGTTCGACCGAGAGCGGAGCTTCCAGAAAAGCAGCGACCTCTTCAATCGGGAGGAAGATTCTGATGGCCTTGACCGGTCTTTTGGTCATGGGATTCGTCGTCGCGCATTTGCTTGGAAACCTTCAGATCTTTCTGGGGCAGAAAGCGTTTAATGACTACGCAGCTTTCTTAAAGAGTATTCCCGAGCTGCTGTGGCCTCTCCGAATCGGACTCCTCTTCGCTTTTACAGTCCATCTGTGGGCGGCATTTTCTTTGAGGAATACAAATCGCAGTGCCCGTCCCGAGGGATATCAGGTCGACAAGCGAGTCCAAGCTTCGGCCGCGTCCGTGTATATGTTCGAGACGGGAATGGCGATTCTCTTTTTCGTTCTCGTCCACCTCCTTCATTTCACCTTCGGCTCACTTCAGCCTGAATACGCCAGCCTCCATGACAGTCTCGGCCGTCATGATGTCTATTCGATGGTGATTCACGGATTTCGCGACAAAGTTTACTCGGCGCTCTACATCCTTTGCATGATCATGGTTGGAGTTCATTTGAGTCACGGATTCGGCAGTCTCTTCGCGACTCTCGGATTCGGCCGTGCGGAATTTCGGAAGAATGCGAATGCACTCGGGAAACTTTTCGCCGGAGCGCTTGCGCTCGGATACATATCCATCCCTGTGGCGGTGTTGCTCGGCGTGTTGAGATTACCTTAACCGGCGCACAAAAGTATGAAGCTCGATTCAGCGGTTCCCTCCGGCCCACTCGACCAGAAATGGACGAAACA
Organism: uncultured Bdellovibrionales bacterium; assembly: GCA_964509425.1. Classification (GTDB taxonomy): domain Bacteria; phylum Bdellovibrionota_C; class UBA2361; order SZUA-149; family CAZDWZ01; genus CAZDWZ01. The sequence goes on along the minus strand of CAZDWZ010000006.1, from coordinate 155,010 downwards.
TAAATTTGACATGAAACTCGTGAACCCCGCGAACAAGCGGAAGTTCCGGGTGATAGTCGTCGGGAGCGGTCTTGCGGGTGGCTCCGCGGCGGCGACACTTGCCGAACTCGGTTACCAAGTCGATTGTTTTTGTTTCCAGGACTCGCCTCGGCGGGCGCATAGTATTGCGGCGCAAGGTGGTATCAACGCCGCAAAAAACTATCAAAACGACGGCGACAGCGTTTACCGGCTCTTTTACGACACGATCAAAGGCGGTGACTTCCGCGCGAGAGAAGCAAACGTTTACCGCTTGGCGGAAGTCAGCGTGAACATCATTGACCAGTGCGTCGCGCAAGGTGTTCCGTTCGCTCGGGAATACGGAGGGAATCTCGCGAATAGATCCTTTGGTGGAGCTCAGGTTTCAAGAACATTTTACGCCCGTGGACAAACGGGACAGCAGCTGCTGCTCGGCGCATACTCCGCACTCAGCCGTCAGATCGGGCTTGGAAACGTTCGCATGTATCCTCGAAAGGAGATGCTGGATCTCGTGGTCGTAGACGGCAAGGCACGCGGAATTATCACGCGTTCGCTTGTCTCCGGTTCCGTCGACGCTCACGCGGCCGATGCGGTCGTGCTCGCGACAGGTGGATACGCCAACGTGTTCTACCTTTCCACAAATGCAAAGGGATGTAACGTCACCGCCACCTACCGCGCGTATAAACGTGGGGCGGCATTCGCAAACCCTTGTTACACGCAAATCCATCCGACTTCGATTCCACCTCACGGCGAGCATCAAGCGAAGCTGACGCTGATGTCGGAATCGTTGAGAAATGACGGGCGGATCTGGGTGCCGAAGCGCACTGGTGACAAGAGAGCGCCGAATTCGATCCCCGATGATGAACGGGACTACTACCTCGAACGAAAGTATCCGAGCTATGGAAACCTCGCGCCGAGAGATATCGCGTCCCGAAGTGCTAAAGAGGTTTGCGACGAGGGCCGCGGAGTCGGAGAGAGCGGAATAGGCGTCTATCTTGATTTTCGTGATGCCATTCACCGACTCGGGAAGGACACGATCCAACAGCGCTACGGCAACCTCTTCGACATGTATGCTCAAATCACCGGAGAAGATCCCTACGAGATTCCCATGCGAATCTATCCGGCCCCGCACTACACGATGGGCGGATTGTGGGTTGATTATAATCTGATGAGCAATCTTCCGGGATTGTTTGTGATTGGAGAGGCGAATTTCTCCGACCACGGTGCGAATCGACTCGGAGCGAGTGCGCTCATGCAGGGACTCGCGGACGGATATTTCGTTCTTCCGTACACAATCGGGAATTATTTCGCCTCATCGAAACCGGCGACCTTGAATAACACTCATCCTGAATTCGGAAGAGTGCAGGCGGAAGCCACCGGAAATATCAAGCGTCTCTTCGATATCAAAGGTCGAAAATCGCCAGCTCAGTTTCACCGGGAGCTCGGCTCACTGATGTGGAACTATTGTGGAATGGCGCGGAACGATAGAGGCCTAAATGAAGTCATCTCAAAGATTCAGGCGCTTCGAGAGGAGTTCTGGAAAAATCTCAATGTCAGTGGATCGCCTACGGAACTAAATCTGGTTCTCGAAGAGGCGGGGCGGGTCGCTGATTTTCTCGAGTTCGGAGAGCTCTTGTGCCGGGACGCACTGCATCGCTCCGAATCCTGTGGAGGTCATTTCAGAGAAGAAAGTCAGACGGAAGAGGGAGAAGCAAAGCGGGACGACACTAATTTCTGCTACGTCGGTGCGTGGGAGTTTCAAGGGGTCGACAAAGCCCCCCTCTTGCACAAAGAGCCCCTCAATTTCGAATTCGTAAAGCTTGCAGAACGGAGCTACAAGTAATGAACTTCACACTCCAGGTTTGGAGGCAAAAAAGTCCTCGCGAGCAGGGGGCATTTGTCACGTATCGCCTCACGGAAGTCAGCCCGAACATGTCGTTCATCGAGATGATGAATCTCTTAAATGAGCAGTTGCAGTCGAAAGGCGAGGAACCGGTCGCTTTTGAGTGTGATTGCCTGGAAGGGATCTGCGGAACTTGCTCTCTGATGATCAACGGTGTGGCCCACGGACCGCAAAAAGCGGTTACCACCTGCCAGCTCCACATGCGGACTTTTCAGGATGGAGATCACATTACGATCGAACCATGGCGAGCCAAGGCTTTTCCAATTCTAAAGGATCTCGTCGTCGATCGAAGTGCATTCGACCGGATTATCCAAACGAGGGGTTTCGTTTCGGTGAATACCGGCGGTGCTCCAGATGGGAATGCCATTCCGGTTGCTAAGGACGAGGCTGATGTCGCGATGGATGCCGCGCAGTGTATCGGATGCGGCGCTTGTGTTGCGGCGTGCAAAAATGGATCGGCAATGCTTTTTGTTGCTGCGAAGGCCGGCCACCTTGCCCATCTTCCGCAAGGCCAGACAGAGCGCTCCCGCCGCGCGAGAGAAATGATCGAAGCGATGGACCGCGAGGGCTTCGGTGCGTGCTCACTTCAAACGGAGTGCGAAGCAGTGTGTCCGAAGTCCATCAGTGTTCGTTTTATCGCGGAGCTGAATCGCGACTACCGAAGATCGATTATCGGTTTTTAGGTTTCTGACATTCTCGTGATAACTGCGCGATCGTTTGTGTCATTTCCGAAAAGCGCAAGAGATCTTTTATCTCTACCGACCTAGTAGAGATTTAGATTTATTTCACCTAAACACAAAACTGACTTGAATAGCGATCTCCGCGCATGCTAGCCCATTGAGTGTGGTGTTTTTGTAACGCTGGTCTTTCATACTCGTGTAGCGGTAACAGCGAATGAGTATGTGCCTTACTATTTTGCGAGCCTGCATCTCCATTAGGCACAGCTACTATCCAAAATGTTTTCACATTTCATTATCGCATCACGCTGTCTGTTGAAGTGAACGTTATTCTCTCTTCAACAGACGGCGTGGTCGGATTCACGCGTCTCACATCAGCGTCGTTCTGACGCAGGCAGTTCGCCCCGTAGGAGGGAAGGGCCATGGGCATCGCCTTACTCCTGGATGGAGTAAGGGCACTCTTGCTGCAATCGGTGGGGCGTGTCGCCACCGAGGATCTCGTTGATCGGCTGGTCGAAGCCGTGACCGAGTTCAAGCAAGCGTGCGCACTACTCCGTCCTGTCGGCCAGGAAGGTCCTGGCGACTTCCTCGACAACCTTGACGTGCTGAAGAAAGGCAGCACACACGACCGGATTCAGTTCTTGCTCGGATTGAAGATCCGGGCGGAGCAAAGCCCCGCGAGCTTCGAAGTGCCGGAACATCTCGAACCGAGGCCCGGGGAAGCGAGGTCGCCGAACGTACTGGCGTTAACCTTCGCAGCAGCGCAAAAAGACGAAGACGAAACGGTGAGACTCGAGGGACTTCTCGGACTCCAAATCCTTCGACACCGTGCGGCTCCGGTCATCGCGATCATTGCTCTTCAGATCGCGGACCCCCTGTTGTCAATCGCGGAGAGGAAACAGCGCGTCCGAGTCCTCGCGCACACGCAGAATGCGGAAGCAGCATGGGCTCTCATGCCCCGGCTGGAAACCGACGACGACCTCGACATGCGGAAGGAAGCGGCGGCCGGTCTCGCCGAGCTTGGCCCGTGCGCGGCCTTCGCGGTGATCTCTCTCCTCTCGGCGCTCAGGCCGAAGCCGAAGTCCCCCAAAGAAGGGGAAACCGCGGTTCCGTTCGAACCTCTGAAGCTCGAGGAACTGCGAACGGAGATTCGTCACGCCGTCAGGCGCGTGGACCCCGAACTTAAGGAGGTGTTTCCACTCCTCTGCCGTGGGCTGGAGGAGCGTTGGTACGTTCATTTCGTCCGTTGGATCTGGGAACGGGTCCGGCGGGCGTTCGGCAAGAAACCGCGAGGGCAATATCCGGCGAAAGACTCGGCGGAACTCATCGGGCTCCTCGGTCCGATGATGGCGGCGGCAGTACCGAACCTGCTCCGTACCGTCCACTCGTCTGATGCTTCCACGAGAGAGGCGGCTCTCCGTGCCCTCCGGGTCGTGTCCCCGAAAAACCCGGGCTTCTACAAAGAGGCGAAGCGGCTCCTTGGCTGCGATGCCGACCCCGCCGTTAGGATCGCCGCATGCGAGTGTCTCGAGACGATCGCGCGAACCGAGCGGACCCCGGATGAGTTCGTCGAGTTGCAGGTGCTTTTCCGGGAGTGTTCGTCAGTCGAGACGGATGAGAACGTGCGTGCGGCGCTCGCGAAGACGGCCGAGAAGCTGTGGGGAACTCCCCTCGGGCTCGGCTCGGACAACCCGGAAGATTGGGCCAAGAAGCACTTCAAGAAGCAAGTCGCAGGGAATATCATCTCCCTCTGCGTCTCGCTTTTCTTCCGGTTCCTGCTCTTCGGGATCAGAAAGTTCTTCGGCGGGTGAACTTTGGATCGGTGAGGCCACCCCGTATGTCTCAGGGGTCGCCCAACCTCACCGTCCAGGTTTCATCCTCCCTAACCCGGACAGAGAAAGGATGTCGCGGAGGTTCTACGATAGTAGCAGCCTCACGCTCAACAGACTCATCGCTTCCCTCCGCAACTTCATATGCTAAAACATCTCCTGTTTTTCTGAGGAGGCAGAGATGGGTGCGATATGTCCGGTGTGCAGTAGCCAAAACGTCGGGCGGGAGCCTTTCCGATACCGGTGGCTGGAAAGAGATTGGTGGTTGGAGCGCTGCCGGGATTGTACGCATCAGTTCATCTTCCCGCACATCACGCACGAGGAGCAGGCAATAATTTTCTCGGATACGTATTTCGCGAAAGACGGAGATTGGTCCTGTGGCGTGTTAAACGGCAGCTATCAAGATGCCGAGTCCGAGCTTAAGGCGGAAGCAGCGGAAGTGCTTGCGATGCTTCCGCTAAAAAGCGGCAACCTTCTCGACATCGGCTGCGCCGGCGGAAGATTCCTCGCGGAAGCGAATCGAAATGGATTTTCAGTCTGCGGAATCGAGTACAACGCTTCAATGGCGGAGCATGCTCGCGGGTTGTTGGGCGACGACAAAGTTGTGCAAGAGTCCATCGATAATCTCGGCAAAGAATGGAAGGTGCAGGAATTCGACGTCATTACGTTGATGGATGTGCTCGAACACCTCCCGTATCCCGGAAGAGTAATGGAGAAGGCAAGCGCTTGGGCGAAGCCGGGTGGGTATCTTTTTGTGCGAGGTCCTCTGGTGAACAGCGTTGCCGTGCAAATGAAGGAAACGGCCCGCCGTCTTCTCGGGCGAACGAAGACACTCGATGGCTATCCGCTTGATGCAAACTGTTTCAATAAGCGATCGCTCACAAGACTTTTAGAACTCCACGGCTTTCGAGTGGTGTCTTGGCTGAATGAAACCCCGTCGTTCGCGAATATGCTGGCTCGGAAGCATTAAGGCGGACTTTGACCGCTTTCAAGCCCCGGGGGCGAAGCCCTGAGGAAGGCTTCGCCCCAAGAATTTGGATTGTAGGAAGACCAGGGCGGTTTCCGGTCGAGGGCAAGTTCGACCGGAAACGGATGCCGGACGGTCATTGGACAAGTGTCGGAAAGATGAAGTCCATCCCGCCGTTCGCTTGCTCCTTCGAACGGAGGACGAATGGAGCGACTGTTCTCGGGCGGCCCGTTGTCTCAACACGTACCGTTCCGTAGGCGTTTACCGGGAATCCAGTGGCGAGACTCCCGATGTCAGATTGTGCCAGCGCGTTCCCGCCAATCTCTCGTGTCAAAGTTGGCAGAGGCGAGAGACCAAATGGCGCAACTTTCACCGTCGCCGTGACGGATGTGTTCGTCGTCCCGATGATGAAAAGCTCGTTTTTCATGCCCAGATTCGAGTTTATCGAGCCCGACTGGATATCCTGCCCGGCGCCTCGCCCTTGTGCCGCAAAGGCGGTCTGCAGTTGATTCGCAGCGCAGTCGTGGAAGTAGACGAGGCTCTGAGTGACGATGGCTCCTGGATCGCTCGATTCAATCTTCACCGAACCGTTCGCACCCTTCGCGAGCAGCGCACCGGCATTGAGATGGAACTGCGAACGAGGCCGCAGAGTGAGGTTCGTGCGCGAGATCTCTCTTCCGGCAATATCGCGGAAGGAAGCGACTGCCGTTACGCTTTTCTCACGAGCGTTAATCACCTCGACCCAGTTCGATTGTGAGTAACATCCTCCGACCCGATTCGATATCGGCGCGAACTGTGCAGCTCCGGAGCCTGCGCGTCCCTCGAGCGAAAACGCATAGTTGTAAGTCGACGCCTCATTTCCACCTCGCGAGTTTGAGCTATATCTGCTCACTGCCATCAAATACTTGGCATTTCCGTCGCGAGGTTTCACTTCGAACAGATACGTCGCTTCGCCAAATTCGTGGCCGGCTTGAATATCCTCCTCTCCGAACGAAGGAACTCGCACGGTCTTTCGATAGAGCGACGCTCCGTCCTGCGAGTAGAGCGTTACGTCGAAGATCTGAGCTGATTCACTGACGTTTACGATCTCTCCCCAATTCGGAACCAAGAAGTTCGAACCTTGTGGATCGAAGCTGTTCCCGCTCGCATAGGTGTCGCCTTTGGTCGCGTTCCGAAGCTCCCGCGCGAATGCGAAGGAGAACGATCTGCCGTCCGGATTATAACGATAATGCGTCATCCGTCCGAGGAGCGTTGAACCTGGAATCGTGTCGTCGAATTCGATCTTCAATACCCCGTAAGTATCCTTTGCACCTTTGATGAGCGACAGCACATCAACGTCGAACTCCTGGCCCGGGTTGAGGAACACGTCCAAGGTCTCGATCAGCTGACCGGTGATTTTGTATGCTTTTACCTTCACGCTGATTGGTTTCGTTCCATTTGCGATGAGCTCCAGGAAATTCAGTTGACTCAAATACGTATTGTATTTCGTAAATGCCGGACTCTTCAGGTGGAGTTGGAAGCTGCCCGGATCGCACACGCCGGTGCCATCCGCTTGCTCTTCGCGATCAGTCGACCCGTCACCGTCACAGTCCGGATTCTCGTTCGGAGGCAGCTTTCGGAATCCCGAGTCAGGGAGACTCTTCGCTTGTCCCTTCGAATTAAACGCGATCACCGTATAGTAATAGGTGACTCCCGGGACGGCGGAGGCGTCTCGATGAGACAATGCGGAGGTCCGCACCGCTTGTCCCGCACTATCTACTCCGAGGAGAGACTGCCCCATGTCGTTTGCAAACTGCGAGCGGAACAAGGAATAGGTCAACGTCCCTTGCTTCGAGATATCGCCGGTCGGGCTCCAGGTGATACCCACAGCCGCGACGTCGGTGCCGTCACTTGCGGAAATCATCGGCGTTCCCGGCAGGATGATCTGATCCTCCGCAGATTTGGCAAAACCCGTATCCGGATCGCTCGGCGTAAACACTCCGATCCCTTGACCGGTTGTCGAGTTGATGATGTCTGTGCGGATTCGGTAGGTATATTGCTTCCCTGCTTCGACATTGGTGTCGGAGCAGGTTCGGTTGTTCTCAGTGTCGAGCCGAGTGCACGGCACGCGTCCGTCGCTTCGAATGACCGAATACTTCACCGTCGGATTTTGAGTCTTCGAGCCCTCAGGACCCCAAGTGATATAGACATACCCTGCATACGTTCCATCGGATGCGGAAATCGAGGACTTTTTCGGAGCCGGGAATCCCGGATCGACGTCGCTGAACGTGAGAATTCCCGTCCGTGCGCCGGTATCGCTGGTTACGATCTCCGTACGGATTTTGTAGTTGTACGAACTTCCCGCGACAACTCCGGTATCCGTGCAATTCCTTTTGTTCTCGTTGTCACGGAATGAGCATCCGGCGACTTCAACGAATGAGTTACCACTCTGCTTGAATACCGTGTACTGCACACTCGGATTGCTCGCTGTGCTCCCTTCGGATCCCCACGTGATATACACGTATCCCGGATACGAGCCGTCTGATGCCGCGAGTGATACCTTGTTCGGCGCCGAATAGCCTCGATCGAGATCACTGAAGGTCAGGATTCCCGTTCGCTCTCCGGTGTCGCTGTTTATCAGCTCCGTCCGGATTCGATAGGTATATGATTTTCCGAGAACAACATTTGAATCAATGCAGTTCCGTTTTTGTTCAGAGTCGCGGAACGAACATCCCGCAACCGCTGCAAAACTCTGTCCGTTCTGCCGCTCGACTGTATACAGGACGCTCGGGTTCTTCGGAATGCTTCCTTCGTCTCCCCAGGTGATATAGACGTATCCCGGATAGAGTCCTTCCGATGCATCAAGCGGTACCTTCCTCGGCGCGGAATATCCACGGTCGACTTCGCTCAGGGTCGAGAGACCACTGGGCGCTCCGGTGTCACTGTTGATGATGTCGGTACGAACCCGGTAGTTATAAGATTTTCCGAGTACGACGTCCCTGTCCGTGCATACTCGGAGTTGCTGAGTGTCGCGAAAGGAGCATCCTGGGACCGGTATAAACGCGGTCCCATTCTGTCGAAGCAGCGTGTAGCTAATGTTCGGATTTTTCTCGAGCGTCCCCTCAGCGCCCCAGGTGATGTACACATACTCCGGGTACAAGCCGTCAGAGGCAGCGATCGACACTTTGTTTGCTAACGCGTAACCGCTATCAATGTCGCTCTCAGTCAAAATCCCGCTTCGCGCGCCGGTGTCGCTTGCAACAATCTCGGTACGAATCCGATAATTGTATGATCGACCCGCGATGACATTTCGATCGAAACACGTCCGGTTCTTCTCGGTGTCCCGATAAGAGCAATTCGGAACTTCGACAAATGAATTTCCGCTTTGTCGGAGTACCGTGTACTGAATATTAGGATTGTCGGTCAGCGAATCTTCCGGACCCCAAGTGATATACACATATCCTTCGTAGAGCCCATCCGATGCTTCAATGCTGACTTTCCGAGGCGCGGGATATCCTCGATCGAGGGCGCTGATTGGGCTGTATACATCGTCTTCGACGTTGTTCGTCCTTGTGTGGCGAGTGAGCGCCACAACGCCGTACTGGTATGCAGTACCCGCATGGACAAAGCTATCTTCGAAATACTCTTGTCCGAATGCCTTCTCTCCCATGAATACGAGGCCGCTCGCCCCATGGAGCCGGAAGATTTGATACGCTTCTGCACCTGACACGGGGCTCCAGCGAATCTGGACCTTGGACGCAGTACCATCTGAAGCCGTCACATCGTGAGGCGCGGGAATCGGAATACTTCCGAGTACTACGCGACTTCGCGCCGCCCTGACGGTGTTAAAGCCGTTCGATTGCTTGGACGTCACTTGATAGTAGAAGGTCGATCCGGCGGGCAGGGTTCCGTGAAGGAACTCAAGTGTCCCCGCTCCGAGTTCCTGGCAAATCGCGGGAGGAGTAACCGTGCTCACATCTGATGGACGTTCCTCAGGGGTCCTCACGACGTAATTCTCCGTGCTCGAATAACAGAGAATATAGCTCGTCGCACCGGGCGCCGGGTCCCAGCTCACGCGAATCTTCTCCGGACGATCGCGGCTCGCGTCGATGACGGTTACGGGCCCGAGATTATCTCCTTCGTTGTCATCCGTCAGGCTGCTGCACGCCGTATCGAGCGGGAAATCCTTTACGCCGTCGTTGTCGTTATCAATTCCGTCTTGGCATGAGTTCAAGATCGGGGGTGGAGGAGGCGGAGGAGGTGGTGGTGGAGGTGGCGGCGGTGGAGGGGGCGGGGGAGGTGGAACAACCGGTGGTGGTTGGTTTCCTCCCGAGCAAGCCGGGATGACAACTTGTGCATCTCGAATCGGCTGGTTTCTAATCTGGCCGGTAGCAGCCGACTGGTAACTTACCGATGCGACAGCACTATAGACATAGGACGACGTGCTGCATCCTTGATTTAACGCGATATCCATCGCGAAATTCGCATTTTGAAATGCCGGCGGCTTCTGCCCTCGGAAGCAAGATGCGATATGAGACGGAATTCCCGTGGCCGGATTTAGCGTGCAGCTCCAGTTGGGAAGTGGAATAATTCCGCCCGACGAAGTCGCGCCGCCGATCGCCACCCCATCGGAGTTACCGGTGAAGCTCACTCCGAGCTCGACGCCATTCGGTGTATCGTCGCCTGGCTGTTGTCCAACACTGAGGTAACAGCGAACATCGAATCTCCCGAGGGTGCTATTCCACACCGCCTGATTGCACACAAATTGATCGAGCGTGATCGCCTGCGCAAACGACGCGGTTCCAACAAGAGATAAGACACCGATGAATGCCAACAAACGAGATCTGAATCTCCATCGACTTTTCTTTTTTGAACTACTCTTCATTACTTCCTCCAACAAAATCTTGGTGCGGCATGCGAACTTCGTGTCAAGCACGCGCTCGTTCCATGATTTGTTATTGCGGCTCTGTTTTGCGAGATCCCGTTCAAGGGCGCGTTTCTTCAGCGTCGCGAGACATTCCGTTTCAAAGCATTTTCATTTCTGGGGGCAGAGTCGCGCGCGCATTCTTCGGCGAACATCTTGGCGAGAGGAGAACAAACTTTCATCCGCTGGATATGAAACATCTACCCCTGCATTCAGACCGTTAGAAATTATCCGCCTCGAAGAGGGGAAAGAAGTCTGCTATATTTTTGTCTGAAACAGATTATCAAGGCGCTCTTAAGGAAGTTGTTCATGCAGATTCATCGTGTTCTGATGGTTGAAGATGATCCCAGAGTCGTTGAATTGGTGAGCGCAAACGCTCGCCCATTCGGATTTGAGTTTTCCGTCGCGAATGATGCGAGCAGTGCGTTGTCTCTCTTTGATGCAAAGGGTTTCTCGCTCGTTATTCTCGACCTTTCATTTCCCGGAGGAGACGGACTCGACCTCTGCCGGAAGTTTCGTCAAGAAGCCCCTGCTCTTCCGATTCTCATTCTCACTTCGAGAGGAGAAGAGATCGACCGGATACTCGGACTGGAAATTGGCGCCGATGATTACGTCACGAAACCGTTCAGCGGCCGAGAGCTCGTTGCTCGAATGAAAGCGCTGCTTCGCCGCGCGGCACCGGAGCCACTGTCTGCGCACGGGAATAAAAGTGATGCCGACTCGAAATTCGTGTCTGGAGCGCTCGAGATCGATCTCAAAAACCGGACTGTCCACCGGGAGGGACGACGTATCGATTTGACGGGCACGGAGTATGGCCTCCTTTCGCTCCTTCTTTCGCAACCGGGAAGAAACTTTACGCGATACGAAATAATCGAAGCAGTCTGGGGTGAATACTTCCCGAATATCGAGAACTCATTGAATCGGCATCTCAGTCGGCTTCGTTCGAAAATTGAAGCGAATCCTGCCGATCCAGAGTTTGTTATCACTGTACCGACCATCGGTTATCGATGGGGTCGATGATGTCTTTTGCTCCTCGAACCCTCCAACATCGGCTTTCCCTGACGCTCATTACTCTCATTCTCTGTATCACCGCCGGTGAGCTTTTTCTTTTCAGCAAGCTTAATCAATGGACCACGGATCAAAGTTTTCAAGCGCTCCATGCCGATGTCGCCCGCGCACTTGCTGTTCGCCTAGAGGAAAAATCACTCGCTGCGGCAAACTCGCAGGAGACGCAAAAATTGGTTCATGAGTTTCGCGCCGCGAATCCCGCACTCGATGTTTATTTCGTGAACGAGAGCGGAAAGATTGTCGGTGATCTTACTGCTTTGGGCCGCCTGGTCACGGAGAGAATCGACGTCGCCGTCGTCCGAAAGTTTCTCGAGAGCTCCAATCCATCAAATCTGCCGTTGCGTGGTACTGACCCGAAGCGTTCTGGGGGAACCGAAATTTTCTCCGCTTATCCGGCGTCGTTATTCGGTGAGTCCGGATATCTCTACGTCCTCTTGCGGAATCAACGATTGAGCTTTTTTTCAGCGATTCCCTTCGAGAATTCTCTCGGCTGGGTCGGAGGCTCCTTATTCTTCGGGTTGTCGGCGGCTGGAGCTTTGCTCGGCTTTGTTCTCTTTCACTTGATCACAAAGCGATTCTCCCGGATGGCGAAAGATGTGAAGAGATTCGAGCTCGGTGATTTTCGTTCCCGCCTCGGAGACACCGCCTCGGATGAGGTCGGAGATCTTGGTCGGGCGATAAATGCCATGGTCGATGCCATAGCGGAGCGTGATAGGAAACGGCAGGAACTGGTCGCAAACGTCACTCACGATTTGCGGAGTCCAGTAACAAGCATCACCGGATATGCGAGCCTCATTGCTGAAGGCGATGAGGCTTCGAAAGAGGTTCGTGAAGGGTATAATGCCGCGATTCAGAACAGCAGTAGTTTGCTCGTCACGCTGCTCAGCGAGCTTGCCGAGCTTTCCACACTTGAATCCGGTGGCGCAAAAACGGCTTTTGACGAAATTCGGGTAAAGGCTTTCTTCGACGAGATGTGCCTCACATTTCAGCATCAATGTTTTGAGCGTGGCGTGAAGCTTGAAGTCGAAACCTCCGAACCTGAGCTTTCGATGTTTGCCGATCGGTATCTCCTGGAACGCGTATTTAGGAACCTCCTGGGAAATGCGCTCCGGTACTCGTCTGGCGGCGCGGTGCGGTTGGGAGCAGAAAAAGCAGGTGACCGCGTGACGCTCTCGGTTTCAGATACCGGTCCGGGAATTCCCGAAACCGCCATGAACGACCTGTTCGAGAGAGGATTTCAGGCGGACCACGACCCTGGAGTGCAAAAAGGCGCGAGTGGGCTCGGTCTCGCAATCTGCCGCGAGATCGTGACCCTGCACGGTGGGACGCTCTCGGCGGAGAATCTAAAAGAAAAAGGGGCTCGATTCAGCTTCGACGTTCCATCGAAGAAGGAGTGAGCGGCGTTGCCGTCACTTCACTTTCGACGCTCTCAGGTTCCGACTCCGGAGATTTATTTCGCGCACGTTTTACCAGAAGAGCCGAAGTCAAAACGACCAGGAATGCTCCGAAGATCTGCGCTACGGTCAACGGCTTCGCGAAGAAATACCAGGCGATGGGCGCTGCCACCACGGGACCGACACAACGAAGCGCCGAATTCAGCCAAGGTTCAATACCCTTCAGTGAGTAGAACCAAAGCGTTGTGCTGATGATATAGAAAATGATCACGGTGAAGAAAAGGTAGCAATATCCCGTCAAGTGCTCGCCGTGCAGCGAGAAATCATCGAGATGGAAATAGAGCGCAAATGGAAGGAGAAGGATTCCCGCGAGTAAGCTGCCGATCGTGGTTACGAATCCGGCTCCCCAAGCCTCGGCGAGCATTCTCCCTGGCCGATACATGAGGGCGTTCGCGACGATTCCGATGAGGACGAGAATATCGCCGAGCTGTTCGACGTGAATCCGAAATTCTCCACCGGTCGAAAGAATCACTGCTCCGATCACATGCACAACCAAGAGCGCCATGTCTCGCGAAGGAACTCGTTCCTTGTACAGGAGCCAGTGCAGGAAGAGCACGACGTAGGGCTCAATTTTCGTAAGAAACATGACTTTCGCGCTACTGGTCATCGTAAGCGCTGACGTAAAGATCAAGACTCCGAAGATGTTTCGCATCAGAAGCACGGCGAGAAACGGCATTTGAAGCCGACGAATCTCGTCTCGTGTGGGGACGCGATGATAGCGCAGTGCGTAAGGCGCCATGAGAATTCCCGCAACGAGCGGGGCGACGGCGGCAACCGTAAGCGGAGAGAGATATCTGAGCGTTTCCTGCTCGGTTATCCATGCGATGCTCGAGAATACTGAGCCGAGAATTCCAGCGAGGAGAAATTTACCGTGAAGCGTTCGCGAGCTCATGAATGAAACCACCGACTATGGAGCGGCAATCTCTTCGGTTTTGCCGGTCGATGTCAAGGAAGAGGGAGGAGTTTGGTGGGTCCCTCCTTATCGAACCACCAAATGAGAAGAGGAGGAGCTCGGAAGTGCGTCCGGTGAGTGCTTTCACCGGAGAGACTTTCAGGCTCCATGGTTTATCATGTGAGAAGCAAGCGACTGACCTCGAGCAGTAAGAACGTAGCCACCACGTCCGTGAGCGCGAGCGCCACCGGGCCTCCGGAGACGTGGGGGTCGCGGCGGAGTCGGCGGAGCACCGTTGGAATGGCGTGCCCGATGAAACCACCCCCGCAAATGCTGAGCGCTACGGCGAACCCGACGGCGAGCGCCGGAGGTATCGCCATTTGCCAGCACGCGATGAAGATGACGAGAAGGGCACATGCGGCGAAGCCTATCGCCGCTGACACACGCAGCTCCTTCCAGAGAGAGGCGACGAGCGCTTTCCATCCTCGCCGCTCTCCCGCATGGTCGTCGAGGATCGTGATGGAAGACGCCTGATGGCACACGGCGTCCGCCAACGCCAGGACGAGCGGTATGAAGGCGGCAATCAATGGAAGCGACGCGAGTAGGCCTTCGTACCGATGAATCGTCGCCGCGCAGATGAGGCCCGCCGTCATCGTCACGAGGAGCCAAGGACATCGAAGTTTGAAGGCTCCCCACGCCCCCAACATCTGCATCGCGTTCGGATCCCAACCCAGGAGCCGGCTGAGGTCACGCTTCAACCGATCGATCTCAACTTCCTGTTGCTCAACGCTTACGGGTACTCCCTTCAGACGGACGTGGAGATACTCCCAACTGAAGGTGCCAAGTAGGCGGCCTTCAGACACCACGGGTAGCGCGCGATACGTCGAGAGCCGCAGGAAGTCGACGGCCTCGCTCAACGTCGCGGAGCTTTGCATCGCGTACGGGTTCAGCGTCATCACGGTGTTCAGCTCATCGGTGTCGAAGGCGATGTTCAGCTTTGCAGTGCTGATCACGCCAACGAGCCGTTCTTCGCCGTCCACCACGTAGTAGTAGATCGTTCTGCCTTTTTCCCGTTTGACGGGGTTCTCTCGGAGCTTCCGTCGAAGTTCTCCGACGTTCAGCACTTCTTCTCGGTTTATCGCCACAAACACGGCGTCAACCAAGCCGTCGCAGAGACTCTTCGAGCCGTTTTCGCGGAGAAACGCTTCCACGTTTCGCCCCTTTCGTTGTTGGAGCGCGACTAAGTCGCAGGTTTAGACTGTGTTTATCGATACAGACAGCAGACGTCCGAATTGAGAAACACAGTCTCGTGCTCCGATAGCAGTAGGGAAAAGCGGCATTCGTCATCGTTAACGCAAACGAAACTGTTTTCCTCCCAAACACCAAGGAGGGAAAACCAGAGGTCTTTGCATAACCAAAATAAGAGGGACCCAGATAGGAACGGGATTCTTCGTGCATCCCGCGAAGGAAAGAAAGAGCGAGCCGGCAGCAACCACCAAGTTCGGGCTCGAGTGCGAAATCGCCGTGGAACCTAGTCCGAAGCCGCGCAATTTTCAAGCTCCGAACACCCAATCTCGATTCGACATCGACGCCGAACCCTCTAAACATCGGGAATTCCTTACGATCGATCCTGTTTGCCGGGCGAGATGAGCATTCGGATCATTGGCGGTTTCACGGTTCGCGCGCTTTCTCCTCACCTTCGCCAAGTCGACGAACAAGCTGTTTAATGCGGCAGAGAGAATGAATGGAAACGTGCGCAAGCAGAACGGAGCAACCTTATCCGTTCTTACTGAGTCGAGTTCTTTGAGAAGATCGTTCGTGATGCAGCATTCCTCTTGCCGCCATCTCCGGATTCCGTCTCTTTTCTCGAGTTTTCTTTTTCTCTCTGGATCCAGCACCGCAACAGCGGAATGAGGAAAAATTCTTTACCAGTTCTTGCATCCGGGAATGGATATCTCTACTACTGCTTTGAGAGCGAAATGACGCTTCGTGTTTGAGTCTTGGGTACCGGATTTCGAAGACAGAGCACGAATGTTCGGCTCGCTCGGCTCCGATATTCCTGGTCTTTCTCGAGATATCACGCAAACGAGGATTCGCATCTCCGCTGTTTTGTGCAGGCTTCGCCTCCAAGGTGAAATCAAGCCCGCCGAAAAGGACGGAGGGCAGGTTAATTGTAGGCACTTCGGCACGCGCCGGACCGTCCATCAAGGTCGAAGGCTCAGTTCGGGTAACCGCTTCGGAGCCTTTTGAACGACCGAGGAAATCACTGGTGCCGAAAGTCCAGTCACGAAGGGAGGGACTGCCATGTTGTCACCCGGTTGAAGGTGAAGACTACCCTCGGTCGAGGGTCAGCCGGCTGGTTGCAGGAGGTCCTCCACCCTGCAGCCAGCCCACCTTTTTCATCTGGCAGACTACTAAGACGAAAGGTTTCGCCCTACGTCCTCGCACGGATCACTCGAGATTCGCGTTAGAGTCGAAGAAAATCGTCCGGTGTGAGTTTAAGCGGGGTGTCGGTCACGAAGTGCTCAGCGTATTTCGCTCCAATGATGAGACCCGCATGACGTTTCTGGGTCATCAGCGAATCATGAACTCCGATTCCTCTCACGTTGATGGCCATCTGCGAGTTATAACAAGCGATCAGTTTTTCCACGTCGTCGATATACTCGGTGATATCGATAACGACGTTTGGAACAACATTTCTCGGCAACATGTAAAAGTACGTTCTGAGGACGGTGTGCTTCGCGACATCGGGGACCGTCTTTTCGAGCCGCGCAAGTTTTACTGCGTCTCGAACGAGCGCCCCGGTGGTGTAGTGATCATGGTGAGCCGAGCCGCCGTTCTCAGCCAACGCATTCGTGTGATACGGAGCAAAAACCACCGCGGGACGGTGCTCGCGAATCAGTCTCGCAACTCTCGTTCTGCTCACAGGATTGTTTTCAACTTCGGTATCCATGAAGTCGAGCATTATCGGAACGGCATTAAAAAGCTTCGCTGCGGCCTCGAACTCTCCCCGCCGAGAATCCACATTCCCGTGAGTGCTCATCTGCGAAGGCGTCAACGAGACGTGAATGATCTTCTTCCCCGCTCGTGCAAGCCGAATCAAAGTTCCTCCCATGAGGAACTCCGCATCATCGGGATGCGCACTGAAGACCATCACATCGCAACTCATTAGGGCACGCGCCTCCTTCCAAACAAATCCCAAGATAACTTATCCGCCAACGGCAATCTGACAGAACGCTTCGCCTCGGGTGGGTCCGTAGCATATCCAATCGAGATAATTACGGGCACCGTGAATCGCATCGGGATCGCAAGCAAGCGTTTCAGCCGGTATTCGTCGAAGCCTTCCATCGGACTCGTTCCCAGACCCGCGGCGCTTGCAGCAATCATGAACGTTGCAGCGGCCAGCATGGTCTGTGAACGGACGTATTGAGCGGCTTCGGCTTTTGATGTCACAAGTCCTGGAGTCGGAGCAAAAAGCCGCCTCAGCGGGACGGCAATTCGCTTGGCGAGGCCGTAAAATCCTAGAGGGCCCGTGCGAAAGAAAAGGTTTACTGCTCGCCGGTGGGCGAGAATCTGCTTTTCGCTCATCGTCCCGAGACGCGAAGACTCCGAAAGGACTTCGGGGAACCCATTCTGCCAAACAACAGGATCGGCAATAAACACCACCGTGACCGGTGCCTCGACCACCTGCCGCTGGTTCATTGCGACGCGGTAAAGTAGCTTTTTCAGATTCGCATCGCGGACGATGAGAAACTGCCAAGGTTGAATATTGAAGCTGCTTGGCGCGAGATTCGTGAGCTCGAGAAGTTCGAGGAGGAGTTTATCGGGAACTTCCTTTTGAGAGTAGTTCCGGACTGAGCGGCGGTTTGTAATAGCTTGGAAAGCGTCAGCGATCATTTGCTCTTTTTCCGGAGAACCCTTTAACCGGGACCGGGCTCAGTCCCCTTGTGGAAGCTCCTCTCGTGGAAACACGGTCTCCCGGTAAACCGGATTCGTCCTTGGAGGCCGGAGCCGCCGGTGCTCCAGTCGGAAAGAGGAACGGTTTTGTGGGAGTTGATTTCATCTTCTTGAGCGCTCCCGGACTGCCCGAGAAGAGGAGCTCACCGCCGCGTTCCCCCGGACCAGGTCCGACCTCGATGAGATAGTCGCAAGCCCGGAGCACGTCAATATTATGTTCGATCACGATCAAGGTGTTTCCCTTATCCACCAAAGCTCTCAGAACCCGAAGCAATTTATCCACATCGGTCATGTGAAGGCCGATTGTGGGCTCGTCGAGGATATAGAGCGTATCAACGGCTTCGCGTGCCCCGAGCTCTCTTGCGATTTTAAGCCGCTGAGTCTCGCCACCCGAAAGCGTGTAGGTTGGCTGGCCCAGGTTGATATATCCGAGTCCCAGTTCGACGACGACATCGAGCGCCTTCCGGATTCGTGGATGGTGAACGAATATCTGATGGGCCTCGGAGATGGTCTTCTGCAGAATCTCACCGATTGAAAGCCCCATAAAGAGAACTTCTTTCGTGCTGTCGTTATACCGAAGACCGTTGCACGTTTCACAAAGGCTTGTCGCTTCGGGAAGGAAGCTCATCGGAATTTTCAAGAAACCCCGTCCGGAGCAATCCTGGCATCGACCCTTTCCGGAATTAAACGAGAAGTATCCCGGGGTCCACCCACGAATCTTTGATTCGGGAAGAGCGGCATAGAATTTCCGGATTTCATCGAACACGCCGAGGAACGAAGCGGGAGTTGATGTGATAGTTTTTCCGACCGGAGTCTGATCGATTTCAATCAACCGATTGAGGGCGTTTGCATTCTTTACCGATTTCCAGGTTTCCCGGCCAGTCCGCGGCTCCTCGAGGATCTCGGCGACGACGGCGGGAACCACCGATCCATGAACGAGCGAGCTTTTCCCCGCTCCCGAAACACCGCAGACAGCGGTGAATCTTTTGAGAGGGATGCTGACATCGATCGCTTTCAAATTGTTCGTGGTGATTGATGTAAGCACGAGCGACTCGCTGACGGGGAGCTCCACGCTCTTTCCTCGCGGAGCACTTGCAACACGCCCCGACTCCGTGAGCGCTGTTCTCACGCGAAGTGCCTCGCCGGTGAGCGAGCGCTCACAGCTTTCCAGTCCCGTGACATCGCCCTGATAGACGAGCTCTCCTCCGTTTGCCCCGCCGGCAGGACCAATATCGATGACGTGCTCGGCTTGCCGGATGAGCTCCTCATCATGTTCCACCACAATAACGGTATTTCCCGAGCTTTTCAGGGATTCGAGAGTTCCCATCAGTTGTTGTTGATCCTGAGGGTGAAGGCCGATGGAGGGTTCGTCGAGTATGTAACAAACGCCGCTCAGCGGAGAACCGAGTGTTTTTGCAAGCCGGAGGCGCTGCGCTTCGCCCCCGGAGATTGTGTTCGCTTCACGATTCAGGTGCAAATAATCGAGCCCAACAGAAAGAATAATCTTTAACCGATGTTTCAATTCGCGGAGCACGGGAGCGATGACCGGAGCGAGGCGGCTTTCGTAGGTAAACGATTCGACGAATTCCAGAAGCTGACCTGGTGACTTTGCGGCGAGCTCATCGATCGATTTTCCATCAAGATAGACATGGCGACCAAGAGCTCCTATTCGCGCTCCATGACACTCCGGACATGGTATCTCCTGATCTCCGCTTTTCTTTCCGCGCCCCGGTGCTACCCTCCCGCGCCCATCGCAGCGTTTGCAAATCCCGCGCTGACTGCGAAAGGAAAAATCTTGTGGGTCGAGCGGACGGTAACCTCGCTTGCATTTTGGGCAGACGCGCTCAGTACTGAACACTTCCGGTTCTTCGTGTTTGTCCCCGGCCGCTATCTCAATCGTTCCGCCCCCAAGGAGGAGCGCATGATCGACCGCTTGACGGAGAAGTCCTGGATTCTTCGCGGGGTTGTTGATTGAACCAATAAGAAGTGAAATCCAGTGAAGCTTATGGCGTTCCAGCCGGAGATCTTCGGTAAGGCGCACAAGCTTCCCGTCGATTCTGGCTTCATTGATTTCGGCTTTTAAAGCTCGTTGAAAAAGGTCGTTATAATACCCCTTCCGGCCTGACACAGCGGGGGCGAAGAGGAAGATACGTTGGGCCGCATATCGATCGAGAAGCTCGTTGGTTACTGTTTCCGCGGAGTAGCTCGTTATGCGGGCATTGTCGTGAGGGCAGTGTTGGGTTCCGACCTTCGAATAAAGGAGCCGCAAATACTGATAAATTTCTGTTGTCGTCGCGACGGTGGTGATGCCGAGCGGAGGACTGGTCTTTTGAGACACTGAAATGGTCGGCGGGATGTTCACCACCCGATCGACGGCGGCCCTCGAGAGTTGCTTCATGTACTGGCGGGCGTACGGCGAGAGGCAGTCGATATAGCGTCGCTGTCCCTCCGCAAAGAGGATGTCAAAGGCGAGAGACGACTTTCCAGAACCCGACACCCCCGTGATTACGGTCAGCTTGTTCTCAGGCACCGAGACGCTCACGTTCTTCAAGTTATGATGTTTCGCGCCTTCAATGCGGATATCTTTGTTTAATTTTCGAGTCGATGCTTTTTCGATGCGCTTTTTTTCGATCTCGCTTTTCCGTCCGTAATTCACTTCATCAAGGTAACGGCTGAGGGCAGCGAGGGTTTTCGATGATGCGTGGCGTTTGCCGGTGTTCTTGAGCAGCTCACCCGGCACTCCGGCGGTCACTATTTCACCGCCATGTGCGCCAGCTCCTGGGCCGAGATCAATCATCCAATCAGCCTGGAGAATAACTTCGAGATTATGTTCGATACAGAGGATGGAATGTCCGCGTTCGATAAGTTGATCAAACGCCGAGAGAAGCTGTTGAACGTTGTGCGGGTGAAGCCCAGTTGTCGGCTCGTCGACGAGGAAAAGGCATCCCTTTTTTGATTCCTCTTGAAGATAAGAGGCAAGCTTCAGCCTCTGAGCTTCGCCACCGGACATTTGACTAAGCGGATGACCGAGGCGCAAGTATCCCAAACCGAGATCGATGAGTGGTTGGAGGGCGTGTACGGCCTTCGATACAAGATGCGTCTCACCGAGTGAACGGAAAAGCTCGACTACATCCTCGAGACTGGTGTCAAGCAGCTCGATAACATTCTTTCCGGCAAAGGTGACGGAAAGGACTTTGTCTTGAAACCGGTAGCCGCCGCATGCTTCGCACTCGACAAATACGTCGGCAAGAAATTGCATCTCAACGCGTAAATGACCGGCACCCTTGCAAATCGGACATCGCCCACCGTCGACATTGAAGGAGAATGCTGAACGGCTGAGCCCATAATTTTTCGCGGTCTCGGTTTCCGCGAGACAATCGCGAATGATATCCCACGCTTTCGTATATGTCGCAGAGTTCGAACGAGGAGTCTTCCCCGCAGGACTTTGATCGATGAGAACCAACTCACGAATTTTCTCGAGACCCTCGAAACCTGAGATCGAAGAGTTGCCTTGAAAGAGCTGCTCAGGAGGAATCCCTTGCGTAAGACGTTCGTACGGGTACGTGAGACATTGTTCGACAAATGAGGATTTTCCGGAACCGCTGACGCCGGTCAGGACGACAAATCCTCCGAGTGGGATGTCGACATCGATATTCTTTAGATTGTTCGCGCGAGCGCCGAGTATTCGAACGGCGTTTCGAGGATTGATTTTCCTGGAAGTTCGCCGTCGGACGATGCGATCCGGGGAGAGGTATTTTGCGGTGTAGGATCGTTTTTCATTCTCGAGATCCTCTGCGCTCCCCTGGAAGATAATCTCTCCACCTTTTCCTCCCGACTCCGGTCCGATATCAATAACCTGATCCGAGGCCTTGATGAGCTCGGTGTCGTGCTCGACGACGAGCACCGTGTTCCCCCGATCGCGAAGGGCAGAAATGCTGCTGATAAGTCGGTGAGTGTCTTCGGCATGGAGACCGATTGTCGGTTCATCGAGAACGAGCATGGTGTTTACGAGGCGTGCCCCGAGGAGCGCCGTGAGGTTCACGCGCTGATTCTCACCACCTGAGAGTGTTCTCGTTTGCCGGTCGAGCGTCAGATAACCAAGTCCGATTGACTGCAAATAGCTTGCCCGGGATAAAACTTCCTCGAGTGCAATTTCGGCAAGTGGGTGCTCGCGATACTTCTCCGCCAAGTTCTCAAAAAGCGGGACAAGATGCTCGATGGTAATTTTCCAAATCTCGGGCAGAGTTTTTTCGTGTAACCGGTAGCTCAACGCCTCCCGGCGAAGCCGAGTTCCTTCGCAAGTCGGGCATAAAAACTCTCGCCGGAAGCGCGAGAGAAAGATGCGGATATGCATCTTGTGACGCTTTTGCTGGAGATACTCGAACCACCGCGAAACGCCATAGAATATCTTCTTGTCTTTCGTTCCCTTGAGAAGAGTCTCACGCTGTTGGGAGGGAAGCTTCAGCCATGGAGTGTGCAAATCGATTCCGGCTTGCTCGCAGTAACTCTTTAACTTTTTCATCTCGCGTCGCGTCGACGGCGTGCCCCAGCAGGAGATTGCGCCTTCTGCGAGAGTTTTCTTCGGATCGGGCACGACGAGGTCCGGATCCATGGCGAGGATTTTTCCGAACCCATGGCATGTTTGGCAGGCTCCGAGCGGACTGTTGAACGTAAACAGTGAAGGCGTTTTCTTCGGAGGTGAGTGTTCACACTTTGGGCAAACGGGAAACTCGCGGAAGACCTCGACTTTGAACTTCCTGGAATCTCGCGAGTGCCAAACGGCGAACAACTCTCCATGACCGAAAGTGTAGGCCTGATTGATACTCGAAATCAGCCGGCGCCGTTCCTCGTCGGCTGTCTCCGCGAAAGGCTGCCGGAATCGGTCGACGACGACGAGGATTCGCTTTGAGGGACCGAGCGACTCGATGTCTCGTACCTCGCCGGATGATTCATCAAAAAATCTGACAAATCCGTCTCTCGACAGAGTGACGGCGAGAGACTCAAGGCTTGCTTCACCTTGGGGAACGACGGCGAAGGCAATCAAGAGAGAATCCGCCAGGAAGGATTCCATCGGTGAGGAATCCACTGAGACTGATTTGCCCTTTGATGAACGGAGCAGCTCGTCGCGCACCACGAACGGCGTCGAGTGAGGAATCAGAATATTACATTCCGGACAGTAGGTATCCGCCAGATGTGACCAAATGACCTTGAGGTAGTCATTAATTTCGGTCACAGTTCCGACCGTCGATCGAGAGTTCGATGACCGATTGCGTTGTTCGAGCGCGAGAGCGGGGCGAACACCGGAGATCGCGTCGAGCTTTGGTTGATGGAGTCGGTCTAGGAATTGTCGGGTGTACGGACTAAATGTTTCGATGTACCTTCGTCCGCCTTCGGCATAGATGGTGTCCATCGCGAGCGTGCTCTTTCCCGACCCGGAAAGACCGGTGATGGCAATCATCCGGTCATGAGGTATAGAGACCGTGATGTTCTTGAGGTTATTCTCTTGAACTCCTTCGAGCCGAATAACGTCGGCCCGGAAAGTATCGATGTCGGAAGATTCGCCGGAGCCTCCAGACGCGACTCCGGAGGACGAGAGGCTCTCGGACTTTCGGACACTTGAGCTGGCGATGTTTTTGGAAAGGGGCCGCTTTTTACCCATGAGTTCCACTTCTATTCGGAAAGGCAACATTCGAAAAATTCGCAGGAATTCGCTTCGCGGACGATCGCGCATCGAAGACGGCATGTATACCATTTCCGGTATGTACTGTCTTGCCGCTGTGCTTTTTGCGTTGCTCCAGAGCTATGTTTTTTTCGTTGCACCGGCCAAAGCAGAGAAGGGTGCTCCCGGAGTAACTTGCACTCTTGCTGACGATGCGCTGAAAATCGCCAGCCGGATCCGTGGGCTCAGTATCGTAAAGAAAGTTCCGTGCCGACTCCAGAACAAAGAGCAGGTTGAGAAGTATCTCCGCGAAGTTATCACGCGAGATGTTCCCAAAGAGCGAATCGATCTCGAAGGCAGGGTCTATCACGTCATCGGCCTTATTCCGGGGAATTACGACTATTACCATGGCATGGTTGCGCTGTACAAAGAGCAGCTCGCTGGATACTTCGAACCCGAGGGTCATTTCTACGTCATGGCAAGCTGGCTTCCCTCGTCGATGCAAATGTCGATAGCGGTGCACGAGCTCACTCATGCTCTCCAGGATCAGCATTTCGATCTTTCGAAGTTCGCCGACGAGACGAAGCTCAACAACGATGAGTTGCTTGCACGTACCGCTCTGGTCGAGGGTGATGCCATGGCGGTTATGATGGACTTTGATCGCGCTCAGCACGACCTCCCGCCGATCGACAAAGTCGCCGATATCGAAACGCTCTTGGTTTCTCAGGTGTTTGGTACCGGTACGAGCCAAGGTGCGCCGAAATCACTCGAAGCGCTTCTCCTGTTTCCGTATCTCAGCGGCCTCCGTTTCGTTTATCACCTGGAGAAGTCCGGCGGGAGAAAGTCAGTCGACCGAGCATTTCTTCTTCCTCCGCAGTCAACGGAGCAAATCTTGCACCCGGAGGTGTTCTTTGCGAGGAAACAACGTTCTGGCTTTGAATCATTACCAGAGTTCACGCCGGGACCGGGAGAGTTTCACGAACAGAATGCACTTTTTTCAGATACGCTCGGGGAGTTTACCACGTCCGTTTTGCTGTCTCAGTGGATTCCACCGATGATGGCCTCGTCCGCCGGGACGGGCTGGGGAGGAGATCGGCTCAGTTATTTTGAATCGAAATCCAAAGAATCTTTCCTCCTCCATTGGAACACTCGATGGGATTCGGAGAACGACGCGAAAGAATTTTTTGATGCTCTGCGGCTCGCCTGCCGCGTGCGATTTCGAGCGCCTGAAGGAGAGGAGTCGGAAGAGAGTAAACGACTCCCGTTTTCTCTGAAGGCCACGGCGCTTGGAGATATCGATCTTACTTTGCAAAAGAACTTTGTGGTTTTCAAGATTTATGGACAAATCCCGGCTTAAGATTTTCTATGACGGAAAATGTCCGATGTGCGTTCGGGAGATGAAGTTCCTCGCGCGCCGGAACACAAATTCACTTTTGATTTTTCAAGATATTCATGACCCTGGCTTTTCACCCGAGTCGATCGGAAAGACCGCTGAAGATTTGATGGCGAGGATTCACGGATCGCTCGATGGTGGAGAAGTTTTTAGCGGCGTTCAGGTGTTTCGTGAAGCCTATCGGAGAGTCGGACTCGGCTGGTGGCTAGCGCCGACAGGATGGCCAATACTCCGACTGATTTTTGATTGGGGGTATCGCGTGTTTGCGAGGAACAGGCTTCTCATCAGTCGGCTTTTTGGAGAGCGTCTCGAGAATCCGGAGGACTGTGAGCGATGCCTTCACTTCGGCGAAACTTCAAGCCCCCAATCGAAGCTGCGTGAAGAAAAAGAGCAAGAGCCGTAAAGAGCTCCATCCACTCTTGCTCATTCCAAGTCACGAGACATTTCCCGCGGCCTAAAGCGCTTACCGGTCGGCAGTCGCGCGCCGCGTCTACGAAGACGTATCCGTAAATTAGAAACAGTAAGATCGGCCAAAAATAATGGCAAAGCTCTTTCGACGGAACGAGCGCTCTCCTCAGTGTGCTTCCATTTCGCGCTGCGAGCCACGGGCCGAGGAGCCCATACAGCGCGGCGAGCGCCGTCGCGAGTCTGGTCCACGGCCGGACTCCCGGCAGATTATGAAGGTTCAGCTCGCCTTGGAGATTTGCCGCGCGGAGATTCTCCGGGAGGCGGAGTCCGAACATTCGCTGACCCCAGCTGATCTCTTCTCCCGCCAAGAACAGTGCTCCTGCCGCAAATGCGAGCACCAACCATCGTGCCGTGCCTGATTCCGCATAGGCAATCCAACCGAAGCAGAGAGCAGAGACAAAAAACAATAGGAATTGAGTTGTCTCCACGGGACCGTTTTCGACGAGGATCCGGTCATAAAAACCAGTATTTGAATCTCGGAAGAATACGATAATCGTGATCAGCGCGAGGGGAAAATACTGAATGGCGCGGCCGGTTTTCATCGTTTCTCTCATGAAGCGGTGCCGGACAGTCTTCGAGACGACTTCGTGCACTGTCGCGAAGAGACCTATGCGAATCGGAATAATGATGCAATTGAAACGAACGGAGTTTAGAGGGAGACTATTGCGATGAAAGGATACGCCGCGCTCGTTCAACTGATGAAACAGTCAGGGAAGTCGAACAGCTCGGATGCTGTCGAAACTCTCTTTAGTACGCCGGAATTTTCCGTCTGGCGTGAGGCCGTGCGTGAAACGGAAATTGAGGAAAACGACGAACCTTTGGTGGAACTACCGGAGAATGAATTCTTCCGATTTTCGCCTCACGCGTACGTTTTAGCCGGCGCTCCATATGAAGCTGCTTCGCCGTTTAGTTTGAGGCAGGGGGTCGTCGACCGTCTTAGAGAGGCGCAATCGATCCTCGGCTTCAGAGCACCAGGGTATCGCTTCAAAATTTTTGATGGTTTCCGGCCGGGCGCTGTGCAGAAATACATGGTGGACTATCATATTCGGCTTCTCGCTGAAGAAGACGGAGAAGATGTTGCAGCTCTCAGTGAGCAAGCGGCGAACAAATATCTGGAAAAAGTGCTTCAGATTTTTGCCGCGCCGAGCACCGATCCAAAACGTCCTACGCCGCACAGCACCGGTGGTGCTGTCGATCTCACCATAGTCGATTCTTTCGGAGTTCCGATTCCCATGGGCTCTGAGATTGATTCTATGCCCCCGGCGGCGTTGCCAAGTTTTTTCAAGAGTTCTGCTTCGCCGCAATTCCACGAGAATCGGGAGCTTCTTCGGAGTTGTTTGCTTCAAGTCGGATTCCATCGGCTCCCTCAGGAATGGTGGCATTTTTCATACGGAGATCAATGCTGGGCAGTACTCGATGCTCTCCAAAATGAGAGCGATGGAAGACCTTCCTTGCCGAGAGCGTGTTACGCCGCGTGTACATCAGACTAAGAAAAAAGCGTTCCTGAAAAAGAGCATTTCGTGGTGACGCAAAGCCGGGAAGGCCTCTGCGTCACGATGGTGACGTTCGTAGGGTTTTAGAAGAACGGAAGCCCTTGCGCCGCCTGCATGTCGTCCAAGTACTTCTTCTTCTCCTCCGCAGACATCCCCCTGGTGTCACGTTCGATGGTGCGTGCGACCTCCTTGGAGTGCGCGACGATGAGCGCCCCGAGGGAGAGAACGGTGGCGATGCCCCAGAAAATTGCCGGGATGACCCGAACCTTCGGCAGGTCCGTTGTGGTCATGTCTGTCGCAGCGTGCGCTGCCTTCACCGCCGGATCGACTTCGTTCATGAAGAAGCCGATCGAGACGGCGACGAGGATGACGCAGCCGACCGTCGCAGCGATTCCCCGCAGCGAGTCATCGTCTGGTCGCCCGTTTCCGGGTTTGCCGATACGAATGTCCATCTTCAACCTCCTGCCTTTCGCCGGATATCCGGCTGACCTTAGTGTACGAACCCCACGCCTTCCCGGCTTTGGCCGTAATCGGTCAACATACATGAAACTCGTCTTGAAATACACGTGGGTGACGGAAAGCCGGGAGGGCTTCGCGTCACTCTCAGTGCCGATTTTTTACGGCGGACCCATTCCTCCGTTGTGACTGCTGTACCACTGGCTGTCGACGAAGTTATTGAACTCCTCCTCGGTCATCGTGTCGGGTTTCATCGGCAAAAACATGCCGAGCGTCACGATGTGGAACAGCAGCCGGCCGATGAACGACCACGCGGTCGTTCGCTTCTCCACGTGCGAGCTGCTCGACGTCTCTTGCAGCTCTTTTTTGCCCACTCCTTCGTCTTCCTGGTGTTGATGGATGTCCATCACTACCTCCGTTTCTAGGGGTTTGAGTTAGGGCGAACCTTACGTAGCCAAACTGACTTTGCCTCCCGGCTTTCGTCGATCAGAGGCTTAGCATGTGAATGTTTGGCTTATCAAGCAAAAAGAATCTAAGGCGATGAAATAATATGCTTACCAATTTTACGCATCATATGTAAGTTTGTAAGATTCAGGATTATCGGTGCTTATGGCGCTATGAAACCGCGAGAACTGAAGAATCTGGGATTTGAGCACAAAGACGCAATTTCCCTCGCGCTCGCCGCGTGCGAAACGGCCGCGGCAAGCGGAGTGGACAAAGCGACTTTACGGGAGCGGCTCTCAGAGATCGTTCGGCATCCCCAGAACTTTTTGGAGGACCCGATACTCGGAGAGCTGGCCGCGTTTCTCTATCGCGCTCCGCGAGATCCATCGGTGTACAAATTCAACTCTCTTGCCTATGCCTCATGGGGTGAGGAGATCGATCCCGAAGCTCACAAACAAATGGAGAATGCATGTCGCCTTCCCATCTCGGTGAAGGGCGCTCTCATGGCCGATGCTCACCTGGGATACGGCTTGCCGATAGGCGGTGTTCTCGGAACGGCGAATGCTGTCATCCCGTATGCAGTCGGCGTTGATATCGCGTGCCGGGTGATGGTGAGCATCGTTGATGCTTCGGTCAAACTCATCAACAAGGATCCGGCTCTTCTCAAACGTGCTTTGGAAAGCGAAACCCGTTTCGGGATGGGAGCAAACTTCCGGGAGAGGAAGCAGCACGAGGTTATGGATGAAGACTGGTCGAAGAATCCCGTCACGCGAAACTTAAAAGACAAAGCGTGGGCGCAGCTCGGCACGAGCGGCTCCGGAAATCATTTTGTTGAATGGGGAGAGATTGAGCTCTTCGAGCCGCTCGGCGAGCTCGACACCGGAAAGTATCTCGCTCTTGTTTCGCACAGCGGCTCTCGTGGCTCAGGCGCGATGGTGGCCGATCACTATTCCAAGCTCGCACAAAAAATGCACCGCAATTTGCCACGAGAGCTGAAACATCTGGCGTGGTTACCAATGGATGGCGAGGGTGCCGAGTATTGGGAAGCAATGGAGCTGATGGGGAAATACGCGTCTGCCAATCACCATCTGATCCATCGCGGCGTGACGAGGGCCATCGGTGCAAAAACGCTGGAGTATGTTGAAAACCACCACAACTTCGCATGGAAGGAAGTTCATGACGGACAGGAACTCATCGTCCACCGGAAAGGCGCGACTCCGGCGGGTGTTGGGGTGAAGGGATACATACCGGGAACGATGGCCGCGCCCGGATTTCTCGTCGAGGGCCTCGGTCATGCAGATTCTCTCAGCTCCGCGTCTCACGGCGCGGGAAGAAGAATGTCTCGAAAGCGCGCGGTGAATTCGATTACGCGACATGAGATGAAAAAAATGTTGAACGACAACGGCGTCGAGCTTCTCTCGGCCGGGCTCGATGAAGCTCCGCAGGCCTATAAAGACATCGAAGAAGTCATGCGATCGCAGTCATCGCTCGTTCGAGTTCTCGGGCGGTTTCTGCCGCGTTTCGTAAAAATGGCTCCCGATGGCGAAAAGCCTGAGGACTAAACGCCAACGTTGGGACGCATTTTTTCGATCGATAAGAGTAGACGCTGAGGGGGAGAGCGAAGGTACCTTTCGGTAAAACCTTGCTCTCCCGCCCAGTGTGTTTGGGAGTTGCCTCCTTTCGTTCGTGGGTTATAGGAGTCCGATCAGATCGCGGTGGCTTCGCCGATCGCAAACGGGAGTTGGTCGATGGCCAGCAGGTCCGCGTGACTCATCGTGCCGACGGACATGTAGCGGTTCACGAGCGACGACGGATCGGCGACGGCGAGCGCGCCGAGCGTCTGCCACTTGTGCCGGACGACCTCGTCGAAGGCCACCGGGTTCGGAGCGCGGTGGTTTGCCGCGTGACCGCCCGGGAACATGACGAGGCCGGACGAGAAGACGCGGTCGTCCAAGTCCGTGATGTCCATCGACGTCGGGATGCCTTCGGGATACCCGGCGTCGAACGTCGGGCCGCCCCACTCGAAGTGGATCAGCGACATGAGCCGCCGGGTCACCGGGTTGAAGAGCGCAGCCTGCGCGTAGTCCTCCGGGACCAACATCAGTTCCTTCCAGCCGACCCGCTTGGTCTCGAGGGCCTTCCGGATCAGCGTGGCGATGATGTAGCACATCGAGTGATCGGCACTTTGCCGATTGTGGGGGTCCCGCTTCGCCGGATCCCCGATGATGTTGAAGGCGTCGCGGTACGCCTTGATCACGATCTTCTTGAACTTCCCTCCTTCGATGTCGTTCAGCAGGTGCGGGTTTGCGGTGAGCAGGTCGATGAGCGCCTGAATCGCGCTCGCCGACTGATGCTCATACAAGCCCAGTTTGGTGTGCATGCCTTGGATCGCGAACTCGTCCCCCGCGAGCGCGAAGTAGAGATCGAACGGCGAGGCGTCCTCGGTGGTGATGTTCGGCGTCACCGGGCTGCCGATGCGAGCGAAGTACTGACCCGGACCTTCCATGAGCCGGAACAGCGCGAGCGGGTTCCGGAAGATGTCGCGCGGGCCGATGAAGCCGTTCGCGCACATGTCCATCGCCTCGATCGCCGCCTTCATCGTGATGCCGGCCGACGCACCTTTGGAGTCGCTGAGGTGGTGCCCGGCGCGGATCGCACGGAACGGAACGTGATGGGCGACGAACGCGCCGATGCCCATCTCGATCTGCTCGGGCGTCGCTCCCGTCATCGCTCCCCACACCGCCGCAGACGCGATCCCGCCGTGGAGGACGTGATCGATCCGGTAGTCCTTCAGCGCGAACGCGCCGCCGAGGATGACCCGGATCTGGTCGTGGAGCACCATGCCGCGGAGCGCGTCCTTGCCGCCTTGCCCGGTGAGCTGGGCCGCCGCGATGGCGAGCCCGTACCAGTCGTTGTGGCCGAACTCGCCCTTTACGAGGCCGAGCTTGGGAAAATACGCGAAGCTGGTGCCGTTCGCGTCCCACTCGCGAACCGCGGCCCCGTTCACCAGCGCCGCCCATTCGGGCTGGTACAGTCCGGTCCCGCCGATCAGGGGGACGCCCTTCACGCCCTGAACCACGCGCTTCGTTTGCGCCATGTGCCAGAGCCGGTTGGGTGCGTTCGCGCCGAGCGCGAGAGCCGAGATGCCGCAGAGTTGGGCGTCAGTGTAGAACATCTGGGTGCGCGCGAGCACGCCGGGCGACGGATCACCCGCCGGTCCGCCTTCGCCGCGCAAGAACTGGACCGCGTACTTCGCGATGCCGAGCGCCTGATTGCTCGACCTCGGAAGCGCGACAATGTTGTCCGCCATCAGAGAGTCCTCCCTAGGCTTGATCGCCCGGTGAACAGAGACAAGGGGTTCAAGTTTTGGAGAGGGTGTTCTTTAAGGTTTCAAACCTCTGGAATTCCCTCTCCCCGAGGAGCACGAAAGCGGAGTGCGCTTTGACTTCACTGCGAGAGGGCGGATTGTCTACTACCCGAACCGAATTGGAAGAAGTGAGCCGGTGAGAGGTGGGTGACCATAGAGCGAAGCAGGCGGTGAATCAAGCGTGGGCCAGACCTCGAGTCGGATCAGGGAGAGATTGTGAGAACATTGTCTTGGCTGTACCAGCCCCTTGGTCTCAGTGGAATACTTTCGAATTTTACTGCTTCGGAAAGCTCGCCTGCGCGTTTGGATTGCAAAGTCCTTTCAATGCCTTCGCTCAGATTCGCCCAGCGTTCTTCCTTTTCGATCCACCTCTCCACGGGTTGAAATGGGGAATCGTGAAGCAGATGGAAGACGAGCAGCGCAAGGTATAAGTAGCGGAAACGGCTGGTCCATCGGAAAAACGGTGATTTCGGCGCACAGCAAAGAAACGTGTAGAAAAGGAGACAAAGAGCCCCGGGAACTACGCTAAAGCGCGCCGAGAGATGAAATCCGGGCCGGGAATAAAACTGATATCCCCATGGCCGAACGATCACGCTGAGGAGAATTCCACCAAGCACGCACAAGATGAGAAACAGAAATGCAAGTATCTCCTTTCGGGGTGGTCTCGGCATCTTCAAGAATATCCAGAGAATGACCGGCACCGAAAAAATAATGCACCCAGCAAACCACACATCTGACCCTGCGATGAGGAATTCGCTCACCCATGATCCGAATACCGGAAGCACCCAAAATCGGAGAAAGAGGTTTTCCACAAAAACTTTGAGGAGCATTCCGATGGAGTCACCGAAAGTCGCCCCCGGCATTCCGAAGAATCCGGTCTCGACTGTGTGTGATGCATTCCAGAGTGCGGCGAAAAAGAGCGTCGAGAGAGCGAAGAGATAGGTCTTCTGCCGCGAGAAAAAATAGAGGAGCAGCAGCGCCGGGACAAAGATGATTCCCTGACCCATCGAGAACCAGAGGAAGGAAATCCCTAATGCGCGTTTCCAGCTCATTCTCCATTCGCCGCTCTCGTTTGCCTCCAAGAGAAGCAAAATAAGGAGCACGCCGAATCGGTAATACAACGAGCAGAGCGGGAAAAAGATCTCATCATTTCCCGGTAACAGCGAGAGCGCTATCGCCAACAAAGCTCGGCCCCCGTCGCTTGGGAGAATCCAGCGAAAGCCCGGTCGGAACAGCCAAGCGTAGCAGAGACTGGAGATTACACCGCCCACGAGAGCATACGCCGCCGGCATCCAATAGATCGGCACCTGACACTTCAACAGCACGATGCTGAAAAATCGAGCAACCAAAAACGGCGAGCCGACCATGGGCTTGAATAAAGCATTCCAACCGAGTTCAACGCTGTTGATGAACAGAAAATGTCCGTCCTCGGCGTAAAAGATCGGATGAGCGAAAAACGTTGGAAGTCGGGCGATATTCAGAAAAAGAATAAAGCTCGCGAGGAGGAAATAGGTGAGCGTCGAGGAGCGAGTATTCTGCAAATTATCCACTGCTGGAAATTAATGCTGGAGATTAACGAAACTTTGACGCCCGCCGTGTCGGCAAATCTCGGCCCGGTCGCCACAGACGAATACCTGTGCGATTTGAACTGAGCCTAGAAGGCCAATCGCCGGAACGCCTTTCTTCGAAGTTTCGATTCTGCTTTGAAGTCCCGCGTTGCCCATGCGATATCGGCAAGCTTTCCGTATATTCTTGCGTCCGCAAAGTTTTTGGCAACAACAATCGCTTCGGAATATCGCCGTTCTGCCTCTTTATAACCGTCTAAGAGAAGACAGGCGTCGCCGGCCATCTCCAGCCATTCCGATTTCCGATACGGCTGCGCCTCTGCGAGCTTATCGGCAAAAACCTTCGCTTCTTCGTACTTCTCATTCCAGAGCAAGGAGTAGAAATATTCTTCGCGATTGAGGACTTCCTGCTCGAATCGACTCCAGGCGGCGGGCAGCTCTTCCACGATCCGGGAAATCGTGCCTCGCTCGCGATCAATCTGAAGCAGTTCTGCAAAGGCGAATTTCTCTTCGGCGGTGGTCATTTCCGAGGACGGCGGAGTGAGGAGCGACATCTCGTCGAACTTCTTCCCGCTTTGGACTGAAATCGCAGCAAGCGCCGCGGCGAACCGAATGTCATCGAGCCATCCCGAAGAAAAGGCCACCAGACTCTGCTCAGCAAGGGATGTTTTTCCTGCGGCCGCGTAGGCGAGAGAGAGAGAGATTTCAAACGTTTTTGCATCCGGATTATTCTCGCGAACTATCCGAAGATCATCCAACGCACCTTGTGTATCCTTCGTTCGCAATCGTTCGCATCCGAGTTTCCAGCTCGAGATGGCCCGTGGAAGTCCGCGCTCGAACTCGGCACCGGAATCGGAATTAAACAATGCGTTTTCAATCCGTTGAAGAGATTCACCGCGCAGCTTCGGAGCTTCCACGGCCGCGATTCCGAGATCCGCTAGTTTTCGCGGAGGAATGCAACGGAGGTTGGACCGGAGATATTTTCGGATTTCCTGCCAGGCATCCGAGAACGATTTGCGACTTTCTGGTGCAGCGTAAGCCGGAAGGCTCTCGAAAGTTCCCGATTGTATTTGAAGATCATCGACGAACAGCGACGCAGATTCTTCGTCCCGAAAATCACCGGTAAACGAAAAATTACTAACTTTCGATGCCGTAAGCCCTGAAGCATTTCGCAGAACCACTGGTGCGACAACCTCAGTGCCGCTCGTGCTTTCAAGCACTCGGAGCAGTGTTGTGCCCTTCGCACCGTCGTAGATGGCGTCAAATTGATACCAAACGAATGGCTCGGGTTTGAAGAGTTTTTTCGGAGCAGTTTCGTACCAACTCCACAGATGTCCGCGCATGGTTTTTAACCAAAGCGAGGCGCCGTCCTTTTCGAGATTGAAAAACTGCGGCCCGGAGAGAACGGCATTCAGCTCCTGATCCGGATTCGCGACGAGGAGATGAAAATGAATGAGAAGTTGTCCGTCCGTGCGCTCGGGGAACGTCGCACGAAGCTCTGCAAAATCTCCGTCTTCGGGGAGCTCACGAATTTGAATTGCGGAATATCCACTCAGGTGAAAGCCGTCACTCGGAGACACCCAGCCCTTCGAGTTTGCGGCAATCGCGAAAGTCTCTGTCGGCATGGCAAGAAGACTGTCGTTCGTGCTGAAAGAGACGAGCATGTCGCCGGTGTCCGCCATCGATGCTGGTGGAACGAGGGCAAGAGCAAGGAGCAAGGACGCGGAGAGTGTTCGTTTCATCGGCGGCGGAGGTTCGTTCGGTAATTTTGCCTGATACTTCTTCTCTGGAGTTTTGATGCACAAACTCGCTCGAGAAATTTCTTTTTTTGAGTTGTTTCCGAGGGGGTTTGTCGTAAATACCGACGGGCTGCTCCAAGTCTCGGTTTTGTCTTAGATTGCACCGATGTCTACCTTGCTTCCCTATCTCCTTCGTTATCGGCGCTTGATTGGATTGGCGTTGCTCCTCGCGGCAATAAACCAAGTCTTCTCGCTTCTTGATCCCCTCATCTTTCGTCACATCATCGACGGATACGCGTCGAAGTACAAGGAATACTCTCTCTCAGAGTTTCTCTGGGGCGTGGGCACTTTGCTTGGATGTGTGGTGGGAACGGCATTCGTTTCGCGAACCGCGAAGAACATCCAGGACTACTACGTAAATGTCATCACGCAGAAAGTCGGTGTCGACATGTATTGCGACGGACTCGCGCACTCGCTCGAGCTTCCGTATTCTGTGTTTGAGGATCAGCAGAGCGGAGAGACGCTCGGACGGCTTCAAAAGGTCCGAACGGATGTCGAGCGACTTATCCAGGCGGTCATCAACACCCTCTACACGACGCTGATCGGCTTCATCTTTGTCATCATCTATTCGTTCCGCGTCCACTGGATGATCGTCCCCGTTTTCGGGCTCACGGTTCCTCTTATCGCATTCGTGAGCATGAGGCTCAGCCGCAGGATCAAGACGGTTCAAGAAAAGATTGTGCGACAGACGACGGCGCTCCTCGGGACAACGACTGAGTCACTGAGAAACATTGAGCTTGTGAAAAGCCTCGGACTCGCGGAGCAGGAGATTGCGAGATTAAACAACACTACGGCGGAAATTTTGAAGCTCGAACTGCAAAAGGTTCGCTACGTCCGCTCCTTGAGTTTCGTTCAAGGCACCGTAATTAATTTCGTCCGTACCAGCATTCTGTTTTTGATGCTGTATTGGGTTGCGATTCAGGAGATCACGCTCGGGCAATTTTTCTCGCTCTACTTTTATTCGTTTTATTTGTTCGGCCCGCTTCAAGAACTCGGATCCATCATCGCCCTCTATCGCGAGACGGAGGCGTCGCTTCAGAACTTCCGGAATATTCTAAAGCAAGCAAAAGAGCCGAGACCTGAAAATCCATCTCCGCTCGGACGATTGGAATCTATTGATTTTGACTCCGTAGATTTTCGTTACTCATCGGCAACGCGCTCTTCGCTCAACAACATTTCGTTTTCCGCCGGGAAGGGGGAGACGATTGCGTTCGTCGGACCCTCCGGGTCTGGAAAGAGCACACTCGTGAAGCTGCTGGTCGGTTTGTATCAGCCGATATCCGGCGAGATTCGTTTTAACCGGATTTCTTCAAATAGCATCGAGCCCGACGAGCTTCGTGGCCAGCTCGGACTTGTCACCCAGGAAACACAGCTTTTTGCGGGAACGATTCGCGATAACATCCGGTTCGTGAAACCCGACGCGACCGAGGCCGAATGTCTGGACGCGCTGGAGAAGGCCGCATGCGGGCCGCTTCTCGAGCGTGCAGAAAAGGGAATCGAAACATTGATTGGAGAAGGCGGAGTGAAAGTCTCGGGTGGTGAGCGTCAACGGCTGTCCATCGCCCGCGCGCTTCTTCGAAGGCCGGCTCTTCTTGTCTTTGATGAGGCGACCTCCGCCCTCGACTCGATTACCGAAGAAGAAATTTCACATACCATTCGCGGAATTTCGAAAACCGAGCAGCGGATTACCGTCCTCATTGCGCACCGGCTGTCGACGGTCATGCACGCCGATCGAATCTACGTTCTCGAACACGGCGGCATCGTCGAATCGGGCAATCATCAGGAACTCCTGACCCTTCGCGGACTATACTACGCACTTTGGCGCCAGCAGGTAGGAAGCGAACGCGGCGAACAACGAGTAGCAATCGGATGACGAATCATACGGACGAATCGAATATGAAACTTTTTGCCGTTTATTTGGGCGGTCGGGCATTGAAGTGCAACACCGAGCTCCACGATGTTGTATTCGTCGTCGGCGAAACCATCGAAGACACGTACGGACAGTTGATGGATAAATGGTTCGGAACTCCGGAGGGGCTTCATCTCGATTCTTGGATGGAGATTCACGCGGTTGACGGACACAGCATTTCACTTCAGCGGGAAAAAGTGGAGAGTGCCAAGAGACTCTATTTCGTTAATCTCGGAGCGTATATTCCAGGACAATTCACGGAGGCCCACGCGAACACCTTCATTGTTGCTGAGAATGAACGTGACGTAAAAACACGAGCAAAGGCGGAGCTGCTTCGCGGGCTGCAAACCGTTCACACAGACGATCTCTTCGATATCGATGATTGCCTCGAAATCTCGGACATCAACGGGTACCACGTCGTGCTCACGGACTCCGGTGAAAAGCAGGAGTTCGAGCCGGTAAACGGATACCATATCGTGCCGAAGCCAATCGTCCGCCAATATATGGAACGAAATGCGGGAGATGCTCGCTTCGCGCTCCCAGCCGCCGTGGGCCGAGTGCTGTAAAGACGCGCGATAATTCAATCCGTTTTGCGACCGGGAAAACGGACATATGATCTCCATCAGCTCTAAATTTGCGCTCGAGATATTCTCACCGAATTCTCAAATTCAAGACCCCATAATCACTCAAAAAGAAATTCTCTTCTGTCGACTCGCTGTGGTAGCTCCAAAAGATGCAGTGCAGTAGACGTGAACAATTGGTTCCAATTTCTATCTTCATCAATATCCGGGTCGAGTCCCTTGGCGTTTACTCGTGTCTGCAAACAAACACCTCGTCCGCCTCAGGCCGGCGGCCTCTCAGGCGGTCTCACATCTCGCCCTATCCGGGCGAAGGCGTCGAGCCGAATACACGATGAATCAGGGCTCACGCTTGCCGAGCTCATGGTTTGCGTGGGCGTAGTGGCGATTCTTGTCTCTATTTGTTACCCGCTCATCGAAGAGTATCGAACCCGCGCATGGAATACTCATCCGCTCTCCGACCTGCGAAATGCCGTAACGGCAGTGCAGTCAATGCCGGAATCGGTGACGCTCAAAACCTGCCACGGTTCAGAATGCGAAGGGATGTATCCCGGAATACAGTTAAGCGATTGCACTCAGATGTCGCTCACTCCAATCTCGAACACGGACATGATGGGTGTTGCCTGCTGCCGGAAAGGAAATAGAACTCTCGGAAACCGTTACTATCTCTACTCCCCGGAAGCGGGACAAATCATCGGCGTGCCTTATGCGAGCGGCGTCGAATGTATGCTCGGAGCACTCGGGAGCAGCTCCAGCGGTGGCTCGTCCTCGGGCGGATCATCAGGATTTACAGCCGGCGGAACAGGAAGTTCCAGCACCGCTACCGGAAGTGGAACGACCGCCACAAGCTCGAGCACCGGGTCGACCGCTTCATCGTCTGGCGCCCCGGCGTCATGCGGTGGAATGTGCTCGTCCTGTTCAAATACATGTCCAGCCGGAATGAACTTCAACGGATGTATGCAGGCAAATGCCACGGGTCCGATGGGCATCACCCTTGATATTTGTGTCTGCGTCGCTTCCTGCTTACCGAGTCTCACGAGTTCTGGTTTGCTCGGCTCATCTTCAGGCGTTGTCGCCGGATTAGTGAGCGGTGTCGCATCAACAGGACTCGTTTCAAGCTCGGGAACAGTCGCCGGATTGTCCGGATCAGGAGCTTCCGGCTCAAGCTCGGGAACAACAACCACGGGAACCGCGACGGGCTCAGGCACGACCGGAATCTCCGGGTCGTCCGGACTGCTCGGTGGAGTTGCCGGCGGAGTTGCCGGAACAGTGAGCGGAACAGGACTCGTATCGGGCACCGGGGGAGTGACGACTGCCGGCGCGACCGCAACCGCCACCAGCGGAACAACGACCGGCGCAACGACTGGTTCATCAGGTCTTGTCGGAGGCGTCGTCGGCGGTGTTGTCGGTGGTATCACCGGAACCGGACTTGTTTCAGGAAGCGGTACCGTTACCGCCGGCGGAACCGCCTCAGGCACGACGACCACCACCACTACTGGAACAACCACCGGCGTGACGACGGGAACGACTACCACGACCTCCTCGGGGCTGGTGGGAGGAGTCGTTGGCGGACTTGTCGGCGGAGGATGAACCGTCCTGATGTGTGTCGGCGCGTTCTTAGAGCGGTTCTCGAAATTTTTGTCCGAATGAATATTGGGAAGCCGCAGCTCCTTTCTCTAACGAAAACCGCTCTGTGCTTTCTGGTCGCCCCTCCGGGCCCCGTCTAGAGTGATTCTCAAAAGAACAAAACTTTTGAGAATTACTCTGGGGAAGCTCTGATCAAGTCTCATATTTCTCTGATGCTCCGGTGCTCTGTGGTTCATTTTTTGATCTTTTTAAATTGAACCACAGAGCACCGGAGAAAGTTAATCAGACCTTCCCTAGTCCGGTAATGATTCGAGAATAATCAATTTCTGCCAGATCTTTTGGGAACGCCCGGTCGTGAGCGCTTCGATTTCATTCACCGTCGTGAGCACCACCGGATCGGAAAAGCGATCGATATAAAGCGCCGCGATCTTTCCCGTGAGCGCGAGCATTTCACTGCAATAGTCGAGATAGCGACCGAGGAGAAATCGGTTTAGTTGTTCCTCTGGTGACGAGCGGGTCCGTGTTGCGGTTCTCGCGAGTCGCTGAGGGTCCTTCGTGAGCTG